>CAVRQT010000003.1:0-1081087 GCA_963723515.1 Vulcanimicrobiota bacterium
ACGAGCGCTCGTCAGTTCGTTGAAAAAAAAAGAGGTTAAATCTTAATTTATTGCGCGCTGCCTTCGAACGTTTTCACGTTCTTCAGGCCCGCATTTTTGAACGCTTGCTCGACCTGCGGCGCTTCCGATGGATCCGCTTTGTAGGTGACGACCGCTCGGCCAGCTTCAATCGCTTCGTTGTAGTTTTGAATTTGATCTTGAGGAATCGGCCAATCCGCGAGATGGTCGATGATTTGCGGCTGGGCGAAGAATCCGACGTAGCGGGTATCGGAGCTGATGCCGGGCACGTTGACGCCGCCGGCTTCCGTCATGATCGCCGTATCGCCGCGAATCACATCATGCGAGACGTCGGACGTCTGCGCGTATTCGCTGGAATGAATGAATTGCAGAATTGAGCTCGTGTGCTCTTGCGTCGGAGCATCTCCCGTGATCACGTGCACCTTGCTGCAATCCACGGGCGGCCGCGGGCAGAGCGCATCCTCGATCTTCTTCGGTTCCGACTCCGGCGAGATTCCGGTCACCAAATGCTGGTCAGCCATGTCGTCCTAAACCCCCATCTGGATAGCGTTGAACTTCGCTCAACGCTTGGCGCTCCGATTGCGCTTTTGCCACGATGCGGCAAAAACACATCTTCGCGCCCCCGCCCAAGTCCTGAGCTTGAAGGGCGCGGGCGGGCCCCCTTTTAGACTAGCGTCGAACTTCGCATAAATCATTTCATCTCTCTTATCGCGTGCGCGAGCCGTTCGATGCCGTGGCGGATATCATCTTCCCCGGCGTTCGAGAAGTTCAAGCGCATGCCGTTGTGAACGTCGCGATGCGGAAAGAAGCTGACGCCCGGAACGAACATGACCTTCTCGCGCGCTGCGACCTTCAGTAGTTCCTCCGTATCGAAGCCGTTGCGCTCGACCGTTGCCCAGAGGAACATGCCGCCGTTAGGGCGGTTGAAACGGACGTCGGCGGCATGTATTCTCGCAAGCAGTCATGCATGTGCGTTCGCCGATCGCTATAGACGCGCCGAATCGTCGCGATATGATCGTCGAGTGCGGCGCCGCTGTTGACGAACGCTGCAAAAACGTATTGCGCGAAGGTGCCGGTGTGCAAATCGACCGCTTGTTTCGAGAGAACGAGCCGCTCCATCACTTCCTGGTCCCGCATCACGAGCCACGCGACGCGCATCCCCGGCGCGACAATCTTTGAACCGGTTCCACTGTAGATGATCGGCGCGGTCGAGTCGTAGGCGATGAGCGAAGGGGCCGGCTCTCCCTCGAACTGCAGCTCACCGTACGGGTCATCCTCGATAGCGGAACGCCGTAGTGCTCGCAGATCCGAACGATATGCTCGCGGCGCGATGCGGCGAGCGTGCGTCCAGTCGGATTTTGAAAGTTTGGAACCAGATAGACGAACTTCGGCAAGGCGTCGGCATGCGCGAGCACGCGCTCCAGTGATTCGGGAAGCATGCCGTCCTCGTCCGTATCGACGGTCAAATAGCGCGCTTGATAGGAATCGAACGCTTGAATCGCGCCGAGGTACGACGGATTTTCCAAAACGACGTGGTCGCCGGGATCGATGAAGATCTTGCCGAGGATGTCGAGGCCCTGTTGAGAGCCGTTGGTGATCAGCACTTCTTCGGGCTCGATGTCGATTTCAAAACGTCTTGAAATCCGCGCGGAAACCCAGTTGCGCATCTCCGGAATGCCTTCGGTGACGCTGTATTGGAGGGCCGCCGGACCAACGGCCGCCATGACCTCGCGCGTGATGTTGCCGATCGCTTCGATTGGAAAGAGTTCCGGCGCCGGGAGGCCTCCGCCGAAGGAGATGACGTCGGGCTGCTGCGTGACTTTGAGCATCTCACGGATCGTCGATGCGTGAAGCCGTGAGGTGCGCATAGCGAACCGGACGGCGCGCGGAATCGTCGCCATCCGGCGGTACTTAGGCGGGGTTCATCGGGGGTCCGCTTATCGGCGCGCGCGTCGCACCGAAGCCGCTCTCGCGTATGAATGCGAGTATTCCCGCGCCCAAACCGACGAGCACGACGAGCATCGTGATGAACCAACCGACGAAGGGCACAACCTGCGCGGCGGCGATCACGACGAGGCCGAGCACAAGCGCGCCGAGCGGTGAAGGTGTAGTGTGCGGACGTACGAGCTCGAAGAGACGCCGTCCCACGAGCATGCCGAGTGCCGCTTGGCCGATGAAGAGGCCGGCGAACACTGCTGCGATTTCCAATGGAATCAGCGGGATTCCGATGATGCTCACCAAGAGCAGCACGCCGACCGGAATGACGGCGAGCAACGCTGCCGTCCCGACGCCGGCGGAGAGGCCAGGATGGCGTTCGAGCCGGTCGAGCGCGATGCGCACACGCACCGGAAAGATCAGAAACACCAGCAAGATGATCGCGCCGTACGCCAGTGACTGCAGCATGCGAACGTTCTCGTGCATAATAGACGATGCGCCCGCAGCAGTTGCCCAAGGCGCAAGCGCTGAAACGTACGGTCCGCCAAATTCGTGATATTCGCCCGTAATCGTTGAACCGGGCAGCATCTCGACGTGGCCACCGTAACAGTTTACGTCGCCGTCGACCGTGCCTTCGATGACCGCATCGCCGCCGACGACCGTGAGGTCGCCTTCGATGACCTGGTCGTGGTCGACTGTGACGTTCTCCCCCCAGTATGTTCCGCCGTGGTCGACTGAGACGGTTGTGGCGGCTGCCGGGGTGATCGAAAAGACCGCGCAAGCCGCAAAGAACGCCAAAGCAACCAAAGCAGCGCGTTTCATTTTAAAAACCCTTTCGCCCATAGGCGAGCTCAGCCGCAAGCCGCGGCCGCAGAACGGTGTAGTAGGCAACGAACGCCGCGCCGAGGAGCAGATCAAGCACCAGCACGCCGCCGAGTGCCGCCGCAACGGCCGGCGTCGTGTTGCCGAATGCGTGATGCGCTGCTTCAGCGAGCGTTCGCAAGGAGGAGGACAAATTAGCAGCAGCGCTCCCCACCATTGCGATCGCGGCCGCAATGCTCAGTCCGCTGAGCTTCAGCCATGCGCCGATAATGATCCACGCGATGGCGATATACGCACACAGCAGCAGCCACTGGTTCGGGCGATGCGCATAAGGGATCGGCATCGTTCGCACTTCGGACATGACCGCGTGCGTAAAATTGATCGCAGGTTCCGGCGGCTGCATCGTCTCGAGCAGCCCGTCCACTGCACGAACCTCTTCGAGCCACGAGCGACATTCGTGACAGCCGCGCAGATGATGCGCGAGGTGATAGCGCGCGCGGTGCGAGAGCGCCTGATCGACGTAGGCGCCGAGCAGCGGCCTACAATGTGAGCAGCGCACTCGGTTTGCGTTCCTTGCTCGCAGTGGCATGGCGTGCTTGTTGCGCGCGTACTTTCTGAGCGAGCGCGATCTTACCGCGGTGGATCAGCGTCTTGACGTTGCCGAGCGAAAGTCCGAGGGTCGTCGCGATCGTTTGATATTCCATGTTGCTGTAGTATCGAAGCGCTAACACGGTGCGAGTGCGCTCCGGAAGTTCCGCCAACGCGGCGCGCAATTCGCGCTCCGCTTCGGAGCGGAGGAGCCCGGCTGCCGGGTCAGATTCCAACGAGCGATCAGGCAGGACGTTTTCGAGCGTCTGCTCTTCCGGAAGCTCTTGCGTCTGGGGGCGGCGTTGTGCGCGCGAGAGATGCGTGCGAACGACGTTTCGCGCGATATGGTAGAGCCAAGTCGAGAATTTTCCAAGTGCCGGGTTGAACGTACCGAGATGCGCGTAGGCGCGCAGGAACGTTTCCTGCGCCAAGTCGGCGCTTTCCGCGGACCCGCGGACCGCGGCATTGATGAAGCTCGTAATTCCACGTTTGTATCTGTCGACGAGCAGGGCGAATTTTTCTCGATCGCCGCTGCGGACAAGCCGCACCAGAGCCTCGTCGCTCTGCCCTTCGATCGCCATCCTCCCCGGATTCGGTCTTTCTCGCGTTGCTACCGCGGCGGGGCTGGAAAGTTGCATGACGCCCCTAAATAGGCGGCTATGGCTTCGGAGAGCGCGCGGTTTTCTCGCATCGTGGTCGTCGGGGCCAGCGGACAGCTCGGCACGGATCTCATGGATGCGCTCGCGCCGTGGAATCCGGTCGGGCTCACTCACGCCGACATTTCGATCGAAGACGACGCCTCCGTTACCGCAGCACTTGAGCGCTACAATCCGGATCTGCTGATCAATACTGCTGCATTTCACAACGTGCAAGTCTGCGAATACGAGCCGCTGCGCGCGCTGGAAGTCAACGGCGTTGCGGTCGGCGCGTTAGCGCGAGCGTGTGAGGAACGGCAATGCGCGTTTGCGACGTTTAGCACCGACTACGTCTTCGATGGTACGAAAGACGAGCCGTATGGTGAGAACGATAAGCCGCGACCGATTCAGGCCTACGGTCTTTCGAAGCTTGCCGGCGAGTTGCTCGTCAAAGCAGCGAGCTCGCGTTACTTTCTCTTTCGCACGAGCGGACTTTTCGGCCGGGCCGGCAGCAAATCGAAGGGCTATACGTTTATCGACCGCATTCTGCAGGCGGGCGCCGCGGGAAAACCCTCGAGCGTCGTCAACGACATGACGTTCTCCCCGTCGTACACCCGCGACGTTGCGGCAACGGTTCGCGAAGTTGTCGGGCGCGGCGATTTTGGTTTGTACCACGTCGTCAATAGCGGCTCGTGCACCTGGTATGAGTTCGCAATTGAAGCGCTCTCGCAAGCCGGTTTGGACGCTGAAGTCAAGCCGGTTTCGACCGCGCAATGGGGCGCCGACGTCCGGCGGCCGGCAAACTCTTCGCTGACGAACGAACGATTGCGAAGCTCGGGCTTCCAAGAGCCGCCGCATTGGCGCTCGGCGGTTGCGCGCTATGTTGCCGAACGCGCATCAGGAGTTTCTCCTGTGCGCCCTAAAGTGGTCTAGCGTGAAACTTCGCATTGACGAAAAAGCGGTCGACGACTGCCGCGAGCTGGCGGCGCGCATCGTCGCGCCGGTTTCGCAATTCATTGCCGCGCATTCGACCGTTTCGGTCGAACGGTCGATCTTGCGTCTCTTCGGGATCGATGGCGTGCTCGACGAAGTTCCACTGGTCAATCTGATCGTCGATGCGCTAGCCTCCGAACAACGGGCGCGTGGGATTGCGACGTATTTCTGCGCCGGTTTGGCCGAGACGGGGTTGGAGCCCGCCGCATTGGCGCAAGAACTCGTATCCGGGCGCACAGCAGTCACTGCATTTGAGGACGCGCCGGTCGAAGCGGTACGCGCGATCGGCAAGAAATTCGCGACCCAGGCGCTCGCGCGCATTGCAAAGAGTCGTGGTGAACGTGTGAATCGGCTCTCGCGCTTGCCTCAGAGTCCGCCGCCGTTGCTCTACGTGATCGTTGCCAGCGGAAACATCTACGAAGACAAGACCGCGGCTGTTGCCGCCGCCGAGTCCGGTGCACAGATCATCGCCGTCATTCGTTCGACGGGCCAATCGCTGCTCGATTACGTTCCTGCTGGCATAACGACGGAAGGCTTCGGCGGCACCTATGCGACGCAAGAAAATTTTCGCGTGATGCGCGAGGCGCTCGACGAAGTTTCGGAGCGCCTCGGCCGCTACGTGATGCTGACCAACTACGCGAGCGGTCTCTGCATGCCGGAGATCGCCGTCATCGCCGCCCTCGAGCGGCTCGACATGCTCCTAAACGACTCGATGTACGGCATTCTCTTCCGCAATATCAACCCGAAGCGCACGTTCGTCGACCAGCACTTCAGCCGCATGCTCAATGCTTACTCCGGCATCATCATCAACACAGGGGAAGATAATTATCTGACGACAGCCGATGCGGTCGAACAAGCGCCCGCGGTCCTTGCATCGCAGTTCATCAACGAGGAGTTCGCCCATCGCGCCGGCTTACCCGATGCGCAAATCGGGCTAGGCGATGCATTTGAGATCGATCCCGATTTAGAAGACGGACTCCTGTACGAGATCGCGCAGGCACAGCTCGAGCGCCAAATTTTTCCGAACGCAGCATTGAAGTATATGCCGCCGACCAAGCACATGACGGGCAACATCTTCAAAGGGCATTTGATCGACTCGATGTTCAACCTGACGTCCGTGATGACGCATCAGGCGATCCACCTGTGCGGCATGCTGACCGAAGCGATTCACACGCCGTTTCTCGGCGACCGCGCGCTTTCTCTGGAGAATGCGCGCTACATTATGAACACCGCGCGTCACCTGGGGGACGATCTGGAGTGCAAGCCCGGCGGAATCATCGAGAGACGCGCCAACGATGTTTTGGAGGGAGCACAAGCGCTGCTCTCACGCGTTGCGCAGCGCGGTCTGTTCGATGCGATCGAGCAGAGTTTCTTTGCGGATGTTTCCCGCGCGCCGGATGGCGGCCGCGGCTTCGAAGGCGTCTTCGCAAAGGCCGCGGATTACTGGAATCCGTTTGAAGAGTTGCTGTCGGCCTCATCCAGCGGCGCCCAGATTCCGGCCGGAGCGCCGTCGTGAGCAAAGCCATCAAACCATACGGTGACACGCTGGACGACGGCGCGGTGCAGCTTTCTTTCACGCTGCCGATTCCGTGGAGCGAGGCCGCCGATGAAGCGGCGCGGCGGCTCGTTGCAAAGATGGGCTTTTCAGACGTTGCGATCGCCGACGGACGCCCGATCGCCGGCGATTATTCGTTCTTCGTCGTTTACGGCCGAACGACACAGGCGGTGGATATCGCAAGCATCAGTGCCCCTTCAGCAAAAACGCATCCGCTCGCGATGGAAGAAATAGACGCCCTGATCGCGCGTAGCCTCGGGCGCAAGGTTCGCGTCGCCGGCGCATGTATCGGAACGGATGCGCATACCGTCGGGATCGATGCGATCCTCAACATGAAGGGTTACAAGGGCGACTATGGGCTGGAGCGCTACCACGGCTTCCAGACATATAACCTCGGCAGCCAAATCACCGTCGAAGAGCTTGTGCGCTTCGCTAAAGAAAAGCGGCTCGATGCGATTCTCGCTTCGCAAGCCGTGACGCAGAAAGGGAGCGACGTCGCCAACTTTACGGCGCTTGTCGAGCGCCTTGAGGCCGAGGGGATGCGGGATTCGATGCTGCTGATCTGCGGCGGCCCGCGGGTTACGAATCTGATGGCGAGCGAGCTTGGCTACGATGCCGGCTTTGGCCGCGGGACGCTGCCGAGCGAGGTGGCGGCCTTTATCGCGACCCGCCTCGCGGCTCGCCCCCGTCCCGTCTTACCCTGACGCGCTTCTTCCTTATAATATGCGATTTACGAACGGGATTTTTTTCGCCGGCTGAGCCGATTGAGGGCGGGCCGAGCCTGCGGCCCGACCCGGGACCGCCGTCGCTCCTATAGATGCAGCGCAAGCATTCAAGGGGAAAGGATAGCTGCGTGAAGACGGCTTTGATCACCGGTGTTACCGGACAGGACGGCTCCTATCTCGCCGAGCTGCTGCTTGAAAACGGCTTACCGGGTCGTTGGAATGACTCGCCGCTCGAGCACCGACGTCCATGAGCGGATCGAGCATCTCGCGGATCAGATCGAAATCGTCTCGGGTGATCTGCTGGACCAAAGTTCGTTGCGCAACATCGTTGCGCAAGTCAAACCCGATGAAATCTACAACCTCGCTGCGCAATCGTTCGTGCCGACTTCATGGGCGCAGCCGGTGCTTACCGGGCAATTCACCGCTCTCGGCGTCACTCGAATGTTGGAAGCGATTCGCAGCGTCAATCCCGATATCAAGTTCTACCAAGCATCGAGCTCCGAAATGTTCGGCAAAGTGCATGAAGTTCCGCAGAACGAACGCACGCCGTTTTATCCGCGCAGCCCGTACGGCGTTGCGAAAATCTACGGACATTGGATTACGATCAACTATCGGGAGTCGTTCGATATCTTTGCCGTCAGCGGAATACTGTTCAACCACGAAAGCCCTCGCCGTGGGAAGGAATTCGTAACGCGCAAGATCTCCGATGGCGTGGCGCGCATTAAGCTCGGGATGTCGAAAGAATTGCGCTTAGGAAATCTCGATGCGCATCGCGATTGGGGTTTCGCCGGCGATTATGTGCGCGCAATGTGGCTGATGCTGCAGCAGGATCAGCCGGAAGATTACGTGATCGCAACTGGAAGAACGCATTCGGTTCGCGACTTCGCTCGCATCGCATTTGAGAGCGCCGGCCTCAATTACGAAGATTACGTCGCGATCGATCCGCGCTTCATTCGCCCTGCGGAAGTCGACATGCTGATCGGTGATCCTACAAGAGCGCGCGAGAAGTTGGGATGGGAGCCCGAAAATGTCGTTTGAGGAGCTCGTCGCCTCAATGGTCAAGGCCGACGTCGACCGCTTGAGCCGATTCGTTCCGGCGTAACGTCGTGCGCGCGCTCGTTACCGGCGCCGGCGGGTTCGCCGGAAAGTATCTCGTCCGGTATCTCTGCGAGCAAAATCACGATGTGATCAGCAGCGGCCGCGAGTCGGACGGTTGCGAGCTCACCCTCGACCTCAATGATTTCGAGAGCATCCGGCGAGCGATTGAAACGGCGCGTCCTGATGCCGTGTTTCATCTAGCAGCGCAGACCTTTTTGCCTGAGGCAGCGCACCGCCCGATCAAGACATATGAAACCAACATTCTCGGCACTGCGCGATTGCTTGCTGCAATCGCTCCAACGACACGCTTGCTCTTTACAAGCTCGGCGCAAGTCTATGGCGCCGGCGCAAAAGACCGGCGAGCGCTTTACGAAGATATGCCGCTAAAGCCGGTCGAGCCCTATGCCGCAAGCAAAGCGGCCGGCGAGCACATCTGCAACGCGGCCCATCAGACGTACGGACAAGAGTGCGTCATCGCGCGTGCTTTCAACCACATCGGTGCCGGCCAAGATACGCGCTTTGCCATCGCGTCCTTTGCGCAGCAGCTCGCGCGCATCGCATGCGGCGTTCAGCCGCCGCGCATCGACGTCGGCAACCTGGAAGCGGAACGTGATTTTCTCGACGTGCGTGACGTTGTGCGTGCGTACGCGATCCTTGCAGAGCGCGGCCAATCGGGTGAGGCGTACAATGTTTGCAGCGGCGTACCGCGCAAGCTCAAGGAGTTACTGCGCACGTTGATCCTTCGCGCCGGCGTCGCCGTTGAAGTGCGTGAGGATTCGCAGCGAATGCGCGCCAGCGAAATTTCATGCTTCTACGGCGACAACAGCAAATTGCGCGCGCTCGGATGGGAACCGCAGATGACGCTCGAGCAATCGCTGCGCGACATCTACGACGCAGCGCTCGCTGAAACGAAGACGTTTGCTGGAACGCGCAGATGAACGATCCAGAGGAGAGTCTGCAGGCGCTGGTCTTCAAGAATCGCGGCGCGCTTCTCAGCATGCCGGCGCTCGTGCTTTCGCTTTTCGGGAAGCCGAGCGCGTTCAGCATTGCGGCCGGCTTGCCGCTGGCATTCTTGGGGGAGGCGCTGCGCTGTTGGGCGGTCGGATATTCCGGCGTCACGACGCGTAGCGATCGCGTTGAAGCACCTAAGCTCGTCACCGCCGGCCCATACGCCTACGTACGCAACCCGCTTTACCTCGGCAACTTCATCACCGCCGCGGGCTTCACGGTCGCCTTCACCGGCAAAAATTCTTTCCTCGCCAAAGCAGCGTTGAGCGTGACGGCGCTCGGCACGATCGCCGGCGTGTACTCAACGATCGTTCCACACGAGGAACGCTTCTTGCAGCGCGAGTTCGGTGATGAGTTTACCGCCTATTGCGAGCGTGTTCCACCGTTGATCCCGCTTTCCGAGCCCGCGGAAGACGGCCGCGGAGAGTACGATCCCGACGTGCTCGTGACGGCGGAGAGCAAGACGTTCTTGACCTTCGGGTCGATGCTCGCGGTGCTCGCACTGAAGGCAATCAAGGCCTAACATGACGCAAGCCCAGCGCTTAACGCTTGCCATTGGGCTGACTGCGCTCGTCGCGATCGTCGAGTTTTGGGGCGGCTTTCGCGCGCACAGTTTGGCGCTGCTTTCTGATGCGGCGCACGTCTGCATGGATCTCTTTGCGCTCGGCATCGCGCTGGCGGCGATGATCGCCGCAAGGCGACCTGCGACGCAGCATCAGACCTTCGGCTTCGGACGCTTGGAAATGCTGGCCGCGCTCACCAACGGTGCGTTGCTCTTCGGCGCGACGATCGTCATCGTAATCGAAGCGATACGGCGCTTAAGCGCGCCACTTTTGCCGCAGGGAGCATTGATGAGCGAAGTTGCGCTTTTCGGATTGCTGCTGAGCGGCGGCGTCGGCCTGATTCTCTTGCGCGACGGCCGGCAAAATTTGAACGTAGCGGCCGCGCTCTACCATGTCGCTGGTGATGCGCTCGGCGCGGTCTCGGTCATTGCCGGCGGCATCTTGATTTCGTTCTATGGAACGGCGTGGCTCGATCCGGTGCTCTCGCTCTTCGTCGCCGTCATCATCGTGTTCGGCGTGCTGCGAATCTTACGTGAGGCGTCGCACGTGCTCTTGGGCGGCGTTCCGCAGAGCGTGAACATCGATCACGTTCTCGAACGCATGCGCGCGTTGCCCGGCGTCGTCGCCGTGCACGATTTGCACGTTTGGTCCCTCGGAACAAAGTCGTATGCGCTCGCCGCGCACCTTCAGTTAGACGACCGGCGCATCAGCGAGGCAACGGCGATCTTGCGTGCGTTGGAGACGATGTTGCGCAGTAGTTTCGGCATCACGCACGTGACGATTCAATTCGAATGCGAATCATGCGAACCGGACGAGCGTGTGGTTTGCACGCAATTGAACCGCACGGACGCATCGGCAGTCACCACCGCGCGCTAGAGAACGCTGCAAAATGGGCAAAATGCAAAGCTTCACAGTGCAACGAAGGGGAACGGCATGCAATCGACCGCAGTGATCCTCGGCACCGCTCGAACGCCGTTCGGTCGTCTCGGCGGCGCGCTTTCATCGATTCCAGCGACAAGTCTGGGAGCGGCAGCGTTAGCCGGCGCGATTGAACGGGCGGGCGTTGAGGGAGCCGACATCGAGCACGTGATCATGGGACAAGTGCTCCAAGCCGGTGTTGGTCAGGCGCCCGCGCGACAAGCCTCGTTCAAAGCGGGACTTGCAAAGACCACCACGAGTGAAACGGTCAACAAAGTTTGCGCATCAGGATTGCTTGCAGTGGTCAATGCTGCGCGACTGATCAACGATGGAAGCAACGCGCTCGTCGCCGCCGGCGGCATGGAGTCGATGTCCAATGCGCCCTACCTCCTCCAAGAAGCGCGCAGCGGATATCGCTTCGGCGATGGACGGCTGATCGACGAGATGATCTACGATGGGCTATGGGACTACTATTTTGAAATGACGATGGCGGCGCAAGGTGCAAAAGTCGCGCACGAATTTGAAATCAGCCGCGAAGATCAAGATCGTTTCGCATACGAAAGCCACCGTCGCGGTTTAGCCGCGTACGAAAGCGGTGCGATGAAAGATGAAGTCCTGCCGCTCAAAGTGGCGAGCAAGCTCAAAGGAAAGTTTGTCGTCGAGAAGTTGCCGGTGCAAGCGCGCGCACGTATTCCGGCATTAGCGGGCGGCAACGGGAGCACCGGCACGATGTGGCATCATGAGCCGCCGGCGCATTTCGCGCCGAACCCGGATCGATGGATGCCTTTTGTGACCGGCGATGTTCCGCATGCGCTGTTCGAGCGCGACGAGAGCATCCGTGCTGATGCGAGCTTGGAAGCGATGGCGAGGCTCAAGCCCATCGATAAGGAGGGCACCGTCACGGCCGGCAACGCGCCGGGCGTCAATGACGGCGCCGCGGCGGTGATTCTTTCAACTGAAGAATACGCGCGCGTTCACGGTTTGGAGCCGCTTGCAACGATCGTTGACCATGCGACCGTCGCGTGGGATTCCCCGTACATCGCGCTGACGCCGGCCATGGCAGCACAGAAGCTGCTCGACCAAAATGGCCTGAATAAAAGTGACATCGACGTTTGGGAGATTAACGAAGCGTTTTCAGCCGTCGTGCTGACCTCTGCGCGCAAGCTCGGCATCGATCCGGAAATTGTCAACCAAAACGGCGGCGCGGTCGCGATGGGGCATCCGATCGGCGCGTCGGGCGCCCGAATCATCGGTACGGTCGTGCATCAACTGCGCCGCAAAGGCGGCGGCCTTGGAATCGCAACGATCTGCAGCGGCGGCGGCCAAGGCGATGCGGTACTGATTAGCGTGCCACGGAATAGCTAATCCGCATCGCCGTCATCGGTGCCGGGCAGATGGGTTCGGGCATCGCTCAAGTCGCGGCAGCCTCGGGCGCGGACGTCATTCTGCACGACCGCGAAGACCGATTCGTGCAGCGCGGGCTCGAGGGCATCGGGCGCAACCTCGATCGCGGCGTTGAACGCGGGCGGTTAACTCCCGAGCAGCGCGGCCACATTCTCTCGCGCATCACGCCGACGGCGCACATCGCTGATTGGGATGTCGCGATCGCAATCGAAGCGGCGACCGAAGACGCCGATATCAAACGCGAGCTCTTCCGCCGACTCGATGAGGCGACGCCGCCTGAGGCCGTCCTGGCCAGCAACACGTCGTCGATTTCGATCACGATGCTTGGGGCACAGACATCGCGGCCGGAAAACGTCATCGGCATGCACTTCATGAATCCCGTTCCGGTGATGAAGCTCGTGGAGATCATTCGCGGCCTCGCAACCTCGCAAAAGACGTTTGACTTCACGAAAAACTTGGCCGAAAAGCTCGACAAGACGCCGGTTGAGGTGCGCGACTTCCCAGGGTTCGTTTCAAATCGAGTGCTGATGCCGATGCTCAACGAAGCGATGTATGCGCTCTACGAAGGCGTTGCATCGCCCGAAGCGATCGATACAGTGATGAAGTTGGGGATGAATCACCCGATGGGACCCTTACAGCTGGCGGATTTCATCGGTCTGGACACGTGTTTGGCAATCTTGGGCGTGCTGCACGAAGGACTGGGCGATCCAAAGTATCGTCCCTGTCCGCTGCTCAAGAACTATGTGGCCGCAGGTTGGCTCGGAAAGAAAACCGGGCGCGGCTTCTACATCTATTAGCATTCCGAAACCGGCGCAGCACCCGAGCGTTAAAGCGATGTTCGAGCTGACCGAAGAGCAGCGTCAAATCCGCCAGCTGGCTACGGAAATCGCTGCTCGTGAGATTGCGCCGCACATCGCGCGATGGGATCGCGAGCACGTCTTTCCGCGCGAGCTGTACGAAAAACTCAATGCCGCCGGCGTTTTGGGAATCATCATCCCCGAAGAATACGGCGGCGTCGGCGCGGACTACGTCGCCTACGCGCTCGCAATCGAAGAGCTGGCCAAGGTCGACGCTGGGACCGCGGTCACGGTTTCCGTGCACTCGATGATCTGCTCGGCGATCATGCAGCTTGGAACGGCTGAGCAGAAGGCGCGGTATCTTCCGAAACTCGCAAGCGAAAACATGTTGGCCGCGTTCGCACTCACCGAGCCCGACGTCGGTTCGGATGCCGGCCGGCTTCGCGCGAAGGCGGAGCCGAGCAATGACGGCTACATCTTAAACGGGCGCAAGCAGTGGTGCACGAACGGCGGCTACTCCGGCGTCATCATGGCGATGTTCCGAACCGGCGCCGGACATAAGGGCATCAGCGCCTTCTTGGTCGACAACGACTTGCGCGGCGTCACGATCGAGAAGACAACTGAAAAGCTTGGCGTCCACACCAGCAACACCTGTGATGTCGCCTTCGATGATGTGCACGTTTCGCGTTCCGCGCTCTTGGGCGGAGAAGGCGAAGGTTTTGGAAGCGCGATGACAGCGCTGCAGAGTGGCCGCATCGGAATCGCTGCGCAAGCCTGCGGCATTCTCGCCGCGTGTCTGGAAGCATCCGTTGCCTTTGCAAAAGACCGCTATGCATTTGGGAAACCGATCGGCGCATTCGAGGGTGTCTCGTTTAAGATCGCGCAGATGGCGACGGATCTGGATGCCGCGCGACTGCTGACGTACCGCGCGGCTGCGCTCTGTTCCGGGGGCCGTGAGTTTACCGCCGAGGCGAGCAAAGCGAAGCTCTTTGCGTCGACTGCGGCGCGCCGCCACGCCGCCGAAGCGATTCAAATTCACGGCGGGTACGGCTATACGACGGAACTTCCGATCGAGCGCTATTACCGCGATGCCAAAATCACGGAGATCTACGAAGGCACTTCCGAGATCCAGCAGATCATTATCGCGCGCTCACTTCTCGGCAAACTAGGGTAGCGGATAGTTAACTTCTGCTCGATGCGATAGTCCCAATGTCAACTTGTCGAAATGTGAGCTTGTCGAAATGTGAGCTCGTCGCACTTCGCTCAGTGTGACACAGTGTGAGAGCAGTTGAGTGACTCGACAGCCAGTGTGACACAGTTGCGCAGTTGGGACATCGGCTCAGGAAATGTCGACCTGCCTCTTATCCGCCGCAGTTCATCATCCAAAAGATTCCGTAGCGATCTTTGAACATCCCGAACACGGCGCCCCAAAACTGCTTTTGAAACGGCATCGCCACGTTGCCGCCCGCGGAAAGCTTATCGAAGATTTCCTGCCCTCGGTTCTCATCATCGATGCCGATTGAAAGCGAGATGTTGCTCTCGGACGGCGCGCCTTGAGGACTGTCGGAAGCCATCAACGTTCCGCCCTCAAAGCTGAACGTCGCGTGCATGATCCCTCGTTTGTCGGTCACCTGTTGTTCCATAGGCGAGCCTTCGAAGCGATGGATTTCTGAGATCGTTCCGCCGAGGCAGTCCTTGTAGAAGTTGAGCGCTTCTTCGCAGTTTCCGTTGAAGGCAAGATACGGTGCTAATTGAATCATGCCGCCGCTGATACGGTACATGTGCGCCGCACTCTTGCAAGGTTTGAGGACCTCTTAAGGCCAACCGTGCGCGACTCGTGAATCTGCTCGAGTATCAAGGAAAAGAGCTTTTTGCGCGCGCCGGCATTCCGGTGCCTAACGGCGTTCACGTCGGCAGCGCGGCGGAGGCGCAGGCCTTCGTTCGCGAGCACCCCGGCCGCTGGGTTATCAAAGCCCAAGTGCTGATCGGTGGCAGAGGCAAGGCCGGCGGAATAAAGTTTGCAACGTCTGCCGCGCAAGCGCGCGACGTCGCCGAGAGTATCCTCGGCATGACGATCGCGAACCGCCAGAACCCAAAAGGCGAAGTCGTACGCTCGCTGCTGATTGAAGAACAGCTCGACATTGCCAAAGAAGCGTACTGCGCCGTCGCGATCGATCGCGCAACGCGCCGTCCAACCGTAATTGCTAGCCACCGGGGCGGCATGGATATCGAGGAAGTGGCGGAGCTGCATCCGGACGACATCACGAAGTTCGGCATCGATACGGCGATCGGGTATTCGCCGTTCATCGGTCGCGACGTCGCGTTTACGGCGCAGCTCGATCCCGGCTATCGCAAAGCCTTTCCGGCGATCCTGGGCGGAATTTACGAAATCTTCTTTCGCTACGGCGCGAAGTTGGTCGAAATCAATCCTCTCGTCCTGACGCAGGACGGCTTGGTCATCGCTTCCGATGCCAAAGTTGAGCTGGACGACGACGCACTCTACAAGCATCGGGAACTCAAAGAGTGGCAAGGCGCGCTGCAACTGGATGAAGATGAGACGCTTGCCGCGCAGGCGGGTTTAGGGATTCGCAACTTCCGCCGATTCGACGGCAGCGTCGGCACGATGGCCAACGGTGCCGGCCTCGCGATGGCCACGATGGATGCCGTTCGCAATGCGGGCGGATCGTTTGCGAACTTTCTTGATGTCGGCGGCGGCGCGGACGCGACGCTCGTACGCAGCTGCTACGAATTGATCATCAACAACACCGGCGCGCGCTCGCTCTTCATCAATATCTTCGGCGGGATAACGCGTTGCGACGAGGTTGCTAAGGGCATCGTCACGGCGCTCACGCAGACGCAGGCGCGCAAAGTGCCGCTCGTCATTCGATTGACGGGAACGAATGAAGAAGAGGGCCGCGCGATTCTCTCGGGCGCAGGCATGTCACCGGTGCAAACGATGGATGAAGGCGCTGCCCAAGCGGTCTCGCTGGCAGCGTGAATGCGCTATCAAGGCAGTCCCGTGTCACACTGAGCTTGTCGAAGTGCAACGATTCCCGCTGCCCTTCGACAGGCTCAGGGTGACAGTGTATTGCGGAGCGCCTTCAAAATGAGTATTTTCATCGACAAGAATACGAAGGTCATCGTGCAAGGCATTACGGGCAGCGAAGGCTCGTATCACACCTCGCGCATGCTGCAATATGGAACGCAGATCGTCGGCGGCGTCACGCCCGGCAAAGGCGGCCAGAAGACGCCGCATGGTTTGCCGGTGTTTGACACGGTGCGTGATGCTGTTGCCGCAACCGGCGCGACGCACACCTGCATCTTCGTTCCGCCGCCGTTTGCCGCGGACGCGCTCTTCGAAGCGCACGACGCCGGCATCACGATGGCGATCTGCATCACGGAAGGCATCCCGGTGCACGATGTGTTGCGCGTTGTGGGAACGACGCGCGGCATGCGCATCATCGGTCCGAATTGTCCAGGCGTGCTTTCGCCGGGAAAATCGTCGATCGGGATTATGCCCGGACACATCTTTGCGGAAGGCAACGTCGGACTGATCTCGCGTTCCGGGACGCTGACGTACGAAGTTGTCGATCAGTTGACGCGCGCCGGCTTTGGCCAATCGACGTGCGTCGGCGTCGGCGGCGATCCGATCATCGGAACGACGTTCGTCGATTGTTTGCGCGAATTCGCAAACGATCCGCAAACGCAAAGTCTCGTCATCTGCGGCGAAATCGGCGGATCGGATGAAGAAGATGCCGCGGCGTACATTGCGCAGCACATGCCCGATCGCCCGATCGTCGCGTTTGTCGGCGGCCGTAACGCGCCGCCCGGAAAATCGCTAGGCCACGCCGGCGCTATCATTTCCGGCAAGCTCGGCACTCCGCAAAGCAAGATCGAGGCCTTCGAACGGGCCGGGGTCCCCGTGGCGGATCGACCCTCTTTGATTCCGGAACTGCTGCGCTCACGGATGCCGGCCGGCATCCACTCCTAGGCACCGGCCCACAGCCAAACGTGGCTGAGCGACCCCTCGGGGAATGTTCAGCCATCGTCATGGCGAGGGAGCTGAAGGCTGGGGCCCCACGGCAGTGGGGGCGCGGAGCTTGGAGCGAAGCGCGTCTTTTTGAAGGAAGGCCACCCGGACCCGACCAATCCGACATTTACGTCAGCTTAAGGGTTGCTGAGGAGAACTCAGCGTGCCCTAAAGTTGGCGTATACCACTTACCACAAAAGAGGGCTAGGAATGAAAAAACCATCCCTCCGTAATGTGGCTGTCGCGCTGACGATGCTTGTCGCGTTTCTGGTCCAGGGAACATGGGCACTGGCCGGAACCACGGGCGGACTCAGCGGAGTGGTGACCGACGAAAAAGGCGCACCGGTTGTAGCAGCAACGGTGTCCGTCGCGGCACCCTCTGGAACGTCGACGACCACAACGGATGCATCAGGACACTATGTGTTCCTGAACCTGGCTCCGGACACGTATACCGTTTCGGTGAAGAAAGACGGTTACAATCCGGTTTCTCAAGGTGGCGTAACGGTCTTCGCAGACCAAACGCACACGGTCAACATACAGACCGAACACTCGATTAGAGAAATCGGACACGTCACTTCACGAGCGGCGAACGACCTCGTAAAGTCCGGAACCACGGCCGATATCTACTCCGTCAATGCGGCGACCGCTGAAAAGGTCGCATCGATTGGCGGCGGCACCAACCTCAACAGCGCGTATTCGGCGCTGGCGTCGCAACCCGGCGTCATGCTCGACTACGGCGGCATGGGTTGGGGCCAAACGATCTACATTCATGGCGCCAGCTACTCGCAGGTCGGCTATGAATTCGACGGTATTCCGGTCAACCGCGCGTTCGACAACTACAACGCCAACACGCTGACGAATCTCGGTCAGCAGGAGTTGCAAGTGTACACGGGCGGCGCTCCGGCAACCTCAACGTCGGCAACGGTCGGCGGATTCATCAATCAGGTTATCCGAACCGGAACGTATCCGGGATTCGGAACCGTGAATGCTGGATTCGGAGCTCCGAGCTACTACCACGCACTGCAAGGTGAAGCGGGCGGCGCAACGCCGAACCGTCTCTTCTCGTATTACGTTGGATTGCTCGGCTACGATCAGAGCCAACGTATTCAAGATCAATTCAACGGCGGCTTGTCGCCGGGCTTCAACATCAGCCCGTCGATCAGCACCGGTCCAAACGACTCACTTCAGACAGGCGGCATCTTCTCGCTGTGCGGTCCGCCGGGCAGCGCGTATCCGTCGCCTTTGGTTCAACCGGGCGGTTGTCTCGGATCGCTTCCGTTTGCGATCGCGACGTTAACTCGATCATCCAGGACCGTGAATCCGTAGCGAACTTCCACATCGGCATCCCGCATAAGAAAGACAGCGGCCGTGACGATGTGCAGTTGCTCTACAGCGGTTCTTTCCAGCACGAGTCGTATCAGGACTCGATCAACGACTACGGCGGCTACGCCGGTTACTGCCAAAACTTCTACGGCTCAGCGACTTGCCCGTGCACGGCGTCCGCGGCATTCATCCCGTACGCCGATTCGACGATCTTCAACACCAATGCGAGCATCGGACAGGTGTTGACCCCGGGACAGACGATCCCGCTGGTCAACTACTACTTCCCGAGCTCGAACACGGCGCGTCAACTGAACTCGCCGCTGCCGTACAACGGTGGGGGTCGCGCTGGGCAAGGCAATGACTCGCAGATCATCAAGGCCCAGTACACGCACAACATCGGATCGAACGCGTATCTCCGTCTGTACGGCTACACGTTCTACTCCGACTGGTTGCTCAACGATCCGACAGCTGCCGAGACGGCGTACTACCTGAACGGCGGCTTCTTCGGATCGACGCCCGACTACGAGCTGATCACGCACACCAAGGGCGGCTCGATCGAGTATGCCAACCAGATCAACGCACAACACTTGCTGCAAGCCGATATCAACTACGTCACTGCGAATGTGTCGCGTTACAACAACTCGACATTCCGCGCCGGCACGATGACTCAGCCGGGCAGCAGCGGCGCAGGCTGCTATCGTTGCGGCACAAACCTCATTGAGGGCGGCGTCCTCAACCCAGCGGGTTGCGTGAACTACACGACCGGTGCAATCGGTTCGTGTTTCAGCAGCAGCACGCAAGGGACGTTCTGGGATCCGACACGTGGCGGCGCGACGCAACCGGGCGCGTCCTGGGTTGTAACCAACCTTGGGCCGGCCGGAACGCTGAACAAAGTCACGCCGAAGTTCGGTTCATTCTCCGTGAGCGATCAGTGGCGGCCAAACGACAAGCTGCTGATCAACCTCGGTCTGCGCGGCGACCAGTTCGTCTACGACCTGACGCCAACGAGCGATCCGTCGTACCAGTTCTGGTTTGCGGCGGGAGCGGCGAGCTTCTGCTACGATCCGGCGAACGCGAACTTCGCGGCGCTGGCATTCGCCAAGGCGGGCGGAGCGCCGGTTCCTGGAAGCTCAAGCCTCGTGTTGACAGCTCCTGGATCGCTCTGTCCGAATAGCCCGATCACCGGTACGCCGATGCTCCATCCCAATGGATCGACGGCAGCTGGTTCCGGCAATCCGGCAGGCACCAATCCGCTGCTCTTCACGAACACCACACAGCCCAGCTACACAGTCGCTCGGCTGGAACCGCGCTTGAGCGGAACCTATACGCAGAGCCCTGACACGGTGTGGCGCTTCTCGGCCGGACAGTACGTGAATCCGTTCAATACGGCGACCGTCGAGTACATCGACGCTTCACCGAAACGGGCTGCGTACTTCGACTTCCAGTCGTTCTTCGGTCTCGGCTTCACGACACCGGAGCACCAAGTTCAGCCGACAACGTCAACCAACTACGACTTCTCGCTCGAGCGTCGCATTCGCGGAACGGATACGAGCTTCAAGATCTCGCCGTTCTACCGCGACGTTCACAACCAAACGCAAGACTCGTTTATCGGACCGGGATTCGTTTCGGCGCTCCCGACCAATAACGAACGCGCGTGGGGCGTAGAACTCCAGATCAACAAGGGCGACCCGAACAAGAACGGTCTGTCGGGTCAGCTCTCGTACACGTGGACGCGCGCCGACTCGAAGTTCAATCCGATCGGATCGACCGGCCAGAACTTCATCGACGGCATCAACGGTGCGGTTGGCGCATACAACGCGTTGACGCGCGCTGGAGCCGGTTCGAGCTACACGCTCAGCACGGGTCAGCGAATCACGCTGCAGACGGCGGCACCTTGCTACTACAACGGTCAGGGATTCGGCGCGGGCTTCGCGCCGGTCACCACCCCGTTTGGCACGCTGGGTCCAACGGACTGCGTCGTGAGCGGAAGCACGATCCTCATGTCACCACTTGCTCTGGGTGGCGGAGCGTCGGGAACCTCTGCAGTGCAGAACCCGTACTACTTCGCAACGCCGCAGGGCTACTACGATCCGGCTGGTCGCTACCCGCTGTACCAGACGTTCCCGAACATCTACGGGAACTTCCCGGATTCCAACATGACGATCGTCTGGCCGCAAATCATCTCCGGGTTCATCAACTACAAGCATGACAAGTTCTCGATTGCACCAAACTTCCAGCTGATTCAAGGCTACTCGGGCGGCAGCAATGGCGGCGCCTACTACGGCTCGCCACTCTCCGTCACGGGTCTGGATCCGCGCGGTTGCTTGAACAATCAGAGCTCGATCCCAGGTTCGAACACACCGCAAATGCCGGCGTACGTATTCGTACTACCGAACGGTAACATCGGCTGCGGCGCCTCGAACTTCGGAAGCGGCTTCTTGTATGTGCCCGATCCCTACACGGGTAGCTTTGACGGCTTCGGCAAGTACCTAAACCCGTGGCTGTTCAACCTGAACATGCAGATCAGCTACGACATCACGCCGAAGGTCAAGGCGAGCTTACTCCTGGCAAACATCTACAACCGGTGCTTCGGCGGCTCAAGCACGCCGTGGTCATCGTTCTCACCGCCGGGAGCGGTGGTCTGCGGATACGACTCCGCCTTTGGTGGTTCGACGTTCGCAGGCGCACCTGGCCTCACACCTCCGGGAACCGGATACTTCCTCGGCAACTCGCCGACGAACCCGGTCAACGGAACAACGTGGAGCCAAGCTGCGACATACTATCCGTACGCCCCGTTGACCAGTTTCTTGCCCTTCACCGCCTATCTGACGTTGCAGTTCAAGATCTAGTCGCGACAGCGTAAACAAAAAGGAAGGCCCCGGAGCAATCCGGGGCCTTTTCTTTTCGCGTGCTGAGCTGTCGAAGCTGCGGCGGGCGTCACAGGACGGCGGAAACGAG
Organism: Vulcanimicrobiota bacterium; assembly: GCA_963723515.1. Taxonomy (GTDB): domain Bacteria; phylum Vulcanimicrobiota; class Vulcanimicrobiia; order Vulcanimicrobiales; family Vulcanimicrobiaceae; genus JAFARW01. The sequence goes on from CAVRQT010000003.1 coordinate 21,371, forward strand.
CGCTCGTAGAGTCGGAGCGCCTACCGAATGAGCAACCTTATTCGCAAAGCATGGCTTGTCGCAGCATTGCTGTTCGCATCTGCAGCGATCTCGAACGCCGCAACCGCGCCGGTTCAAACGCTTCCAAATCTCTCGGGAGGCGGCGGATGGCTGAACAGCGTTCCGCTTTCGCGCGAGCAACTCTTAGGGAAAGTCGTGCTCGTCGACTTCTGGGAATACACGTGCATCAATTGCTTGCACACGCTGCCGTATCTGCGCGAGTGGTACAGGCGCTATAAAGATCAGGGCTTCGTCATCGTCGGCATTCACACGCCGGAATTCATTTTTTCCGCCCAGCCATCGAACGTCGCCGCGGCAACAAAGCACCTGGGCGTCGATTGGCCGGTTCTGCTGGATCCGAATCTTACGCTGTGGCACCGCTTCGACAATAGTGTCTGGCCGCACGAGTATCTCTACGATCAGAGCGGCAACTTGATCGAGAATGCCGAGGGTGAAGGCAATTACCAGCAAACGGAGCACGCGATTCAAACAGCGATTAAGGCGCGAGATCCGCAGTTCAAAGCGCCTCCGCTCATGGCCCTCTTGCCGCAGGACAACTATACAAAGCCGGGATCGGTGTGCTACCCGCATACGCCGGAGGTGCAAGTCGGCATCATGCGCGGTCCGGGGCCCGCGAATCTTGCGCGTTACATGAATCCGGTGGTCGAGAATAACTTCTCCGATCCCGGATCCCATCGTGACGGCGCCGTCTACTTGCGCGGCTATTGGCGGCCGACCGATCAGGCGCTCATCTCCGCCGCAAACGACGGATCGGCCATGCTGAAGTACCATGCGATTCAAGTCGTCGCGGTGATGAGGCCCGAGGATGGCGTATCCACCCGCGTCAACGTGACGCAAGACGGTGCGCCGATCGCGCATCAAGATGCCGGTTCGGACATTCGCTATGCGGCCGACGGCACGTCGTACGTCGATGTCGATTCGTCGCGCGCGTACGATCTGATCATGAACAAGCACTACGGCCAGCACGAGCTGGCGCTGTCTCCGCAACGCGTCGGGCTTGGCCTCTACAGTTTCGATTTTGAATCTTGCGAGGTGGGCTCAGACCGGTGAGCGCCTTGATGGCTGCCCAGATTCCTTTAAGCTGTCTTTCATTTTCTCTGGTCGCGGCCGTAGGATTTGCGTGCTCGCAGATGGCAATCTTAATGCCGTCCATCCTTTAGGGGGAACCGTGATGCAAAAACGTTGTTTTCGGTTTGCAGGGATAATCGCAATCGCATTGCTTGCAATGCTGGCGCAAGGAACCTGGGCGGTTGCCGGCACGACCGGCGCACTTTCGGGCGTCGTTTACGAAGCCCGAACGCTCAAGCCGCTGGCGGACGCGCAAGTGACCGCGAGCAGTCCGTCGCAAAGCGCGACGACGAGGACAGATGCGACCGGGCACTTCAGCTTCGTTTCCCTCGCCCCGGACACGTACACCGTTTCCGTCTCCAAGGATGGATACGAGCCGACAAGCCACTCAGGCAACGTCGTCTTTGCGGACCAGACGCAGACGATAACCCTGAACGTCGAGCCCAAACTGCGAGAGATCGGAAACGTGACGAGCCGCTCGGTCAGCGACCTCGTGAAATCGGGCACGACGGCCGACGTCTATTCGGTGAACGCCGCACAAGCGGAACGCGTCGGTGCGCTCGGCGGTGGCGGAGGCCTGAACAACGCGTACTCCGCAATTGCGTCGGTGCCGGGCGTGTACGAGCCGATGAACCAAAACGGCTACTACCAAACGGTGCACATCCGCGGCGGCGATTACGACCAAGTCGGTTATGAGATGGACGGCGTTCCGGTCAACCGGAGCTTCGACAACTATCCGGCGGGCACAGCGTCCTCGCTCGGCCAGCAAGAGCTCCAAGTCTATACGGGCGCGTCGCCCGCCAACTCCGAAGGACAGGGCCTGGCCGGTTACATCAATCAGGTCATCCGGACCGGAACCTATCCCGGATTCGGATTGATCGACATCGGCGTCGGCGGCCCGGCCTACTACCATAAGTTGAGTGCCGAAGCCGGCGGCGCAACGCCCAACCGCAACTTCTCGTATTACGTCGGCGTCGGCGGCTACAACAATGACGACTTCCGCTACATCGATCCATGGAACGGATCCGCGTATTCGCAAACGTACGGAAACGTGATCGGCTTCGATCCGAATGGCAACGCGGTATTCGGTGGACCGAATACTTTCTTGGAATCAGGACTATCGGATCGCGATGTCGTGGCGAACGTGCATATCGGCATTCCGCATCGCAACGATGCGGGAAGAGACGACGTCCAACTGCTTTGGGATAGTCAACTGCTCAAGACGTCATTCTACGATTCAACGAACGACGTCGGTCAGAACGTCTACCAGACGCTCGGCAACGGCTTGCCGGCGTGGCTCGACTCCGCGGTGTATAGCGGCTCGGTCGGCGCACCGTTGCCCACAAACTACGGCTCGATGTTCTTGCCGTACTACTTTCCGAATTCTTCGACGAGCCGATGCATCAACACGCCGGGATTCGGCGCCTTGTCGTGTGCGACGCCGGCGTTGATTCCGTTTGACGCGCGGGACACGATTTGGAACGATCAAGAGATCATCAAGCTGCAATATCAGAAGAATCTGAGCACGAACGCGTACTTCCGCGTCTACGGGTACAGTTATTATTCGGATTGGCTGCAGAACGGGGCGCAGACGGCGCTCGCCAACTTCTTCGGACCGTCCGGTCCCGACTACGAACTGATCACCCATACGCGGGGCGTCAGCGCCAGCTTCGCGGACCAGGTGAACCCGCAGCATCTGGTTGAGGCGCAAGCGTCTTATAGCACCGCTTCGACGGTGCGCTACAACAACTCGAGCATGTACAACGGCGGCGGCCAAGTAGCCCTTGTCAATGCGAGTAATCCAAACGCCGGCATCTGTTACGATCCGGCCTTCAGCGGCACTCCGATCTCGTGCAACAACGGCGGCTTACAGCTGCTCGCGCCCGGCCAATCCTTGCCGGCGATTCCCGGCGGCTCAACGTGCGGGGGCGGCTCGTGTCAATACTTCGTTGTTGAAAACGGCATTTCCGGAACCTTTAACACGGTTGTCCCGAAATTCGCAGCGGCTTCGATTACGGATCAGTGGAAGCCGAACGACAAGCTGCTCGTGAATCTCGGCATCCGCTGGGATCAATTCCAATTTCAAGGTGCCGACACAACCGGCGGTGCGCGCCCGTTTTGGTTCAACGAATTCAACGCGAACTCGTGCATCAATCCGCTGACGGGCATTCCGATCGATAAATCGGCAATCGGGGGCGGGTTCGGACCGACGACGCCGTGCGCATCGATTCCATTCGCGGGCGGCGGCTTCTATTCGACCCCAAACCTTCAGAACGTTCCGTCACAGACGTTCACGTACAACGTCTGGCAGCCGCGTCTTGCTGCGACTTATACGATCAATCCGGATACGGTTATTCGCGGCAGCTTCGGCCGCTATGCGGAGCCGGCAAGTGCGGCGTACGAGCAATACAATACGAAGCAGCAAGATCTTGCCGACTTCCTCGCCGATCGCTTCTACCAGTACGGCTTCACAACGCCCGGACATAACGTGCGCCCCTCGATTTCGCTGAACTACGATCTCTCGCTCGAGAAGCATATTCGCGGCACGAGCTGGAGCTACAAATTGACCCCGTTTTACCGGAAGACTCAAGATCAAGTCGAGAATTTCTTCCTCAATCAGCAGACTGGGTTCATCTCGGGATTCAACGCCGGCAATCTGACCGCAAAAGGTGTCGAGGTGCAGGTTAACGCCGGCGACTTCAATCGCAACGGGTTCGCGGGGCAGCTCGCGTTCACGTACACGAATGCCTACGTCAACTACAACACCTTGCCCAATGGAACTTCCGTCGTATCGGCGATCAATCAGGACATCAAGAATTACAACTCCTACACATCGTTCTGCGCGCAGAATCCTTCGAATGTCAGTTGCGCGGGCGGTTCGACGTCGTCGGGCGCCGGCGCGCCGTGTTACTCGACGGCCGGTGTTCCAGCGCCCGGCTGTCCGATCGGCAGTATTGCGAATCCCTATTGGAATGCTCCGCCTCAAGGGCTGCTCGACGCGCATGCAAACTTTGTTCCGTACGACATCTTCCCGGCGGGGATCGGCGTTTCGGCAGATTCCTACAACGTACCGTATGTCGCGACGTTGGTCTTGAACTACAAGCACGATAAGCTATCGATTACGCCTTCGTTCCAGTTCGCCGCTGGAAATCGTTACGGATCGCCCGAGTCGACACCCGGTGTGGCGCCCGACACTTGCAGCGGCGTTCTGCCGGGCGGCCTCGATCGCGGGCGCTATCCCTTTGGGGCGCCAGGCGGTTCACCGTACGACGCGACGACATGCGGCACTCTGAACGCGATACCGGATCCCTTCACCGGCATCTTTGATCCGCCCGGCTCCTTCCGCAATCCATCGCAGCTGCTTGGCAACCTCCAGCTCTCCTATGAAGTATCACCGAAAATCACGATCACGGCGACGTTTGCGAATCTGATCAACCACTGCTTCGGCGGACAGACGACGCCGTTCACGTACAACGCGTCGACGAATATCTGCAGCTACACGACGCTGTACAGCGCGGGGTCGCTGCTGCCGCCAATCGGGAACGTGTACAACCCGGACGCGGTGGGCAACGTCCCATCGAACGTTCCGCAGTTCTTACGCTACCCGTACGAACCTTCGTTTGGTCCGGTGAATGTCGATGGAAACTCGACGCGACAGCCGTTCAACTTCTACCTGACGGCCCACATCAAGCTATAAGATGCGACGGTAGAGCATCACTGTCACCCTGAGCCCAGCCTGTGCTGAGCGGTGTCGAAGCATCGAAGGGCAACCGTTATGGCGGCGCTTCGACACTTCGACAAGCTCAGTGCAAGCTAAGCTCAGCGTGACAGGGAAGAGTAGTGCAATACGGTTTTCAATGTGAGGAGTGCGAGGAGGCAATCTTCCCTTCCACAACGCGTTCGGAGCTCGCGTGGCTGCGCGACCGCTTGCACGTCGTTCGGGAAGTTGCAAAGCACGCGCAGACTGGGTTAGATACGTGGATGCTTGAGGGGATGGAGTTCCTCGACCGTCATAGCGGCCACAGCGTCGTGCTCGTCAGCCGAACGCCGTCTCGGCGCAGTTAGGGATCAGCGATGAAAGAAGATCGCTGAAATCGTTGTGACCCAAGTGCCGAAGATCAGGCCAACGATCCAGCGGAACTGTGTGCTCACTTCAGTATGAAGCGTGTCGAATTTGCCGTCGACTTTTGCATCAAAGCGGTCGAGGCGCGTGTCAAAGCGGTCGAGGCGAATATCAATTCGGTCGAGGCGCGTATCCATACGGTCGAGGCGCGTGTCGATGCCATCTAGACGGGTATCGATGCTGTTGAGGCGCGTGGGGATCTGCTCGTAAGCGCCCTCCAGGCGCCCCATACGAGGTTCGAGCGGCGCGCTGCTCATGGTAATCCATTAGTTCCCTAATTATAACGTGGCACCCTGAGCTGGTCGAAGGGCCGCGGTAATCGCGGCCAACCGTAATCGCGGCGCTTCCTGTCGCGGAGGGAGCTCAGCGCAAAAGAGACGTTACTTTGGAATTTTTAGCTGTTGGCCCGGAACGACCGTGCTGTTCTGCAGATGGTTGATGGCGGCGATCCGATCCACGGCGTCTTGCACGCTAGCGTCCGGAGGCGTGTTGCGCGTGGCAATCGACCACAGCGAATCTCCGCGCTGCACCGTCAAGGTGGCGAACTGCTCGCTGCCGGCCGCGTAGAGATGCATCGTCGAGAGGGTCGGCAAAGCGACGGTCAGGCTGAGCCCAGCCAGCACGATCATCGGCATCAATGAGAACCGTCTCCGCCTAATCATCTCGATCTCCTCATACCCATCGCTGGGCGGATGCGGCCAACTTCGGGCCATATTTTGGGGCAAACGTCTGTTCGTCCCCAATATTTTATCATACGGGCGCTCGCGGGTGTCAAGGATTTTTCGAACGTATGTTTGCCTTGCAGGGGTCCCCTGTGGTAGATTATGGGCGTGAATCAGCCAACCGAGCGGCAACGCCGCATCCTCGAAGTGATCTCGGAATTTGCGGCGGAGCACGGCTACCCGCCCTCAGTGCGGGAGATCGGCGAACGCGTCGGCCTCTCGTCTTCTTCGACGGTGCAGTCCCATTTGAAGACCTTGGAGAGACGCGGCCTGATCACCCGAGACCCGACGAAGCCACGCGCCCTGCGCAGCGTTGGGTCATCGCCGAGCGGACCGGAGGTGCTGGCGATGCCGATCATCGGCAAGGTCGCGGCCGGAACGCCGATCACGGCGCAAGAGAACGTCGAAGGGGAGTTCGCCTTACCGAGCGACTTCGCGCGCCATTCTGATTCGTTCATGTTGCGGGTCAGCGGCGATTCGATGGTGGACGCTGCCATTTTAGACGGTGATCTCGTGCTCGTCCGTCCGCAAAGAACGGCGAGCAATGGAGAGATCGTCGTTGCGATGGTGGACGGCGAAGCGACGGTCAAGCGTTTTTATAAGGAATCCGATCGCATCCGGCTGCAGCCGGAGAATCGCACCATGGAGCCAATGTACGCGCACGATGTTTCGATCATCGGACGCGTCGAAGCGGTCGTTCGCAAACTCTAGCGTAGCGCAAAGTCCGCTTTTCGGATGGTTTGATCGGCGCATCGTGCCGGCGCTGCGCCGCTTCGGTGATGCGCCTGCGCTCGTTGCAATCCGCCGCGCGCTGCCATGGAGTCTGATCGGCCTCGGCGCCGCGCTGCCCGTCTTTTTTGCTTTGGCTCCGCATCAGCGCGGAACATTGGGGGCGGTCTTCGAATCGCGGATCGCCTTCGCGCTGCTTCCCGTCCTTTGCCATCATGGCGATCGTCCTCGTGTTCTTGTTGGCGCGCGAGCTGGCGCTGCAACTGAAAGTCTCGGTGCTTGGAATGGTGGTCGCTGCGCCGGCGGCCTTCTTTCTTTCACCGCCACCGGGTTCGCATCGGACCCTCGTTGCGTACCTGCATGCGCTTGGAACGGTGGGACTCTTCTTAGCGATCGCGCTCGCCTTACTTTGTGCGGCGATCTTGCTTCTCGTGCGGCGTTTCACGCCGCAGCGAATGGCGAAGGTAGCGGCTTTCGGCGCTACGGTTGCCATCATCGTCCTGGCGCTAGTGCTTTTCCGTTTGCACATCTCTCCGGCGCAAGCGATTCTGATCGCCTTGCGGCCGCTCTCGGCGCTCGGTGACACCTATGTTGCACTCTTAGGGATTACCGTCGTTGAAACGGCGCTCTGGATAGCAGGCATTCATGGCCCGGCAACGCTCGCTGCCGTCGTGACGCCCGTTTACTTGACGCTGCAGTTGCAAAACACGGCCGCTTTTTCGAATCACGAGGCATTGCCGCATCTCGTTGTCGTCTCGACGTTTCTCTTCGTCTTTCCGGGCGGCGCCGGCGCCACGCTTCCGCTGGTCTTTCTGCTGCTCTTCAGTCGCGCCGCGCGCCTTCGAAAGGTTGCCAAGCTGACGGCTCGTGCCGGCGATTTTTAACTTGAACGAGCCGCTGCTCTTCGGCCTGCCGGTCGTCTTCAATCCGTTTCTGTGCGTGCCGTTTGTGCTCGCCCCGGCGGTCCTCGCTACGGTCACCTACGTCGCGATGCGGATCGGCTTCGTGCGTGCGCCGATCTTTTACGTCCCTTCCTCACTCCCAACGGTTGCCTCAACGTATTTAGCGACGTTCGATTGGCGCGCGGTCGTGCTAGTCATCATCAACATCTTGATTGCCGCGGCGATCTATGTTCCGTTCGTGCGGGCGTACGATCAGCATGAAACGCAAATCAGCCTGCAAAGCGAAGCAGCGTGTTAGAGCGGCTCTGTTCATCGTTCAATATCGATGCCCAGATCGCGCGCGCTGCCGCCAATGCCCTTGAGCGCGCTCATGCTGTGACGTATCCGGCGCAGGCCGAAAATCGTGTGCGCATCTTGGAGGCGTTCATTGAGGAAGGCATCGTCGAAAGCGATCTTTCCGGCGCGTTCGGCTACGGTTATGACGATCCGGCGCGCACGCGCTACGAGTCACTCTTGGCAAAGCTTTTCGGCGCGCAGGCGGCGCTCGGGCGCTTGTCGCTCGTCAGCGGAACCCATGCGATCGTGGCGGCGATTCGAGCACTCGTCCCGCCCGGCAAGACACTGCTTTCCATCACCGGCGCTCCCTACGACACGTTGCGCAACGCAATCCTAACCGCGCCGAATTCGCTGCTCAAATCCGGAATGCGGTATGAAGAGGTCGCTCTGCTTGATGACGACTTCAACGGTGCCGCGATCGCGCAGCAGCTCGAAGATCCCGATGTGGCGGCGTTTTTCGTTCAGCGCTCGCGCGGCTATGCACCGCGTCCCTCGATCGGCATCGAGAAATCTTCCACGCTCTTCACAACGGTGAAGAACGCGCGACCCGACGTGGCGATTCTCGTGGACAACTGTTACGGCGAATTCGTGGAGACGCGGGAGCCGACGCATGTCGGAGCCGACCTCGCGCTCGGCTCGCTGATCAAGAACATCGGCGGCGGCCTTGCGCCCGCGGGCGCCTACGCGATCGGGAGAGCCGATCTCATTGAAAAGATCGCGGCGCATCATTATGCGCCGGGACTGCGAAGCGGCGTCGGCCCGACGCTCGAATGCCGGCCGCTCTCTGTTGCAGGGCCTCTTCGTCGCGCCACTCGTTGTCGAGCAAACCTTGCGCGGGCTCGACTTTGCGGCGGCGCTCTTTGAAGAACTCGGTTACCGTGTCGATCCGCGCTGCGGCGCGCAGCGGACGGATAGTGTGCAGGCGATAGCGCTTGGCAGCGAGCAGCGCGTTCGCGCTTTTGCCGACGGTTTGCAGCGCGCCATGCCGATCAACGCGCGGTTTCGTCCCGAGCCCGGACCGGTACCCGGCTACGCCGAGCCGGTGATCATGTCGAGCGGCGCCTTTATCAGCGGCGCGACGATCGAGCTCTCCTGCGATGCGCCGCTGCGTGAACCGTATGAGATCTACCTTCAGGGTGGGCTCTTTGCCGAGCATACAGTTGCCGGCGCGCTCTTGGCCGCGCAATCGCTGAGCAACTTGGGGGCCCGCCCGCGTCACTTCGACTGAGCTCAGTGCTTGGGCGGGGGCGGCGGAGATCGCTTTTTGCCGCATCGTGGCAAAGACGATCGGAGCGCCAAGCGTTGCGCGCAGTGCAACGCTGTCTAAAAGTAGAATCGCGGTTGCAATGTACTTGCTCGAGGTCCTAAGCGGACCATTGGACGGCAAGACGTGGCAGTTCGAGCGTGAGATTACGATTGGGCGCGATGATTCCGTTGCCGACGCCTGCATCACGATCGACCGCTACATCTCGCGCAAGCATGCACTCGTAAAGGCGCAGGCTGGCCGCCTCGTGCTGACCGATCTGCAGAGCCGAAACGGCACCAAAGTCGGTGGGCGCGCAGTGCGCGGAGATGCCCGCTTGGAAGTCGGCGATCCGTTCGTCGTCGGCCGCACGGTGTTGCGGGTCATCGTCGCCTAGCACACAGGGCAATCTTATGCAGATCGAACGCGGCGTTGTGCAAGCACGCGCCGCTGCCGCTTCGTTGCCGCATCCGCTCGGCTTCGTACCGACGATGGGCGCCTTACATGCCGGGTCATCTCGCGCTCGTTGCCGCCGCACGCCGCGATTGCGCGAGCGTCGCAGCGTCGATTTACGTCAACCGCCTCCAGTTCGGCGCGGGAGAAGATTTCGAGCGCTACCCTCGCGACCTGGAATCGGACGCAAAGCGCTTCCACGAAGCCGCCATCGACCTGCTCTTTGCTCCCGATGCGAGCGCGATGCTCCCCCGCGACTACTCGACCTTCATCGACGTGGGTGCCGTCGCTGTGGGCTTCGAGGGCGAGCGCCGGCCGGGACACTTTCGCGGGGTTGCCACCGTCGTAGCGAAGTTGCTCGAAATCATGCGCCCCGACGTTCTCTACGTGGGCCAAAAGGATGCGCAGCAGACCGCCGTCCTTCGCCGGATGGTTCGCGACTTGCAGTTTGGCATCGACGTCCGAATCGTCCCGACGGTCCGCGAGCCGGACGGCCTCGCGCTTTCCAGCCGCAACGCCTACCTCTCGCAAGAAGAAAGGCGCGCGGCGCCTTCGCTGCACGCGACGTTGCAGCAGGTGCGCGAGCTTATGGAAAGCGGCACAGATAAAGGAAGAGCGCTCGCACAGGCGACGCCAACGCTGAAATCGCCGGGACTGCTTGAGTACCTGGATATCGTCGACGCCGACTCATTTGAGCCCATTGCGACGCTTCGTTCACCGGCTTTCATCATTGCAGCGGCGCGTTTTGGCCGAACGCGCCTGTTGGACAACCTGTGGATCCATTAAGCGGCGCTCGGATTCTCTTGGGAGTCGGCGGCGGGATAGCGGCCTACAAGGCCGCCGCCTTGGTGAGCACACTCGTGCAACGTGGCGCCATCGTCGATGTGATCATGACGGCGGAAGCTGAGCGTTTCATCACGCCGCTGACATTTTCTTCACTGACCGCGCGTCCGGTCTACGCATCGTTATGGGATGCGCCCGAACGAATACCGCACATCCGGCTCGTGCGCGAAGCGCAGATCTGTATCGTTGCGCCGGCGACCGCAAATCTGATCGCAAAGCTCGCAATGGGCATTGCCGATGATTTGCTGACGACGGCGCTTTGCGCGGCGCGCATTCCAATTATCGTCGCGCCCTCGATGAACGCTGCGATGTACGAGCACCCGCAGACTTCAGCCAACATCGAGCTCTTGCGCGAGCGCGGCGCCGAGGTTGTCGAACCGGAACGCGGCTTCTTGGCCGAACGTGAGGTCGGCATCGGCCGGCTGGCGAGTGACGAGCAACTACTGGAAGCGCTTCGGCGCACGCTCCTGCGCGGCGAGGATCTGAAAGGCAAGCAGGTGCTCATCACCGCTGGACCGACCGTTGAAGCGCTCGATCCGGTCCGGCACTTTTCGAATCCGTCGACCGGAGCAATGGGGATTGCGCTGGCGCGTGAGGCGGCGCTGCGCGGCGCAGATGTGACGCTGATCCTGGGCCCGACGGCGCTTGGCGCACCTGCGAACGTTCGAACGGTGCACGTCAAGGAAGCGCGTGAAATGTACGAGGCTGCTATGCAGCACGCATCCTCCGCCGATTTGATCGTCGCGGCCGCGGCCATTTCAGACTGGCGTCCGGCACAGCGATTCGAGCAGAAAGTTCGCAAAGATTCAGAAGATCTGACGGTTCGCATGGTACGCAATCCCGACGTGCTTCAGGCCATCGGCGAGCGCAACGAGCGTGCCTTTCTCGTCGGCTTCGCCGCCGAGACGCACGCGCATCGCGAACACGCGCTCGAAAAGCTCCGCAAGAAAAATCTGGATGCAATTGCCGTCAACGATGTCGCGGACGAGCGCGGCTTTGGCGTGCAAGAAAGCGCCCTGACGCTGATTTGGCGAGATGGAACGCAAACGGACTTGGGCTCCGGTTCAAAGCAATCGCTTGCGGTGCGCATGCTCGATGCTCTGGGAGCAGGTCGGAAAAAGGTACGCGATGCTGCTCGCCATTGACGCCGGTAACACCGAAACAAAGCTCGGCCTCTTTGCCGGCGACAAACGCGAGCTCTCGCAAATGTGGCGGGTCACGACGGAAGACCGCCGTACGGCCGATGAATTCGGCGTCTTTCTGACGCAGCTATTCGATACGCAACATCTGACGGGGAGCGATGTTGACGATGTCGTCATTGCAAGCGTCGTGCCGAAGCTCGACCCCGTTATGTCGGATGCCTGCGAACGGTTTTTCGACGCGACGCCTTCGTTTCTGAAAGCGGAAGCTCAGACGTTGATGGATGTGCAAACGGAGCGTCCTGCGGAAGTGGGCGCGGATTTGGTCGCGGCCGCAATCGGCGCACGCGAACAGTACGGGCAACCGCTGATCGTCATTGCATTCGGAACCGCAACCGCGTTTGTCGCCGTGTCTGCCGAGGGCGCATACCTCGGCACCGCAATAGCGCCCGGCGTCGGTATCTCGGTGGATGCGCTCGTCGGCCGCGCTGCCAAATTGCCGCAGATCGCGCTCGACGCCCCGCCGCGCGCGATTGGCCGCGAGACGGTCACTTCGTTGCAATCCGGCATCATCTTCGGATTTGTCGGGCAAGTGGAAGCGCTGATCGATCGCATTCGCTCGGAAATCGGCGGAAGCCCACGCGTGATCGCGACGGGCGGACACGCCGACGTCATCGCGCGTCATACCAAGAAGATCGAGCTTACCGATGCGCACTTGAGTTTGATCGGCCTGCAACGCTTTCACACTTCGATCCGCTCAGCGCGAGGTCAGAGCCGCAAGCGATGAAAACGGAGAGCACTGCTAAGCTCGTGCGCATCTTTCTCGGCGAGTCGGATCGTTGGAAAGGCCAGCCGCTCTACGTCGCCATTGTTGAAGAGATGCGGCGCTTCGGTTTGAGCGGCGCGACGGCGTTCAAGGGTGTTATAGGATTCGGCGGACATTCGGTCGTTCACGCGGCGCGCATCTTAGATCTGTCGACGGATTTGCCGATTCTCATCGAAGTGGTTGATACGGAGGAGAAGATCGACGCGTTCTTGCCGACGCTCGACGCGATGGTAACCGAAGGGCTTTTGACAATCGAAAACGTCAAAATCATCGCGTATCGCGCCGGTGTTCCAAAATGACCGGCTGGCCGATCATTCTCGCGATTGGCATCGGCGGCGGCCTCGGTTCAATACTGCGGTACGCCGTGAGTTTGCTGGTCTTTGAACGCAGCGGTGCTGGGTTTCCGTGGAACACGCTGATTGTGAACGTTTCCGGCTCCTTCGTCATCGGCATCATCATGCAGCTCGCCCAGACGAAGACCGATTTCTCGCCGTTGCTGCGCGCGTTCATCGCCATCGGAATTCTTGGCGGGTATACGACATTTTCGACCTTCAGCTATGATGCGTTTGTGCTGGCATCGGAAGGAAGCCGCGCCGCTGCATTGTTGTACGCGGCGGGAAGCGTCGTCTTTGGGATCGGAGCGGCGTTTGCCGGGATTGCGCTGACGCGGATGGCGCTGCATGCTGTCTAAAGCAGGCGTGGTATAATGTCTGCCGCTATGTCGCCGGCCGTCTCGCCGCTCGTCATCGGCCCGCACCGTATTTGGCCGCCCGTTATCTTGGCGCCAATGTCCGGTGTGACAAATCGTACGATGCGCGCACTCTACAGACCGTTTGGTCTTGGTCTGACCGTGACCGAATTCGTCTCGTCGTGCGCATTGCAATACGGCAACCGCCGCACGATGGAGATGATCGATCAGCACGGTCTGGAGAAGCCCGTTTCGACCCAGCTCTGGGGCGACGATCCGGCCGTGATGGCGCATGCGGCCAAAGTGGTGCGCGAGTGCGGCGCCGACATCGTCGACATCAACTTCGGCTGTCCGGCACCCAAAGTGACGAAGACCCAGGGCGGAAGCGCCTGCCTCAAAGATGTCGACCGGTGCGAGGCCATCATGCGCGCCGTTGTCGACGCGGTCGATTGCCCGGTGACGATGAAGATGCGTCTTGGCTGGAGCGAAGAGCAGCTCGTCTATATTGAGGTTGCAAAACGCGCGCAGCAGAGCGGCGTGAAAGCGGTTACGCTGCACGCCCGCACGGCACGCCAATTTTATAAGGGCAGCGCCGATTGGGAGCACATCGCGCGGTTGAAGCGCGCCGTCGACATTCCGGTGATCGGCAACGGCGATCTCGACGATCCCTATCTCGCAGTCGAGCGAATGCGGCAGAGCGGCGTCGATGGCATCATGCTGGGCCGGGCGACACTCGGCAATCCATGGTTGATCTCGCAGATCGTCGACCTGCTTGAAGGGCGCGATGCGCGCGCGGTGCCGTCGCACGCTGATCGGCTCGCGTACGCGACGGTCCACTATCGAGCGATGGTCGATGAATGGGGGGAGCCACGCGCAGTGCTGCAGATGCGCAAGCATCTGGCGCTCTATCTTAAAGGAATTCCGAATGCGGCGGTGCTGCGCGAGCGGATCATGCGGATCGGCGGCGCAGCCGAAGCGCTGGCATTACTGAACGCAACGATCGAAGCGCTGCGCTGCGAGCCGCTCGCGGCGTGATTTCACACGACGTCGCGGCGAAGTCCGCAGACGACCTGTACGCGGAAGTGTACGAGGACTACCGGCGCTACGTGAATCCGCCGCTGGCGCGCGTGATGAAAGTCTCCGGATCGCCGGTTGAAGTTCGTGCCCAAGGAGCGACGATCTACGACCACAAGGGCAAAGCGTATTTGGATTTTGCGGGCGGATACGGTGTTTTCACGCTTGGCCACCGGCATCCGAAAGTCGTCGCCGCGGTTAAGGAGCAACTCGATCTGATGGCGCTCTCAGGCAAGACGATGTTCAACGCGGTGCTCGGCCGCGCCGCGCGCAAACTCGCCGAGTGCACGCCGGGCGATCTCCGAATTTCGTTCTTCTGCAACAGCGGTGCCGAAGCGGTCGAAGGCGCGATCAAACTGGCACGGGCGGCCACGAAACGTCACAAAGTCGTCGCAACGCAGAATGCGTTCCATGGCAAGACGCTTGGGGCGCTCAGCGCGAGCGGGCGCGAATACTTTCAGGAACAGTATCGTCCGCTGCTTGCGGATATCGAACATGTTCCGTACGGTGATCCCTCGGTCTTAAAAGGAGCGCTGCGTGACGCAGCGGCCTTCGTCGTCGAACCGGTGCAAGGCGAAGGCGGCGTGATCGTTCCGCCTGCCGGCTACTTGCGCGCCGTTCGTGAAGCATGCGATGCATCCGGGCGCGCTCTTCATCGCGGATGAAGTGCAGACCGGCCTTGGCCGCCTCGGGATGTGGTTCGGATGTGACCGCGACGGCGTGGTGCCTGACGTCATGACACTCGCGAAGGGACTCTCGGGCGGCGTCATGCCGGTTGGCGCCTACATCGCCCGTCTCGATTGTTGGAACGCCGCCTACGCCAAAGCGCCGCTCATGCATACTTCAACATTCGGCGGAAGCGAAATTGCATGCGCCGCCGTCATCGCCGCGCTCGAGGTATTGGAAGAAGACGGTCTTGTTGAAAATGCGCGACGAGCGCGGCACGCAGCTGCTTGCCGGGGCGCAAGAGCTTGCAGCAGAGTTTCCTGCCGTTGTCGGCGATGTCCGCGGTGTTGGTCTGCTGGTCGGCGTCGAATTGACGAATGAAGGGTACGGCGGCTGGATCATTCCGGAGATGCTCAAAGCCGGTGTGACGGCGGCATGGACGCTGAACCTGCAGCGCGTCATTCGGCTGGAACCGCCGCTGATCGTCACATCAAGGGAGGTGGAATGCGCGCTGGCGGCATTGCGCACCGGTCTGCAAACGGCTTATATGAAATTCGGCGCGCTCTAAAGTCGCCTGCTCGATGCCGTACGTTGAAACGTCGATTGAAGTCGCGGCTGCCGCCAACGCCGTGTACGAGCTTGCTAAGGAGCAAGAACGATTTCCCGAGTTCATGCCGGACGTCGAATCGGTCGAAGTACTCGAGCGGCATCCGGATCGGGTCATCACGCGTTGGAAGACTCTGGTCGAGGAAGCGCCGATCGAGTGGACAGAAGAAGATCGCTTCGACGATGAAGCTCCGCGAATCGACTACAAACTGCTCGAAGGCGATCTCGACAAGTTCGAGGGTTCATGGACCTTCGCGGAGCGCGACGGCAAGACACACGTGGTGCTTGGCGTCGATTATGATTTCGGCGTTCCGACGCTCGCCGAGTTGATCGGTCCCACGCTACAGCGCAAAGTGCAAGAAAATAGCGAGATGATGCTCCGCGCACTCAAGGATGAGGCCGAGAAGAATAATGGCGTATGATTGTGCCAGTGTGATACTGTGCTCAACACCATGACGGTCAACACGAGCAAATTTTGTTTTGTGATTCATCCGCTTTCGCTCGAAGACGTGGAACGGTATGAACCTGGGGCCAAGGGCAAAGGGACGCCGATCATCCGCAAGATCCTCGAGTGGATGCCGGCGTATGCCGCGGTGCACGTGACCGGCGTGCGAACGCCCGACGGACGGGAAACGGAAGGATGGTTCGTGGCCGCTCCGCTGATGCCGGAGCAGATGTTGGATTTTCCACGTGAAGAGGTCTACGACCGAATCGTTCGCGCGATCAAAGTCGGTGCCGAGCTCGGCGCCAACGTTGCCGGGTTGGGCGCGTTCACGGGGGTCGTGGGCGACGCCGGCATCACGATCAACGAGCGATCGCCGATTCCGGTAACGACCGGCAACTCGCTGACGATCGCTGCGGGACTGCGCTCGCTCTTTCGCGGTGCGCAAGAGATGAGCATCAACGCAAAGGAGGCGACTGCAGTCGTCGTCGGCGCGACCGGTTCTATCGGCTCCGCATGCGTCCGTTTGATTGCGCCGCAAGTTAAGCGGGTCATCATGGTGGCGAGAAATGCAACGCGGCTACGCAAATTCTATGAATCGATCAAGGATCAACTGCCGTGCGAATCATCGTATTCAGTCGACTTATCGGCGTCGGTACGCCAAGCGCAGCTGATCCTGACCGCGACCAGCTCAACCCAAGACGTCATCGAGCCCTAGCGATTTGCAAACCGGTGCCGTTGTCTGCGAATTATCGCTGCCGCACGATGTGAGCCGGCGCGTTGCGGAAGAGCGTCCCGACGTACTCGTCATCGAGGGCGGCAACATGATGGTTCCCGGCAATCCGCGATTCCAACGTGTGCGCGAGCCCGGGACCGAATTCGACTTGAATCTGCCGCCGAGAACTGCATTGGCGTGCATGTCTGAAACGATGGTTTTGGCGCTCGAAAATCGGTGCGAGCCGTTCACGCTGGGACGCGGCATCGACGTGAACCGCGTGATCGAGATCGACCGCATGGCGGTAGAGTGCGGCTTCACGTTGGCTGATATGCGCGCATTCGATGCGGCGATCACGCCGGAGATGCTCGAGCAGACGCGCAACGCGGCTGCGGCTCGCAAAGCACAGGTGCCGGCGTGAACGTTTGGGGGCCCGCCCGCGCAGCTTTGAGCGCAGCGCCTTCCAGATGAAAAAAGTTGTTTCCGTTTCGCTCGGCTCGAAGTCACGCGACCACCGTGCGGAAGTCGAACTGCTCGGCGAGCGCTTTGACATTTCACGCGTCGGCACCGACGGCAAGCTCGAAGTCGCGATCGAGACCCTGCACGAGCTTGACGGTCATGTGGACGCGATCGGTCTTGGCGGGATCGATGTCTATTTGTACGCTGGAAGCAGGCGGTACGCGTTGCGGGATGGATTACGGCTGCTTCAAGCCGCCAAGCAGACGCCGGTCGTCGACGGCAGCGGTTTGAAGAACACGCTGGAACGCGAAGCCGTCGCCTTCTTGCAGAGCGATCTCGGCGTCGATCTGCGGGGACGCAAAGTGCTGATGGTCAGCGCGCTCGACCGCTTTGGAATGGCGCAAGCGCTGGTTGATGCTGGCGCCGACGTCTTATTCGGCGACTTCATCTTCGCTCTCGATCTCGACAAGCCGGTTCGCGGGCTCGCCGACTTTGAAGCGTTAGCCGAACGCTATCTGCCCGATGCCTGCAAGTTGCCGTTTCAGTTTTTCTATCCGACCGGCGCAAAACAAGACCGGCCGCCGCAACCGAAATATCCGCAATACTATGAAGAAGCAGACATCATCGCCGGCGACTTCCATTTCATGCGACAGTTCATGCCGGCTCGGCTCGAAGGCAAACTCGTTCTGACGAACACCGTGACGCAAATCGGATGTTGAAGAATTGCGTGAACGCGGCGTTCGCACGCTCGTGACGACCACCCCGGATTTTGCGGGGCGCTCTTTCGGCACGAATGTCATCGAAGCAGCGCTGCTCGCGCTGCTTGGCAAGAAGTGGGAAGAGGTGACGGCGGACGATTACGAGCGCCTGCTGCGCGAGCTCGATTTGCGTCCGCGCGTCGTCCCATTAGCGGCTCCTTCGACAAGCTAAAAGGACAGGCACAATAGCTGAGAGGCTGCTGGTCCCTGGGCGGCATCTGCCGCGCGTGCTCGGATTTTTCGATGTCTCGGTACTCTCGTCGGCGTCGATGGGGCCTGCCTACAGTCTCGCATCGACGATGGGGCCGATGGTCGCTGCCGCCGGGTTTTTTGCGCCACGGCGTTGCTCGCCCTCGTTGCGATCATGCTCTGCATCGCGGTTGGCTTCTCACGTCTTTCGCTTCATTATCCGAACGCCGGCTCATCATACTCGTGGATCGAGATGGCGTTCGGCGCGGCTCGGTTCGTACGGCGCTTGGCTCTTGCTGCTTTCCAATTTTTTCGCCACGATGGCGATGTTCGATTCCCGCGGGAATCTATACGCTCGATCTCTGAATCCAGGCCGCGCGCAGAGTCCGCTATGGGATGCGGCAGTCGGCGGCGTATGGATTCTCGGAAGCGCGATTTTGCTTTATGCCGGCGTGCGTCCGACGGTCCTCGTCACGGCCGCGCTCCTGATGTTCGAGTTGCTCGTGTTAGCCGCGAGCGCGGTTGCCGCTGCGCTCCATCCAAGCGCGGCAGTCGCACGTCCCGCAGCCGATTTCTTCGGCGCCGATCGCGCTGACCGCGTTCGGCTTCCTGAGCGCGATGACGCTCGGGATTTGGATGAGCGACGGCTGGGAAGTCTCGGCGTCCACATCCGAAGAGGTCCGCGGTCAGCAGTCGCAATCCGGCCGCGGCGGCATAACGGGATTGGTCGTGACGAGCATCATCTTGCTCGGATGCATGGTCGCCTATCTGCATATCGGCGGCGCCGCCGGTTTCAGCGAGCATGCCGACGATTCGATGGCCTACGTCGCGACACGCTTGGCTGGAAACTTCTGGCGCATGATCATCATCGTGACGGTGTTGGTCTCAACGTGCACCGCGCTGTGGACGACGCTGCTCTATCTCTCGCGCAGCGTCTTCGCCATGGGCCGCAACGCCACGCTGCCGCATTTCTTTGGAACGCTGGATCGGCGTTCCGAGCCGTTTTGGTCGCTGCTGCGGCATCGCCGTGCTCGTAACGGTGTGCGAGCTGCTGGTCGGACTTTCGCCGACCGCGAATCGGGCGTTGACGCTCGTCTTGAACGCGTCGTCCGTTTTCTTAGGACTACTGTTTTGCGGGAGTGCCGCAGCCAGCATGCGGCTGTTTTGGCGGCAGCGCACCGAGCGGCTCGCCGGCGTCATCGTGCCCGGTCGTTGGTCTTGTGGCGCTGTGCATCGTGCTGGGAGCGACGATCCGTTTCGAGGATCCGACCTTGCGCATGTACGCGATCGGCGGTATCTTGCTCGGCATTCCATTCGCATTGCTCGTGCGCAACGGCGAGCCGGCAGGCAGCGCCGCTGGGTATACGGAACCAACCGCCCTTGGCGCCTTAGAGGCGCCATTACTTGTGGATAGCCGAGGTTCTATTTGAACGAGAAAGAGATCGTCTTGACCGCCGATGGTCTGACGAAGCTCGAGCAGGAGCTCGACGAGCTGAAAACCGTCCACCGCAGAGAGGTCAACGACCGGATCCGGCAAGCCAAAGAGTTCGGCGACATTACCGAAAATGCGGAGTACGAGAACGCGAAACAGGAGCAGGCGTTCGTCGAGGGCCGCATCATGAGGCTCGAGCAGATGATTCGCAACGCGCACATCATCGACGAGTCGGAGTACTCCTCGAGCGAAGTGCATCTCGGTTCGACCGTCAAGGTGAGGGATCGTCGCAGGCGGCGAAGCCCGCGAATTCACGATCGTCGGCTCGGCCGAATCCGATCCGCCGAATCGCCGGCTTTCGAATGAATCGCCACTCGGGCGCGCGTTGCTCGGCCGAAAGAAAGGCGAGACCGTTGACGTCAATACGCCCCGCGGCATCAGCCAATACAAGATTGAAACGATCCGCACGCGCGTTCCAAAGAAGGCTGCAAAGAAGGCCTCCTAATCCGTAAGCCACGCTTGCGCGTCTCGCGCGATGCATAAGAGCGAAGCGGCACTCATAGCGGCCAGACGCACAAATCTGGCCGCTTTGCGTTCCCGAGGGCGCGATCCGTTCGCGCAGACGCGCTACGACGTCAATGCGCGCGCCGCCGACATTCGCGAACGATGGGACGAGGGAACGCGCTACCGGTTAGCGGGCCGCGTCATGTCGAAACGCGGCACCGGCAAGACGCTCTTCGTCGATCTGCACGATCGCAGCGGCCGCATACAGCTCTACATTCGCAAAGACGAACTCGGCTGACGATCTCTTTGCGGATTGGGAGGATCTCGATCGCGGCGACTTCGTCGGCGTCGACGGTTACATGTTTCGCACGCAAGAAGGGCGAGCCGACGTTGCACGTCGAGCGTTTTACCGTTCTCGGCAAAGCCTTCGCGCCGCTGCCGGACAAGTGGCACGGTCTCGTCGACATCGAGAAGCGCTACCGCCAACGGTACGTCGACCTGATCGTCAATCCCGAGGTGCGCGACGTCTTCATCGCGCGCAGCCGCATCATCGGCGAAATCCGCCGCTTCTACGACGACCATGGCTTTCTCGAAGTCGAGACGCCGACGCTCTTGCATCTGGCCGGAGGTGCGGCGGCACGTCCCTTTGAGACGCACTGCAAAGCGCTCGATCAGACGATGCAATTGCGGATCGCGACGGAGTTGAATTTGAAGCGTCTGATCGTCGGTGGCCTCGAGCGCGTCTACGAGATCGGCCACATCTTTCGCAACGAAGGCATCGATCGAACGCACAACCCCGAATTCACGATGCTCGAAGCCTACTGCGCGTACTGGTCGCTCGAAGAAATGCGCGAATTCGACGAAGCGCTCTACGCGCATCTCGTCTCGTTCGTAACCAACGGCAAGGACGAGCTCGAAGTCGGGGATCAGCGAATCTCCTTCCGCCGGCCGTTCGCGCGCCTGGCATACTTCGATGCGATGCAGCAGTTTGGTGGCTTGCGCCGAGAGCAGTTGCTCGATCCGCGCGGCGCGGCGAAAATCTTAGAAGACTTAGGATTATCCGAGTCGCCGTCGCATGGCCACGCGCTCGATAAGATCTTCGAGAAGATCGTCGAGCCGCATCTGGTTGCACCGACATTCGTCACCGATCAGCCGGCCGTGATCTCGCCGCTGGCAAAACGGCAACCTGCCGATGCGGACCTGGTCGAACGCTACGAGCTCTTCATCAAGAACATGGAGATCTCGAACGCCTTCTCGGAGTTGAACGATCCCGAAGATCAGCGCGCTCGCTTTGAAGCGCAGGCGCAGCAGCGCGCCGGCGGCGATGAAGAGATTCCCGAGCCGGATTGGGATTACGTGCATGCGCTCGAATACGGCATGCCGCCGACGGCGGGCATTGGTATCGGAATCGATCGCCTCGTGATGCTGCTGACGGACAGCGCCTCGATCCGCGATGTGATCCTCTTCCCGCTGCAGCGCCAGCACGGGTAACCAAACGCCCTTTACGATCCGTGCGGTCGTCGAGTACGACGGCACCGATTTTGCCGGCTTTCAACTGCAGCCGCAGGTGCGAACCGTCGCCTTCGAGCTGGAAAGTGCGTTCGGCAAGCTGCTCGACGAGCGAGTGCGCATCACCGCTGCAGGCCGCACTGATGCCGGCGTTCATGCGAGCGGACAGGTCGTTTCCTTTAGGACGGAGCGGGCCTTTCCGTTCGAGCGGCTCACAATCGCAATGAACAGCATTTTGCCGCACGACGTCTCGGTTCGCGAAGCGCAGGTCACTGAAGACGAATTTTCAGCGCGCTTCAGCGCGCTAGAGCGCACGTATGTCTACGTCGTTTTAAACAGCGACGAGCCTTCGGCGCTTTTGCGGCGCTATGTGTACCAGCTTCGCGGTGCACTGGACCTCGATCGATTGCGTGCCGCCGCCGCGCCATTGCTCGGCGAACACGATTTTCGATCGTTTTGCGGCATGCTGCCTGAAAACGGCGCAACCGTAAGGCGGATCACCGCCATCGATGTCCGCAGGCAACGCAATCTCGTCATCCTGAGGTTCAGCGCCGACGGTTTCTTGCATCGCATGGTGCGCACGATTACCGGCACGCTGCTCGAAGTTGCTGCCGGTCGCCGGGAGGCCGAATCGCTACGCGAAATTCTGGAAGCGCGCGACCGGCAAGAATCCGGCGCGACCGCACCAGCTTGCGGGCTGTATCTCGCGGGCGTACGTTACGCGAATTTCAATTCGTACAACGATCCGCCGATCTGCATCGGAGCGCCTTAAGCCAAGAAGAATCCGGGTCGTGGCAACGGCGATACCGCCTTGACTGATACGTCATTGACGTAGTACTATGAATGCGGTGTTCGCGTGGATGAATTCACCGGCTTCGAATGGGACGATGATAAGAGTGGACGCACCTTCGATGAGCGGGGTATCGATTTCGAAGCCGCAGCGAGGATCTTCGACGGGCCATTCGTTGAGCGACAAGATTTGCGACGTGAGTACGGCGAGCCGCGTTTCATTACCATCGGCGAAGTCGACGGCGTTGTGATCACCGTGGCGTGGACACCTCGAGAATCTATCCGCCGCATTATCTCAGCGTGGCCGGCATCCAGCCGAGAAAGACGAATGTATCGTGAGTACTGTCAGGAAGAATAAATCCGAGATCGGCCGAGGACGCATCAATCGCCCTAAGGTGTTGATGGCAACCGAGAAGCAGATTGCTGCTTGGAAAAAACGAGATGACGTAGACGATGCAGCGCTCGGCGTCCCAAATTGGGTGCCGGCCATTAGCGTTCAAGCCATTCGAGAGCAAATCGGATTGACGCAAGAAGAGTTCGCAACTCGATTCATGCTCTCATTGCGGACGATTCAAG
This sequence comes from Vulcanimicrobiota bacterium, assembly GCA_963723515.1. Classification (GTDB taxonomy): domain Bacteria; phylum Vulcanimicrobiota; class Vulcanimicrobiia; order Vulcanimicrobiales; family Vulcanimicrobiaceae; genus JAFARW01. The sequence continues at coordinate 44,222 of CAVRQT010000003.1, forward strand.
AGTGGGAGCAAGGCCGACGTGAGCCATCTGAGGCGGCGCGTGTTTTGCTGTTTGCAATTTCACGAGCGCCGAAAGCGTTAGAACGAGCTCTGCGCTAGCCGGAAGGGTTGATAGGGTTCCTCGCTTCGACGCGCGATTCGATGTAGCGATCGACTCCCGGACGAACCGCCTCCACCATCATCGCGGCGCCAAGTGCAATGAGCGCGCCGACGATAACGAGCAGCTCGTCCCGTTCGCCCTCACGATCCGCTTCGCGCCAGCGCACTTCAACGGTTTGCCCGAGTTTGACGCCGCGCTCGCTTTCGGGCGAAACGACGGAGCTGTTTCCGATCCACGAATATCCGCCTGAGAATTCAACGCTTTCCGTTCCTGCGGTGTGTGGGAAACGAATGTACACCGTTGGCGCGGCGGTGTGCGGCGCCATGTATGGACCCAGCCCCGCCGCATCGCGCGCCATAACGAGCAATCGCTTCGTCACAAATGTTTCCCGGTCGGCCGTGCGGCGCAAAGCACAGCGCAACTGAACGAGCGTTTCGACCGGCGCCAGCGTCCAGTTTTGGCTCACGGAATCGTAGATCAGCGGTTGATGCGGCTGGTGCGGCGTCACGGAGATGATCCAGTCGTCGTGAAAATTCGCGTCTGTTGCTGGGATCGGTTCGACTGCCAGCGTCTCGGTCGGCGTATCTTGCGCTCCGGTCAGCACCTCTTGGCATGCATCGGGGCCGGTCAAATGGGAGACCAAAATCTTGCCGCTGACTCCGGGCGGGTACCAGACGTAGAGCGCCGCGCTGCCGCGGTCTTCACGATAATCCGCCTCGGTATATGCTCCCAACTTTGCAAGGCGCGGACGGTCAATCGTTGTGTCGAGGAGCGAGCGCGTCGGGTGCAGCCCGGCGTTAGGAAAGAGAAACTCCAGGCGCAGCGTGTGTTCGTCGTCAATGGGCGCGTGCTTGACACCGACGACGATCCACGTGATGATCGCCGCCAAGATGAAGAGGCAAAAGGCGAAGCTGCCCCAGGCGATAAGGCTGCGCCGTACCGAGTGGGGGCTGATCGAGAAAAGGGCATACCCAGGCTCAGGAACCTGACCCATCGGCTCGCTCGCCTTGGACCGGCGCTCGGCCGTCCCCTTCCCTTGACCCTAGGCAGCGTTCTCCGATACAATACGGCGGTTGTGCAGACGTTTCAAATGAAGACTGCCGATACGAAGCATTCGTGGTATGTCGTTGATGCCGCGGGTCAGCGTTTGGGAACGTTAGCGGTTCGCATTGCCCGCGCGCTCTGCGGCAAATACAAGCCGACGTGGACGCCGCACATCGACGACGGCGATTTTGTCGTCGTGCTCAACGCCGAAAAAATTGAGCTCGGCGGCAAGAAGTGGGAACAAAAAGTTTACCGCCGGCACAGCGGTTATCCCGGCGGCTTGCACACGCAGACCGCACAAGACGTTCGCGAACGGTACCCCGAGCGGCTGATCGAAATGGCCGTGCGCGGGATGTTGCCGACAAACAAGCTGCGCGACATTCAATTGCGGCGACTGAAAGTCTATCCGACGCAAACGCATCCGCACGCCGCGCAAGCGCCGCAACCGCTGCCCGAGACGATCGCTTGAACGAAAACTTCGCGGGCACGGGCCGCCGTAAACGCTCGATCGCGCGCGTGCGCCTCTCGCTGGGTCAGGGCACCATCACGGTCAATAAGAAGTCGCTCGACGAGTACTTCCCGCGTCCGGCGTTGCAGCAGATCGTGCGGCAGCCGCTTGAAGTGACGCAAAGCCTCTCGCGCTTCAACGTTGAGGTCAAAGCCGAAGGCGGCGGGGTTGCCGGACAAGCCGGCGCCGTACGTCACGGCATCGCGCGAGCGCTCGTCGAGATGGACGAAGCGCTGCGCGAACCGCTTCGGCGTAACGGACTGCTGACGCGCGACCCGCGCGAAAAAGAATCGAAGAAGTACGGGCGCAAACGCGCTCGCAAGCGCTTCCAGTTCTCGAAGCGCTAAAGCACCCTCAATTTAGCAACAAGCAAGCCACTTCGTTGTCACCATGCGCGCCTATGATGGCGCGCATGTTTGATCTTGCCCCCCAATTAGCGAGCGCGCTTCGCAAAAGCGCCGAACAACTGCAATCGACCGCGATGACGGCAGCCCGCGCGGAAACGAACGCCGGCGCGCCCGTTTCGAATCAGGCCATGGCGTCGCTAGCGCGGGAGGCGATCTTCACTGAAACGCTCTTGAGCGCCATCCGATCGCGACTGCAAGAAATCAGGCTCGTGACCAAATGAACGCGGACCTGCTCTCCATTGCGGCTCAAGGCATGGACGTGCAACGTGCCGCGCTCGATGTCGCGGCCAGAAATGTTGCCGCCGCTGAGGCTGCGGGCCCGAAGGGATCGTATGCGCGGTTGGTTCCACGCTTTCATCTCCTTCAGCGTGCCGGAAATACAGAGATCGCATTCGCCGGCGCGGCAACCGAACGTGGTTCACACGTGGACATTCTCACGGAGATGGTGTCGGTCCTCAGAGCGTCGCGCGCGTTTGAGGCAAACGCATCCGTCTTCGATCTCGCAAAACGGCTCGCGGAACGCACGATCGAGGTGGAGCGCGCAGTGAGGGTCGTTCCCTTACAGCCGGATATGCCGCAACCGGCAGTGCAGCAGACCGGGAGCACCGTTAACGCGTTTACCGATGCCGTGAGCGCAATCGCCGGGTCGCTCGCGCGAGCCGAAAGCGCTGAAAACGCGTACGCGCTGGGAACGGGCACGTTGCAAAGCGCCGTGCTCGAACGTGCGCGCGCCGATGTCGCACTTGCGGTTGCCGCGGCGGCAACTCAACGTACAGCGACCGCGGTGCAATCGATTCTGAACCTTCAGATCTAGCCGATGTCTTGGCCGAAGATGCTGCGAGCTTCGTTCGCTGCTCTCCCTCGGCCGGTAATCGTGATCGCCATTGCGGTTGCCGCCCTCAGCCTCATTGCGGCACTGTTCTTTTCGTTGCGTGGCGGTCAGGCCGCGCTCTTCGCCGGACCGGTGCATGCCGAACAGTTGGACGAAGTTGAGCAGCGCCTCGCGGAGTGGGACGTTCCTTTCACTCCCTTGGCCGACAATATCATGGTCAACTCAAGGCTGCGCAACGCACTTCTGCTGCGGCTTTCGCTCGCGGGCGTTCCGCACAGCCATATCGAGTCTTCGAGCGAGATGCTCACAAGAATCGGCGCTCTGACGCCGCAATCGATCGTCGATGAACAGCAGCGCAACGGGTTGGCAGCCGATCTCGAGCTGGCCTTGCGCGGGATCGACGGCGTCGATGATGCCACGGTGATCATCGCCCCGGCAAAGGCGGCGATCTATGCCGACGAGCATGCCCGCGATGCGACGGCCAGCGTACGGCTTCACCTGCGCGCCGGCGCGCGGCTTCCGCCAAACGCCGTTGCGGGGATTCGTGCGTTCGTCGCGGCCGGTGTGCCCGACCTCGCGCCAAAGAACGTGACGATCGTTGACGACCGCGGTGTTGCGCTGCGCGACGAAATCGTCGATGCAGATCCGCAAGAGCTTCAGCCGGCGATTCAAAGCGCTCTGGATCAAACATTCGGCGCCGGCGTTTCCGTCGTACGCCTCGCGACATCGCCGGAGGGCGGAGGCTCGTCGTTAGGCCTTCGGCGCTCGATGCTTGTGCTCGTCGATCAGCGGCATGCGCCGCGTCTCGATGAAGTCAGTGCGGTTGCGTCGGCGGCCGGGGGCTTCGATTTTCGCCACGGCGATCGTCTTGACGTGGAGGCCGTGCACTTTGGAGAGACGACGCCGCATCGAAAGACAATTTGGCTCGCATTTTTGGGAAGCGCGTTGTCGATCGCACCCACGGTAATCGCGAGCGTCGCCTTGCTGATCGGTTTACGGATCGGGATACGGCCTGCGGTAAGCATCCTCAAGACGATCGTTCGCAGCGCAACGATTGCGCGGACACAACGAACCACCCTAAGTCTTGCGCCGGCTCAGGTTCGCGGCGTGTTGCGCGGTGAGCCGCCGCACACCGCAGCCGCAATCATCAGCGCATTGCCCGCGGCAACGGCGGCCGCAGTCCTCGACATGTATCCGGCCGAAGAACGCACCGCGATCATTCGCCGGATGTCGCGCGCGCAGTCCCCGCTGCTGCCGGACGTGGAGACGTTGATCTCGCATGCCTGAGTTTCGCACCCTCGTCGCCGTCCTTTCGAACGTCGAGGCGTCGCCGCAAGCAGCGCCTGAACCAGCGGTGATTTTCGATCCTACCGCTGCGACGGTCCCCGAAGCGATCGACATCGCGCTTAGCGATGCGCGGTTGATGCGTGCCCACTTGCGCGAGACGCTCGAAGAATCGTTCGACGATCTTCTGAGGGACATTGCGAGCGATGTCGTTGGTCGTGAGCTGCAGCTGCAACCGGTCGAGATCAAGCAGATCATCGTCGCCGCCATCGATCGGTACAGAGCCGAAATGCCGCTGCGCACACGAGTTCATCCCGATGATGTGGCGGCGCTGAGAGATCTGGCCATCGACGTTGTTCCGGACGGCGCTCTAAAACGTGGTGACGCGTTTTTGGAGCTGCGCGATGGAGCCGTCGATCTGAGTCTTGGCATCAGATTGGAGCGCTTGCTCGAAGCACGGGCGTGAAAGGCGAGAGCATCGGCCGTGTTTGCGATGCGCGGGCGGGCGTCGTTCAAGCAAAGTTGCCCGCGGTTTCGATCGGTGAGAGCGTCGAAATTCTGAGCCGCCGGCGCACGACTCTTGGAATCGTGCAGCGCGTCGGTGAGCGCGCCGTTTCGATTGCCTCGCATGGCGATGTGGAAGGCATCTCGGCCGGGGACGTCGTGCGCGCCTTACCTTACGGAAATGTTCGAGCGCCGGGCTTAGCCGCATTGGGACGCGCAATCGACGCGCGCGGACAGGCGATCGACGGTGGCCCGCCGGTGGTTTCTCGGCGTGGGGCCCGGATGAGAATTCGTCCATCGCCGTCGGCGCGAACGTTGCCGACCGCGCCGCTTTGGACCGGCATCAAAGCGATCGATGCGCTGTTGACGATTGCGCGCGGCGGAAGAGTCGGCATCTTCGGTCCGGCCGGTGCCGGCAAATCATCATTGCTCGCAATGTTAGACCGCGGTTGCCGTGCTGATGTGTCGGTCGTTGCGCTGATCGGCGAACGAGGGCGCGAAGCGCGCGAGTGGTTCGCGCGGTTGCATCCGCGCATGACCGTCATCTGCGCGGCGAGCGATCGCCCTGCGGCCGAACGTGTAACGGCCGCCGAATTGGCCATTGCGCAAGCCGCACGTCTGCGTGGGCTCGGACTGGATGTCTTGCTGATTCTCGATAGCCTTGCCCGCCTTGGGGCGGCGTTGCGCGACGTTGCCGTTGCTTGCGGTGAGCCGGTCGGGCGCGCAGGTTTTCCGCCGAGCGTTTTCGCTCAAATTGCCCGCTTCGTTGAGTCGGCTGGAGCAACGGCAACCGGTTCAATAACGCTCGTTGCGAGCGTGCTGAGCGAGGACGATCGAGAACCGATCGCGGAGGCCGCGCGATCGCTGCTTGACGGCCACATCACTTTGTCGCGTTCGCTCGCCCACGCGGGACGTTATCCCGCCATCGACGTGACATCGAGCGCCAGCCGCTTGATGTCCGCGGTGATATCGCAAACGCATGCTGAAGATGCCGCGACGCTGCGGCGGAGCCTCTGCGCCCTCAAGGACTCTGAAGACGCGCGCTCGATCGGACTGCCGCAACACGATCCGTGGATCCTTGCCGCGCAGCAGAACGAAGAGGCCATCGAGGAGCTGCTCCGGCAAGGAGTCGAACCGGTGGCGGCTGCCCTCACGTTACGCGACCTCCATATGCTCGCACAGCAGCTTCAACCCTAGGCGCCGTTACGCAGCGCGCAGCAATTCGTTATGTCGATAGTGACGCTGAGCATCTTAACGCTGGCCGCAGTCTGCGCGATCGCCGACGTGTCGCCGGCCGCCCAACCGCGCGACGCCGCGCAAGTCTTGCAGTTATACCGTCGCGCGGTCGCGCCGACGGGTGCGTCGCCTCCGGCGGTTTGGCAGGCGCGAGGAACACTCAGTGGAGCGAATCTCGTCGGGACGTTTGCGTCGTGGCATGACGCCGAACACGATCGGCTCGATCAGGATCTCGGGGTGCGGCGCGAACGCACGTTGCGAATCGGCGAGCGCGTCTACGTCCAGAACAGCAGCGGAGATGTGATCGAGCTCAAAGGCCTGCTGCTGCGCCGTTCCCATACGCAAGACTTCATCGGCTCGAGCGATCTCTTTCGACAGCCGCAATTTTCACGCTATCTCGGCCGTACAACGCTTTCGGACGGCCGCGATGTCTTTGCGCTTCAGGTGTCGCCGCCCAACGGCGAAACGGAGACAATCGACGTCGATGCGCGCACGCATCTGCTCGACCGTTTAGAGTACATCGACGGCGACGGTCTCTTCACGATCGATTTCTCGGATTACCGGCCGGTCGACGGGTTTATGTTTGCATTTAGAGAGGTTCAGTCCGACGGCGACCATCCATACGACGTGACGCAAACGATGACGCAAATCAATGCCGGCACACCGATTTCAGCGCCCATTTTTGCACCATTGCAGCCGGCACGGCTGCAAGCATCTGGACCGGTGACGGTCCCATTGACCGAACGCAACGGCGGGCTCTATGCGGACGTCTCGATATTCGGACACAGCTTTTCTTTTTTGGTCGACAGCGGTGCGCAAGGGATTGTCGTGGACGCCAAAGCCGCGGCCTCGTTGCTGCTGGTGCCGCAAGGCTCGTTTGAAGCGCGCGGCGCGACTCGCAGCGGCGGAATCGGCGTTGCGCCACTGGACCACCTGATGATCGGCGGCGCGAAATTGCCCGTCGGCGTCGTTTCAATCCTCGACCTGGGCGCCTCTACGGCGGGACGCTTCCCGATCGACGGGATTTTGGGCTTTCCGCTTTTTGGCGCCGGCGTCGTCACGCTCGATGCGGCACACGCCACGATGACGATTTCACCACCTGGAACCCGGAGTGTTACGGGAGAGCCGTTTGAAATCGACGTCGATCGAGAACTTCCCGAGGTCGTCGCCAGCGTCAACGGTGTACAGGGACGCTTTCTGCTAGACACCGGCAACGGGAATGAACTGTTGTTGTTCCGCAATTTTCTTGAGGAACATCGCGGCGTATTGCAGTTCAACCCGACCGGTTCGGTCGGAAGTTATGGCGTCGGCGGCGGCACGCGGGCCTATGCAACCGACGTCGATGAGCTTGACCTCGGATCATATCGACTCTTTCACGCCAACACGAACGTGATGCTTTCGACCGAAGGTGCATTCGCGGATCGTTTTGATGCCGGCAACATCGGCCTTGGTGTACTGAAGAACTTCGTGGTGACGTTTGACGTACCGAATCGGATGCTCTATCTTGCGCCTGGCGCGAACTTCGATGACGGCCGGGGCCGGCGCGTGTTTCGGCAATAACCTCGTTATCGATCGACCATTTTCGCGGCTTATGCTATGCGCGCAATGGACCGAACGCTCTGTGTCCTCAGCGTCCCGATTCAAACCTGCGATCGGCGAGCGCTTTCCGAAGCATGGTACGGCGCGCTGCACGCTGCGCAACCAGCGGCCGCGTCAGGAACAACTCTAAGACTTAAGACCGGCGGCGTTGCCGATGTGCCGAAGCGACGCTTCATCGAGTTCACAGCGCGCCAAAACAGCGCCGCTCGAGGTGGTGTCTCGCGACAAACATCAACCGCGCGCCGTTTCACGTCGCTGGAAGGGCAAGCCGCGTTTGCTTCGCGGAGATCTTCGCTTGCACGGCGGATCGAGCGCACGTTTTTGAAAGCGGCTCATCCAGCACGCCAGTCCACGTTCACGCTTGAAGATGGGCGCACGCGAGTGCACGTCATGTTGCGCCGGCTGGGCCGAAGCGTACACCTCGTTGCGCTTTGCACCGCTGCCGCTCGCCTTCCGGTCGCTCAGGCACTCGCCGAGATTCAACGCCGGCTTCGAGCGCGCGGAGTTGATTTACGCACCGCTCTAACGCAGCAGGTCGTTTGATGATCGTTTCATCGGCGACGGCGCAAGCACTGGAGAAGATCACGGAGCGTGAATCTGAGTTGCGCGCGGCGTTTACTCCCGGCGCACAGCCGACCCACCCGGAAATTACGGCGGCGCCGTCAGTTGAAGCGGATCGCTCGCCCCTCAGCGTCGCACCGGACGGAAACGCATATTTCGTCGTTCGCGATCCGAATGGCGGCGAGGCGTTTACTCGAGACGGCGTCTTTCACATCGACGGTGCAGCGCTCGTCGATCGAGACGGCACGCCGGTGCTTGGTTTTCAGCGTGGCGGCGCGCTGAGGCCGTTGCGGCTCGATCCGATCGACAGCGCACTGGGACGCATACGAAATGTTCGCATCGAAAACGACGGCGCGCTCACGTACGAAAAGAGTGCGATCGACCCGGTGACGCGCCAACCGCAGCGCGTCAAGATTGTTGCCGGCCGTTTGGCCTTGGCGCGTTTCTCGGCTGCCACGCGGCTCGAGCCGATCGGCGACACGTACTTGCGCGCGCCTGCCGGCATACCACCGCACGTTGGAACGCCCGCTGATGGAAATTTTCTCCCGCTGATTACACATGCGCATTTGCGCAGCGGCATCGACCTGCTGACGGGCATCGATCGGCTACAGGAATCGTACATGGCGTTTGACGCATTGCGCGCCGCCCATTCAGCGGAAGGGCGAACCGAGAAAATCGCGATGGATTTGCTGAAGTGATTCGAACGCTCGCCTTTGCACCGGAATGCGAAATGCTCGGCGGACGACAAATTCGCCGCGCACGCTTCGAGCGCCGTTCGTCTTTGCCGATAGCGGCTGCGTGCCTGATCGCCAACGGAATTCGCGAGACGCTTGCGATGCTCGTTGCGAAGGCGGTTCGCGTGCGACTGATGGAGCCGGTCTGTCCCGACCCGGACCTCTGGCCGGTCCTTGTCAATGATGCCCGTCTCTACCAAGTGCGCGGAACGCTGAACACCGCGACCTTCGTCTTAGGCAGCACCGATGCGATCGGGCTCACGCGAATGCTGTTCGGTGCAAGCGAGCAAACCGAAGACCGCCTTTCGCGAATTGAAGAGCACGTCTTAGGCCGCATGATCGAAGCGCTTGCCGCAACGCTCGCGCCGGTGTGCGGGAAGACGGTTGAAATCGCCGCCCCCGGCCGCGAGCTGCCGGGTTGGCTAACGTTTCTTGACGTGCTCATCGAGGAGCCCGTGTCGTTGCGCCTCGGCATCGCGCTGACTCGCGATACGTTCGAAGCGCCGGCGCCGCTCTTTCGAGCGGAACATCTGCTCGATGTGCGGTTGCACTTGACCGCACAGACGAGGGAAACGGAAATCGATTCGTCTCGGTTAATGCGCCTGGAGGCGGGCGCAGTCGTGCCGCTCGGCGCGCAACGAGAGGGGTGCGATCGCCTCAAGATGGGCGATCGAACGGTCGCCGTTGGAACGTGCGGCGCGCACGGCGATTCCCGTGCTTTCTCGGTCAGCAAACTTCTGTCGGCAGCATGAATCCGCAGGGGTTTACGGCTGCCGAAGATCCGGAGCCGCCAAACCTGACATTGCTGATGAATGTCGCGCTGCAGATCTGCGCGCAACTCGGAACGTGCACGTTGACTGTCCGTGAGGTGCTCTCGATGGGCGCGGGATCGATCGTCGAGCTCGATCGGGGATGTACCGATCCCGTCGAGTTGATCGTCAACGGAAAGCGCGTTGCACGGGGCGAGATCGTCGCCGTTGAGGAGAAGCTTGGCGTGCGCATTACCGAACTGATTGCCCTTCGACAGGCTCAGGATGACACGGCGCCGTGAGGGAATGGCTCGCGCTCGCACAGCACGCTCATGCAGCACTGCCGCTCGATATTCTGGGCGGCTTGCTTTTGATCGGCATCGCGCCGTTCATCTTGGTGATGTCGACGTCGTTTGTCAGGATCGTCGTCGTGCTCTCGCTCGTGCGCTCCGCGATCGGTGCCGCCGCGCTTCCGCCGAATACCGTTCTAACGGGCCTAGCACTGATTCTGACGCTGGTGATCATGTCACCGACGCTGAATGCAATTTCAAAGCACGCCGTCGAGCCGTACACGCGCGGACGGCTCTCGCAAGGCGCCTTTCTCGAACGTGCCGCGACGCCGCTGCGCGCCTTCATGCTGCGGCAGACGCGCGCCGACGACATTGCTCTCTTCTCGCGTGTGGCACATCGTTCGCGTGAACCGGCGGCACAAACGCCCACGTTCGTTTTGGTTCCCGCGTTCGTCGTCGGGGAACTGAGAAGCGCCTTTGCAATCGGCTTCGCGCTCTATCTTCCGTTCGTTGCGATTGACCTAGCCGTGGCGTCGATCCTGATGGGCTTGGGCATGTTCATGTTGAGCCCGCCCGTCATCTCGTTGCCGGCGAAGTTATTGTTGTTCGTGATGGTTGACGGTTGGGCGCTCGTTTGCGGAGGCGTCGTTTCCAGCTTCCGCTAAAGTAGCGCGCAACGCCGATGCGAATCGATCTCGCGCTAGCGACGCGCCGTCCGTTCTTTTCCTTCGAATTCTTTCCGCCGAAAAGCGACGACGGACAGGAGCAGCTTTTTCGCGCGATTGAGACGCTGTGCACGCTGCATCCATCCTTCGTTTCAGTCACCTACGGAGCGGGAGGATCGACCCGCGCCCGCACGACGACGCTCACCAAGCAAATCCAAAACGAAATCGGACTCGCGGCGATGGCGCACATCACGTGCGTTGGGCACTCGCGCCGTGAACTGCGTGAGATCTTTTACGATCTCGAGCAAGCCGGCATCGAAAACGTTCTCGCTCTACGCGGCGACCCGCCGCGCGGTCAGGCGTTCCAGATGAGCGCTGACGGCTTCTCGTACGCCTCTGAGCTTACCGCGATGCTTGCGCGGGACTTTAATTTTACGGTCGGCGGCGCGGCATATCCGGAGAAGCACCTGGAAGCAAAGACGCTTGACGCCGATCTGCAACACCTTGCGTTGAAGGTGCGCGCCGGGGCGAAGTTCTTGATCACGCAACTCTTCTTTGACAACGAATACTACTTCTCGTTTGTCAAGCGCGCCCGCGCGATCGGCATCACCGTACCAATCTTGCCCGGCATCATGCCGATTACGAACTTCGAGCAGATCTCGCGCTTCACCGCGATGTGCGGCGCAACGATTCCACCGAAGTTGTATGCGGAGTTGCTTGCCCGTGCCGATCAGCCTGATGCGGTCAAAGAGCTCGGCGTCTCCTACGCCACGTTGCAGTGCCAGGACTTGCTCGCGCGGGGAGCGCCGGGCATTCATTTTTATACATTGAACAAATCCCCGGCCACGCGCGCCGTCGTTTCCGCGCTGCTCGCTGCCAGCGCGTGGCAGCCGATGCCGCAGACGAAGTTTCAAGCGCTCTAGAGGAACCTCCGAAGAAGCCCCACGCGCCCAGTCGCCGCAGCGCTTTTAGGCCATTTCATTGTTGCTGCGGCGGCCACAATGCGCTGCATTGCGTCCGTCCTCGCGCCTCGAACTGGCCAAAAATCGCCGCGACGGTAGAGCACGGAGGCTTCTTCGGGGGTTCCTAAAACTTCGGCAAAACGGCGCTCATCTGCGTCGATTACACTCGCGCGATGGATGTCTTCGATCGGCTGCTCCGCGAGTCTCTCGTCGTCGCGGCGTTGCTCTGCTTGCCCGTGTTGATCGCTGCAACCGCGGTGGGAACGGCCGTAGCGCTGCTGCAAGCCGCGACGCAAGTACAAGAGCAAACCTTATCACTGCTTCCCAAACTCCTGGTTGTCGGCGTGGCGATTGCACTCTTCGGCGGATTTGGGATGCATCTGTGCGCTGCGCTCTTCGTTGAAGCGATCGCGCAGCTTGCGCAGATCGTGCACGGCGTTTGAATGCGACGGCGCTCCTCGTCTTTGCACGCTGTGCCGGTTTCGTCTTTAAAGCGCCCGGCTTCTCGCATCCGAGCGTTCCGCCGCCGGTGCGCGCGGGATTGGCGCTCGTTCTCGCGATTGGTCTGCAACCGGCAACCGCTCATGCTGGATCCGCCTTCGGCCTGCCGTTCGTCTTTGGGATGGTTAGCGAGTTTGCGATCGGCGCCGCAATCGGCATAGCGACAGCGGTCCTCTACGACGGCGCGTATGCCGCTGGTCGCGTACTGGACGATTACGTTGGAATTCGCGGCAGCGTGCCTTCAGCGGCATTTTTTGCGTCGAGCGGCTTCGGACGAGTTTGGTCCCTGACGTTTCTCGCCGGGTTCTTCTTGCTGCGCGGTTACGATCCGATCTTGCGCATCCTCGCGGACGGCTTTAACCGCCTGCCGCCGGGCGCTGCGTTACATCAAACGGGTTTTCAGCTTTTGGCCATCTCGTTGCCCGCGCTGATGCTCAAAGCTGCGCTCTTCATCGCCGGTCCCGCGATTGCACTCGTGTTCGTCGCGCAATGTGCTTTGGGAACGCTCTCGCGCGCAATTCCGCGGTTCGCGAGCTTCACGCTCTCGTTTCCCATCAACTTCGCGGGCGTGCTGATCGTCACGCTGATTATGGTCCCGCTACTGCTTCATACCGGCGGCCGCCCGTGGATCTTTCTGCCCTTTCTTAGGCGATGAGCGAACCGAGCGGGGAACGGCAATTTGAGGCCAGCGCCGCACGCTTACGTAAAGCCCGAGAGGAAGGTGACGTACCACGCTCGGCCGATCTCTGCGGCGCGCTCGCCTTCGCCGCGGCGACTTTGGCAATCGCCGCCGGCATGCCGTGGGTCGTAACGTCCGCTGAGGCTTCGATTCGGGAGGCGGCGCTGCAGCGGCGACTCGATTTCGCCTTGCTGATTTGCCTCCTCGCATCGGCGATGCTCTTGCCGCTCGCTTCAGGCGCCTGCGGCGCAATTGCCGCCGGCGTCTTGCAGACCGGTGGTTTGCAATTGCGAATGCCGCGGCTCTCGTTCACCCGGCTCAATCCAAGTGACGGATGCAAGCGCATCTTTTCGCGGGACACGTTCTTGACGATGTTGCGCGGTGCGATTGCCCTCAGCGGAATCCTCGCCGTTCTTGTGCTTACTTCCATTCGCGTCGTCGTTCAGGCGGCTGGTTCTTCAGAACCCGCCGCACTTGGCGGAGCAACATGGAATGGAGCGCTTTGCGTCGCGATTGCGGGCGCAGCATTTGCGGTTCTCTTTGGCGCGGTCGATTTCATCACGATGGTGAGGCGGTGGCGCGGACGTTTGCGTATGACGCTCGCGGAATTCAAGCGCGATCAAAAGGAGACTGAAGGGGATCCGCTGCTGCGCAGCCGGCGCCGCTCCGCGCAACGACAATCTTCCCGTTTAGCGGTGCAGCGAGTTGCAGATGCGGCATTCGTTGTCGTCAATCCGACGCACATCGCGATCGCTTTGGAATATCGGCCACCCGATGTTGCGGTGCCGCGCGTGTTGATTCGCGCCGCCGGCGAGGCGGCAATGCGCGTTCGGGCGGAGGCTGTCGCGCAGCAAATTCCGATCGTTGAGGATACGGCGCTTGCACGCGCGCTTTACACAACGACCGAAGTCGGCCAGCCGGTTCCGCTCGAACTCTACATCGCCGTGGCGGCGATCGTCGTTGCGCTTTCGCGCGCGAGCGCGATTTCCAAATGAAACGCTGGCCAACGTACGGCCTTGCGGCGGCGGTCCTTTCTATCGTCTTCATGCTGATCGTCCCGCTTCCGTCCGAGCTGCTGGACGCGCTTCTCGCGTTGAACATTCTTGGCTGTGCGCTGGTCTTGCTTATGAGCGTCACGATTACGGAACCGCTGGAATTCTCAACGTTTGCGCCGGCCCTGTTAATTGCGACGCTCTTCCGGCTGGCGCTGGATGTCAGCGCGACGCGCTTGATCCTGACGCAGGGCCACCTCGCGGGCGGAGCCGGCGCGATCATCCCGACCTTTGGACAGTTCGTCGTCCGCGGCAATTTGGTCGTCGGCCTGATCGTCTTTACGATCCTCGTAACAATTCAATTCATCGTCATCGCACAAGGCTCGCAGCGGATCGCCGAGGTCGCGGCCCGCTTTACGCTCGATGCAATGCCAGGCAAGCAGATGGCCATCGACGCTGAGGTGCATGCCGGCGTTATCGAGGCGGAAAACGCGCGCATGAAGCGCGCGCTGGTGCAGAAGGAGGCAGATTTCTACGGCGCCATGGACGGCGCCGGCAAATTCGTCAAAGGCGACGCGATCGCGGCGCTGGTCATAGTCGTTTTGAACCTGATCGGTGGTTTGATCGTCGGAATCGGCTACCATGGGCTCTCGCCCGCCGACGCACTCAATACGTTCGCGTTGCTTTCAATCGGAAACGCGCTCGTGACGACGCTGCCGGCATTTCTGATGTCGATCGCGATGGGCATGATGGTCACGCGCGTTTCGGCCGGCGGATCGCTCGGCTTCGATCTCTCGCAACAGGTCTTTGCAAGACCGGACCTCTTGCGTGCGGCAGCGTGCTTGATTTTCGTGCTGGCGATCGTGCCGGGTTTGCCGCGACCGCTGTTTCTGATTTTAGGCATGTGCGCGATGGGCGCCGCGCAACTTCTGCTCCGCATGCATGCTGCCAACGACGCGGCCGAAAAAGAGGCCAAGGAACGCGCCCGACGCAGCGCCATTCGAAGGCCGGAGATGGCGCTTTCGCTCGTCGGCGTCGACGCGGTTTGCATTGAGTTCGGTCATGCGTTGACGCCGCTGCTCGCGTCACCCGCGTGCGAGCAGTTGCTCGATCGAATCGGTGAAGTTCGCCGCGCGCTCGCCGCCGATATCGGCGTCGTCCTGCCCGGCGTGCGTCTGCGCGATAATCCCGCCGACGATGCGGACGGCTACGTCATTCGCATTCGCGAGGAGCGCGTCGCGCAGGGCCGATTACAGCTCGATGCCCTCCTTGCGGTCTGCGAACATGCACGCATAAGGCACCTGGACGGAATGCAAACCTCGGAACCGGTGTACGGCTTGCCGGCGAAGTGGATTTCGGCACGGGATCGGGACGCGGCAATTTCCGCCGGAGCGCTCGTCTTCGATCCCATCTCCGTTTTAGGCTCTCATTTGGCGGAAGTTGCTCGCGAGCACGCCGATGCGCTGCTCGGGCGTCAGGAGTTGCAAACGTTGCTGGAGCATCTGCGCACGATCGTGCCGGCGCTGATAAAAGAAGTCGGAACGGATAACTTGCCGCTGGCGACGCTGCATCGGGTCTTCACCTTGCTGCTTCGGGAGCGGATCTGGCCCCGCGATCCGAGCGCTGCGCTCGAAGCGATCGTCGATGCCGCAGCGACTTCACGCGACGCACGAGAGATTGCGGAACGCGCTCGTGCTGCAATCGTTCCGTCGCTCCTGCGCCGCAGCGAAACAGCGTCATTGGAAGCGATGATCTTCGCACCGCCATTGGAACGCGAGCTGACCGAAGCGTGGATTCCATCCGTTGATGGACCAACCGCCGCACCCGATCCCTCGGTTGCTATGCGGCTGCGGGAGTTTGCGCTTCGATTTGCGGCGAGCGTCCCGCGCGAACGCTCGGCAGCGGTATGCGGAAGCCGCCTGCGACCGATGCTTGCGGATTTCTTCTTGCGCGCGGGAATCGCGCTGCCCGTCTTTTCTTATAACGAGCTTCCAACCAATATCGAACTTCTGCCGCGCGCGCTCTTTGGCGCTGAACCCGCCTTAGCTTCTTAAGCGCGCTTCTGCCAACGGAGCGTTGCCATTGCATTGGGCTTCATACCGTCGCACCAGGTCGTATAGTAGGTGCGGGGCGGAATCCCGCTTGTCGCATACGCATATGACAGCCTTGGCCCATCTCGAACGGCCACGCATGCGCGATGCAGTTGCATGATGAAGTCGGGACGCCGTTCCAGCGGCACCTTGTCGATGAAGAGCGCGCGATGCGCACGAAGGTCCGCATCGTTGAACCAGCGTTTGGCTTCCTGCCCTTGGGTATCGTAACCGATGACGGCGGGTGTAACGCCGGCGTAAAAGTCCAGCGCCGACGAAAAGCCATAACCGTCCGTGACGGCAATCGCCCGCTGCTGCTCCGTGATGCGCCTGACGTCATGCGCTAAGCGCTCGTACGTGTAAATCTCAAATGCACCGTTGTCGCTCAAGTGAATCCCAAGATGCTGGACAAAGGCATAGATTCGATCTGGAACGATCGTTGCGCCGAAAAGCAGCACGAGTAAGAAAATCGCCGGCGCAATCGCAAATCCACTCCAAAAGCGGCGCATCTTGGGCGCAAGGCCGGTCCACGCAATTCCTGCGGCGATCGCGAGCGTCACAAACGGCGCATCAAACCAATAGACTTCGACCGGCTCCTTAAAGGCCAGCAGTGCAAAGCCGATCCCGAGCGGCAAAGCGCTCCAGAGCAGCAGCGGATTGCGGGCGCGTGCGGCCGCCACCACTGCGGCGGCATATAGCCCCGGCGAAAATGCGATGATCGCAGTGAGCTGCAACGTCAGCGGTCGCAAGAGCATCGGATGGCCCGCGTGACGTCCAAAGATCGAAAAAACGAACGTGATCCAGCCATGCGTAGCATTCCAAAGCAGAAATGGCGCTATCAGCAACACCGCGATCGCAACGCTGAACCACAGCCGCTGCGGTTCAACGGGCCGACGCAGGGAGCGTAGTGCGAGCCAGACGCCGGCAAGGAAGGCGAAACCGAAGAGTCGCGAGAGCAGCGTAAGCCCAACGCACACTCCAAGCCACACATACCAGCGCGTTTCGCCTTCACGAAACGCACGAGCACCGAAATACAGCGCGGCGGTCCATGCGGCGAGATAGGGGCCATCGGGAACGGCCGTTGCAAAGGCGATCGAAAGAATGGGGGCGAGCGCCACAGCCAGCCCGGCCGGTAGGGCGGCGCGGCGATCCTCGGCAAGATAGGCCGCCGTTGCAGCGGCAAAAACCGGCGCAGCGATGCCGCAGATAATGAAGGGCAGGCGGACGGCAAACGGGTTCGCACCCAGCCAGGAGAAGAGCCGGATCGCATAGGCCACCAACGGCGGATGGTCGGTGTAGCCGGCCGCGAGATGACGGCTCCACTCCCAGTAGTAGCCCTCATCCCCGCCCAGCGGCGTGCGCCAGGCGCCGAGGCAGCGCAGCAGCGTCAGGATCGCCACCGTCGTCACAAGCAGGCCGCCCCCGTCCCACGAACGCAGCACAATCTTGAGTTTTGTCATCCTGAGCTTAGCCTGTACTGAGCTTGTCGAAGCATCAAAGGACGTTTGACGCTCAAAGAGCGCTCCTGCTACAATGCATCAGCTTACGCCGCGGTCGGCTCTTGTGGCCCCGAGGTGATCCGCATCTTGGGAGATCATGAGCTGGAATAGACTGAGGAACCCACTGAAGGCGCTGGTCGTATTGGCCATTGCGGCGCTGTGCATTTGGTTCGTCGTCCCCATTCAGAAGAAAATTCACCTCGGCTTGGACCTCCAAGGCGGCGTGCGAGTCTTGCTGCAGCTCAATCCGAACACCCAGGTTCCGCAGATCAACTCGCAGGTGCAAGGCGAGGTCGAGCAGGTCATTCAAAACCGCATCAACGGCTTGGGCGTGACCGAACCGGTCATCACGCGCGTCGGCAACGATCGATTGATGGTCGAGCTGCCGCAGGTCAAAAATCCCGACGAAGCGACCAAAACGCTCAAAGAAATCGCGCAACTCGAGTTTAAGATCGTTCCGGAAGCGGTCGCAACTCGCGCCGAGCGCGATCTAAAATATGCGCGCGATCCGAACGGCGCCTACAAGGACAGCGGTCCCGTCGTCTACTCTGGCGCCGAGTTGAAAAACGCCGTCGCCGGCTATCAGAATACGAACAACGAACCGGTGATATATTTTTACACGAAGAACCCGCGCAAGTTCGGACAGCTCACGCAGCAGAACTTGCATCGCCCGCTCGGTATCTTTCTCGACAAGCATTTCATTTCGGCGCCCGTAATCAACGCGGCAATCTTTGACTCCGGTGTCATCGAAGGCAACTTCACGCAAGACGACACGATCCGACTCGCAAACGAGCTCAACGCCGGTGCGCTGCCCGTCGGCATCACGATCATCGAGAACGATACGATCGGTCCGACCCTCGGCGCAATCGACTTAAAGAAATCGCTTTACGCCTCGATGTTTGGATTGGGCGCTCGTGCTGATCTTCATGATCGCGGTCTATCGACTGCCCGGCTTCTTGGCCGACCTGGCCCTGATCGTCTACGTGCTGATGATGTTGGGACTGCTTGCGAGCGCCAAGGCGACGTTGACGCTGCCGGGCATCGCCGGATTCGTGCTCTCGATCGGCATGGCAGTCGACGCGAACGTCCTGATTTTCGAACGGCTCAAGGAAGAGTTGTGGTCCGGCAAGACGCTGCGTGCCGCCGTGCGCACCGGTTTTGCGCGCGCATTTACGGCGGTCTTCGATAGCCACTTCACGACGATCGTCGGCGCAGGCGTGCTGTTCTGGCTTGGAACCGGTACGGTCAAAGGTTTCGCTTACACGCTCTTTTGGGGCACGGTCTTCTCGTTAATTACCGCCGTTTTTATCACGCGCTTCTTCGTTGACGTTTTGGTGGACAACAATCTGATCACGGCACCACCCGCCTACGGCGTCAATCCGAAAGACATCGGAACGCTGGCGCCCGCCCGGAGCAGCACATAATGCTCTTTCGCCGGCTGAACTGGAACATCGTCGGATGGTTCCGGATCGTCTCCATGATCTCGTACGTCATCATCGGCATCGGCATTGCCGTAATGTTCTATCACGCGTTAAGCGCCCCCGGTGGCGGCTTCCAGCCCTCGCATGCGCTGCGCCTAGGTCTTTCGTTCACCGGCGGTACCGACATTGACGTCAAGTTCACCAAGCCGGTGTCGCAAGATCAGGTGAAAGGCGCGCTTGGCACGATCGGCGTCAGCGATGAGCGGATCACGGAAGTCGGCGCACGGGGAAAGGAGCCGCCCGGCGAGCGCTACTCGATTCAAACGCAGACGGCGCTTGGAAATGATACCGGCAAACTGTGGAGCGCGCTGGGCAACGTAGCGCCGGTCGACCGCAGCCAATCACAGATCGCATCCGTCGGCCCGTCGCTCGGCCGCGAGTATCTCATGAAGGCGATTTGGGCGCTCGTGATCGCGCTGTCGATCCAGTTCATGTACATCGCCTTCCGCTTCGGCTGGAATTACATCTTCGGTCTAGTAACGGTCATCGCACTGGTTCGCGATGCGCTGATGATGATCGGCATCTATGCGGTTGCCGATAAGCGCGCCGACGATGCCTTCCTGGCCGCGGTGCTGACGGTTATCGGTTACTCGGTCATGGATACGATCGTTATCCTGGATCGAATTCGTGAAAACACGCGCTTGATGGTCGACGTTCCGTACGACCGTATCGTCAATACCTCGATTCTGCAAACGATGACGCGTTCGTTCAACACGCTGGCGACCGTCGTCATCACGCTCGTCGCGCTGCTCGCGCTCGGCGGCGCCTCGCTGCAAAACTTCGCCTTCGCCTTGCTCGTCGGCATCTGCTCGGGCGGCTACCACTCGATCTTTTTCTCCGCGCCGCTCGTGCTCGGTTTTCGCAAACGACAGATGGAAGCAGCGGTGCGCCGCCGGCGACTTGGGCTTGCAACGGACCGCACGCAAACGGCGCGCACGGTTGCCGAAGCGAAATCGCTCGGCAGCCGCGCGGGAATGGATCGCGTCGACATCGTTCAGAAGCGGCGCGAACGCCGCGAGAAAGCGAAAGTCGCGCGCCCGTACAGGTGGTGGGCCAGTCCGCTATCGCCGCAAGCGAGCCGATGATGCCGTCATGACGCAATCTCAGAAGAAGAAGCGATCGATCCGCTCGACGCGCAGAACGCCGGCTTAGACGAGCAAGCGCTGCAAGCCGGACACGAAGAGATCAATTTGAACCTCGAGGGGTTCGAGCCGCAGGTGCCGCTCGCGGAACATGATTCTGCCGAGCAACAGCCTGCCCTGAGCGAGCCGAAGGGTCGGAGTGCCGAAGGGACGCAAGAGGGCAGCTGACGCGCTGCCGCTTCCGACAGCATCGGAGGCGGCCTTTGAAAGACTTCTCGCCTCCTATCTCGGTCCGCAGCCCGCGGTTGCGGAGACAGCGCCGCAGCGTTCCACGCGCGATGAATTCGTCACGGAACTCTTTGCGGAGAGCGAAAAATTTCTAGCACCGCGCACGATCGCCGACACCGAGCGCTTCAACTCGAAGATCGTCGGCGTTTCGTTCGAGGGTCGCCAAGATGTCATTGCCGGCCTGCAGGTCGGCGCAACGCTAACGCTTGAGCGTCAGCCCGACAATCCGCACGATCCCAACGCGATCGCCGTCTCCTACGGCACCTTGCAGCTGGGCTACATCAGAAAAGAGCACGCCGTGCATCTCGCATCGGTGATCGATTCCGGCGTTGCGTACCGCTGCTACATCAGCATGCTGACCGGCGGCGGCGACTTGCATCGCGGCGTCAACATCGTTGTCGAACGCGCGCGTGCTGCCGTCCTCGAATCAAGACCGTCGGTCGCCGTTGACGCCGATGCCGCCGCGGTCCGTCAGGCTCTGATCGGCGATCAGCCGGTTCGCCCCGCTCAGCAAGCCGTTCTTGACCGACTCGAGCACGGCAAGAACACGCTCGCGATTCTCGGCACAGGACGCGGCAAGTCGTTCTGCTTTCAGTATCCGGCAGCGATGCGGGCGTTGGACAGCGGTCAAAAGACGGTCGCCGTGTACCCGTTGCGCGCCCTCGCGAACGATCAGTTTGACGCGGTGCACCGGCGTTTTGATGGCTTCGGGTTGCGGATCTTTCGCGCGAACGGCTCGATCGATGCGGCGCACCGCGTCGCACTTTTCGACGCGCTCGGCAGTGGAGCGTGGGACATCATCTTTGCGACGCCTGAATTCTTGCAGTTTCATCGCGATGCGTTTTCGAAATCGAGCCGGCCGTCACTCGTCGTGGTCGATGAAGCGCATCATATCTTTGCTTCTCGCCATCGCGATGCGTACAGCAATCTTGGCCGGGCGATCCGCGAACTCGGTGCGCCCCAGGTCCTTGCCTTGACCGCGACGGCACGCGACGATGCTTTCACCGATATGACGCGAGAGTTGGAAATTGAATCGTGGGTCATCGATCCAACCGTGCGCGAAAATCTGCACGTGGTCGATGCGCGCGAAAACGCGGATAAGGTCGGCTATATGCGCGGCCTTTTTGAGGGCTCCGGCAAAGGCATCGTCTACTGCAACTCCAAGCGAGAATGCGTGAACGTTGCGGACCAGCTGCGCAAGACGTTTGGAAATGACGTGATCTACTACCACGGCGGATTGGATAGCGAAGCACGGCTGAATGCGGAACGCTACTTCCGCGAGGGCCAGGTACGTGTGGTCGTAGCAACGACTGCGTTCGGCGAAGGGATCGATTTACCGGACGTGCGTGACGTTGTGCTGTATCACTTGAACTTCAATTTCACGGAGTTCAACCAGCAGGCGGGCCGTGCCGGCAGAGACGGAGCGCCGGCGCGCATTCATTTGCTTTTCGGTGAGCGCGACCGCGCGCTCAACGAGTTCCTGATCAGCCTCGGTGCGCCGACGCTTGCGGTGTTGCGCGAAATTTACAGAGAGGTTCGTGCACTTAGCCGCGACGGCATCGTACGGATGTCGGCGGAAGAAATTGCGCGCACGCTCGACATCCGTCACACCGAAGGGGACGACGATCACCTCGGCCGTCCAGATCTTCGAAGATGCCGGGCTGGTGGAAATAGGCAGGGATGAGGATGGAAAGTTCATTCGCTTTCTGCCGGCGCGCGAGCGCATCGACCTGACCAAAAACGAACGCTTCGCAGAAGGCGAGGCAGAGCGTGAGGACTTTGCGCGCTTTGCGGAATTTGCATTGAAGGCGAGCCCTCAGGCGCTTGAAACGATCATCAACCGCCCGATTTATCCGTCGAACGTTCCCCTAGAGAAGTAGCCGCTAAGCCACCACGCGCGCGACGTTCGCGCCGTCAACTCGCTTGTAGAACGCGTTGTTCGTTTCAGAGACGCGCGGCGCCCATGGATCGATTTGGTCGGGACGCACAGGAAAATGAACCGTCGGTCCGGCGGCATCGCGGTAATCAGCGTCTCCAAACGGCGCAACGTCGCGGCTCTCGCCATGCGCGATAACCGTTGCGGAGATCGCTGCCGCCGCTTCGTTTGCTCTTGCGCGCAGATCCGGATCGAGTCGCGCGTCGCGCGCGAACGAATCGTAGAGTGCGATTGCAGGCCTATCCGCGCGCCAGGGCATCCCATCCGAATTTGGAAAGCGCACCATGCCTTCGATCCGGCTTGCGTCATCACGAACGGCGTCGATTTCATTCCGCGGAACGGATGCAAAGGCGTCGTTGAACGCTTTGACGTCTTGCTCGACGCGCGCCCAGCGCTCCGCTGAAAGATCGAGTACGTCGAATGCGGCGGCGGGATGCCAACGCTCTGATCCGGCCTCATACGAGAAGTGCATGACGTTGCGCACGACCGATTGCGCCATCGCCTTCGTGTCATTGGTGTGGTCCGCAATCGCCTCCGCGACGGTGCTCGGCGTGCCGGGAGAAAGCATCGTTTCCGGGCTGGCCGCCAAAAAACGCACGCCGGCGTGCGACAATTCGTCGGCAAAACCAAGGCTCGCCATCAGGCATTGATTTGCGACGACGCCGTCGACACGTCGTCCTGCGTCTTCGGGATGCGCTTGCGCGTGCAGTTGCACGCCCTTCGCGATAGCAGCGGACATCGAGTCAATCGACATGATCGCCTTCGCGCTATCCGCTTCTAAGCCGCCGCCGTCGCCGCCGCCGTGGTCGCTCAGTTCAACCCACGTCTGCTTCGCACCGCAGCGCTCCGCTTCGTCTAGGGTTCGCGCGACGAAACGCGCGAGGTTCTGCGGCGATGCCATGTCGTGCGCTGCACTCGTCGTCGCGTTTCGGACGCCGCCGTCGTCTATCGTGTACGATCTTGTTTCCAGCGAGTCCGAATTTCGCGAGGTCGTGTCTTCGATCGTGAATTCGACGTTTGAACAACTCCGGCTGACCTGCAGGGCTTGCGCCAGCGTCACCGCCTGCGAGCCGTCCAAATTGTTGTCGCCGTCGCGATAGATGCCGAATTCGAGCGTGCGCCGCACGCTGGTGACGCTTTGCATCGAGCCCTCCTGAAATTCTCTTCAGGGGCTATCTGCGACGAACTAGCGCTGTAGAAAGGTCAACGGTGGCACCGACCGGAGCCGGCGTCGGTGAACGTCTTGCCGCTCTCGGGTTGAAACTTCCAATCGTAATCGTGATCGCGTAAATGCAACACGAGCACGCCGAACGTGTTGCTGTTGCGCGCTTGGCTGTTCGGTTCAACCTTTGTGAAAATGTAGTGGCTGCGGCCGCCGGTGCCGACGACGAACTCCCGAATCCCACGCGCATTCGACGTGCCGTTCGGATCTTGCGGTCCGAAGCGCTCGTAGTCGTGATCGTGTCCGTTCAGCACGATGTCGGCATGCGCGGCGTAGAGGTCTCGCCAAAACGCTAGGTACGCCGCGTCGCTATGGTGCAGCCCCGATGAAAAACGCGGCTGATGCCAATATGCGAGAATGCAGTCCGCATGCTGCTTCTGAAGATCGTTCTTGAGCCAAGCTTCTTCCGCCGAGCCCGCTGCACAACCGCCGACTTCACCGCAGTTGGCATTGATCGCGACGAAGTGCCACCGCCCGCGGTCGAAACTATAGTAGCCTTTTGACTGATCCCCCGCTCGAGCACCAAAGTATCCGAAGTATCCGGCCGCGTGCGGGGTCACGTACTCGTGATTGCCTGGAACGGGCCGAGTGACCGCTAAGAATCTGCCCCATGTATTCCCATAGGACGATCGAAAGGCGTCGAGCGTCGCAGCTTGATATTGTTCATCGCCCAATGGAAGCAGCAAATCGGGGTGCGCAACCGCGATCAATTGTGCGGTGGCGCCCATATGACAGCTCTCGTCGGATGCATCTTCGGCTTTAGAACCCATCGCTGTCGCATCGCATGCAATGTCACCGGCGGCGACAACGGTGAGCGGCCGTTCATTTGTCGCAGCAACCGCGGCAATCGCCAATGCCAGCAGCGGTGCAGCGATCGCAGCAATGGCGTTCACGCCACCTAAAATCCCGTCAAGGTCATCGAACCGCTCACCGTCGCGAAAGAAATCTTTGCCCCGCCGCCATTCAGGTTTGCGCTGACATTTGTGCCGACGGTTTGGCTTGTCTTTGGAACATCTAAGTTGGATGAAAAATCTCCGGAGACGCTCCGAGCACTGATCGACGCGCCGGAGTGCTTCGGAATCCGGAAGACGATGTCGCCGCTTACGGAACCGCCGGTCAATTGACTGCCCGGCGCCAACGACGCAGCAGAGCCATCGATGGAACCCGAGGTCGTCGTCAACGTGAGGTTGCCGCGGTTGGTGGTCGCTTTGATGTCTCCGCTGATCGAAGTCGCGCGAACATCGCCTGTTACGCCGGTGACCTCGACACTGCCGTCGACGTTCGAGACATTCACGGCCATATTTTCAGGGATGAGAATTTGGTAGTCCACGCGACCTGAAACGCGCGAGCCAAAGAAGAGAAACGTCGTGGGATAGTGCGTTCTGATATGTATTGTGTCGTCGACGCGGTCGGTCACAACCGAAATTTTTTGCAGCGCCGCGCTATCGCGCGCGCGAACGGTGGCAGTGACCTCGACGTCCGATCGTTTTGTACCGGTAACATCCACACGGCCGCTGACGTTTGACACCCTGACGTTTTGCACGCCGGCTGCCGAAAGAATGCGATGAACCTTGGCGCTTGCATTGTAGCCGCCGCGTTCTTCAAAAGACGTCGTACATGCGGCAAGCGCGAAAATCGTCGCCGTAAGAAGGACCGAGGAACCGAGCAACGCGGGTATACGTTTTTTCATCATAATCACACTTGAGGTGAGAAAACTTGATCGTAGATATAAAGAAAGTGCTTGCCTGGGTCGCGCTAATGAGTCTCCTGCCGGTTGCTGCTTCGGCTGTAACCGTCTCGCTTCCGGCTGGAACCGAAATCAACGCGACACTGGATAACCCGATTGACACCGGCAACGCGAACGTCGGCGACCAGTTCACCGCCCACGTTCAACCGCCGTATCCGTACGGCGAACACCGCTTTGACCAACGCCGTCATCTACGGCGAGATCGTCAACGTTCAGCGTGCCGGCCAGGGAAGAAAACCGGCCATCGAGCTGCGATTCACAACGATCCGTTTCTATGATGGCTCCAGCGCGCAGATCGACGGCTACCTCGTCGCATCACAACAGCGCAGCCAACAGAAGAGCGGCGCTCGCGTTGTTGCGACGACGCTCGCCGGAATGCTCGTTGGAAATGCACTCGGCAAGGTCATCTTCGGCTCGGGCTCTCGAATGGGCGGCTGGGTCGGAGCGGCCGGCGGATTTCTGGTCGGCCAAAATTACCAAGCCAACCTTGAGATTCCGCAAGGGTCGCAGATGGTCGTGAAACTACGGCGCACGTTGTCGACTCGTCGCCAGGCCGGCCAATAGTTCAATCCAGCATGTCCGCCGACCGCGCTTCGCGCGGATCAGCGCGGAGCCGGTGGACACTCTTTGAGCAACGTGTAGCCGTCCGCCGTGGAATGCTGAACGACGTATTGCACGATAACCGGCTCGCGGCCGGCTTTATCGGGCGGCGGCGGCTGAAATGGGATCGGCGCATCGGGATGCAGGCGCTCGTTTTGCGCCGACCATGGATCGACAGCTTCGCTCGGATAGTACCAAAGCCAATCCAACTTCGTTGAATCCGCGTGGCCGTCCGGATAGTGGACGGTCATCTTGATCGTCTCGCGAAACGCGCCCGTGCCTTTGTCGTAGATCGGCTCCGCCGCCGGAACAAACTCAACGTAGCCGCAGGGTTCGTTCGGCGCGGCATACGTTCCATTGCCGGTGCCGCGACCGCCCGCGCCGGTTCCGGTTCCTTGACCGCCTGCGCCGGTACCCGTTCCGCGCGATGTCCCTCCGGCACCGACGCCCGCGCCGCTGCGGGTCAGACCTGGACCGGCGCGCGCGATCTTCGGAACGACGATGTGCTCGATGCGCGGCGCGTGATGAACCGTATGCGCGATCGACTTTGCCGCACCGCGCTTGTGCGCGGCAGCTTTCGGCGCCGCGGGCGCCGGATTCACCGTCGCTACGACGTGCGGCGTCGGGACGATCTTCGGCGTCGGGACCAGATGTGGCGTCGGCCGCGGTGTCGGCCGGCGCACGATGTGCACGACGAACGTCGTGGCAATGCGCTCCGGTTGTTCCGGATTCGAGCGACCCCAGTGAAAAAGCGCGGCGCCAATCTCGTGCAAGGCGATGGCAATCGCAAAAGCGATCGCCAGCCGGCGCCGGTATTCCGTGTCGTTGCCGAATAAAAAAGAGAGCCATCCCCCGGAGGCGGATGACTCTGCTTCATGTCGAGCTTGCGTCTTAGGTCAACCGCCGATCTACTGTGGATTTACTCCGTACGTGCGGTAGTACCACTCCCGGAATTGCTGATCGGTCGGGTAGTAACCATA
Organism: Vulcanimicrobiota bacterium; assembly: GCA_963723515.1. Lineage (GTDB taxonomy): Bacteria > Vulcanimicrobiota > Vulcanimicrobiia > Vulcanimicrobiales > Vulcanimicrobiaceae > JAFARW01. The sequence goes on from CAVRQT010000003.1 coordinate 70,793, forward strand.
TTTCTGGTAGAACCACGAACGGTAGGCTTCTTGACGGCGGGCCTGCTCGCGCAGCTCCGCTTGTTTCTCGCGTTTCTTGTGGTTGTAGTTTGTGATCGTCAACGCCGCTGCCGCGCTGCCGATTAAGATGTTGCGCGTGCTTGCGGCGCCGTCCGCCAATGCGGGTGCGAGCGTTCCGAAGGCAAGTGCCGCTGTCAGGGCCGACGCGACAATTTTGTGCTTCATGCGGATCCTTTCTCATTAGCCGCTACTGCCATTGAAACGGAAAAGGCAGCAGGCCACGTTCCACGAACCCCTTGGCGCCGTGGACGTGACGTCATTAGTACGGTCAATTCCCGATTTCCCGATTCCGGGCATTCTTTTTCGTGACATAACGCCGTTATTGCGTGACAAGGATGGCTTCAAAGCGGCAATCGACCTCTTCGTCGACCGGTATTCCGGCCGAGGGATCGATTACGTCGTGGGCATCGAAGCGCGAGGCTATATGCTCGGCGCACCGGTCGCCTACGCTATAAGCGCGGGGTTCGTGCCGGTTCGTAAGCCGGGAAAATTACCGGGAACCAAGCTCACCGAGGAATATGCGCTGGAATACGGCACGAATTCGCTCGAAATCCACGACGATGCCATCGGGCACGGCAAACGCGTGCTGATCGTCGATGATCTCCTCGCCACCGGCGGCACGGCGGCTGCCACTCGTAAGCTGCTCGAGCGCCTGGGTGCGAAGATTGAAGGGTTCGCCTTTCTGATCGAGCTGAAGGACCTGCGGGGGCGCGACAAACTCGGCGAGCTCGACGTTACAACATTCATCCAATACTAAACTCTCTAGGAGGCCTTTCGTGCGTCTTTTTTTATTGATCTTTGTTGCCGCGGCTCTCATGCCGGTGGCCGCGTTCGCGCAGGTGGCAAGCCCTGCACCCGCTGCAGCGGCGCCCGCGGCTGAAAACGCAACCCTAACGACCCTTGCACGCGCGCAGATCGACGCGTTCCGTGCCGGGAAAATCGACCGCAGTCAGTACACCAGCGAGGCGAACGCGCATATCACCGACACACTGGTTACGCAGGTTGCTCAGCTGCTCGCTCGCGGCGGCAACATCAAGTCGTTCGCGTACTCCGGCACAGCGGTGCAAAGCGGCGTGCAGGTCGCCCAGTATGCCGTGACGTTCGATAAGCCGGTTGCGGTGCCCGAGATGCCGTCGTTGCCGACGACCGCAAACTGGGTCGAATCGATTTCAACGGACAAAACTGGCAAGATCGCCTACCTGCTCTTCGCACCGAAGATGTAGCGAAAGAGGCTCCTCAGGGAGCCTTTTTTGCATCGAGCGTCGCGCCTATGGCATCATAGGGTCAGAGGGATGCGGACGTGACGATTGAGGAGCTGATCACACGAGTCCATACCTACGACCCGTCGCTCGACGGGTCGTGGCTTCGTCGCGTCTATGAAGCCGCTGGTCATGCTCACGAAGGCCAGCAGCGCGCATCGGGCGAGTCGTTCATCGAGCATCCGCTGGCTGTCGCCGGCGTCCTTGCTGAGCTCGAGATGGACCGCGCAACGATCGCCGCGGCGATTCTGCACGATGTCGTCGAGGACACCTCGATCACAAGCGAAGAAGTCGCGGCCGAATTTGGTCAGGAGATTGCGAAGCTCGTAGAAGGCGTCACGAAGCTGACGCGGATCCCTTATCAATCAAAGGAAGAAGCGCAGGTCGAAAATCTGCGCAAGATGTTCATGGCGATGGCCAAGGACATCCGCGTCATCATCATCAAGCTCGCGGACCGCCTGCACAACATGCGCACGCTCGCGAGCCTGCCGCCCGCAAAACAGGTCGCGATCGCACGCGAGACGCTCGACATCTATACGCCGATCGCACACCGTCTGGGCATTTGGAAGATCAAGTGGGAGATGGAAGATCTCTGCTTGCGCTATCTCGATCCCAACGGTTATCGCGACATCGTCGAGCGTGTCGCCAAATCGCGCACCGACCGTGAAGCGTCCGTTGAAGCGGTCATCGACTCGCTGAAGCGGCAGTTCGAAGAGATCAATATTCACGCCGAAATCCAAGGACGCCCCAAACATTTCTTCTCGATCCACAACAAGATCAAGCGTGGGCGAGAGTTTTCAACGATCTACGATCTGATGGCGATTCGCGTCATCGTCGAGTCGGTTAAAGATTGTTACGGCGCACTTGGCATCGTACACTCGCTTTGGACGCCGCTGCCGGGCCGCTTCAAAGACTACATCGCGATGCCCAAGCCCAACATGTATCAGTCGCTGCATACAACTGTCGTCGGTCCGCAAGGTGAGCCGCTCGAAATCCAAATTCGCACCTGGGACATGCATCGAACGAGCGAGTACGGCATCGCGGCGCACTGGCGCTACAAAGAAGGCGGCAAAGCCGATCAGTTTGAGAACAAGCTTTCCTGGCTGCGCGCACTGCTGGAGTGGCAGAAGGACATGCGCGACTCGCGCATGTTCATGGAGAACCTCAAACTCGATCTCTTCGATAGTCAAGTTTTCGTCTTCTCACCGCGCGGCGACGTCTACAGTATGCCGGCACAAGGCACGCCGCTCGACTTTGCGTATGCCGTCCATACCGATGTCGGCAACCACTGCGTCGGCGCAAAGGTGAACGGCCGCATCGTGCCGCTCGATCACGCGCTGCAAAACGGCGACATCTGTGAAATCTTGGTCAACAAGAAGACCGCCCGTCCGTCGCTCGACTGGCTTGCGATCGTCAAAACGTCCAGCGCGAAGCACAAAATCAAACAGTGGTTCCGTAAAGAGCGTAAGGAAGAGAACGTTCTCGCCGGTCAAGAGGCCGTCGAACATGAGCTGGCGCGCCATCACATGCGCCCGGACACCGCGCGGGGCGAGTTGTTGGAGAAGATCGCGCATCGCATGAACTATACGTCCGCGACCGATCTCTTTGCGGCGATCGGTTTTGGCGATGCATCAGCGCAAACGGTCGTCAATCGGCTGCGCGATGAGGTCAAGAGCAGTAACGTCGTCGAGCTGCCGAAACTCGAACGGCTGCCGTCGGTTTCACGGCGCGTCGCGCGCAAGAGCAGCGAGATCCGCGTCGCGGGCGTCGATGACGTCCTCGTGCGGCTTTCGAAGTGCTGCAGCCCGGTCCCGGGCGATCCGATCATGGGCTATGTGACGATCGGCAAAGGCGTCTCCGTGCATCGTGCGGATTGCCCGAACGTCACGTACATGAACGCAACGCCGGAGCGCGTGCTTGAAGCGACGTGGGTCGGCACGACGGAACTGACGCATTCGGTCGACATCGAAATCGACGCGATCGATCGTGCGGGCCTCTTGCAAGACGTGATGGCGGTCTTTGCGGAGCTCAAGACGGTCGTTTCCTCGGTGAACGCGCGCGTAAAACGCGATCGCGATGCGATCATCAGTTTGACGGTGCAGATTCGCGATCTCGAACATCTGCACACGATTCTGCGCAAGGTCGAGGGTTTGCGCGACGTGCGCCGCGTCTATCGCGTGACGAAGCGCGAAGCACGCGCCGGCGGCTAGCGCGTGCATCCCCTTCATCTCCAGCCGGCGCGCTCTGCCGGCGTCGCGCTGTTCTCCGGCGCACTCAACAGCGTCGCGGGCGGCGGAAGTTTCCTGACCTTTCCAACGCTGATCTTCACCGGCGTACCGCCGATCGAGGCGAACGCGACGAGCAATTTGGCGCTTTGGGTCGGCACGATCGGCAGCGCGCGCGGCTACAAAGAGGAAGTTCGCGAGCACCGCCATCTGCTGACGTCTGCGATCGTCGTCAGCATTTGCGGATCGCTGCTCGGCGCAATTTTGCTTTTGCGCACGCCGGAGCACACGTTCACGCGTTTGATTCCGTTTCTGCTGCTCTTCGCGACGCTCGTCTTTGCGTTTTCGCCGCTGTTTGGTAGCGCGCGCTTATCGGAGGCGCGGCACCATTCACCGCTGCAGCTGGCGGCGCAGTTCGTCACGGCAATCTATGGCGGCTATTTCGGCGCCGGCATGGGATTTGTGATGCTGGCGATTCTTTCGTTCTCAGGATTGCCGAATTTGAACGCGATGAACGCGGTCAAAAATGTATTGGCCGTTGCGATCAACGGCGTCGCACTGATTCCGTTCATCATCGCAGGCATCATCGAATGGCCACAGGCGCTTTTGATGGCGGCGGCCGCCGTTATCGGAGGGTATTTCGGCTCGCGCATCGCACGCCGAATTCCGGCGCCGCTGCTACGCAGCGCCGTGATTGTGCTCGGCGCACTAATGACCGTCTATTTCTTTGTCAGGAGATGACCATGCCGCACGTTGTGTTTCGAAATTTGAAACGTTCGCGCTCACGTCGCTGTTGCTGGTGCTCTGTGGCGCAATCGGTAGCGCCGCGCCGCCGCTCGCGACCAATCGATCGCTCACCGCCGCCTTGCGCGCCGATTTGCAAACATATCTCGTCAAGCGCGCCGCACCGGAGCACATTAGCGCCGTGTCGTTGGCCATAAGCGTTCCTGGCAAGCCGACGCTGGCGCTCGCCGTGGGACGGTTTACGACCTCGCCACATTCGGCGCCCGTCGATACATCGTCGCTCTTTCAGATCGGCAGCAACACGAAGGCCTTTACCGCGGCGATCATTTTGAATTTAGAGGCGCAACACAAATTAAGCATCTCCGATACGGTCGGCAAGTGGCTTCCGCAGTATCCAGCGTGGAAAAATATCACGATTCGCCGGCTGCTCAATATGACCAGCGGCATTCCGACGTACGACAACGATCCGGCCTTTCAGCGGCGGTGGGCTGCAGATCCGTACCACCACTATACGCCGGCTGAATTCGTCGCGAGCGTCTATCCGAAGAACGGTCGTCGCGCAGCTTCACCGCGGCTGGTACTACTCAAACACCGCTTACATCTTATCTGAAATGATTATCAAGCGCGCAAGCGGGCTCAACTATTCGGATGCGTTGCAGAAGTACTGCATCGAGCCGTTGCATCTGCACGATGTGTATTACGATCCAAACCAATTGCCCAACTCGTTATTGCAGCGCGAGGTGTCCGGCTACTTTGCCAGCGACGACCCGGATAACAAGTATCTCGCTCCGCTCTTCGGCAAGGATACGAAACCATTCACGCTTTCATGGGCGCAGTCGGCGGGCGCGATCGTTGCGACGCCAAGCGCACTGATTCCGTGGTTTCGTGCGCTGTACGAAGGAAGCGCGATGCCCGCAGAAACAGCGCGCGAGTTATTCCAACTGGTTTCCGAAAAGAGCGGCAAGCCGATTGCAGGCTTGAGTGCCAAAGACCAACGCGGCTTTGGGCTCGGCGTCGCGGAGGGGATGCTGCCTATGGTGGGCGCAGCGTGGTATTACGAAGGGATGACGCTCGGCTATCGCGTGCTGCACGTTTGGATTCCAAAGAGCGGCGCGATCATCGTGCTCGCCACGAACAGCCAGCCGCGCGCGAAGAGCAACCATCTCGGCAGCGATCTGATGATGCACGTGTACCAAACGCTGCGCGCCTACAACGCGCTGTAGGAGCTTTAGGCTGTAGGAACAGCTTCCGCGTTGTGGGACGCGCGACGGACGTTCCGGCGGCGCCGCGGTTGGTTTCGGCGCGAAGCGCGGTTCGATGTGATCGGCGACCCACAAATACAGCGTCGGAATAACGACGAGCGAGAGCAGCGTCGAGCACAGTAATCCGCCGATAACCACGGTTCCGAGCGGCGCTTGCGTCGAGCTGCCCGCTTCGATGCCGATCGTGATCGGCGTCATGCCGCCGATCGTCGCGAGCGTCGTCATCAAGATCGGCCGTAATCGCAGCGGCGCAGCTTGCATGACGGCATCGCGCGCCGGCATTCCTTCGTGTCGTAATTGGTTCGTAAATTCGACGACCAGAATTGCGTTCTTCACGACGATGCCCACGAGCATCAAGACACCGATGAACGCGGTCAGCCCAAAGGCGCGATGCGTGACGAAGAGCGCCAGCACGACGCCGGCCAAGGCCAGCGGTACCGCCATCATGATGACGAGCGGATGCAGCAGCGATTCAAATTGCGCCGCGAGCAGCATGTAGATCAGCAAGATGGCCAGCGCGACGATCAACGCCAAGCTGCTGAAGGTGCTGCCTTGCTGCGTGATCGCGGGGCCGTACTGCCAGTAGTAGCCGGACGGTAGTGCGAGCGAATTCATGACCCGCGTCGACTGCCCGATGACAGCGCCTAGGCTCGTGTTCGTCAACGAAGCGGTGATGTCGATTTCGCGCTGCTTGTTTTGCCGGCTGATCTGCGAGGGGCCCGAGCCAATTTGCACTTGCGCGACTTCAGAGAGCGGAACGGTTTGCAGCGAGTAGCTTTGTCCCGCCGGTGCGTTGACCGTGCTGATGAGGCCGCTGCTGCCGCCGACGCCGCCCGAAGGTCCGTTCGCCGAAGTGCTGGCCGACGATTGCACCGCGCCGCTCGTCGGCACCGCAAGCGCAAGCCCGGCAATCGAGGAGTACGTGCGCCGCTGGTTCGCCGGCAATTGCACCATGATCGGATACTGCGTGCCGTTGATCTGCAAGTACGAAGCAATCGAACCGCTCGTCGCGGTGTCGATCGCTTGTGAAATCTGCGAAGTGGAGAGGCCGAGGGTCGCCGCCTTGACGCGATCGATGTTGATGTTCAACAGCGGCTGCGATGCCGTGATGTTGGTATCAGGACGAGTAACGCCGGGGATTTGCGCGATATCCGGAATCGCTTGCTGCGCGATTTGTGAAAGCTTGGTTACGTCCGGTCCGAAAATCTGAATCTGCAGCTCGTCTTGGCCTTGCGAGATGATCTGTTGCACGATGTCGATCGTCCGTCCGAAGACCGTCAGACCAACGATGGGCCGCCCGATCATCTGACGGAATTGCGCGAACTGCGCGGACCGTGCGCCTCCGCCGGCCGCAGTGCACCGCCGCCCGCGGCGCCGCCGGCACCGCGCGCGCCCGCCGGGCGTTGTCCGGTCAATCCATTCTGCCAAGTTTGCACGAACCGCGCGGCCTCGGCGCTGCTGATCCCGGGACGCAAGGTCACCGAAAGGTTCGACTTGGTTCGTGACCGCTTGACCGCCACCGAAGCCGCCACCGACGCCGACTGAGGCGCCGACGTCAACAACGCGCGGATCGCGGTGGAGACGGCTTTCGACATCCTTGGTTACGGCGTTGGTAATGTTGAGCGCCGTGCCCGTCGGCATCCGCAAGGTAAACCGAACGAACCGCGAGTTTGTCTGCGGGAAGAGCTCGGTTTGGACCAAGCCGAACTTGAGCGCGATCAACGTCACGAAGAAGATCGCTGCGGCAACGCCGACCACGCGCCCCGGATGGTCCAAAGACCACCCTAAGAATTGTTTATACCGTGCGGAGAATCGCTCGTACTGACGGTCGAAGGCGGCGCTAAAGCGAGCGTAAGCGCTTTTCGGCGCGCCGTTGCGCTTCAGTAGCTCGCGTCCCCACAACCGTGTCGCGAGCATCGGTACCGTTGTGACGGCAACGACCAGCGAGATCGCGACCGCGACCATCACCATCATCGCGAACGGCGTGAAGAGCAATCCTTGCAAGCCCCGGGATCAAGACGAGCGGCACAAAGACGGTGACAACGGTGATCGACGAGGCGAGCACGGCCATGAAGATCTGCGTCACGGCGTTTTGTGCGGCTTGTTGAATCGGCTGTCCGCCGACGTAGTGGCGATAGATGTTTTCGATGACGACGATTGCGTCGTCGACAATCAAGCCGACGGCAAGCGCCAATCCTCCCAGCGTCATCACGTTCAGCGAGTACTGCAGCACGTACGCTGCGAAGAGCGTTCCGAGCACCGAGATCGGCAGCGAGATCGCGACGATCATCGTCGAGCGCCATGAATGCAAGAACAAGAGAATGATCAGGACGGCAAGCACGGCACCGTAAATCGCCGTGTGCTCGAGCGCCGTAACGGCATCGGTGATGAAACCGCGCTGATCGAAAACGACGCCGAACTTCATTGTCGGGTAACGCTTTTCGAGGTCTCTGATCTTGGCGTAAACGCCGTTTGCGACGCCGACGACATTCGCGTCCGGCTGAGCGGTGACCGAGAGGCTTACCGCGTTCGTCCCGTTCAAGCGGTTGAACGTGCGCTGTTCTTCGATTGAGTCGCTGACCTTGGCAACGTCACGCACGAAGACCGGCGCGCCGTTCTTGGTCGTGACGAGGATGTCTGCGATCTGCTGCGCACCCTGGAAAAGCGCGTTGGTTTGCAATCTGATACTCGTCGGGCCGACCTGCACGATGCCGGCCGGAAGGTTGACGTTTTCCGCGGAGATGCGGCTGACGAGCTGATCCGCCGTCAGACCGTACCCGGCCAAGAGATTCTGATCTGGTTGCACCATGATCGCGCGCGTCTGTCCGGCGCTGCTGTTCACCGAGCCGACGCCTTGGACCGACGAGAATTCATCGTCGAGCTGATTGGTGAACAAGTCGTTCAAATCGCTCAGCTTGCGCGTCGGGTCGGTGACGAATGCACGAATAACCGGCAGCGAATTTGGATCGAACTTTTGGATCTGCGGGGTCTGAAGATTCGGATCGTTCGGCAACTGTCCGCGAATGCGATCGACCTGCTCTTGTACGTCGACCGCTGCGGTGTCGATATTGACGCCGTAATGGAACTGCGCGCGGACGCTCGTCTGGCCTTCGGCCGAGGTCGAGTTGATCGTATCGATGCCCGCGACGCGGCTGACCGCATTTTCGATCGGTCGAGTGACGAGCGTTTCCATCGAGGCCGGCGAGACATTCGGATAGGTGACGCTCACCGAGATGATCGGCGGTGAGAAGCTCGGCAGCAGCGAGATCGCCAGGCGCGGAATCGCAAAAAGGCCCAGCACAATGAGCGCCGTCGCCATCATCGCGACGGCGACGCGCCGGTTTACGGCAAAGCGCGCGATCGGGTTCGGCCGCTGCTTCTCTCCGGTGAGGTTCAGGCCGTCACTCATACGTTTGTCTTAAGTATGGGCTTGGCCGGCTGTGAGCGCCATGAGAATAGCATTCCCATCGTTGCAAGACTCAAGTCGCTATGGTATCGTAGGACGGTTTTCGGGCGGTCAACGACCGCCTGACCCGCTGCCCGCCTTGCTGAGGTGGGCCTCCGTGCGATCCCGCATGGAGTCCAAAGAGGGAGAGATTTCATGCAGACCGATTACGAGGTCGTCTATATCCTTCGGCCTCAGCTCGAGGAAGCCGAAGCGGATGAGCGCGCCAACGCGATTGCCGATATCCTCAAGCGCTCCGGCGGTGAAGTTCGCACGCTCGAAAAGCTCGGCAAGAAGCGCCTTGCGTACGAGATCGGCGATTTTCGAGAAGGCATCTACGTCGTGATGGGATTCCGCAGTGAAGCCGCCGCCGCGCGCGAGCTGGAACGGCAACTGCGACTCAATGACGACGTTGTGCGAGCGCTCATGGTAAAGCTCGATCCGCGTGCGCTGGCCGCCGCAGCGGCAGCACCCCCTCCACCACCTACGCCAGCGCCCGCGTAGGGGGCCCAGCTTCTAAGGGCTCGAGAAAAGCACAATGTCACCCAGTTGGCACAGTGGGGCGCTACCTTTAACTTCATCCCACAACCTATAAGTAAAGCGGAGAAATCACATGGCAGGTTCATTCAATCGGGTCATCTTGGTCGGAAATCTCGTGCGCGATCCGGAGATCCGCTATATCGGCAGCGGCGCTGCCGTGACAAAGTTTACCTTGGCCGTCAATCGGCGCAGCAAGCAGCAAGAAGAGACGGACTTCATCGACATCGTCGCTTGGGAGAAGCTCGCGGAAACGTGCAACACGTACCTCAAGAAAGGCATGAGTTGCTTGGTCGAAGGGCGGCTCTCAATCCGTTCCTATGAAGACAAGGAAGGACAGAAGCGTAAATCGACCGAGGTCGTGATCAACACGATGCAGATGCTCGATCGTGCGCAGCGGCGTGAATCGCTCGATGAAGGGCAAGCGCCGGTCGGCGTCGGAGCGGCGGCCGCTCCACGTCCCGCCTCCAATGGGCTCGATCTCGATCAAGAAGAAGAGATCCCGTTTTAAATGCCACCGAAGACGAAAAGCAAGCGCGCGCTTAAGGATCGCCGGCCGAAGCGCAAACCGTGCAGTTTCTGCATCGAGAAGGCGATCGACATCAATTACAAGGACGTCCCGCGGCTGCGCAAGTGCATCTCGGAGCGCGGCAAGATTTTGCCGCGACGAATTTCGGGGAATTGCGCCAAGCATCAGCGGCTGCTGACCGTCGCAGTCAAGCGGGCGCGTATCATCGCGTTCCTGCCGTTCGTCGCCGAATGACGCAATGAAACTGATCTTGCTGAGCGACGTCAAGCCGCTCGGCAAACGCGGCGAAGTCGTTGAAGTCGCCGAGGGCTACGCCCGAAATTACCTTCTGCCGCGGCAGCTCGCGGCCGAGGCATCGAAAGGTGCACTGACCGCCTTAGCCGATCAGCAGCGCGCGAAGGACAAGCGCGCCGCGCAGAGTCTCGCTGAGGCCAAGGCGACCGCGCAGCGGCTGGAAAGCATGCCCGTGTCGGTCAGCGCGAAATGCGGCGCCAACGGTCGACTCTTCGGCACCGTGACAAGCGCTCAAATCGCTGAAGCGATCGAGCGAGCGTTTTCGATCACGGTGGACCGCCATAAGATCGGCTTGAAAGATCCGATCAAGGCCCTGGGTTCCTATCCGATCGAGATCAAGCTCGGACAGAGTATCGTCGCCAAAACATTTGTGAATGTCGTTGCTGCCTAAGAAGAGATACACGCGCGAGAATCAGCTCGGGCGATACGTGACCGCGCTCTACGACGTGCTTTCGAATGTCCTCGGCGCCGACAAGGTCGTCTTGCGCGCGGGGAAACTTGGAGCCCTCAAGTTGATGCGCTCGCAGGCGTTATCAGATCGGGTCGTTGCATTGCAGCGCCTCGTTTTTGAAGATCCGACGTTCGAACGGATGACGACTCCGGCCCAAGTCCGGCGCGCGTTAAGCGAAATCGAAGATGGCCTCGCCGATCTGATCGCTCAGAAGAACGTTGAAGATTCTATCGAGCGCAAGATCAACGAAAAGATGAGCGAGCGCCATCAAGACTATCTCAACGATCTGAAGCTTGAAGCGCTCAAGGAAGATTCCGGTCCGGAGACGCCCGCTACGCAGAAGAAACTCGAGGAGCTCAACGCGCTCTCTGATCGCGGCCTCGCGGCGTCAGCGCTGCAGTTGCTGCGCCCGGAATCGCTGCGCGAGATCGTCGGACAGGAGAGCGCTGTTCGGTCGCTCTTGGCGAAAATTTCCTCGCCGTACCCGCAGCATGTGATTCTCTTCGGGCCGCCGGGCGTTGGAAAGACGACGGTCGCGCGGCTAGTGCTCGAGGTCGCGAAATCGCGCACGTACACACCCTTCGCGAAGGATGCGCCGTTCGTTGAAGCGAGCGGTTCGACGTTGCGGTGGGATCCGCGCGAAACGACAAATCCGCTGCTCGGAAGCGTGCACGATCCGATTTACCAGGGCAGCCGGCGAGATTTTGCCGAGAGCGGTATCCCGGAGCCCAAACTTGGGCTCGTGACCAAAGCACATGGCGGCGTGCTCTTCATCGACGAGATCGGGGAGCTCGATCCGATGATGCAAACGCGCCTGCTCAAGGTGCTCGAGGACAAACGCGTCACCTTCGAGTCGTCATACTTCGACGAATCGATGCCGAACGTGCCGGCCTACATTAAGAAGCTCTTTGCGCAAGGCGCGCCGGCGGACTTCATTTTGATCGGCGCGACGACGCGCGAGCCCGACGACATCGATCCGGCGATCCTCTCGCGCTGTGCCAGCGTCTATTTTGAGCCGCTGACGCAATCGCAAATCGTGGCAATCGTGGAAGGCGCTCTCAAGCGGCTCGGCGCGAAGGCGCCTAAGGCCGTCCCGCAACTGATCGCCTCATACACCATCGAAGGCCGTAAGGCGGTGCAGATTGTTGCCGACGCCTACGGGCAGGCGCTCTACCGCCTGCATCCCACGGGGCACTCGGATTTGAAGCGACGCTCGCCGCACATTAGCGAACACGACGTCAATGTCGTCGTTCAAGCGAGCCGTCTCGTTCAGCACACGCTCGTGAAAGGGCGACCGGTCCGCGAGATCGGCAAGACGTTCGGATTGGGCGTCCTGCATTATCTAGGCAGCATCATCGAAATCGAAGCCGTCGCCTTTCCGGCATCTGAAGTGCACAAAGGAACGGTGCGCTTCAACGATGCGGCTGGTTCAATGGCCAAAGATAGTGTTTTCAACGCAGCGGCGGTCGTGCGCGCCGTTGCCGGCCTCGACATGTCCGAATTTGACGTGCACGTCAATGTGATCGGCGGCGGCAATATCGATGGACCGTCCGCCGGACTCGCGATTTTCATGGCGCTCTATTCCGCGCTGACCAAGACGCCGTTGCCGCAAGACATCGCGCTGACGGGCGAGCTCTCGATTCAGGGCAAGGTGCGTCCGGTCGGCGGAATCATCGAGAAGCTGTACGCCGCGCGGCAAGCAGGCATGCGCGCGATGATCGTTCCAAAGGAAAACCTGCGCGAAATCGACGCCAATCTCGCGGGAATCGAAATTATCCCGGTGACGACGGTCGAGCAAGCTTTTGACGCGCTCGGCGTCCACAAGAAATCCACAATTTCGTCCACAAGGCCGCACCCGCGTTCGCGCCGCACATCTAACGTTCGCTGATGGCGCTAAGTGAAGCCGCGGTAATCGATCGCATCCCTCCGCAAAATCTTGAAGCGGAGATGGCGCTTATCGGTTCGCTTCTTGTCGATCGCGAGATTGCGGGCGTTGTCGCAGAGATCGTCAAGCCCGAAGATTTCTACGCGCACGTTCACGAGACGATCTATCAAGCGATAATAGACTTGTACGACCGCGGTGAACCGCTCGACAAGATCACCGTTTCCGAAGAACTGCAGCGGCGCAACATGCTCGAGCGTGTCGGCGGTCTGTCCTATCTTTCGTCGCTGATGGATACGGTGCAGACGGCCGCATCGGCGACATATTATGCCAAGATCGTTCGCGAAAAAGCGACGCTGCGCGGTCTCATTCACGCCGGGACGGAGATCAGCCGGCTGGGATTCGATAGCGAGGCCGACGTTGATGGCGCGCTCGATCGCTGCGAGCAGTTGGTCTATGAAGTCGGCAGCCATCAGCTCGGCGGTGAATTCGTGCCGATCAAGGCGCTGATGAAACCGGCGTTCGAGCAGATTGACAAGCTCTTCCACCAGCGCGGCGACCGAACCGGACTGACAACCGGATTCTCCGACGTCGATCAGATGACGACCGGCCTGCATCCCGGCAACCTCGTCATCATCGCTGCGCGCCCTGGCTTCGGCAAGACATCGTTGGCGCTGAACATGGCGGTCGCAACCGCCAAAGAGGATCAGCTGCCGGTCGCGTTCTTTTCGCTCGAAATGACGAACGACGAGTTGCTTCAGCGACTGATCTGTTCGGAAGCGAATTTGAATTCGCTGAACATCCGCAAGGGCAACATCAAAAACAACGAGTGGTCGATCATTGCGGAGGCAATGAGCCGGCTCAACGAATTGCCAATCTATCTCGATGACCAAGGTTCGATCACCGTTTCGGAAATTCGAAGCCGTTCCCGGCGCCTGAAATCACTGCATGGTCTCGGCATTGTCTTCATCGACTATTTGCAGCTGCTGCGTCCGGCGCCGAGCAACCGTTCAGTCAACCGCAACGAAGAGCTGTCGGAAATCTGCCGCGTGCTTAAAGCAACCGCCAAAGATTTGGAAGTGCCGATCGTTGCACTTGCACAGTTGAATCGCTCGCTCGAAGCGCGTCAAGACAAACGCCCGATGCTTTCAGATTTACGTGATTCCGGCGCTATTGAGCAGGAAGCGGATCTCGTTGAGTTTTTATATCGCGACGGTTATTACAATCCCGATGCAACGGAAGCCGATTTAACTGAATTGATTCTCGCCAAACAGCGCAACGGGCCAACCGGCCTTGTTAAACTACGATTCCGCGCCGAAAACACGAAATTTGTGCCGTACGGCGATGAGTCGTACTACTCGCCACCTTAGAAGGCGTCGCGTCTCTTAACCGCTGTCACCCTGAGCTCAGCCTGCCCTGAGTTTATCGAAGGGTCGAAGGGCGACCGATATCTTGCTCCAGATATCGCCGCGATAGTTTAACGTATTCATCGGCCGAGATCTCGATCCAGTGCGCCGGCGCGCCTTCCAATTTTTTCTTGACGACCGCCGGCGCGCCGGCGGCCATAACTGACGAGGGGATCTGCGAATTCTCGCCCACGACACTTCCCGCTGCGATCAAGGTGCGCTCACCGATTCTCGAGCCGCCTAAGATCGTCGAGTTGCTCCCGATCAATGCAAAATTTTCGATTACACAATCTTCCATGACGGCGGCGTGACCGACGGTCACGTCATCGCCGACAATTGTCTGTCCCGTTTCGCTGACGTGCATCACGGCATTATCTTGAATCGAGCTGCGTGCGCCGATGCGAATCGGTCCGTTGTCGCCGCGCAGCACCGCCCCGAACCAGATGCTCGACTCCGGGCCGACTTCAACGTCGCCGATCAGGGTCGCCGTGGGGGCGACAAAAGCGGAGGGGTGGACCGTGGGCCGCTTTCCGCGATACTCGATGAGCATGGGATACCTCCGGCGAATGCGGTCTTTAGAACCGACGAAATTTTGATATTGCACACGAGGTCCTGTTCATGAGTGAGCATCGGCATCAAACGCCGCTGCGCGGCGTGAAAGCGACGCCCCATCCCCAGCCCGACAACCCGAATTACGGCGCGATCAACTATGCCTACGCTGGCCGAACCGGGCACGTTCATGAGGTCGTGACGATCCGCGGCCAAGAACTGGCGAAAGTGGGCTTCGACGATCGTAAAATCGTCTATTACTTGCTCGAAGACTTGGAGCTGGATCAGGGCGCGAAGCGCGGAACGTTTCACGATCGCGACCTTAAAGCGAATGAGGAGAAGGGCTAGCGATGCCGATTTTGCCGGTCGATCCGCCGCAGCATGTACCCGTCATCGGCGGCTTCGATTATGTGACGGTTGACGCTGCACACCGTCGCGTCTACGCCGCGCACGTCGGAAGCCGCGCACTGCTCATCGTTGACGCCGATAGTGGAAAGATCGTCGGCCAAGTCCGCGTCGGTCCGATGTCTGGCGTGGCGTTCGACCCGAGCAGCGGCCACGTATTCACCGGCAACGGGGCGTGGCGCTCGGTTTCTGAGGTCGATCCAACAACCCTCAAGGAGTTGCGAAGCGTCGATGTGCCTGGCGAGGTGGACGCGATCGCATACGATTCACAATCTGGACGAATCTTTGCCGATGAAGGCGACGGCACGCATATTTACGTGGTTGACGCAAAGACGTTCAAGCAGATCGGCTCGATCCACTTGCCCGGACATAAGCCCGAAGATCTGGCGATCAATGCCAAGGCCCGCGAACTCTATCAGAACATCGACAACCTCTCAGAAATCGCCGTCATCGATTTGCAGACGTTGAAAACCAAGCGGATCATCAAGACGCCGGCGCTGCAGCACAACCATCCCTTGCAATACGATCCGGTCTTCGATCAGATTCTTGTTGGGGGCATCAACGGGAAGCTCGACATTTACAGTCCGAGCGGCGCGCTGTTGCACGAATTGAACATCCCCGAACGGATCGACCAATGCAATCTCGATGCGCAGCGCCACCTGCTGGCTTGTGCCGGCAGTGGCAAGATTACGCTGATCAAGACTGATTCGTCCGCGGCACCGCAGATCGTCGGACAGATCGATGTCGCACCCGGAATGCACACCTTAGCGATCGATCCGCAAACCGGCGCAATTTGGGCCGTCTGGGCGACGCAGGACGGCGACTTCGTCCAACGTTTTGCTTTGCAGTGAACCACCTGCAGAAAGAGAGACGACGATGCAAGTAACCGAGAGTCCAATCTTTGAAGGAGCGACAAGCGATTACCTCACGTCGCGGCACGCGCTGATTGACGCTGAGATGCGCCTGCGCGATCAAGTTGAAGCCGTGGCGCAGCAGCGACGATCGCTGCCAGAAGGCCCGTCGGTCGTGGATTTTGAGTTCACCGACGTCTCCTCGGGCAAGGGGGTGCGGTTAAGCGAGTTGTTCGGATCGCACGATTCGCTGATCATCTACAATCTAATGTTTGCGCCGAAAGATGATGCGCCGTGCCCGATGTGCACGATGTGGGTTGATGGTTACAACGGCGTGATGCGTCAGGTCACCGACGCCGCATCGATGGCCGTCGCCTCACGCGCTCCGCTTGAAAAGCTGCGCGCATTGCGCGATTCCCGGCAATGGAATCGTCTGCGTTTGCTTTCTTCTCCGCGCGAATACGCGCGCACGATCGGTTCAGAAAATGATGATGGGACGCAAAACCCTATTCTCACCGTTTTCCGGCGTTCGGGCAACAAGCTCTCACTTTGGTACCGCGCGAGCGCAGAATTTCCGAACGAAACCTACCGCGGCATCGACTTGCTTTCTCCGGTCTGGAACCTGCTCGATTTGCTTCCGGAAGGGCGCGGCGATTGGTTCCCGGCTGACATCAAGATCTAGCGAACCATGACGGTAACTGCTTTGCCGCAATACCGCTCGCTGCGCGGCTTGCTCCTTATTGTTGCGATTTTACTCGCGATCGGCGGCGCGGTGATCCTTTTCGATGCGCAGCTGGTTTTCTTGGCGTTGCCCATTCCAAAGGAAGCCTTCGCGCACGCGACCATCACAGTGCTGATCCAAGATTTGGGAGCGATGGCGCTCGGTATCGCGGTCGTCGTGTACGCCGCTTCGCGAGATCCCGTTCGCTACATTTCAGCCGTTGATGCGCTGATCGTCATTCTCGTGTTGCTCGCGAGCGTCGATGTGTACGCCGTGGAGAAACTGCACTTCAATACGATCTATCCGAGCGGAATGATTTGGGCGCGCGTCGCTCTGCGCCTCATCGTAGCCATCGTGCTGCTCTGGTTACGCCCAAAGGCAGTATACTAACGGAAAGGGCGGCGACCGGAGGCGTTGAACGGGTCCGGTCGCAACGGCGCCGACGTAGCTCAGTTGGTAGAGCAGCTGATTCGTAATTAGCAGGTCATCGGTTCGAGTCCGATCGTCGGCTCCATATTTTGATGCGAAACAAAATACGCAGGCATCCTGAGCGCGCTTTGCTCGAACACGACGAGGTCCTCGCCATTATCGACGAGGCCCTCGTCGCGCATGTTGGCTTTGTAGACGATGGCGCACCGGTCGTTATTCCGACGACCTATGCGCGCGTCGGCAACACACTCTATCTTCATGGCGCTGCATCAGGACGATTGATGTCAGTGACCGGCGCAGCCGAGCAGATTTGCGTAACGATCACTTTGCTCGACGGCCTCGTTCTCGCGCGATCCGCATTCAACCATTCGATGAATTACCGCAGCGTCGTCATCTTTGGCAAGCCGCGAGTTGTTCGCGATCCCGATGAGAAGCGGCGCGCCTTTGCCGCGCTGGTTGAACATGTCGTGCCGGGTCGTGGCGACGATACACGCGAGGCCTCAGAAACCGAGCTGAAGACAACTGGAATCGTGGCGATCGATCTCGATCAATGCTCCGCGAAGCGCCGGAGCGGTCCGCCCAAAGATGCCAAAGGCGACGAATCGCTGCCACATTGGGCAGGCGTTTTGCCGGCGCAGATCGTTTTCGGCGAACCGGAGCCCGACGAAGCTGCGCAAGCCACGGGCCTACCAAACTATTTGCGCGCGTACGATCGCAGTTTGAAAAGGAGGCGCTGATTTTCGGTCTCACCGCCGCTCCTTCGTTCGCGGCGAGCAGTGTGCCGCCGCTGCCTGCGTGAGGAGAGCAAGAAGTGGGAAATATACGGCACCACTCGTCCCTTTATAAGGAGAGAACGATGGCGTCAATTGCTCGTATAACCGAGATCAGTTCAACGTCGCAGACGAGCTTCGAGGATGCGATCCAAGCCGGAATATCGCGCGCGAATCAGACGTTACGCAACGTTCGCGGAGCGTGGATCAAAGAGCAAAACATCGAGATCGATAACGGCAAGATCGCCGGCTATCGAGTGAATATGCTCATCACCTTCGTGCTTGAGTAGGGCCGCTTAGCCGCTAATCGTCAGCGTTGTGGCCGCCGACCGGCCGAACTCCTCTGGTGCGTACTGCAGATGCGCCTCGGCGCCGGGCCACGCGAATGTCCCGCTGGTGACGGAACGCACGAGGTAGTGGAGTGAGTAGATGCCCGCATCGAGATGGTCGGCATAGGCGAAGATGCGGTCTTTATAGATCGTTTGGTAATTTATCTGCCAGCTCTGCGCCTGCGCCGCAAAGAATGGCGTCGAGGTTTGGAAGGCGGTGTCGACCGCCTCCAAGCCTGCGGGCAAGGGATCGGTAATCATCACATGGTCGACCGGATGGTCGGTAATGATCTCAAGTCCAATGTCGTAAACTGCCGCGGCACCGAGCGTCACCGGCGCCGGCTTGCTCAAACCCATCTGCGCAACGACCGGCTCGTCATTTGCGCGCCGGACGCTGCGCGTAACGCGCAGACCGCTCAGCGCGCCGGCTTGTTCCCCAGTCAACCGATACGTATACGCGACGACATAATGGAGCGTCCCATTCCCGCTCTTTTGGAACGTCAGCGTTTTTTGTCCGCTGCCGACGCTTTGCGCATTAACGCTCAACTGATGCGCGATCGGGCGGCTGCCCGAAAACTGTACTGTTCCAACCGTATTCGAACCGACGACGGCAACGACTCGGAAATTTTGATTGGCCGGCTGCACCGACGCGTAATCGGTCAGGGCCATCAATTTCTGTGCGGTGTCATACGTGTTCAAGAAGGCGCACTCGCAATGCACGATGCTGAGCGTTCGTACGGCATTGTCCAGGAGCTCAGGTGAAGCATGTAGGGCCAGCAGCAGGCGCACGAGTTGCGCCTGAGCCACGTCCTTCGAATCGAGCCACTCCCAAGAGCCTGGAACATTTGCGGTCGCATTGCGAGCGGTGAGGTATAGGGTTTCTTGCATTTTCTTCGCGAGCGCGCGTCCTTGCGATTGCCAACCCGGAACCGACAGGAGATACCGCGCGAGACGCGCTTTTCCGGCGAAACTAAATTGCTCTCGTTGATCGTAGATGCTCGGAACAAAATCGCTGCGTGTGTTGCCGAGCTCCGAGAGCGCCAGTAGCATTTGCAACCGCACGTCGGCTTTGCACGATGCCGCCCTGCACCAGTTCAGTTTCCCGGGATTGGCGAGCGTGTCGGAGAGATATTTCTTCAGCCCCGCGATCAGCGACTGATCGACCGGAAGTCCTGCACGTTGCGCACGTCCGAGCGCTTGGGCGGCATAGCCGCTCATGAACGGCTCCGAGTCGCCGCCCGGCCACGCTGCGAGGCCGCCGTCGTCTTTCTTTAGTTTGGCCAGTGTCGCCACATCTGTGCGCGCTTCGTCAATCAGATTGACCTTGACCGGCTGTCCGATTTTCGGCGCGAGCTGCTTGAGGGAGGCTGCAATGATCAACCGGCTCGCCGCGGGTTCAACGAACGGCGCCGTTTCGGTCTGCAACACGCTTTGCGCGGGAGCGACGATCTGCGGGATCACCGAGTTGCCGAGCCAGATACTTAAGGCGCCCGGCGCACTCAGCGAGAGCGGAAGCGACGTGTTGGTTTGCGTCGCCCCGGCTTGCGTGAAGGTTTCCGTCACGTCCGCATTGCGAACTTCGAACGGCACCTCGAACGCATCGCTGTGCGGCCCAAGCGTCGCATTGAACTGCATCGTCGTCGGCTGTGGCTCGCCGACAAGCATCGGGAAGCGAATCGCCTGCGTCCCGGTTGCGGCATCCGTCTGCAGATGTGCGGTTGATGACCGCGCGCCGTTTTGATCGAACTGCAGCGCCCCCGTCAGCGTGCCGGCGACGTTCGCTTGACCTGCATTTCCAGTCGTATTCGTTAGTGAGATCCCGCCTTGCAGGCGGTCGCCGGTCCGCGCGAATTGCGGCAATAGCGGATTTGCAAGGACCGGTTTGCGCGAGATGAACGTTGCGTCGCTAACGCCGAACCGGTAATCTTGCCCTTGACCGCCTACCGCAATCGCCATAACACGCCACGTTGTCACGTCGTCGGGCAAGGTAAATGAGAATTGTGCGTTTCCGCCCGTGTCGGTCTTCAGCGCACCGTTATAGAAGGCGAGCGGCTGAAAATTTCGCCTCACGCGCGTGCTGCCGGCGCCTTCCATGAAACCACCGCCGTATCCGAAGCCTTTGGCGATCGGCGATGTCAGCGGCATGAGGACAACGCTGGGACGGTTGTCGCTCAAGCGCGTTGATATCGGCTGCTCGGCGTAGACCGTTTGCACGAGATCCGGCAGACGATATCCGGTCAACTGCAGGATCGCATCGTTCACGACCATGACGGCGAACTCGCCGCGCATCGCTCGGCCGCCGAAGTCTTTCAGTGTGAGGCTGACGCGTTGCGGACCACCGGGCGTCGTGATCGCGTTCGCGGGATGAATCGCAACCTTCAGATGCTTGCGATCGACGTTCGTGCTAAACGATGCAAAGCCGATTCGTACGAGGCTGTCGAGAGATCCGGCCGCGAGCTGTTGTAGCGGCTTACCGCGACGAACCAACACGGCCTGAACCGCGGCATTGGGCAGCATGCCGGGGGTGATTCTGAAATGCACGCGCGGCGCACCGCCGGTGACGTGCTCGACCGATTTATACAGCACGTTTTGGCGAACGACGGAGAAATAGACGTCTGCTTGCGGATACGGCGACTGCAGAAGCGCCGTCGCAACGTCGCCCGTGTGATATGTCGATTTGTCGAGTGAAACTTTGAGCTGGCTCGGATTTTCCGAGCTCCACCGAACCGCTTCCGGCCCGGAGATCCAAATCTGTGTGTCGGTTTGCGTCGCGTCCGATTTCGCGCCCGCGAAATTGGCGCGGATGCGATAGGCGCCGGCCTTCGGCGGCGTTAGCGAGACGGTAACGGGTGTGCCGCTTGAAGTGACGTCGGTTTGCGCTAGAGTCGTATACTTGACCGCATTGCGAGCGGACTCCCCACCTTCGATCAACTGCGTCGCCGCGCTGAAATCCATCAATTGCAGCTCAACGTGCACCGCTTTTCCGCTTGACGCCGTGCCGTTCGGATCGGTGACGATGAGTTTGATCGGAAACGGCTTGTTTTCGTCACCAACGAAATCGTGTTGCAAGCCGATCAGCTGATCCGTTGGCAATGCCGTGAACGTCTTCGAGTCCGAAACCGAGAGATGCGAGACATCGCTGACCTCAAAGTCGACGCGGTAGTCCATCGGATAGGGCAAATCGTCGGCGACGTGCACGCCTTGCGACGCATGCCCTTGCGCATCGAGCGTTGTGTCTTGCTGAAGGACATCCGATTCGACCGTCGGCGCTTCGTCCGGCCAGAACCACTGGCGGCCGAAAGCGTAGTTGTCCCATCCTTTTGGCTGCAGGGTCGCCTGCTGACGCGTCACGTAGAAGCGCGCGTTTGCGCCTTGCAGCGGCGCCCCGAAGAGGTAACTACTGCTGCCGGTCGCGCTAACTTCAGAACCGACCGCGGCGAATTTCTTGCTGAGCGCAAGTGACGCGTTGAAGTTCGGCGGCTTGAACTCCGCCACGCGCAGATCGCCGTCTAACTCGGTTCCATTTTCACCGACCGCCTTGATCGAGTAGTATCCCAGCGGCTGGTTCGTTTTGACGTTCCAGCGCCATGAAAAGATGCCGTATTCGTCGGTGAGCGCGGTTCCGAGCCGAGTCTCGGTGCCGTTGGAATCGCTGATTGAAATCGTATATTTTGCATGCGCGTCGCGTTTGATTGACCCATTTTGCAGGTAGTAGGCCACGCCGGTAAACATGGCATGCTCGCCTGGCTGATACATCTGGCGGTCGGAGAAGATCTGCCCGCGCGACATCGGCTTTCCGTTTGACCAGCCGAGATAGACGCCGTACGAGTATCCCGATGAGTCGTCAAGGGGCGTGTAGGTCCAATCCGCGCCGTCGCGGGCGATGATGAAAAGCGATGGAGCGGTATCGCTCGCAGCGCCTGCCGAGCAGCGCTCGACATCGATCAACGCAAGTTGGGCGGCGCCGTTGACATCGGTGCGTGCGGTCGCGCAAGGCGAAGACGTTTTTTCGCGATAGACTTCAATGGTCGATCCTGAAACAGGGCTTCCGTCGGAGAGGTGTTCGACTCCAAAGTAGGCGGCTTGCGGAAAAATTTGCGCGAACACACCCAGATTCGTTAGGCCGACGAGTCCGTAATAGGTTGCGTGGTCGTGCGGTGCGGCGCGCGCCCCATAGGCGAGCAAGCCGCTATTGCTGCCGAGCTTTCCTTGGACCGGAACGTGCAGCGCGAGAATTTCATTGTGCCCAGCGCTTGCCGGAAACGACGTCCATGAAGCGGGCGAGGGAAGCAGTGATTTGGTCGCGTCGCCGAGATCCGGTGATAAATTCGGCACCTCGGAGGGCGTTACGGCATGATATGCCGCCTGATACTTGCCGTCCGGCAAATTGACGGCAGAAAAATCAAGGCGCAAGCGGTTCGTCTTCGCAAAGACATTCAGCCCCGTCGGTGCCCAGAAATCTGGCGACAGATCGCTCGTCGAGAAGGTTGCGGTCTGATCTTTTCCAAGCGCCTGACCGAACTGATCTTTGAGAGCGGCGCCGATCTTGACCGTGTACGTGCGCGTTGGATCGAGCGACCACGCGTTGAGCGGGACGCTTCGATCTCCATCTGAGATGTGCAGAAGCGTCGTTGCGGGGCGGGGCGGTGGAGAAATTGTGATCGCAGTGCTTGCCGATGCGGCATCCAAGCCATTGTTGAAGTGCAAGACCGGGTCGCCGTGCACAAAACGGGCTGCTGCTTGCGGATCGGTACCCGTTGTGCCGACGTTCATCAGCGCGAGCGGACCGTAGGTCTTGAAGCTCCCGCGAAACGTCTTGGTACTCCCCAGATTGCCGCTCGCGGGGTGAACGCCGGGCGAAATGACGAGCGCATAATCCGCTCCGCTTTCAAGCGCACGGACCGGTTTGATGTCGTAGATATAGTTTCGTAACGACGGATCGAACGATTCGGCGGCGTTGCTTTGAGGAGGCGGCGTCGCTGTTTTCTCGAGCGTTGCCGTGACCGCCGTCGACGCGTTGTCTTTCTTCGCGACCAATGCGGTGTTCTCGGCGAGCGAACCCGTGTCAACTTGCGTGTTCGCCGTGACTTTGAGCGTCGGTGTCCGCTCGAGCGGAGTTAGGTCCTCATCGGTTTGTTCGCCGGGCAGATCCTTGAAATCAATCGCGGCGCTCGTAAACGTCCATGCGAAATCTTTTGCGAGGCGATCGTTCTTGAGATCGGTCAAGCCCGACGTGACGACCACCTTGAAGCGGCTCGCTCTTGGAATCGCTTGATCGGCTTGAAAGCCGACCATGCGCGGTGTCAAGAAGCGAAAATGCCCCGCGATCCTGGGCTCGATGCGAAAATATTTGAGCTTTGCGCTTTCGGATGGACTCTCTAATTGCTCGAGCGGGATCAACGGCTCTTTGAAGATGACGCGAATCTGGGCAAGCGTATCCGCTTCGCCTTGCGGCCCGTAGTCGGCAATCCAGTTCGGCAACGCAGGCGCAGGGAGCGGAGAAACTGCTGCTAGGGGTGCCGGCATAAGCGTACGTTGGCAGCCCGCCAGAGCAACGCAAAGCGCTAAGCAGCAACCAAGGGGCCACCTAAAACCAGTAGTCCCGCTCCAAGAAAGCATGGGCTTGCCTCCGACGGTCCGAATTCACCGCGCACCACGACAACCATGCAAGCGATAAGCCGCGGCTTCCGGATCGGCGCGGTGCTTCTGGCACTGTTTACAGCTGCCGACATCGCATTCCACGCGCGTTTTCCGATCAGAATCGCTGAGGCGCCGCGTTCTGCAAGCGAGATCGCCTTCGTCGATCGAAGCGGTTTGCCGTTAGGAACGATTTTGCCGTCGGATGGAAATCGCCAGGCATCCGTTCCGCTTGGGAAGATCTCCCCATCGTTCTTGCAGGCCGTCGTTGCGAGTGAAGATGCCCGTTTTTGGCAGCATCATGGGGTCGATGCGTTCGCGCTGGCACGGGCGCTGCGACAGTTTCTTGCGAACGGACGCGCACAAAGCGGTGCGTCAACGATCACAATGCAGATCGCGCGAATGCGGTTCGGCATTCCGTCGACGTGGCGCGGAAAACTGCGCGAGATGTGGCTTGCGGAGCGAATTGAAAGCGGCTCGACCAAATCACAAATTCTCGCCGCATACGCGAACCGTGTGCCGATGGGCGGCAACCTCTACGGCGTTGAAAGTGCGGCTCGCGCATACTTCGGCGAGTCGGCGGATGAACTCGATCTGGCGCAATCCGCATTACTGGCTGCCATCCCAAATGATCCGCCGCATTTGAATCCGCGCACGCACTGGACGGCGCTGAAGAGCGGCCAGCGTTACGTTCTGCAACGCATGGTCTTAAACGGATACATCACGGATGTGCAAGCAAGGCGCGCGCAAGCCGAGGAAATAGCTCTTGCGGCGCCGGCGCAGGGCTGGATCGCCGCGCCGCATCTGCTGTTCGCATTAGCGCTTCACGCGCCGGCCGGTATTAGCCAGATCCAAACCACGATCGACAGACCCTTGCAGCGCTACGTCGAGGCGCAACTGCGCGCCGTCTTGCGCGCGCTCAGCGATCGAAATGTCGGCGAAGGCGCGGTGTTGGTCGTCGACAATGCGACGGGAGATGTTCTCGCATACGCTGGTTCTGCGGATTATACGGATGCGGCGCGCCGTGGACAGAACGACGGAGTCATCGCGTTGCGGCAGCCCGGCTCAGCGCTCAAGCCGTTTCTCTACGAGGTGGCGCTCGAACGCGGCGACATTTTGCCCAACACGATTTTGGCCGATGTTCCGACGACGTATGCGGTCACGAACGGACAGCTGTACAGGCCGGCTGATTACAGCAATGCATATATGGGGCCGGTGCGCGTTCGTGCGGCGCTGGCCAATTCGCTCAACGTGCCGGCGGTGCGAGTCCTATCGCAAGTAGGCACTTCCACATTCCTCGACCGCTTGCACGAACTGGGATTTTCGCATTTGAGGAAGAGCCCGGATTACTACGGGCTCGGTCTGACGCTCGGCGGCGGCGAGGTGACATTGTGGGAACTCGTTCACGGCTACGTCACGATGGCGCGCCGCGGTTCAGCGATCGATTTGCGAACCATTACGTCACAGGCGGCGGCGGCGCCCGATCAAATCGGTTCGGCGCAGCTGTGGTCGCTGATCACCGATATGTTGAGCGATTCAACGGCACGCGCCCATTCATTCGGTGTCGGATCGATTCTCGATCTGCCGTTTCAGACGGCGGTCAAAACGGGAACTTCTTCGGATTTTCGGGACACCTGGACCGTCGGATTTTCTTCGCGCTATACGGTCGGCGTTTGGGTGGGAAACTTCAACGGCGCGCCGATGCGCCACGTTTCGGGTGTGACCGGGGCGGCGCCGGTTTGGAATCGCATCATGCTGCATCTGCATGAAACGAGCGATCCGCCCGCACTTTCCAAGCCACTCGGCATGGTGCGCCGCCCAATTTGCGCGACGACGGGACGCCGTCCGGATATTTCTTGCCGCGCGATCGTCTCCGAGTATCTCTTCCCATCGCAACTCGCTGCATACGATCGTCCGCAAAGCTCACCGCTCTCGCACGATTATGATGAGTGGTTGGCGATGCAGAAGACGCCGGCCGGCAACGCGCGCGACATTCGCATCCTTTTCCCCCACGACTCGGACATGTTTTTGCTGAACCATGCGCCCGCGAATGCTATTCGCACTGCGGCGCTGCAAGCAATTCAATTTCAGGCGCGTGCGCTGCCCCATCAATCGGTGCTCTGGCGTCTCAATGGCCGTTATCTCGCAACGACCGCGTCGCCGTCGCTGATGTGGCCGTTGCGGGTCGGCAAATGGCACGTTGATATCCTGACGTCGGGACGGCGCGACTCCGTTTCGTTCTCAGTCGTGCCGGGCCAGCCGCACATGCGCCGCGGCTTTTCTACGTACTAGAGCGCTTATCTTGACGAGTCAAATGCAGATCGGAAGCGACATCCCGGTAGAGATGCCGCATCGCTTCGACGAGCAGGCCGCCAATACGAAAGACGCCGTCACCCGAAACAGAGACACCTTCCCACGGCGTGCCCTGATGCTTTTGAACTAAAAGGTACGAATCGCGATCGCGCGCATAGAGCGCGAATTCACCTGATTCGGCAAGGCAGGTTGCGCCGGCAATAGATGCCGGATCAAGGGATTTGAAAAGTTCCATCGCGGCGGTCGTTCAGCGACAGAACGAAGGCGAACCTGCTTACGAATTATTTCGGTGAGAAAACGAGCGCGAGGCCGTTCATACAGTAACGCAGCCCGGTCGGCTTCGGTCCATCGTTGAAGACGTGCCCTAAGTGGCCGCCGCAGCGCCTGCAATGAACCTCGGTACGCGCCTCGATGAGCGAGTAATCGGATTTGGTCCGCACCGCATTGGGCAGGGGAGCGTAGAACGACGGCCATCCCGTTCCGCTCTCAAACTTCGTTGTTGACGAGAAGAGCGCGAGTTGACAGCCGGCGCAACTGTAGGTACCGCGCCGATGCTCGTATTCGAGCGGCGAGCTCCACGCCGGTTCGGTGCCCGCGCGGCGTAAAATTTCGAAACGTGCGTCTCCGAGGCGTTTACGCCATTGTTCATCGCTGAGCGTTACTTCGAAACTTTCAGCGGCAGCGGTGGCGAACCGTGGCCTGAACGCAATGACTCCTAGCGATGCTGCCAGGCTGCCGATCAGTTCAAGACGCCTCAAGCGTTGATGTGACATGACACTCCGTGCTTTTCAAAGTACCGCTGATGGTAGTCTTCGGCGCGGAAAAACGGTTTCGCGGGCTCAATCTGTGTGATGATCGGAGCGTCGTGCGTGCCGGAACGCTCAAGCGCGGCCTTCGATGCTAAGGCTTCCTGTTGTTGCTCGGGCGAGTGGTAGAAGATCGCCGAGCGGTATTGCGTGCCGACATCCGGCCCCTGACGATTGATCGTGGTCGGGTCGTGCATCTTCCAGAAAAGGCCCAACAATTGCGAATACGAGACTTTCTGCGGATCGTATGTCACTTGCACCACCTCCGCATGCCCGGTGCGGTCGGTACAAACGTCTTCGTATGTCGGATTCTCTTTGTTGCCGCCCATGTAACCGGATACCGCGTCAATGACGCCCGGAAGCTGCCGGAACGCCGCCTCGACTCCCCAAAAACATCCCGCTCCGAATGTCGCTGTCTCCATTGTTGTCATTCCCTTCAACGCTCCGCTGGGTGCACTTTCTAGAACCCCACCCTTCCCTTAACGGGTTGTAGCCAGTACCGGATGGCTCAACAGCTTGGGTTTTTTCAGGAAAGGCAGCGGCAGATCGTTTCGACGGCCGGCGGCCGCATCGTTTACTTTGCGTCGGTCTTCACTGCGGCTGAGAGCGAGTCGCTCTTCGACGTGCTCTTGCGGACCATCCCGTGGTCGTCCGAGCGCATGTGGATGTACGAAAAACTCGTCGATGTGCCGCGGTTGGTCGCTTCCTACGACCCAGGCGCGGAACTTCCGGAGGCACTGCGTACGATCAAAGCGCGCACTGAGGAAGCGGTCGGTGAGCGCTTCAACGGTGTTTCGCTGAACTACTATCGTGATGGCACCGATAGCGTTGCCTGGCACAGCGACCACAGCGAAGGATTGACGAAGCATCCGACCGTCGCGCTCGCAAGCTTCGGCGCAACGCGCAGCATGCTCTTCCGCGCGAAGGCGCCCCCGCGTCGCCAATTGCGCTGCGATCTTGGACCGGGCAGCGTCCTGGCAATGTACGGCGACATTCAGCAGCATTGGGAGCACCATATTCCCAAAGTGCGAATGCCGACCGATGCGCGCATCAGCGTCGCGCTGCGTACCAAGGTCGCTTAACGCAACTTAGTCAGTGATGAAACGCGTGAAGAGATCCGCGCGCAACTTTGCAAGCGCGCCGGGGTCTTCAAGCCAGTCGTCCAGCATGAATGAAAAGGTCACGGTGCCGTGCCGCCGCGTCCGTAAGAAGCCGGAGATCGTGCGAACGTGGCTGATGCTTCCCGTCTTAGCGAAGACATTTCTTTCGGCCGGCGTCCCGGTGTAGGCGCTTTTCAGCGTGCCGCGCACACCGGATTCGGGCAGCGCATCAACGATGATATCGCGATGAGGGGATCGCCAATCGCTTTGCAGGATCGTCAGCAGATCGCGCGGGGTAATGCGATCGTATTGCGAGAGCCCCGAGCCGTCCGCAATGGAAGCGGTTGCCGGATCGACGCCGATCGATTTCAGATACTGCTGCTCGAGCGCGACGGCGGCCGCCATCGGGTCGTTTCCGCCTCGCGAAACGCCCAGCGCAAGGAGAAAGAGCTCGCCCATTAGATTGTCGCTCGGCTCCCAGAAATCAGCGAGCAGCTGCGGCATCGTCGCGGAATCGTGGCCCCAAAGAACTTGTGTACCGGTCGGCTGCGCACCCGATCGCACCCCGCCGTCAACGCTGACTCCATGCGCTCGCAACGCTCGCAAGAATACATCGCCTGCGTAGGCAGCTGGATCGGGCACGGCCGGACGCACGTCGTCGGATTCCTTCGCATCGATCGGATAGGAGCCGGTGAACTTCAGCGTCGTCCAATCGGAGAAGTCGCGGCTGGTGTCCGTCGTGTCTTTTGAGCGCGGCGGGCCGGTTGTGATCTCGTTGTCGATCTTTAGCGCATCGGTTTGCGGCTCGACGCGCAGCGCCGCGGGCGTGCCCACCGCCGGGCCGGGCCGCATGTAGATGTGAAGAACATTTTCCTCGAGGGAGAGCGCGGAGACGAGCGGCGCATAGTAATAAGGAAGGTCGTCCCAGGACCAGCCCGGCTGATACCTCTGCCCGCCGAAGTACGTCGCATCGGTAATCACGGCACCCGTGAAGTGCGTTGACGAGGTCGCGACCTTTGCCGCTGCGGCATCGAGATCGTTTGCGGTTAGATGCGCGTCGCCACCGCCTTTGAGGTAAAGATTGGCACCGTCGGTTGCAACCGTTGTCTTGAACGTGAAGCCGATTCCCAGGTCCCGAAGCGCTGCCGAACCGGCGAGCAACTTAAAGTTTGACGCCGGCATGAATTCGTCATCGGCGTTACGGGAGTAGAGAAGCTTTCCGCGCGCCGTATCGACTGCGATGAATCCGATATGCGCGCCGCGCAGTACGCGCCGGCCGAGAATGCGAGCGACGTCGCGCTGCAGCTTTTGAACGTCACGATCCGTCCAGGGCGCTCCCGCAACCGCTGGAGGGCGATCCGCCGCCGACGCGTTCGGCGAATCCAAAAACAACATTGCGAGCGCCGCGCATGTGAAGAGCAACAGTCGCTTCATGCTTGCTTCTTCATGGCCGCTACCAGGCCGGACTCCTGCGCGCAATACTCTTCGGTTTCGCCCCGATGCGCGCGTAGAGCTCGATTCCGTCGTTTGCGCGAACCAAATGATAGCGGCCCTCAGCGCTTTGCGCGCGAATGCGAGGACCGTCGCGAATCACCCAATTCGACTGTGGATACTGCCAATCGAAGAGCGCATAATCGGGATACTGTTCGACACCGAGCGTCGCTCTTGGGAAGAAGCCCATGTGGGTGTAAGCCTCTTCTTGCGTTCCAACTTCGATCGTCCGCGGCAGCGTCGCAATAAACGCGTCAAGCTGCGCGTCGCGCGCCTGCGGCCAGCGCAGAAAATATCTCGGATGCAATGGATTCGCGATTGTGAAGATCAGCAGGCAGACGACGGCGCAGCCGATGAGGAGCCGCCGTGCCGCAAGCGGTGCCCGCGCTGATACACTCGGCAAGCGCCCAGCGTAAAGGCAACGAGCACGTAAGGAATCCACACCGCGGCATAATGTTGTCCCATCGTGTAGGTCACGGGAGCGCGCGAGAGGAGCACTTCGGCGAATGGTGCGATGGCGAGTACCAGCGCGCGCGAGAGAAACGGCAAGAAGAGCAGCGGCAAGAACGCCAATACGAGGTAGCCGGCGCGATCGGCGATGCCCTGAATCAAAGACGGCGTCTGCGGCTGCA
Source organism: Vulcanimicrobiota bacterium (assembly GCA_963723515.1). Taxonomy (GTDB): domain Bacteria; phylum Vulcanimicrobiota; class Vulcanimicrobiia; order Vulcanimicrobiales; family Vulcanimicrobiaceae; genus JAFARW01. The sequence continues at coordinate 100,920 of CAVRQT010000003.1, forward strand.
CAGGGGAGTACATGACGAGCGGATGCCAAGGTTCATGCGCTCCGGCGAGCGGCCGTACGACAAGAAAGTAACCGGCAAAGACGATCACGGCGCAACCAAGCATCACGAGCGCAGCGCTGACGCCGCGTCGTTCGCCTCGGGCAGCAAAGTACCACAGCGCCGCAATGGCGAGCAACCCGATGAAGACCGCCTGATCCTCTTTGATCGCCAAAGCAAGCACGGCGAAGAGGAGTGCGAGCCCAAACTTGCGTGCGTCGAGCGCGTAGAGCAACCACGTGACGGCCGGAACGACGAGACTGTTTTCATGAAAGTCGGCGAACGTGATGCCGCACAGCGGCGGATAAAGGAACGACAGCGCGGCGATTGCCAGCGCGCACCGTTCGGGAACCCGCCGCCGCGCGATCAAAAAAAGTGCCGGCGCCACGGTGGCGTTGCACGCCGCGCTGACAACGATTAACGGCAGGGCAGAATGCGTCGCCCATACCAACGGCGAGAGCACGTACAAGATCGGCGAAAAGTGAACCGTAAAGTGGCTGGCGCTTTCGATCGTGTTCGAGAAACCGGCAAATGCACTCGCGATCGTCTGAAAGAAGATGCCGAAATCTTCGGCTGAGCGGTGAGCGACGTACCGGTCGATGCCCAGCGCGCTGAAGATCAAAAAATATCCGGCGCTTCCAAGCCAAATCCAACCGAGAGCGCTGATACGACACTTCGACAAGCTCAGTGCAGGCCACTTCGACAAGCTCAATGCAAGCCATTGCGCCGTATTCTCATCTATCTTTTAAGAAGGCGAAGCTGCCGCGACCGTATAGTACAAGGAGAAAGATGAAAGGATTCATTGCAGCGATTGCACTGTGCGCCGCAGCGGCGATCGCAGTCGTCACGAGTTCGCATTTCTCGAACGCCAAACCGCAAGCCGCACTTGCGGCGGACGCCGGCATTCACAAGATCAAGCACGTGATCATCATCATGCAAGAGAACCGCTCGTTCGATAGTTATTTCGGGACGTATCCGGGCGCGGACGGCATTCCGGCGTCGGTCTGTGTCCCGGCAACGCAGGGCGGATGCATTCGTCCGTACCACGACGCGAACGATCGCAACGCAGGTGGTCCGCATGGGGAACGCAATGCGATCGCCGACATCGACGGCGGTCGCATGGACGGCTTCATTCTCAGCGCGCAACGCGGTCGCCGGCGATGCCGTGGCGTGAACAATCCGAACTGCACGAACGGCGCACGTGTCGATACAGTCGGGTATCACGATCAGCGCGAGATTCCGAATTATTGGACGTATGCGCGCAACTTCGTGCTGCAAGACCGGCTCTTTCAGCCGAACGCGTCGTGGAGTTTGCCGCAGCATCTCTTTATGGTTTCAGAGTGGTCTGCGTCTTGTTCACGGATCGGCGACCCGATGAGCTGTGTCAGCGCATTACAGAGTCCGGACTCGCCGCGCGACTTTGGCGCTCGCCGCGGTGGCGCAATGACGCCCGGCCGGCCTGATTACGCGTGGACCGATTTAACCTATCTGCTGCATCGCGCGCATGTGCCTTGGGCTTACTACGTGATGGGCGGCTTCGAACCGGATTGCCGCGACGACGGAATGCAATGCGCACCGCGCAGCCAAGGCGTGCACACGCCCGGCATTTGGAATCCTCTGCCGTCATTTGATACCGTCAAGCAGGATGGCCAGTTAGGCAACGTTCAGGACATCGGCAACTTTTTTCGCGCGGCGCGCAACGGCACGCTTCCTGCCGTGTCGTGGATCACCCCGGCTAACCGCTATAGCGAACATCCGCCGGCGCTCGTTAGCGCGGGTCAAGCATATGTGACGGGCCTGATCAACGCGATCATGCGCAGCCCGGATTGGCCCGGCACGGCGATCTTTCTTTCGTGGGACGATTGGGGCGGTTTTTACGATCACGTCGTTCCGCCGCGGGTCGATCAAAACGGATACGGCCTACGCGTTCCCGGAATCGTGATCAGCCCGTATGCGCGACGCGGCTTTATCGATCATCAGACACTGAGCCACGATGCGTACGTCAAATTCATCGAAGACGATTTTCTCTTCAGCGCTCGTATCGATCCGCGCACCGACGGCCGCCCCGATCCTCGTCCCGACGTGCGGGAGAACCAGGCAACCTTAGGCGATGTAACCCGCGATTTCGATTTTACGCAGCGGCCGCGTCCGCCGCTGATCCTGGCGGGCGGCATCGGACCGCCGTATCTGCGTTAAGGTTTTGCCAACGGCGCGAACTGATGTAAGAACCGCTCGATGCGCTCGGCATCGACGCCGGCCGACTGCAATCGCTCTTCCATTGCATCGGCGCGCGCCGGCGGCGTAACGAACATCATGGCGGCTCGATCGTCTGAAGCGCGCAATTCTACATGGTGCGAGCGCGCGGGAAAGACGACGGTTTGGTAGGGCGTGAGCTCTGCGCTGCCGGTTTCACATCGAACTTCGGCAGGACGATCGAGCGTCATGAAGATCAGCGGCCGCCCTTCGGTCGGCAACGTGGACCAATTCGCCGTCAAATGGAGCTTCTCGACCGTAAAGTTGTGATCGGCAACGCATGCGAGGCGACGCATTCCGCCGAGCTCGTACTCAATCTGTGCGATCGCTCCAGCCTCGGAGCGGCGGTAATCGAGCACGTCGGCCGCTTTTTGCACGTGCAGCTCGCGCGGCTTACCCTTGTGCATCGACACGATTCCAATCGAAGATGCGATAGGTTAAGTCGCTCGCCTGTTGGGTTTCAAAGACGATGATTCCCGCGCCGATGGCATGCAACGTGCCTGCCGGTAAGTAGTACACTTCGCTGGCGCGCACCGGAACGCGCCGCAGGATTTCGCCCAGCGTTCCATCTTGGACGCGCCGCTCGTATTCTTCACGCGACGTGTCGCGATTCCAACCCAGCACGAGCTCCGCGCCCGGTTGCGCATCGATCACGTACCAGCATTCCGTTTTACCGTTCGGCTGATGCTCGACGCGTTGGGCGTACTCGTCGTCGGGATGGACTTGCACCGAGAGCGAGTCGTGCGCGTCGATGATCTTCGTCAACACCGGAAAGGTCCGGTTCGGATCGAGATTTCCCAAGAATGCGGAGCCGAGCCGGCTGCGAAGATCCGCGAGCGTTTGCGTTTGCAGCGTTCCGTTCAAGACCGCATTTTCGTCCCAGCACTCCCACGATTCGCCGAGTTTTTCATTCGGGTCGCCCGCTTTGCCGAAGCGTTTGACGAGCGCATCGCCGCCCCAAATGGCGCCGACGAGCTTCGGGTCGATCAAATACGGGTAGAGCAGCGAATCGTCCACGCGAGCCTATGATACCAAATGGGTGCGCACCGAGCGAAAGTGGAAGGGTTTCGCGTGCACCAAGTCCACGTCGGCATCGGCTCCAACCTCGGCGACCGCCAGAGCAACATTCTGGCCGCACTGCAGCGCCTGCGCCGAAAAGGTGAAGTTTTCGCCGTCTCTTCGTTTTACGAGACGGCGCCGTTTGGCGGCGCCGAAGGTCCGCCGTTTCTGAACATCGCGGCGTCGCTGCGCACCGAATTAGATCGAACGGCGTTCGAGCGGTTTGCGCTGGACGTCGAAAGCGCGGTCGGCCGCGCAAGACGCCGGCCGATGGAGGCGCGTCCGATCGATATCGACGTTCTCGTCTTCGATGACGCATACGCTCATCCGAACCTTGCGAGCCGCAGTTACAACTTGTTCCCGCTCGCCGAGATCGCGCCGGACGTTCTGATTCCACAGCTTAACGAGCGCGCCGCGGATCTTGCCGCGTCGCTTCCGCAAAACGGCGTGCGAAGAAAATCTCGCGCGCTGGCATTCGCCGCGAATCGGCAAGAAGAAGAACCGGATGTCCGTATCTCGCTTGGCCGCGCCGGCGTTTCGAACGTGCGGCGCATCATTCACCTCAACATCGATGGGCAGCCGCAGACGTACAATGCGGAGTTTACAATGGTTGCCGCACTGCCGCCGGATAAAGCCGGCATGCACATGTCGCGCTTCGGCGAGACGCTCGAAGAAGCGACCCTCGAAGTGCTTTCGCGGCAAGATCCTAAGGCGCGCATCGAAACGCTGGTTGACGATATTGCGCGTGAAATCATCAGCACGCATCGTGCCGTGAGTGCCGACGTGCGGCTGCGTGCAGACTTTGGGCTCGAACGTTGGACGCCGGTCAGCGGGAAAGCGCGGCGAAGAGACATACACGCTCGTCGCGATCGCGCACGCCGACGAGGAAGAAACGCGCCACGTCGTTGGAGTTGAAGCGGAAGGGATGACAGCCTGCCCTTGCGCGCAGCAGATGGTGCGCGAGCATAGCATCCGCGAGCTCGAAGAAGCCGGCTTTACGCCGGAGCAAGCCGAGCGCGCGCTGAACGCGCTGCCGGCGGCGACGCACAATCAACGCGGACGCGGCTCCGTTTTGATCGGCAACGATCCGGGTGCGCAAGCAACGATCGTCGCCTCAGATCTGATCGAGATCGTCGAGAACGCGATGTCGAGCGAAACGTACGATCTGCTCAAGCGGCCGGACGAGTTCTTCGTCGTCAACAAGGCGCATCAAAATCCGAAGTTCGTCGAAGACGTCGTTCGAGGAATCATCGCCGGCGCGCTGGCGATGTATGCAGACTTTCCGGATTCGGCGTTTATCGCCGCGTCGCAAGTGAACTACGAATCGATTCACAAGCATGACGTCTTTGCCGAGGCGTTTGGAACCTTCGGCGAGTTTCGCGCCGAGTTGCGATCAGGGTCCTACCTGGCGCGCAAGACCGACCTCGCCGGCTGGCTTCGGACCGTGCATAGCCCCGTTTTGCTCTGAACGTGCCCGTTCGGCACTAAGGCGCAGCGCGGCGATGCGCTTGCCCAGCGAAGGATGCGTTGAGAACAGCACTTCGTACCAAGTCGGAACCTCTTCTTCCGCGAGATTCTGCTCGCGCAGCCGAGTGAATGCCGCGCAGCCGGTTTGCGGCGCACGCGTTGCAGCCACGGCAAAGCGGTCGGCAGCCCACTCGCGCGATCGCGTAAACGTGAAGAGCACCGGGCGAAGCAGCGCTGAGAAAAGCGCCATGCGCATGTAAAGACGATAGAGAGCATCCGTGCGATCGTAACTGCGGCGTTCGGATTGCGGCATCGTGAGGTTGGCAAGTAAGAACGTTGTTCCGGCGATGACCGTGCCGAACGCGCAAAGCCGCCAACTGTCGCGCGCGACATAATGTCCGAGTTCGTGCGCGACGACGAACTCCGTCTCTTCATCGGGGAACGATTTCAGCAGCGTATCACCGACGACGATGCGATGCGTTCGGAACAATCCGGTAACGTAAGCATTCGCCTTCTTCGTTTGCCGGCTCATGTCCATGCGTAATATTGCGGCGTCACCGACACCAAAACGCGACGCAAGACGCCGTAAGCGATTTTCAAGCGCACCGGTCAATGGTTCAAACCGATTGAAGAGCGGCGCGACATAGACCGGCACGATCAGCCCCATCAGGACGAAAAACGGCAACAAGGCGAGCGTGGCAAAGAACGGCCATCCATTCGGTTTACGACGCAGGAGCGTCGCAAACGGGATGCTGATCAGCCCGATTAATGCGGAGCTGATTCCGAGTCCCTTCGCGTGATCGGTCAGCCATGCGGTCACAGATTGATCGCTTAGTGCGAAGCGGCGCTCTAGCTCATAATCTTCGATGAATGAGGCCGGCAATTCAATCAGCGTATCAATCACGAGTCCGGCAACCGCAAGAACGGCAGGGCGCAGCGTGACGGGCAACGGTGCGGTCAAACGCTGCAGCCGAGCGCCGAAGCCGCCCTCGGAGAGTGCAGCGGCAACCGCGATCGAACGCACGGTGTTCGTCAGTTCCAGGTTTCTTCGAATCCGTCCGTAGCGCGCAGCATCTTTTTCAAATTGCGGCGGCGGCCGGCGCAGCGCGCCGATCGCCTCGATCAGACGGTAGGCAGCATAGCCGGCGGTGAGGCCGGCTCCGATTCCGAACAGAAAGCGTCGCATGAAGTCCTCTAATCGCTCCGAAGTGCGCCGTTTCGCCAATGCGCGCGTCTACTCATATCTTCCGGATCGCGACGAGTACGTCGTCTGCTGTGGCCTCGCAGTCGAGGGCGATCGGATCGTTTCGCTCGGCGAAGAGAATGCGCTGAGCGGGAAGACATCGCGCGATCTCGAGGGCCTCACGGTGTTGCCGGCGCTTGCGGATTGCCACGTGCATATGGCGGATACCGGATTCACGCTGGGAGCGCGCAACTTGAGCGGCGTCCGCTCCTACGCAGAATACTCGGCGGCTGTCGCTGCGCTTGCGCACGGCCACTTTGTTTTCGCCGGAAACTACGATGAAAGCGATTGGAACGACGGCCGGCTCGCCGATGCTGCGCCGCTCGAACGGTTCTTTTCGGATTCGCTCGCGATGCTCGTGCGAATTGACGGCCATTCGTGCATTGTTAACCGCAAGACGCTGCAGTGGCTTTCCTTGCCGCCAAATCTTCGCGGCATCGAGAAGAACGAGGGCGGAGAGCCAACCGGAAAGCTTTTCCTGGACGCGAGCTGGAAGGCGCAGTTTGCTTTCTTTGGCGCGATTCCTGAGGAGATGCGGCGCGCCGCCGAAGCGAGCGCAACGGAAATCGCGCTTTCTCGCGGCGCCGTGCATCTGCACGCGCAACTCGTCGGTTTCCGAAAAGATCAATACGCCGGCGAGGTTGAAGCGCTGCGTCGCCTCGCTGGCCCCAAATGGTATCCGAAGATCTGCGAGCCCGACCCATCGCTCGCCAAATCGTTGGGTCTGCCGTTCATCGGCGGAGACGTCTTCTTGGACGGTTCGATCGGAAGTTGCACCGCCGCAGTCAGCGAGCCGTTCACGACCGGCGGTCATGGGCAAGGGTGTGGCGCGCTTAACTTCGATGATGATGCGCTCTTCCGGTACTTCGACGAAGCGGAGCGCATCGGCATCTCCGCCGGCGTGCATGCCATCGGCGATCGCGCGATCGAGCAATGCATCGCGACTTGGGAACGCGTCCTCGATGGAAAGCCGACGCAGCAGCGCCATTTCATCGAGCATTTTGAGATCGCGCGGCAAGATCACATCGAGCGCTGCGTGCGATTAGGGATCTATCTCTCAATGCAGCCGCAGTTCGATTTATTGTGGGGCGGTGCAGGCAATATGTACGAGCAGCGGCTCGGCGCCCAGCGAATGCGCACGATGAATGCTCTTGGGCGCGCACAGCGTGCCGGTGCGGTGCTATGCGGCGGCGATGACAGCCCGGTCTGCGACCTTTCGCCGCTCTTAGGCATGCACGCCGCAGTGCATCATCATGAACCGCAAGAACGCTTGACCCCGGCGCAAGCGCTGACGATGTACACGTACAATGCGGCGCGTCTCGCGCACGTCGAAGATCAAACAGGGAGGCTTGCTCCCGGCCTTGCGGCGGACTTCGTCGTGCTCGATCGCGATCCGATGCAGGACGGTGACTTCGCGAGCGCCACCGTTCTCCAGACTTGGAGCAACGGCGAACTCGTGTACGAGCGCTAGGAAGACTTAGATCAGCGAGATCGTTTGCTTCTCTTTGGGAATCGACTCAACGGAGCGCAGCAGCGCGGCCGCGAGTTCGTCGCAGACGGGATCGTCGAGCTCTTCGATGCGTCCTTCATCCGCAAGCAGCGCCTTGAGCGGATCGATCGGCATGCGGGCAAGAACCGGCGCTTGTGCCAGTTCAGCAACGCGATCCGCGTACGATGGCCCGAAAACTTCGTACCGTTTGCCGGTATCCGGCGCGACGTAGTATGACATGTTCTCAACGACGCCCAAGATCGGCTTCTTCAACTGATGAACGAGGTTCGCAGCCTTGCGTACGATCATCGTTGCCAGCATCTGCGGCATCGTGACGAGCACGACGCCGTCGATCGTGAGCGATTGCAGGACCGTCAGGGGCGCATCGGATGTTCCGGGCGGAAGATCGATCAGCAACACATCGAGATCGCTCCACGTGACCTGCTCGTAGAACTGGCGAATGACGCCCGAGACGATCGGTCCGCGCCACACCATCGCGGTGTCTTCCTGATCCGTGAGCAGATTTGCGCTGACGATTTCGATCGCGCTGCGCGAGATCGCCGGCACGAGCAACGGGCGCTTTTTCCCATCCGCACCGGGCGGCGCCTCCGGATCTTCTCGAATGACGAGCGGCTTTCGCAAGCCGAAGAGTCGCGGAATCGAAGGCCCCGTGATGTCGGCGTCCAGGATGCCGATGGTCAGGTTGCGCCGGCGCAGGCCAACCGCCAGCAGCGCCGTCACGAGCGACTTCCCCACGCCGCCCTTTCCCGACATGATCGCGACGACGTACTTGAATGCGGCGCGTCGAGCGAAGGCGCTTGGCGGACGCATTATCGGACGTCGGTCTTCATTATTAATCAGCGGGACGCGTCCCGAAAGGCGGGCTTGAACCAGCGCCGTGACGATCGGCTCAACGCGCAGTCCGTGGGCGCGTGCGCCCTGTTCGATCGTCTCGTAGCGGTTGACCCCGCAGCCCGCGCAGTGCAGCCCGAAAACCGAAAGCACATCCGGCGCGATCGGCAAATCGGCAACGAGTTGACGGATATTCGTTTCAGGGGCGATCGTGAGGGGCATGGCTGATTCTTCCGTCTTGAGAAGGCGACTCCGTTGAATACAAACCGATCGCCGGACCTTTCGTTTGCGGATCACGACACGTTACGCCGGCTCGGTGCGAGGCTAATCGTGAGGGACGACCCTGCTTTTCCGGCCGGCTTACGTGAACTCGAGGATCCACCGCATCTTCTCACCGTGCTCGGAGAGTTGCCTTTGCGAGGCGTCGCCATCGTCGGGAGCCGGCGTCCGCCGCAAGAAGCCGCCGAATTCGCATTTGCGCTGGCCCAACGCATCGCCGAACCGGTGATCAGCGGTTTGGCGAGCGGAGTTGATAGTGCCGCGCACCGCGGAGCGCTCGCGGGCGGAGTCCAAACGCTTGCATACATAGGAAGCGGCGTAGCGGCGATCTTTCCACCTGAAAATCAGCCGCTCGCACAAGAGATTGTCCGCAGCGGCGGCGGCATCGCGTCGGCCGAGTTGCCGAACGCGCTCGTTTCAGATCGTGCGCTCGTGCGGCGTGACGGTTTTCAGGCGGCTCATGCTCGTGCAGTCGTGTTGGTCTGTTCGGAAGCAGGCGGCGGCGCGATGCATACGATGCGATTCGCGAAGCGCTTGCAGCGCGGACGGTTCGCGATTGTACCAAAGGACGGCGCACAATACTTCGGGAACAGAATCGCCCTCTCGGCCGGCGCTACGGCGCTTCCTTGGAATATCGAGGATGCGTTACGCGTGCTGCACGAAACGACAAGCGAATCAAGCAATGCCGCATCGATATAATCCCCTTTTTACGCCTGAAAACGTCCGCTGTGCGCGAGAAGATCGGGGCGCAGTGCTTCACCGCCTCCCTTTTGGCGTCATCATCGTCGATCGGAATGCCAAGATCGTCGACTACAACGAAAATGAAGATCTCTCTACGGTCAAGCAAGATCTGATCGGAAAGAATTTCTTCGAAGAGGTCGCTCCGTGGGCTGCGGTCGACGCATTCAAGCGCCGCTGGGACGAGTTCATCTCGTCGCAAGAGACGCTTTTGATGCCGTTCGATTTCACGCTGCCCGGTTCGAAGGGGCCGGTTGAGGTAACGGTGATGTTTGTGCGCGTCAATTTCGACTCAGATCACGCGACAATTTGCATCGCGCGTAAAGCCGAAGTCCCAAGCGCGTAAGGGCGCTGCGCCCGCGAGCGCGCTGGCGGGCGGCTGCAGTTCGCCCGTCCGGGCGGGTGCCGCGGTCGGCGGAGCACCCTTCATTCAGTCGCACGCGAAAGGCGCGTACGCGTTCGACGAAAATGGCCGCCGCTACATCGACTACATCATGGCGTACGGGCCGCTTCTTTTCGGGCATGCCCATCCTCGTTTTTCAACGGGTCTGGATGCAATCGCTGAGCGTGGAGCGCTGTTCGGGTCAACGCACGTTGAAGAGCTTGCGCTTGCAAAGCGGATTGCCGGACATCTTCCGTCGATGCAGCGCGTCCGTTTCACGACGACCGGCACGGAAGCCGTTATGTCGGCAATCCGCGTTGCGCGCGCGTTCACCGGCCGCGAGCTGGTCGTGCGCTTTGCCGGGAACTACCATGGCCACTTCGATCTGGTGCTTTCTCGTGCGGGCGCATCGGCCGCGCAAAACGGCAAACCAACCGCCTGTGCTGAGCTGCGTCGAAGCGGAATTACGCGCGCCGCGATCGGCGATGCGATCGTCACACGATACAACGATCTCGATGCGTTCGACCACGCCGTTCGAGGACGCGAGATGCAAATTGCGGCGATCCTCGTCGAGCCGATCGCGGCCAACATGGGACTCGTCCACCCCGTCCGCGGCTTCTTGGAAGGGCTGCGCCGCAGAGCCGATCGCTTTGGCGCGGTGCTGATCTTTGATGAAGTGATTACCTGGCTGCGCTTGGGGTTGGGCGGCGCGCAGCGACGTTTGCAGCTCCGACCCGATCTGACGACGCTCGGAAAAGTTCTCGGCGGCGGTTATCCGATTGCTGCGTTCGGCGGAAGAGCCGATGTCATGCGCGAGCTCGCGCCTGAGGGCGCAACCTTCACCGGCGGGACGCATGCCGGCAATACGTTGTCAGTCGCAATGGCGCATCGAACGCTCGATCTGCTGGAATTGCATCCCGAGTATTATCGCTCGATGGCGCAACGAGCAACGCAGCTTGCCGCCGGTTTGCAGTCAATCATTGCTTCACACGGATTTCCGTATCAGGTCGTTCAAGACGAGAGCATCGTCGATTTCAAGTTTCGAGAGGGCGTCACGCGCAATTGGGAGGATGCATGCGGGGCAGACGCATCGGCGTATGCAGCGTACTACCACGAAATGCGAAAGCGCGGCGTGCTTTTACCGCCGTCTCAAAATGAACTGATGTTTCTCTCGATTGCTCACAGCGCCGCAGACATCGCCGAAACGCTGAACGCGGTCGACGAGGCGTTCGCTCAACTTAAGCGGCGGAAGCCGGTTGGTCAGCGCACGCGCAGGTAGCGGCCGAGCACGACGGCCGTTCCCTTGCCGGGCACGCTGCGGACTGCGAAAATATCGCTGCAGCGCTCCATGATGGGCAAGCCGCGGCCGCGCTCCGCAAACTCGTCGGGCAGCGGTGTCTTCGGCAGCGGATCCGTAATGAACCCGCGGCCCGAATCGGTGATCGTGGCCACGATCTTATCGTGTTCGATCCGGCATACGATCTCGATTGCGTCGCGCGATCCGGAATGTTCGATCGCGTTGGCAATCGCCTCGCCAAGCGCAAAGACGAAATCCTCGAGGTCGCAGATTGCAATGCGATGCCGATGCGCAAACGCGATGACCTCATCGCGGGCACTCTTGCCGTAGCGAGCGTTCGGCGGAATGCAGACGCGGAGCGAAGGACTCTGCGTTCGCCCGTTGCCAAAGTGCGATTCCGCGCGCTCCATCAACCTAAGCAGTATCGCCCTTATACCCCTCGTACGGCGGATAAACGTGGTTCTACGGCTTTTTAGAGTCGAATGGCCTAATGCATCGCAAAGCCGAATGAGCGATACGTGACGGTAGATCGCGAGCGGTCCTACGTCTACGTGCTCATTTGTGCCGACGGTTCACTGTATACCGGTTGGTGTCGCGACCTGGATCGCCGGATGAAGGCCCACCGCGTTGGCCGCGGCTCAAAGTACGTCAGATCGCGGTTGCCGTGCCGACTGGCAACTTTTTGGGCGGTCGCAAACCCGTCCGTGGCCAAAAAAGAGGAGGCGGCTTTCAAACGGCTGCGGCGTCCGGCAAAGCTGCGCGCGTTGAAAGATAAGATACTCAAGCGCCGTTCTTGACATGCCAATAGACGGCATTTGCAATTGCGCCGATTCCGTGAAGCGCGCCGGCATAGTTCGTCAAGTATTTCGTCAACACGCATAAGATAAAAGGGGTGTCCCCAAAGGGATCGACGATCGCGGCGTCGTTACGGACGCCGTCCACTTCCCCGGTCTTGTTGGCGATTGGAACACTGGCCGGAATTCCGGCCGGAATTTTGTCGCGATCGGTTTGACCCAGCATGATGTCGATCATCCGCCGGCATGCGCGGGAAGAGGCGACCGTGTCGAGCCCTTCCCGCGAGCCGCGCTCGATCTGGTAGAGCAGCATACCGATGTCGCGCGGCGTCGTGACGTTCTCGTGATGGTGCACGATCGCGCTATAGTCGAGGAAATGGCGACGCAGATGCGTCTGTTCGAGCCCCGCGGCGGCGATCGTTTTATTGATCGATTCGAAACCGAAGTGAGTAATCAACGAGTTTGCGGCGCTATTGTCGCTGAGCCGGATCATCGGCACGAGGAGCTGCTCGACCGTGAAGCGTTCGCCGCCCCGCGCGCCGGCTAAGAACGGCGAACCGCCGACAAGGTCGGAACCCCGAATCGCTACCACGCTGTCGAGAGCGTTTGCGTGATGATCCTGAGCGCGAAACGCCGTGAGCATGATCAAGAGTTTGATGACCGATGCCGCAGGGAAGACGACCTGGGCATTGTACGCGACGAGCGCTGAACCGGGCGCCATCGTTCTGGCAAAGATTCCCGCCGCTCCCGGCATATCGTCAACGATCGCGCTGAGATTGAGTTCGTCGGCGCGGGCGCGCCATGGAGGTATTGCAAAAAGCGCGGCGGTGGCGGAGAGGAACGTCAACCGATCCACACGCATCAGCTGCCGGTTCCTTGATAGTGGTTGAGGCCGACGCGCCAAAACGCATACGAGACGGCGAGCCAAGCGATGCCGATCAGCGGGGTCAGCAGGCCAACTTGTGGCGCTAAGGAGAGACCGCTTTGCGCCTTATGCAAGAAGTACGTCGCCGGAAAGTAGTTCATGAACGCGAACGGCAGCACGAATGTGAGCACGAAACGCACGGCGCGCGTGTAGATGCTGATCGGATAGCGCGTAAACTCCTGCTCCAGCGACATGACGACCCAGCGTAGCGTGTCGACGCGAACGAACCAAAAAGAGAGCGTCGCCACGACAAGTGAAATGCCGAGATCGATGAGCGCGCCGCCGATCACAATCAGCGGAACGAGCAGAACGAATGCCAGGTCAACCTGCACCTTTGTGTATTGCGTCGCGAAGATGAAGAAGACGATCCCGAGGACCAGTTCGTCCGGCCAGATCTGCTGCGGCACGGTCAGCGTTTGAAAGAGCGTGTCGAGGGGCCGCACCAAGAAGCGGTCGAAACGGCCCTCTCGCACGTATTCGGGAACGCTGACGATCGTAAAGAAGAACGTGTTATGGATCGCGTGGCCGAGCATCCAAAGCGCGTAGAGAAATGCCATCTCGCGAAAGTTCCAGCCGTTCATCGACGGGAATTGACGCAGCGTTACATAGAGTGCCGCGATCGCCGTTCCGTGGTAGACGAGCGTGAATGCGAGCCACATCAAGAAATTGGCGCGATACTCGAGCATCGTCAGGAAGTTGATGCGCCAATATTGCTTGTACGTCGCGAGCATTACGTCAAGAATCCATCACGATCTCAGCATCGACACGAGCGTCGCAAGCCACGGTGAGCCGTTCCGTGTTTCGTGTCGAAGTTCCGGTCAAGGAACCGTTCGATCTACGGTTGACCGCGCGGGCGCTGCAGCGCCTGGGAAACAACGCCGTCGACGTCATCAGCGCAGACGGCACGTATCGGCGCGCGTTGCAGGATCGCGGTCATACCATTGCCGTGCGCGTGCGTCAAATTGCGCCGCAGGAACTGGATGTCGCTTTCGCCGGCGCACGCACCGCTCGGCTCCTGCCGACGATCGAGCGGATGTTCGCTATCGACCTTCGGTTGCGTTCGTGGGAGACGCGTGTCGCCTCGATCCCATGGTTGCGCGATTTGGCCCGGGCGCACCGCGGATTGCGCCCGCCGCGCTACCCGACGCTCTGGGAAGCCGTCGCGCATGCGATCGTCTTTCAGCAAATCAGCCTGCATGCCGCGGCGGCGATCATGTACCGCTTCGTGCGAGCGTTGGCGACGCCGATCGAAGACGAGCGCATCGTTCTCTTTCCGTTTCCTGATGTTCGCGCGGTTGTCGAAGCACCGATGAACCAGTTGCAACACGCTGGACTGAGCGCGAACAAAGCTCGCGCGCTCAAGGAAGCCGCGAACGCTTTCGCGGAGCGCAAAATCAACGAAGCAACGCTGCAGCGGCTGCCGAGCGCCGAGGCAATCGCGGCGCTCAGCCGCTTGCGCGGGATCGGGCCGTGGAGCGCAACGGTGATCTTGCTGCGCGGGCTTGGGCGGCTTGACGTCTTTCCGCTCAACGATACGGGCGTCGCCGCGACGATCAAGGTGCTGTCCGGCAGCGCAACCGTTGACCTCGATGAGCTGCTCTTGCGCTTAGGCGATCAGCGCGGCATGCTCTATTTCCACCTATTGATCGGGCGGCTGGCTCACGCAGAAAGGCTCAAGAAATGAAAACGATTGCCCAAGGCGCGACCTTTACGATTCAGCGCTCGCAGCAACGATACTTTGCAGACCATGGGTGGCTGCAAACGTATCACTCGTTCAGCTTCGCGGATTACTTCGATCCGCACAACGTGCAATGGGGCGCGCTACGCGTTTTCAACGACGATCGCATCGCCGCCGCGCAAGGGTTTCCGCCGCATCCGCATCGCGACATGGAAATTTTGACGTACGTCCTTTCGGGCGAGCTCGAGCATCAGGACAGCATGGGAAATCGCGGCGTCGTGAGCGCCGGTGGCGTGCAATTCATGAGTGCCGGCACGGGCGTCCGCCACAGCGAATTCAATCATTCGAAGAGCGATGAACTGCACTTGGTGCAGATGTGGGTCCTACCTGGAAGAGCCGGTACGCGGCCCAGTTATGGCCAGAAAGATTTCACGGCGGACGATCGGCGCAACCGGTGGCTCGTCATTGCCGGGGGCCAGCAATCTGTGGAGGCTCCGATCGCCCTGACGCAAGACGCTACCCTACGCGTTGCAAGCATCGCGAATGCGTCGCTGAGGTATCAATTTGCGCCGAAGCGCTATGGCTTCTTGTTTGCCGCTGCCGGGCCGATCATCGTCAATGGCGAGACCATCAATGAAGGGGACGCGGTGCGTCTTTACGACATCCCGGAACTGGAAATCTCGGGCAGCGGCGAGATCGTTTTCTGGGATCTGCCCGCAGCGTAGCGCCGCGAAAGTTCGGGCGGGAAGCTAACCGCCTTGGATCACGACGCGGCGTGACGCGGCGCGCCATACGAGCATCGAGAGCAATCCAAAGAGTGAAAGCCACAGTGCTTGCGCGATGAAGTAACGCTCGTATTGCGCCGGCGGAATCAAACCGACGTAAATAAGCAGCGGCGTCGAGTAGATCGCCGCGAATGGAAGCGCGAAGAGAATGCGTCCGACGATGCCGGAAAAGAAGGTCAGCGGAATGACTTGACCGCTCAGCAGATCGGAAACCCAGCGCACGATCAACTGCACGGCGAAGGTCTCCAGCGTCCAAAACGCGATGGCGTTCATCACAAAATTGACGAAGAAATTGACGAGATAGCCAAGGAGAAAGGAAAACGCAAAGGCGGCGGCTGCCTGCGGGGAGCGCGGCAGATCGATGTGCACGAGCAAGAGCGCGAAGATCAGGGAAGGGACGACGAGCAAGGCATGCACCAGCGTTTGTCCGACGCCGTCGCTGAAAAAGTACATCGGCAGGCTGATCGGCTTCATCAGATCCGTGGCAATCGTGCCTTCCCGCACTTTCTCGCGAATCGAACGCGTCCCATCAACTTCCAGAATGAGCGACATGAGCAAGGCGACCGTCGCGTAGGTGATCATCGAGTGAAGCGGCAGACCGAGCGGGGCGACGTTTTGCGCGTAGAGCGCCGTCCAAAGCGAACGCAACAGGTAGACCCGTAGTACCAGCGAGACGACTTCCGTAAGGACTTCCATGCGATAAGTCGCTTCGCGCGCGAACGCCTTCTTGGCGAATTCGATGTACGGCTCAGCGCGAAAGCGCACGCGGCTCTACTTTTTTTCGCGCTTCTCTCGTTCGAGGCCGGCTTCACGCCGATGTCGCGCTTCCTCAAGCTCGAGGAACATGACGTCGACGACTTTGCCGACATCGGCGGCTTGCGTCGGCGGCGGCTCTTGCGTCTTAGAAACCGGCGCCTTGACGGCCGCTTTCTTCGGCTGTTCGGGAATCACTGAGTCCTGCGCGTGCTGCAGGCGCAAGAACCTCGCGTATGTTTGTGCCGCCTTCTCGCGAACGTCGTCGCTTTGCGGCAGATTGAAGACCGTTTCAAAGAAATTCATTTGGGCGTGGACGTCAGGCGCTTCGCGCGGCGGGTGGATCGTCGCCGGATCGCCGTAGGCGATGTGCTGCATGGGCACATGCTGTCCCGCGCGCACGTGCGTATTGACGTGAACGATCGCGCCCAGCGCAACGCTGACGCCTGAATCAACGGTCGCGCCGTTGAAGACGCGGGCACCGGAAGCGATGAATGCGCCGGGCTCGATCGTTGCTCCGACAAGGTATGCGCCGGGGCCGATGATGCAGCTTTCGCCGATCGTGAGCGGAAACTGCATCGCCTTGCCGCCGCTGCTCTTCAGTACTGCATTCTCCATAACCACGCTATTGGCGCCGACGACGATCGGCGCGCCCTCGGCGGTGATCACGGCGCCGTGCAGGACGGCGCAATCTTCTTCGAGCGTCACCTCGCCGCTGATGACGGCGGTGGGCGCAACGTAGGCGTTCGCATGGATCTTCGGCTTCTTGGTGTTGCTGGAGACGATCATCATTTACCTCATCTGGAGTGCTCGAGCAGCGGATCATCATACCCTTCGATGTAGATCCGTCGTATGATCGATTCGAGATCGGGCTCTTCGATCGAGACGTCCGTAATCGGAAAACGTTCGCGCGGCAACGCGAATCAACTGGTCCGCTCGAACGCGTTCGCGATCGAAGCGAAATCGCGCCACGGCGCCCTCATTGGCAACGAGTTCTGCGTCAGGCAACTGCATGTCGTGACGTGGTTCGCTCATCGTCACCACGAGCGTCCGATGCGTCCCGTACTGCTCCTTGATCCGCTCGATCGGGCCGTCGTAAATGATCGTACCGCGGTCGATCAAGACGATGCGATGCGAGAGGCGCTCGACGTCGGCCAAGTCATGCGTCGTCAAAATGATCGTCGTGCCGCGCTGCTCGTTGATGGCGCGCACGAAATCACGGATTGCCTCCTTCGCGACGATATCGAGTCCGATCGTCGGCTCATCGAGGTAGATGATCTTCGGGTCGTGCAGCATCGCCGCCGCAAAATCGCCGCGCATGCGTTGCCCAAGCGAAAGTTGACGCACCGGCGTCTGAAGGAATTCTCCCATCTCGAGCACTTCCGTGAAGTGAGCTAAATTGGCAGCATAACGATCGCTTGGAATCGCATAGATTGCGCGCAACAACTCGAACGATTCGATCAGCGGAAGATCCCAATACAACTGGCTGCGCTGACCGAAGACGACGCCGATGTGCTTTGCATTCTCTTGGCGGGATTGATATGGAACGCGGCCGTCGACCTCGATCAGACCGGATGTTGGTACGAGGATTCCCGTCAGCATCTTGATCGTCGTCGACTTTCCCGCGCCGTTGGGACCGATGTACCCGACGAGTTCGCCCGGTTCAAGCGACATATTCACGTTGCGAACCGCGACTTTTTCGACATACTTACGGCTGAAAAGCGTCCGGATTGCGCCTGCCGGTCCGCTTTCGCGCTGAACGGAGCGAAACGTTTTGCAAAGGTCGCGCGTGCGAATGATGGGCATGGCAGGAGGCGCTATTCCACGCGCTGCAAGCGGTCCCTTAGCGAGATGATCGTGACCGTTTCGAATCAATACGGCGCCGGCGCGATCGAGATTGCGCGGCGCGCGGCGGCACAGCTGGGCTACCGCGTCATCGACCAAGAGCTTCCCGTCGTCGTCGCAAAGCGGCTTCATACCTCACCCGATGCCGTCAGCGCGAGCGAGGATACGAGCCGCAATCTCGGCGAGCGGTTGATCAGCGGTCTCGAACTGGCGACGCCCGAGATTTCGCTCGCATCGCGCGAGCAGCAATCCTTCGACCGCGATTGTTTGCGTGAGGTGCAAGTCGCGGTGCGAGAATTTGCTTCCCAAGGCAACGTGTTCATCATCGGCCGTGCGGCCTATGCGATCTTAGGCCGGCGCGATGACGTGGTGCGCGTCTTCATGTATGCGCCGCGTGAGTGGCGCATCGAGCGCATCAGCGACGCAATGCAGGTTCCCCAGGCGCAAGCGGCAGCCGAAGTCGAACGCATCGACCGAGCGCGACGCGCGTACGTTCACGACTACTACCAGCTTGAGTGGGCCGACTCCAAACACTACGATCTGTGCATCGATACGGCGCGCTTCGGTCAGCAAGCAAGCGCGTCGATCATCGCCGGCGCGGTTCGTGGATGCGCGTAGCGCGCGAGCTGCCGGCGCTCCTGGAAGAGGCGCCTCCAAAGCGCGGGCCGGGACTCTTTGGTGCGCTGCGGTTTCACGACTTTCGGTTGTTGTGGATGGGACTGCTCGTCTCGAATCTCGGCACGTGGATGCAATTTACGGCGATCGGCTACTTCGTCGTAAAGCTCTCGCCGACGCCGCAACTCGGATCGTTTTACCTCGGTGTGCTCGGCATCGCGCGCGCGATTCCGGTGCTCTTAGCATCACCGATCGCGGGCGTCGTCGCAGATCGTCTGCCGCGACGGCGTGTGCTCTTTATAACGAACTCGACGATTTCGGCGCTCGCACTGCTTTTAGCCGTGCTCACAAGCCTGCACAGGATCAACATTTGGGGGTTGATCACGCTGTCTATGCTCAACGCGGCCGCGCAATCGTTCGACGTGCCGGCGCGGCAAAGTTGGGTGCCGCTGCTCGTCGACCGCGAATACGTCGGTAACGCGATCGGTCTGAATTCGATCGCCTTCAACGCGCCGGCGGTCATCGGGCCGGCGATCGCGGGTTTCTTGATCGCTTACGCCGGCGTTGCGGGGTCGTTTTACGTAAACGCGGGCGCGACGCTCGCGGTCGTTCTGGCGTTGCTCTTCATGCAATCGCCGGCGCCCTCGAGCACCGTAGCCGAGCCGCTGCTCGTTTCGATTCGCAACGGCATTGCGTTCTTGCTTTCGCACGCCATTCTGCGCTATGTCATCATCTTTTTTATGGTGAGCGCGCTCCTCGTGCGATCGTATAGTCTCGTGCTGC
Source organism: Vulcanimicrobiota bacterium (assembly GCA_963723515.1). GTDB lineage: Bacteria > Vulcanimicrobiota > Vulcanimicrobiia > Vulcanimicrobiales > Vulcanimicrobiaceae > JAFARW01. Next base: position 120,193 of record CAVRQT010000003.1, read on the forward strand.
CGGCATATGCGTTGAACTATCTCGGCGCCGACGCGAAGGGACTCGGTTGGGCGATCGCCGCGACCGGCGTCGGCGGATTCGCCGGTGCGCTCGTTACTGCGCTCTTTGGATCGCGCGATCGACGCGGCGGATTGTGGTTGCTCTCTGCAAGCGTCATGGCGCTCTCCGTCTTCGCGTTGGGCTTCGTGCGCACGTTATGGATGAGCATTCCGGTGCTGATGGTAATCGGGCTTGCCACATTGGCGTTTATGGGCATGTCGAACATCTTGATTCAGACGCTCTCGCCGGATGCGGTGCGCGGTCGCGCGATTTCGGTGTACTCGATGCTTGCGCTTGGATTCGTACCTGCCGGCGCCTTTGTCATCGGCGGTTTAGGGTCGCTGATCGGCCTCGGACATGCCTTCATCGCCGCGGGGCTGGCAACCGCGCTCTTTGCGGTATGGCTGACCCTGCGCAGACCAATCATCAGAACGGTATAAGGAACCTCTGATCAAGTCCCACGCGGCCCATCCTCGGCCGTTTTTTGCCGATTTCAGCGTTGCTGCGGCGGCCACAATGCGTGCTGCATTGCGTCCGTCCTCGCGCCTTGAACTCAACAAAAATCGTCACGAGGTTGAACGACGGAGACTTAATCACAGGTTCCTATAGAAAAAAGCGAGCCGCGAAATGCGACTCGCTAAAGGCACTAAAGAGCCGGGTCTTAGGCCGCTGCCTTCCTCCGACGGCTCCTGCGGCGCGGTTTTGCGGATGCCGCTTTACGCGACGATTTGCGCCGCGTCGACGCCTTGCGAGCTTTCTTTCGTCCGCCGGACTTCCGTCCGCTTGATTTCTTGCGTCCGCTCGATTTCTTGCGTCCGCTCGATTTCTTACGGCCGCTCGATTTGCGTCCGCCCTTGCGTGCTGCTGAGCGCTTTGCGGTTGATTTGCGTCCGCCTTTTCTCGAACTGGATTTTTTCGACGAACTCTTCGCGCTCGATCTCTTACGTTTGGCTGCCATATTTCGTGCAGTCATCCTTTCTCCGGTCTGGTAAAGACCAGGGTTGTTGCCTCCTTTATACAGCAAACTAGCGTGTGCACGCAAGTTTTGGCGTTGCGCGACGGGAAGTGCAAGTGAGTGAACGTTACAATCGACGGCGTTCGATTGCATGCGATCAGCGCCGGAAACGGATCGTGCGTCGTACTGTTGCACGGCTTTCCGTTGTCCGACGTGATTTGGAATGCGCAGCTCGAAGCGCTCTCCTCCGCCTCACATGTAATTGCGCCCGATTTGCGCGGTATGGGGCAATCCGATGCGCCGCCGGGGCCGTATCTCATGGAGCATCTTGCCGCCGATATCGCTGCGATGCTCGACATCCTTGGAGTTTCACGCGCCGCGATCGTCGGGCATTCGATGGGTGGTTATGCGGCATTGTCGTTCTTTCGGATGTTCAGCGAACGTGTCTCGAGTTTGACGCTCATGTGCAGCCGCGTCGATGCCGATACGCCGCAAGCGGCAGAACGCCGAATTGCACTCGCAACCCGCTTAGAGCGCGAAGGGATGGAGCCGGCGGTCGATGAGTATCTTCCCAAGCTGCTTGCCGCCGATGCCTCCAGTGGGCTCGTTGGTTCGGTTGCGGCGGTGATGCGTTCGCAAAACCCGATGGGCGCTGCGGCCTTGCTGCGTGGTGCGGCGGTACGCGCCTCGTCGGACGATTTGTTGGAAGATCTCGACGTGCCGGTGCTGATCGTCTGCGGGTCAGACGATGCGATTTCTCCACCGGAAACGAATGCCGGCGTTGCGGCGCGCATTCATGATTCAGAATTGAAAGTGATCGAGCGCTCGGCTCACTTGCCGATGCTGGAAAATCCGCACGCAACTGAGCGACGCTCTCAAGGGCTTCCTGCAGCGCTCGGGAACCATTCAGGTGTGAAACGGATGGTGGTCGTAGGGACCATCGTAGCGTCTGCGTTTCTCCTCTCCGCGGCTGCGACGCAAGCTCAAAGCAAGCCGTTGCGTCACCTTGTCTACAATGTGGGCGTCACCGAGTCGACGCAAACCGACGAGCTCGTCATGGGCAACCACGATTGGATGCCGACGGCCGGCAGCGGCGTCGCGCACTACAGCGGCGGCATGCTCTCAAATGGAACGATTGACGTCGATATCATCGGATTTACGAACGAAGGCGATGCTCTCGCCGTGCAAATCTCGGAGCATACCGACAATCGCCGTTCGCCGGTCGTTCGTGTCGACGTCACGTCGGACGGCGCCTTGCGGATGCGCTCGGAAGATGCGATCAACCTCACGTCGGAGGAGCAGGCGCTGTTGCGGCTTCTCGCACGAAAGTTTCTCAGTCAAGACGGCATGCTGGCCGGAACATGGGTGCATCAGCTGATCGATCGTCAAGCCGATATTCACGAAGAATTCCATGTCACAGGAACGCAGCCCAACGGCGACATCAACATCGCGCTCGACGAGCGGATCAAAGTTTCCGGCGCGCAGCCGTTCGATACGACGACGCACGGAACGATTACGTACAGCCCAGCGTACAAAGTACCGCGGTTGGTCCTCATTGACGGCCGCACGCATCACGAGGGTCTCCAGCAAACGCAGACCGAGGATCTCAAGGTGCACCTGAACCTTGTCAGCGACTCGTTCGAACCAAACAGCTGACTTTAAGCAAGCGCGTACTTAACAGCGCCCGCAACTGTTCAAGGATTGGCTGCCCCACAACCCTGAAGTAACATTCATGAAAAGAACGGCGATCGTTGCACTCGCCCTGGGCGGCGTCTTTCTCTCGTGCGGCACGGCGCTTGCGCAAAAATTACCGCGTCACTTGGTCTATAAAGTCGGCGTGACGGTTTCCAGTCAGACCGAGGAGCTGACGATGGGTGAAGCCGGTCCCGGCGGTGCAAATGCTTCGATGGCCGGGGCGTCGGCGAGCAGCGGTGTCGCGCGCTACAACGGCGGCATGCTTTCGAAGGGAACGATCACGGCAGATGTCACCGGGATCACCGCGGACAACGCGTTGGCGGTGCAGATCTCAGAGGATACGGATAACCGTAAGGCGCCGCCGGTGCGCGTCGACGTTATGCCGGACGGCCAACTCCGCATTCCGGCCGATCAGGCCCTCAACCTCACTCCCGAGGAGCACGCGCTGTTGGCCCTGCTTGGACGCGACTTCGTGAGCAATGATGACGTCAACGCCGGTAAGTGGGTCCGCGAAGTATCACAGAGCCAATCGAACGTTCACGAGACCTACCAAATCACCGGAACGCAGCCGAACGGCGATATCGCCATCACCGTAAACCAGCAGGTGAAAGTGACGGGCGCGCAGCCGTCCGATACGACGACCTACGGCACGATTACTTACAGCAGCAAATTTAAGGTGCCGCGTTCAATCTCGCTTAACGGACGCACCCATCAAGAGGGCGTTCAGCAAACGCAAACCCAGGATACCAAGCTGAACTTGGATCTCCTGAGCGATTCGTTTCAGACGGGCGGCTAAAGAATTTCGAAGAAATTGGCAAGCAATTTCTTCGAGAGAGAATAGGTTGAAAGCGGAGTGGCGAGTAAATCGTCACTCCGCTTTCTTCGGTTCGAAGCGCCGCGAAGAGCTACCGGGAGATTGGGAGCTGCGGGCGCCGTCCGAGGCGGCGCACGAAATTCACGAGGAACAACACGCCGATCAATAGCGCCGCGATCACGGCTGCCGCAACCACAATGGGCAGGGCGAGGAGAGCGACCTTTACGATGACGATGCAGAGCGCGAGCAAGATCGTCAGTCGAACAAATGTATTGAGCATTCTGCGATATCTACCGGAACGCGCGGCAGCAAGTTTCGTCCATGGCATCGAACGTACGTTCGTTCATGGCTGACGTCTTCGGAACGCTGCACCCGATCGTGGCGGGCTGGTGCCGCGAGCACTTGGTTGAGCCCACGATGCCGCAGCGAGAGGCGCTGCCTCTGGGCGTCAAACTGCGCACCTTTCTGCTCTCATCTCCAACGGGCACCGGCAAGACCTTAGCCGCCTTTCTTCCTTTAATGAGCCGCTTAGCGGAACGCCGCGACGCCGATGAGTTGCTGCCGCGGACCTACGGCCTCTACGTCTCTCCTCTCCGGGCGCTCAGTTATGACGTCGAGCACAATCTGCGCGTGCCGTTGCGCGAAATGGGGTTGCTCGAGCGGCCCAATTCGGAGCGCGCCAAGCTCCGAAGGGGCCGCATCCGCGAATCAGTGGTCCGCACGGCGGTTCGAACGAGCGACACGCCGCTGGAAGAACGCCGCCTCATGCTCAGACGGCCTCCGCATCTGTTGCTGACGACGCCGGAATCGCTTGCGGTCATGCTGGCGATGGACTCCTATCGTAAGGCCCTTCGATTTGTTGAAACCGTGGTGGTTGATGAGGTACATGCGCTCGGCGGCAATAAGCGCGGCGCGCAACTGAGCCTGCTCTTAGAGTCGCTTGAGGAGTTGGTTGCCGCACCGTTCAATCGCATCGGGCTCTCCGCGACTGCCAGCCCGCTCGAACGCATCGCCGAATTCTTGGCCGGCGTCGGACGCGCATGTGAGATCGTTGACGCTCGCGGTTTGCGTTCGGTTCAGGTGCGTGTCGATGCGCCCTTCGAAGGTGCAATGGCGCCGCTCGCAACGGTTGCGCGCGCCGCTTCTGATCTTACGCGCGAGGTCCGCTCCGCGCTCGTCTTCACGAACGTTCGCAGTCAAGCGGAGCTGATCGGCCACGAGATGGCGCAGCTCGAGGAGGTGCCCGAGCACGTTGAAATCGCCGGCGACGTTCCTCGGCGTCGCGAGGGAACGCGCATCGGCGTCCATCATAGTGCGCTCGAACGGAACGTCCGCCATCGGATCGAGGCCGCGTTGCGCGACGGAAAGTTGCACACCGTCGTCTGCAGTTCGAGCTTAGAACTGGGGGTCGACATCGGCTTCATGGATCGCGTCATCATCGTTGGCGGAGCGCGCGGCATTACGGCGACGCTGCAGCGTATTGGACGATCGGGGCACCGCCCGAACGCAATCGCGGATGGTGTCGTGATCGCTCAAGATCGCGATGATATCATTGAAGCGGCGGCGACCAAACGGTGCATTGCCGACGGCACGATCGAAGCGATTGAAATACCCGCTGCACCGCTCGACGTGCTCGCGCAATGGCTCGTCGGAAGCGTCGTACCTCGCCGTCGAGCGCAGGTGAACGATCTGTTGCGAATCGCTCGCCGAGCGTATCCGTTCCGCGAACTTGAAGAATCGGATCTGCGCGCTTGCGCGCGGTATCTCTCCGGCCAAGGCGTCGGCTCCGAGCGGGCGCACGTGCGGCGCATCGGCTATGACGGGCATGCGCTCTATGGACTTGGACGCGATGTGTCAGCAGCATTCTTTGAAAATGTCGGAACGATTCCGGACGAGGCGCAGACCGTCGTCCGCGCACGCGAGGGCACCGACATCGGCCGTGTCGAGGAAGCGTTTCGGGATCAACTGCACGTCGGTGATGTCTTGCTGCTCGCCGGGCGAACGTTTGAAATCAAGGAAGTCCGTCGAGGGGGAGTTGTCGTTGAACCGGTCTCCGCGAAGCCGACCGTCCCGCAGTGGAGCTCGCATCTGCGCGGTATTTCGAAGCCGCTGGCGCTTGAAATCGATCGCCTTCGCAGCGGTGTAGCGCAGCGTTTAACGAGCACCTCTGCGGCTCGCGAGTGGTTGCAGCGCCGATACGGCTTGCGGGAATGGGAAGCGCGCCACGTCGTTGGATACCTCGCGCAGCAAGCCGCGATCTCTGCGATTCCGCAGCTGCAAGAGCCGATCGTCGAGATCTATCGGATGAGCGGCCGCCAAACCGCCGTCTTTCACACCGGCGCCGGGCGCCGGATCAACGAAACGCTCGGGCGCGCTGTCGGCGCACGGCTCTTCCGATTTGCCCGGACCAATACGCAGCTGACAACCGACGACGGCGGCTTCATGCTGACCTTACCGCGCGGCAAAACGATTCCGGACGCCGTCTGGGCGTCGATGCTGCACGTGGAGCATTTCGAGCGCGATCTGCTCGAAGGTCTGCAATCGTCGCATCTGATCAAGACGAACTTCCGCTACGTTGCAAACACCGGACTCTTAGTGCTGCGGCGTGCCGGTGGTCGAGCGCTGCGGCGCCGCGCGCTCTCATGGAATGCGGCCGAAATTCTGGGGCGCGTGAAGAACGCCGATCCCGATTTCGTCTTGTTGCGGGAAACCATCCGCACCGTCACTCGTGATCTGCTCGATGCGCCCGGCGCGCTCGAATATCTCAATGCGCTCAAAGGTGAGCCGCGCGTTCTGCATCCGCCGGCTGCCTCGCCGTTTACATTCGGGATCGTCACGTCGAGCTTCGGCGATTCGATCGTCTTGGAGGAGCGGACGACGATGGTGGAAGCGCTTCACGAACGCGTGCTAGCCCTTCGGCCCCGCTCAGGACAGGCCTTGGCGCAATGACGGCGTCGCAGCAGCTCCAACAGCATCAACTTTTCGCCGGCGTCGCAGCCCTTAGCAGCGGCATGCTGTGGTTTGAGGCCACACGCACCCTGGTTGGCGCCGACGTGCATCTCGGCTACGAGGAGGTAATCGGCGGAGCGCTGCCCCTGTGGAGCACGACGCCATCGATCGATGCGCTATGCGACGCCGCGAGGCAGTTGCAAGCGCAGCACGTCGTGCTTTTAGGCGACGTTATTCACGGCGTTGAGATGAGCGACGGTGCCAGACGGCGCATTACGCGCGCGCTGCGAACGCTCCGGTCGCGCGCGCACTTGCAGATCATCGCCGGGAACCACGAAGGAAGATCGCGCGGCGTCGCCGTTCTCGGAGAAACGTACGAACGGCTGGAAAGCAACGGCTGGGTGCTGATGCACGGCGACCGTCCGACGAACGAGAATCGCGCGGTCATCGGCCATCTTCACCCGAGCATTCACTTGGGCGGCGGCCAATCGGTACCCGTGTTCTTGGCATCACCGCAACTGATCGTCGTGCCGGCGATGACACCGTATTCGATCGGCCTCGACGTCCGCTCCGATGATTGTGCTGCCTCACTTGCGATGTGGCGCCTGCGCCCCAGTGATTTTCAGGTTATCGCCTCGGTGCCATCGGGTCTGTTTGCATTGGGAAGTTTGGCGGCGCTGCGTTCCGCGCAGCATCGGTCGGATGGTGCATCCGGGCGAGGATTTCATCGAAAATTTCTGCAGCCGGATCGCTAGCGTAGGGTATCGAGTATCGTATAGACGGCGGCCACTTGGGTTGCCGATTCGATCGCGCCACGGCGCAGCAAATCGTGCAGTTGAGCGAGCGACACGACTTCGACCTCGATGTCTTCAGCCGGATCGAGTTTCTGCGCGAGCTCGTGGCGCACGCCGCGAGCGAGAAACAGGTGCATCAGCGTCGTTGAATTGGTAGGATCCGGAACGAAGGTTCGAACGAGCTCGAGCGAGTCGGCGACATAGCCGGTTTCCTCAGCCAATTCGCGCACGGCGGCTTCCTGCGGCGACTCGCCGTCGTCGATAAAGCCGCTCGGTAACTCCAGCACGGAGCGTCGAATGCCGTACTTGAATTGCCGCACCAGAATGACTTTTTCGTCATTCGTGAGAGCAAAGATCGAGCTGAAGCCGCGCGTTTCACGAACGTAGTAGTCGTCGATGATCGCGCCGCTGGCCAGTTCGATCGTGTCTTTGCGCAATCGCATGTACGGTGAATCGATCACATACGAGGACGCCAGCACCCGCCATTTGTGGTTCATGATCGCTCTGCAACATTCCCCATGGAGCGGCGCGATACACATGTTGGTGGTAAGGACCGCCGGACCCCGTTCGTCAAACGGAATTCAATCATGCAACGAATAGCTGTGGTTGGAGCAGGGACGATGGGCGCGGGCATCGCGCTGACCGCGGCGATCGCCGGCTTCGACGTCGATCTTGTGGAGATCGACGCGGCGATCCGCGAGCGCGCAGGCGAGCGCTTGAAGCGCGACTCGCAACGCCTCGGCCGCTCCGATGCGCTGTCGCGCATTCAGATGTGGGGCTCGATCGCCGAGCTTCGTGCGGTCGAGCTGGCGATCGAGGCGGTTCCTGAAAATCTCGCTCTCAAGCAGCAGGTGTTCACACAACTCGAGCAACGCTTAGGCGATCGCGCGATTCTCGCGACAAATACGTCGTCGCTCAGCGTTACCGAAATCGGCGACGCACTTGCCGATCCCGGCCGGTTGATCGGCCTGCATTTCTTCAATCCGGCGGCCGTGATGAAGCTCGTCGAAGTTGTTAAGACGAATCGCAATGACGAGACCGTTGTAGAGATCGGCCGCGCATTTGTGCAGTCGCTCGGCAAGACCGCAGTACTTACCGCCGATACACCGGGCTTCATCGTTAATCGCGTCGCACGCCCGTACTATCTTCAAGCGTTGCGTGCGTTGGATGCCGGGCCGGCCGAGATCGCGGATCTCGATCTCTTGGCGCGCGGCGCCGGCTTTCGCATGGGCCCGTTCGAATTGATGGATCTGATCGGCTTAGACGTCAATCTCGCGACGACGGAATCGATATACGAGCGAACGGAAGCGGCGCGCTTTGGGCCGGTGCCGCGTCAGCAGAAGATGGTCGCGGAGAAGAAGCTAGGTCGAAAGACCGGGCGAGGGTTTCTACAGCGTACGAAAGCGATCGGGGTAACGCGATCGGCGCCAATTACGGCGCCTGAGCCGCCGGCTCGTAATGAAGATGAAATGATTGTCGTCCTCGGCTTCGGCGACAATCGCGGAGACGATTGCTTCGTACGTTGCAGCAGACGTATGCAAACGTTCAGCAGATCCAGACCGACATTGGGCCCGATGATGCATTTCGACGGACCTTGACGCTGAGCCGACGATCGTCTTCGATATCGGTGACGGCGTCTCAGATCGCATCAGCGGCGCTGGCCGAGATCGAAAACCTTATTTCGGATGATGCGGTTATCTTCTTTGATGCCTATGCGACGCCGATGCGAAGCATTGCCAAGCGCTTGAAGCACCCCGAGATGGTTGTCGGATACGGCATCGTTGGATCGTTGGAACGACAAGCCGTCGTCGAAATCGTTGATGCGGACGCAACGGATGATGATGCGCTGGCGCTTGCCGAAGAAATTTTCGCTGCGCTCGGCAAGCAGCACGATGCTCGTGGCGAGTTCCAGCGACTGTTTTTGGGGCGCGTTATCGGTTCGATTGTCAGCGAAGCAGTATATGCGGTACAGGACGGCGTCGCTGCGCGTGATGACATCGATCTGGCGATGCAACTCGGCACGAACTATCCAATTGGCCCGATCTCGTGGGGCACAGAGATCGGCGCGTGAGCGCATCGCGCGAATGCTCGACGCAATTGGCGAATGCCGAAGGAAAGGAATTCGGGCCGGCCCGCGCGCTTGTGGGCGATGGATGCGCAGAGCGGAGCGGTGCGAGCAGATGGCCGAAGACAAATCGAGGTCAGCACCATGCGTACGGCACGGAGTTCTAACGGCCATAACATGAGAGACGTTGTCATCGTCGATGCGGTTCGCACGCCGATCGGGCGGTATGGCGGCGCGTTGGCAGGGGCGCGCCCCGATGATTTGGCGGCGACCGTCGTTAAGGCGCTTGTTGAGCGCACCGGTGTCGATCCCGCAGCGATCGAAGATGTCTTCTTCGGCGCTGCGAACCAAAGTGGTGAAGATAACCGCAACGTTGGCCGGATGGCGGCGATCCTTGCAGGTTTGCCGTTAGATGTCGCGGGGGCGACGTTCAATCGGTTGTGCGGCAGCAGCCTGCAAGCGATCAACTCAGCCGCGCAAGCCATTGCATGGGGCGATGGTGACGTCATCATCGCGGGCGGGGTCGAATCGATGACGCGCGCGCCGTTTGTACAACTGAAGTCGGAGCGCGCATTCGAACGTTCACCCCAAGTGTTTGATACGACGATCGGGTGGCGGATGATCAATCGCTCCATGCCCCACGAATATACAATCGCGCTCGGCGCAACGGCTGAGAACGTTGCCGAGCGCTATAAGATCTCTCGTGAAGAGCAAGATCGATTCGCCTTCGAGTCGCAGCGTAAGACGAAGGCGGCCGTTGAGAGGGGCTGCTTCGATGATGAGTTGGTTCCCGTTACGGTTGCACATGGAAAGCAGACAAGCGAAGTTGTCGCCGACGAACATCCACGGCCGCAGACGTCGCTCGAAGATTTGGCGCGACTGAAACCGGCTTTTAAAGAAGGCGGCACGGTGACCGCCGGAAATTCATCGGGGATCAACGATGGCGCGGCGGCGATCTTGCTGTGTGAAGCGCAAGCCGCAAAGCAATTTGGTTTTCGGCCGCTTGCCCGCATCGTCGCATCCGGCGTGGCCGGCGTTGACCCGCGCTTTATGGGCTTAGGACCGATTCCGGCGACGAAGAAGGCGTTACAGCGGGCTGGACTGCGGATGGAAGACGTCGATCTGGTTGAGATCAACGAAGCTTTTGCCTCGCAGTCGATCGCATGTCTGCGCGACCTAGAGATCGATCCCGCGAAGGCGAATCCGAACGGCGGCGCGATTGCGTTGGGACATCCGCTTGGAGCAAGCGGCGCGCGGATCATGACGACGCTCGTGCATGAGCTCCGCCGCCAAAACCTGCGCTACGGCGTGGCGACGATGTGCGTCGGAGTCGGGCAAGGAATAACGACAGTCATTGAAAGGTTGTAGAAGATAACAAAGACACAACTGCTCATTGCCGGCGATTGGCGCGACGCCGCCGAGGGCGCCTCGTACGTCGATCGCAATCCGGCGACGAGCGAAGAGCTTGCGCAGGTCGCGAGCGCCTCTGCTGCCGATGTCGATCGCGCGGTGCAAGCCGCGCGTAAGGCCTTGGAGAGCGGGAAGTGGGCCACAATGGCCGCCTCGCGTCGCGCGAAGATCGTCTACAAGGTCGCGCAGTTGATCGCGGAGCGCGCAGAGGAGCTGGCTCTGCTTGAAGTTCGCGACAACGGCAAGACGATCGCCACGGCCAAAGGCGAGCTGAGCGCGATTATCGACACGTTCGAATTTTACGCCGGTGCCGCGACCAAGAACTACGGTTCGACGTTACCTGCGCCTGTGCCGAACTACGTAGCGCACACGCTTGTCGAGCCGGTCGGCGTCGTAGGAGCAATCGTGCCGTGGAATTTTCCGTTGCTGCTTGCGAGTTGGAAGGTTGCACCGGCGCTTGCAACCGGCTGCACCGTCATCCTCAAGCCGGCATCCGCTACGCCGTTGACCGCACTCGAGCTTGGAAAAATTGGGCTTGAGGCCGGCCTCCCCGAAGGCGTCCTCAACATCCTTACCGGCCCCGGATCGGAACTGGGGCAAGCGCTCGTGGAGCATCCGGGGATCGACAAGATTGCGTTCACCGGAAGCACGTCGGTCGGCAAACGCGTCGCAAGCACGGCGGCGCAAACGCTCAAACGAGTGACCCTCGAGCTCGGCGGAAAATCGCCGTCGCTTGTCTTCGACGATGCGGATGTTGATGCGGCGATCAACGGCGCGCTCTACGGTATCTTCTACAACGCCGGACAAACATGCGAAGCACGTTCACGGGTTCTCGTTCACGAAGCAATCTACGATCAGTTCGTAAGTCGCTTCGGTGAGCAGGCGCAGAAGTTACGCATCGGCGACCCCGAGGATGCAAAGACGCAGATCGGCGCGATCACGGTCGAAGAGCAGCTCGAAAAGATTGCGGCCTACTGCGTATCCGGTGAAAAGGAAGGCGCGAAACGTCTGTTTGGCGGTCGTCGAGCCGCCGTCGGCAACGGGCAAGAGCGTGGAATGTTTTGGAGCGCTACGGCCTTTGAAGCCGAGCCCAACCATCGCATCGCGCAAGAGGAGATCTTTGGGCCGGTCGTCGTTTTCTTGAAATTCAAAACCGAGAGTGAGGCAATCGAGCTCGCGAACGATAGTGAATATGGCCTTGCCGCAAGCATCTGGTCAAAAGACATCAGCCGCGTCTATCGCGTTACGCGGGCGTTGCGCAGCGGCACCGTCGCAATCAACACGCCATACGCGGTCTTTCCGGGCGTCCCGTTCGGCGGCTACAAGCGCTCCGGATACGGGCGGGAACTAGGACTAGAGACGATGCGCCTCTATTCTGAAACGAAGAGCGTTATAACGTATGTGGGCGAGAAACCCATAAATGCATTCGGGGTATAAACGCACATCGAACAGCTAAAAATCGGACAGACCTACGAAACGACGTACGGCACGCTTTGGAAGGAAGGCACGTATTTTCCGCGCGGTACGAAGGTCGAGGTCGTCGGCGTTCATCTCGAGCAAGGATTTTGCGTGCGCTTTCCCGCGGAAGTTGATGGCGAGCCGCTCGAGACGTGGGAAGATTGGGCCGAATCCGATTTTCTCGCCGAAGAAGGCACCGTTGAACCGACGCAAACGATCTCTGCCTCGGTGCTCGCTGAAGCGCGCGAGGTGCTCAGCGATGCGGAAGACGGCTGTCACCTGCACCTTCACGAAGGCGAAGAGTAGCGGTCGCGCGTCTTACAGCGCGCTCTTGAAGAACCGTTCGGCCTTCTGAGAAATCAAACCGTAATATTGCCGGAAGATCGCGGAGGCGACGCTGCCGGGCCAATGCGCCGGAAGCAACGCGCTGGGTAGTCCGGGATCGACATATAAGAATTTGCGAAAGTCCTGAACGAGTTGCAAGCGTTCGATGAATGCGTCGCGCTCGCTGAGCGCGCGAGCGGAGCGTTCTTTTTCAATCCGCGGTTCGTAGAATGCAACGAACTCGCGATACGCGGCGGCGATCGCCTCGACGTTCCAGCAGCGTTCCAGCAGATCGCGGTCGCCCATGGGCCCCTCGTAGTCGGCGATGAAGAGTTGCACGTTGCCGGAGAGAGCGGGCTGCCTTGCGAGCTCTTGAATTTCGGCGCGAACGTCGCGCGGCGAGATCCAAACCGCCGGCGCGAGCGGCGCAAAGCCGAGCAGCGCCAACTCTTTGCGCAAACGGTCCCGCAGTTGCCGCTGCTTTTCCGCAATGCCGTAAACGACGATCCGCCAGCGTCCATCCCATTCACCTGCCGGTTCATAAATGCGCGGCGCAATATGTGCGATGCGGTTTGTGCCGTGTTCCGTAAGCGCGTATGAAGCGCGCCCGCCATCTCTTACGCGCGCGAGCCAGCCCTGTGCGGCCATCCGTGAAAGCGCTTGGCGCACTGCCTGTTCGCTGATGCCTAGCTCCGCCATCAGCCTCACCAAGCTGCCGACCGGCAGTCTGCCGTTGCACATCCGGCCGAAATCACCGTATAGCGTGAAGATGAGCGATGCGGCTCGAGCCGCCTTGACAGCCGTGGCGTTGCGCATGCTAGTATAACGTTATTCTCACGACATCACAAAATTCCGTCACAGCGACGAGGAGACACTTCCGAACGATGACGCGCATAGCGACCTTCGATGACTGGGTCGATCTGCTGCGGCAATGGCAGCACGATATCGGGCTCGACCAGGAACTGGTCGAGCGCTACATGCCCGGCTACGAATTTGAAGCCAAATACGGCGAATTGCCGACAGACGAGATCACCTTCGGTGAGTTTGCCGGCGAGCGCAAGTGGGAGAAAGTCCTGGAGATTCCCGATCAGCGCATGCGCGATGCCGTCTTGAACATGGTCGTCTATCAGGGCGATACGGAGTTCGCTTCCAACGAGCAGCAGCGTTTTCTCGTCAACAACGCGCCCAGCGAGTACGATCTTGCTTCGCTCGTTCGCATCATGGTCGAAGAGACGCGCCATGGCTATCAGATGTGCCATCTGATGATCAAGCACTTTGGCGAAGACGGCAAAATAGAAGCGCAAAAGATGCTCGAACGGCGTGCTTACGGCAAGAAGAACCGCTTGCTGAATGCCTTCAATGACGACGTGACGCATTGGCTCGATTTCTTCGCGTATACGAATTTCATGGATCGCGACGGAAAATTCCAGTTGACGATGCTCTCGCACTCCGGCTTTGCGCCGTTGGCGCAATCGATGGGCCCCATGCTTCGCGAAGAGTCCTTTCACATGGGAACGGGAGTCTCGGGTTTGAAGCGGATCGCGCAAGCCGGCGTCATTCCGGTTGAGCTGCAGCAGAAGTACTACAACAAGTGGCTCTCGGGTTCACTCGACCTCTTTGGAACGGACCACTCGAGTTCCGCGCAATGGGCGTATGCCTGGGGCATTAAGGGGCGCGTCGATGAGGACAAGACGCAAGACCAGGTCGACCGCGAGCATTTGAATGAACGCGCCCGCGCGCAGTTCTACGACGAGGCCTCCAAGACGGTCGAGAGGGTCAATAGCGTCAATCCGTCGCCGACGAAGTTGTACATTCCGGATTTGCGCTTCAATCGTGAAATCGGGGAATTCGCCGGTCAGCGTTGGAGCGTTGATGGACGTCGCTTAACCGAAGAAGAGTGGCAAGCATACGCGCCGACGGTCCTTCCGAACGTACAAGATGAAGCGGCGCTCGCAGAACTTTTCAAGAGTCCGAATTGGATCGCACCGAAAGGAAAGGCAGCATGACCGTTCGACACGCAGCTCCCTTCGACAAGCTCAGGTGACAGCTCGGCAAGATCGGCGCGTAAGGAGACACCGTTCGGACGCGAGGGCCGGCCGCTCGACGGCAAGCGTCTCATTAACTCTAGCCGCGAAGGGCACATCGCGCTGCATCGAGATGAACGACCCGCCCGCCAATACGTACACGCACGAGATGATGCGCCAGCTCGATGACGCGATTTTGGATGCGCGCTTCGACGATGAGGTCGAAGTGATCGTCGTGACGGGATCCGGTGAGAAGTTCTTCTCCGCCGGCGCCAACATCGGCATGCTTAACTCGCGTCACGCCACAGTTCAAGTACATGTTTTGCCTGCATGCCAACGAGACGCTCTGCCGATTCGAGCAGACGCCCAAACTCGTTATCGCGGCGCTCAACGGCCACACGGTCGGCGGCGGCCTCGAGATTGCAATGGCGTGCGACATTCGCATCGCGCGCAAGGACGCTGGCAAGATCGGTCTGCCCGAAGTCGCGCTCGGCGTGCTGCCTGGCACCGGCGGAACGCAACGCTTGGCGCGCCTTGTCGGAAAATCCAAAGCGATCGAGCTGATGGCGTCGGGCCGCACCTTTAGCTTCGAACAGGCGCTCGATTTTGGAATCGTCAACGAGATCTTCGAAGGCGATGCGCAGTCGTTTCGCGAGCAAGTGCTGAGCTACGCGAAGCAGTTCGCATCGCCCAACAAGGCGCCGATGGCGGTCGGACATATCAAGCGGAGCGTGCAAACGGGCATTGAACTGCCGCTCAACGATGCACTGGCGTTGGAACGCGAGCTGCAATCGCTGCTCTTCAAGAGCGAAGATGCAAAAGAAGGGCTCGCGGCCTATAACGAAAAGCGCGTTGCGCGCTTCAAAAACCGCTGATCGTCCGGCGAATGCTACACCGCGCACACGCTAGGGTCGCGTAGGATTACAATGATCAATTTGAGCGCAATCATTGGCACGGCACTCTTAGCGGCCCAACTTGCCGCGGCGCCGGCGCCGCCGCTCCGTCCGTCAAGCGACGCGACGCTCAATGCCTTGGCGCAAGCCTATTTCGCTTACGCGTGGCGCGATAATCCGGTGCAGGCGACGAACGCCGGCGTGCATACGTACGACACGGCGCTTGGTTCGTACAGCGCGGCGGCGTATCGCGCGCGCATTGCGGCGGCCAAATCGTATCTGCGCGCGCTGCACGCGATCGACCGGCGTAAACTTTCTACCGAAGCCGGATACGACTATGCGATCTTTGAAAGCCGCCTCCGCGCGACGCTGCTCTCGCTTCGAAACGGAGCAGAGTTGGCGGCATCATCCAAGCCAATACACCGGCGCCGCCTCAAATGCGATCTTCTCGCTGATCAAGCGTGACTTTGCGCCGCTCGACGTGCGCCTGGGCGACGCAATCGCGCGAGAACGTCAAATTCCGAAGTTACTGGCAGACGGTGCGGCAAACATCACCACGGTCGATCCGACGACCGCGCAAATCGAAGCCGCCGACGTCAAAGGCGCGATCACGTTCTTCTCGACGATCGTTCCGCAAGCGTTTCACGAGCGTTAGCGATCCGCTGTTGCAAGCGCAGTTCAAGACGGCCAATGCGGCGACCATTGCGGCGATTGAGCGGTTCAGCGATCGAATGATGGCGGGACCATTCGCGCATCCCTCCGGCACTTATGCCATCGGAGCGAAAGACTTTGCCGCCCGCCTAGCGTTGCAAGAGCTGACGCCGATTCCGCTCACTGAGTACGAGCGCGTCGGAATGCGCGCGTTGGACCAAACGAAGGCGCAATTTGTCGCGATCGCGCAGCAGATCGATCCAGCGAAGACGCCGCAGCAGGTTGCGGATGAAATCGGCGTCGACCATCCAACCGCGGATCAACTGCTTCCTGCGGCGCAGCGCGATCTTGACGATCTGCGCGCCTTTGTGATCCAACACCACATCGTGACGCTGCCGCCCGATTACAACATCAAGGTCGTTCCGACGCCGGTCTTCGCACGGCAGACCACCTTCGCATCGATGGATGCGCCGGGGCCATTAGAGACGGTGGCGACGCAAGCATACTATAACGTGACGCCCGTTGAACCGGATTGGTCGCCGCAGCGTGCCGAATCGCACCTAACGTTTTTCAACAATTACTACCGTCCGATCGTCGGCGCGCATGAGGTGATGCCCGGTCACTACGTCAATTTTACGCTGAACCGGCACGAAAAGCTCTCGCTGATTCGCCGGCTCTTCGCAAGCCCGTCATATGCCGAAGGGTGGGCGCATTACGACGAGCAGATGATGGTCGATGAAGGGTGGGGCAACGGCAATCCTAAGGTTCGTTTAGCGCAGCTTGAGGGCGCGCTCTTGCGAGAAGCCCGCTACATCGTTGGTTTGCGCGAGCATACGCAAGGCATGACCGTCGACCAAGCGACGCAATTCTTCATCGACAACGCCTTCGTCGGGCAAGAGCCGGCGCATCGCGAAGCGTTGCGCGGGACGCAGGATCCGCTTTATGGCTACTACACGCTCGGCAAACTCGAGCTGCTCAAACTGCGCGACGATTATCGTCGCAAGATGGGGGCCGCATATTCGCTGCAGCGCTTCCATGACGCATTTCTTGCGCACGGCGATCCGCCGATCGCGATCACGCGAAAGGAATTGCTCGGCAAATCTGACGACGGCCGTTTGCTCTAGGGAAGCGGCGGCGACACGCTCTATGAAACGGACGTCGCGGTGAATTTCGGGCACAGCAGCGTGTCGATCGGATCGGTAGCGATCGAATCGAGATAGCCCTCGGGAATATTCAATTCGAATGCCGACGGCCAAGGCGTCGCAGGCACCGGAAACTTGACCGGGATCCTGACATAGTGATACTCGCCGGTCGCCGTACGTAACTTCATAACGACGGAAAGCGATTCGATCGCCCTATCGGGCAGTTGCGGCATGAATTGCGCATAGTATGCGTCTTCATCTTTTTCGATCGTCGTTTGCAGCGGGATCGGATTTGAGATCGGCTGATTGCACGGCGCGTTTCGATCGAGTGCGACGAACTCGGGTTGCGCGTACGAGAATGCTGCCGGTGTGGTACCTGTCAAGAGCAACGGCACTCCGCCAGGAGACGGGCCGCTTGCAAGGGTTTCTTTGATGTTCCGCAGTTGGTCCGGGATGAAGAAGACGAAATCAGAAGCGCTGCAGCCGTATTTCGGAACGCTGACTTGCAGACGGTAGAGGCCGCGAGGCACATCAAACTCCACGACCGGCTCCTCGCCGTAGCCCCGATCCGCCGAATAGGTACGGTCGACTTGCGGCCGGCCGATTCGATCGCTCACGCGTACGTGCATCGCAAAGGCGGTTTGCGCCCTCAAGCGTGAAATCGGGCCACAGAGGCCAACGTGAAGCGCGACATGCGTTAGACCGTTCATCGAACCGCGCTCTCCGTTCGCCATCTCTAGGACGAACGCTTCACGATGCGGACGGTGACGCGATGCCTTCACGAGCGAGCATGGCGGTGTAGATCTCACGCACGCTTTCCAGCGTGTCGATCTCGTCAGGCGGTTTGTCATCACGGATCCGCACGATCCGGGGGAAACGCAGCGCAAAGCCGCTGTCATGCAAATCGCTTTCTTGAATGATGTCGAAGGCCACTTCCAAGACGACTCGCGGCTCAACGGGTATCGCACGTCGCCATCCGCGGCTCCGTGCTGGCGCTTCCGCAACCGTGTGAGACAAGAACCACTCCGTCAGGCGGGCGATCTCCGCATCCGTGAGACCTGAATATGCCTTTCCGATCGTCAGCAAGCGGCCGTCCTCTCCGCGAACCGCAAAGGTATAGTCGGAGAGCACGTTTGCGCGTTTCCCATGGCCCCACTCAACTCCAACGACGACAACGTCGAGCGTTGAGAGCTCGCGCTTGAGTTTTAGCCACCACTTTCCGCGCCGCCCGGGAAGGTACGGCGAATCGGCGCGCTTGAGCATCAACCCTTCATTGCCCCGTTGCCGTGCCGCCTCAAAATGCTCGTGCAGCTTCTCGGCGCCGGCCGCGCTCTCCCAAAGTGACCACGACGCGAGCTGCACATGGTCGCCGCCAACGGCGATCTCGGAGAGAATCTCCCGGCGCATCGAAAGCGGCTCGTCGAGCAAGAAGCGTTCGTTCCGTGCGAGCAAGTCGAAACACGCGAACGTCACCGGTACCTCGGCAAGCAACCCCTGCGAGACGTCTTTGCGCTGCAATCTGGCTTGCAAGTAGCGGAACGGCAACACACGACCGTCTTTTTGTGCGATGATCTCGCCATCGAAAATCATCGAACCGGAAATCTGCCGCGCGTCAGCGACGATCTCCGGATACGAATGCGCGACGTCGTTGAGCGTACGCGAGAAGATTCTGACGATATCGCCATGCTTGTGCAACTGCGCGCGAATCCCGTCAAACTTATCTTCGAGGATCCATGGTGCTCCGCGCAGCTCCTTATAGGATGAGCCGTAAAGAATCGGGGACGCCAGCATGAATCCGATCGGCGAGCCATATGCGACTGCGATTTCGTTAAGACGATGATGGCGCGCCGCGAGTGCGACCTCACCGATATCACCGCTCGCCATCACGGCACGCCGCACGTCGCGGCTTTCGCAATCGAAGGCTTTCGCAAGAGCGTCGATGACGAGACCCTCTTTGAGCCCGATGCGCAACTCGCCGGTCATAATCTTGATCGCGTATTTGGCTTCAAGTTGGCAGCGGCACGCGCGCAAGATGCGTTCGCAGAGCAACTGTCGTTTTCGTGAAGCGGCTTTTCCGGACGCGGCCGCGATTTGATCCAAAATCACCTTTAAGGACGCGGGGTGGAGCGTTTCGCTAAAGAGTTCAGGCGTATCGCTCGGTTTGATGAGCGGCGCGAGAGCCGCACCGAGGTCGCCGTGGCGGCGATAGCCGTGAGCAAGTTCCGCCTCACCGACGTTCCACGCCGCACGAGCGGCCGCTACGATCGTGCTGCCGCCAAGCGAGAGCGCCCGCTGATCGCGCGCTGCAAATGGATTGCCGGTGAAGAAGCGCGTTGCCGCGGCGAGATCGAGATCGTCAAGCTCGCGCAGGTAGCTTGCGAGCAAATCGATCTTCGCCAGCTTCGACGACGTCGCTGCGATCGCGTCAGCGGTCTGCGCGAATCGCAACATGGAACCGTACGCCGCGAGGTGCGGTGCTAGTGTTGGGCCACCGCCGTTTGCTGGATTGTATACTGCGTGAACATGGCATGCGCCGTCAACGCTTCGCCGGGCATGTCAATATTCACGTCACCACCGGCCGGAAGGCGATACCCTTGAGTCTGCGAGGGGTGAATGGTCAAGGTTATTGTGCCGTGAGCATACTGCATCGCAACCGTTCGCGTCGCATACCGTGAATCGAGCGTGACGATCGCCTGCACGAGCGGATTGGCGTCACGCCGGTCGCTCGTTTTTGGCCGAAGTGAAAACGTCGTCGAGCCTTGATGTTGACCGACAAGACGCACGGCGTACTGCTTTTGCCACATGCTCGGATCCAACGGCGAAAGGTCGATCGTGCGGAAGGCCGTTGCGAAAAACGGCATGTGCTCGAAGTTGACGTCATAGAGCTGACCGCGAACATATTGACCGCTTCCATTTATGTGGAAGTGTAGCCAGGGAAAATGGCGCATTGCCATGGCGACGGTCATCTGAAACGTGTACGCATTGAGGCCGGCATTGCGATTGCAAGCCGCCGCGAAGATCGATGTAGGTGCGATTGCGGCGCCCGCTTCGGCGTTTACAACAATCAAGACGGCGCTTACCGCCGCAACAGTCGCTCGCGCGGAATAAAGCCGCGCAAGCAAACGCTTGGTCTTGTTCGTCAGCGGAATAACCATAAAAGAAATACTGCCGCTGATAGGATACCGTCTTTTGGCGTGAGTTAAGCGCCCGGCCGTTAGAGCAAAGTGAGCTGCGCGTTCTCCTCGAGATACTCTGCATCGATTCCGAGTCGCCGAAGGCGGAAAACGAAATCACGCCAGCCGTGGTTGAGCAAGACTTTGCTCGGCTGCGCAAGTTCGACGTATCGCAATAGCGCGGGGTAGTCGGCGTGATCCGATAACGGAAACGCGCGATCGACTCCATAGCGAAAGATCGTGCCGCGGTCAACGGACCACCCGGTCAAGATGGCCGTCTTTGTCGTGTGCCGGCGTACGGTTTTTGGTAGCTCGCCGGACGGTGGCCAAACCAAGGCGGTTCCGCCGTCAAATCGCTGCGCGTCGTACCGTTCGTATGGCGGTAAAGGAACGCCGGCGTCTTCGTAGATCTTGCAGATCGAGTCGACGGCGCCGTGAACCGTTATCGGGATGCCGGCGTGGCCTAAGATTGCGATTGCCTCCTGCGCTTTGCCGAGCGAGTAGGCAAGGAATACCGGAACGCCGTCGCCCGCGAGCGTTTCATGCGCGAACGCGACGATTTGGGCCGCGACTTCAGCGCGCGGCGGAAAGGCGTATTGCGGGCGCCCGTACGTGCACTCCATCAGCACGACGTCGCACCGCTTGACTTCAGGGGGTTCGGCGGTGTACGAGCGTTCAAGTTTGAAGTCGCCGGTATAAACAAACGAACCGCTCTCTCCCTCGATCAAAAGCTGCGAGCTCCCGAGCACGTGGCCGGCGGAAAACAACGTCAACCGATGGTCTGCGACTTCCCACGGTTCGTTGAACGCGTGTTCTTCAAAGTCGCACGCAGGGGTGCTTTTGCGAGCGGATTCGAGCAACGACTGCTGTGCCGACTGTCCGTTACGCCGCAAGAAACGCAAGCGGCAAATCTTCGCGCTGTTGATGGAGGTGACGATCGTTTCGTGCTCGCGAGCGTGGTCGGAGTGTCCGTGAGAGACGTAGCAGCGTTCGCGCGCCTTCATCGAATCGATCCAAAGGTCGAGCGCGCTTACATACAGCGATTTTTCGGTAACGCTGAACATTGGGACGAACAGGTGTTTGGCCGCCTGCACGCCGGAAACCTGTGCGATGCGGAGCCTGTTAAAGAGCCCACTATGGCACGAATCTATGAAAATATCACGGACACGTTCGGCAATACACCGCTCGTCAAGATTCCGCGGCTGACTCGCGCGCTTCAGGCGACCGTGCTGGTCAAGATGGAGTCGTTCAATCCGGCGGGTTCCGTCAAAGACCGTATCGGCGTTTCGATGATCGAGGCGGCTGAACGCGAGGGCCGGCTGCGCCCGAATACGACGATCGTCGAACCGACGAGCGGCAACACCGGGATCGCGCTCGCATTTGTGGCCGCCGCGAAAGGGTATCCATGCATTCTGACGATGCCCGATACGATGACGATCGAGCGGCGCAACCTGCTGCGCGCCTACGGTGCGCAAGTCGTGCTGACGCCGGGCGCTGAAGGCATGCCCGGCGCGATTCGCCGCGCACGTGAAATCGTCGCCAGCGATCCGGCGCGTTTCCACATGCCGGGGCAGTTTGAGAATCCCGCAAATCCCGAAATTCACCGCCGAACGACTGCTGAAGAAATTTGGCGCGACACGGACGGAAATATCGACGTGCTCGTCGCGGCGGTCGGAACCGGCGGCACGATCACCGGCGTGGCGGAAGTCATCCGCTCGCGGCGACCATCGTTTCAAGCGATCGCCGTCGAACCCGCCGGATCGCCCGTGCTTTCCGGAGGTGCGCCCGGCCCACACAAGATTCAAGGAACCGGCGCCGGCTTTGTGCCGCAAGTGCTCAACACGGAGATCTATGCCGAAGTCATCCGCGTCAGCGATCAAGACGCGATCGAAACGGCGCGTCGTGCGGCGCGCGAGGAAGGCATGCTCGTCGGCATTTCGTCGGGTGCGAATCTGTGGGCTGCGCTCGAGGTCGCAAAGCGCGAGAAGATGCGAGGAAAAACGATCGTCACGATCGCGTGTGATACGGGCGAACGGTATCTCTCGAATCCGCTCTTCGCCGATCAGGCGCCGCCCGTTCACGAAGCGACCCTGAGCCTGCCCTGAGCTGGTCGAAAGCCTGCACTGAGCTTGTCGAAGTGGGTGTGAATGATGCGTTCGTCGAGATAACGCGCGGCCCGATCGTCGAATCGGCTCACGCCATTTGGGCGTGCGCCGTCGATCGAACCGGCACGCCGATCGTGCAAATGGGCGATATCGAAACGCCGGTCTACCTTCGCTCAAGCGCGAAACCGTTTATTGCAGCCGCAGCGGTCCGCGCCGGCGTCGTGCAACGCTTTGGCCTAGAACCACGCGAAGTTGCCGTCATGGCAGCGTCGCATTCCGGCGAGCCTTTCCACATCGATGCGGTGCGATCGATCTTGCGTAAGATCGGCTTGCCGGAATCCGCCTTACAATGCGGACCGCATCCGCCGTACAATGCGGCGGCGGCAAAGGAACTGGCCGATCGCGGTGAGCCGTTTACGGCGATTCACAACAATTGCTCGGGCAAACATGCGGGCATCTTAGCGCTGTGCGTCCTTCTGAATTGCGATCCGGCGACATACATGCAGCCGGCGAACCCAGCGGAGCAGGAGATACTCGCCTTCTGCGCACGCATGACGGGCGATACCGTCGCAGATTTTCCCATCGGCGTAGACGGCTGCGGCATTCCGGTGTTCGCCGTTCCGGCACTGCACGGGGCGCGGGCGTTCATGCGATTGGCCACCCTGGAAGGCATCGATGCAGAGGATGCTCGGGCACTGGGTGCCGTGCGTGAAGCGATGCTCGACTATCCTTTATATATCGCCGGAACGGATGAGTTTGATTCGGTCTTAATGGCGCAGTCGAATCGCACGATTGCCTGCAAAGGCGGAGCAGAAGCGGTTCACGGCGACGCCGTCATCTCCGAAGGGATCGGCTTGTTCGTCAAAGTGCGCGATGGAGGGCGTCGTGCCGTCGCGCCCACCGTTCTTGCGATCTTGGACGAACTCGAAGCGATCGCGCTGAACAGCGCATCCGGCGTTGGCGGATTTCGCGGCGCCGCCGATTCGAAATCGCGCCGGGCGAACCGTCGGGGAAACCCGCGTGAAGCGGGCGATGATTACGAAGACGCGAAAACCGTAAGCACCATGCCTTCTTATCTCGATCTGCTGCGCGAGCGAATCGTGCTCTTTGATGGTGCGATGGGCACGCAGGTCATGGCGTTAGAGCCCGAAGCAGCGCGCTTCGGCGGTGCGCAGTACCACGGCTGCAACGAAGCGCTCGTCTTAAGCGAGCCGCAGCTGATCGAACGCATCCACGCGGGCTACTTCGAAGCAGGCGCCGATATCGTCGAAACCGACACCTTCACCGGCTCGCGCCTCAAACTCGATGAGTACGGTCTCGGCGAACGCACCGCCGAAATCAATCGCAGAGCGGCCGAAATCGCGCGTAGTGCGGCAGAGAGGTTCAGCACGCCGGATTGGCCGCGGTTCGTTGCGGGCTCGCTCGGTCCAACCGGGATGCTGATTTCGTCCTCCGATCCGCTGCTTTCGCGAATTACCTACGATCAGCTCGTCGAGCTCTATCGCGAGCAGGCCGTCAATTTGCTTGCAGGCGGCGTCGATCTGCTCGTCATCGAGACGATGCAGGATCTGCTTGAGGCGAAGGCTGCGATCGCAGGAATCCAGCAGGCGTTTGAGAGCGGCTCCCGCCGCGTTCCCGTTCAGGCGCAAGTGACGCTCGACGTCACGGGTCGCATGCTGCTCGGCACCGATATTCGCGCCGTCTGCGCGACGCTCGACGCGTTGCCGATCGACGTCATAGGGCTCAATTGTTCGACCGGCCCGCTGCACATGCGCGATCCGGTGCGGTATCTTTGCGAAGCGTCGACCAAATTCATCAGCGTGATTCCCAATGCGGGACTTCCCAAGATGGGTCCGCAGGGTGAGACGATCTATCCTGAGACACCCGATGAGCTGGCGCATGAGTTGAAATCGTTCGTTCAGGATTTTGGCGTCAACGTCGTCGGCGGCTGTTGTGGGACGACGCCCGATCACATCGCGGCCTTGCGCGACGCGATCCGCGGAGTGAAGCCGCGCATGCCCACGCGCAAGACGCACCAGTTTGTCGCATCGGCCATGACGGCGGTCGCGCTCGAGCAAGAACCGCGTCCGCTGCTCGTCGGCGAACGCATCAACGCGCAGGGTTCGCGCCGGACAAAACGCCTGTTGCTCGAGGAGAAGTATGACGACATCATGCTCGTCGCGCGCGAGCAAGTTGAAGGCGGCGCGCACGTGCTCGACATCTGTTGTGCAATGACCGAGCGAACCGACGAGGATGCACAGATGCAGACGCTCGTCAAGAAGTTAGCGCAATCGACCGAAGCGCCGCTGATGATCGACTCGACGGAGCCGCGCGTGCTCGAAACGGCGTTAAAGAATTACGGCGGACGTGCGATCGTCAATTCCGTGCACTTGGAGAATGGGCGCGTCAAGATCGATACGATCATGCCGCTCGTGATGGAAACCGGTGCCGCGGTCGTTGCGCTCACGATCGACGAGCAAGGGATGGCGAAAACCGCTGAGCGCAAAACGGAGATCGCCGGGCTGATTTACGACATCTGCGTGCGCGAATATGGGTTGCCGCCGGGTGCGCTGATCTTCGATGCGCTAACGTTCACGCTCGCCACGGGCGCCGAAGAGTACATCGATTCAGCGATCCAAACGATCGAGGGCATCCGCAAAATAAAGGCGCAACTGCCCGGCGTTCTCGCCTCGCTTGGCGTTTCGAATGTCTCATTCGGGCTCAAGCCGCACGCGCGAGCGACGCTCAACTCCGTCTTCCTGCATCACTGTGTCGAGGCCGGTCTTGGATATCGCGCTCGTCAACGCGAAGGAGATCACGCCTTACGCCGAGATCCCCGGAGAAGAGCGAAGCCTCTGCGACGACCTCGTCTTCAATCGCCGACCCGATGCGCTGCAGCGCTTCATCGAGCACTGGGAGAGCAAATCGGCCCCGGCCGCCGGCGCACAAGCCGAGGCGACTGAAGATGCGGACGAGCCCATTGAAGTCCGCATTCATAACGCGATCTTGCGGCGGCGTAAAGACGGGATTGAGGCGAAGATCGATGAGGCGCTGGAAGGCCGTGGACCGATCGACGTCTTGAACAACATCCTTCTGCCGGCGATGAAGGATGTCGGC
The DNA here is from genome assembly GCA_963723515.1 of Vulcanimicrobiota bacterium. Lineage (GTDB taxonomy): Bacteria > Vulcanimicrobiota > Vulcanimicrobiia > Vulcanimicrobiales > Vulcanimicrobiaceae > JAFARW01. The sequence continues at coordinate 145,801 of CAVRQT010000003.1, forward strand.
GATCGTTTCGGCGCGGGCGAGCTCATCTTGCCGTTCGTCTTGCAGTCCGCCGAAGTGATGAAGAAAGCGGTCGCGCACCTCGAGCAGTTCTTAGAGAAACAGGAGGGCACGACCAAAGGTAAAGTCGTGCTCGCCACCGTCTTCGGCGATGTGCACGACATCGGCAAGAACCTCGTCAACACGATTCTGACGAATAATGGTTACAGCGTTTTCGATCTCGGCAAGCAAGTGCCGATGAACACGATCCTCGAAAAGGCGACAGAGGTGAACGCCGATGCGATTGGACTCTCGGCGTTGCTTGTCTCTACGAGCAAACAGATGCCGGTCTGCGTTGCGGAGCAGGAGTCGCGCGGGCTCGCGTTTCCCGTCATCGTCGGCGGCGCGGCAATCAACCGCGACTTCGGCCGGCGCATCGCCCTCGTTGAGGGCGAGCGCTTCTTCGAGCCGGGCGTCTTTTACGCGAAGGACGCCTTCGAAGGCCTCGACCTGATGGAGCAACTGACGCACGAGTCGTCGCGCAAGACGTTGCTCGAGAAGAGCAAGCGCGAAGCGTTCGCATTACGCAGCAGTGCAGTGGCCGCCGCAACCCCGCCCAAACGGCGAAGTTTCCAAGGTCAAAGCGGAGCGCCCGGATATTCCACGCGCGCCGTTCTTTGGGCCACGGACGCTTGCGCGTCGATCCCAATGAATTGTGGCCCTGCTTCGATCTGCGCAGCCTGTACCGGCTTTCGTGGGGCGCTTCAAATACGAAGGGCGAGCAGTGGGAGACGCTGCTGCGTGAAGATTTCGAACCGCGGCTTCATCGGTACGAGCAACTCGCCGTTGATGAGAAGATCCTCGACCCGCGTATTGTGTACGGTTATTTTCGAGCGGCAGGTGAGGGGAACGATGTGCTGCTCTTCGATGCCGATGATGCGACGCGCGAGGTCGCGCGCTTTGCATTCTCACGCCAACCCGGGGGTGAGCATCTTTGTCTCGCTGACTACGTGCGGCCGCGTGAGAACGGCCAGCCCATCGATGTTGTCGCGCTGCAGATCGTGACTGTCGGTTCGGAGGCGACCAAGCGCATCGACGCCTTGCAAGCGCGCGGCGATTACAGCGAGTCGTATTTTCTGCACGGTTTCTGCGTGCAATCCGCTGAGGCGCTCGCCGAACATACGCATCGGCGTATCCGAACTGAATTGGGATTGCCCGACGATCGCGGCAAGCGCTACTCTTGGGGCTACGGCGCATGCCCCGATCTCTCGCAGCATGAAACCGTTTTCAGATTGCTCGATGCGTCAAAGGCAATGGGCGTGCAGCTCACGCCGGCGTACCAAATCGTACCGGAGCAGTCGACCGCGGCGATCGTCATCCATCATCCGAAGGCGGCATATTTTAACGCCGCCGCCGTACGCGAGCTGACAACGGCGTAAGCGAGGCCAAATATGGTTAAAGAGATTGGGTTTGTGGTGTATACCGTGTCGGATTTGGAGAGAGCGAAGGCGTTTTATCGTGACGTTGTCGGCCTCGGCGAGCCGAAAGATCTGCACGCCAGCTGGTCGGAGTTCGACGTCGGCGGCACGACGTTCGCAGTCGTTACAGGCGGTGAGGCGGTCGGAATGCCGCCCGGCTCCAGCTTCAGCGTCGCGTTCGAAGTTGACGATTTAGACGCCGCATTCAAGCGGCTGAAAGAGAAGGGCGTCGATATTAAGGAGCCGTTTGAATCCCCGACGTGCCATGCGTGCTTCGCAAAGGACCCCGACGGCAACCGCTTCGCGTTACATCAGCTAAAGAAGTAGCGCGCGAAGCGGCACTGCTCAGGGTGACAGGACGATGTCGAAATCCACTTTTACGTCGTCTTTGACTGAGACGGCGCCGCCCATCACTTTGATCGGCGTAATGCCGAACGACGTCTGCCGGATCATCGTTGAGCCCGTAAAATGAGATGCGTCCAATTTAGCAACTTGAAGCGTAATGGGCCGCGTCGTCCCGTGCAGCGTGAGATCCCCGTTGACGATCCACCGTCTTGGATCGCGATCGTCGATCGACGTTGAGCGAAACGCGATCGTCGGATATTTCGCGATCTCGAGCACTTGGTTATCCATCGCTTTTTGAATGCTGTCGCGATAGTTTCGATCGAGGACTTGCATCTTTGCGACCTCGATCGTCAATTCGACGCTGCGCGCTGCGGGATTATAGCGGCCGGCGCTGATCGGCGCGTCGATCGTGTGGTTGTCGGCCAAGGCCGAAAAGAAGCCTTGCTTGTAGACGTAGACCGTCATCTTCGAGCGCTGCGCGTCGATCGCGCGGGAGGCGGGAACGGAAGTGGGCGGTGGTGCTGCGAGCGTAGGCGGCATCGCTGCCGCGAGAAGAAGAACGCATGAAACGCATCCGCGCAGCGCCGTCTGCATGCGAGCATGATGCAACATAGTCGTGAATTCTTTATGAATGGTGCGCAACGCTCCCCCGCCAGGGAAGCCCTCCACTCGAGCGTAACGCACGGTCGAAAGGAGGCAAGAATATCGCGCCATGACGCCCACGCATATACTGCTCGGCATTACCTCGGCAGTCGCCCTCGCGTTTGTCGCCGTCTGGATAGCGCAGATTCGAAGGGAAGGACTGCGCAGCCCAAAGTTCATCGAGGTTGTGCTGGGCTTCGTCACGGATTTTCTCGACACGCTCGGGATCGGATCGTTCGCACCCACGACGTCCGTATTTAAGTTCGCGCGCTTGGTCCCGGACCAGCGGATTCCGGGAACGCTCAACGTGGGGCACATGCTGCCGACCTTGATCGAGGCGCTGGTCTTCATTGCGATCGTCGCGGTGGCGCCGCTGACGCTTTATGCGATGATCTTCGCTGCCGTGGCGGGAGCCTGGCTCGGCGCCGGCATCGTTGCGCGGTGGCCGCGCCGGTACGTGCAGCTCGGCATGGGCATCGCCCTGGCCGTGGCCGCCGTTTTGTTCACCATGAAAAATTTGCAGCTTTTTCCGCCGGGCGGTAGCGCGCTTGCGCTCACCGGCGCGTTGCTGGCGCTCGGTGTGGCAGCGAACTTCGCACTTGGTGCGCTCATGACGATCGGTATCGGCCTCTACGCGCCCTGCATGATCTTGGTGAGCCTACTCGGCATGAATCCGATCGCTGCATTTCCGATCATGATGGGATCCTGCGCGTTTTTGATGCCTATCGCTGGAATTCGCTTCATCCGCGCAAACGCATACGAAATCGGCGCCGCGCTGGGCCTGACGATCGGCGGGATGCCCGGCGTGCTGATTGCCGCCTTCATCGTCAAGTCGTTGCCGCTGATCGCCGTGCGATGGCTGGTGGTGGTCGTCGTCATCTACGCCGCCGTTACGATGATACGGTCTGCTTTGCAGGAACGCCGCTATGCGGCCGTCGCTTCCTCCGTCCCGACAGCGCTGTGAGCGCGTCCGTACAATCCGTAGATCACGAGACCGACGATCAACCAAACGATGAATCCAAACCACGGAGCGGGCACGCCGAACCACAACGGACTGCCGTACTGCAAGGACCAAATTAAGAATGCGGCACTCAACGCCGCGAGCGTCGGAATGAGGTACGGACCGAAGGGAACCGAGAAACCTTGCGTTCCGGGATAGCGCGCACGGATGATCGGCAGCGCGACCGAAACGAGAATGAACGCTACAAGCGTCCCCATATTCGTGAGCGCGCCGACGATCCCAATCGGAGTAAAGGCCGCCAGAAGCGCGATGAAGGCGGTAAAGATGATCGTGGACGTTCCCGGCGTGCGAAACCGCGTGTGAACGCGCGCGAAGACAGGTGGTAAGAGACGGTCGCGCGCCATCGCGAAGAACACTCGAACCTGGCCGAACATCATGACGAGCAGGACCGTCGTCAATCCAGCGATAGCGCCGAGCGAGATGATCGTGCTGGCCCATCCAAGGTGGACCGAATCCATCGCAAACGCGACGGGCTGCGGTACGTTAAGCTTGGTATAGGGCACGATCCCTGTGAGGATCGCAACGACGATAATGTAGAGCACCGTGCAAACCACCAAACTGCCGATGATGCCGATCGGCAGATCGCGTTTGGGATTTTTCGTTTCCTCCGCAGCCGTGGAAACCGCATCGAAGCCGATGTAAGCGAAGAAGATGAACGACGCGCCGCCGAGCATTCCGGTCACACCGAAAGGAAAATACGGCACCCAGTTGCCCTGATTGACGTGCCCGACTCCCAAAATGATGAAAAAAAGCACGACCGCAACTTTGATCGATACGACGACATTGTTGAAGAGGGCCGATTCGCGAGTGCCGCGGTACAGCAGGAAGCCGATGAGCACGATGATGCAAAACGCCGGCAGGTTTACTATGCCGGGTCCAGTTGTGACGCTGCCCCCCATGCCAATCGTCCAGTGGCTCGACGTAAACGCCGGCGGAATGTTGATGTGCAGCGCGTTCTTGAGCAACGTAGCGAAATAGCCGGACCACCCGATACTCACCGTTGCGGCGCCGAGCGCATATTCCAGAACCAAGTCCCATCCGATGATCCAAGCGATGAGCTCGCCGAGCGACGCGTATGCGAATGTGTACGCGCTGCCTGCGATCGGAACGCGGCTGGCCACCTCCGCGTAGCAAAGTGCGGCGAAGGCGCTGACGAGACCGGCGATGATAAAGGAAATCGTCAGGGACGGCCCGGCTCGGGTCGCCGCTGCTACCCCGGTCAGCACGAAGATTCCCGTGCCGATGATCGCACCGATGCCCATTGCGGTGAGCGATACTGGGCCTAGCGTGCGCTTGAGCGTCGCGCCGGTCGCCGGCGCGCCGGTAACGGGCGCACCGGTCGCTATCGATGTCGGTGCCGCTGCGGGCGACGGTACTGTTTCTCCGGCGCTCTCGGCGAGCAGGCGTTCCAAGGGCTTCACGCGTTTGAACAGCATGAGGCGAAATATCGCGCTCCACCCAGCGGAAACCTCGTTCAACGTGCGCGGCATATAAAGAAAGCGAGCGTGATGTCGTCACGCTCGCTGTGCTTTAGAGGTTTCTCCGCTCTTACAAAGAGCTATGGCTTCGGCGGATGCGCCGGACGCACGTGGCGCACCATGTGCCGGTGTATCGTCATTGTGCCGCTTGTATCGGGACCCGGATTACGCGCAAACTTCGAAAGCCAGCTCGGGCCGTTTGGATTATCGTTGAGCATATTGGTACCCGCCGGCTTTCCGTTGTACGTGGGAACGCCTGGATTCATCGTCCCGCTCGGAGTTGTTGTGTTGGGCGTCGTGTTCGGGTTCGTCGTGGTCGTTGGAGTCGTGTTCATGTTCTGATCGGGACTCGATGTGTCGGTCGGCGCTGGGGTCTGTTGCGCTACTTGAAGCGTCGCTGCGCTTGAGGCTTTGGGAACCGCGCTCCAGCACATGAGTCCGATAAGCGCAACGGCAAAGGCCCCTGCCGCAACGCGAAGCAGTGAAATTCTCATCTATTGATTTCCTCGCATGAAAAACGTTGGACTTCAGGCGTACCCGTTTCTGGTAGGAAGGCCACGCATCAGCCGCTCGGCTGGTTGGCAACCGGTGGGTTCAGTCAGCTTACATTGGCGGTGGCCGGAGCGAGAAACTCGCCATGCACGACCTTGCCGCCGACGATCGTGCCGATCACGTCAAACGCGCCGTCCCAAATCGAAAGGTCAGCGCGCATGCCTTTGCCGATCAAGCCGATGTCGCGGGCGAGGCCAAGCATCTGCGCCGGAGCCTGCGTCGCAGCGCACACCGCCCGCTCGAACGGCAATTCCGTGTACTCCATATAGTTGCGAACGGCTTGATCGATCTTTAAGGCGCTTCCCGCGACGGTGCCATCTTCGACGCGAACGAGTCCCCCTTCAATATGAAGCCCCGGACCGGAGGCCGGCATGTGATCGGTCGCAAGCACAACGCGGTCGCCGACCGTGCGCCGCAAGATGTCTACCATCGCCGGCGCGACATGGTAGCCGTCGCAAATAACTTGCACCGCAGTGCGACGATCTTGGATGAAGGCAGCAAGCAACGACGGATCGCGATGATCCAACGGCGGCATCGCGTTGAAGGCGTGGGTCAAACTGCGAAAACCTAAACCGATGGCGAGCATGCCTTCGCGATAGCGCGCTGACGTGTGGCCGGCGGAACAGACGACGCCGCGTTCCAGAAAAAACCGCGCAGCGTCCGTCGCGCCCTCGACTTCGGGCGCCATCGTCACCATGAGCACTGCGCCTTTGGAGGCATCATGCAATGTCCGCGCAGCATCAACGCTCGCCGGCCGGATCCATTCATGGCGATGCACCCGCCTGAATTTCGGATTGATGAACGGCCCTTCGAAGTGGATCCCGAGACATCGTGCTCCAATCGGTGCTGTTTCTTCGAGCGTGTGCGCGGCTTCAGCAATCTCCCCCGCGGCATGCAACATCGACTCCCATGGCGCGGTCATGACCGAAGCGACAAACGCTGTCGCGCCTTGCCGCGCGTATTCCAGCGATGCAACCGCGACCGCATTTCCTTGATCGCGGTTGAAGAGAAATTCGCCGGCGCCGTTGGTGTGGACATCGATTAGGCCGGGCGCGACGGTGGTCTCGGGCGGAAGCGTAAAATCGACCACTCCGTCTGGCGCCAAAACCTCTGCGATCCTGCCGTGTTCGATGACAAGACGGCCATTAGCCAAAGATCCGTTTCCGAATGCGAGACGCGCTGGCCCAATGCAATAACGGTCCGGCACTAGCTTCAGCTGCCGATCAGCGCGAGCGCTTCGTCGCGATGCTTCTCCATGAGTTCTTTCGTATCGCCTTCCACGTTGAGGCGCAGCAGCGGTTCGGTATTCGATGGCCGCACGTTCATCCACCAATGCGGATATGAAATCGTCACGCCGTCGAGGTGGTCGATTTGCGCATCTTTGTAATGTTCTTCGATCTGCTTGAGCTTCGCCGGAACATCTTCCACGTGGCTGTTGATCTCGCCCGAGCGAAACCGCGTGTCGATCGGCGCGATCACTTCGCTGACCTTCTTGTTTTGCTCGCTGAAAAGCTCAAGGCACTGCATGAGTGCAATCATTCCCGAGTCGGCGAACCAGTTATCTTTGAAGTAAAAGTGGCCGGAATGCTCACCGCCAAAGATCACGTCGTTCTCGCGCATCGTCTTCTTGATCAGCGAGTGGCCGACTTTGGACCGCAACGGCTTGCCGCCGGCGCGTTCGATAACTTCGGGAACGCTGCGACTACAGATCAAGTTGTAGAGAATCGTTGCGCCCGGATGTCGCTTGAGCGTATTGAGCGCGACGATCGCGGTGACCATGTCGCCACCGATGAGATTCGCCTTCTCGTCGACGATGAACATCCGATCCGCATCGCCGTCGAACGCAGCGCCGAGATGGCAGTTGTACTTGAGGACGGCAGCTTGCAAATCGCGCATGTTTTCCGGTTCGATCGGGCTCGCCGGATGATTCGGGAAGCTGCCGTCGAGCTCGAAATAGAGCGGGATGACTTCGCAGGGCAGCCGCTTGAAGACGTGCGGCACCGTCTCGCCGGCCATTCCGTTGCCGGCATCGATTGCGATCCGAAACGGCTTGATCGCCGAGCGATCGACGAATGAAAGACAGTGTTCGGCGAAATCGTCGAGGATGTTGCGCGCCGTCACCGTTCCCGGCGTCGGCGCATCGGGCGGGAGGTCGCCCGAGAGAATGCGATCGCGCATCGTGGCAAGCCCAGTCTCGAGGGAGAGCGCTTGCGCTTCTTCGCGCGTGAATTTCATGCCGTTGTATTGCGCGGGATTGTGCGAGGCCGTGATCATGACGCCGCCGTCATAGCCATACTTGCCGACCGCGAAATAGAGTCCATCGGTTGAGGTCATTCCAACGTCGACAACGTTGGCGCCGGCGCGCGTAACACCGCGCGCGAACGCGGAGAATAAACGCTCGCCGGACGGTCGCATGTCGCGGGCAACAGCGAATGTTTTTGGACCGAGCAGGCCCACAAACGCCCGACCAATGTCGCATGCCACATCGTCGTTGAGTTCTGACGGATAAACGCCACGAACGTCGTAGCTCTTGAAAATTGAGGCGTTCAGCTTTGTCTGCATCCGGTTCTCTTAACGCGCTTTCGGAGGTCCAAATCGTGAAACCTATGCGGCGTTTTCAGCCGCAGCGGTAGGTCAGATTGCGGAGCTTTCAGGAAGTGTTGCGAGGCGCCGGTGCATTGACCGCAACGGCGATCCTTGCCTTTGGACTCTTCATTGCCGTAAACAGCACGCTCGCGACGCGCGCAACGATCCGTGCAGCATTCGACCGCGAGCGCCAGATTCAAAGCGCGCAGCTTGCGCTTTCCCAACTCTTGAAGTTGCAACTTGATGAAGAGACATCTGTGCGTGGTTATACGATCACACGCGAACCGGTCTTCCTCGACCCCTATTACTCCGCGAGCGTTCAATTTCCACCGCTCGACCACGCCGTAGGCAGCGTTTTGAGGCAAGAGCACATGGATGAAGCGAGGGCGGCGCTCACGGAATTCGATCAGACACACGATGAGTGGCATCGGTTGGTCGCTGAGCCACTGATCGCCCATCCGAGCACTGCGTTCGCCGTCGACTTGGCGAAGCGTGGTAAGGCGCTCATCGACGCCGAACGCAACGATGCCGCCGACATGCAGATGCTGCTCACGCAGCGCGACGATCTGCTCCGGCGCGAAACCCAAGATGAAATCAACCGTACAGGTTACTCCCGTGCCGGCTGGCTCGTCGCCTTCGGTTTGATTGCACTCCTTTTCAACGCCTACCAATCCCGGTTGACGCGAGAGCTCGAGCAAGAACGTACGACAACGGAGATCCTGCAGCGCGCATTCCAAAGCGAATTTGAACCGATCCCGCATGCGGATGTCGGCAGCGCCTACATTTCAGCCACGCGGCATGTTGCCGTTGGGGGCGATGTCTTTGATTTGTATCGCATGAGCGACCGGTTGGCGCTGATGTTGATTGCCGACGTCAGCGGAAAAGGCGTGGATGCGGCCGTCATCACTGCGTTCATTAAATTCACAATTCGCGGGATCGCGCTGCGGCGGCATGATCCGGCCGACATTCTCGCTGAATTCAACACCGCGTTCCAGCAAGCGGTCGCGAATCCCGATCTCTTCGTTTCAATGCTGGTAGGCGTGCTGGACGTTGAGAATCGCACGCTCACCTATGCAAGCGGCGGCCATGATTCCGCCTATTTGAGACGCGCAAAGGGTGCGGTGGAATCGTTGCCGGTGACGGGACCGATTCTCGGAGTGATGGAGCAGCCGTTTGCAAACCGGGTCGTGCAGCTCGAGCCGGGCGACGTGCTGCTGCTGGCGACCGATGGCTTGACCGAATCGCGCGACCGGCAAGGACAGCAGTTGAATGAAAGCGGCGTCCTCTCTTGGTTAGCGCAGGCAGATGGCGGCCCGCAGCAGATAGTCGATCGATTCATTGCGCGCGTACGCAAACGTACCAGCAATCGGTTGAGCGATGATCTCGCGATGCTGGCAATTCGTATGAACGGTGATGGGGCTTCTGTTGCTTAAGCGCTCCGTCTTATTCTTGACGATCGTGGTGCTTTTGCCGATCGCCTCGCAGGCGGATTGTTCCAATATGCCGGGTAGCCAAATCGCGTTGTTTTCGAGCAATTACGACCCGGATGTCCTCGTTTGGGACACGCGTCGCCGTCTCTTGAGCTACGCAAGCGACTCGTATCGCCTTGCCAAGCTCCTACTGCCGCATGCGATCCTTGCGCGCGCCGGTACGCTGGCGGTCGTGACGTTGTGTCAACGCAACGCGATTCGTCAAAAATTTCACACGTCGCCGAGCGACGTCGTCAACGTGCGCATGACAAACGGCGAATATCGCGGCCGCTCCGGGTGGGTGATGGTGGACGACGTTCACGTCATTGGTGATCGCGCGACGCACCGGCGTCATCCTTAGTAGGGCTATCCGGACTGCGGCGGGTATAGCGGCGATATGGTCGTTGCAACGCGAGAGAAGCTCACCGGCCTGGAATTGCACGCGAATTCCGTGCGTCAAAACATCATTCGTTCGCTGCTTTCCGCCGGTTCCGGTCACTCCGCCGGACCGCTCGACATGGCCGACATCTTCACGGCGCTCTATTTTGAAATATTGCGACACGATCCGAAAAATCCGCAATGGGAAGATCGCGATCGTTTGCTGCTCTCCTGCGGTCACATCGCGCCGGTTCGTTATGCCGCGATGGCCGAAGCCGGTTACTTTCCAACCGAAGAGCTGCTCACGCTCCGAAAATTTGGGACACGGCTTCAAGGGCACCCCGAGCGCGTGCGATTGCCGGCCGTTGAGACGACCTCAGGTCCGCTGGGCGAAGGGCTCGCACAGGGAACCGGCATGGCCGTCGCCGCCAAGCTGGACCAGAAGAGCTGGCGCGTGTACGTCGTTACATCGGATGCCGAGCACCAATGCGGACTGCATTGGGAAGCGGTCATGACGGCGGGCAAGTTCCGGCTCGATAATCTCATGAACATCATCGACCGCAACTTCATTCAGATCGACGGCAATACGGAGGCCGTCATGCCGCTGGAGCCGCTCGCGGACAAATACCGCAGCTTCAATTGGGAAGTCTTTGAATGCGACGGTAACGACATCGCCGAGTTCTTAGCGACCGTCGAGCGCGCGCAGAAGATCAAAGATCGTCCGAGCGTCATCATCGCGCACACGATCCCCGGCAAAGGCGTCTCGTACATGGAAGGCGATTACACGTGGCACGGTAAGCCGCCGAATAAGGAGCAGGCCGACCAAGCATTGCGCGAATTGCAAGCCGAGCGCGAGCGGATCATCGCGCGTGGCTAAGACGATCGATGCTGCCGCGACGATGCAGCTCGTCAACTACCTGAGAATGCGGAGATCAAGCAAGTCCCGACGCGTAACGGCTTCGGCGAAGGATTGATCGAAGCCGGAAAAAGCGATCGCAATGTGATTGGCATTTGCGCCGATCTCTCGGAATCGACGCGCATGGAAGGCTTCAAAAAGGCCTTGCCGGAGCAGTACATCGAGATCGGTGTCTCGGAGCAGTTGCTCGTCGCGATGGCGGCGGGTCTCGCGAGTACCGGAAAAATTCCCTTCATCGCAAGCTACGCGATGTTCAATCCCGGGCGTTCCTGGGAGCAAGTTCGCACGACAATGGCGCTCAACGAGACGAACGTCAAGATTGCCGGTGCACACGCCGGCGTCTCGGTCGGACCGGACGGTGCGACGCACCAAGCGATCGAGGATATCGCAATCATGCGCGTGATTCCAAACATGACGGTCGTCGTGCCGTGCGATTCGGCGCAAACGAAGAAAGCGACGCTCGCAGTCGCCGAGCGTTGGGGACCGACGTATTTGCGGTTCGGCCGTGAAAAATCGGCGGTCATTACGACCGAAGCAACACCGTTTGAAATCGGCAAGGCGCAGGTCTTCCGCGAAGGCAACGACGTCGCGATCGTCGCCTGCGGCATTCTCGTCTACAATGCACTGATTGCCGCCCATCAACTCCAACAGGAAGACGGCGTCGACTGCACGGTCGTCAACAACCATACGGTCAAACCGATGGACGATCCGTTGATCTTGGAGGTTGCGCGGCGTTGCCATACCGTCGTCACCGTCGAAGAGCATCAGCAGGCGGCCGGAATGGGCTCGCGCGTGGCAGAGCTTTTGGCGCGCGAACATCCGGTGCCGATCGAGTTTGTCGGCGTGGCCGATGCGTTCGGGCAATCGGGCGACCCGATGGAATTGATCGAGTATTACGGCATGGGGACCAACTCAATCAAAGAGGCGGTTCGCCGCGCCTACGCGCGCCGGCACTAACACAATCACAGCGCTCCGCAGCCTCGCGGTCGTAACGCTCGCCGTTATACTGTTGGCTGCCGCGCCGGCGTGGCATGAAGAAAACGCTTCCGTCGTTGTGCCGGGCGGAATGCTTTCGGGCACGTTGACGATTCCCTCAGGCAACGGACCGTTTCCGGTTGCGCTTGTCATTGCCGGTTCCGGCCCGACGGATCGTGATGGAAATGGACCTTTGGCGCGTACCGACGCGTACAAATTGTTAGCCCACGAACTCGCCAATCGCGGGATCGCGACGCTGCGTTACGACAAACGCACCGTCGGGACGAAGCGTTATGCCGGGCATTCATGAAGCGGACCTGCGTTTCGATATGTTCGTTGATGACGCGCTTGCCTGGCTGGCGTTTCTGCGGCACGACCCGCGGTTCAAGACGATATCGATCGTCGGGCACAGCGAAGGCTCGTTGATCGGCATGTTGGCCGCGCAACGCGACGGCAATGTCGATTCCTTCGTTTCGCTTGAGGGCGCGTGGCCGCAACGCGGCCGATGTGCTGGTCGAACAGGCGCGCGAAGGAGGTGACGCGAGCGTCGTTGCGACGGTGCAGCAGATCACGAGCGATTTGCGCGCCGGCAAAACCGTTAGCAACGTCGATCCGTCGCTTTATCTGTCATATCGGCCGAGCGTTCAGCCCTATCTCATCTCTTGGTTCCGATACGATCCGGCGACCGAAATCGCCAAGCTCCATTTGCCGGTTTTGATCGTCCAAGGCACAACCGATTTTCAGGTCGGTCGTCGATCGATGCGCAGCGCTTGAAAGCAGCCGATCCGGCGGCGAAGTTAGCCTCATTAACGGGATGAATCACATTTTGCGCACTGCCCCCGCCGACCGAACAGCAAACATTGCGACCTATAATCAGCCGTCACTGCCGCTCGAACCCGAACTCGTTGACGCGGTTGCGGGCTTTATCACCAATCCGCGTTAGGCTTCGGAAAGACTCGCACCGAGCCGTCCGCTAAGCGGATCGATTCCATCGGCAAACCGTAGGCCCGTCTTCGAGGACGTGCGTCTCAGTGAAATCGCGCGTCGTTGCCGTCGAGAGCACACTGCCCTCGCCTAATACGACGATCCGGTCCGCAAACTCGAGCGCTTCGTTGAGCTCATGAAGGACGCAGACAATCGATCTTCCTGACGCCCGCTGTTCGCGCAAGAGCGCAAGAATATCGCGTGCGACATGGACGTCCAAATGATTCGTCGGCTCATCCAGCAGCATGACCTGCGGCTCTTGCGCTAACGCGAGCGCAATCCAGCAGCGTTGGCGTTCGCCGCTGGAGAGCGTCACGAAGAGCCGATGTGAGAAATCGCGCAAGCGGACGGCCTCCAATGCCGCCTCGATTGCGCGCGAATCTTCCGGCGTCTCGCGCCAATTGAACCACGCATGATGCGCGTAGCGGCCATTGGCGACGACGTCGCGGACGTTGAGCATCTCCAGCATCAGTTCATCGCTTGCGACATAGGAGATGGCACGGGCGCGTTCGGTCGCGGAATAATCGGCTATTGTTCGGCCACCGATCTCAACGACGCCGCTGTAGTCGCGATGCAATCCGCAGAGCGTGCGCAGGAGCGTCGTCTTTCCGACGCCGTTTCGTCCTAGAATGGCGACGAACTCGCCATCGTCCACCGTAAGATTGAGATGCTTGAGTAACGTCCGCGCTGCGATGCGAATTTCCAAGTCGCCGACGACGATCATACTTGCACGAGCGCGCTGTCGCGAAAGTAAAGGTAGAGAAACGCCGGCACGCCGATGCACGCCAAGAGAACGCTCAGCGGAATTTCGATGGGAGCGAACAGCGAACGACTTGCAGCGTCCGCAAGCGTCATGAAGGCCGAGCCACAGAGCGCGCTGAGCGGCAAGACAACCCGCATATCGGATCCGCCGATGCGCCGCGCAATATGCGGCACGATGAGTCCAACGAAGCCGACGATGCCGCTGAGCGCGACGGCGCTTGCCGTTAAGAGCGCGGCGGACCCGAGGGTGATCCATTGCGCCCGATCGACCTTCACGCCAAGCGCGGCTGCGCGCATGTCGCCGAGGCGCAGAACGTTGAGCGCCGGCACTGCGATCGTCGCGCCGACCGTGCCGACAACCAAGTATGGCACCGTCCACTGTAGATCGTGCCACGTTCTTCCTGCTAGGGAGCCGGCGAGCCACGAGATGATCGTCTCGGCGTAGCCGCCTTGTTGAAGGCGCGTGAGCACGAGCGCGACGATTGCCGAAAAGAGCGCCGACAACGAAACACCGGCCAAGATCAAGCGGTTCGCGTCCAGACCACTGCCGCGACGCGCCAGCGTTGCAACAAGAATCGCCGCGCCCAGACCCGCGCAGAAGCCGAACGCCGGAACGAATGGCGCCGCGATGCCTGAGGCGACCGCAATGGCAATCGCAGCCGCCGCACCGGCGCTGACGCCGGTCAAATACGGATCGACGAGCGGATTGCGCAGCATCCCTTGCAAATGGCGCCCGAGATGCCAAGCGCCGCGCCGACGATCGAGGCAAGGATTGCACGCGGCAGCCGTAAGCTCCACAAAATCGTCGCTGCGTCGCTTCCGGAGTTCGGATGTTCGAGCGCCAGCAGCAGGTCGTGCAGCGAGATTTGCGTCGCGCCGACCATTCCTCCGATCAAAATCGCGATAACGAGCGCGAAAATTGCTGCGCCTAGCCGCAGCATCACATAAGCGGCCGTGCTCGCCGGCTTAGCGCGTAGCGAACTCAAGCAAGAAGCGCCGGCCGGGTTGCGGGTAACCCGGTACGTCGGAGATTCGATGGTTTGCGATGTTGTAGAGCCGCAACGAAAGCAGCGCATCGCTGCCCACTCGAAAGCGCGCGAAGCCGTCGAGACGGGTGTATCCGGCGGCTGGTTGCGGACTGAACGAATAGAACTGGCCGCCGCGACTTTGGCTCGTCAGTCCCCAACTCTCAACGGCGCTGCGTGACGTGCCGACAAAGCCGAGCTCCGTACTAACCGAGAAAACCGGGCCGGCGGCTGAAATCCGCAGATTCGTGTTGGTATCGACGGCGCGGTAGAGATCCGTCACATTGACACGCGCATAGAGACGCCGCGCCGGAGGCGTTGTTATTTCTGCGGTTATGCCTTCGATATCCGCATGACCGATGTTCTGCGGAACGAAGTTTGCATCGGGAACGATCTTGTTGACCGTCTTTGAAGAGAACCAAGTGAGCGCCGCTCCGCCGAAGCTCGCCGCATCGCTCAATCGAACATCCGAAACGCGCATTCGCTCCGGCTGAAGGGCGCGGGTTGCCGAAGCCGCCGGGAAAGTACAGATCTTCGGCGCTCGGCGCACGGAACGCGGTCGCATAGTTTGCTCGAATGGTGAGCGCCGGAGAGAGCCGATGCAAAATGCCGAGAGCCGGCGCAACGATGCCTCCTTGGGCGCCGTCGCGTTCGGCGCGAATTCCGGCGTAAGCGCGATTCGCATCGCTCCAAAGCCAGCTTTGTTCGGCGTAGATTGCCGTTTGCGCATAGGCGTTGGTCGTGATATCGCCGATGCCGTCATCGAGCCGCGCGACGCCGCGCGCCAGGTCGATTCCATAAACGAGTTTGTTGCGCGGCGCGCGCACGGTGTTGCGCAAACTTGCCTGCACGCGCGCGTCGGTTGTGAGGGCCTCAGACGTTGTAAAGCAGTTCGGATCGTCCGGGTCGACGCAATAGAAGAGAAACTGCTCGGCTGCGCCGCCAAGTTCGAGCGTCGTTTCCGCGTGGACCGTTCGATGCGTGAAGCTTGCGAAGAGATTGCGGTCGACGCTGTCTTGCCGGCTCGGCGTTGTAAACTCGGCCGGCACAGACCCCGGATCGCCGAGATGGTGGGCGATCAATGCGCCGCTGATCTTTGTTTCCCACGAACCTTTATTGTTGTCGGCGACGAACCGCGCTGCGCTCAACTGTGAATCGGCAGCAGTGCGAACGCCCGTACCGTACGGGATAGTCGTTCGTCGCCACGCTGCGCTCGATCGTAACGTTGCGCAATTGAAGGTGAAACGTGCGGTCACCGAATGAGCCGTCGGCCAATTTGAGCGCGGGACGTACCTTGCAGCGGCCGCGTGATGATATTGATGACGCCGCCGACAGCGCCTGCGCCGTAGAGCGTCGAACCGCCGCCTTCAACGACCTCGATCCGATCGATGCCCGCGGTCGGAATCGAATTCAAATCGAGCGTTCCGGTCTGTTGACCCGCGGCGGGCAGGCCATCGAAGAGAATCAGGACCTGCGCCGATGTCGAGCCGCGCAATCCGACACTGCTGAGCGAGCCGGTCGAACCGTAGCGAAAGACATTCACGCCCGGCAAATCGGCAACCGCGTCGGCGACGCTTGCAAAGCCGCGGCGTGCAATCTCATTTGCGGTCACGACGTACGTCGTGCGCACGGTATTTCTGAGCGTCTCCTCGGACCGATCGCTCGTCACGACGTGTCCGATTTCCGGGATCGGCGTTGCCGACGGATAGGGCGAGGGCGTCGCGTTTTGTGCGGATGCCGCGGCAAACGGCGCGATGATGAAGAACACCGCGCAAAGGAATGTGCCGAAGATCGAATGTGAAGACATGCTGTCCCTCCTTCTCGCGAGGCGGATTCAAGCAACGTCTGCACCGGTATCCTGACTTGCGGGTCGTAGCCGAGGTGCTCGCGGCCTTCCGATCCTTTACGGATTGTGGCTTCCGAGCGGCTCACCGCATACAGTGGCGCGACCGTGCCGGCATCTCACCGGCTTCCCGCGCGCAGACGCGAAGGTCCGCTCTTACGAAGGTCGCGGCGCTCTTCCTCGTTGCTGTGGCGCCTTTGAGCGCGTGCACCCCTCCCGCGCAGGCGCCGCGCGCCCCCGCCCACGTGCAGCGCATCGTCTCCCTTGTGCCGTCGCTGACCGAGGATCTCTTTGCGCTCGGCGTCGGCAAACACGTGGTCGCCGTTACGCAAGCCGACGATTATCCGCCGCTCGTGAAGCGGCTGCCGGCCGTCGCATCCTTCAGCAGCGTCAACAATGAGGCGATCGTTCACCTGCATGCCGATCTTGGTTGTCGGCATTCCCGCGCAGGAGCGGCTGACGGCGGCGCTTCGTTCAGCCGGAATCGTGACCGTGTTTCTGCCGGACGATTCCTATAGCGACATCTTCACCGACATCTCGGCGTTAGGTGCGTTGACTTCACACCGTGAGGCGGCGCTGAAATTGATTCGAGCGTTGCACGCGAAGACGAAGCGTCTGCAGCGCAGAGTCGTGCGTGCACATGCCAAACCGCACGTACTCTTCGTCATCAATGTCAAGCCGATCATCGTCGCGGGGGAACGTTCGTTCATCTCGACGCTGCTTGCGCTGAGCGGAGCAACGGATGCCGTGCATGTCGCGCAAGCGTATCCCGCGCTTTCCGCTGAAGCCGTTCTTCGAGCGCAACCCGACGCCATCGTGACGGACGACCAAACGCAGCTCCGTGCGGTGCTTGGCACGCCGCCGTGGCGCTCGCTCGCGGCAGTGCATCGCGGGCGCGTCTTCGTATTAGATAAGCGACACGCCGATGTCGTCGAGCGCCCGGGTCCACGGTACAACGAAGGCATCGCGTGGCTGATCGCACATCTGCACCCCGTTCACTGACGTCGCGCCCGAAAGCCGTCGTGCTGGGGGTGCAGCTTCCGCAAGCGCGAGATTCGTTCGCCGCGGAGCTCGCGGAATTTGCGGCCCTGATCGAGGCGGCCGGCGCCTCCATCGTAGAAGAAATCGTCCAAAGTCGCGCTCGGCTCGATCCAGGATTTGTCGTTGGAAGCGGTAAGGCGCATGACGTTGCGGATCGCATCTCCGCAACCGCTGCGAAGCTGCTGTTCGTGTTGAATCCGATGCGGCCGCGCCAGCGACGCAATCTGGAACGGCTCATCACCGTCCCGATCATCGACCGCACGATGTTGATCCTCGACGTCTTTGCGCGCCATGCCCGTTCGAGGGAAGGCAAGTTGCAAGTCGAGCTGGCGCAGCTGCGGTATCGGCAATCGAATTTGATCGGCGTCGGGACGCGATCTGTCGCGGCTCGGCGGCGGGATCGGCACGCGCGGCCCCGGCGAGACGAAATTGGAGACGGATCGGCGCCGCATCGCACAACGAATCAAAATGATTGCGCATGCCCTTGAAGGCGTGCGCCGCTCGCGTGCGACCCGACGCGACCGCGAGCGCACCGAGCCGATCGTGGCGCTGGTCGGATACACCAATGCCGGCAAATCTTCGCTGCTGAACCGGCTGGCGCGCGGCGACGCGCTCGTCGCCGATCAGCCCTTTGCGACGCTCGATCCATTGATGCGCCGCGCTTATCTCGGTGATGGAAGGTTCGTGCGGGTGGTCGATACCGTCGGCTTCATCACGGATTTGCCGCCCGACCTCGTGACGGCGTTTCAGGCGACGCTTGAAGAGCTGGACGCCGCGGATTTGTTCATCCATGTGATCGATGCCTCAAATCCGGATTGGAGACGGCAAGTCGCAAGCGTGGATATGATCTTGCACGACTTGCGGCTGAGCGGAAAGCCGCAACTTCTCGTCCTGAACAAGTGCGATGCTCTCGCCGAGCCGCCGCAGGCGCCGGAACACTTCGACAAGCTCAGTGCGGGCTATCTCTGTATCAGCGCAAAAACCGGCGCGGGCATCGACGCGTTGCGCGCCGAAGTGCGTGAACGTTTCCCATGAAGCGGCTCCTCGTCGTCGCGCTGCTGGCGCTCTGCGCATGCAACCACTCTTCGCCGGATCCTTTCGTTGATGCGGTCCACGCAATGCGGGCTTCGGTTGTCTTACTGACGATGCAAGTGCCGGATCATCACGCGTGGGATACGGAGTACGCGACCGGAACCGTGATCGCGAGCGGTTCCTGGGGCAGCGACATTCTGACAGTGCAACATGCCGTCGACCAAGCGCGCAACATCAAGCTCACGATTGCGAACCGTTATAAAGCAGCCGGAAAATTGGTCGCCGCCAATCCGAAACTCGACGTAGCGGTTGTTACGACGAAGGTCAAACTGCCGGTCGCACAGCTCGGCGATTCAACGCAAGCGCAGCCCGGTCAATCAATCGGGGTGATGGGCTACCCAATTCCCGACATCTTCGAAGCAGAAGGGCTCGGACTTGCGACCTCGATCAATTCCGGCCGGATATCAGCGATCCGTCCACATGCGATCGAGTTGAATCTGCCGATTGTTCCCGGCGAGAGCGGTGGTCCGGTGTTTACAAGCGATGGCGGCGCCGTCGTCGGCGTCGCCGAATCGCGGTTCGATGAAGAACGCTCCATCGGCTTCGCACTGCCCATCAACGAAGCGAAGCCGTTCCTGCATAAACACAGCCACTATTGAGGCTGCGGCGGCGCTTGAACGCCGGCCAGCGCCCGAATCTCGTCGCGCAATGCGCTGATCTCACGCCGTAACGCTTCGACCGAATGTTCGCCTGCGACAGATGCCTGCGGACTTGACGCGTCGCGGTCGATAAAGAAACTCGCGACCGACGCGGTGATGTAGCCGAAAATCGAAAAAGCGAAGACAGCCAGCAAAAAGCCGAGGATTCTTCCGGCCTCGGTGTGGGGGAAGTAATCCGATCCGAGCGTCGTCATGACCATCGCGGTCCACCACACTGACGTGCCGTAGCTCGTCAATTCCGTACCCGGATAGTGGCGCTCGAACGCGTACATGCCCGCAGCGCCGCCAAGCGTTACGATCCACGTTAAGGTCAATGCATACCCGAAGCCGCGCCGGCCCATAACGAGCGTCAAAGCCGACATTCCGCGGTTCACGCCGCTAAGCAGTCGCAAGATTTGCACTTGCCCGGACGGCACTGCGCCGAGGATCGGAACGATCCGCAAGATGTTTAACGCCGGCGCCACCAGCGCGATCGCCGTAAACCAATTTGACTTGAGGAAGCGCACCTTGCTCGGTGCGATGATCAAACGCATTGCGAAGTCTACGATGAAGATTCGCCCAGATAACGTAGATGACCGTTTGCTCGATACGCGTCAGACCCCAAATCATCTGCACGACGACGAGCGCAAACCATCCGATGCCTAAGACGATCAGCGGTTTTTCCATCATCTTATGGAGCTGCGCGAGAAGACGGTAGCGTTGCCGGGCGATCCGTTGATCCATGCTCATGTCACGATCCTTTGCTTACACCGAACGCACCTCACGTTCGGTAAGCTGTTCGCGAACGTGATGCGCTGCGAAAATTGAGCGATCTCCGATCCATTGCAGGGGCGGAATTTGCCAAAACGTCGCCATTGCCGCGAGCGCGCCAGCATACGCCACACGCAGCTCGGAAAAATCCCGCCACGAACGATCGGCATCGCGCATTTCGATTCCCATTTCGGCGAGCCGCGCATAGGCCTGATCGAACTCGTGCCGTTCGATGCCGACCGCTTCCTCAGCGTGTAGTCCGAAGTAACGCACGAAATCATGCGTTAAGTGCCGGCCCAGCCAATAGAAAATCTGCGCTTGGCCGCGCGCTGTTTTCTCCGTCGAGGTGAGCAGCAGCGTTGCCGCATCGAGCATCGTTCCCAACGTACCGACCCACGATTCGTAATCGTGGCTCGAACGAAAAAATGCCAAAATCGGATACGCGAGGTGACTTTCCATTACTTCGGCGGTCCACTGTTGTGCCTGAACGAACAGCGCGGGCAGATCATCCAATATGCCTTTGCCCGTCGCAATCGCCAGCAAACCCAATCCGCTGGGCGGCGAGCCCGCGCGGCTTCCGACATTGACGACGAAAACTTCCCGCCGTTGGAACGCTCCAAAGACGGCAAATAGGAACGCCGTTGTGATCGCGAGGACGCTTAAACCGGACGCCGCGGCAGCCAGGGACAAAAATCTCGTCCAGCCGTCGTGACCCGTAATGTCTCCGAAACCGATCGTGAGCAGCGACGTGCCGGCGAAGTAGAGAGATGACAAAAAGCTGACCGGCTGCGGTTGCAAGTGACTGCGAAGCGCGTAGAAGATGAACCCGTAACCAACGATCAGCGTCAATACCCAGGCCGCGAGAATGCTGATCAGCACGAAGGGTGCGAACGTCGCTAAGAAATCTTCCCGCTTGTCGTCATCGGAAATCCGCCACGACATTTGCGGCCAAATGCGCCATAAGAAGCGGACAAGATACGCGCTGATGCGCAACCGCCGATCGACGGCGCGTGGTAGGACGACGGATTGAAAGACGTCGCGCAGCGCGATCCATATCAAGAAGAGACCAAGCAGGCCGGCCGCGATATTGAGGACCATTTGCGGTGCTACTGCACGGGCGTTAATTTAATGTAATCGAGTTGAGTCGTTTGGTCTTTCTTGACGCTTGCGGTCTGGGTTGACGTTGTGTAACCGGCAGCGCTGACGGTCACGGTTTGCGTGCCGGCCGGCACTTGCGTCAATGTGAAACCGCCTTGCGCATCGGTCGTCGCGGTTACCGTGGATCCGACGGCAACGAGCGCGCTGCTGATCGCCTGGTTCGTTTTGGCGTCAATGACGCGTCCCGTCACATTTCCGTAATCCTGTACCCCGATGTCATTGGGATTCGAACACCCGCCGCCTTGAGCGCCGAGCAAAAGAACAAATGCAAGGGCAATGACTTTCATGGCTCCTTGTAGTTTGCTGCAATTGTGGGGTTTACTCCCCAGGTATAGCGTTGAAAATGGGAAAAATTGTAGCCCGCATGAATCCCTACGTCCCCGTCGCGATTTACTTGGGGGTTGCCGTCGCGGCGGCACTCCTTTTTTCGCTCGTGCCGGGGCTGCTCGCGCGCAATAAGCCGAATCCCGAAAAGGCGGAAGCGTACGAATGCGGCGTCGAGCCAACCTCGAGCGTCTCCGGCCGTTTTCCGGTCCGTTTCTATCTCATTGCGATGCTCTTTGTGATCTTCGATGTCGAAGCGGCGTCGTTTTACCCCTGGGCGGTTCAGATGCATTCGTTGCGACTCTTCGGATTGATCGAAATGGTCGTTTTCGTGATCGTCCTTGCAATCGGGTACGCGTACGTCTGGAAAAAGGGAGGATTCGTTTGGAGATAGGCCCAGGCCAATTCTTTTTGGCGAAGCTTGACGACGTTGCGCGGTGGGCGCAGTCATCGTCGGTCTGGCCGCTGACGATGGGGCTGGCGTGCTGCGCGATCGAGATGATGAGCGTCACTGCGCCTGAATACGACATCGCGCGCCTTGGTTCGGAAGTCTTTCGCGCATCGCCGCGGCAAGCGGATTTGATGATTGTCTCCGGGCGCGTCTCGCAAAAAATGGGACCGATCGTCAAGCGCCTGTACGACCAGATGGCCGACCCCAAGTGGGTGATTTCGATGGGAGCATGCGCGAGCTCCGGCGGAATCTTCGACAACTACGCCATCATTCAGGGGGTGGACACCGTCATTCCGGTCGATGTGTACGTCCCCGGATGCCCGCCGACGCCCGACGGTTTATTGCACGCCGTGAATCTGATTCAAAAACAGATTCGTGAAGGCGGGCGCGGCGGAATTTTGGCGCGCGCTTAACGTACATCGATGCCAAGCCCGCAGATGCCGCCGATCGCCGGTTCAGCGATCGACCCAACCGCACTTCGAGCGCCGATTGAAGACGCAACGATCGAACGCATCGCGCCCGAGAATTTGCGCGCCCGCTTGCAAGCGCTCAAAGACGACGGTTATACGATGCTTCTCGACCTCGGCGCTGTCGATTATCCCGAGCGCGTACCCCGATTCGACGTCGTCTATCATTTGCTGAAGATGCCGGCGAGCGTCGCGAGCCCTGCGCAAGTCGGTACGCCGCAACGGTATCGCTTGCTTTGCGGCGTGCCGATCGAGCATACAAATGTGCAAAGCGTTTGCGATCTCTGGCGCAACGCCGATTGGGCGGAGCGCGAAGTCTTCGATCTCTTTGGGATCAGCTTCGATGGACACCCGGATTTGCGGCGCATTCAAATGCCGACGCATTGGGAAGGCTATCCGCTGCGCAAGGATTACCCATTGCGCGGTCCGGCGCGAGAGCGTTCGCCGCGCCCACAATTCGCGAACAAGAGCAATTTGGTTGCCGGCACGCCGCCCTCAGGCCGCACCGCTGAAGCGCTGCAACAGCAAGTCGCGATGCGTCGTGCGCAAGCATCCACGACGGCGGAGCAATCGACGCCTGAGGATCGTCCGAAGCCATGAGTGTGGGGACGGTCAGCTCGCTGCCGCTTGAACCGCAAGGTTCGCAGATTCTCTCGCACGAGGGCAATGCGATGGTCCTCTCGATGGGACCGCAGCATCCCTCGACGCACGGCGTCTTGCAGATCATGCTCGAGATCGAGGGTGAAAGCGTCGTCAAAGCCGAGCCGGAGATCGGCTACCTCCACACCGGTATTGAGAAGAGCGCCGAAAATCTCTTTTGGACGCAAGCGCAGACGGTGATCGAGCGCATGGACTACCTTGCGCCGGAATGCAACTCGCTCTGCTATGCGCTAGCCGTGGAAAAGCTGCTCGATATCAGCGACCGGATTCCGGAACGCGCGCAAGCAGTGCGCGTCATCGTCGCGGAGCTGACGCGGATCGCTTCGCACTGCGTTTGGCTTGGCACGCACGGAATCGACCTCGGAGCGCTCTCGATCTTCTTTTACTGCTTCGATCTCCGCGAGAACATCCTCGACATTCAAGAGGCGGCCGGCGGCGCTCGGATGCATCCGAATTACGTCCGCATCGGCGGATTGCAAGCCGATTTTCCGGAGGGACATGTCGAGCGTCTGGACGCGCTGCTCAAGAAGTTCCCCATCCGCATGCGCGAACTGCGCGCCATTTTGCAGAAGAACCCGATTTGGCAAGATCGCACGATCGACGTCGGCGTCGTCACGCCCGAAGAAGCCGTCGCGTGGGGATTGACCGGACCGTCGCTGCGCGCGAGCGGCGTGGCGTACGACGTACGCAAGGCGTTCCCGTATAGCGGTTACGAGAACTACGAATTCAATATTCCGACGCGCACCGAAGGCGATGCGTACGCGCGGTTCGCCGTCCGGCTCGACGAGATGGAAGAGTCGATGCGCATCGTCGAGCAAGCGCGCAAAGCGCTCAAGCCAGGGCCGGTCATGATCGACGACGTGAAAGTCGCGCCGCCGCCGAAAGAGACGATCGCGCTCTCTATGGAGGCGCTCATCCACCACTTCAAGGTCGTCAGCGAAGGCATCCGCGTTCCGCCCGGGGATGTGTATCAGGCGATCGAGAGCCCGCGCGGCGAGCTTGGGTACTACGTCGTCTCCGACGGCAACAACAAACCGTATCGCGTGCGGACACGCCCGCCCTCAATGTACAACCTACAAGCGCTCAAAGGGATTGCGCCGGGCAATCTGATCGCGGACTTGGTCGTCATGATCGGTTCGCTCGATCCGGTCTTCGGCGAAGTCGACCGATGACGAAGCAGCGCTCTGGAATCGGAAAATTGCGTGGGTCATCGCATGAGCACCGTTCCCGACGCAACGGAAAACACTCAGGATTTCAACGCACTATGCGAGCGGTTGCGGCCGCGGTGCGAGGAACTGATCGCGCAATATCCCTCGAAGCGATCGGCCCTCATGCCAATGATGCATCTCTTCGTCGACGAACAAGGTTTCGCGTCCAAAGACGCGATGTGGTTTTGCGCCGAGCTGCTCGGGCTGACGTCCGCCGATGTCGAGAGCGTCGTCTCGTTCTACACGCTCTTTTTCCAGCGGCCGATCGGAAAGTATCTCCTGCAAGTCTGCCGCAATTTGTCATGTACGCTAAACGGCGCCGCGAGCTATCATGGCGCACTGTCGCGAGCGCCTCGGCATCGACCATCTTGAAACCACCGACGACGGGCTCTTCTCGTATGAAGAAGTCGAGTGTCTCGCTGCCTGCGATCGGGCTCCGTGCATGCAAGTCAATTTGGAATTCGTCTATGATTTGACGCCGCAAAAGATCGACGAGATGCTCGCGGCAATCCATGGCGGAAGTTACAAGACGGCGCCCCTGCCGCAAACCGAACGTCCGCCTCGCACGTGGATCGTTCGGGAGGATCAAGAGATCGCGCAAGGCCAGCGCGCGCCGGGCGCAGCCGGAGTTACGAACCCCGATGACGCCGGCGGAGTCGGCGACCCGAGCGGCATCATCATGCTCGACCGTATTGTGAGCGATCCGGGGCGTTTCGCAGGCCGCACGCGCGAGCGAGCCGTCGCCGAACCCGCGCAAATCCTCGAAGCAATTGGAGAGTAGCGTGGGCGCGTTCGAGCCGATTTTGATGAAAGGCATCGGCGAAGCGAACTTGCGCGACATCAACGTGTATCGTGAGCGCGGCGGTTATCGTCAGCTCGAACGCGCCTTCAAAGAGTTCACGCCGGCACAATTGCTCGACATGGCAAAGAGCTCGGGACTGCGCGGCCGTGGCGGCGCCGGTTTCCCGACCGGAACGAAGTGGGGTTTTCTCCCTGGAAGCGATGCACCGCGTTATCTCGTCTGCAACTGCGACGAAGCGGAGCCCGGGACGTTCAAGGATCGCATGCTGCTCGAGGAAGCACCGCATTTGGTTCTCGAGGGCATCTTGATCGGCGCGTATGCGATCGGCTGCCGTCACGCATTCATCTACATCCGCGGTGAATTCAAAGACGGATACGAGATTATGCGTCAGGCCGTTGAAGGCGCTCGCACCGCAGGCTTCATCGGGCGCGACCTTTTCGGCAGCGGATACGACCTCGAGTTTACGATCCACCGCGGCGCGGGCGCGTACATTTGCGGCGAAGAAACAGCACTGCTCAATTCGCTGGAGGGCAAACGCGGTGAGCCGCGTCTCAAGCCGCCGTTTCCGGCGACGCAAGGCCTCTACAGCATGCCGACCGTCGTCAACAACGTGGAGACGCTGGCGTATCTCGTTCCGATCATGGAGCGTGGCGCGCAGTGGTTTGCGAGCGTCGGCTCCGAGAAATCGAAGGGATTCAAAATCGTCTCCGTCAGCGGGCATGTTCGCAACCCCGGCAACTACGAAGTGCCGATGGGCACGCCGGTGCGTCAGATCATCGAGCTTGCGGGCGGCGTTCGCGAAGGACGAAAGATCGTTGCGGTGCAGCCCGGCGGCGGCTCATCCGCATGCATCTTCGAAGAAGACTTCGACTTACCGTACGACTACGAGTCGATGCAGAAGGCCGGCTCGATGCTCGGTTCGGGTGCAATGGTGATCTTCGACGACACGACTGATTTCGTCGAGGCCGCCCACTCGCTCGTGCGATTTTTTGCGCATGAATCGTGCGGACAATGCACGCCGTGTCGCGAAGGCGGACATTGGCTGGAGCTGACGTTAGAACGCCTCGTGCATAACCGCGGCGTTCCCGGCGACGTCGAGATCTTGGAAAAAGCATCGCACCAAATGACCGGGCTCAACCTTTGTCCGCTCGGCGATTCGATCGAGCCGTTTTTGGCTTCCGTCGTCAAACGGTTCCCGGAGCAATTCAATGCGCGCGTTCTAAAATTGGATGGCGCGAAGCGTGGCTGATCAAAGCCCGGGCGTAACCCTCACAATCGACGGCATTCAGCTCAGCGTTCCGAAGAACACGCTGCTCGTTGAGGCAGCCAAGACGGTCCGCAACGAGATTCCGGTCTACTGTTACCATACCAAGCTCGGCCCCGCCGGGCTCTGCCGCATCTGTCTTGTCGAGATCGAAGGGACGCCGAAGCTGCAGATTGCGTGCAATACGCGCGTCACGGAGGGGATGGTCGTCCATACGCGCTCGCCGCGCGTCAACGACGGACGCCGTGCCGTCCTGGAATTCTTCTTGTTGAATCATCCGCTCGATTGTCCGATTTGCGATAAAGGCGGAGAATGCGATCTGCAAGACTTTTCGATGGCCTACGGTCAAGGCCAATCGCGCCTTGCCGATCCGAAAGCGAGCAAACCAAAAGCCGTCGATCTCGGTCCGACGATCGTCTTGGATGAGGAGCGTTGCATCGTCTGCCAGCGTTGCGTCCGCTTCGACGACGTCATCACGGGCGAGAAATCGCTCGTCGTCAAAGGGCGCGGCCATCGCGACATCATTGCCACGGCGACGGAAGAACCGTACCACTCCAACTTTAGCGGCAACGTAACCGAGCTCTGTCCCGTCGGAGCCCTGACTTCAAAGACGTATCGTTTCCGGTCGCGGCCGTGGGACTTGCAGCGGACGAAAACGACCTGCACGCAATGCAGCGTCGGCTGCCAGATGCATGTGGACGTTCGTGAAGGCGCGGTGCTGCGCACGATGTCCGTACCGGACGACGACCGGATTTCGGACGGCTGGCTCTGCGACCGCGGCCGCTACAATATCGGTTTCTACGACGACCCGCGCCGTCTGAATTCGCCTATATATAAGGAAGGCGGAGATTGGGTGCGGCTCGGGTGGGACGATGCGATCGAGCGTTGGGCCTCCGCGATCAAGGATGCGTTGGCAACTGCCGGCCCGCAATCGATCGGTGTCCTGGGCGGAGGCCGCCTTCTGAACGAAGAGGCCTATGCGCTCCAGCATCTCTTCCGGAAGCTCGGCATTGCCAACCTCGACTGGCGCGCCGGACGGCAACGGCAGGCGACGCCCGGTCACGAGAGCGGAACGCCGGCCGGCCTCGAGGCCGCGCAAGCGATCGTCGTTCTCGGGCAATCAGCGGCAGAAACGGCGCCGGTTTTGGATCTGCGGATTCGCAAAGCGGTCATGCATCACGGCGCGACCTGCGTCGCGATCGATATGCGAGATCCCGCGCCGCCCTATGACTGTCGCGCCGTTGCAACGATTCGGGAAGCAATTGCGGCGGTGCCGCAAGGCGCGCAGCGGATTGCCGTCGTGTGGGACGGCGTCGATGCGACGGCGGCGCGCGATTTGCTCGCTGGACTGCAAGGCCGCGGCGCGATTCAAACGTTCATTGCCGGAGAGCAGCCCAATGCGCGCGGCGCTGAAGCGGCCGGCATGCATCCGGCGCTTGGGCCGGCCTACGACGTGCTCTCCAACGCGGGCCGTGACTTTGCAGGCATGATTGAAGATGCGCGCACCGGCAAATTGCACGTCCTCTGCATTCTCGGCGCGAATCCGGCGCTGCACTTTCCCGACGGCCAAGCGATGCGCGAGGCGCTCGAACGCGTCCCATTCGTTGCGGTCTCGGAGCTCTTCATGACGCAAACCGCCAGCGCCGCAAATCTCGATCTTGCCGGCCGCCGCGCCATTTGAAAAAACCGGCACGACGCTCAATGCATGCGGGGACTTATTGCCGGTGAACGCGGCACGCCAAGCGTTCACGGGAACGCACAGCGATTTGGAAATGATTGCGGGGCTCGCGCAAGCGCTCGGCGTCGAGATGCCGGCGCTCGATGAAGTGCAGGAGCGCGTGCTCGATTGTGCGGCAGCCAAAGGCAACTTCTCGCTCGGAGATACGCGGCTCTGTGGCACGCAGCAATCATCGAAAACCGCGCGCCGATCGACTCCAAGTTGCGGTTCAGTCGCGGATCTTCGCAGGCGGTGGAACGGCTGCGCACGACACGTGGATCGAGGAGTTGCGTCCGCTGCCTGAAGCCGCCGTCTCGCCGGCTGTTGCGCGGCGCTTGAGCATCCAAACCGGTGATTGCATCGATCTGCAAGGTACAAGCTCGACGATGCACGATCTCCTCGTCGAGGTGCGGCCGAACTTACCGGACGGCGTTGTGGCGGTCATCGACGGTTTGCCGGACGATCCGGCAAACCGCTTGGGCGACGAGGCATCCGTCTGCGTCGTCAACATTCGCCGCAGCCGCGAACTGGCAGGCGCAGCGTCCTGATGCCGCTCTGGCTGCTCGTCTTGATCAAGTCGGCGCTCTTGCTTTTCGTCGTCATCACGACGTTCGCGTACGCGATGCTGTTCGAGCGCAAGATCATGGGCTGGATGCAGTTGCGTCCGGGGCCGAATCGCGTCGGACCGTGGGGTTTACTGCAGCCCGCGGCCGATGCAGTGAAGATGTTGTTCAAGGAAGATCTGACGCCGAGCACGGCGGATCCGTTGATCTACAAGTTCGCGCCGTTCATCTCGCTCGTTTCCGCCTTTGGCGCCTACGCGATCATTCCGTTCAGCGAGCCGTCGCCCGGCGCGCTGTGGTCGATAGCGAACATCAACGCCGGCATTCTTTTCATCTTTGCGTTGACGGCGATCGGCGTCTACGGCGTCTCTTTGGGCGGCTGGGCGTCCGGTTCGAAATATCCGCTCCTCGGCGCGATTCGGGGGACGGCGCAGATGATCAGCTACGAGCTAGCGATGACGATGTCGGTCATCGGCGTCTTGATTCTCGCCGGAACGACGTCGCTCGCCGGCATCGTACACGCGCAAAATCGGATCTGGTTCGTCATTCCGCAGATTGTCGGTTTCGCTATCTACTTCATGACAGCTGTTGCAGAGACGAATCGCGCGCCATTCGATCTCGTCGAGGCGGACGCTGAACTTGTAGCGGGCTTTCATACCGAGTACTCCGGCTTGCGTTTCGGTCTCTTTTTCATCGCTGAATACGTGAACATGCTGACCGTCTCGTGCATCGCGACGCTGCTCTTCTTCGGCGGCTGGAATCCGCTCTTCGGGGGGACTATCATCCCCGGAATCGTCTGGTTTATCCTGAAGGTCGTCTTCTTTCTCTTCTGTTACATCTGGCTGCGCGCGACGCTGCCGCGTTTCCGCTACGACCGGTTGATGGCGTTCGGCTGGAAGGTGCTCTTGCCGGTTGCAACGCTCAACTTAATTGTGACCGCCGTGGTCGTGGCGGTTAAGGGATAAATATGCAGAGCAAGGCGACAAACGGCCGCACGCGGATGCGCAAACACCTCTACAACGTCGGCGCGCTCTTCCGCGGATTTGCAACGGTCTTCAGCTTCATGTTCATGCGCAAGCCGACGATCGGCTATCCGAGCATCAAGAAGCAGCATGCGCCCCGATTTCATGGGCTTCACGAACTGCGCCGTTACGCGGACGGCAAAGAGCGATGCATCGGTTGTGAGCTCTGCGCGATTGCCTGCCCCGCCAATGCGATCACCGTTATCGGCGCCGAGAATCGGCCTGACGATCGCCGTTCACCCGGCGAGCGGTATGCAGCGCGCTATGAGATCGATGAGTTGCGCTGCATCTTCTGCGGCATGTGCGAAGAGGCGTGTCCGACCGACGCGATCGTGCTCACGCCGCGCTTTGAGATGTCCGATTACCGGCGCGGTTCGTTCATTTACGCGAAAGACCGGTTGCTCGTACCGCCGCAAGCCGGCGTCGGAACGTCGCCCGACGAGCGTCCCGGCGGGATCCCGGCGGATCTCGGAGAGGTCGCCGAAATCAAATCAACCGTCGATATCGAGCGCGGCTACGATGCAACCTATCGCGGTCAGATCCTCAAGACGCAGCGCCGGGGCTTAGCGGATTGACGCTCTTTTGGATCCTCGGCATCTTGCTCGTCGCAAGTGCCGTCTTTGTGATCAGCCAGCGCAAGCCGGTATACAGCGTCGTTGGGCTGCTCGTACACTTTGCCGTGCTGGCTGTTTTCTATCTCACGCTGAATGCGGAATTTCTCGCGGTCATTCAAATCGTGATCTATTCCGGTGCGATTCTGATTCTGTTCGTCTTCGTGATCGCGCTGCTTTCGAGCGGCGTTTCGGCATTTTCCGTCGGGCCGAACCGCATGCCGAAAGCTGCCGTTCCGGCAGGCGTGCTCGCCTTCGTTGCACTCGCCTTCGTCGTCTATGGGATCTTGCGCATGCCGCTCGTCGCCGCCGGCGCGCGTGCCGTGACAACCTCGATTCCGGGAGCCGTCGGCGCGCCGAATGTCTTCGGCAGCGTTGCAGATTTCGGACGAGCGCTCTTCACGACGCATTTGCTGCCTTTTGAGATCACGGCTTTCATTCTGATGGTGGCCGTCATCGGCGTCGTCGCTCTCGCCGGTGAGCAAACGCCGTTCGTCCCATCGTTGCGGCGCGCCCGTGCGGTCGAACGTGAGATGCGCGAAGCGCTCTTGCGCGGCGGCGAGCAGTGAACGAAGCGGCGCTGCCGGTCGCGATCGTCAACTACATCGCGCTTTCGGCGGTCATTCTGTTCATTGGCGCGGCAGGCGTCATGCTGCGACGCAACCCGCTGATCATGCTGATGTCGATCGAACTGATGTGGAATGCCGCAAACCTGCTCTTCCTCGCCTTCGCGCGCGCATGGCTCAACAACGCCGGACACATCTTCGCGTTCATCGTCATTACGGTCGCCGCGGCGGAGGCCGCGATCGGCTTGGCGATTGTGGTCGTCGTCTTTCGATCGTCGCGCACGGTTGACGTCGACGAAGTGACGAGCTTGAGGGGTTGATGCATCAGATACGCCCTGTCACGCTGAGCCTGTCGAAGCGCCACCGTTATCGCGGCATTAAAGTAGCGCCTTTAGACGTGATCCAGGATAGGCTAGCCAGATTTGCACGACCCTTCGATGCTTCGACACTTCGACATGCTCAGTGCAGGCTGCCGCTCAGCACAGGCGTTCTCAGGGTGACACACCGCTGATGCATCAGATTGGCGTTGCCGGAACCTATCCGCTGCTGTATTTGATTTGGCTCTTGCCGCTCGCCGGTGCGATTGTGTGCTGGGCGTTTGGCCCGCAGCTGCGCACGCTGGCCGGTTCGCTCGGCAGTGCGGCAATCGGCGCTGCGTTTCTTGCGACGATTCTCTCCTGGGGGAGCGCGATGCAGCGCAGCGGCGGACTGCTCGGCGCACATCAGCATATCGGCTCCTGGTTCCGCGGCTTCGATTTCGGGCTGCTGCTCGATCCGCTCTCGCTCATTTGGGCGCTAATCATCACGGGCGTCGGGTTCGTCATTCACCTCTACTCGATCGGCTATATGAGCGGCGATCGTGCGTACGCGCGCTTCTTCGGTTACATGAATTTCTTCGTCTTCGCGATGCTGACGCTCGTGCTCGCGGACAACTTTGTGCTTTTGCTCGTCGGCTGGGGCCTCGTTGGTTTGGCTTCGTACTTCTTGATCGGATTCTGGTTCGAACGGCCGACGGCCGTCGCCGCGGCGCGCAAGGCGTTCGTCATCAATGTTGTCGGCGATGTCGCCATGCTCTTCGCAATCTTCATTATCTTTGCAAAGGTGGGCTCGATTTCGTATGCCGACGTCTTTGCAAATCCAACAGTGCTTGGATCGTCATTATTGCTCGTTTGCATCTGCCTCTTCATCGGCGCGGCGGCGAAATCGGCGCAAGTACCGCTGCACACATGGTTGCCCGACGCGATGGAGGGTCCGACGCCGGTTTCCGCATTGATTCACGCGGCGACGATGGTCACCGCCGGCGTCTATCTCGTCGCCCGGTGCTGGCCGCTTTGGAATGCCTCACATGATGCGCAGACGATTGCCGGCACGATCGGCGCATTGACGGCGCTGATCGGGGCGGTTCTCGGAACGTCCCAGTGGGATATCAAGCGAATTTTGGCCTATTCGACGATGTCGCAGATCGGCTACATGATCATGGGCGTCGGCGTCGGTGCATATGAAGGCGGCGTCGCACATTTCTTTACGCACGCATTTTTCAAGGCGCAGCTTTTCTTGGCGGCGGGGCTCGTCATTCACGCGCTTGCAAACGAGCAAGACGTGCGATTGATGGGCGGTTTACGCAAACGCATGCCGCTGGCGTTCTGGGCCATGGTGGTCGGCGTCTTGGCGATCTGCGGCGTTCCGGGACTCTCGGGCTTTTTCAGCAAGGACGCGGTCATCTTCGGAGCGCTCGAGCACGGCCATCCGTGGCTCTATGCGATCGGCATCGTTACCGCGGGCATCACGGCATACTACATGTTCCGGATGCTCTTTCTGACGTTTTTCGGCGAGTATCGGGGCGAGATGAGGCCGGACGAACTCGGCATTCCGTCCGAGGAAGCGCAAGCGATTACCGCCCTTCGAGAGCCTCAGGACGCACATGAGCCGGCGCACGAAGAAGAACATGCGCCGGCGTGGGTGATGAACGCGCCGGTTGCGGTGCTCATCATCCCGTCAATCATTGCGGGCTGGCTGCTCGTCGGCGGCGAGAGCTCGCCGTGGCACCGGTTCTTCGCGGGGCAATTTCAAACCGTGACCGGCCCGACACCGGTCAGCGAGCTCGTGACGTCGCTGCTCGTGCTGCTTTTCGTTTTGGCCGGCGTCGCGGTCGCCTATCTGCGTTATGCTGCTGCGCCGGCACTGGCCAACGCGCCGGCGCGCTTGCAACGCGAATCGCTTCGCATGCCGGCCGCACTCACGCAGCTGCTGTATTTTGATACCGCGATCGATATACTGTTCGTCAAACCGGCCATCGGTTTAGGGGTGATCTTCGGCCGTGCATTCGATCCGCACGTTATCGACGGCGCGGTGCGTGAGGCGGTAATTTCCGCCCGCTGGCTCGGGCATCTCTTTCGTAGCTTTCAAACGGGACTCGTTCGTGCGTACGCAGTGATCATGATCTTCGGCGCGGCATGCTTCATCGCGTATTATGCCTTTGCACGCGGGCTCGTGATGCGCTGATGGTTATCTCGCTCGTCCTTCTGCCGCTCGTCGCCGGCTTTGCGCTGTTCTTGCTGCCGCGCGAAGACCGCAGAGTCAGCAAAGCGACCGGCTGCATCATTGCAGCGGCGACGTTCGTCTTGGCGCTGGCGAGCAGCGATCGAACGCAGACCGCGCGCTGGCTCTCGCGTCCATTTACGGCGGCCTTCCATTTTTCGAACGACGGCATCGGGCACTGGATCGTGTTGTTGCTCGCCTTGGCGACGTTTTGCGCGATTCTGGCGACGACCGTGCCGCGAATGCGCAGCTTTATCGCGCTGCTGCTGCTGCTCGAGGGCACGATGATGGGCGTCTTTTTGGCGCGCGATCTGCTGCTCTTTGCGCTCTTCTGGGATGCAATGCTGATGCCGGTCTTCCTGGCACTGATTGGCTGGGGAGAACATCCCGCGACGGCGTGGCGCTATTTGATCTACAACTTTGCCGGCGGCCTGACGCTGCTCTTGGCGACCGCTGCTTACGGCGTGATCGCCGGCTCGACGGACGTCATCGGCAAGACGAACGTGGCGCACATCGGCTACGTGTGGGCGGCGTGGATCCTCGCTGGATTCGCATTTGCATTCTTGGTAAAGACGCCGGTGTGGCCGTTTCACACGTGGATGCCCGCAACGTACGCCGACACGCCGGCGCCGATGATCGCCGTCGTGAGTGGCGTGCAGTCGAAAGCCGGACTGTACGGCTTCATCGTCGTGGGGCTTGCGCTGCTGCCTGAATCGATGCGCGCGGCCACGATTGCGATGTTTTGGCTGGGGTTGATCTCACTGCTGTACGGCGCGTTGATCGCGCTCGTGCAAACCGACGGCAAACGCATCGTCGCCTATTCGTCGCTATCGCATCTTGGCTTGATCTTGCTGGCGATCTTCAGTTTCAATGCCCTTGCCTTGCGCGGTGCATTGATCTACATCATCGCGCACGGCCTCTTCAGCGCTGCCCTCTTCCTGATTCTCGGCTATGTTGAGGAACGTGAGGAGACGCGCTCGCTCCTGCGGCTCGGCGGACTGGGCCGGCGCAATCCGCGTTTGGCGGGCGCGTTCGTGATCGCCGCGCTTGCGGCGCTCGGTTTGCCGGGACTCGCCGGATTCGCGGGCGAGCTCGTCATTTTGACCGGCCTCTTTGCAGCGGGCAATTTCTGGGTCGCCCTGATCGCGTTGATTCCGATCATCATCGCCTCGGCGTACATGCTGCGGCTCTTCCAAGAGATGATGAATGGGCCCGAGGTGGCCGACGTGCCGGTGCGCGCAGACCTGAGTTGGATTGAAGGTCTTGCTGTTGCGCCGCTGCTCTTAGCGATCGTTTTAATCGGCGTTGATCCGCACGCACTGACGACATTCGATACGGCGCCGTACGCGGCGAGCGTGGCGGTTCAGCAATGATTTCGAACCCGTTTACCGCCCTCGATTGGGCGGCAATTTGGCCGTTGCTCTTCGTTGCGGCAACAGCGCTGGTCGTGCTCTTTTCCGACTTGGTCGTCCCGGTCACGATCAAACGGCCCGTCGCGATTGCGATCAGTCTGATCGGGCTTCTCGTTGCGGCATATATCTGCGCGCGAAGCTACGGCCAAAGTTACAGCGCGTTCGGCGGCGGATTCATCGTCGGCGGCTTCGCGGTCGTCTTTCAAGAGGTGATCTTGCTGGCGGCGATCTTCTCGGTCGCGTTGTTTGCGGCGGTCGGCGAAAGTGAATATTTGGCGGGCTCACTGGCGCTGATGCTTTGGAGCGCGAGCGGCGCCATGTTGATGGCGGGCGCCGGCAACTTGATGACGATCTTTCTCGGCCTCGAGCTGCTCTCGCTCGCCCTCTATTGTCTCTGCGGCATGTCGAAGCGCCCGTCGGCGCGCGAGTCCGCGCTGAAATATTTGATTCTTTCGTCGACGGCGACCGGCGTGATGCTCTACGGAATGGCCCTCTTCTTCGGAGGCAGCGGCAGCATCAATCTCTCCGCGCTCACATCGGCGCAGGTTGAAAGCAGTCCGCTTTTCATCATCGGCAGCGGTCTCTTTCTGATTGGATTAGCGTTTAAGTTGAGTCTCGTCCCGTTTCACGTATGGACGCCCGATGTCTACGAAGGCGCACCGCTTCCGGTTACGGCGTTCATGAGTGTTGCGACGAAAGCCGGGGCGTTAGCCGTCTTTGCGCGATTCGCGTACGCGGCAGTCGGAACGCCGCAGGCGCATGCCGTGCTCTATCCGATGTGGATCATCGCCGGCATCTCGATGCTCGTCGGCAATCTCGCGGCGCTCGCGCAAACCGACCTTAAGCGACTGCTGGCATACTCCGGCATCGCGCAAGTCGGCTACATCGTCGCGGCATTCGCGGGGTCGACGCAGCTCGGCTTGCGCTATGCAATTTTCTACCTTGTCGCGTATCTGTTCATGAATTTGGGAGCGTTTGCGGTCATCGCGTTGCTCTCGAGCGAGAAAGAAGAAGGCGCGCGGATCGCCGCTTACCATGGCCTCGCCCATCGCCGCCCGCTCCTGGCCGCTGCGATGACGTTTTTCTTGCTCGCTTTAGCCGGCTTCCCGCCGACGGCCGGCTTCATCGGAAAAATATTGATTCTCTCGAGTCTGATCAGCGCGCGGTTCGCGTGGCTCGCCGGCGTACTGATCTTAGGCACTGCGATTTCGCTCTACGTGTATTTCAAAATCGTGCGTTTGATGTACGAACGGCAAGAGCCCAAACTCGTCGTCGGCGTGAATTCGCGAGCGCCGCTGGCGTGGCTCAGCGTCGCGATCTGCGCAGTCGCGACGCTCGGCTTGACGCTCTATCCGCTCACGCCGAGTAACGTGCTCCCGCTGGTGAAGTAGCGGCCGTAACGCGCGGTTCGTTTCGGACCGGAAAATTCACTGAATTCGCGATGAAGCAACCGGCGTGCGCCTGCTCGTGCAGCGCCTTGGCGCTCTCAACGTCGCCTGACACGACGCAGTTCGGATGCAGAATCACCTCAACGAATCTCATCTTGCCGTCGTGCGGCGCCATCGTGCCCGTGGCGTGGTCTTCGTACGAATGCACCCGGATATTATTGCGCACGCACAGCGCCAAGTACGTCAACATGTGACAGGCGCTGAGGGAGATCAGCAGCAAATCTTCAGGGTTGTGGACGGCCGGATCACCGCGGAACGCCGGATCCGACGAGCCGGTCAAGCGCGGCTTGCCGGGGATCTCTGCAGTGAACTCTCGCGAGTACGTTTGGTAATCGGTGGCCGGTCCCGCTTGCGCGCCCGTCCACCGCAGGTGGGTCTGGTAGGGATGCGACTTCATCATGGATGCTTGATTCGCTCTCCAAGGCGGTCACAGCTTGCGGGCGGCATGCGTGAAGAATATACTGACGAACTCTAATGAACTCGGGTACGGACATGAATAAGAAATTGCGTAGCCTCATCGTAGCGTTCGCCTTGGCGTTTATTCCGGCGGTCGCAGTCGCCGCCGGGGTGACCAGCAACCCGGACGAATACACGCTTCCGTTCGATTCAAATCCGCAGGCGGTGATGCGTAGCGCCCGCGAACGCGTGGCGTCCGGCGACCTCGCCGGCGCGATCAAGCAGCTCGCAACGTACGTGAGCGCGCATCCGCGCGAAGCGGAACCCGCGCGGCTCTTGGGAGACCTCTACTACCGCGAGGGCAATTTCTCGTCGGCGGATCTCGTCTACCATAAGATCCTCGAGTTCTTCCCATACGATCGCGAGACGCACAATCGCTTAGGCGCCGTCTATGCGACGACGAATCGCGTTGAC
The DNA here is from genome assembly GCA_963723515.1 of Vulcanimicrobiota bacterium. Taxonomy (GTDB): domain Bacteria; phylum Vulcanimicrobiota; class Vulcanimicrobiia; order Vulcanimicrobiales; family Vulcanimicrobiaceae; genus JAFARW01. The sequence continues at coordinate 182,854 of CAVRQT010000003.1, forward strand.
GATGCGATCAGCGAGTACAATAAGAGTCTGCCTGGCACGGACGCCGTGCCCGATTTGGTTTCGCTTCATGCGCGCAAGGGCGATTTGCCGGCTTACATTGCCGACGTGCAACGTGAAGCATCGCTCGGCCCGAGCGATCCCGATGCGCAGCACTCGTTGGGTTCGCTCTACCTTTCACTCCACGATTACGGGAACGCGCTGAAGTATTTCTTGCGTGAGCTGGACATCGTGCCGAATTCGTTGCCGGGGCTCAATCAAGCCGCGGTGACGTATATGGATCTTGGCGATTATGAGAAGGCGTTCACGCTGCTGCAATCGTTGTCTGCTCAAGGACGTGACGAGCTACGCCTGCACGGTAAACTTGGCCGCGGGAGATCTCGAAACGCGTAGTTACGACCAGGGCCGCTCGTTGCTCGATCGCGCGAAGTCGCTCGAACCGGAGCATCCGGAAATCCTCGTGAATTACGGCTACCTTCAGGATGCGCTCGGCGACTGGAAAGGCGCGGTGGCAGATTATGTGAAGGCGCTGGCGATCTCGCCCTATTCACGCGATGCGTATTTGAATCTGGGCATCGATTACGAGCAGCATCATCTCTACGATCTGGCCGAATCGGTTTTGCTGAAGGGCTTGACGGTTGCGCCGCAAGATGCGGCGCTGCATTACTGGCTGGGTCGTACGTACCAGGATCAGCACAAGGTCGATTTAGCGGTCAAGCAATTCCAGGCGGCTGCACAAACGAGTGACGCGCAAGTTGCAAACCTCGCGAAAATGAGGATGGCGCAACTCAGCCACTAGACGGACGTATCGCCACCGCGTCGATTTCGACTTTTGCGCCCAGCGGCAACGACGCGACTCCGACCGTCGAACGCGCCGGTTTTGATTCTGCAAACGCATTGACGTACGCAGCGTTGACCGCCGGAAAATCGTTCATGTCGACGAGGTAGATCGTCGTCTTGACGACGTCGGCGTAAGAAAGACCGCCCGCCTTGAGCACCTCGCCCAGATTGCGCAATACTTGCTCGGTTTGCGCGCTGGCATCGCCGTCGAGCAACTTCCCGGTTTCCGGAACGATCGCGATTGCGCCGCTGCAGAAAACGACATCGCCGCAGTCGATGGCTTGACTATAGGGACCGATCGGCTGTGGCGCGTGCGGTGTAAAGAGCGCCTTCAATGTGGCGCTGCAGCCTTGTCGCTATCGGCAACTGTCACCCTGAGCTGCATCGAAGGGCGACATGGTGCCTTTGTACTTCATCGGCGTCTCTTCCATGCCGAAGTTATCTGCGTACAGTGACGAGATTCGCTCCAATTCGTCTCGTGTGAGCGGCGCAGTATCGGGCGCCTTGGCAAATTCGGTCAATTGTTCTTCATCGTAGATGTTCGGCAAGACCGTCATGATGCGCGGTTCCGCGAGCAGCCATTGAATTGCGGCTTGCCCGAGCGTGCGCTCGGGCGTCTCGAGAAAGCGCAGCTGTTCGATTTTCTCGATGCCGTTCAAGAGCCAGGAGCGCGGCCGATGGCGGCGGTGGTCGCCGGCCGGGAACGTCGTCTCGGCAGTGTATTTGCCCTCCAGCATCCCGCTTGAGTGCGGAACGCGCACCATATAACCGGTATTCGCTTGCGCTTCGTAGGCCGCGCGCAGCATCTCATTGCCGGGATACTGCTCGAGAATGTTCCAGATCATCTGAATGCTTGTCACGTTGCGTGTCCGCGCCGCTTCGATCCCTTCGACGAGCCACCCGATGGCAGGGCCGAGCGCAACGCCGTAATAGCGAATCTTGCCTTCCGCTTTAAACGATTCGAGTAGCGCGAAGAGCTCATCGCTCTGGATCTGATCGAGATGCGCGTTGTGGATCTGGTAGAGATCGATCGTGTCGGTTTGTAAACGGCGCAGCGACTGCTCGAGGGCGAAGCGCACGAACTTCGGTGAGAAGTCGGCCGGAATCTCTTGCTGGCCTTTGCGCTCGCCGGCGTAGTTGTAGAAATCGTAGCCGAACTTCGTCGCGTAGACAACGCGCTCACGGCGACCGGCAAAAGCTTTCGCTAGTTGTTGCTCGCTGCGGCCGTTGCCGTATGTATCGGCCGCGTCGAAGAGCGTGATGCCGAGATCGAACGCTTTTTGCAGCAACTCAATGGCCTGGTCATCCGTCTTGTCGCCCCACCAGCCCGTTGAGGTGGTCCACAGACCGAAGCCGACCTCGCTGACGAGCAGATCCGTCTTGGGATACGGGCGATATTTCATGGCCGAGCCCCTTCGACGAAGCGCCGCACCTCTCCAGGTTCACCAACCATCCGTGCGAAGTGGAGCAGCACATTGGACGATTTTACGCAGCAAAGCCGCCGCACGCTCGAGTGGATCAGCGAATATCTCGATGATAATCGCGCGTACGCCGTGCTCTCGCGCGTCAAGCCGGGCGAAATTACCGCGGCGCTTCCCGCGCAAGCGCCGGAAGAAGCGGAACCGTTCGAACGCATCTTCGCAGATTTCGAACGGATCATCATGCCCGGCATCACGCACTGGAATCACCCGCGATTCTTCGCGTACTTTGCCATTAGCGCCGCGCCGATCGCGATTCTCGCCGAAGCGCTCAGCGCGACGCTCGACGTCAATGCCATGCTGTGGCGTACGTCGCCGTCCGCCACGGAACTTGAAGAAGTTGTCCTGCGCTGGCTGCGCGAGTTGCTCGGTTTGCCCGAAACGTTTTCAGGGATTGTCTACGATACGGCGTCGATCGGTGGATTCACGGCGCTCGCTGGAGCCCGCGAGGCGCTCGGGCTAGGGATTCGCGAACGCGGCATGGCGGCCCGTAATTTGCCGCCATTGCGCGTGTACATCACCGAGCAAACGCACTCACACATCGAAAAGGCGGCGCTTACGCTTGGCGTCGGTCGTGATGGTGTCGTTTCCATTCCCACCGACGAGCGATTCCGCATGCGGCCTGACGCGCTGCGCAAGCAACTGGCGAGCGATATCAAAGCCGGCATGAAGCCGATGTGCATCGTCGCAACCGTTGGAACCACATCGACGACATCGATCGATCCCCTGCCGCAAATAGCGGCCGTGGCGCGCGACTATCGATGTTGGCTTCACGTTGATGCGGCGTATGCCGGCGCTGCAGCGATGCTTCCAGAATGCCGCGCTCTTTTTGAAGGCATTGAATTCGCCGATTCGATCGTCGTCAATCCGCACAAGTGGCTCTTCGTACCGATCGATTTTTCGGCGCTCTACGTTCGTAAGCCGGAAATTCTCCGAAGAGCCTTCAGCTTGGTGCCGGATTACCTGGCAACGACCGAGGGCGAAGTTCATAATTACATGGATTACGGCTTGCAGCTCGGGCGCCGCTTTCGCGCGCTAAAACTGTGGTTCGTCTTACGCTATTACGGCGCCCAGAAAATCCGTGAAATGCTGCGCGCCCACATCGCGCTAGCGCAAGAGTTCGCACGGTGGGTTGAAGCGCAGCCGCATTGGGAGATCATGGCGCCGCATCCCTTTTCGGTCGTCTGCTTTCGCCACGTCCCGCCGTCGCTTAACGACGCGCTTATCGATGCGCACAACGAGCGCATTCTTGAAGCCGTCAATGCAACCGGCGAAGCCTATCTCTCCTCGACGCGTTTAAACGGCCGGCTCGTCCTGCGGCTGGCGATCGGAAATTATCGGACGACGCGCGAGGATGTTTTGGCGGCTTGGGCGTTGTTGCGCGACGCGGCTTCGTAGACGATCCGTGCCGCCGCCAGATCTTCGACCGCCTGCCCGAGCGATTTGAAGACCGTCGTATCGGTTCGCGGTACGGTTTTGGTTCCAGCGAACATTTCGCCGATTTCCGCGGCGATCGTCGCCTTCGATTGAATCACGTCGCCGGATTCTTTGAGGGCGGCTTCTCGCGAATCAACGACAAGCGTGTTGCGCATGACGTCATCGTCGAGCTCGCGCCAGGTCGGACGGTTGGCGCCGACGGAATTCACATGCGCGCCGGGCTTCAGCCACGCGCCTTTAAGAACCGGCTCCTGTGCATTCGTTGCGGTGACGATCACATCGGCATCACGGACCGCCGCTTCAGCGTCCATCGCTCTGGCATGATTTTCGGCCGCGAATCGCTCGGCGTGCTCTGGCGTCCGGCTCCAAACGCGCACGTCCTCAAATGGATGAATCGATGTAAGCGCTTCCAGATGCGCCTTCGCTTGCACGCCGCTGCCCAGAAGCGCCAGCACGCGACTTTGCGATGGCATGAGACGCTTCGTAACCGCTGCAGAAACGGCGGCGGTGCGCATCTCCGTGATCAGGCGGCCGTCCATGACGGCAACCGGCTCTCCCGTGTCAGCGCGAAAGAGCACGACCACGCCCAGATGCGTATGCAAGCCGCGGCCTTCATTGCGCGGATAGTAATTGATGATTTTGACGCTCGCAAAATCATCCAGGACGGCAGGCATCAGCCCTAAATATCGCTGCTTCTCTTCAATCGTCAGAACGTTGCGTACCGGCTGCAACACGCGACCGGCTGAAAGTTTCGCCAGCGCGTCTTCCATCGCCGGAATCAACTCGTCCCAGTGCAGCAAACCGCGCACGGCGTCTTCGTCGAGAAAGATCATGAGGTAATTCTTGTCTTAGTACAGGCGGAGATACGCCTGATGTTCCCAGGGGTGCACCGCACGACGGTAGCGGTCGTACTCCGCGAGCTTCGCATCGCGAAACGCATGGTAAATGTGATCGCCCAATGCGTTGTGGATCACTTCGTCTGCATCCAGCGCTTCGATCGCTTGGCGTAGGGAAGTCGGCAACGGTTGAATGCCGCGCTCGCGGCGTTCGCGTTCGCTAAGATCGTAACTCGACCCGACAAGCGGATCGCCGGGCAACGTTTCATGCGTCGCGCCATCGCTCGCCGCGCCGAGAAGAACGGCGAGCTCGAGGTAGGGATTGCCGGCCGCATCCGGGCTGCGCATCTCGATACGCGCTTGTGATTGCGCCGGCGGAACGCGAACGAGTGCATCGGCGCTGCGGTGCGACCATGCCGTATAGATCGGTGCATCCCACGCTGCAACGAGCCGTTTGTACGAATTGACCGTCGAGTTGCAAACCGCCGTTACGGCCGGCGCGTGCGCCAGCAAGCCGCCCACAAAATACAGTTGGGCGCCGTCGTCCGCGTTGCCGAGGCGAAAATCAACGTGCAATCCGCTGCCCGCTTGATTCTCGATCGGCTTCGGCATGAACGTCGCATCGAGTCCGTAACGCGTGGCAACTTGCTTCGTCACGTTACGAATCGTCAAGAGATGGTCCGCCGCTCGCAACGGATCCCCGTGCGGCAGGTCAACTTCATGCTGACCGTTGCCGTGCTCGTGGTGTGACGCCGCCACTGGGACGCCCATCGTCTGCAATGCGTCGACGATCGCGCTGCGCGCCTCTTCGCCGCGGTCGTTCGGCGAAAAATCGAAGTACGAACCGACGTCCGGGCTGCGCGTCGATGCGGCTTCGAAGAGGTAGAATTCAACCTCCAGCCCGACTTGCAATCCTGGATAGTGTGCCTGCGTCGTTTCGACGACGCGGCGCAGCGTCGTTCGCGGACAGCCTTCAAACGGTGTGCCGTCGGTGGCCGCGACGTCGCAAATCATGCGTGCTTCAACGCCGTTTGCTGCGCTCCACGGATAGACGGCGAACGTTGCCGGGTCCGGCAAGAGCGCCATGTCGAGCTCCTCGCCGCGCACGAAGCCGTCGATCGAGCCGCCGTCAAAGGTAACTTCGCCCGCGAGCGCGCGCTCCAGCTCGCCGACCGGAATCGAAACGTTCTTGCTTGCGCCCAAGATGTCGGTGAAGACAAGGCGCACAAAACGCACGTTCTGCTCCTTTGCGGAGCGCAAGAGATCGCGCTTGTTCGAAACGCGCTTCGAACCGTTACTTGTTGAGTGCATCGATTGCCAAAGCGGTGCGTAAGGTCAACTGATCGTGCGGACTTTCGAGCTTGCAGCCGCAGATTTCTGAAATCTGCCGCAAGCGATAGAAGACGGTGTGACGGTGGACCGAGAGATGTTCGGCGGCCGTCTTGACGTTCTCCCCAACGGAAAAATACAACGCGAGCGTGCGCTCGAGTTCGGTTTGATGCTTTTCGTCGTATGCACGAAGCGGCGCGAGTGTGCGCTCCGCGAACTGCCGCAGCGACTGCGTCGTGCCACCTTCCAGCAGCAGCGGATAGATTCCAAGGTCATCGTATGCGCAGACATTCCCGCTGCCCAAAATCCTCCTTCCAATCACCAGCGCATTCGTCGCTTGTTCGGCCGAGCGCGCGGCGGAAAGCAGCGGCAACCTTTCGCCGACGCCGCCGGAAAACGTCAATCCGCTATGCTTGCGCGCAGCGTTGCGCGGCAGAAGCGATGCCGCGGTCCGAATGTTTGCAACGTCGACTTCACGCTCCGCCGGAATGAGGAGCAAGAGTGTCGCGGCTCGTTCGAGGACGCCGACGTCTTTGTCTGCATGAAACGCATCGAGCGCCGCGGCACGCACAGTTGAAATCTCCGCTGCCGCCGTCGCTTCATCCGAAACCTCGGTCTCCAGCGCCAGCGCGACATACTGGTCGGCAAGCGCAATTCCACGCGCCGTAGCCTCGTCTTTGGCGGCAATGGAATCGTGGTAGCCATGCGCGAGCAGACGATCCCAAAACGTTCGCTTGCGACTGCGTCCGCCGCCGCGTTCGCGCGCCAGCTCGACGCCGATCGCGCTAGCCGTCAAGCGAATCGCCGGTTCGGCCGTACTGGATAATGTCGCGCCGAAAACGGCAAGCCAGCCGAGATGCGTCTCACCGGCAAAGATGGGCAGCGCCGCGCCTGAGGCGCCGTTGCGCAAGGCATACAGTTTGCGCGAGGCCGCTGCAGTATCTTCAAGCAAATCGCGCACGGAAGGCGGCGCACTTGAAACCGATCCGGCGGTCGCGAGATGCCGCCATTCGACGTCCTCGACGAGAACCGTGACGCCGAGCTGCTGCGCAAGATAGCCGGCGAATGCCTTCGGGCCGCCACCGCCGGCGGCAATGCGCGAAAGCGCCTCGGCAAACGCAACGACCTGCTCGGGCGTCATAGCCGAGATTTCGGCGAGCGGTGCTGCGGCACTCCTCACCTTCATCAGGCGCTGGGGAAGAGCGTCTGATACAGAGAGAGCAACGTCAGTGCGCTTACGATGATGGCGGTCGCCCACGCGATCCCGTTGAACACCGGCCCGTTGCGATACTTGCCCATGAGCGACCGCTTGTTGATCAAGAGCAGCATGAAGACAAGGATGAACGGTAAGAGCACGCCGCTGACGATCTGCGAAAACGTGATCAGCGCGAGCAGCGAATGGTGCGGAATCGCTAAGACAAGCGCGGCGCCGACGATCAGGCTCGCTGCGTAGATCGTGAAAAACACCGGTGCCTCCCGAAACCGCTTGTCCACGCCGTGCTCGAAGCCGCCGGCTTCACAGACAAAGTAGGCCGTTGAAAGCGGCAGGACCGAGGCGGTAAAGACGCCCGCGTTGAGCAGACCGAAGGCGAAGAGGTAGACGGCGAAGGCGCCCGCGATTGGTTCCAGCGCTTTCGCCAAGTCGGCGGTTTCATTGACGACGTATTGGTGCGCCGGATGCGACGCATTGAAGATGAAGATCGTCGCTGCGGTGGCCATGATCATGAAGAACGACATGAAGTCGGTGACGAAGCAGCCGAAGATGACGTCGATCTTCGAGAGCGCGTAATCGCGAATGCGAATGCCCTTGTCCACGATCGATGCTTGAATGTAGAACTGCATCCAAGGCGTGATCGTCGTTCCGATCAACGCAATGATCATCCAAAGGTACGCGGTGTTGTGGCTGAACGTCGGTATGAAAAAGCCCTTCCAAACGTCGTGCCAATGCGGTGCGGCGCGAAAACCGGAAACGACATACGTCAAATAGAGCGCTGATAGGGCGAGGAAAACTCGCTCGACGGTGCCGCGGCTCGTTCGCAGCACCAAGAAGAAGACGAGGATCGCAACGACGGGCACGGCGATCACCGGCAAAATGTGAAAGATCCCGGCGGCAACCGCGACGCCCGCAAATTCGGCTGATGTCGTGAGGCTGTTCGCGATGACGAGGCACAGCATCACGAAAAAGGTCCACCGAACGCCGAAGTTCTCGCGGATCAAACCCGCGAGCCCTTTGCCCGTAACCGCGCCCATGCGCGCGCCCATCTCTTGAATGACGATCAGCGCGATCGTGATCGGAATAAGCGTCCAGAGAATCGAGTAGCCGAATTGCGCACCGGCCTGCGAGTAGACGGTGATGCCGCCGACATCGTTGTCGGCGCTTGCGGTGATGATGCCTGGTCCAAGCACCGCTAAGAACAGAGCGACCTTGGCGCCCCACCCGAATTTACGTCGCGCCGCTTGCCTCGTGGTCGCTTCCATGGTCCTTAGGTCGCGGCGGTCGTGGGACTCTTGCGGTGATGATGCGCGGTGAAGCGCGGCAAGCGCTTTGCAAGCCGTGGCGGCATGATCGCGTCGATGGCGTCGTCAACCGTCACGATGCCCATCATCTTGCCACGTTCGTCGACCACGGGACAGGCCAGAAGATCGTACCGCGCGATCGTTGCCGCAACGTCTTCGGCAGGCGTATCGGGATCGACCGTTACGAGATCGCTCGACATGATCTGTTCGATCGGTGCGTCAGGCGATGCGAGCAGCAGCGCGCGCAGCGTCAGCGTTCCCAGCAGCGTCCCATCGGAATCCGTTACGTAGAGGTAGTAGATGAATTCTGTTTGCGGCGCGATCTGTCGCAATTTCTCGATCGTTGCTTCTGCGGTGCGATGCGGCAAAATCCAAACGTAGTCGGTCGTCATTAGGCCGCCGGCCGTGTGTTCTTGGTACTTGACGAGGTCGCGCAGCTCGCCGGCCGTGAATTCATTCATCTCCGCGAGCAGCTCGGATTGCTGCTCTTGCGGCAATTCGGCTAAGAGGTCCGCGGCGTCGTCGCTGTCCATCTCCTCGATGATATCGGCGGCGCGCTCGGTGCCGATGTCTTCGATAATCGATTTTTGCCGGTCGGCATCGAGATGTTCGAGCGCATCGGCAGCGGTTTCGTCATCGAGTTGGTGAATGACGCTCGCGGCTTCGCGCGTCGAGAGATCGCTGATGATCTCTGCCAACTCCGAAGGATGCAGCCGCCCGAGTTTGCTGGCCTTTACCGAAAGATGGACTTGCGGCGGATTCGTGTCGCGAATCGGCGCGACGCTATCCCACGCGATCAAGGAACGCGGAATTCTCCGGTAGAGTGCGGGCACGAGATGGCCTGCCGAGCGTAACCCGAGCCGCCGCAGAAGGCCGCCGATTCCGATATCCGCAGCGATGACGCGCAACGCACCGCCGGTGTTGGCAACTTCAAGATCGTTAATGCGCACGACCTTGCGTCCGTCGACATCAACGATCTGTTTGTCGAGCAAATCGGAAACGAGGTAGAGCGCTTGGGAGTCCGGCGGCGCGGGCTCTTTGGGTGCGGTGTTTAAGGCAACGGTTCCGCGGTCATCGATGTCGACGACGCTTTCGATGGGCGCAACACGCTGACCGCGCTGCGTGCCGATCGCAAGACCGTCGATCTTCGGGAACGTATCGTCCGGTGAGCCGACGAGCAGATCCGTGACCTTGCCGATCGGCAGGCCATTGACGAGCGCCTTGCGCCCGACGATTTCCGAAACGAACCCATCGTGAAACGGCATCGTTTCCAATGTTCCTCGCCAAAGGGAGATTCCGCCTGCACTTGGTACCCCGCGCGCATGCAAACATTTACTCGTAATCACTTCTTGTCTGCGATGACCGGCGCAGCGACCGTCGTGGGCATGCCGACCCTGCGCGTGGAAGCGGCAGCGATGGTTTCAGCGCGCCTCAATCCGAACGCGGCACTCGAACAATTGGTTGCGGGAAATCGGCGTTACGTCGCCGGTCGACCGATCCACACGGAACATACTGCACGTCGCGAGGAAAATGCCGGGAAACAGCATCCGTTCGCGATCGTGCTCAGTTGTTCGGACTCACGCGTTCCGCCCGAAATCGTCTTCGATCAGGGTATCGGCGATCTATTCGTCGTGCGCGTCGCCGGCAACGTCGCAACCGATGTCGGCATCGGCTCGATCGAATACGCGGTTTCGCATTTTGCTTCGGCGTTGTTGGTCGTACTCGGTCATACGAACTGCGGCGCCGTCCATGCGACGGTCGATGCGCTTGAAAGCGGCAGTTCCGCTCCCGGCCACATCAAGGCGATCGTCGATCAGATCGTGCCCGCGGCAGTCGCCACTCGCCACGAATCCGGCGACAAATACCTTAACGCGACGAAGGCGAACGCGCGCGGGGTCGCGTCGAAATTGCACGCCACCCAGCCGATCATCGCGCCGCAGGTGCAGAAAAAACAACTCGAAGTTGCATCCGCGCTCTACTCACTCGAAACGGGACTTGTTAGCCTTCTGTAGCCGGCGGTTCGTCGATCGTGTACAGCCACCACCGCGGCGTGTTGCGCCTGGCCTGGCGTTCGAAGTAGATCGTCGCATGGCGGCCATCTTCAAGTTCAACCTCGAACCAATGGCGCGCGAGATAGACGTCACCGCGATCGGTCTTCGTCGAACGCCAGCTGCGAGAGAGCGAACCGATCGTTAACCGCTGGTCATTCCACTGAAAAGCAGTCGGCAACGCGGGCTCACCGTGGCTCATCGTCGCAGGATCGAAAGATGCACCGAGCGCCTGCAGCGGCTCGCTGACAAAGTGACGCCGCATCTTAGGGAGCGGTTCCATGTCTGAGCCGCTGGAGGTCGCGATCGAAGCGGCGCGCGAAGCGGGCGCGCTGCTCATGGGTTACCTGCATCGCCCGCTGCACAGCACGCAAAAAGGGCGCCGTGCCGATCTCGTCACGGACGCAGATCGCGCCTCCGAGCGCTTGATCGTCGACCGGCTGCGAAAGGAATTCCCGAAGAGCACGATCGTCGGTGAAGAAGGCGGCACGCGAGCCGGCGACGCCGCAGAACGGTGGTACGTCGATCCTCTCGACGGTACGACGAATTTCACGCATGCGTATCCATTGTTCTGCGTTTCAATCGCGTACGAGCGGATGAACGAGCTCTGCGCGGGCGTGATCTATGCCCCATTCTACGATGAACTCTTCGTTGCGCAGCAAGGCGCGGGAGCGACGCTCAACGGCAAGCCTTTGCAGGTTTCGGCAGTGCAACGGTTGAGCGATGCGCTCGTGTGCACCGGATTCCATCCCGCAGACTTCGCCCGCAACGGTGAATACTTTCGCGTCATGTCGGGCGAGGCGCAAGCGGTGCGGCGCGACGGGTCGGCGGCGCTCGATTTGGCCGCAGTGGCCGCCGGACGTTTCGACGGCTTCTGGGAATTCGATTTGAGTGCTTGGGACGTCGCCGCCGGAACGTTGATGGTGCGCGAATCCGGAGGCATCGTTTCCCAGATCAACGCCGAGGCGTTTCGAGTCGACGGTCGCGCAATTCTTGCGAGCAACTGCGCGCATTCACGACGAGATGGTGGACGTCCTCAAGACGCCTTTGTAATTCGTCCAGTCATCCCTTCGCAGCCGTGTGAACGTCAAGAGCGATCTCGCCAGCCATGCGATGATCCAGGCGATGGGTACGGCATAGAGGCCGATGCGAAACACGTGAATTCCAAGCCAGGCGATCGGCAGGACGAAGACGCCGGTTACAATGCCTGCAAACATTGAGAATCGCGTGTCGCCGGCGGCCCGCAACGGCGCCAGAGCGGTCATCGCATAGCCTTTGAGCGGCAGCGTGATCATGTGCAAAGCGAGCGGACCGGTAGCCAGCGATGCGACGGCGGCATTCAAAGTGAAGATGAATGCGAGAGGCCACGCTAGCGCTGCAACAATTGCACCGGTTGCGCACGTGATGAGGATTGCAAACCGCATCGCGCCGGCAAGAAACTCTCGTGCGCCTGCGCTGTCGCCTGCGCCCAAGCGCTGCCCGATCACGGTTTGGGTCGCTTCTTGTATTGGAATCGGTGCCATAAACGTGAAGTCGGAGACGACATTGAGGGCACGAAAGGCGGCAATCGTCGGCGTGCCGAGCGGCGCAAGCATCGCGATGATGAAGTTGTCAGGTGCAAGGACGGCGATCAAGAAAGCAACTTCCGGTAACGAAAGTCGCGCAGTCTGCACGGCGAGAGCCCAATCGATCGAGAGACTGCTGAAGATGCGATACTTTGGATTGCGGATAGCGTAGGTAACGAGGTAAACGGCGCCTGCGACTTCTGAGAGCAGCGAAGAGATGCCCGCGCCGGCGATTCCAAAGGGATGGTGCGTCAGCCACCCGAGCGTCAGAATGAAGACCAGCGGCACGTGAATCGCATTGATCAAGATCAGCGCGACGACTTGCGGCCGGCGATTTCCCGCCGCGCCAAGCGCGCTGATGATGCTGAGCGAGATCGCGATTGCAACCAGAGAGATACACCGGAAGACCAAATATTGGGCGCTCGCGTTCAGCGAGGCAATCGGCCCCACCATCATCGTCAGCAGAGGTTTGGCAAGCACGAAGGAGAGGGCGATGAAAACGAGCGCGAGGCCGAGCGGCGCGATTGCTCCGGCTCTTGCCGCCTTGCCGGCTCCGTCAATGTCGCCTGCTCCGACGTGCTGCGCGGCGACGATTGAAATTCCGCTGGCAAAACCGAAGAGCGCGAGTACGAGCGTTATGAAGAGTGCAAAGGCGCCGGTCGCGCCGGCGAGCGCCACGACGCCCAACGCGCCGATCGTGATCGTGTCGACGACGCTGAGCAGCTGATCGCCTGCCATCGAAAGAGCGATGGGAATCGAAAGGCGCCCGAAGGCGCCTTTGATATTACGGTGATCGACGATCATCGCGCTAACGCAAGACGATCGCTAATCTTCTCGGATGCGATCGAGCGTCTCGAAGAAGTTCTCGACATCATCATCATTCGTGTAAAAATGCGGACCGACTCGAATTCCGCAGCCGGGCCGAAAGTCAACAAAGACTCGCCCTTCGATCAATCGGCGATACGCCGCTTCGACGCCGTCGAAATCGACTCCGATCCAGCCGGTTCGGCGCTGCGGATCAAGTGGCGTGTTGACGCTCAATCCGCGCTCTAGAGCCTTCTGCGCAATCCGGTTCGTCAGGCGAACGTTATGCTCGCGAATCTTCTGCACGCCAACTTCTTTGATCGTGTCGTGTCCCGGTTTTGCGACGACGTAACCGGGAATCGTCGGCGTTCCCGTGCCGAAGCGATACATCGAATCCGCGTACTCCATCGGTGCGGGTTCGAACGCGAACGGCTGCCGATGCGCCATCCATCCCGTAACGGCCGGCTCAAAACGCGAACGGAGGGCGGGCTTCACGTAGATCCAACCGCATCCCGCGCCACCGCAGAGCCACTTATGGCTGCCGCCGGTAACGATATCGAGATCCCACTCCACCACATCATACGGATAGACGCCGGTCGTCTGGTACGCGTCGACCATCAGCAGCGTTCCGGTCTTGCGGCAATGCTGTTGGATCGTGCGCACATCGCAGAGCGCACCGGAAACATAGTAGGCGTGCGAGAGAACCGCGATCAGGGTGCGTTCGCTGATCGCCTCGATGATGCGTTGCGTATCGATTGTCCGGCCATCATCCGAGGGGACGATGCGAATTTGCGCGCCATAGCGTGCGAACTCAGTCCAGACATAGGTGAGAGATGGAAATTGCAGCGCTTCATAGACGACTTCGTTGCGGGGCGCCTGAAAATGGAGCGACGTCGCGAGGGCAGATTGCAATACCGAAACGTTTGGCCCGAGAAAAATCGAGCCGGCGGGCGCGCCGATCAGCTCGCCGAAGTTGTCCGCGATCCGCCCGATTTCCGGAAGCCAACGCTCCCAGGCTTCGGGCCCGTCGCGCTCCCAGTCGTGCCAGTATGCATCGAGTGCATCCTTGGCTGCCAAAGGTGCAGCGCCCATCGAGTGGCTGACTAAATACGTGCTGCGCGCGAGCGTCGGAAAACGTTCGCGAAAGCGCGCCGCCGTGATGGGCGCTTCAATCATGCTATCCTAGCGCTTCACGTGCGCTAAGGTGATCATCGTCTTGCCGCCGGTTGCGTTGATCGTCACCGACTGCTGATCTTTCCCAAGTTCGCCGATCGTGAAGACGGCCGTCTCACCCATTGCGGTCGTTGCATGGGTCTTCTCGGAGCCGGACGGAAGTTTCGATTGATACCATTTGTAGACTGTACCGAATGAATCGGATGTCGAGAGGACGGTACCGGCAGCGGAGCGCCGCCCATGCTCATTCCGGAGGCGCCCGAAGCCATCTTCGTCGCGCCGGGGTATTCCGGCAGTTGCGTCATCGTTCCCGACGCCGTTGTTCCTTTGTTGGTGACCGGTGCAGTCGATGCGGCCGCGGCCGGCGCCTCGGTTGCGGTGGTATTGGTTTGCTGTGCGCTGTTGCTCTTGCCCGAGCAGCCCGCCATGGCGAGCGCGCAGACAACAGCAAGACAGAGTCCAGATAAACGCATTCGTTATCTCCTCAAGTAAAGGTGAAGGGGTAGGACGCTCGCAATTTGCCGCTTGCTGGCAAGGGCCTGCCGCCTGCCCGAAGGGCAACTCATCTACCCGTAGGCTCCCTTGCCGAGGTACGTTCGCACTTCCCAGAGCTCGGGAAAGAATTTGCGGCCCAGCGTCGTCGCAAGGTACGCGACGCCAAGCGAACCGCCGGTTCCCATCTTACTGCCGATCATGCGCTCGACCATGAGAATATGGCGGCTGCGCCACAGCAAGAATCGTTCGTCGAACTCGATCAAGTTTTCCATGAGCAAATAGAGGTCGTAGTGCTTATCGGATTCTTCGTAAATCTTTCGCAACGATGCAATGCGTTCGTCGTGCGTGTCGACCCGGAAGCCGCGTCGCTTGAGCAATCCGTAGACGGCATCGGGTAGCGTCGTCTCGTTGAGGCGGCGTTCGAGGCGCGCCTTATCCTGCGGAGTGGCTTCCAGGTGTTTGAGCGCATCGGTGCCCTTTAGGCCGCCTAAGAACTCGATTTCGCGAAACTGCAGCGATTGGAAGCCGCTTGCGGGCCGCAAATTGTCGCGGAAGGCGTTGAACTCTTGCGGCGTCATCGTCTCCAAGATGTCGACCTGCGCCTCGAGCAGACGCTGAATCGCATGAATGCGCCCGAACTCTTTGGCGGTCTTGAGCAAGTGATCGTCGCGCAGCGATTTGAGAACCGCCTCCAGCTCGTGCAACAGCTGCTTGAACCACAATTCGTAGACTTGATGGATGATGATGAAGAGCATTTCATCGTGGTGTTCGGGCGCGCTCAATGGCCGCTGAAGCGCAAGGAGCTCCGGAACGCGAAGATACGAGCCGTAGGTCAGACGCTCCATCAAGTAGGATTTCACGCTCTTGGCATGGATTTCCGTCGCATGAAAAGATCGCTCTTCGGCGTCCTCATCTTCTTGGTTCTGGCAGGTTGCACCGGCGGCAACCGCGCGGCACAAGCGCCCGCGCCGTCACCTGCCAACCTTTCGAACCCTACCGGCTTTCCGCTCTACTCCGGAAGCAAAGTTCTCGTCGCGAAAAGCTTCAAGCAAACCGTCAATGCGAACAACTCATCGAATGGTGTTCTCGCGCAAGGCAATGGAACGTATAACGGCAATGAAGTGATCGCCAGCGCCCCGGCGGCTTTTCCCGCGTTACAAAGCTGGCTGCATAATGCGTATGCCAAGCCGCCGGCCGGGTTTCGGCAAGCGACTGAAAAGAATTTGAACAGCAGCAGTGATACGGCGCGCACCATCGGCATCGACGGCCGCGGCTTTCAGTCGACGAAGAACGGCAAGGCCTCGACGCTGCTCGTCGTCGTCATGGACCCCTCGAGGTTTAATGCACGGCTTGGGCCAGCGCTCGCGCTCGTTCGCCGGTTCCGTGATATGCCGCAATTCATGCGTGCGCCGCTCGACGAGCGAGCCAAGCAGCAGACGGGTTTTTCCATTTCGGAAATGCTGCAGCCCGATAGTCCCGTTGGCCTAGCGCTGGATGCGATGAACGAATTTTCGCATAATAATCAGCGCGCGATCCTGATGATCGACGCTCAAAAAGAGTAGCGCCCTCGTTCGAAGCGCACGAGCCGTGCGCGAATCGAGCGTGCATCGGCGCCTTTGATCCGTCCATCGGATCCGAGAACGCGATGCGCCGGAATCAGCAGATCGATCGGCGTCTTAGCCATGGCCATCGCGACGCCGCGGTGCGCATTAGGGCGGTTGATCGCGCGTGCGACATCGGCATAAGAGACGAAATGGCCGAATGCGAGCTGTGCGATCGCATCCCACGCATCGCGCTGGAGCGGCGTTCCGGCGTAGCGCAAAGGTAAGTCGAAGCGCCGCAGTTTGCGGCTGAAGTAGGCGTTGATCTGTGCGGCGGCTTCGCGCAGAAGCGGATCGCGAATGGCGCCCGTTACCCGCTTCGTGCGCCGAAACGCTCCGTCGACGATCGCACTACCCGATGTTTCGATGTAGTAGGCAAAGCCAAGCGGCGTCTGGATCGATGCAGAAGCGATCGCGCTCACGCTAAGACGCTTTGCGGTACAGCGCGTCCGGCTCTCGCTCCTCATTCTCGCTGCCGGCTGTTTTCTTTACGAGCGTAAAGCCGTGCTTTTCGTAGAAACGAATCGCGGCGATGTTTTTTTGAAAGACCCACAAGTTCAGCGTGCTGTTCTCCTTGATCGCGACGGCGAGGAGCGCCGTCCCGGTCCCCTTTCGTTGCTGGAGCGGATCAACGTAGAGATGGTCGATCCACTGGGGGCGAAAGGCGCAGAATCCAATGATTTCAGTGCGTTCCGCAACCCATACGGAGCATCGCTGAAAGACGACGTCTCGGAAGTGTGCGATGTCTTCGGCAGGGGTATGCAGCTCCGGCAGGTACGGCATGGACGCCATGCGAGTACGCTCGAACAACCCGACGACTTCGGCGAGATCTTCCAAGCACGCGCGTCGCAGAAGCATAGTGTCGCCCGTCAAATCGCCGCCTGGGCCCCCTCGTCTAATGCTTCGTATAGTAAGTTCGCAGGGTCCTCGCAAAGACTGAGTGGTGACAACCAAAGTGCCGGTCACGCGTTACGCACGCAGCGGCGACGTCAATATCGCCTACCAAGTCGTCGGCGAAGGAGCGCGCGATCTCGTCTGGATACCCGGTTGGGTTTCGAACATCGAGTATGCGTGGGAAGAGCCGTGGATTCGGCGCTTCCAAGAGCGTCTGGCGTCGTTCAGCCGTCTGATCCTTTTCGATAAACGGGGGACCGGTCTCTCGGACCGCGTTCCGGATGATAAGTTGCCGACGCTCGAACAACGCATGGACGACGTCCGGGCGGTTCTTGACGCGGTCGGCTCGGGACACGCTGCACTGTTCGGGGCTTCGGAAGGCTCGTGCATGTCCATGCTCTTCGCTGCAACCTATCCGCAGCGCACGACGGCACTCGTTGTTTTCGGCGGCTTTGCGAAGCGGATTTGGTCGGAAGATTACCCTTGGGCGCCTACCATGGAGGAGCGCGAGCAATTCTTTAAGGCGATCGAAGAAGATTGGGGTGGTGTCGTTGACCTGGCGACGCTCGCTCCGGACGCTTGGCAAGATGCGCTTTTTCGAGAGGGTTGGGAGGCGTATCTCCGGCGCAGCGCAAGCCCCGGCGCGGCGCTTGCCCTCGCGAAGATGAATACGAAAGTTGACATTCGCAACGTACTGCCGGCAATTCACGTGCCGACTCTGGTTCTTCACCGTCGCGGCGATCTCGATGTCAATGTTGCGGAAGGTCGCTACATCGCCGAACGCATTCCAGGAGCAAGGTTCGTCGAACTGCACGGGAACGATCACCTCTGGTACGCCGGCGATCAAGACTCAGTTCTTGACGAAGTTGAAGAGTTTCTGACAGGCGTCCGCCATGTTGCCGAAGCTGAGCGCGTTTTGGCAACGCTCCTCTTCAGCGACATCGTCAAGTCGACGCAAAAAGCTGCCGAGCTTGGTGACCGGCGTTGGCATGATTTGCTCGAAAGACACAATACTCGCGTCAAGCGCGAAATCACGCGGTTCAGAGGACGTTTGATCAAGATGACGGGCGATGGTTTTCTGGCGACGTTTGATGGTCCGGCACGAGCGGTTCGCTGTGCGCTCGCATTGCACGAAAGTCTACAATCGCTCGGCATTCAAATTCGAACCGGCTTGCACACGGGCGAATGTGAGATCGTTGAAGATGACGTTGCAGGCGTCGCCGTGCATATTGCCGCGCGCGTGATGGCTGAAGCGCGGTCGGATGAAGTGCTTGTCTCCGCCACCGTGAGAGATTTAGTGAATGGCTCCGGGCTGCATTTTCAGAGCCGTGGACTACATGCGTTGAAGGGCGTACCGGGGCAGTGGGAACTGCTTGAAGTCGAAAGACCTTAAGGTTCCGTTGCTTACAACGCCAGGTTGTTGCATTCATCGCGACAGTAACAAAAGACGGAAAGTTAAATAAAGGTAATCAACGGTGCGGAACGATAGTGTTGCCGCCCATGAAGCTAGCCTTCACAATTTAGACGTGGCTGGCAAACGTGTTGAAGCTCCCGCGAAAGGACCAATCAAGAAAATGAAATTGCTAAAGCGCTTCTCGGTGATCGCGCCTTTATTGGTGTGGGCATTCTGGCCGGCGGTAACGGTCGCCCAAGAAACGCCGGCTCCGACACCGACACCGACACCGATAGCCAATTCCGAGCCGACGCCGATCGATATTCAGTACGACGGTCGCACGCATATTACGCTAGCGCCGTACCTTTGGCTTTCGACGATACGTGGGAGCTTCCAATTTTCGATTCCGACACTGCCGAATCGTCCGCCTGACATCGTACAAGGTAGCGTGTCGACTGGGCCGAGCAACTATTTATCGAAACTGAATTCGGCGGCGATGTTCGCCTTTGATATCCGCAAGGGACGCATCGATCTCTTCGGCGACTTCATCTATATGAACGCCGACGCCGGCGGGAGCACTGCATTTACGATCACCGGTCCGCGCGGCCGGCTCATGATTCCGGTTACACTTAATACGTCCGCGCATGTCTCCTCGACGATCTACGAGGTAGCGGCGGGTTATACCGTAGCGCAGACGCACGATGGAGATCTCAGCGTCTTCATCGGCACGCGACAGTTTCCGATTCACAACCTCAGCTTCAGCTACAACGCGACGATCGGCAGAAATGACATCATTACGCCATCGGGATCGATCTCGATCGCACAGAACGTCGCAAGCGATATCATCGGCGGCCTGCGCGGCAAAGTGTTTGTCCATGGGAGCCGCTATTTTGTGCCGTATTATGTCGATTTCGGAACGTCGGCCGGCAGCATTGCGAACTTTACGAACCAGGAATACACCGGCGTCGGCTACGCGTACGCTCATGGTCAGACGGTCGTGCTACTCTGGCGAGCGCTGAATTACGGCGGCTTTCCGTCGGGTAGCCCCATTCAAACGATGAATTTCAACGGTCCATTGCTGGGTTATTCGCTGAACCTGTAGGTCCGCAAAACGCTATGGGCGCAGTCGCGATTTGCCAGGTTGTGCGAAGTCCAGATCGGGACGCCCCTGCATCGATAGCAGTTGCCGCTTGATCGGGTTCAAATTGATGGTGACGAATCCGGTTCCCGGCCGATCGTAATCGACCATCATTTCGATAACGATTACGTATGCCAGCACATAAATAACGCTCAAGGCGAGCGGTCTTGAGTTATCGCGCGCAAAGCGGAAGCCGGTCGCAAGCGTGCCTAGTGCAACCAGGGTTAACGCGAGAACGACGATGGCCGTCGGTACATGGCTCGTCGCCGCTTGAAGCACTTCTGCAGAGACGTCAATCGTATCGTTGAGCGTCTGCATCAGCAGCGAGAGTCCAAGATTCGATCGGCGCGCGCGTAAGGCCGATGACGCGATTGACCAGAGCCGCGCCTGGTCCCCGTCGCTGCGCGCGATCGCTTGCCGGTACAACGCTGGGGAGGCAGCGGGCGTTTCATACGCATTAAGCCGGGTGGCAGTGTAATCGAGCAAGATCTGCCGGAAGCGCCGCTCCGCGCTTCCATCGAGTTCGTCCGATCGAAGCCAAGTCGTTCCGATGGCGTTTGCTTCTCTGACGACGAGCGCGCGCCGGCCGTCAAAACGGCCGGAGGCTTGAGCAAACGATAAACCGAGCACGAAACTTGCCAACGTGAGGAGTCCGGCGTGCACGATGTTCCAGGCGTCGTCTTTCACTAGCTGACGGCCGGCCAACAGCTTCCCGAGGCGATACGGCACTTCGATCAACAGCGCCAATACGACGAGCATCACGCATGGAAGCAGCCACGGATTCGAATAGAAAAGAAACTGCGTCATTATCGAAGATGCGAAATCATATTATTTAACGGAGTATCCTCGCGCGTCCATGCACGCCGAAAAAGCGCGGCGCACGCTGTCAACTTGTTTTGCGCGTTGTGCGTTTGCTTGCGTGTGAGCGTTGGCTTGCGACTGCGCGTTAGCGGCATGCTGTAGGCGCCGGCCTCGAATCGCTCCGGTCAAGGCACCGGCTCCGGCGCCCGCACCGGCGTTGCCGGCTATTGCTCCGACTGCTGCGCCGTAGGCCGCACCGTGAGCGGCACCGCGAACGGCGCCTCCATGATGCGTCGGCGCTGGATGAGGCGCTGGCGTCTGACTAGCGAGATTAATCCCGGTACGTTGCTGCGCGGAAGCGTAACACTGAGATTCATCGGTGGCTTGTTTTGAAGTGCTTTGATTTTTCTTCGGGTACACGTAGACGCCCAGAGCAGACGTCGCCGGGGTGGCCGTTGCCGATGGGGGAGCCAAAGTGAAGGAACAGATAACGCCAAGGCACAGCGCAAAGAAGATTAATCGTCTGGGAGACCGGGGCGCGGCAAGAACTGAGGCTTTTCACGACTGCTTCCTTTCATCGAAGTTGTGGTCCAGAGATTAGCTACATCATCCGCTACGAAATTCCAGTTAAGGCGACGCTGCTAACAGCAGAAGACTAGCACGCAACGTCCAGGCAGACGCGCCCCGCACGTCAGCGAGATTTTTTTCGGCCTCGATCGCAGCGGTTAACCGTCCACCGACGCCGAGGCCGCTACGCTCGATACGCACGCCGAGTGGAACATCCGTCCAAGCGCGCGTGTTCCAATCGTAGGTGAATCTCATCTGCGACGTGCCGATTGCCCAGCCGCCCGGCAGCGCAAAGACAATCGTCGGGTCCAATTGCGAACGCGCGACCGGCGGCCTCGATCCGTCGCCGGCAAAAGAAAAGAAATTTTGCGTGAAGATCCCGAGCGTCGTGGATTTGAGTTTGAGCGTGTAACCCGCGGCGGGACCGATCTGCCATTTGCCTGATCCTAACGCGCCGTGCGATGCTGTCGGTAAGCGCAAGGACGGTCCTATAACCCAGCGACTCGTTTTCGAATCGAAGATTGCCAGCCCAACGAGCGTCGTGTCACCGCTGCCGGTGATCGCATTTGCGGGTGCCGATGTTACGAACGGCAGCCGTATGCGCAGCACGTGCAATCGGCGTCCCGTGCCCGCGAATAAGAGCAGCGGCTTACCCCACGGTATCTGCGCTCGCAGATTGATCGTGTTACTTGATCCCGAAAGGTCGTCGTAGGCCGGAGAAAACTCATCCTCGATTGAGACGGACGCGTTGGGCGAGGTCGCCGTTTCGCTGTCGGTATCGGCTGCGCGTCCAATGCCGGGCGTAGCAGTTAGTGCCATGATCAGGAGCGTAGGCAAAAGGCGCTTCTCAAGCAGTGCGCCCCGTCGGCTAGTACAAAATGTTGATCGCACGAGCGGCAACGATAACGAGCGTAATGAGCGAAATGAGGCCCTGCACCATCATCAGACTTTTGGCGCGCAGCGCGAGCGGCATCGCATCGGTGGGGCTGAATGCGGTCTGCGCAGTGAATCCGATGAAGAGGTAATCGCCAAAACTCGGCATCCACTCGGGCGGCGCATTTGAGGGGTCGCTCATTTGCGGAAAACTGAAATCCGGATACCGCGCCGCAATCCGACCTGCGCGCGCTTCTGGCCCACCACGATCGATCAGCCAATACAACAATGAAAACAACAGCACGTTGACCACCCAGATTGCGACGGAGGTCGAAAGGAGCGCCAACCCGTGAATGTTGCGCGGCGAATGCAACATCGAATTGATGACGTCGAACAGCGTGAAGAAGTTGACGAGTATGAAGAAAGAAATCGCCGCGAACATGATCGCGCGCTCGACGCGAAGCCAACCGCCGTTCTTCTGCACGAAAGCGCCGATCATCATTGGAGTGAGCATGACCACCGCCGCAGCAAGCGGCAGCCATGACGGCATGATGCGGTAGCGGCCGGGCAGGAGCATGAGCAATATGCCGACGACAACGATCGCTATTGCGGCGCCGAGGCGGTTTACCTGAACGCTTCGATTCGCCGGGAACTGCTTTACGAGCGCGGCCTGCGAACGCAGCGAAAGCCGAGATGACTCATTGAAGTCTCGACCATTTGCGGGGAGCGAGCCGCAGGCCGAAAGCGCAGGCAGTAATTGGGTGCGCATAGGTACGATCCACCTTTGAGCACTTTGCGCGGGATACGAAATTGAGGCTGCGCCGGATCGTAACTTCGTTCGATTGTTCCGCCACGCGGGATCGGCGCTCCACAACAGGGTTTTGTTTGCGGACTTTCGCGCTGCGCGGCATACCAATCGCTCGTCCACTCCCACACATTTCCGGCCATATCATACAGTCCGTATCCGTTCGCGGGAAACGATCCGACTGGCGACGTTAATTCGTAGCCGTCGGTAAGCAGATTCTGCCACGGAAACTCACCCTGCCATGTGTTGGCGAGCATCTTGCCGCCGGGATACATTTCATCTCCCCATGGGAACACCGGAGCGTCGAGTCCGCCGCACGCCGCATACTCCCACTCGGCTTCTGTCGGCAATGATTTGCCGGCCCACTGCGCATATGCTTCCGCGTCTTCGAACGCGACGTGTACGACCGGATGGTCATTCAAGCCCTCGATCGATGAATCTGGACCCGCGGGGTGATTCCAGCATGCACCCGGCACCCATTGCCACCACTGAGTCCAGTCTCGTAAGTCAACGGGGCCTTTCCTTTTGCGAAAAACCAGGGATCCGGGAACCAAGAGTTCCGGGATTGCGCCTGGATAGAGCGCCGGATCGATAGGCCGCTGCGCGACCGTTGCGTAGCCTGTCTCTTCGATGAACTTTCCAAACTCGGCGTTCGTCACTGGATAGGGGTCGATTTCAAATCCTTCAACGCGAACGCGATGCATCGGCGCTTCCTCAGGATAAAAATCGTTTGATCCCATCGTAAACTCGCCGCCTTCTAGGCCGACGAGCGTTTCGATAACGCGCATAACGCCCTGGTTCATGCGACTTGCAAGGAAGCCCTACGCGTGCGCGGCAATCCAGGCGCCGTGATTTCGCCTTTCTGGTTTCTCGTGGCAGCGTTTATCGGCACCAATCTCGACGCGATCGTCGTACTTGGGTTACTGTTTGCGATTGACCAGCCAGCATATCGCCGGCACGCGATCGCGGCCGCATCTGCCGGTTTTATTGTCGTACTGATAGCGGCGATCGCAGTAGCACTCGTCGCGCATGGTTTGCCAGCATCTGGATCCGCTGGCTAACTCTGCTGCCCGCTGCCGTCGCGGTTGCACGCTTAGGCGCGTGGGCATGTAGCCCGGCTGAACTCACCCAACGCAATGCTGCAAAATACGCATCGATCTTCTCAGCCGTTTTGGCGACTGGCATCGACAATGCAGTAACGTATGCTGCGATCTTTGCAACGATGCCGCTTGCGGGCGTGGCGATCACATCCGGCGTTTACCTCGGCGCGTTTGGCGTACTCTGTCTGCTTTTGTTGGAGTTCGGTCGTCTAGGCGTCCGCGTGCGCATACCACGCGCGATCGTCGAGCTCGGCACGGCAGGAATATTATTCGCGGTGAGCGGCGTTTTAATGCATTTGATGTTTCACATATAGCGAAGGGGCGCCGCATCGCTCCGCCGTAGCACGTGAGACTAATCCCAAATCCGGAGGCCTCCCATGAGCGAGCGCAGCGATGATCTGAACCGCGGCATCCTACCTATTCCCGACCCTCAGTACGTCGGTCTGACGACCTACGACGCCAAAGATCCCGACACAAAATTCCCTCCGATTGAACAGGTACGCCCGCCTAAGGGAGCCCCAAATGTCCTAATTGTGTTGATCGATGATGCAGGGTTTGGTTCGTCGAGCGCATTCGGCGGCCCATGTAACACGCCGACGGCAGAGCGACTAGCAAAGCGTGGCCTGAAGTATAACCGCTTTCATACGACGGCACTGTGCTCGCCGACCCGCGCCGCACTTTTGACCGGTCGCAACCACCACGCAGTCGGCATGGGCGGTGTAACGGAGATCGCGACTTCCGCTCCGGGCTACAATTCGGTGCGCCCAAAGTCAGCGGCGCCGCTTGCACAAACGCTCAAACTGAACGGCTACTCAACTGCGCAGTTCGGTAAGTGCCACGAAGTGCCCGTGTGGGAGACGAGCCCGATGGGACCATTTCAGCAGTGGCCGACCGGCAGCGGGTTCGAGCACTTTTACGGATTCATCGGCGGAGAGACGAACCAATGGGCGCCGGCGATTTACCGGGACACGGTTCCCATCGACCCGCCGCCGGATCCAAACTACCACTTTACGGCAGACATCACGGACCGTGCGAGAGAGTGGATCGGTCAACAGCGCGTTCTGATGCCCGACAAGCCGTTTTTCGTCTACTTCGCGCCGGGTGCGACCCACGCACCGCATCATGTGCCCAAAGAGTGGGCCGACAAGTATAAGGGCAAGTTCGATCAAGGGTGGGACAAACTGCGCGAAGAGACGTTTGCCCGTCAAAAACAACTTGGCGTGATCCCCAAGGATGCCGAACTGACGAAGCGCCCCGCCGAGATCCCCGCATGGGACGATGTTGACCCAAAACTCAAACCTGTGCTGGCCCGCGAGATGGAAGTGTACGCGGGCTTCATGGAACACACCGACCACCACGTCGGCCGGTTGATCGATGCGCTCGAAAAACTCGAAGTCCTCGACAATACGTTGATCTACTACATCGTCGGCGACAACGGTGCGTCGGCCGAAGGCACGATCAACGGCACGTTCAACGAGATGTTCATGCTCAACGGCGTGACCGGCGTTGAAACGCCGGAATTCTTGATGGAGAAGATCGACAAGTTCGGCAGTCCTGAGGCGTACAACCACTACGCGGTTGGTTGGGCGCACGCGATGGACACGCCGTATCAGTGGACCAAACAAGTGGCGTCCCATTGGGGCGGCACCCGCAACGGTACGATCGTTCATTGGCCGAAAGGCATCAAGGCGAAGGGTGAAATCCGCTCACAGTTCCACCACGTGATCGATATTGCGCCTACTGTGCTCGAGGTGGCCGGTTTGCCGCATCCGACGGTTGTTGACAGCGTTCAGCAGATGCCGCTGCACGGCTCTTCGATGGTGTACTCTTTCGATGATGCGAAGGCGGCCGATCGCCGCGAGACGCAGTACTTCGAGATGTTTGTCAACCGTGGTATCTACCACAAGGGCTGGACGGCGGTGACGCGGCACAGCACGCCGTGGGTTGTTGGCGCATTGCCGCCTTACGACGACGACGTATGGGAGCTGTACGGTCCAGACGACTGGACTCAGTCAAAGAACATCGCGAAGGAAAATCCGGCGAAACTGCACGACCTGCAGCGTTTGTTTCTGATCGAGGCGACGAAGTATAATGTGTTGCCGCTCGATGACCGCCGGGTCGAGCGCTTTAATGCTGACCTAGCCGGCCGTCCGCAGCTCATCCATGGTGAGAGTCAGTTGCTTTTCGGAAGCATGGGCCGCTTGAGCGAGAACTCGATCGTGATTCTCAAGAACAAGTCGTACTCGATAACCGCTCAGATCGTCGTGCCCGATGAGGGCGCCGAGGGTGTTATCGTGCACCAAGGAGGGCGTTTCGGCGGCTGGAGCTTCTATGCGAAGGACGGCAAGCTTACGTTCTGCTACAACTGCTTCGGTTGGAAGGTGTTTATCATCCGCGCCGACGCGCCGCTCCCCGCAGGCAATCATCAAGTTCGGATGGAGTTCGAATATGACGGCGGTGGGCTTGGGAAAGGCGGGAAAGTCACGCTGTACGTTGATGGCAAAAAAGCGGGCGAGGGCCGCCTGGACATGACCGTCCCAATGGCTTTCTCTGCCGACGAAACGTGCGACGTCGGAAAGGATACGGGCACCGCGGTCAGCAGCGAGTACGACGTTGCGCATAGCGAGTTCAATGGCAAGGTCCTCGGCGTGCAGCTCGATGCGGGCAAGTCGGACGCGGACCGCTTTATTTCCCCGGAAGATCGGCTGCGCATTGCAATGGCACGCCAGTAGCGCGCGACATGAGATAGGAACCTTGAATGGTTCTGCATGAGCTGAAGGCTTGGGAGTTCGCGTTGCGCCTCGCCGTTGGTGCACTGTTGGGCGTCGCCATCGGCTTCGAGCGCCAGTGGCGTCAAAGCCCGGCGGGCCTTCACACGAGTGGCCTGGTCGCGATCGGCGCAGCGCTCTTCGCGCTGCTTGCGCCGGTCGTGGGCGCGGCGAGTGAAACGCGCGTGCTCGCCGCCATCGTTACGGGCGTCGGGTTTTTGGCCGGCGGCGTAATTTTGCGGGAAGGCCTGAACGTGAAAGGGCTGAACACGGCCGCCACGATCTGGGCAACGGCGGCCGTCGGTTCGCTTGCCGGAGTAGGTTTATTTGAAGAAGCGCTGCTCGGGGCGCTGGCGATCATCGTGTTGAACTGGTGGCTGCAACCGGTCGAACGTTTCATCGAACGGCGTCGGCACGTGCGTGCCGAGCAGCACGGTCAAACGGGCTAGCCTTGCCGAAAGGAGCGAACGTATGAGCGAAGACGCGGCTAAGCACGGCGCCGATCGCTTTGAGGTGCGGCCGACGTCCGACAGCAATTTCGCTTGGTTGCGCACCCGCATGGCGCTCGAGCGAACGCAGATGGCGTGGATCAGAACCGGCGTCTCCCTGATCGCGTTCGGCTTTACGATTTACCAGGTGCTTGAGAAATTGCCCGAGGCTGCACGAGCCGTGCATCCCCAGGCGCCGCGCGACCTCGGTCTGGTGTTGATCGGCACCGGAATCATCGCCATGGTTCTGGCCATGATTGACTACCGCATGGTTACGAACTACTTATGGAGCCCGGAGTATAAACCAATTGCGGGCCTCTCCGACAAACGGAATCATACGACCGTGCTCCCGGTCACGCTGATCGTGCTGTTCGTCGGCATCGCAGCCTTCGTTGCCGTGGTGCTGCGCATTCCGTAGAGCACACCAGCAGTGAACGGCTGGCATTTTTTCGTAGGCGCATTGTTCTTCATCTGCTGCGCGCGCACGATGGCTGCAGCACAACAACCGGTGCCGACCCCCAAACTAACCGCATCCCCGAGCTCCGCGTTCAAGTTCAGCGGCAACGTCCGCGTCT
The DNA here is from genome assembly GCA_963723515.1 of Vulcanimicrobiota bacterium. GTDB lineage: Bacteria > Vulcanimicrobiota > Vulcanimicrobiia > Vulcanimicrobiales > Vulcanimicrobiaceae > JAFARW01. The sequence goes on from CAVRQT010000003.1 coordinate 210,376, forward strand.
ATAACTTCACGCGGACGAACGAAGTTGGCACCAACGCCGCCGCCTTCAATACGGAAGCCAAGCTGCACGGCGAATATAGGTTTGCGAACTCGCCATGGACGATCGGTGTCAGCTACTTCGGCGCGGACCCGTTCGGCGCGAATGGCCCTGAGCCGGGTTTCAACAAGAAAGTCGACAACACGCTGCCGGGCTACGCGCTGAGCCTGCTGGGCGAATACTACCTGCAGTATAAAACGTACGCCGTCACGGCCTGGACGGGAAAACAGATCATCGACACACCGTGGGCCAATGCATCGGATTCGCGGCTTGTGCCGGTGATTTTCCAGGGTACTGCGTTGAGCGTTGATGTCTCTCCCCAAACGACTCTGGGGGCGATGTACATGGCGCGCTTTCGCCATCGCACATCGTCGGACTTTGAATCGAACACGATGCTGACCAGTTGCGACAACACCGGCTCGAAGGTGCCCGGCGACCCTTGCCATCCGCAATTCACAACGCCCGGTTTTCTGCTGCTCTACGCAACGCAGAGGTTCTCGCCGCAACTGACCGCCAACGTGTATAACTATCAGGTGTACGATATCGTCAATCTTTTGTATATTGATACGAAGTACAATTATGCTTCAAAATCGCCGTTCGATCCGTATGTCGGCCTGCAATACGTCGCCGAATCGAACACCGGCGCTTCGGACATCGGCGTCGTCCATAACCGCACGTTTGGCTTCCAATTCGGAGCCAGCGCCGGCAAAAACATCGAACTCGCGCTGAGCTTCAACGCTTCGCCGGTTGTCACGTATACGACCCCATCCGCGTCATTATGCGGCGGCGGCTCCGGAAAATTCGATCCCAAACTAGGCGGGATCTTTGGCGGCGCCGTCGGCTTGCCGGTCCACGGCGCGCCGAAAGGAACGGTATTCTGTTACGGCGGCGCGTTGGCTTCGCCGTATACCGACAGCTACACGTCGGATCCCCTGTACACGACGATGATGTCGCAGTCTTTGGCAGACACGCACAAGCCCGGGTTCGCGAACAAAATTTCCGGCACGTTTCATACCAACGACCGCCGCTGGGTAGCGATCGTGCAAGAAGGTTGGTTCAACTACGGTCTTCCGTCAGCGCCGGCCGACATCGTGAAAGAGTTTACGGGGGACCTAACCTACCATTTCAACGCGGTCGATCCGAAGCAGCCTTACCGGGGCCTCGCGCTACGCTATCGGTACGAGGATCGGCGGCAATTCACGGCGCCGTTCGATTTTAAATACAATCGAGCGCAATTGGAATACACGTTCTGATTTAGGCCCTTAGGCCGATCCAGCCGCTGCCAATTTGGTGGTCCGGGTGAAGTAAATGCTTACCAGCACGATGACGACCGCCTGGATGATGAGGTAAGTCAGCACAGCCGGGCCGACGGTGGTCCGAGGGAAAGCTTGGGTTGCAACGACCGCGCAGAGACCGATGTTACGAAGCGCGGTCGCGATACTGAGAGTGCGCCGGTACTCGCGCTGGGCACCAGCCATGATCCAACCGGCGGCGAGTGAGAGAACGACGATGCAGAGCATCGCCAACATGCCCCTTGAACCGTAGACGGATGCGACCGCCTTTATGAGCCCGGGACCCAGTAGCACGATCAAAACAAGAAGAGATGCCGCAAAGAGCAGCATGATCGGTCGCGTTATCTTCGACGCCAGCGTAGGAGCTCGATCCGATACGAACATGCCGGCCAAAAGAGGTACGAGTTGAAACAGCACGAGCGTGATGACGAGACGCCCGACCGGAAGAACCGCCTTTGCGCCGGCTGGAAGAACCAGCTCGGCCGTAAGCGGGACTGTTACGATCGAAAGGGCCTGCAACATGAACGCAAGCGCGACGGCGAATCCGAGGCTTCCGCCTACTTTCTTGCCGGCAGCTTGAACGACGAACGGCACGCCGGGCGCAATCGCCATCAAAAGGAAGCCCGTCGCGACGTACGTGTCTAGATGGAAGAGCCGAACGAGCAGCACGCCAAGGATCGGCACGATAACAAAATTCGCGAGTAACGCACGGCCGAGTAGGTTGTAGTTCCTCAGGACCGCCGTCAAGTCGGCAAGGTTGACCTGCAGACCGGCAGCAAAAGTCAACGAAACAAGCACGACGACAGCTACGAGCTTTTCAGGTCCCATTTTCGGCGGTTTCTTCTCGTTGCGCGGCCTTCCTATGGTATGATGGCGAACACCTCACGAGTGCATGCCGAAACGCAATCATCACCCTAGACGATCGTGAGATTTTGTTAAGAAGGGAAAACGCGTACTTATGGCTGCAAAGAAACCGAATATCCTCATACTCTGGGGCGACGACATCGGCATCTGGAACATCAGCCGCTTTAGCAACGGCATGATGGGGTATCGCACGCCCAACATCGACCGCGTCGCGAACGAAGGCGCGCCTCTTCACCGATTACTACTCGCAGCAGAGCTGCACCGCCGGCCGCGCGTGCTTCATCGCCGGCCAGAACCCGATCCGCACCGGCCTCACCAAGGTCGGCATGCCCGGCGCGACCGTCGGTCTTCAGCCGGAAGATCCGACGATCGCCGAGATGCTCAAGCCGCAGGGCTACGCCACCGGCCAGTTCGGCAAGAACCATCTGGGCGACCGCAACGAATTTCTGCCGACCGTCCACGGCTTCGATGAGTTCTTCGGCAACCTCTATCATCTCAACGCCGAAGAAGAGCCCGAACTGCCCGACTATCCCAAGGATCCCAAGTTCAAGGAAATGTTCGGCCCGCGCGGCGTGCTGCATTGCAAAGCGACCGACACCGACGATGCGACCGTCGATCCTCGCTGGGGACGCGTCGGCAAGCAAACGATCAAGGATACCGGTCCGCTCACCAAGAAGCGCATGGAAACCGTCGACGAGGAGATCACCGCTCGCGCGCTCGCGTGGATGGAAAAGCAGGCCAAGGCCGACAAGCCGTTCTTCCTCTGGTACAACTCGACGGCGATGCATTTCCGAACGCACGTCGCCGAAAAGAATCTCGGCAAGAGCGGCCAGGATCCGTACAGCGATCGCATGGTCGTGCACGACGAGCAGATCGGCATGATGCTCGACAAGCTCGACGAGCTCGGCATCGCCGACAACACGATCGTCATGTACTCCACCGACAACGGCCCCGAAAACGACACCTGGCCGGACGGCGCCAACACGCCGTTCCGCGGCCAGAAAGACTCCAACTGGGAAGGCGGCTGGCGCGTGCCGTGCCTTCATCCGCTGGCCGGGCAACGATCAAGCCCGGTTCGGTCTTCAACGGCATCGTCTCGCACATCGACATGTTCCCGACGCTGCTGGCGGCCGCCGGCAATCCGGACGTCACCAAACAGCTGCTCGACGGCTGCACGGTGGGCGGCAAGAAGTTCAACGTCCATCTCGACGGCTACAATATGATTCCGTACTTCACCGGGAAGGTGGCCGAAAGCCCGAGAAACGCCATCGTGTACTTCAGCGACGACGGCGACGTCATCGCGGTCCGGGTCGGCGACTGGAAGTTCAACTTGGCGCTGCAACGGGCCAATCACGATGGAGCAGTGGGCCGAGCCGTTCGTGAAGCTGCGCTTGCCGCACATCATGAGCCTGCGGCGCGATCCGTTCGAGCGGGCCGACTTCAACTCGAACACCTACTGGGATTGGATGGTCGATCACGCGCCGCAGCTGTATCTGATGCAGGCGGTGGTGGCGCAGCAGATCGAGGACTTCGAAAAGTTCCCGCCGCGGCAGAAACCCGCATCGTTCAACCTGGACTCGGTGATGGAACAGGTGAAAACGCCGCACGGCTAACGACTCTCGGTGCTAACGATCGGCGCGCGGTCGGGTGACGTTTTACGAACGCCATCCGTATCCGCCGCCGGTGGACGATCTCGAAGCCTACCGCCGCTCGTGGGACGACGCACCGCCGGCGCGCGGAATCGCATCTTTTTGGCCGGCCGAACCATACCGCGAAGACCGCAGCATTTTAGTTGCCGGCTGCGGCACGACGCAGGCCGCGCATTACGCGGTGCGCTGGCCGCGCGCGCGGGTGATCGGAATCGACGTCAGCGCAAGCAGCCTCGCCTTCACGCAAGAGCTCAAGCGCAAACACGCGCTCGACAACCTCGAGCTGCACGCAACTTCCCGTCGAGCGCGCCGCCGAACTCGAGCGGACGTTCGATCACGTCGTCTGCACCGGCGTTCTGCACCATCTCGCCGATCCCGACGCCGGGTTGCGCGCTTTGCGCGACGTGCTCGCGCCGACTGGCGCGCTGCATCTCATGGTGTACGCGCCGTACGGACGCGCCGGCGTCTACATGTTGCAAGACTATTGCCGGCGGCTCGGGATTGGCTCGGACCGCTGCCGAGATTCGCGACCTCGCCGCGAGCCTCAAGGCGCTGCCGCCGGACCATCCGATTGCGCCGCTGCTGCGCAAATCGCCCGACTTCGCGACGACGCCGGGCTAGCGGATGCGCTGCTGCATCCGCAAGATCGAGCGTACTCGGTTCCGCAGCTGCTGGAGTTCCTCGACCGCGCCGGTCTCGCGTTCGGGCGCTGGGTGCGGCAGGCGCCCTATCTGCCGTGGTGCGGCGCGCTGGCATCGACGCCGCATCACGCTAAACTGGCTGCGCTTGCCGCCCGAAGAGCAATATGCCGCCATCGAACTGTTTCGCGGAACGATGGTGCGCCACAGCGTCGTGGCCTATCAAAAGCGACGAACCGGCGCAAAGCGCCGTCCGTCGATTTCGCAGGCGATGCATGGCTCGACTACGTTCCCATTCGGCTGCCCGACACGCATCGCCGTGCGCGAACGGCTGCCGGCCGGAGCGGCGGCCGTGCTGATCAATCGCAACCACACCTATACCGATCTTTATCTGCCGATCGATGCGACGGCAAGAGCGGCTGCTGGCCGCGATCGACGGAAAGCGCACGATCGCGCAAATCTGTGCGGCGAGCCCGACGCGACCGAAGTCTCGCGCGCGACTTACTTTCAGCAGCTTTGGCGCTGGGATCAAGTCGTTTTCGACACTTCGAGCAGTTTCGAGGCAGGAAGAATCCACCGATGATCGCGGACACCAGCACAAAAAACACCGGGTTGATCTTCGTTCGCAACATGAGCACGACGACAACGAGAGCGACTGCGATCGTAAGGACGGTCGTCGTCGCAGTCGTTGCGAGGGCGTAGACGCCGGAGAGCATCAGGCCAATCGAGATCGGCGCCAAACCGTCCTGCACCGCTCGCCGCCACGGAGAGTCGCCCGCCCGCACCCAGACGCGACCGACGACGAACACGAGCAGCGCGGCCGGGACGAAGAACGCGAACAACACGACAAGCGCACCGAAAATTCCGGCAATCCGATCTCCGAACACGACGACCATAGTCATATTTGGACCAGGCGCCAATTGTCCCAGACTGTATATCTTCGTAAATTCGGCGGGACTCATTTGATACTGGCCTTGCATGACTCGCTGCATCTCCGGGAGCACCGCCGTGCCGCCGCCAATTGCCTGCAGCGACAGTGTCCCAAAGTCGTTGAAGAGCTTCAAAAGGATCTGGAGTTCAGGCACTGGCTTTCCCTCGCGGGCGATAGAGATAGATCGCGATCGGCGCAAGCGTGAGGATAATCAGCAGCAGGCGCAGCTTGAGAAAGCTCATTCCAACGAACGTCAGCGCAATGAACATGATGTCGCGCGGCCGCATGAACTGCTTGTGGCCCGTGCGCAGCGCGATCGCGAGCAGCATCCCGGTTGCACCCGCGGCAATTCCTCGCAGCGCCGCGTTGGCGATCGGCGTTTCGTGGGGCGCCTCGGCAGCGGCCAGGCCGAGCAAAAACACGACGATCGCACCTGGAGCCACGATACCGAGTCCTGCGGCAATGGCGCCGATCGGCCCGCGCAAGCGGTCGCCGACTAGAACCGCCATGTTGACGGCGTTGAGACCGGGCATCGTCTGGCTGATCTCGAGCGAGGCCATGAACTCGTCCTCGTTCAGCCACTTTGTTTCGTCAATCAACATGCGCTGAAGATACGCGATGATGCCGCCGCCGAAGCTGACCGCACCGATTGTCCCAAACTTAAGGAAGATCGTCCACAGGCTGACGTGCGGCTTGGTCGCGGTCGCTTCAGACGCGACGGACACGCTACTCTTGCACTCCGTAGATCAGCGCTGTCTTCGTGCTGCCTTCGAACAGCCAGTCTTTGAGCGGCCCCTGCAACTTTTTGAAAAACTTGTCGGCCGCCTCATGAGCCTTTTGCTGTTTTGGATTCGAACCGAGCACGTGGTAGGAGTATCCGAACTCTGCCACCAGCACGTTGAAGGCGTCGGTCGTCGGTCTGGTCCATACGGCAAGCCCCGCCGGGGCGACTGCATCTTTGCCAAAGATGAACGTTCCAAGTTTGGCTTCGATCTCGAAAACTTTCGCATTGTTGACGGCCGAGACGGTCTTCGAGGGATCGAGCTGAAGGCTCTTGAGTGCCGGAAAGATCTCAATGATTCGCGACATCGGCAAGCTGAAATTTTTTACCGGCGACATCGCGACGTTGTTGTTCGAGAAAATGCGACGAATCGATCCGTCGTCGTCGCCGCGCAAAATCTCTTCCTTGAATTTTCGCTTCTCGCGCACAGCCGCGGTCGAACCGACATCGAAGTCGACAGACTCCTGATAGTCGCTCGAGCGCAGCTTGAACGTCACCTCAAACGTTTCGTCGGGCCAGCCGCTCGAGCGATCCTGCCGGAGGCGCAAGATGACGTGGTTGCGCCGAAAATCCTGACCTTCCGTATCGAAAAACTGCACGGTGCGGATCTGCGAATCAACCGTCTCGAACTCGTCGTAGCTGACCTTGTAGTCCTTGGCGATCTTCGCCAGAAGATCGTTGAACTCGAAGACGGACCGCTTCGTCGGAAATCGCTCGGGTTTGAGCAACAATTTAAATTCGCGGTGGGTAAAAACTTTCGCCATTTAGTTTCCTTAAAGGTTCCGCAGCGGCCCGTCACGCTAGCGTGCTGACCGCGCGGGCTGCGATCAGGAAGAGCGTCGTGAGCGAGATCAACGCTTGCAACATCAGCATCAGCTTCGCGCGGTGGCTCACAGGTCGCGCGTAGTCGGGGGGCATGAATGACGTAGACGTGCCAAACGCGAGGAATAGGTAATCCACGAACCGCGGCCTGTCCTTTTCGGCGAAATCGAAATCGTTGGCATGGGTTTGCGCCCCCGCGCTATCGACTTGCCAATAGAGCAGTGCAAAACTTACAAGGTTGACAAGCCAGATTTGCGCTCCAGTCTCGAGTAACGTTATGCCGCCAAAGCCGTGTTTGGTGGCGAGCATGTCTGCGACGAGTTTGACAACCGTTGTGATCGTCAAAATGCAGACAATGGCGAAAATCCCGACAATGACCGCGCGCTCGACACGACGCCAAAAAAAGCTTGTCGGTGCAAAGGCGACCGCTAGCATCGATCCCACGCCGACAGCGAAGAGCGCCCACGGAACCCATGGTCCCAAAACATGGTAGCGGTTCGGCAATAACTGGACAAAACCAAATACGAAAACATAGGCGAGGATGGGCGGCCAACGCGGCTCGGCATCCGGGCCTGTGGCGGCCGGCGACCTCTCGTTCACGCGCTATCCAGAGATCGCCGACCCTTTTAGAGTCGAGGCCTTACAAGGCGCGCTGGCCGATGACGCGACCCACCGTCGGCGTGGTGTCCTTGCCCTTGCCCCAAGTGCCGTTGAAGCTGTTGTTGTCATTGTTGAACCAAAATGAGAACCAGCCCGACGTGCCCATGCCCGTCCAGGTCGCTCGTACCTTGTCTTTGGTTCTGAATTTGCCGTTGAGGACGATACCGCCCGTGCGACACACGACTGTTGGGCCCGATTGCTTGCAGCCCATGTTCCCCAGGAAAGCCGTCGGGCCGCCGGCACCAACGACGTGCCACGTTCCGGCCGCGGTGATCGGGGACGGCGGCAGAACTCTATTCCCGACGAACGATCCGTTGGCAGGCCGTCCGTTATAGCCCCACGTGCCATTCAAGCTGTGACCGTTAGGGCTCACATAGACGGTCAGCCAACCGGCGCCGCCTTTACCGTGCCATTTTCCATTGATCTGCGTATCGTTGACAAAGGTGCCGGTGAGTCCGTTTCCGTTCGTAGCGTTGCTGCCGACAATCCCCATGCCTGACTGGTGCAGCGTTATCGTCGAGGTTGTGGTGCCGTTGAGACCCGTTTGCTCGACGTGCCAAGTCCCCGTGACATTCGGCGGGCTCGCCAGTGCCCAGCCGGTCGTTAGCGCGGCCATCGCCAAGCCGCAAATTGTTGAAATAGCAAGACGTTGCATGCGTAAAACTCCTTCGCGTTCGTATATTCGTATAGATGAGGGGGCGTTCTGGGCGCTCGATTAAGCGGCGCCTCGTTACTCACGTAAGAGTTCTGGCGTTCGCTGGTGAGCGATGGCGCGCGGCTTACAATCCGACAAGATATGTTATGTAAAGTATGGCAAAGATACCATCGACGATTGCAATGGCGGTCATTCCGATCGTCCGTCGCAAGGGGCCGAAGAATATCATCGCGACGAGCGCAACCTTCTCTATGGCTGCCGCAGCTAAAATCGGATTGCGGGTCGCGGCATCGTATGCCGCGTACACGGTCAACGCGCCCACAAGAAAGATCAGAAGCCCCCAGTGCCGTGTGAAGAAGAGCACTGCCCTGTCGATGGGCTCGATTGCGAACGCTACTCGCAACAATGGCCTCGGGAAGAGCAAAGCGGCGAAACCGCCGGCGGCGGTGATGACGCCCGACGCGATGAGTATCCACCCAATCGACGACGCTAGCAACCGATCACATCCTAAAGAACGGTCCTGAAAGCCGGCGCTACTTTCCCAGAGCTTCCTTTATAAGTTCTTCTCTGCTGATGCGCTTGATCGGGAAGACGAGCGACCACTGGATGCGCAATTGCGTCTGCGGCGCACCGACGGGCCGCGCGACGTAGGTGAAGTAACCGACGCCGAGTTGCATCAGCTGGTCGCCCGCTTTGAACGTCTTTACGAGATTGAGGCCGAGGGGGACTGTCCATTTATTTTGAGGCGCGTTCCAATTCGCGGTGATCGTTGGCGCAAACGCGAGCGCGAGCCCGCCTTTAAAGTTGTAGTTCACGAAGGGCTGCACCAAGAACTGGCTGACGTCCGGGCGGTTCGACTTCCCAGCAAACGACCACAACTGATTGACAAGCGCGCCGATGACCCAGGGCCCCGGCATGACCAGCGCAACCGCCGTTGGTCCCGCGCTCCATTTGCCCGTGCCGAGCGTATCGGGCGATGCGGTCGGAATCAAGAACTGGGGACCGATGCCCCAGATCAGCGCTCCGGGCTTTGTCTTGGGCGCAAAATAGAATTGCGGGTTGAAATCGCCGATGCCGAACGTCCACGGGCATCCCAACGCCGATGCGCAGACTTGCGGCGGCGCCGCCGAGGGCTGGTTTACGATCGGCATGATCATGCGGATGACCAGATTCAAGTTGGGACTCAACATGGCCGGCACGACCGGTTGTACGTTCAGGTTGTACTGATAACGCGCGTAGGGCCCAACGCCAAAGTTGAAATTGTTCTGGAACGGAATGATCGTGACGTTGCCGACCGGGTTTTGCGTCGTCTTGATGATGAATTGTTGGACGGCCGCTTGCTGTTCAGGCGTGAGGTTGCCGAGCGGGTTCGCGCCCTGCGGAGCCGCTGATGCCGAGGGCGTTGGTTGCGGAGGTGCGCTCGGCGTGGTCTGGCCGAGCGCCGGCGATTGCAGTGCGGTGAGCACAATGAACGCGAAGAAGAGCGTGCGGCGTTGTCGCGGTCATAACTCGAATGTCTCCCAAGTGTACGGCGTGAATCCCCTAGCCGCGTCGTCATAGCCGATCTGGAACGCTTCGGCGATCGCTTTTTGATCGTTGAAAGAGACGACTCCCAAAGGCAATTCTGATTTTGGACGCGTGTAGAACAGGTCGGTTTCCGGCACTGTGCTCATGAAACGCGCGAGGTGCGCTTGTTCTGTTGTCGAGAGCCTTTGATTGCTAAAGCCTAAGCGTGAGTATGCGCGTCTAGCCACGCTCTGAAAGTAAGTGTCACGCATCTCGATCTCGAGTATCTTGCGCTGCATCGTTCCATATGCACCAAAGGCGATTGCGACTGCGTCTTCGTATGCCGTTTGCGGCTCGAATGGCGGATCCATGAGCACGATGTCGGCAGCACGCGCAACCGAGTGAGCGATCGCAACTGCCGAGTTGCTGGCCACGCCGCCATCTACGTACAAGTTCGGTGTGCCGTCCGGACCGGGAAGCTCCACCGGATCGAAGGCTAAGGGAATAGCTGCCGAGGCGAAAAGGGCGCGGTGAAGCAGATCGACTGTTATTTCGCGCACGGCAGTGTTGGGGCCGAGCGTCAATTGCAACGAGTGGACGAGTCTCTGCGGTAGTGCCTTCGGACTGCCTGGCGGCCGCGCGAAAAAATACTCGGGGCGTTGTGTCGTAAGATTGGTGACGGCCCAAACAAGCGGCATGACGAGCGGCCGTTGCGAATCGATGTGGCGTTCGATCCAGTCGAGAACCGGCTGCGATTCGAGGACCGCAGGCTCGTTTTTAGTGAGTCCGATTAGCCGGATTGCGGCCATTAGCCGATTGCCAACGCCGCTTTGTGCGTTACGGAGTGCCGCAAATTGCGGCTTAAGTTTCAAAAGATTTTGCGACGCGATACCTGACCACAGTTCGCGCAACTGTGTGTACTGACCGGTAGCAACGAACCAGCCGTTCAACGCGCCGATCGATGTGCCGCACGTTATACCATAGGGTGCGAGCGGTTGCCCGTCGCCGACTGCCGCCTTGCCGGCAAGTCCACTGATGATACCAGCTTCATAAGCTCCGCGAGCACCGCCGCCCGACAAAACGAGTGCGCGTTCTAATGGCTTGGGGGTTGCAGCGGGTGACGCTGCCGCAGCCGGCGTTGCAAGCAGCGCACGTCCCAAACTCGCCGCGCTAAGCGCGCCTAAGAATGTTCGCCGCTCTATCATCATTTTATTAGAAACCCTTTACCGGTCGCGCTTCGAAAGCAAGCGATGGCTTCCTTTTGGGCCAACCTGCAAACTGATCGGTTGCTAACCGTTCGCGAATCTATCGTTTAAAGTTCGGAAGCGTACTAGGAGCCAACAGCGTCGGTTAGGTCGCGAAACGTCGAAACGCTGGCGTCCTTGTTGTTGCCCTGTGCATCGAATGCGGCCGGGAGATACGTAACTGCGACGGCGATCGTCAGCTTTTTCGCCGGCAAATAACCGACCGTCGCTGAGCAACCGGCGAAGGCTTTTGTTTGCGTGATCCAAGGGCCAAGCAAAACGACGCCGAGCCCATAATGGAAGGCCATTGTGTTTCGACGGCACACCGCACATTTCGCAGCGGCGTGACCGAACCCAACGAGCGTTGGGCCAACCTGCTGCATAAATGACGACCGCGAAAGAAGCGTCCCATTCCCGACGGCTTCCATGCTCTTGCTCATGTCGGTAATGTCGGTCGTTTGCACGGCGCGATCATATGTCGTCCAAGACGGATTCCAATACGTGGACTCCTCGTAAAACGGAGCGCCGGGTTTCACGCCCAGCTCCTGTCGGCGTTCGGACGTGAACGCGTGCAGCACCGGCGGCGGGATGTACGGCGTGATGAAGCCGTCGGTTTGCGTCAGTCCCATCGGGCCAAAGATGTATTTGTGCATCGCGTCGTTGAGCGGCATACCGGCGATTTTCTCGAGAACGCCGCCCAAGATGACGTAGTTCGTATGTGAATAGCCCCAGTTCGTGCCTGGCGCGAACATCATCGGCTTCGAGATGCCGACGTGAATCAGTTGCGCGGGCGTCCATTGCCGGAACGGATCCAGTTCCGTTCCGTTGAGCACTTCCGGCTGATACACGTAGTCGGCGTAGCCGGAGGTCATGTTGGCGAGGTTGCGCAGCGTGATCCGGTCCGCTTGCGGCAAATCCGGACGAAAGCGAGAGAGTTTCGTTTCGAGTGCGACCTTCTTATCGTCGACCAATTTCAGCAGCAGCGTCGACATGTAGGTAAAGGCCATGGCCCCGTTTCGAAAGTGCATGTCCGGCGTTGCGGGGACGCCGCTCATCGACTCGCCGTACGCATGCGTGTAGACGTTCACGCCGCCGGAACGAACTTGCACGATGAGCGCCTTGATGTGGTAGCGCGTCACCGCGGTCTGCGCGATCCTTTGAATCGTTGCAACCTGCGTTGAATTGCCGGCCGCTGAGACTGCCGGCGCACGCTGCGAACAGGCGGCGAGTGCAAGAATGCAAGATCGTGCCTGCAATGCAAGCGCGGCGCGTCCGCATTAGGCCCTACGATTTCGTGCACGTCGTTTTCCCGCGCTTCGTAAGCAGGCGATAGCCTCCTGTTGCCGGATCGTGCTTTCGCACGCGTACGAGGGAAGAGCATGGGTTCTGACGTTTTAGAGTACTGCGATGCTTGAATTTTGGAACACGATCGCCGCGATAGGAACCTTTCTCGTTATCACTGCAACTGCGATAGCTGCGGTCATTCAACTGCGGCATCTGCGTGCTGCAAACCAACTCGAGGGTTTACTGACGGTGCTTGCGCGCGTTGAGGACGCTCGCTTCAACACTTGGCTCACGGAGACGCAAAAGCAGCTGCCTGAAATGCTGGCGAACCCCGCGTACGTCAAAAGCGTCGCCGACGGCACTTTCGATCGCAGTGTCGCGTGGCTGCAGCTTGCGAATTCCTACGATTGGGTTGGTAGCCTTGTAAAGAATAAGCTCATCCCGATCGACGCGTTCTTGGACGTCTATGCATTTCGCGTCATACAAGCGTGGAAGTTGATCGAGCCGCTCGCGGTGCTTGTACGGCACAACTTCCTTCTCGGCGATTTGGGAGAACTTTGAGTTTCTTTATGTCCGAGCGTGCGAGTGGAGAGAGCAGCATTCTGATGGCAACTATCCAAAGCATGCGCCGCGCGCAGATTTGCCGCCGTATGAACAGCTCTTTGCGTCTCAAGATGGAATTACGAGTCAGAAGACCGTAACATAGAAGTTGCAGTACGTTCGGAGAGGTGGCAGAGCGGTTGAATGCGGCGGTCTTGAAAACCGCTGAACGTGATGAACGTTCCGTGGGTTCGAATCCCACTCTCTCCTGTTTTAGCGCATAACGACGGGCTTTTCTCTATTCTGTGCCTTAGAAGGGCGGCGCCGTCGTCGTCGACATAGGAATTTGCGGCCGATCTTCGTGAGGCGAAAAGGCTGTTGCGTGGCGCGCTAATGGAATCGCGGCCTTACAATAGCAACTGGATCCAAACTGAAGTGTCGTGCGCAGACGAGGACGATACTTTTCGCATCGGGGTGCTGCGGGTTGATAAGGACGACGCGCTCTGGATCGTTTGGAAAATCTGGAAATAGGGCTGACGGTAGCGAAAACGCTAAGGAAGACTTTCCTAATGCCCAATTCGTTCCCAACGTACGCGTCGCATCACGAGCAGGCACGGCATCCCAATCCGGCGGCAGTTCGGTATGTTGCATATGCGCAACGAGGTCGCTCCGCAGATGTAGCTCAATGAGCGCTAATTTCGAGGGCGCATCTTGAACATCTACGTTTGCGACGGTCTCTAATATCGCCAAAGCCATCGAAGTCGCGGTGTATATCATCGGTGTTCCGCGATGATTCCATCGCCCCGAATAAAGCGAAGCGCCCTGACCGCTCAGGGCGCTTTCTTCGTATTCAGCGGCGCAAACACGCCACAACCGAATCAGGAGAACACGCCGTAAGCGATCCGCCCAAGCGCATCTTCAACAAGGCGTGCTGCCGGCTCGCTTTTCATAGCGCGCAAGGGAATGCGACCGCCCAAACTGCGATTCGGTTTGCGCAGCCATCGCAACGCCCTCTCATCGTCGCCGAGCACCGTGCGGGCGAAAGCATAAATGCGCGCAAGCCGGAACACTTGATCGGACTGTTCAGGTGAAAGCTGTCGCGCGCGCGCTTTTCGTGCCAGCGACCGGCTCGGAATGTCCAATATCTCTCCGATTTCACGCAGGGAAACTTTTAGCAGACGCGCTGCTTTGTGCAAGGCCGAGCCCGGTAAACCGGCTTCGATGCGAAGCGCAACATCGTACGGATCATCGACCCGCACACCGAGGCATCTCGCTGCCTCCACCGTTTCTGACGCGGCCATACGTTCAAGTATATGCCAATATGGCTGTTCTAGCAATGCCATAATGGCCGGCGCGCCGAAGCGGCCCATATTCGGCAAGCGCGATGTTTCCGATTTTTTAACCGGTAACGACGCGGCAATCGCCCTAAAGGCGCTGTTCTAGCGCGCGGATTCCATCCGGCGGACCCGCAGCGACAATTTCATCGCCGGCCGCCAGTTGCGCATCGGATGGGCGGAAAGACATGCGGCCCGCCCGCTTCATCGCGAGAATGATCACCTCGTCGTTATCCGGCGCGAGCGCCGAAACCGTGCGCCCGATCCACGTCGAGTTGCTGGGAATCATAAAATCTTCCAAGAGCAGCTCGCCATTGTTCGCGGAGAGCACCGTATCGACGAACTCGACTGCCGTTGGACGCATTGCAAGGCTCGCGATGCGCCGGCCGCCGATCGTGTAGGGCGAGATGATGCGGTTGGCACCGGCAAGCGCGCAGCTTCGGCTCCGTATCGTCGCGATTTGCGCGTGCGACGATAAAGATCTTTGGGTTGAGCACCCGCGCCGATAACGTGACATAAACGTTGTTCTCGTCACTATCAATGCACGTGATCAGCCCGCGAGCGCGTTCGACGCCGGCCGCCTTGAGCGTCTCAACGTGCGCCGCATCGCCGTTGACGACCGTGAGGCCTTCATCTGCAGCGCGCACGAGGGAATCCGCATTGATGTCGATGACGGCGAATGGGATCTTCTCTTCCAAGAAGTTGCGCGCGACCTCGCGTCCGACGCGACCGTAGCCGCAGAGGATGAAGTGGCCTTCCATTCTAGCGACCCGCCGGCGCATGCGGCGCTCGTAAAACGCGGCGCTCAGGCGCCCTTCGATCACATATGAGATCAACATCAACAACGTGAAGGTCAGTGCGCCAAAGCCGACCGTGACGACGATGATCGTCCAAAGCTTGCCCGCAATGGTGAGCGGTTGCGGTTCGCCGCCGCCGGTCGTCGTGACGGTCATGATCGTCATGTAAAATGAATCGAACCATCCCCACCCCTCCAGCACCACGTAGCCAATCGTTCCGATGGCGATGACTGCCCCAAGCAGAACGGCAGCGATAGCCGGTCCGCGCAGCAATCGTCTTTCCGTGCGCACGGCACCAAATTTCACCGGCGCGCCGCATTGCCATCTACCGCATGCACGCTTTGGTTCAGCGAGTTAAGCAGGCGCAAGCTTAGAGCAGGCGATGGCTAACTGGGTACGATTGGCACGCGGAAATTCGCGTTCTTAAGGACGCGAAATACCGGCGAAAGGAGCGTCTCTTGAAACACCTGTATCTCGCACTCGCAGCCACTCTGCTCGCGTACGGCGCCGGCGCCGGCCTGGCAAGTGCGCAGCAAGCGCCGCCGGCTCCGAGCGATGTAACGCCATCATATAGCGATCTTGCATGCGGCACATGGGTCAACGACGAGTGGGTTCCAAACGGCAAATGCCCACCTGAAACAACTCGGCTCAGACACGACACAGTAAGCGGCACGATCACAAAGGTGGAGGGGCATCTTGTCTCGTTGCAGCAGTCGACGCGCACCGTTATCGTCAACGATCAACCGGCACTCGATCGCAAGCAGACCGGCAAGGTCGGTGTCGGACGGCAGGTCGTTGCTTATGGATACTGGCTCGACAACACATTCTACGCGACAGCAATCTATTAGGCGCACGCTAATCTAAAGGAAGTCACGGGGCAGCAAAACAGCTGCCCCATTTATTTCGTCCCGCTTTAGCGCCCAGAGCGCTTCGTTTGCTTGCTCAAGCGGAAAAGTTTCGACGACCGGCCGGATTCCAATGTGCGCCGCGAGCGCAAGGAAGTCGTGCGCGTCGCCGCGCGTCATATTCGTGACGCTGCGGATCTGTCGCTCGCCCCAGAGCAGCCGGTCGTAATCGAACTGCGGCATGCGATCGAGATGAATGGCGTTGATCGCGAGGACACCGCCTTTGCGCAGTGACGCTAAGGCGCTGATCACGACCTCGCCCGCCGGCGCAAAGGTAATCGCGCGATCGAGCGGTTGCGGCGGTAAATCGGCAGCATCGCCGACCCACGCCGCGCCGAGCTTTCGCGCAAATTCTTGATGCGAGCGGCCGCGCGTCGACACGTACACCTCACAACCCCAGTGATGCAGCACCGAGAGCGCCAAATGCGCCGATGCACCGAATCCGAAAAGTCCGACGCGCTCGTTTGGCAACACTCCGGCAATACGCAAGGCACGAAAGCCAATAATGCCTGCGCAAAGCAGCGGCGCTGCTTGCAGATCTTCCAGCTCTGAGGGCAGCGGCAACGCAAAGTCGCCGCGCGCATCTACGTAGTCTGCATACCCGCCGTTCACATCGTAGCCGCTAAAGGTCGGAGTGTCGCAAAGATTCTCAGCACCGCCAAGGCAGTAACTGCACGTTCCGTCGACACCACCGAGCCAAGAGACGCCCACGCGGCTACCGATTTCATGTAACGGGCCCGCGCTTTCAACGACATCCCCGACGATTTGATGGCCCGGAACGATTGCCGGATGACGCGCCGGCAATTCGCCCTCGGCAATGTGCAGATCCGTTCGGCAGACGCCGCATGCACGAACGCGAATCCGAACATGTCCTGATTGCAATGGCGCGAGAGCGATCTCTTCAGCGCGCAACGGGCGTTGCTCGATCGGCATCGGTTCGCGCAGCACCATCGCCCGCGTCGAAGTAACGGTGCTTATTGTTAAGGCCGGATTCTGTAGATGTTGCCGGTTAGATCATCTGCGACGAAGAGATCGCCTTGCGGACCAATCGCGACGCCGGTCGGGCGTCCGACGCGCTGTCCGGAAGACGTTTGAAAACCACTGACGATATCGCGCCATTGCGTCGTGGGATCGTTCCAATTGACGGCGCCTGCAGGCGCATCTCCCACTAATGGAACGAAAGCCACACGCGGTGGTGCGACCGGGACGCCGCCGTTTTGATGCCACGAACCATGCATCGCAACGAACGCTCCGCCGTTATACTGAGAGGGAAGCGCAAATGCGCCCCCATTGTGTGCCGGGACGATCGTTAGGCCGATGATGGTTTGATACGCGGGAAATTCAATAAGCGGCACGGTTTGATTCGAGCAGCTCGCGCCGCTCCCGTAATTTTGGTGATTTTCCTCACATTTCGGCCAGCCGTAATCCGGCACACCGCCTCGCGTGCCAACCGGATCGAGGAATTCGTACGGATGGCCGGACGGAAGATCGTCCTGCCCCGCATCGCCCGCCCATAATATGCCGGTCGATGGATTGACGGCGAGTCCGATCGAGTTGCGGATATGCGTCGCGCGCGCCGTCATATTGCTTCCGTCAAGTCGCCATTTGCTGGATCGTCGCACGCGTCGGATCATTTTCATCGCATGCGTTGCATGAAGAACCGACGCTTGCATAAACCGTTGTGCCGCTGATCGCGACAGTCGTCGTTACATGGCCGCCACCGCCGCCGTTTCGAACGGATGCAATCTTTTGCGGCGCTGAGGATGCGCTTAGATCGCCGGGCTTATAGCTGAGGCGATAGACGCCGAATTGCGTCCCGACGTAGATTGCGCACGCATTGGCGCTAAATGCAACGCCTGCGGCCGGAGCGTCCGGAAGCGTGGCAAATGTCTGCGCCGCTCCGGCGTTGCCCGAAGCATCCGCGTTCGGCACGATCGCGATCGTATTCCCGAGCGTTCCAACCAACAGATCACCGGTGGGCAAGAACGCCAGTTCGCGTGCGTTGGCAACATTTGCAATCGTCTGGATGCGAAGTCCGGCCGCAACATGCAAGTCCGGCGGCGTTGATGGGGGCGGCCCTGTGGGCGCAGGCGCCGGCGTGCCGGAACACGATTGAGGTTGCGGCGGCGGCGCTTGCTGCGGGGCCGCGCTCGTACTGCTCCCGCCTCCGCCGCACGCGACCAGCGCGAAGAAGAAGCACAGGCCGCTCGTCCTACACATATCCATAGTGTTCCCATCCGGCGCCGCCGCGCGCAACAGGTCGCCTCTAACGGAAAGCAATAACGAGCGCGTGATGTCTCTTCGCGGAATGGTGGCGATCGTTGCCGGCGCCTCCGGCGCAATCGGCAGCGCAACCTGCAGCGCGCTCGGCGCGCGAGGCGTCAAGCTCATCTTTGCCGCGCTGGACGATCCGATGTTGCAAGCGCTCGTCAAACGCGCTCAGGCGCAAGGGTTTTCGCACCTCGCCGTGCCGACGAATTTGCAAAGCCGCGGCGACATCGATCGCTTGATCGCGCGAACGCTCGATGAATTTGGCCATATCGACATTCTCATTAACGCGGCCGGCATCGGATCGAGTCCGGCGATGTGCGAGAGCACCGATGCCGAGCTCGCAGATGTCGTGACGATCAACTTATTAGGAGCGGCACGGTTAATGCATGCCGTTTTGCCCGCCATGAAGGCGCAGCGCCGCGGCTCGATCGTCAACGTCGGCTCGATCGCAGGAGAAGCGGGCATCATGGGGATTTACTCGGCGTCAAAATTCGGATTGCGCGGCCTGAACGATTCCGTGCGTCGCGAGGTCAAGAGTTTTGGAATCGACGTAACGTTAATCGAGCCCGGCTTCATCGAACGGCGATGAACGCGCGGATGACCAATCGCCTTCCCGGCCCGGAGATCGTCGCTGCTGCAATCATCGATGCGATTCGGCGGCCGCGTCGCACGCGAATCATTCCGCCCAACTACATCGTGCCGACGCTGCTCGTACGGTCGTTTCCGGCCCTCGCCGATCTCGTCTTCGGCAACGCGCGCATTCAAAAGCGCTTGAACCGGGACGCGCGCGCTGCGCGCAGCGCGAATGCTGCCGAACCCTCCTAGCAAGCGCGAAAACGAATTAGAGAAGACTGCGCCACTCTGGGTGCAGCCCCTGCGCTGGGTGGCGGTAACGGTCATCACCGTGTACTACTCGCTCGCCTATCGGATCACGGGATGGGGAACGCTGCCGCGCAGACGCCGTAGCGCGTTGCTCGTTGCCAACCATCAACACGAAATCGAATCTCCGGCAATCGTCGCCATCATGACGCTCAAGACGTTTTCGTGGCGCTATCCGATCTTCACGGTTTCCTCGCGCCGCATGTGGGAGCCGGGATTTCTCGCCGAACGGATTCCGTGGCTTTCCTTTCTGTTGAAGACCGTCAATCTTGGGCCAATGTTCAGTGCGCTCGGATTGCAGCCTATCGAGAACGAGCTTCACACGCGGCCGTTCGCGAGCGTGGCATATACGTTGCGAGAAGAATTCGGCGATCTGCCGGTCAACCGCGTTTTCCGCGAAAGCGTGCTTCAACGTTTACCCGCTCAGATTCGGCAGCTTTCGGATTTGCTAGCGCCGGCGAATTTCAATATCGGACGTACCATGGTAACGTTGTCGGAGCTGAACGATCCTTACAAACAAGCAGCGCTCAATGCGACGCGAGCGCAACTCGAAAGCGATCTGCAGCACTTCGAATCGCTCGCGCGCGACGGCGCGACGATCTTCTTAGCGCCCGAAGGTTTTTATTCGGGTGACGGCAAGATGCAGCGTCTTCGCGGCGTTCTCTCGCGGCTGCAGCCCCTTGCAACAACGTGGCTCACCGGCATTAGCTACGATCCATTCGTTGGGCGGCGTTTGGGTTTGCTGTACCGTATCGCTCGAGCGATTGAGGATGCTCCGCTCGACATGCAGCTCAAACGACTTCGTCCCGTCACGACCAGTGCGCTGCTGGCCACGTGGTTGCAGGCACGAAGCGAACCGTTCTCCGCGGCAGAAGCAATCGAGGGCGTCAAGGAGCAACTGAAGAGCTTGCCGGCAATGCTCTTTGTCGAACCGCGGCTCCGAAGCGATGCGGAGCAATCGACGACCACGGCGCTCGACGGACTGCTGCGACTTGGTTCGTTGATCGTAAAGGATGGCGGCTACGCACTAACTTCGCAGCGCCGGCATCCGCAATTTCCGCGGACGAGCGACATAATCCAATATCAGGCGAATTTTCATGCGGAAACGCTCGAAGGCGCTCGCGTCACCGCCTGACCGTGGCGCGGTCGTCGTCACCGGAACTTCGAGCGGTATCGGCAAGGCGATCGTCGAGCAGCTTGCTGATAACGGCTTCAAGATTTTTGCAACCGTTCGCAACCAAGCCGATTTAAAGGCGCTCGAGACGCGTCGCGACGTGCGCGGAGTCATCTGCGACATCACGGATCACGCTTCGATTACAAAGGCCTCGGAAGTCGTTACGTCCAGCGGCATGCGGCTCGAGGGCCTCGTGAACAACGCCGGGATTGCGATCGGCGGTCCATTGGAACATCTGCCGCTGGATGCGTTTCGCAAGCAATTCGAAGTCAACGTCATCGGATCGCTCGCAGTCACGCAAGCCTTCTTGCCGCAATTGCGCGCAGCGCGCGGCCGTTTGATCTTTATCGGCTCGGTCGCCGGCCGCATTGCGATGCCGTTCATCGGGCCCTACAGTGCGTCGAAATTTGCATTGCGCGCGCTTTCGGATGCGCTTCGCATCGAATTAGGTCACGCCGGCATACGCGTCTCCTTGATCGAGCCGGGATCGGTCCGAACGCCGATCTGGAGCAAGGGTCGAGAAGGGAAAGCAACACTCGAGGAGCGCCTTGGTACCGCGGGCGCGGAGCACTACGGCGAAGCGCTGCGAGCGCTGATGCGGCAAACGGAGCAAGAGGAGCGCATCGGCATGCCGCCTGAACGCGTCGCCCAAATCGTCTTTACCGCTCTAACCGCACGTCGGCCACGCGCGCACTACATCGTCGGCGCGCCCGCCCGCATCGGCACGATTTTGAGCCTGCTTCCGGCGACGTTGCATGACCGCATCATGCGGGCGTCGATGCGCTTGCCGAAACATAGGTAATGAATCCAACGACGGGAACGAAGGAGGTGCCGCCGGTGGAGAAGCTGGCGGCGAACACACTTGCTATCATTTGAAAGGATACCTTCATGAATCGTGTCAAGCGGACATCAAGCCTTATCGCACTCGTGCTGGGTGGCGCGATGCTCGGATCGGCGTTAACCGGAACGGCGCTCGCCTATCAAAGCCACATGTGGAATGCGCTTAACGCGGAGCAGACCGCAATACATCAACTGCAGATCGCGAGACCCGACAAGGCCGGTCATCGTGTGAACGCGATCAACTTGCTGGGCCAGGCGATCACGCAAACCCATCTGGGAATCACGGCAGGCGCACAGTAACGTTTGCCGCGGGAGCTTCGCCTGCGCGCACGTCGTGCGGGCGAAGCAATCCGCAGATGCCGAAACGGTAGGCTTTCGTGGAAACTGATCTCGGCCCGAAAACTCGCGCCGTTCCGCAGACGGCGCTCGGGCCGCGGCAGCTGCCGGCGTTTACGATCTCCGATAGCGAGCTCGGCATGGGTGCGAGCCTCGGCAATAGCGCCATTTGGATCAACACGAAAAGCACCGGTGCGATCGAACGCATCTCGCCGATCAAATGTCCTGAAAGCCTCTTTGGAACAATCATGATCCGCTACGCGGGCACGGGTAGCGCGTTGAGCGATGGTTGGGTCGAGACGGCGCATGGCGACGTCGCCGAGCCGAGCTACGTCAACTTGCGCCCCGATGGAAATATCCGAACGTTTGAGATCCATCCCGCATACCAGCGGGTATCGTTCACGATTGTCGGCGCGGTGCGCGTGGTGGAGACGACGTTCGTTCCACTGCTTTCGCATGATACCGAAACAGAAGATGACCCCCCGATTGCCTACCAAAGCATCGAACTGAAGAACAACGACGTCTATCCGCATAACGTGCGTATTACCGCTTACGCGCGTCTTCGCGGCAGTCTCGGGGCAGACGTCCAAGCGCGCTATGACGAGCGGTGCAACGCGATCGTCGCGTGGAATCGCAGCGACCGCAAGTGCATCCGGCTCTTTGCCATGTTGCCGAAGGCGATGCGATACAGCACGACCTTCGATTTCGGCAGCGTCTACGATCCCTCACACGTGCACGCGTTGCCGAATTCAACCGACGTCGAAGGCGATGTGCTCGGCTGCTTACAGGTCGACATCACGCTGGAGCCGGGCGCAAAACACGAATTCTGCATCAAAGCAGGCGCCTTTGTGGGCAGCGACGAGACGGCGGTTCTCGATGCGTTCTGTGACTCAGATAATGCGCAAACGGCGCTGCAACGGACGATCGAGCATCTCGACCAGCGTCTGCATTTCAGCGAGATTGTCGCGCCCGATGCGGTGATCAATCAAGGCGCGCTTTGGAGCAAGGTCAACATGCGCCGAGTGATGGCGACCTACCCGCAGGGCCGCGCCTTTACAAACGATCCGGGGAACACGCCGAATCTCGTCGTGAGAGATGCGGCCTGGTTCATCTTGGGCAATGATTACTTCATGCCCGATTTTTCGCGTTCGCTGCTAAAGAAGTTGATCGCGATTCAATACCGCAACGGCAAAATGCCGGAATACACCGACGCAATTACCGGGAAGATCGAAGATGACGGCCTCAACATCAACGATGATACGCCGCTCTTCATCCTGGCTGCGCATCACCATTTTCAGGCGACCGGCGACAAAACGTGGCTCGAGGAAGCCTATCCCGCCGTCGCCCGAGCCGCGCGTTACATCCTCTCACAGCGCGACAAACGCGGCTTGATCTTTTGCGACGCCAAAGATCCGCGCGGGTATGTTTGGGCGATCGCCAGCTGGCGCAACATCATCCCGCTGTACACGATTAACGGGGCGGTGACGGAGATCAACGCCGAATGCGCCGCCGCGCTCCGTGCCGCCGCTGAGCTGGCAGCGCAGACGGAGGATCATGGCGCAGATGGACCCGAGTTTTCGTCCGCATATCAATCGCTGCGCGATGCAATCAACAGCCACCTGATCAACCCCGAGAACGGCCTGTACTATCTCAATATCGATGTGGACGGGAACGTTCATACCGACGTTACGGGCGACGAAGTTTTTCCGGTGATGTTTCGAGTCTGTGACGACGAGACGGCCTTTCGCGTCATCAGCCGCCTCAATGCGCCCGATTTTTGGACGCCGGCGGGTTTACGGACCGCCTCGCGTGTCGATCCGCTCTACGACCCAAGCCATTTCTCGGGTCTGATGGGCGGCGTTTGGCCCGGATTAACGTGGTGGTATGCATTTGCCGCTGCGCCGTATCATCCCGAGTTCATGGTGCGAGCGTTGCGCTCGTCTTTCGAACACTATGGCACCGATCCGAAGAAGAACAACACGGTTCCGGGCCAATTCAGCGAGTGGTTCGACGGCGAAAGCTTGACCAACAAAGGCATGCGCTTGAGCCCTTGGGAGCCGCCGCGATTCTTGTGGGCCGCCGTTGAAGGCGTTTGCGGACTAACATTGACCTCCGGCGTCCCGTGCATCAACCCGCTGATTCCCCCCGAATGGAGCTGGGTCGGTTTGCGGCGCTTGCGCTACCACGGCGGGGAGCTCTCATATTTCATGATCCGCAAAGGCACGACATCGCAGATCTATACGACGGCGCAGCTCGAAAGCGAATCCGAGATGCAACTCTTCAGCCGCGATGTTACGGATGAGCTCGCGGTCTTTTCAACGACGGCCGCCGCGATCGCGCTCGCCAAAGAGAACGAGATCGCGGTGCTCCTCGGAAACATCGGCGATCAGACGGCAACGATTCCGATGAACCTTTCGCGGCTTGTCGATGCGCAGGCGAACTACATGGTGCGGCTCTTTAACAGCGAGCGCGGGGCGTGGGAAGAACCGGAAGAAGAGATCGGCGCTGAATTAACGACGCTCGCACTCTCGATTGAGGGCAAAGGTTTCCGGCTTCTGAATTTCACGCGGATCTAGAAGCGCGAGCGTGAAAGTCAAAGCACAATTTCCCGATGAAGCCGCCGGCGACGGGCGCTTCATCCGGCAGAAGGATCACTTTCGCGGTTGGATCGGCGCCGGAAGCTCGGACTATCCGGCCGTTGCCGGGCGTTACCATCTCTATGTGTCGCTCGCATGCCCTTGGGCGCATCGCACGGTTATCGTCCGCAAGTTGCTGCAATTGGAAGAGGCGATCGGAATGACGATTGTCGATCCAATCCGTGACGAACGGGGCTGGGCGTTTCGAGATGGTCCCGGATACTCGCACGATCCGATCAACGGGTTCGCTTTCTTGAAGGAAGCCTATGTTGCAACCGATCCGCAGTATCGGGGGCGCGTCACCGTCCCAGTCCTCTGGGATAAGCAAACGAAAAGAATCGTCAGCAACTCAGATGACGACATCATGCGCATGTTGGAGACCGAGTTTCTCGAAGTTGCCCGCAATAAGATCGTGCTCTATCCAGCGCCGATCGCGCCAGATATCGATGAGCTCAACGAAGCGATTTACCAGACGATCAACGACGGCGTGTACCGTGCCGGATTTGCAACGTCACAGGGAGCGTACGAAGAGGCGGCTTATCGCCTTTTCGATATGCTCGACGTGCTCGAGAGCCGGCTCGCCGAGCGTCGCTATCTTTTCGGTGAGCAGCCGCTCGAAACCGATTGGCGGTTATTCACGACGCTGATCCGCTTCGATCCGGTCTACTACTTGCATTTCAAGTGCAATCTGCGGCGCATCATCGACTATCCGAATCTGTTCGGCTACCTCCGCGATCTCTATCAAGTCGATGGCGTCGCGCAAACGGTCAACTTCGATCACATCAAACGCCACTACTATTGCACGCATACGGAGATCAATCCGAGCGGAATCGTCCCGATCGGCCCGGCGCAGGATTTGAACGCGCCGCACGGCCGCGAGCGGCTTTAGATAGGATCAGCGCACGACGCCGAGCTCGAAACCGAAGCGATCTTGATCGGCGTTCGTGCCGCCTGCACTGAAACCAAGCCCCGCGGTAAACGAAGTGAGCCGAACGTGAGAGTACTCAAACCGCAAGACGCCATAATTTGCAAAGTGGTATGCCGGCGTCAGTGTTAAGGAAAGTGCCGAGCTGCCCGGACCGAAACCGATTAAGTCTGCGTTACCGCTGTGAGTCCGTCGTAGAGCTGTAATTCCAGACGCTTTCAAACCGAAATGCAAGTGAGAACGGCGTGCTCCATGCGTACGTGCCCATCAACACAGCTGCCATCGCATTTTCACTCGCGAGTGTAGCCAAGTGAAGATGATGCCGGCGAATGCACCCACAGCATGTACGGTAGCAACTGCAGTTTCCCGAACTGCCGCGTCAACATCAAATCGTATTCAGCTTTGTTGCCGATCGCGACAGTTGGATTGGGGCCGATGTTGCTTCCGGGAACGATACCGGCAAACTGAACGCTCGTATCGGACGATGGGGACCATCCAACGAGCCACTCGATCGCGCGATTATGACCGGAGTAATAGGCATCGTTCGCCTCAAGCGTCGCCGTCCATGGGCCACGTGCGTAGATCGCGCGCACGCCGCGGCTTATTGTCGGCTCCATCGTCCACGCAAGCCCGCGTTGCACGTTGATGTTCTGGTAGGTCATCGGCGACTCTTGACCGAGCAACGAGGCAAATTTTCCGGCTGCAAGACTGAAGTGGCTATCGAAGTTGTACTGGGCGGCAACAACAGGCAACTGCGAATAGAGCAGTGTATTGGCGCCGCTTTGCGTGCTCTGGTTGATCGCTTCTCCGACCGTTAAGAGGTTGTAGACGCCGGCGCTTGCAGTCACGCGAAACCGCGCACTACCGGCGGATATGTTAAGAAGAAGATCCGAGATGTCGCCGCGACCGGCCCGATCGCTTCCAGACGGCGTATCGAGCGCGCCGGTGTTGTTCACCCCATCGGTGTGAAATCCGAAAATCGTGAACGCGCCGCCGATGATGAGCGGTGGCATTGGCGTCGGAAGCTCCAGCGGTGTGGGGCTTGGTGATGGAGCTGGCGTTTGTGCGATCGCCGGTGCCGTGATCGCCGCTGCGATCAAACAGACGAAGATAAGAGTGAGTCGGTGCATTCTGCCCTCGAGTCTAGCGCGAACGCTCGCTTCCCGGTATCCGTCAAACGGATGATCCAAATGGATATGGGTGACACGGAATAATGGCGCGAACGTATAGCGCATGATTGAGTGGATGCATGATTTAGACGCTGCTCTTCAGCGTGCCCGCGAGGAAGAAAAACTCGTCTTGGTCGATGTCTTCAACCCTGGCTGAGGGGGCTGCAAAGCGTTGGATACCGTGACGTATCCTCAGCCGCCCGTCGTGCAAGTAATCACAGAAAACGCCATTCCCGTTCAATACGACAATTCGAAGAAAGAGAATGTCGAGGTTCTCAAGCGGCTCCATCACATTTGGACGCCGGATGTGCGAGTTCTCGATGAGAGGGGCGCGGAGCTCTACCGTTGGGACGGCTTCCTCCCGCCGCCGGAATTCATCGCGCGAGCATTATGCGGCTTCGGGCAAGCGCATTTGCGCCGGCGAGAGTTTGAAGCGGCCGAAAAGCTCTACATTGACGTGCTGACGCGCTTCTCGACGACCTATGCGGCTCCCGAAGCGCTCTACTACTTAGGCGTGACGAGGTATCGCAAGAATCCGCTCGGCAACGATCTGCTCGACCAGTGGGCCCATCTGCGCGAGCGCTATCCGATGAGCGAGTATCGCGTCAAGCAATCGTTCAAAGAACTGCCGGAATAGTTGACGTCAGATACTTGGGCGGCGAATTCGCTCTCCATTGAAGTAAGGCTGCAGCGCCTGCGGAATCGCGACGCTGCCGTCTGACCGCTGGCAGTTTTCGAGAATGGCGATCAGCGTGCGCCCGACTGCGAGACCGGAGCCGTTTAAAGTGTGAACAAATTCCGGTTTCTTTTTAGGATCGCGACGAAAGCGTATATTCGCTCGGCGCGCTTGGAAATCGGTGCAGTTTGAACAGGAACTGATTTCTCGATATCGTTGCTCGCTCGGAACCCACACTTCGACGTCATATGTCTTCGCGCTGTTGAAACTGACTTCACCGGCACATAAAGCGACGACGCGATACGGAAGCTCGAGCTCCTGAAGAAGGGCCTCTGCGTGCGAGGTCAAGGTCTCGAGCGCCGCCATCGATTCTTCAGGTGACGGTCAGCCATACGAGCTCGACCTTCTCGAACTGATGCTGACGCATCAGGCCGCGCGTATCTTTTCCGGCGGCGCCCGCCTCTTTACGGAAGCACGGCGAGTACGCGGTATATTTACGCGGCAGATCTTGCAGGCTCAAGATCTCATCGCCATGCAACGCCGTCAACGGCACTTCGGAAGTCGGAATCATAAACAGATCGGCGCCTGGATCGCAGAACATCGCGTCCGAAAATTTTGTCAGCTGTCCCGTCGACCACATCGTCTTGCGCGCAACCAGGTATGGCGGTACGATTTCGACGTACGCCTTTGCGCGCGCCCGGTCAAGAAAAAAATCGATCAGCGCGCGCGAGAGCCGCGCGCCGTCGCCGATCAATACGCTGAAACGGCTGCCGGCAAGTTTCGCCGCGCGCTCGAAATCGAGAATGCCGAGCGCTTCACCGATCTCCCAATGCGGTTGGGCTGCGAAGTCAAATTGTGGCGGCGTTCCCGACTTGCGAAGCTCAGCGTTATCATCTTCTCCTTGTCCTTCGGGAACAGAATCGTCCAGAAAGTTTGGAATATTCTCGATGAGCAGGCGAAGCGGCGAATCGGCGCGCTCGAAAGAGTTTGCTTCAGTGCGCTCCTGCGCCGTGGCGATTTGTTGAGCCAGCGTATCGAGCTGTGGACGCAATTCACGCGCGGCCTGCGCTTTATCGGCGGAGCGACTGATTTTTTCCGAGAGCGCATTTTTTTCAGACTGTAGCCTCTCCAGTGCCGTCAGCGCCGAGCGGTGCTCCGCATCGAGCCGAAGAACTTCATCGACATTGGCCGCATCGAGGCCGCGTCGTTCGCATGAACGCCGCACGCGATCCGGGTCGCGCCGAATAAGAGCAATGTCAAGCATGGAGAACGAACGCCGCATTATGCGAGGCGCAAGCGCAGTCCTATCCCGCAAAAGCGGCTTCGATGTCGAGCAGTTGCTGCCGCCGCAGCAGGCAATCATCACTTTCTTGTCGCGCGCGGCCCTGCGGCCGGCGCGACGCGAGCGCGTGAATCTGGATGAAGCATCGGGTCGCGTACTCGCCGCCGATCTTATTGCGGATCGCTGCTATCCCGATGCGCCTCGTTCGACGATGGACGGCTACGCGATTCGTGCGAGCGACGTCCCCGCGGCCTTGCGCATCGTCGACGAAATTCAGATCGGACGTCTCCCTGCGCGTCGCATTATCCGCTTTGGAGGCAGCGCGCATTCCGACCGGCGGCCTCTTGCCTGTGGGAAGCGACGCCGTCGTTCCGTTTGAGCGCGTCGTCCTCGACGGTGAGACGATTCGGATCGAGGACGCGGTAGCCGTGGGCGACTGCATCACTCCGCGCGGCGAAGATATAAAGGAAGGCGAGCTGCTCTTTCGCGCCGGCCGGCGCATCGGTGCAGCGGAGGCCGGGGTCTTGGCGACGCTAGGCCGAGGGCAGATCGAGGTCTTTGCACGTCCTCGCATTGCGGTCGTTTCTTCCGGCGATGAGCTCGTCGATCCGCAGGCCGATCCCCAACCGGGCCAGGTCCGCGATTCAAATCGCTATGTGATTGCGGCGGCTTTGAGAGCGATGGGAGCCATCGCGACGCACTATCCTACCGCGCGCGACCGTGAAGGCGCCTTGGAGGATATTTTGCGTGCCGCGCTCGCGGACAACGATGCGGTCATCGTCAGCGGTGGTTCTTCGGTCGGAGAACGCGATCGCACGCCCGTTGCAATTGCGGCGCTCGGAGAGCCCGGCGTTATCGTGCATGGCTTGCGCGTCAAGCCAGGCAAACCGACGGTGCTCGCCGCTATCGACGGTAAACCGATCGTCGGCTTGCCCGGAAATCCAACGTCCGCGCTGATGATTCTCGAGACCGTAGGGGCCCCGATTATTGCGGCAATGACCGGCGCGCATCTCATCGAACGCCAAACGGGAGCCCAACTGGAGCAAACCGTGGAGAGCCGAGCGGGTTGGACGTCGTTCGTTCCCGTCGCTCTTTCGCAAGATGCAGTGCCCTTTCGAGCGCAGCCGCTCGCGATGCACTCGTCGCTGACGAGTTTGTGCGCGCGCGCCGACGGTTTCATCGTCGTCGACGAGGAAACCAAACGCCTCGAGCGCGGTGCAGCCGTGCGCGTCTATCCGTTTACGAGAGGTTGGTAGCCGTGAAGCTTTGGCGTGCGATTGCTTGTGGAGCAATGTTCGCGCTTGCCGCGTGTTCCGGAACCGCGCAGCGACAAGCGCAAAGTTTTGCCAGTGCAGCGCCCGGCCAGCTGAAGGACGCAGGGCTAGCGGTTGCGATCAAAGGCAAGCTGGCAACGATCGATCTCGATTCGTCGGCGGCGGTCGATGTTGTCGTCTCTAACGGCGTCGCCACGCTAAGCGGTGAAGTACGTTCGCAAAGCGTGCGAAATCAATTCGAGGCGGCCGCCCGATCGATCGGAGGCGTGCGCAGCGTTCAAGATCGCACGACGATCAACCCGAAAGTGCGGAGCGTTCGCGAGTCGGCGTCCGACGCGGCTTTGCTCGCAAAAGTCGACGGCACGCTTCTCGCGCAAACGGGCATCAACGCCTTCAAAGTCAAGACTGCGGCTCACAGCGGCGTCGTTACCTTGAGCGGCACGCTTTCGTCGCAGGGGACAAAGCAGACGATGCTCGACTCCGTGCGCCGATTGAACGGCGTAAGAAGCGTCGTCGATCGCATCACCGTTCATCCGTGACGGTACTGCGCGCAACGCCCGCGATTGAAGCGATTCCGCCGATGACGCCGTTCATCGGTCCGGAGCAACTGATGCGCGAGGGCGGACATCCGCGCATCTTGCGCCTGGGCGCAAATGAAAGCGCGTTCGGCCCATCGCCCAGAGCGCTCGCCGCGATGGCGGCGGAGTTGCCGCGGCTCTCATGGTACGGCGACCCGGAGTCGCACGACTTACGTGAAGCGCTCGCCGGCCGGCTCGGCTGCAAGATCGATCAAATCTTAATCGCTTCAGGCATCGACGATTTGATGGGCCTCGCTGTTCGCGCGTTCATCGGCCCGGGTTCAATTGCGTTGGCGACCCGCGGAACGTATCCGACATTCGCATACCACGTCACCGGGTATGGCGGGGCGCTTGAAACGGTCGACTACCTTGCCGACGGGAAGATCGACGTCGACGGCTTGCTGGAGCGCGCTCGTCAATTGCGTCCCGCGATCCTCTACGTTGCCAATCCTGACAATCCGAGCGGAACGATGTGCGCGCGCGAGCAGGTCGAGACGCTTCTCGAGAAGACGCCGCCGCAAACGCTGCTGCTCTTGGATGAGGCGTACGCGGAATTCGCTCCGCCGCACTCGTTCATGCCGACGATCGTCGATCCGCGATTGATGCGCGTCCGCACGTTTTCAAAGGCGTATGGGATGGCCGGGGCGCGCGTGGGCTACGCCGTCACGACGATCCGCAACGTCGAAACCTTCGCCAAGATTCGGCTTCAATACGGCGTCAACCGCAACGCCCAGATCGGGGCGCTTGCGGCACTCGACGATGAAGCGTATGCATCGGGCGTTGTCGCGCAAGTCGAGCGGGGACGCGAGGAGTACTACGCGCTCGCGAGGTCTTTAGGGCGTCAATCTATCCCGTCGTACACGAACTTCGTATGCATCGACTACGGCACGGCGCAAGAGGCAAATGCCGTCATCGTCGATCTGATGGCCCGCGGCGTCTTTATTCGCAAGCCCTTCGCGCCGCCGCTCGACGGTTATATTCGAGTGACCGTTGGAACGGCGCCGGAACGATCCGAATTTGCGGAGCACCTGCGTGCTGTACGGCCGCGATGAGATATGCGATCATTTCGGACGTCCATTCCAATCTCGAGTCGCTTGAAGTGATGCTCGGGAGGCTTCAAGAGGACGACGGTCTCTTGTGTTTGGGCGACATCGTTGGATACGGTCCAAACCCCAATGAATGCGTCTCGCGCATCCACGCGCGGGCGACCGAAGTCGTGCTAGGAAACCATGACGTCGCCGCGACCGACAACTTCGGCGTCGAATATTTCAACCCGGTTGCCCGCAATGCGATCGAGTGGACTCAGCGGACGATTTCAAAAGAGAGCGTCGATTGGCTCACTACGCTGAGTTATGAAATTCGCAAGCCCGAATACTTGATGGTGCACGGCGCCCCCAAAAACTACTTCGAGTACATCCTCGATAAGCGCGGCGCATCTCGCGCGTTCAAGAACACCGATGCGCCGTTGATCTTCGTCGGTCATACGCACATCGCCGACTACTACACGCTCAGGGCAGACGGCACAATCGACCACGCCCACATGCAGAACGGCGGCCCACTCGAACTCGCGGAAGGCGATCGGTACATTATCAATCCGGGAAGCATCGGACAGCCGCGGGACCTGAACCCCAAAGCCGCCTTCGCCTGGTACGACGACGTGCAGCGAACGCTCGAATTCGTTCGGTACGATTACGCGATTGCCCAAGTTCAGCAGAAGATTCTCGCTGCCGGCCTTCCTGAAGCCCTGGCGGCTCGACTCGACGTTGGACGCTGATCTCGTGCCGATCGACGATCGGAACTGCTTTGCTTGCGGAGCCGAGAATCCGATCGGTTTGCATCTCGAGTTTGAGCGCGCGGGGGCGCAAAGCGTTCGCACGCAGGTCACGCTGGCGCGCCAGTTTCAAGGATGGCGTGACGTCGCGCACGGCGGCATCGTCATTGCGCTGCTCGATGAAGCGATGGCGTATGCGGCCGGTGCCGCAGGCTTTCGCGGCGTAACGGCGAGCCTATCCACACGCTTTCGCGCTCCGATTCCGCTTGGCCGGCCGCTTGATGTCTTCGGCGAGGTCCGATGGATGCGCCGTAACGTGCTCGGACTCTTCGCGCGCGTCTGCGATAGCCATCGGCTTCTTGCGGAAGGCGAGGGCCATTTCGTCGCCCGAGGCGCGATTGACGCGTCTTCCGACTTAGCCCGGCGGCTCGAAGGCGCATAATGGCAAAGCGGCGTGCGCCCCGCGACGAGAAACCGCCGGCGCGCTCCCCCTCAGTTGACAACCGGCGCGCGCGTTACGAATACGAAATTCTGGAGTCGATAGAAGCCGGCATCGTACTCACCGGCACCGAGATCAAGTCGCTTCGCGCCGGCGGCGTCAGTCTGGCCGAGAGCTACGCGCGCGTCCGCGAGGGTGAGCTCTGGCTGCTCGGCATGCACGTGCCTCCATATAAGGAAGGAAGTTTCGCCAATCAAGAACCGCTCAGACCTCGCAAACTGCTCTTGCATAAGGCGCAGATCGTTCGGCTCGGCGGACGCGCGGCGGAAAAAGGCTTGACGCTCGTGCCGCTGCGGCTCTATTTCACCCGTGGAAAGGCGAAAGTCGAGCTAGGTTTAGCTCGCGGCAAGAAACTGTGGGATAAGCGGCGCGCCACCGCCGAACGGGAATTGCGTCGCGAAATTGCACGGCATGCGCGGCGCTAGGCCACAGCGGGCGCTCGAATCTGCAATTTTGCATGACGCGAGCCTGCAGGATGGTGAGTCAATTGTCATCGCGTGCTCCGGCGGTCCGGATAGCGTCGCGCTCGCGGGTGTAATGAAGGCACTCGCCTTCAAGCGCAAGTGGCGGCTTTGTATCGGCCATGTAAACCACGGCGTACGTGCTTCGGCGGAACAGGATGAGGCGGTTGCGCTCTACATCGCGGCGGCTTTGCAGTTGCCCATAAGAACCGTTCGCCTCGGTGGCGCTTCACGCGATGAACGTGCTTTGCGAACGGCTCGTTACGATACGCTCAAGCGCATCGCCAAGGAAATTGGCGCATCGGCGATCGCGACCGCCCACACCGCCGAAGATCAAACCGAAACGGTGCTCCTGGCGCTCTTTCGCGGGACAGGTACGGCCGGACTGACGGGGATCGTGCCCCGACGCTCGCTCGGCGCCGCTGTCGAGCTGTGCCGTCCGCTGCTGCGCTGCACTCACGATCAGTTGCGACGATACTGTGAAACGCTGTGTTTGCCGTATGCGCTCGATCCGACAAATCAACTTCTGAGATACCGCCGCAATGCGGTGCGTGATGCGCTCGAGACGCTGCGCCTTTGCTTTCCAGGCCTGGATCGTGCAGTTGCTCGCGCAGCCTATATCGTCGCAGAGGAGTTGACCGGCGCGCCGCGAGCCGGCGTTCGTCGTCGCGTGCGCGAAGCGCTCAGTGAAAGCGGAGAGCTGCTAGACGTTGACTTCGAACACGTTGAGAGTGCGGTGCGTGCACTCGAGCGAGGGCGCTCCGGACTTTTTCATGTCAACCAAAACGCGGCCCTCGCGATCCGTCGCGGCAGCCTGACGGTGAAGAAACGTTGATTCAGCGGACCGCGTTGAAAGAAAGTGCCGCCCCGGTGCTCTACACGTCCCAGGAAGTCGACGGAGCGGTTCGACGCCTGGCAGCGCAGATTGCGCGCGACTTCTGCGGGCAACCCTTGCTGCTGCTCGGCGTGTTGAAAGGTGCGCTGTATGTCACGGTCGATTTGGCCCGGGCGCTCTGCTCGGTAGCCGATGGCCCGAGCGAGATCACGATTGACTACATCGTTCTCTCGAGTTACGGGCAAAATATGACCAGCAGCGGTGAGGTACGGATGCTCAGGGATATAAAGCGCGTTCTCCACGGAAAAAACGTGGTGATCATCGAGGACATCGTCGACCATGGGCTGACGCTGGAGTACTTGCAAGCGCTCGTGCGGGGCCGCCAACCGGCCGTACAGAAATCATGCACGCTGCTCGATAAACCATATCACCGCCGTACCGATGTGCGCATCGACTACGTTGGAATGACCGCGCCGGATGCGTTTGTCGTAGGGTACGGTTTAGACTTCCAAGAACGCTATCGCAACCTTCCGTATATCGCGCAACTGGGGCACTGAGAATCTTTGGCTAAACATCTTCGTTCGATCGTTCTGATTATCGCGGCTATCATCGCGGTCTTTTTGATCGTTGAGCGGCTCGTGCTGACGCAAAACACGAGCCAGAAACTTTCCTACAGCGATTTCTATCGGCGCGTATCGCAAAACCAGGTCAAGGATTTTCACGCGATCGGTCACGACGCGACGGGCGAGCTCAAGAACGGCACAAAGTACACCGTTTCGGTTCCGGACTCGAGCAGTTATCCGTTTACGCAATTTCTCTATAACCACGGCGTCGGGATCGACGTCGAACAGCCCAGCAACGGCGCGATCTTTGCGAACATTTTGCAATTCTTACCGCTGCTGCTGATGGCGGGCTTCCTGATCTTCATCCTTCGGCAAGCGCAGAACGGAGGCAGCCAGGCCCTCTCCTTCGGGCGCTCCAGGGCAAAACTGCTTTCTGAAAATCGTCCCAAGGTGACGTTCAACGACGTCGCCGGAATCGACGAGGCCAAAGAAGAGCTGCAAGAAGTTGTCGAGTTCCTGAAGTATCCGAAAAAATTCCAATCGCTCGGCGCGCGCATTCCAAAGGGCGTGCTCTTACTTGGGCCGCCGGGCTCCGGCAAGACACTGCTGGCGCGCGCGATTGCGGGCGAAGCCGGTGTCCCGTTCTTCTCGATTTCGGGATCCGATTTCGTCGAAATGTTCGTCGGAGTTGGTGCGTCACGCGTGCGCGATCTGTTCGAGCAGGCCAAGAAGTCTGCACCATGTATCGTTTTCATTGATGAAATCGACGCGGTCGGGCGCCAGCGTGGAGCAGGCCTTGGCGGCGGCCACGACGAGCGCGAGCAGACGCTCAACCAATTGCTCGTTGAGATGGATGGCTTCGATCAAAACACGGGCGTCATTTTGATCGCGGCAACGAACCGTCCCGACGTCTTAGATCCTGCGCTCTTGCGCCCCGGACGTTTCGACCGGCAAATCGTGGTCGATCGTGCCGACATCAGAGGACGCGCGGCGATTCTCGGCGTGCATGCGCGCAACAAGCCGCTCAACAAAGACGTCTCATTGGAGACGCTTGCCAAACGCACGCCGGGGTTTTCCGGCGCCGACCTCGAGAATCTGCTGAACGAAGCGGCATTGCTCGCGGCACGCAAAGACAAGAGCGCGATCGAAATGGCGGATTGCGATGAAGCGATCGATCGCGTGATGGTTGGCCCCGAGCGTCGCTCGGTCGTCATGTCGCAACAAGAAAAAGAAGTCACCGCTTACCACGAGTCCGGCCACGCGTTGATCGGCGGACTGCTGCCGCACCACGATCCGATTCACAAAGTCACGATCATACCGCGCGGAATGGCAATGGGCATTACCTGGTCGCTTCCGGAAGATGACCGCCACAGCCAGACCAAAGAGCAGTTGCTCGCTGCAGTGTGCCGGCTCTTGGGCGGACGAATCGCTGAAGAGATCAAGTTCAAAGATGTAACGACCGGCGCAAGCAACGATTTTGAGAAAGCGACCGAAGTTGCACGGCGGATGGTGACGCAATACGGAATGTCCGATGCGCTGGGCCCGATCCAATATGGCCGCGGCAACCATCAGGTCTTCTTAGGACGAGAACTGGGCGAAGATCGCAACTACTCCGAGGATATCGCCGGCCGAATCGACGCTGAAGTGCGGCGCATTATCGATAACTGTTACGAGCGTGGCCGCGAGCTGCTCGAGAAAAATTGGGGCAAGGTCGAGCGCATGGTCAGCTCGCTGCTCGAATATGAAACCGTCGAGACCGAAGAAGTGAAAGCGATCCTGGAAGATCGCCCCTTCACGCGCGAAAAGGCCCCGACTGATACGACTCCGCCCTCGACGCCCGAGCGCGTGGAAGGCGGCACGCGCGCCAAACCCAAGAGCAAGCGCCTCCCGCCAAACATATCGCCGGAACCGGCATGATGCGCAGCGCCCGCGCTCTGGGCGCCATCGCTTTATGTGCCGGCCTCACGCTGGCGCTTCTTTCGAACGTTCAACGGCCTTGCGCGGCGGCCGTCGAGCGAACGCAACTGCCGAACGGCAGCGCGCTGATCTTGCGGCGCGACGCTGCCGTACCGATGGTGGCGATCGAACTGTGGTATCGCGCTCCCTCGATCGGTTTCCACGCGCCAATTGTCGGTTTATCACGCTACGCCGCAACGGCGATAGCGGCGTCAGCGCAAGGGCGTTCGCTTTCGCTAAGTCAGCTGATCAAGAGTTTGGGCGGCCGCTTTGTGATCAACGCCTATGCAGACGCCGTTTCGATCGCCGCATCGGTTGCGGCAAACGATCAAAGCCGCGTCTTTCGCGCGTTGACGCAAGCCTACTTTACCCCGCAGATCTCAGCGCAAGGAATGCGTGCGGCACTGCGTGAGGTCGCGGTCGCCGGCACGCAGCAGCAGCTCGATCCCCAGGCGACGCTGCACGATGCGCTCTTCGCGCAATTGTTTACCGGCGGCCCGGCCCACTACGCCGCGGTTCCTGTGAGTGCCAATGCGCTCACACACGTTTCGCCCACCGAGCTGAAATCGTTTGCGGCGCGCGCGTTTCGATCGACGAATGCGATCGTGACCGTCGCCGGCGACGCAGCCGGCAACGTCGCGCCGGAAGTTACCGGCCGGCGTTCCGGTCTGGCGATGGAGAATCCGGTTGACTCAATTCGGGCGTCCGGGCCAACGACGACGAGCCGGTCGTACGGCGAAGACGCGATCGGCTATGCGTGGCTCGGCCCACCGATCCGTGACGTGAAAGCAGCCACGGCGCTCGACTTTATCGCAGATTACCTCTTTCGCGCGGAGAGCGGAACGGTTGCACGAATGAGCCGCAACGATGCACCGGATTCCTTTCTGTCCGGCCAATTTATCACACTGCACGATCCGGGTGTGATGGTCGTTGACATGTCCGGCAAGCAACTCGATCAGCTTCAGGCGCATGTCGACGACCAACTTCAGCAGATCAAACGTCCGCTGGCGCAGCATGCGTTCGACCAAGCACGCGTCGCATTCGAATACCACATCTTGACCGATACGGAATCACCGCTCGCGATGGCTGACAATTTCGGGTGGTACGCCGTGGAGGGCGATCCGCTTTACGCGCCGAGTGACGACGGCGCGAAATACTTGCAGACGATGCAGTCGCTTGATCCCGGCTACGTTGCGCGCATCGCGCAACAATATCTCGGCACGCCGACGATCGTGCGGTTGCGGGCGAGCGCGCAGAAATGAAGGCCCGCTTTCAGAGCCGCACTCCTTATGCGTGAGCGCAGTGTCGATCGTATTGGCCGCCCTGCACCCGGCAAATGCGGCGCCCGTCATCACGCAAAGCGCCTATGACGGAGCCAGACTCGTTCAGCAGCCGGACCGGTTGAGCGCCTTGATCGGCATGCAGCTCTTCATACCGGCTGGACTCGACCGCCAAACGCCCGCGGAAAACGGACTGTCGGCGCTCGTCGCCGAGGACCTATTGACCACGCCGGTCGGGCCGGATCGAATGCCGCTGCGCGATGCGCTGCAGGCCGAAGGGCGGATCGATTACTTACAGCGTTGACGGGCGTTGGATCAGATATTACATCGAAGGGATCAAAGCGAATTTCGGATCGCGCTTGCTGCCGCTTTTCGAAGCGGCGTTAGCTCATCCGAGTTTCAACGATTCGGCGCTGCTGAGCGCACGCAACGAGCTCGACCGTAAGATCGCGGAGGATGAGGCCGTGCCGCTAACCGTCGGGCTCGAGATGCTGAACGGCGCATTCTTCACGCAGTCGGATGCGGGATTGCCGCCGTTTGGTTTGCCGGCAACGCTCGCGGCGCTTACGCCGCCCGATGCGCAACGCTTCTTCACAACGTATTACCGGCGCAACGGTGCCGTCGTCAGCGCGGCAGGCGGTCTCGACGCTTCAGCGCGGCGACGATTTCACTAAGTTGATCGACACGTTGCCGGCCGGCAGCACGCGTCCGGTGGCAATCAAGGTGCCGAAGTTGCGTGGCACGCAGCGGCGGCTGGTCGCACAACGAGATATTGCGGTGCCCTGGCTGGTCGCGCAATTCCCCGCGCCGTCACTGCGCAGCCGAGACTTTGGGGCGATGCTCGTTTTGACCACGTTCTTGGAACGAACGGCATCCGAAGTGGCCGGCAATCCGACGATCACGACGATACCGTTTACGGATCGTCCGGCCGGGCGCGATGTACAACTTCGATCAGCAGCCGGCGAACGTTGTTCTCTTCATCAATGGTGGTTTCGGCGATCCGTCTCGACCTTTTGGAACGGCGCTTTCCGTCGTTCAGATTTTCGCCCGCAGCAAAATATCCGGTGATCTCAGCACGATGAAATCGATTGCCGCCGGAACGTACATCGATGCAGCGGGTTCACTCGAAGATCGCGCTTGGTTTGCCGGAGTCTTTGCTGCGCAAGGCGTCTCGCCCGACTTCCTCGCACGCGGATTGGATGCGATCCGGACCGTTAAGGCAGCGGATCTGCAGCGCGTGGCACGCGTTTATCTCGGCAATCCAAACGTCGCGCTGGTATTGCCGCGCGACGGCGCTAACCTTTCTAGCTGAACGTCGCACTCGTCCATGATTACCTCAATCAGCGCGGCGGCGCCGAGCGCGTCTTCGCGCAGATCGCGCGGGCTTTTCCGGAAGCGCCGATCTACACGGCGCTTTTCGATGCACGCTTAACCGGCGATCTTTTTCCGGGGCGGACGATCAACGTTTCGCCGCTCGGAAAACTTCCGGGCGTCAATCGCTACTTCCGCGCGTTGGCGCCGCTGTATCCGGCAGTTTTTGAAGCCTTCGACCTAAGCGCTTACGATACGATCGTCAGCTCGACAACAGCCTGGGCGAAGGGTGTGCGCTTTTCATCAAGCGCCGTGCACGTTTCGTATATCAATACGGTCAGCCGCTTCGTCTTCGCCTACGATCGGCTACACGAGCGGGTTCGCGCTGCGCAATCTCGCCCGGCCCGTCATCGCGCAACTCGCGCGGTGGGATCAACGAGCCGCGCAACGGCCCACGATGCTGATCGCAAATTCGCACAACGTCGCGGCGCGAATTCGTACGTACTACGGGCGAGAGGCGGAGGTCTTGCACTGTCCGGTCGACCTCGATCGCTTCACCGTTGGAGCCGGCCGCGGCGATTACTTTGTCATCGCCTCGCGGCTCTTACCCTATAAGAACATCCAGATCGCGATCGATGCTTGCACCGCGGCCGGCGTTCCGTTATTGATCGCCGGAACGGGTCCGGCGCAATCAATGCTGCAGCGGCACGCGCGCGGTTCAACGACCACAATGCTCGGCTTCGTTGAGGACCGCAAGTTGAACGAGCTG
The DNA here is from genome assembly GCA_963723515.1 of Vulcanimicrobiota bacterium. Classification (GTDB taxonomy): domain Bacteria; phylum Vulcanimicrobiota; class Vulcanimicrobiia; order Vulcanimicrobiales; family Vulcanimicrobiaceae; genus JAFARW01. The sequence goes on from CAVRQT010000003.1 coordinate 249,799, forward strand.
CTTGGAAACGCGCGCGCTGCGATTGTTCCCGGAGAGGAAGATTTCGGATTGATTCCACTGGAGGCGGCCGCAACCGGAACGCCGACGATCGCCTTGCGCGCCGGCGGAGCGTTGGAGACGATCAGGGAGCATGAAACCGGTGAATTCTTCGATCGCCCGACGGCGGAATCGTTGCGCACCGTCCTCGATCGTTTTCAACGCGCCCGCTACGATCCTCAAGTGCTGCGCCGGCATGCCGAAAATTTCTCGCCTGCCATCTTCATCGAACGACTTCAGCAGCTTGTCGCAAGCGCTCGGCGATGATCTCGCCGGGTCGCGAGCGGTCGATCCGCGCAGCGCGCGCTAAGGATTCAGCGCGCAACGCCCCGCGTTGCTCCGAACTCGCTGCAATGGCCTTCATCGCTTCTTGCCATCGCCCCGCGTCGTCAAACGGCAGAAGGAGAGCCGCACCGTCGCATGCTTCGGGCAATCCGCCACGGTCTGCGGCCAGCACGGGTGCGCCGCACGCCATCGCCTCAACGGCCGGCAAACCGTAGCCTTCATCGCGCGATGGCATCAAAAGGGCGATCGCACCGCTGTATAGAGCCCGCAGCTCCTCATCGGACGGCGTCACGCGTTCGTACGCCATGGTGGCGCTACCCAGAATGCGCTGATCGGCGATCGAAAGCGTGCCGGCGATGATGAGCTGCACGTCGTGCTTTGGAAAGGCATGCGCAAATGCCCTGAAGAGCATCGCGGCATTCTTTCGTGCATCTGCGGCTCCGATAAAGAGAAAGTACGGCGCTCGCTCCGGCGGCGCGACGGGAAACCAGAAGTTGGACGGCACCGGGCAGGCGATCGTCAAGCGTTCGACCGGGATGCTGAATTGCGCAGCGATCTCACGCGCGGAGAACTCTGAAACGGTCGTCAACGTCGTCGCCTCGTTGATGGCCCGGTTGATCGGGCGCTGCTCACGGCGACGTGCAAGCGGATTGCGGTGCGGATAGCTGAAGGCGAAGACGTCGTGAATCGTGGCCACGCTCCCGCCTGTTAAGCGGAAGCGCATGCCGTTCCACGGATACCACGTTGCATCGAACCGGCGGCGTCGCGCTTCGCCGAGCGTTATGCATTCAGCGCTCTGATTTACGACGCCCGCGATTGCGAAAAGTGCGCGCCGATCCCGAACGACGATCGTGACCAAGGCATCGTTCCGTGCGCTCAACGTGTTCAGCACGATGCGCGCGTACCGCCCCATGCCGCGCCGATCCGTCGCGAGATTCAGCCCGTCGACCGCGATGCGCAGCACGTCAGAAGGCGCTCTTCGGCGCGATAAAGAGCACGAGAAGCGTGAAGCCATTAAAGCAGGCGTGGGTGATCATCGACATCCATGCGTTTGTCGTCTTGATATAGACGTAGCAGAGAATCAGGCCGCCGGCGGTGAGGGGGATCAAGAGAAACGGATCTTGATGCGCGACCGCAAAGAGGCCGCCGCTGACCAGCGCTGCTCCCGAAATCGGCAAGAATCGCCGTGCTGCGTTAAAGATGAAGACGCGAAAGGTCAGCTCTTCCGTAATTGGCGCCGCGACCGTCACAACGAGCGTAAAGTACAGTGCAAGCCGGGGATTGCGTATCGAGCGAAATATTTGCACCGCTTGCTGTTCGTGCCGCGCGTGCAGAATGGCTTGGACGAGTTGGCCAAGCGCGGCAACGACGACGATCATCGCCACCGCGCCAGCAAGCGCGACTGCGATTTGCCCGAAGGACGGCCATGTGAAGCCCAGTCGCGCAAACGAATCGCGCCAGAGTGCTCGCAAGATAAAGAGCACATACGGGGCCAAGAAGACGTAACCGAAAAGCTGCGCGGTCAGTAGCGACCAAAGACTGAGATGCCGCGCATTCAGCGACCCGTGGAACGCAACGATCAGAAGAAATCCGAATGCGACTCCGGCAATCGCGACGGGGACGATGCCGACCGCAGCGAGGACCGTCCAGGTTGCCTGCTGGCGATCAGTTGTGAAGGTGGTCGGCGAGGGCGGCGAACTGGGCGAGCTCGAGTTGTTCTCCACGGACCTCCGGACCTAAACCGATCGATCTGAGCGCCGACGATGTCCGAGCGGGCTCGATGTTCAGAGCAAGCCGCAAGCTGTTCGCGAGCGTTTTGCGGCGGTACGCGAAGGCAGCGCGCGTGACCTGCAGCAAAAACCGCGCATCGCTCGTGCGAACCGGCGGCTCGCCGTACCGAACCATCCGCACAATCGTTGAATCGACTTTCGGACGCGGGTAAAACGCCGCTGGCGACAGCGTGAACAGGCGCTCAACGCGCATCGCGTATTGTACCGCAAGCGTTAAGCTGCCGTATGCGGACGTTGACGGCTTTGCCATGAAGCGGTCTGCAACGTCTTTTTGCAGCATGACGACCATTTGCTCGGGTCCGCCTGGCATTTCGATCAACCGCAGCAGCAACGGAGTGGCGATGTTATACGGGAGATTTCCCGTTACGCGCCACGGCCGTCCGCCGGCGAAGGCTTCGTAATCAAAGTGCAGTGCATCGGCTTGAACGATTTCCACCGCTGCGAGTTCCGGATCTGCGCGCAGCAGCCTGACGAGGTCCTCATCGATCTCAATCGCCGTAACGGGAAAGATTCGCTTTGACAAGCGCAATCGTCAGCGCGCCTGTGCCCGCACCAATTTCGAGGACGGAAAAACCGCGGTCGCCGTTCGAGGGCAAGCCGACCAGAGTTGCGATCCGGCGGGCAGCGGATGAATCCAGAAGAAAGTGCTGCCCGAGGTGGCGTTTCGGCCGTGATCCGAGCGCGCGAAAAATAGCGCGCGGATGTGTCGGCCTTAGCGCAATCGGTACACCCTAACGGGTCGCCGTCCGAACTGCATCGCATCGCTGAGCGAATTGAAGCCCAAGTCGATGCGATTACCGACAATCGCCCCGCCGGTATCACCGGCAATCGCAAGACCGTAACCGGGAATGTACAGACGCGTGCCGAGCGGGATGACGCGCGGATCGACCGCGACGATACCGTGACCGGCTCGCGGACCAATTGCGGTGTAGCCGCTGCAACCGGCGCATTGCGCCGTGTATGCGGTGGCCATCATCGATATAGCGCTTGCCGCGATGTACGACGTCTTCTCTAGACCGAACTTCGCCATTTGCTCGAACGCGGCGTATTCGCCGATCCCGCGCGCGATAATTCGCGCTCGGGGTTTGCGAACGATGCGCGTCGCGATGACGCGATGTTCTGTGACGCCGTCACGTTGTGTGAATCCGACAAGCGTCTCACGCTCCCCGCGACCGCCATGCGCGATGACCTTGGTTCTGCCCGGCGGCAGGCTGAAGACCAATCGTGTGATCGTCCGCGGCGTGATGGACTGCTGGGTCGCTTTCGTCCATTCGGCGATCCGGATAACGCGAATGCGCTCTCCCGGGACGAGCGCATCCGAAAACGGCGCCGACACTTCGTCATGCAGGCCGATGTCGACATTCTCGTTTTCAAGCAACGTGCCGACGTCGATCGCCGAGGAGAGAACCGTCTTCGAGCCCTGTGAAGTAATGATCGTGACCGGCACCGCGGCGCGGTACGTGATCGATCGTATTATCTGCTACTGCGGTTGCCAACGATGGCGAAACGTAGTCTGCGTCGGTGACGCCGAGACCGCGTTCTTTGAGAAAGTCGCCGACGGTTTTCGCCGTCGTAACGTGCTGCGTCGTGGCCCCATTTGAGGTAAACGACACGATGTGTGAGATAACTGCCGCTAGTGAAGCGGCGGGGTGACTGATATTCCCGATCCACAGACCGAGAAAGAGAACGCTCGCGGCGAGCCAGCTCGCCTTTGAGTGACCGCGTCCTATCAATCCAACTCCTTTCCTGGTACGACGGGCCCGCAAGGAAGCAGAGCGCGCTAAAAATCGCGCCGAGTGCAATGCGTGCACGCCTTTAGAGGTTAGTAGTGGTTGACGGATCCGTACGAGGAAACGCCATAAACCATGGGCGGCCGAGCCCCTGAAGGCTGCGGGCCATACCCTCTAGCGACGGGGCGCCGAAGCGCTCCCGGTAACTCCGGGCACTATAGCACGGCCTCCGCGACCCGCCACTATGCCAAAAGTCGCCCCATTTTGCCTGGAGCCATATGAAGACGACCGCCGGCGACATGGTTTAATGAGGATGATGGAGTCCGCTCTGAAGGTCGGTTTCTTCACCGAATGCTACCGTCCGATCGTCAACGGAGTGGTCGCGTCGGTTGATGCGCTCGCCGACGGGCTGCGGCAGCGGCACCACGAGGTCTATTGCTTCGCTCCGCGAGCGCCGGGCTACGCTGAGCGCCCTGGGCCGGTGTTTCGGATGCCGTCTTTGCCCTTGCCGGTGAGAACGCCGTACCGCTTGACGTTGCCGCTGGTCAGCCGCAAGAACCTCAATGGAATCATCAAGCGGCTATCGATCATCCACGCCCATTCGCCGTTCATCACCGGCTGGATGAGCGTCTGGTACGCCCGTCGTTTCGGCATTCCGCTGGTTTACACGTATCACACCCAACTCGAACAATACGCGCATTATGTGCCGTTCGATGCAACGGCGATTGCGCGGCTCGCTTCCCGGATCACGCGCTGGTATGCGAACGCCGCCGATGCGGTCGTCGTACCGACCGCCGCAATGGCCGATCGGCTCGTAGATCTGGGAGTTCGCAGCCGCATCGAAATCGTGCCGAGCGGCATCGATTTGCAAGCCTTTGGCGCTGGGCGGCGACGCAAAGAGATTCGGGCGCAGCTCGGCGCCGAGGGAGAAGAACCGCTCGCCTTGACCGTGGGCCGTCTCGCACGCGAGAAAAACCTCGAACTGATGATCGACGCGCTCGCCGGCGAGCCGGCCTCCAAGGTCCGTCTGGCGATCGTGGGCGAAGGCCCGCATTCCGAAGCCTTGCGGCGGCATGCCGCGCAGCGAAATGTGGCCGACCGCGTTCGCTTCGTGGGGCACGTCGAGAGCTCGCTATTACCTGACCTGTATGCATCGGCAGACGTATTTCTTTTCTCGAGCGTCACCGAGACGCAAGGTATCGTCTTGGCGGAAGCCTTAGCGGCCGGCTGTCCCGTCATTGCGGTCGAGACGCCGCAAACGCGTGAAGTGCTACACGATGCGGCCGCCTACGTACAAGACGATGCCGGCGAAATGGCGCGCGCATTAGCACTCGTCGCCTGCCCACCCGATTGCGCCTCGCGCGACCGCTCCAAGGCGGTCGCCATGCAGTTTAGTCGAGAAACACAAGCCGATCGGACGGCGGCATTGTACGAGGACTTGCTCGCCCGGCGCCGGACTTGACTCGAACATACGTTCGATTTACAATGGGTACGTGATCTCCGTGAGGGCGAAAAAGCAATCGGCAAGGAGGATCCAAGCGGTGCTTGGATACAGCGCGGATGACCTCGGGAACGGGCTGGCCTACGTCGACCTGCGAACCGCCACGGCGCAACGCGTTGCCCGGGTCGATTTTCCCGTGCACCGGATTCCGGCGCTGGTCGGACGCGAGGTCGGCTACGCTGCGTTGACTGAGGTTGCGAAACGGCTCGCCGACGCGGGCTTTCACGAAGCTTCCTTTAGAATACCGGATCATGACCTCGTCGACGACCTCGAGGGGACGGCCGAAGTGCCGGCGGCGCTCTCGTTGCCATACGTGAATCTACGCTGTCAACTGAACCGCTTTCAAACGGCCACGGTCGAGGCGGACGAGTCGGTCACAGAAGATCTTGCGGCGCGCGCGCGCGCAGAGGTAACGCTTCACGTAGCCGCTTAACGACGCGTGGGTGCGCGCGTACCGCCGTCTAAAGCGAAGTACTCTTCCAACGGAAACGATCGCCTGCGCCAAGGCCTTAATCGGCGTCGTGCTCGTGCACGACCACAATCGCGTGCGGCTTGCCGGCCGAATCGTTGAAACCGAAGCCTACGTCCTCAAAGATCCGGCATCGCACGCTTATCGCGGGCGAAGCTCGCGAAATGCTAGCATGTTCCTTGCGCCGTTTCATGCCTACATTTATAAGATCTACGGAACGGCGTTCTGCTTCAACGTGACGACCGAAAGCGAGATGGAAGGCGCGGCGGTCCTCGTGCGTGCTCTCGAACCGCTCGAAGGTATCCACATCATGATGGAGCGGCGCGGGAGAAGCTCACTTCGTGATCTCTGCCGAGGACCAGGACGCCTCTGCCACGCGCTCGGGCTCGACCGGCGTGTAGACGGCGCGGACTTGATTGCAGACTCAGAACTTTGGCTCGCCGACGGCGGTTTCAGCAATGCGCGGGTTCGAAAGAGCAAGCGGATCGGCATCACAAAAGCGGCCCACCGGCACCTTCGTTTTTACGAGCCCGGCAGCCAATTCGTCTCTGGGCCGCGGCATCTCTCGCCGTAATAGATGAAAGATGACCATGCCGCATTTGTCGGTTCGATTCCGCAGTATTACGATCGCATTCTCGTTCCCCTGATTTTTGCGCCATGCGCTGACGATCTGGTTGCGCGCGTCAAGCCATGCGCGGCATCACGCGTTCTCGAGCTGGCTTGCGGAACTGGCTCAGTGACAACACGGCTGGCCGAAACGCTTGGGCCGTCGGCACGCATTATGGCGACCGATCTCAACGACGCGATGCTGGACGTCGCGCGCTTAAAGCAAATCTCCGGCGCGGCAGTCACATGGCAGCAGGCGGACGCGACGGCGCTTCCTTTTGCAGCGCGTTCATTCGACGCCGTCGTCTGCCAATTCGGTTGGATGTTTTTCCCGGACAAAGCTCGTGCGATGCATGAAGCGCGTCGAGTGCTCGTCCCGGGCGGCCGATTGTTCTACACTGTTTGGGATCGCATTGAGTCTTGCCCGGTCTACGACCTTGCGAACGCTGCGGTGCACGCGTGCTTTCGAGCGGATCCACCGACGTTTCTTCAGACGCCGTTCGGCATGTCGGATCCGGACGTGCATCGCCGCCTCATGGCGGATGCCGGATTCACGGGCGTTTCAATTGACGTTCTGGCGCATACCGGTGCGCCGATGAACGCCGCGCGGATGGCCGAAGGCATCGTTCGGGGCGGCCCGCTTGCGACGGAGATCGAGGCGCGCAAAGGGGACGTGGCTGCCGTCGTTCGCTCCATCGAAGAACGGCTCGAGGACCGTTTCGGACGCGAACCATTCACCTCGCCGATGAAGGCGGTATTCTGCACCGGTTCGGCTCCATCTTGATTGCGCACTAAGGCCTATGCTATAGTGTGCACGTCGCCACGGCGGTTGTAGAGACCGCGGCGGTGCACGTTATTCCCTTCGCGCCACACACACGTTAAGGATGAAGGCAGCCTCGCCGGTCGTTCTTCGCACATGATGCGCGCGATTTCTTTCGGAGATCAATCCGCTGCAATTCGAAAACCGCCCCAATCAAAACGGCCCGGAAGGCCGGGGTCGCCGCCGGCGCCCGCGACGGCACCACCAACAACGATTTAACCCGCAATCTCACTTCGGTGAAAACTTTCCTCAAGCCGAAGCCGTGATGCCGGCGCTGCTGACGGCGCCGCAACTCGAAGAGAAGTCGAAGACGGAGCTCAACGAGCTGGCCAAAGAGTTCGATGTCCTCAATCCGCTCAAGCTCAAGAAAGACGAACTGATTCCGCGCATCCTTGAAATTCAGGCGGCGCGCTCGGGCATCGAGATGGCGAACGGCGTACTGGACATCCTTCCTGAGGGCTACGGTTTCTTGCGTCGCGACGGCTATTTGATCGGCCCCGACGACATCTATGTCAGTCAATCGCAGATTCGGCGCTTCGAACTGCGCCGCGGCGATCTAATCGAAGGACAGGTTCGGCGCCCGAAAGACAACGAGAAATACTTCGGCCTGATCAAGGTCGAGACGGTCGACGGCTATGATCCGGAAGAGATTCGCGGCCGGAGCGTCTTTGAAAAAGGCACGCCGATCTATCCGAACGATCGGTACAAACTCGAGGTGCGTTCAACGCAGCTCTCAACGCGCGTCATCGATCTCATCTGCCCGATCGGCAAGGGACAGCGTGCGCTGATCGTCTCGCCGCCGAAAGCCGGCAAGACAACGCTCCTCAAGAACATCGCCAATTCGATTTCGATCAACCATCCCGAAGCGCACATCATAGCGCTGCTTGTGGACGAGCGTCCGGAAGAAGTGACGGACATGCAGCGCACGATCGATGGTGAGGTCGTCGCCTCAACCTTCGACGAGCATCCGGAGAATCACACGGCAGTCGCCGAATTAACGATGGAGCGGGCCAAGCGCCTCGCCGAGCTCGGCAAAGACGTCATCATCTTGCTGGATTCGATTACGCGACTCGCGCGGGCGTACAACCAGGTGATTCCGACTTCGGGCCGCACGCTTTCCGGCGGCTTAGACACCGCGTCGCTTCACAAGCCCAAGCGCTTCTTCGGCGCGGCGCGTAAGATCGAAGAAGGCGGCTCGCTGACGATCGTCGCGACCGCGTTAATTGAAACGGGCTCGAAGATGGACGACGTCATCTTCGAAGAGTTCAAAGGCACCGGCAACATGGAGCTCAACCTCACGCGCAAGCTCGCCGAATCGCGTATCTTCCCAGCCATCGACATCAAGCGCTCGGGAACGCGACACGAAGAGTTGCTCCTCAGTGAAATCGAGATGCGCAAGATCTGGATGCTTCGTCGCGCAACATCCGTGCTCAACTCCGGCGACATCACGGAGATCATTCTCGACAAGATGGCGCAGACGCGTTCGAACGCCGAATTCTTGGACACCGTCACAAAAGAGGCCCTGTCACTCTCGCGCGGCTACGAGGACGGCAACGGGAAGTACTAAGGCGAGCATTTCGCCTGCCTAAGTCACACCTTCCCTTCGCAGACCGCTCGAAAGGGCCGGCTGCCAACGCCGGCCTTTCTGCTGCCTGCATTTCTTGCAGCATTTGTGAGCTAACTGTTTGAATGCAACAAATGTCAGAGCTTTCGCGAGAAAGCGTCGACCGAACAGCGCGAGGCGCATCATTGTCACCCTATTGTATGTGACCGCCTTGCAAGAAAGCGTCACTCGATAACCGCGCCTTAGCGTGAAGGTAGGCTGAGCATGCGGCTAGATTGCGGGATATGCGTCGTGCGCTCGTACCGGCACGACGATGCCGAAGCGCTTGTCAGACAAGCGAACAATTCGAACGTCTCACGTTATCTGCGAGATAGCTTTCCATATCCGTACACGATCGCGGACGCGCGCGCTTGGCTGCGGTATGCCGTTGATATCGATCATGAAGAGACACACTTTGCGATCGAGCGCGGCCGTGAAGTCGCAGGCGGCCTCGGCTTCACGCGCTTTCCCGGCGAACGACAGTTTACCGCGGAGTTCGGCTACTGGTTAGGCGAAGCGTTTTGGAATCAAGGCATCATGACAGCGGCCGTGCGATCGTTTGTTGAGTGGTTGTGGCGCGAAACCGATCTGCAGCGCGTTCAGTCGGGTGTCTTTGAGCCGAACGTCGCGTCGCGTCGAGTCCTCGAGAAATGCGGGTTCGTCCATGAAGCGACGCTGCGGCGCGACGTTTGCAAAAATGATTGCTTCCTCGATACGCAGCTTTTTGTACGGTTGCGCCCCGCGTAATGCGGCTGCAGCGCTTTCTGGCTCAGGCGGGCGTTGCATCGCGCCGCAAAGCCGAAGAGCTGATCGTTAGCGGGCGCGTCAGCGTGAACGGCACAAAAGTTGAGCGACTCGGCACGACGGTTGAAGCGGATGACGTTGTTTGCGTTGACGGGAAAACGATCAGCATCGCGCCCGAGCGCATCTACCTTGCGCTGAACAAGCCGGCCGGCGTCGTCACCACGATGCGAGATCCGCAAGGGCGCCGCACCGTTGCCGATCTGCTTCCGGAAGGTTCGGCCGGCGTCGTGCCCGTGGGTCGACTCGACTATGACACGAGCGGCCTATTGCTGCTGACGAACGACGGCGACCTCGCGCACCGCTTGATGCATCCAAGCTTTGGGGTGCAGAAGACGTATCGCGCGTTGCTCGCAGGACGGTTCGTCGCTGCTGCGGCGCAGCGGCTCATCAAAGGCGTCAACCTTGACGACCAGCCAACGTCGCCCGCACGGCTGCGCATTGTCAGCGCACGTGCGGATCGCTCGCTTGTCGACGTCACGATTCACGAAGGCCGCAAGCGCCAAGTGCGCCGTATGTTCGAAGCTGTCGGCCACCGCGTTCTTACGTTGGAGCGGCGTGCATTCGGAACACTTACACTCGGAACGCTGGAATCCGGGCGATGTCGTTTGCTCGCTCCGAGTGAGATAGCGGCCCTGCGAGGATGTGTGACGAAAAGAGGGCGCCCGTGGAGCAGTTTGCCTCGATTCCGCAAAAATACCGGCTCGTCAGAAGCGAGCCGGGCCGCGAACGTTCGATCGTCCAACTGGACGGCCACCGCGTCGCCTTCGGAGCAGAAGCGCTCGTCGTCTGCGCCGGACCGTGCAGCGTCGAGTCGGAAGCGCAGATTGACCAGACGGCGCAAGCCGTCGTAACATCCGGCGCGACCGTTCTGCGCGGCGGCGCGTTCAAGCCTCGCAGTTCACCCTATGCGTTTCAGGGTCTTGGCGAAGATGCGCTCAAGATGTTGCGGAGCTGCTGCCGACCGGCACGGAGTCGCCGTCGTCACCGAAGTGCTCGACGTTCGTCACGTTGAGCTTGTCGCGCAATATTCCGACATGCTGCAGATCGGCGCGCGCAACATGCAGAATTTTAGTTTGTTGCGGGAAGTTGGCGAATGCGGTAAACCCGTTTTGCTAAAGCGCGGCCTTGCAGCGACGGTTGACGAGTGGCTGATGGCCGCTGAGTACGTCGTTCTCGCCGGCAACGAACGCGTCGTCTTGTGCGAGCGTGGCGTGCGTTCGTTCGATTCGGCGACGCGCAATTTGCTCGACCTAGCGGTCATCCCGCTGTTGCGTCAACTGACGCATCTGCCGGTCATCGTCGATCCGTCGCACGGTACCGGCATCGCGCGTTTGGTGGAACCGATGGCGCTGGCGGCGGTTGCGGCCGGGGCCGACGGGCTGCTCGTCGAGGTCCATCCTGAACCGCACAATGCCGCTTCCGACGGCGCTCAATCCCTGCGGCCATCGGATTTTGCGCATTTGATGCAAAAACTGCCGCAGTTCGCCGGCGTCGCAGGACGCTCGGTCGCAAGCGGCGCCTTCCTCGCCGTATGAGGGATCTCTGAAGAAGCCCCGCGCGTTCCATCGCTGCACCGCTTTTCGGCCATTTCGTCGTTGCTGCGGCGGCCACAATGCGCTGCATTGCGTCCGTCCTCGCGCCTCGAACTGACCAAAAATCGCCGCAACGCTGGAACACGGCGGCTTCTTCAGAGGTCCCAAGGCGAGCGTTTTAACAAATCGGTCCTGGGTATCGTTACTGCTGCAGAGAGGTGCTTATGAACTTGCTTCGCATCGCCGGCGCGATCCTAACCGTCGCCGTCGGGTCCACCGCTGTTACGTCAGCTGCCACTTACGGAACCGACTTTAAGCCGCCCAAGCTTTCCCAACTTGGAAAGACAACCGTTCCGATCGCCGGCTCGGGGACCGTCATTGTTAAGGTGCTCGTCAAAGGCGACGGCAGCTTCAACGTGCAGAACGTCATCCGTTCGACGAACTCGGCGGACAACGCGGCGGCGCTGGACATTGCAAAGAACTCCAGCTACCACGTCGCCACGCGGGGTGGAAAGCCGACAACCGCGTTTTACGATTTCACGCTGAAGTTCAACGGGAAGGCTGTCTCATCGCCCGACGAGGAGGCAGTCGGAATTTCAAGCGGGACCGTGTCCTCAATCAACACGCTGCTGCGGGCCCAAAACTATGTCGGCGCTGCGGCCGAATTTGACAGGATGAGCACGATTCCGGCGCGCGATCGGTCGACTGCGGCCTCAGTCTATGCGACGGCTGCAATTCAGTTGCACACCTCAAACGCGCAGCAGGCTCTTACGTACGGGCAGAAGGCAGTATCGCTTTCGCCGGTGGGAACGTCATACTTCGCGCTCGGCGTCGCCCAACTCGCGAACAATGACAACGCCGGCGCAGTGGTCAGCTTAAAACGCGCGCACGATTTTGGCGGCGGTCCGAGATCCACAAGCGATCGTGTCGCCGTCGATCAGTATCTTATTCAAGCCTACAATGCAACCGGCGATACGGCCGATGCCAACGCGATGAGCGCAGAGCTTCAGCGCATCGCACCAAATTCAACATCGTCCTCAGGTGGGGTGATGGTCCCCCCGGTATTCAACCAGGCAATGCAAGCTGAGAGCGCCGCTAGATACGACGATGCCGTCAGGCTTTACGAACAAGCTGCGCAGCAATCGCCGTCGATTGCCGTCACGGCATACGGACGGGCGGCGTTAGCAATTGGCAGGATGGATAAGCCGGACTTCACTCGGATGAAGGCCGAAGCCGATAGGGCAGTCGCGCTGAATCCAACCGATCCAACTGCGAATTTCGCTGAGGGTGTCGCCCTGATCCAACTTTCGGTGATAAACCACAACGATGGGCAAAAAAAAGAAGGGCTCGACACATTGAAAAAGGCCGACGATGAAGCGAAATCAGCCCATATTTCAGCGTTGATAAACGCCATCGAAAACTTCATCAAGAGCGTGCCGCAGTAGTACGAGGAGAATCCTGGAAGGTGGGCCAATGGTCCGCCTTCTACTGACGGGAGGGGCCGAAAAAAGTGGATTTCTTCAGTAATTTCTACGGGTTCATCCAACGCGGCGGACCTGCGATGTGGGCATTGCTGATCTGCTCGATCGTTGTGATCGCAATCGTTATCGAACGTCTCGTTTTCTTCGCATCCCAGCACGGCGATACGAAGGGCTTGCTCAAAGCGCTCGGCGACCGCATCGCCAGCGACGACATAGACGGCGCCGTGCAATATTGCCGGCAGAACAAAGGCATGCTGCCGCGCATTCTCGAGTTCGGACTGCTCCGCGGTGAAAAGAACCGAGCGGACATTACCGATGCGCTTTCGATTGCGCTGATGGAGCATCTCAATTCGCTCGAACGCAACCTGGGCATCATCGGTACCGTCGCGGTCATCGCGCCGTTCGTCGGGCTGTTTGGAACCGTCTTAGGCATCATTCGTGCCTTCCAAGACATCGCGCTCAAAGGCAACTCGACGCCGGCGGTGGTTGCGGCGGGCGTCTCAGAGGCCTTGATCACGACTGCGGCCGGACTCTTCGTGGCGATCGTTGCCGTGATTTTCTTCAACTACTTCAAGACGCGCATCAAAGCGTACAACCAAGAAATGATCGTCGCCGCCAACCAGCTCGCCGAAATGTTGCACTTCCACAACACCGGCGCCCCGATTCCGACGGACCTCTACCAGCCTACGACTGCGGCGCGCCAGGCCGCGACATAAACCGTGTCCCTCCTCTCAGCCAAGCAAGAAGATGAGGTGATGGCGGAGATCAACATCACGCCGTTCACCGACGTGCTGTTGGTTTTGCTCATCATCTTCATGATTCTCGCCGCGTTGATCACGCCGCCCGGGTTCGAGAAGCAGCTTCCGAACAAGAGCAGCAACAATCCGGCTGAGAATCCAAACAAAAAAGACAACATCGAAATTGACGTCAACAACAAAGGCGTGATCTTCGTCGACGGCAAGAAGAGCGATCTGGCGCACATCTACTACGACATGAACGCGGTCGCGCTGAAGAAGCCGGGCAAGCACGTCTCGATCGTTGCGGATGCGAAAGCGCCCTATGGGATCATCATCCGCATCTTGGACGCGGCGAAGCTCGCCAATCTTCAAGACGTCGGCTTCGTGACCTCATAAGGAAGGCGTAAGAATGGCCGTTTCAACGGGACAAGGCGAAGAGGAGGTCATGTCGACGATCAACATCACGCCGTTCACCGACGTGCTGCTGGTTTTGCTGATCATCTTCATCATCTTGGCGGCGGTCACCAAAGAGCCGAAACTTCCTAACGCCAAGAATCGCGATAAGGTTCACCCGTCCCAAATCGTCGTCATCGTCAACGACAAGGATGAGATTCAGATCGGTTCAACGGTCGTGCCGATTCAGCAGGCCTCCGATACGTTTAAGACCCTGCAAGAGCAAACGGGTCACGTTTACAAGAGCGTAATCATCAAAGCTGATCCGGCGTCGCAGTACGGCACAATCTTGCAAGTCATGGATGCCGCGAAATCGCAAGACTTGACCGACTTCGGTCTCGCGAACCACGTCGAAGGTCAGAAAACCTAAGCGATGGCCAAGCTCGCAGGTGGCTCTCCGTTCCTAACGACCGGCGAGCGCATTCGCACCTTTTTAGGGTGGGCGTTCGTGATCTCTATTGCCGGACATCTGGTCTTAGGACCGCTGATTCCGTTCAAGCAAACCCACACGGAAGAGCAGCAAGTCGAAAAAGTTTCGCTGATGAAGAAGACCAAGGTCAAGGTGCCGACGCCGCCGCCTCCGACGCCGACGCCGAAACCGACTCAGCCACCGGTATCGACTCCCAAGCCAAAGCCGCAACAGCAGCAGCCGCGGCTCAAGGTCAATCTGGTGCATCAGCATTCAACGACCGGCTCGAACCAAAACGAGCCGGCTTACACGGCGCCGAAGAGCGGCAGCGAAAACGGCGCCCCACAGGGCGTCAGCACGGCCTCTGCCGGAACGGGCCAGCAAGCAAAAGTAGCGGCGCCGCCCCCGACGCCCAAACCGGCGTGTGCGGATCCGTATCGAGAAGCGACGATGACCAACGGCGTCTCGCCCGAGTATCCTGAATCGGCGAAGGAACAGGGACTCGGCCCGGTGACGGTCATCGTGAAGATTACGCTTTCGCCGGCAGCCTCGGTTGAAAGCGCCAGCGTTCTGCAAAGCTCGGGGAATATGGCGGTCGATCAAGCAGCGATCATCGCGGCTCGTCAATCGTCGTATGCACCGAAGCTCATGAACTGCCAACCCGCGGAAGGCACGTACTCCTTCCGTGCCAACTTCGACCCCGCTCAGTAGTTATTTAGACGGTCGACGACGCGAGGCTCATCCTCCCCGATGAGCCTTCGTTCTGCGCGGCGCCTGCTGCTCGGCGCGCTCCTTCTCTCGATCGTCCTCCATCTGCTCGGCGTGCTTTTCATTCACTGGAGCGTGCCGGCCACGCAGGAAGTGCCTGAAAGTTTGCAGCTCACGAAAATTTACAAAGTTCGCGCCACGATCTTGCACTCACCACGGCCGCCTGCACCGCCGAAGACGGTGCCGCACAAGGCGATCAACGTTCCGAGGACGGTTGCTCGGAGCGCGCGCGGTCCTGCAATCGTTGCAATGCCGAAGTCTGCCGTCGCAACAGCGACTCCGTCGCCGTCACCGACCGTTGCACATCTGCCGACGCCGGCCGGCGTCAGCGGGTGTACCAAAGCATATGCGGTTGCAACGGTCATGGCGTCGCCGCAACCACCGGACGTTCCCGACGATGCACGACGTTCGGCGACCGCCGGCGTCACGGAAATCCACGTGCAACTGGATGACCGCGGAGCGATCGTCGATGCAGCGGTCGCCGCCAGTTCCGGAAATGCCCAACTCGATCAAGTCGCATTGAACCTCGCCAAGGGCAGCACGTACACGCCTGCGGTTAGCGCGTGCAAGAAGATCGCATCAACGTACACGTATCGTGTGCGCTTCGAACCCGCAAGCACGAGCGAGCTGAGATGACGTTCGCCCAAGCAATTCTGCTTGCGATCTTGCAGGGAGTGAGCGAGCTATTCCCCGTTAGCAGTCTCGGGCATACGATCTTGGTTCCGGCGCTCTTGCACTGGACGGTGAATCGACGGGATCCGTCATTTCTCGCCTTCATCGTCGTCCTGCACTTAGGAACGGCGATCGCCCTTGTGATCTTCTATCGACGCGAGTGGATAGCGCTCGTGCGCGCGTTCGTCGCAAGCATCGTTCGGGGACGGCTATCCGGCGAGCGCAATGAACGCATCGCGTGGCTGCTCGTCGTCGGCTCGATTCCCGTCGGAATCCTTGGCGTCTACCTCGAGTCGCCGGTGCGCAATCTTTTCGGCTCGGCAGCGTTTGCGGCGATCTTCTTGATGATTAACGCGCTGATCATGTTTGCCGGCGAATTCTTTCGCAAGCGGCAGCATGAAGATCGCAGCAAGCAATATAAGCGGCTAGAGAAGATGACGTGGATCGAAAGTCTCGGTGTCGGTTTGGCACAGTCGCTCGCACTTTTGCCGGGGATCTCGCGTTCCGGGTCGTCGATCGTGGCGGGTCTGGCCGTTGATCTCGATCATGAGGATGCAGCGCGTTACTCGTTCTTGCTTGCAACTCCCGTCATCGGGGCGGCTGCGCTGATCGAGATGCCGCGTCTTTGGGCAGGCGCGCACGTCGTTCCGGTGCAAGCGTTAATAGGTGGAATACTAGCCGGCATCGCCGCGTATCTCTCGGTTGCATTTCTCACGAAATACTTTGAGCGCAACGATCTACGTCCGTTCGGCTGGTATTGCTTGATCTTTGGAGCGCTCTGCTTGTGGCTGGCTTATAAAGGAGTCATCGTTTGAAAATCGTCGCCCTCGTTATCGCAATCATCTGCTTTGTCATTGCCATCGGCTATGCGCTCGGAGTAATTAATTGGTTTGTTTTCGACCCGACGCATAAGCATCACATCAGCCACTTCGCGCTCTTCGTCATACTCGGTGTGCTTGCGCTGATCTGGATGCGCTTCGCCGGTGCGCGCGCGACGTAAAGCAGCGCCTCTCTCGCACGTCCGCGCTGATGGAACGGTTGCGATGGTCGACGTTTCCGCGAAGAAGCCGTCGGCACGAATCGCAAGAGCGCAAGCACGGCTGAAGCTCTCGCCGCCGGCGGCAAACGCAATTCGCACAGCCGCATTGCAAAAAGGCGATGCGCTTGCGACGGCGCAGATCGCGGGCATCCTGGCTGCAAAACAAACGCCGGGGCTGATTCCGTTGACGCATCCAATCCCGCTCTCCGGCGTTGACGTTACATTTGCGTGGGAGAGCAATGTGCTCGTGGTGCAGGCGGAGGCGCGCACGAACGCGGCAACGGGAGTCGAGATGGAAGCGCTCGTTGCGGTGGCGATTGCGGCCTTAACGATTTACGACATGACGAAATCGATCGCTCGCGGTACTCGCATCGAACGTTTGGCCCTGCTTGAGAAGCGCGGCGGCAAGAGCGGTTCCTGGAAGGCGAAGCGATGAAATACCGCGCTGCACTGATCGTACTCTCCGATCGCGCCGCGTCGGGGGAGCGTCCGGACCAATGCCTTCCGATCATGAAAGATCGCTTGGGAGCAGCGTACGACATCGTTCATGAGAGCGTCATACCGGACGATGCGAGTGCGTTGCAGGCACAACTGATCGATCTCGCGGATCGCAACGTTGCCTCGCTGATCTTGACCAGTGGCGGCACCGGACTCTCGCCGCGCGATCGCACGCCGCAGACGACCGCCGCAGTGATTGACTATGAGGTGCCGGGCATCGGCGAAGCAATTCGGAGCTACTCCTTGGGCATCGTGCGCAGCGCGATGCTTTCACGCGCAGTCGCCGGAGTGCGGCATCGAACGCTCATCGTCAACCTTCCGGGCAGTCCGAAGGCGGTCGCGGAATCTCTAGACGTCATCGTGCCGGTGTTGCCGCATGCCATTGAGCTACTGACCGATGAGGTCGTCGACGGATGAATTACGAGCAGGCCGAGGCCTATCTTTACGGCACGGTCAGCGAGATCGTCTCGCCGCGGGTTCCGTATCGTTTAGATCGGATGCGCTTCTTTCTTGAAGCGCTCGGTAATCCTCAGCGCCGCTATCCGTCGTTGCACATCGGCGGCACGAGCGGCAAGAGCTCGACCGCTACGATGGCCGCAGCTGTCTTGACCGCCGGCGGAAAGCGTTGCGGGTTGCATACGAAACCGCACCTCGAATCGATGACGGAGCGCGCGAGAATCGATGGCATCGCAATTTCACGCGAACGGTTCGCTCAGTTGCTGACCGAGATGGAAAGCGCGATCGATGAAGTGGCGCGCGAGTACAGCCGGCCATCCTACTACGAAACACTACTCGCCTTGGGGTTCTTGCATTTTGCGATCGAGCAGGTTGAAATCGCGGTGATCGAGGTCGGCCTTGGCGGCACGCTCGATGGCACGAATGTGATCACGCCGCTCGTCAGCGTCATCACGAACGTCGGGCTCGACCACACCGACGTGCTCGGCGACACTCTCGAAGAGATTGCATCCGACAAGGTTGGGATTGCGAAACCCGGCGTGCCGCTGGTCACCGCCGTCTCCGATGCGGGTGCGGAACGCGTCATTCGTGCCGGTTGCGCAGCCGTTGGTGCGCCATATGTTTCTGTGCAATCGCAGGTTTGCGCGGTCACGCAGCAGTTTGAGGGACAATACGGACAACGCTTTACGCTGGAGACCAACCAGGCGAAGTACAAAATCGAGATGCCCTTGCTCGGTGATTTTCAGATTCGAAATGCGGAAGCGGCGGTTGTTGCGCTCGAACAGTTGCCGGCTCTCTGCCGTCCGGGCGCGACGGATGTGGAACGGGGCTTCGAAAGGGTCCACATTGCGGGACGCATGGAGGTGCTGCCTGGAAACCCGACGGTCGTCTTCGACATCGCGCATAACGCTGATAAGGCGCAAAGTTTTGCGCAAGCGCTTCGCGCACATTTTGGGACCGGCCATCGCTATTGGTTTGTCATCGCGATTGGCGAACGCAAAGACGCAAAGGATCTTCTGGCGGCGTTCAACGACTTCGAAGGCTCGTTCATTTTCACGACGTTCAGTGCGGTCGGAAGAACGGCTGCAAAGCCACAGCGGCTGGCGAGCATCGCGCAAGACCTCGGCATCTGGGGGCGAGAAATCAACGATCCGGTCGAAGCGCTCTCCGTTGCGCGCCGTAATGCGGAGCCCGGGGACATCGTCGTTGTAACGGGCTCGACGTTCGTCGTCGCGCAACTGCGCGCGTGGTGGCTTGAAAACGTCGGTACGCAAGCCCCAGCGCGATAAGCGTCGCGGCGCCCTGCAGCTGCGCGGGCGCACGCTGCCGTGGGGCGAGCGAACCTACTTGATGGGTGTCGTCAACGTGACGCCCGATTCATTCTCAGGCGACGGCCATCTCGAGCGCAGTGATGCAATCGCCCATGCGCTCGAACAGCATTCGAAGAGCGCCGATATCATCGACATCGGTGCGCAGTCGACTCGTCCGGGATATACGCCGATTTCAGCGGAGGTTGAAGCGGAGCGGCTCTTACCCGTCCTTCAGGGCGTTCGCAAACAACTGTCCGACGCGATCATCTCCGTGGACACTTTTGAGGTTTCCGTGGCGAATGCGGCCGCCGACGCCGGCGCCGACATCTTGAACTCAATTTGGGGCCTTTCCAACGACCTGCTCTCGGTCGCGCTGCAGCACGAGATGCCGTTCGTCATCATGCATAACAAAGACGTGGCAGCCTATAAAGGCGACGTCGTGGACGAAGTGCTCAGGTTCTTAGAAAACGGGGCGCAACGCGCTCTTCGTGCCGGCATGCGCGAGGAGCATATTATCCTCGACCCTGGCATCGGATTCGGAAAACTGCCCGAAGACAATATGTCGGTCTTGCGCGAGCTAGAACGAGTCGTCGCGCTCGGATTCCCAACCTTGCTCGGAACATCTCGCAAATCGATGATCGGTAAGCTGACCGGCCGGCGAGCGGAGGAGAGGGTCTTGGGAACGGCCGCGACCGTCGCGCTCGCGATTGCGGCGGGCATCGACGTCGTTCGCGTCCACGATGTGCGTGAAATGCGCGACGTCATCGACGTCTGCGATGCGATCGAACGCGGATGGCGGCCGCAAGAATGGATGTAATCGAAATTCGTGGGATTCGCGCGTTCGGCAAACATGGCGCCGACGAGCCGGAACGTTCACACGAGCAGCCGCTGGATATAGATGTTCGTCTGGAGATTGATTTGAGCGCCGCCTCGTCAAGCGACGATCTAGAAGCGACGCTCGACTATGCAAAACTTCACGCGCGGATCCTGAGCACCGTGCGCGAGCAGTCATATCATTTGCTCGAACGCCTCGCAGCCGAACTCCTGAAAACCATCTTCGATGATGTTCGCGTGGCTCGTGCCCAAGTCGCTATTGCGAAGCCCGCCATTCTCGGCGGGGCGACGCCGCGAGTACGACTGCGCAAGAAAAATCCCCGCTATCTTGGACCATGCCGATAACTGCCATCGGAATCGGGTCCAATCAAGGCGACGCTCGAGCGAACGTCACCGCAGCCTTCAACATGCTGCGTGAAATCGGCGACGTCACCGCAACCTCGCGGCTCTACCGAACGCGTCCGTGGGGTGTCAAAGATCAACCGGAGTTCATCAACGCGGCGGCGTTGGTCGAAACGACGCTCACGCCACACGAGTTGTTGCACGCCCTGCAATCGCTGGAACGCAAACTTGGCCGCCGCCCAACGTATCGGTGGGGACCCCGCGTCATCGATCTCGACATTCTGTACTATGACGACGAGCGGATCGATGCATCCGACTTAGTCATTCCGCATCCGCGCATCTTGGAGCGCCAATTCGTTCTCGCGCCGCTCGCCGACATCGATCCGCGTTATGGTAATATCGCGCGCTCAGGATACGATGCGCAACCCGGCGAATGCACCCCGCTCATGCCTGAAGAGAGCGAAGATGTGACGATGCGAGTTCGCCGTCTCGTCGATGCATTCGAGCAAACGGACCTGATCGGCTTGCGGATCAGCGATGCGAATGGTGATGCGATCGAGCTTCGCCGTGCGCCCCGGAGCGCTTCCGATACAGAGCAAGATGGGTCGCAGCGCAAGTCATTCGAAGATCGCAACCGAATCCCGGTGGACGTCATAAAAGCGAATCTCGTCGGTATCGCGCATCTTATCAAACCCGTTCCGCCGACCGGCACGCAACTCGATGGCGAGCGGGAACTTGCGTACGTCGAAGCGCTCGGCATTCGCAATGCCGTCGTCGCGCGAGGTCCAGGCCGACTTCATGCAGTTCTCGTTGACGACGGGCAGCCGGTCGAATACGGTCAACCACTCTTCGAGATCGCGCGGCCTTGACTACTACCACTTCACGTAGCCTGTCACCCCGAGCTTGTCGAGGGGGCCGTGTTTAGAAAGGTCTTGATCGCCAATCGCGGCGAGATCGCGCTTCGAATCAACCGCGCATGTCAAGAATTGGGCGTGTCAACGGTCGCGATTCATTCCGAGGCGGATCGGAGCTCGCTTCACGTTCGGCAAGCGAACGAAGCATTTTGCGTGGGTCCGGGGTCGGCCGCGCACTCCTATCTCAATATTCCGAACATCATCTCGACGGCATTGATTACCGGCGCCGACGCTGTTCATCCCGGCTACGGATTTTTAGCCGAGAACGCTCGTTTTGCGGAGATCTGCGCCGACCATGGGCTCGTCTTCATCGGCCCACCACCGGATGTCATCGCATTGATGGGTGATAAGGCGAACGCGAAGCGTGTCATGGCGCAGAGCGGCGTTCCGACGACTCCCGGAACGGAAGTTCTTGAAACGGCCGCCGATGCGGCGCATGCCGCTGAAAAGATCGGCTTCCCAGTTCTCTTGAAAGCGACGGCCGGCGGCGGCGGCAAGGGCATGCGCGAGGTCGACGCTTCGGATCAGATGGAGCGGACCTTTGCGATGGCGCAAGCGGAGGCGGAAGCGAATTTTAACGACGGCCGGCTCTATTTAGAGAAGCTGATCGAACATCCGCGGCACATTGAAGTTCAAGTTTTGGGCGATACGTTCGGCAACATCGTGCATCTCGGGGAGCGCGACTGCTCGATTCAAAAGCCATCGCACCAAAAATTGATCGAGGAAGCGCCCGCGGCGAATCTCGCCGGAGCGCGTGCGGCGAACGCTGCAAGAGACGGCCGTTCGCGCCGCAGTAGCCGTCAAATATACCAATGCCGGAACGCTGGAATTCCTCGTGAGCGATCGGCAGGCGTATTTCATGGAGATGAACACGCGCATTCAAGTCGAGCATCCGGTGACGGAAATGGTCTATGGCATCGACCTCGTCAAGGAGCAGATTCGCATTGCGGCCGGCGAGGCGCTCGGTTACGCGCAGGGCGACCTGCGTGCAAGAGGCCACGCGATCGAGTGCCGGCTGAACGCCGAGGATCCGACGCGCAATTTTGCGCCCGTCGCCGGTACGCTGACCGATGTCGTCTTTCCGGGCGGCCCGGGAATTCGCGTTGATACGCACGCTTATTCCGGCCTCGAAGTCCCGCCGTTTTACGATTCGATGCTTGCCAAGGTGATCGCATTCGCCGATACGCGTGAAGCGGCGATCGCTCGGATGGAACGTGCGCTCAAAGAAACCGTAATAGAGGGCGTGGCCACGACGATAGCCCCGTGCCTCGGCGTGCTCGCCTCGCGTGCGTTTCGTTCAGGCAATTACGGGATCGATTTTCTGCCGTCGTTCATTCACGAGTCGACGGCTGCCTAATTGCAATGCCGACCCGCCGCATGGCTCGAGAGCTGGCCCTACAGACGCTCTTCAGCGTCGAAGTCGGACATCAGCCGCCTGACGATGCGCTCACGCAAACATTCACGCATAGCGGCAGCCGGGGTGCCCAACGCGCGTTCATTCAGGATCTGGTCTTTGGAACGCTCGAGCACTCCGAGGAAAGCGATCGCGAATTCTCGCCGCTGCTCGAGGGTTGGACGATCGATCGCTTGCCGACGATCGATCGGCTTCTGCTGCGCATGAGCCTTTTTGAACTGCGCCACCGGCCACAAATTCCGCGCGCCGTCGTCATCAACGAGGCGGTGGAACTCGCGAAGAAATTCTCGACGGACGACTCGGGCCGCTTCATCAACGGCGTGCTCTCGGCCGCGTGCAATGGCCGTCCAACGAAAGCCGATGCAACGCACTAGATTTCGCACCGATTACGTGCGGCCTGTGAGGCGCCCGTTGCCTTTGTGGTGGCGCATTTTGGCGGTCTGCCTCTGCGTGATCTTCTTCATCGGGCTCTTCGCCGCAGGGACGATCGCCGGCGTGATCGCTTCGTACTCGCAAAATTTGCCCGACATCAACCGTATGGCGGATTTTCAACCGGAACGTTCGACGCGTCTGTACGCGCGCGACGGGACGCTGCTCGCAAACCTCTATCGGCAGAATCGCATCTGGGTACCGATCAACAAGATTCCACCGATCGTTCGTGACGCGTTCATTGCGGTCGAAGACGAGCATTTTTACCAGCATCACGGCGTCGATTTTCAAGGCATAGCGCGCGCCGCGATCGCCGACTGGCGGCACGAGCGCTTCCAAGGCGCATCGACGATCACGCAGCAGCTCGCGCGCGCGCTCTTCCTTTCCGGTGAAGTCTCGGTATCGCGCAAGATTCAGGAAGCGCTGCTGGCGATGGAAATCGAGCGCTTTTATACGAAGGACGAAATCCTCGAACGCTACCTGAACATGATCTATTTCGGCTCCCAAGCCTATGGAGTCGAGGCGGCCGCGCATACGTACTTTGGAAAGAGCGTCCAAAATTTGAGCGTTGGGCAGGCGGCATTGCTTGCCGGTTTGCCCGCCGCGCCGTCGGACTACTCACCGTATGTCAATCTTTCGCATGCTAAGCAGCGGCAAACGCACGTTCTCGACCGGATGGTCGCGGGTGGCTACCTGACGCAGGCGCAGGCGGCGGCGGCATATGCTGAGCCGTTGCATTTAGCGGGTGAACGCAGCCCCGGTTTCAGGGCTACGCTTATCCGTATTTCACGACGTACGCAATCAACCAACTCGAAAAGACGTTCGGGCGACAAGCAACGTACGAAGCGGGCTTGCAAGTGTACACGACGCTCGATCCCAAACTGCAAAAACTTGCGCAAGATTGCGTCAATTGGGGCGTGCAGAGCGCAATTGCGGAAGGCATCGGCGCCGATCAAGAGGCGCTCGTCGCGATCCGTCCGTCAACGGGAGAGATTCTCGCGATGGTCGGCGGCGCCGGCGGCTTTCTCGCTGCACAACCAATTCAACCGCGCGTGGCAAACGCGCCGCCAGCCGGGTTCTTCCTTTAAAGTGTACGTTTACACCGCTGCAATCGACAGCGGCATGCCGCCGACCGCAATCATGGAAGATACGCCGGTTTCTTACCCGATGGGCGACGGTACGCTGTGGGAACCGAAGGACGACGATCTGAGCTATATGGGTGCGATCCCGCTGCGAACGGCGCTCGCGCAATCGCGCAATATCGTCGCCGTCAAACTGGCGCAATTGCTCGGCGTCGACCGCGTGATCGCGTATGCGCAACGGATGGGCGTCCGCTCGCCGCTCGAAGCGAACCTTTCACTTGCGCTCGGCACTTCGGGCGTGAGTCCGCTCGACATGGCCTCCGGCTTCTCGACCTTAGCCAATCAGGGCGTGCACATTGAGCCCTCGCCGTTTCGGATCGTCAAAGATTCGCTCGGGACGATGATTCTCGACAACCGCTTTCCGCAACAGACCGAAGTGGTCGGCGCGGGCACCGCATACATCATGGACTCGATGATGGAAAGCGTCATCCAATCGGGCACCGGAATCGAATGCGCAAAATCGGACGGCCCGCAGCCGGCAAGACCGGAACGACCTCGAGCTTCCGCGATGCCTGGTTCGTCGGGTTCACGCCGGATCTCGTGGCGGCGGTTTGGCTGGGCAACGACGATTACGCGCCGATGAACGAATCGTACGGGGGGAATATCCCGGCGCGAACCTGGGCGCGTTTCATGGAAGCGGCGCTTGCCAAGACGCCCAAACATGATTTTCCGTTCCCGAGCGGCGAGGTCGTGAAAGTTGCCAACTGCGGCGGCGGCTACGAATACTTTCTGCCCGGCACGGAGCCGCTGAGCCGTTGCGCGAGCCCGGGCTCCGAGCGCCGCGTCGACATCAATGCGTACCAGCCGCCCGAGGGAGCTGCAACGCTGCAGCCTTTACCGACCGCGACGCCATGAACACTCCCATGCGGCAACAAGCCACCAATGCGATGCCGCTCACGGTGAGCCAATTTGTCCGAGGGGTCGATACGTTTTTCAAAAAACACAGTGTACTCAGCAGCTTGGCCATCGCCGGCGAAATATCGGGGTACGCGCCGGTACACAGTGGTTCTATCTTTTTTAAGCTCAAAGATGAAGACTGCAGCCTCGAGTGCTTTGTGTCTAGAGCGAACGTGCTGGAGCTGCCCGCTCTTCGAAATGGCTTAGAAGTGATTGCCCGCGGCGGAATGTCGCTTTGGGCGGACGGCCGGTGCACAATGCTTGTCCGCCAGGTCACGCTAACCGGCGAGGGCGCACTCTTCGCGCGTCAGGAAGAGCTGCGTAAGCGGCTTGAGCGCCAAGGCGTTTTCTCCAGTGCACGTAAAAGAAACTTGCCGCCATATCCGTTCGCAATAGCGATTGTTACGCGACGCGGAAGCCATGCCGAAAGTGACTTTCGCGCGAAGATGGTTCGAGCGAGCCATATTACTGTAACGACTGTCGATTCACCGGTTCAAGGTGCTGTGGCTGGTCCCGAGATTGCAAACGCAATTGAGCGCGCTAACCAAATGCCAGTGGATTTGATCGTTTTAGCGCGAGGCGGTGGATCGCTTGAAGAACTCTTTGGATTCAGCACGGAACCAGTGGTTACCGCGATCGTCCAAAGTAACATCCCGGTCGTCACCGGGATAGGCCACTCGGCGCATAAAATGCTCGCCGATCTGGCCGCCGATAGAGTGTTCGACACGCCGGGAGACGTTGCAAGCTATATCGTTGAATGCACGCAGTCAACTCTGCAGAAGCTGACAATTTGCCAACGTGACCTAAGCAGAGACGCCGAACGCGCGCTGGCCCTAGCCGCTGACAAGGTCGGCGGTGCGCTTCGCCGATTGGGTTCAGCCGGTCAGGTGTATCTGAACCAGAGGATGAGCAAGCGCGAGAGGCTCCATCATCTACTTGTCGAGCTCAGACCGTCCGCTGAAATGTCCCGCCGAAATAGCCGGCTTGCGGCCGCTCGGGCGCGCCTTTTAGCGGTTCGTAGAAATGGGCTGAAGCCTTTTCATCGGCAACTAAAAAGCATCGAGCGGCAACTTGTGCCAAGCGTCCGCAGAAGCGTATCATTGTTGATGGCGCGTCACCAATCGTGCAAATCGCAGCTGCACGCGAACAACCCAGCCGCTTCCGTAACCCAAGCCAAAAGACTGCTGCGCGGACACGCGCAGCAGTTGCATAGGCTGCGTCGTCGCGGCCTCGAGCCGTCTAGAGTATTTGTGCGATCGGCGCATGGGCGGCTGCTCCAGATATCAAAGGACAATGTGATGGCGTGCGAGGCTCGATATCGGCTTAGCGCTTCAAAGCTGGGAACACTCGATCCTAAAGCAATTCTCAGGCGTGGGTACGCTATAGTCCGAAGAGATGGCAAGGTCGTTAAAGATTCACGCTTGCTGACAACCGGTTCTTGCGTTGAGGCCGAACTTGCGCGCGGGGTCATAGGTGCACGCGTTGAAAGCATCAGGAATGCCAGATAAGCGCGCAAGAAAATTTGAGGAGGCCATGAACGAGCTTGAGCAAATTATAAGCAAGCTCGACGGTGGCAGTGTGGATTTAGAAGAGCACGTCGAGCTTTTTAAGCGCGGAACTGCGCTTGCACGCGAGTGCGAGAAAATGCTTAAAGCCGCGCAAGATCAGATAGATGAAGCGACGCGCATTCCAAAGTCGGATTCTAAGGCTTTTCCAAAAGTTACTGAGGAAGACGTCGCGGCCGAAGCCGTGGTCGACGAAGAGATTCCATTCTGACTTTCTAGTCGCGAACAGCCCGCTCGGCCGCGCTTAGATTACATATCGTGGAATACGACGGGGGTGACGCTGATGTTCACTCGAACGGCCAAGCAGATGCGTAAAGTTAACTCGAAAGACGTTGACGAGGAAGCCTGGGAATCACCCAAAGGCAAGTTCAAATCCGCCGGCAAGCAGATATCCATGGCGCTGGGGCGCAAGCCGGAATCGTTGGATCTGCACGAGCGGCATCCGTTCGATGTGGAAATTGCCCGCATACCCGCCGGTGCAACGCCCTATCCCTATCACTCGCATAGCGCGCAGTGGGAGTTCTATCACGTCATTGAGGGTCGTGGAATCGTTCGCCATGAGGACGGCACAACGGAAGTCGAAACGGGCGATGCGTTCATCTTCAAACCCGGCGAAGCGCACGTCGTTTCCAACAACGGCACGGAAGATTTGATCATGTATGTCATTGCCGATAATCCAATCGGTGAATCGTGCTACTATCCAGATAGCAAGAAATGGGTGGTGCGCTCGCCGGAGCGCCGTCTGATCCGCTCCGAACCCTTAGACTATTTCGACGGCGAAGAGTAACTACTCAAACGCGCGTGCAGCCGCGGCGTGACCATGCGCCTCGACGATGCGGTCGTTCGGCGTGCCGGCGTGACACGATCTCGTGCGCGTAGTCTTATTCTCGAAGGTCGCGTGCAAGTGAACGGAGCGCTCGCGACAAAGGCCGGCGCAAAGGTTCGCGATGATGCGCGCATCCAGGTGCAGGACGCGAAGCCCTACGTCAGCCGCGGCGGTGAGAAGCTGGAAGCGGCGCTGCGGTCCTTTGGAATTGATCCAAGCGCGAAGCGCGCGCTCGACATCGGCGCCAGCACCGGCGGCTTTACGGATTGCTTGCTGCGCTTCGGTGCAGGGCACGTTACGGCGGTCGACGTTGGTTACGGGCAATTGGCATGGCCGCTTCGCAATGATGCGCGCGTTCATGCCGTCGAGCGAACGAACTTCCGTTATATTAAAGACGATGAACTTGGCGAGCCGTTCGACTTGATTACGATCGATGCGTCGTTCATCTCGCTTCGCACGATCGTCGAGCGCGCTCGCGCATTCTTGGCGCCGAGCGGCATCATCATTGCGCTCGTCAAGCCGCAGTTCGAGGCCGGCCGCGCCCGCGTGCAACGCGGCGGTGTTGTCCGTGATGCCGAAGTACATGCGGCCGTATTGCGCGAAGTGCGCGATGCGATGAACGAACTTGGCTTACGGGCCGTTGCGCTCGCTCCCTCACCGCTGCTTGGGCCGGCGGGAAACCGAGAGTTCTTTATCGCCTTGCAGCGCAGCGGCAATCCGATCGGCGATGGGGCGATTGCAGAGGCCGCCGGAATTTGACCGGAGCGAGCATCACCGCCAAGAGTCAAACGATCGCGTTATTTGTCGATCCGAATCGCGGCAATGCGCAAGCCCTCGCTCAGCGCGTCTCGAGCGCGTTTTCGAAACGCGGATATGGCGTGCTCACGATGGATGGCGGGGCACAATTGCGAGACGCCTCCTTGCTCGTAACGATCGGGGGCGACGGTACGCTTCTGCGTGCAGCGCGTCTTGCGATTGAAACCGATACGCCGCTCTTGGGAATCAATACCGGCCGCCTTGGATTCTTGACGGAGTTCGATGAAGGCGATCCGCGCATCGAGCAGTTGCCGGAACTGTTCGCCGGCGGTTTGCACATCGAAGAGCGCGTCGCGCTGCGAGCCGAGTATGAGGGGCGGCAATATTTTGCGCTCAACGATGTGATCGTGCGCAAGGGCGGCATCTCGCGCATCGTTCCCTTCGGGCTTTGCCTCGACGATGAACAGGCAGCGCACATTCCCGCGGACGGGATCTGCATCTCGACGCCGACCGGTTCGACTGCGTATTTCCTTTCGGCGGGAGGCGCCATCATATCGCCGCGCGTCGAGGCGTTCGGTATCGCGCCGCTTCTTGCACATACGCTGTTCTCGCGTCCGCTGATCGTTCCGATCACCTCGCGCATCGTGATCAGCGTCGACTCCGACATCGAACATGCAAATTTAGAAACCGACGGCGATCTAGCGAGCGATCTCGCGCCCGGCACGAGCGTTGTGATCACGAAGCACCCCAAGATGATCCGCTTTGCGCGCACATCGCCGTTGCATTTCTTCGAGCGCCTTGAAGAGAAGATGCTCTGGGGCGTCTCGATCAAACGAATTTAAACGAATTTAACTGAAGAGTCCCAGTGTCATGCTGAGCCTGTCGAAGCATGACTGGCGGTCATGTCACACTTCGACAAGCTCAGTGTGACACAGGGACAATCGCATGGAACAAAACCAACGATCTCCGGCTTCAACTTCTAATTGCTCTCAATCAGGTTCTCTGCATCGTAAAGCTGTCGCTAGCTTATACGATGTATTTTTAGCACGTTCGTGCCGCCGGCGCCGACCGGCATGCCCGTCGTGAACGCGACGCAGTCGCCCGATTTGGCGAGGCCGGTTTCCTTCAAACGTTGTTCGGTGTGCTGGAGAAGCTGATCGAACGAGCCGTAATCCTCGATCAACAGCGATTCCACGCCCCAAACAAGTGAGAGCCGTCGCGCCACCTCGATGACGGGTGTCAAGGCGATGATGCGCGCGCGCGGCCGGAAAGCAGAAATGTGGTGTGCCGTGTTGCCCGTTGTCGTGCCGGTCACAATGTAAGGCAGCTCCAGCTCATCCGCGCTGCGCACGGCCGCCTCAGCGATCGAGCTTGCGATGTCCGGGCGGATGTTCTCGAGCCGGCGCGCGTGCAGAATTTCGTGCGGATAAGAACGTTCCACTTCGCGCGCAATCTGCGCCATGACGCGAACCGCTTCAGTCGGATAAGCGCCGCGGGCCGTCTCTCCCGAGAGCATCACTGCGTCAGTTCCGTCCAGGATCGCATTGGCAACGTCGGCCGCTTCGGCACGGGTTGGTCGCGGCGCCGAAATCATCGATTCCAACATCTGCGTTGCGGTGATGACGGGCTTTGAAACGCGGTTGCAACGCGCCACTAAATCTTTTTGCACCATCGGTACGAGCTCGAGGGGCATCTCAATGCCGAGATCACCGCGTGCGATCATGATGCCGTCTGCTGCCCGAACGATCGCTTCGATGTCTTTTAAGGCGTCATGCCGCTCGATCTTGGCGAGGACTCGAGCGACGCCGTGATGTTGCGCGATGAACTCTTTGACCTGGATGACGTCATCGGCTGAGCGTACGAATGAGACCGCGACCCAATCGACGTCCTTCGTTAAACCGAATTCAAGGAACTCGAGATCGCGCTCTGTTACCGCGGCAATATTGAGCGAGCCGTCAGGATAGTTGATACCCTGCGTCGCGCGCAGATCGCCGCCGACCTCGACGACTGTGTCGATCGACGTTGCATCCTTTCCGGTAATGCGTAATGCAATCGCGCCGTCGGCAAGGTAGATTCGCTTTCCGAGAGCGACGTCGGCCGCTAGATTCGCATACGAAACGGAAACATGTTGCGCATCGCCCGAAACAGAGGCGGTTTCCAAGCGAAACGGCTTTCCGCGTTCGAGATGCACGGACGACGCATTTCCCCCGAGCGTTCCAGTGCGCACTTTTGGTCCCGGAAGATCTTGCAAGACGCCCGCGTGTACGTCCAGCTCCTCGCTGAGGCGGCGCACGGCATCGACGACGGCGCCATGTTCGTCCGCACTACCGTGCGAGAAATTGAGGCGTGCAACGTTCATTCCGGAGATGAGCAGCGAGCGCAAAATCGGATCGCTGCGCGATGCCGGCCCGATCGTTGCAACGATCTTCGTGCGTTTATGCAGCATCGGCGTGTCATGCTGAGCTTGTCGAAGCACGCGTGCCCGCTTGCGTTACTGTAACGGCAGGCTCCTGCGGCTGATTAATCGCACTAACGCTCGATGCCCCGCCGCGATCCCACCGACGAGCGTATGCATCGCCGGTTGGCGGTCAGTTATGTCATTTCAATTCTCCTTCACGCGCTGATCGCGCTACTCTTCGTGACAACGGCTTCGCAAATGTCGGAGCAATCTGCACCCGAAGCGACGCAAGGCGCTCCCGCTGTTAGCGTCTCGCACATACGATTGAGCACGCGCGCGAAGAGCACGGCGGTTCAAAAACGCGCGCCCTCTCCGAGTGCACCGCGCATCGCGCCGCCGCAAGCGATTCCTCTTATCGCAGGACGACCGCCGGTGCCGACACGTCGTGAATTAGCGAAGATCGTTCCGAAAGCACCGCCGAATCCGACGCCGGCACCGCCGGCACCGTTGCAGCGTAATCCGCAACGGGTGCAAGTCGCAGTAGGCACACCCACGCCTGCGCCGATTCCGGCGGTCCCAATATCCGCGCCGACACCGATTCCGATCATCGCTCCAAAGCCGCAATTCACGACACAACCGACCGCTGCGCCCTCGGTCGCGCCGACCGCGCATGCAACGCTTGCACCGCGCGCGACCGCGTCACCAATGCCGTTGAAGTCGCCGGTCGTCGCGACAAGGGCCGTGCCGACGCATGCGCCCACTCCGGCCACTGCCGCAGCGACACCGGCCGCGGCTGCATCCGCCGCAGCGCGCGTCGCCGCAAGCCCCGCGGCACGACAGACGCCCGGTGTTCCAAGACCGGCACCATCCGGTATTGCGAGTCCCTCCGCGCAGCGCGGCAATGCGCCAAGCCCCGGTCCCAAAGCCGCGGCAAGCGCGGGACCCGGAGCCGTTCCTCGCGCCGGCGCGAAACCGCAACCGCCGCGTCCGATCAACCTTCCGCCGACGCCATCACCTTCGCCGCGTCCGACAGCCAAACCGGCGAAGCTCCCACCGCAAAAAGAGAAGGCCTATGCCGATCTCAACGCGCGCTTGCGCAAACTCTTGCCGAACAACGCCGTCAAGCCGACAACCAAGCACTTTACGACAGGGCCCGAAGCGATGCGACCCGCCGAACCGACGCCTCCGCCGGATGTCCTCGCGAAGACGAAGTACATCTACCGCTCGGCGAGCCATCGAGCCGAAGATCGCTTCACGATGTGGGTGACGTCGCTCAAGAAGCTCGGTTTCTTGACCGTCTGCCACGGTTGGCTCGTGCGCTATCCCGCAGCGCCTCCCTCGTATGGCAGCGTCGCGGCCGGATCTGGCGGGCCGTTGCACGGTGGTGCGGTCGCCTTGCCCGACCCCGGGCCGCGGCCGCAAAACGCTTTCATGCCCATCATCGAAACCGACGCCAGCTACGTCTGTCCGGCGAGCGCTTTGCAGCCATTTTATCCACAGCCGGCGCCGCAAAAATAGGCGTTCTGCCCCTATTGAATCGCGTAATTCAGGCGCGTAAAATATGGGTATCTCGTTCGAGATCAGAGAGCGTAAGACACAAGGAGGGCGGTTGGAACCGCAAAGTCCACCGGGTCAGAGAGACCCCAACGAGCGCGCCTAGCGGGCGCTAAGTGATCTAAGCGCTCAACGCATGCCGGACGTATTCCGGCCGGCGCAGACTCGAAGAATATCGGAAACCAGCAAAAGGGCCGCGTTCTAGTGCATCTAGGACACGGCCGTTTTGCAAAAGTTGCCTGAGCGGCGACTTTTTGCTATCCTACTTTTCGGTCATTTTTGATACAAAGCGTGGGCAGGTCCCGCGCTTCGTTGTTCAATGGGGCCCCGCCCGCGACACTTCGACAGGCTCAGTGCTTGGGCGGGGGCGGCGTAGATCGCTTTTCGTCGCATCGTGACGAAATGCGATTGGAGCGCCAAGCGTTGCGCACGGTGCAACGCTATGTTAAATGGGGGTCGAGAAGTATGGCTCTGGCTCGCGCCTTCGAGCGCGCAGTCGATCAACTACGATACGACGCTGCATTCGCGGATGTCGAAGTCGTTTCGCATTCCGCACAGCATCGCCGTGATACGCATGCCCTTAAAGTCGTGCTCGATCGACCGGGCGGAGCGGACGTCGCACTCTGCGAGCGCATCGCCGGCGAGCTCAACGCACGGCTGCAAGGCTTTGACGAGCCATACACCTTAGAGGTGGAAACGGCCGGACTAGATCGTCCCCTTAGCAAAGCCGCCGACTACGCGCGTTTTTCCGGTCGCGAAGTTAAGGTTGCCACGACGCTATCGATCAGCGGTCAGAAGACGCATCACGGCACGCTGCTCGGAATGCGCGGGACGAACGTTGTCTTACAAACAAAAAGCGGTGAGCTGCCGATTCCCCTGGACCTAATCAAATCTGCCCGCCTCGAGTTCGATATTCGAGCCGACCTGCGGCGGGCAAAAGAAGAAAGAAAACGACATGAACACCACGCTTGAGTCGAGTGAACTGCTGACTGCGCTGCGCGAAATCGCGCGGGAGCGCGACATTCCGTTTGAAATGTTACTCGAGGCGCTTGAGGCCGCGTTGATCACGGCGTACAAACGGCACTATGGCGGAGAAGCAAACGCCATCGTGACGCTGGATCGCCAGAGCGGCGAGTACACCGTCTACCATCGACGCAACGTGGTTGCCGAAGTTCTGGATCGAAAACTCGAGATCTCGCAGAAAGAAGCGGGCGCGCGGTATCAAATCGGCGATTTTTACGACGAGGTCGTCACGCCGAAAGACTTCGGACGCATCGCCGCGCAGACCGCAAAGCAAGTGATCGTCCAACGGATTCGCGAGGCCGAGCGCGACACAATCTATAACAAATATGCTGCCCGCGTCAACGACATCGTTCGCGGTACGGTGCAACGTTACGAACAGCGCAATATGTACGTCCTGCTGGAAGGCAAAGACGAAGCGCTTTTGCCGCTTTCGGAACAGGTGCCGCGCGAAAACTTCCGCATCAACGATTTTATTCGCGCCTACATCTTAGACGTGCGCAAATCGCCGAAAGGCCCGACCGTCATTCTTTCGCGCGCCGCTGAAGGTCTCGTGCAGCGGCTGCTCGAGTTCGAAGTTCCGGAGATAGAAGGCGGGATCGTCGAGCTGATGGCAATCGCGCGCGAAGCGGGCAGCCGAAGCAAAGTCGCGGTGCGTTCAAATCGCAATGAAGTCGACGCCGTCGGTGCATGCCTGGGCCCGAAGTCGAGCCGCATTGCCAATGTCTCCGATGAACTGCGCGGGGAGAAGATCGACGTCATTCGTTGGGACCCCGATCCCGTGACGTTTATCAGCAACGCGCTCGCGCCGGCGAAGGTGATCGGTGTCGAGCTCTTTCCGGAAGACGGTTCGGCGCTCGTCACCGTGCCGGATTATCAACTCTCGCTTGCGATCGGACGCGAAGGCCAAAATGTGCGCCTTGCGGCCCGTTTAACCGGCTGGCGGTTGGACATTGCGAGCGAAGCGGAGGCGGCGCAAGCGCGAGAGCGGTACTTGAGCGATCGTGTGCGCACGGCCGAGCAGCCGCCGCCGATCGAAGAAACCGTCGAGCCCATCGCTGAAGAGAAACTCGAAGAGCCGGCAATCGATGCCGATCTGATTCGTAAGCTCGAAGAGTTCAAGCGCGAGCGGCTTGGGCAAGGTGGAGAACCAAAATAGGCCGCCGATTCGCACCTGCGTCGGTTGTCGTGAGCGAAAGGCGCAAGCGGCGATGCGGCGCTTCGTTCGGCGCGGCACTCAGTGGGTGGCCGATGCAGCGCCAAAACGCAGCGCGGGGCGAGGCGCCTACTTATGCTCCGCTGAATGCGCCCGGCGAGTTTTCAAGAATAAGCGTTACGCGAGCCTTGCATCCGCAGCGCTCGAGAACGTGTTTGAAAGTGGCTACGATGCTCAACATCACTGTCCGTGAATAAGGGGATCTGGATGCCCCGGGGATGCGCGCCATGAGCTGACGCGCGACCCTTTGGGGGCTCACAATACAATATGGCAACTGGTAAAGTACGAATTTTTGAGCTCGCCAAAGAGGTCGGGCTAACGTCAAAAGAGCTGATCGCGCTGTTTAACGACCGTCTCGGCGGGGTGTTCGAAGCGCGCAACCAGCTGAGCGTCGTTCCCGATCAAATCGCGGATCTCGTGCGCACCGTGCTGGCGAAACCCGCGCCCGCGCCCGAATCTCGCAAGCCGGCAGCCCCACCGAAGAAGGCGCCGGTGGCTGCCAAACGCGCGTCGCCCGCCGCGCCCGCCGCGCCACCAACACCTGCGGTTGCTGCACCAACGCTGAAACCAGTTGCCGCGACATCGCGCCGTGCTCCGGCAGCGAAGCCTGCCGTGCCGCCGCAAGAGGTGGCCGCGCCCCCTGAAGCACCGCCGTCACGCCCTGCCCCTACGCGCCGCCCGGCGGCCGCAGCCGAACAGACGGTCCCTACGCTGCGCCCTGTGCCGGCAGGGCAGTCGTCGGTCACACCGCGCCCGCCCGCACCGCCGCCGCAGAGCACCCCCATGCCTCGCCCTGGCCTTTCGCCCCGCCCCGGTCAGATGGGGTTGCCCGGTCAAGGGTACCAACCGCGAACCGGCGTGCCGGGTCGTCCTCCACAAACGGGGCGCCGACCATCAGGCAATGGGCCATTCCGCCCACTTGGACCGCCGCGACCGCTACGGCCCGTCGGGCCAGTCCTTCCGGATCAGTCGGCACCCGCGCCGAGCTCCGGCGAAAAAGGCGGCCGTCCCGGAGAGCGCGTGCGCGTTCACGAGGACAAAATCTCAAAGAAAGATCGCGAAAAAGATCTTCTCTTAGAAAAGGAACGTGCGCGCAAGAAGCGGTCTGATGGGACTCCGGTTGCACCAGCTCGACAACTCGAGACGATTGAAATTCCGGATTTGCTGACCGTGCAAGAGCTGGCAACGTCGATGATCGTTCCCGCTAAAGACGTGATCACCGAACTGATCAAGACGGGCACGATGGCCACGATCAATCAAAATATTCCGAGCGACGTTGCGATTTCGGTGGCCCGCAAGTTCGGCTTTAACGCCGTCGTCAAGGAAGCCGGCGAAGAAGTGACGGTCGAGCAAGAACAGGACAAAGCCGAAATGATGACACCGCGTCCGCCGGTCGTCACGGTGCTCGGACACGTGGATCACGGCAAGACCTCGCTGCTCGACAAGATTCGAGAAGCGAATGTTGCCGAAGGCGAGGCCGGCGGAATCACGCAGAAGATCGGTGCGTATACGGTCGATCGCGGCGAGCGGAAGCTCACGTTCATCGACACGCCGGGCCACGAAGCATTCACCGCGATGCGCGCGCGCGGCGCCAAAGTTGCGGACGTCGCGGTGCTCGTCGTGGCCGCCGATGACGGCGTGATGCCGCAGACGAAGGAAGCGATCGCACATGCGCGAGCAGCCGAAATGCCGATCGTCGTGGCCGTCAACAAGATGGACAAACCGGAAGCGCAGCCCGAACGCGTCAAACAGCAGTTAGCTCAAGAAGGTTTACAGCCGGTCGATTGGGGCGGGAGGACGGAAACCGTGCCCGTGTCTGCGCGCACTGGCGACGGCATCGACCAACTGCTCGAGACAGTGCTCCTTGAGGCCGACATTCAAGAACTGCGCGCCAACAAGAATCGGCGCGCGACCGGCGTCGTTATCGAGTCGGCGCTCGATCGTGGTCGCGGTGCCGTTGCGACGGTACTCGTGCAAAACGGCACGCTGCGAGTCGGCGATATCGTCGTCGTCGGTGGAACATTCGGCAAGATTCGAGCGCTGGTCGACGACAAGGGCAAACAAGTCAAGAAAGCCGGCCCATCGATTCCGGTCGAGATCATGGGTTTGCAAGATGTCCCGTCGGCGGGCGATACGCTGATGGTCGTCAGCGACGAACGTGTCGCGCGCGAAACAGCTTCGAAGCGTAAGACGCGCCGGCGTGACACGCGCATTGCGACCGCGGGCGGTCAACGTGTTTCGCTCGAGACGTTCATGCAGATGCCGGCTGAAGGCAAGAAGACGCTCAACCTCATCATCAAAGCTGACGGACAAGGTTCGCTTGAAGCGCTGCGCGCGCGAATGGAGTCACTCTCAACCGCGGAGGTTGACATTCGCGTCATTCATGGCGGCGTTGGCGCGATTACACCCAACGACGTCAACCTCGCGAGTGCTTCCAACGCGGTGCTCATCGGCTTCAACGTTCGTCCCGACGAGACGGCGAAGCGCTTAGCCGAAAACGAGCGCGTTGATTTGCGCTTCTATCAAGTAATTTACGATATCGAAGACGATCTGCGCAAAGCGATGCTGGGCATGCTCGAGCCGAAGTTCCGTGAGGTTACGCTGGGCCGCGCGGAAGTCCGGAAGATCTTCAAGGTCAGCAAGGTCGGCACGATTGCCGGCTGCTATGTAGTGAGCGGCAAGATCGCCCGCAATGCGAAGGCTCGCATCTTGCGCGACAACACGGTGATCTTTGACGGCGAGATCGAATCGCTGCGACGAGTCAAGGACGACGTCAAAGAGGTCACAGAGAACTTCGAGTGCGGCGTGCAGATCGGGCGCTTCAACGATCTCAAAGAAGGCGACATCATCGAAGCGTACACGAGCGAGCTCGTCGCGCCGGAACCCGCACTAGCATAATGTTCTTAGGGGCGCCCACGGGGAATGATGCATCGACCGGGATGATGAGCGCCCCATGGGTTGGGGGCCCCAGCTCGGCTGGGGGGCGCCCTTCGACATTGCTCAGGACAAGCTGCGCTTGGAGCGGAGCGCCTTCCAAATGAACAAGCAGCGCATGGAGCGGATCGACCACGAGATCCAGCGCGTGGTAGGAACGCTGATTTCTCGCCAACTCAAGGATCCACGGCTGGGCTTTGCGACCGTCACGCGCGTTGAAACGACGCCGGATCTGCGCAGCGCGCGGG
Organism: Vulcanimicrobiota bacterium; assembly: GCA_963723515.1. Lineage (GTDB taxonomy): Bacteria > Vulcanimicrobiota > Vulcanimicrobiia > Vulcanimicrobiales > Vulcanimicrobiaceae > JAFARW01. Next base: position 287,287 of record CAVRQT010000003.1, read on the forward strand.
TCTTCGTCTCGGTTATCGGTGACCGTCATGGCGCGCGTCAGACGATGGATACGCTCGCGCATGCGGCAAAGTTTTTGCGCGGTGAGCTCGGCCACCAAATCGCGTTGCGTTATGTTCCTGAGTTGATCTTCGTTGAAGATCGGACGACCGAACGCGCGATTGCCGTCAGCAAGGCGATTCGCGACGCGCAGGACAGCCTGTGATCGAGCAAAGCGTTAAGCCCTCGAACACAACGGCCGAAATCATCGCCGAGTTAGGTCGGCGCTCGACCTTCGTCATGGTCAGCCATGTTCGGCCCGATGGCGATACGCTGGGCGCTGGACTCGCCCTCGGAATCGCGCTCACCCGTCTGGGAAAACGCGTCCATTACTTTCAGCAAGATCCGGTGCCGCGCAATTTGCGGTATCTGCCGAGTGCGCAAGCCGTTTCGCGCAGCATCCCGGACGATCTGCCGGCGGATACGCTCTGGTGCTTCTATGATATGAGCGACACCGCTCGGGCAGGTGAGTTTTTGCCGCCCATTGCGCGCGAAAACACGCTCAACATCGACCACCATCTCGGCAACGCGCGATTCGGAAAGTGGAACTACGTGATCGAGACGGAGTGCTCGACCGGCACATGCGTGATGCGCCTGTTGCGCGCCATGAACGTGCCGATCGATCAGGAGATCGCCACCTGTGTTCTGACGACGATCATGACGGATACCGGCGGCTTCATGCATAGCAACACCACGCCGGAAGTTTTAGTCCTTTCATCCGAACTGATGATGGCGGGTGCTGACAAAGAGCAAATCACGGAAGAAGTCTTCGGCAACAAACGGTATGCGGCCGTTAAATTGCTTGGCCGTGCGCTCAGTGAATCGCGGCTGATTCGCAATGGCCGCTACTGCTGGTCGTTCGTTGACGACGCGATGTTGCGCGAGTGTAAGGCCGACGAAGAAGACACCGAGGAGATTATCGGTCATCTACGATCGATCGACGGCGTTGAAGCGGCGGCTCTCTTCAAAGCGTTCGATGGAGAAATTCGTGTCAGCTTGCGCAGCAACGGACGCGTCAACGTGCAAGCCGCGGCCGCGCGGCTCGGCGGCGGTGGTCATTTTCGCGCTGCGGGACTGAGCTTTACCGGTTCGCTCGACCAAGCGCGCGACGCCGTCGAGCAGGCACTCGCCGCCGAAGGACTTTGATCGGGTTCGTCAACGTCTTTAAGCCGGCGGGCCCAACGTCGGCCCAAGTCGTTGCACGCATTCGGCGAATTTACGGCGCCCTCGCACCGGACCGCAAACAAACTGCGGGGCATCTCGGCACGCTGGATCCGCAGGTTGCAGGCGTCCTTCCGATCGCGGTCGGCAAAGCGACGCGACTCATTCCGCTGCTCGGACCGCAACGCAAGTCATACGTCTGCGTTTTGAATCTTGGGCGCGCGACAACAACGGGGGACGCGCTCGGCCAAATAACTGCGACCGAGCCTGTCCCGCACGATTGGCAAGAACGATTGCCGGGTGTCGTCGATCGATTCATCGGCCAGATCGAACAGTGTCCGCCGATGTTCAGCGCGTTAAAGCATCGCGGACGACGCCTCTACGATCTAGCGCGTGCCGGTGAAGTCGTTGAGCGCAAGACGCGGCGCGTGACGATTTACGCGCTCAACATTCTTGGCTTTGAGGGCGATCGTGCCGTTCGGTTGCGGGTTGCCTGCAGCGAAGGAACATACATTCGAACGCTCTGTGAGGACATCGGCGCTGCTCTCGGCGTTCCCGCCCACATGGGCGCCCTGCTGCGCGAAGGATGCGGCCCATTCGTACTCTTCGAGAGCCGTACCGTTGCCGAAATTGCAGACGATCCCAAAGGCGCCTTGACCGCTCCCGAACACATCATTCCGTTTCCGACGGTGGTGCTTGATTTGCGCGGCTCAGCCGACTTTCGCGCCGGGCGTGCCGTTGCAATCCCGGCCGGCGCACACGGAAAGCACGTTTTCGTGCGCGATGAAACGCGAGTGCTCGTCGGTGTGGGCGAGATGCACGGCGCCCTTTTGGCGCCGCAAAAAGTCTTCGTGTGAACATCCACTACCGCTTGGAGTGGCGTGACGAACATCCACTCGTCTTAGCGATTGGATTCTTTGACGGCCTGCATCGTGGACACGCTGCGATTCTCAACGAACTCCGCCGGCTCCGAAAACCAGGGTATCGAACCGGCATCTTAACGTTTTCAAATCATCCGGCGACGCATTTGCGAACGGCGCCTCCGCCGTTGATTAACACCGTCGAGGAACGGCTCGGTCTGCTTGCCGATGCGGGCATCGAAGAATGTTTCTTCGTGCCCTTTGACGAGCGTATCGCGGCGCTCTCGCCAAACGATTTTGTCGATGGGGTGCTGATCGCTGCGCTTTCCGTCAGCGCTGTTGTCGTGGGGGAGAACTTTCGCTTCGGCAAAGGCCGTAGCGGCGACGTCGCGTTTGCGCGAAGTGCGTTGGAGCGATGCAACGTCCGCTTTACCGCCGTCGCCAACCAGATCGACGGCGGCCAGAGAATTTCGAGCACGCGAATTCGTGAACTGATTGCAGAAGGGGAGATTGGGAAGGCGGATGCGTTGCTCGGACACCCATTTACGTTGCGAGGCCGCGTGATGTTAGGGGCGGGTCGCGGACGATCGTTGGGGTTTCCAACCGCAAATCTGAGCGTCAGACCGGGAAAGATTTTGCCGGTTGACGGCGTCTATTCAGCCGTCGCTCGCCACGACGGGCGCGATTTCGCGGCGCTCGTATCGATCGGGACGAATCCGACGTTCGATGGAACGACGCGGAGCGTCGAAGCATGGCTGCGTGATTTTCGCCGTTCGATCTACGGAGAGGAGCTAGCGGTGCGAGACTTGCGCTTCGTGCGGGCTCAGCAGCGGTTTGCGAGCCCTGAGGAATTGCGCGAACAGATGGAGCAGGATGTCGTGGCTGTCGCCTACCCATCGTATGGGTAGAAACTTCGTGCCGTTCTCGCGCGTTGTAAGGAAGCATATGAAACGTCTCCTCCCGATCGTTGCGCTCTTGGCTGCGCTACCCAGCGCGGCGTTTGCCGGCGCTTCGGTCGGCAAGCCGGCTCCCAACTTTTCCGCTCCGCTTGCCTCAGGGGGCAAATTGACGCTATCGAGCTTGCATGGGAAACCGGTCTATTTGAACTTCTTTGCGACCTGGTGCGCACCGTGCAATGCGGAAGCGCCCGACATCAATGCGCTGCAAAAACAGTATGCGCGCCGCGGTTTCGTCACGATCGGCGTGGATGAGCGCGAGGATGCCGACAAGGCAAAGAGCTTCGTGCACAAATTTGCGCTGGTCTATAAGGCGATCGTTGATGAGAACGGCGACGTGTTAAATCCGTACGGCGCGATCGGCCTGCCGGTGCACGTGTTCATCGACCGCCGCGGCAATGTCAAACTGATCCGCAACGGCGAGATGTCCAAAGCGGAGATGGACTCGGCAATCAAGTCCATTTTGTAGTTTCTAGTGTCACACTGAGCTTGTCGAAGTGTGACTTGGAGTAAAACGTGCGTGGACACAGCCCCTTTGTCACACTGCGCTTGTCGAAGTCCCTGTGTCACACTGAGCTTACCGAAGGTCGCGGTGTCACACTGAGCTTGTCGAAGTGTGACTTAGAGAAAATCGGGCGAAGAGAAGGTCCCGATGTCACTGCGCTTGTCGAAGTCCCTGTGTCACACTGAGCTTGTCGAAGTGTGACTTCGGCACAATTCGCGAATCGTCGCGAAGTCGCCGTTGATCAGCGCCGTCTTCTTATCGTGGCTCCAACCTTTGAGCTTCTTTTCGCATTGGATGGCGTCCAGCACTTCGTGAAAATCTTGCGACCATACCAGCCGCACGGGCCTGCGGCCAAAAGTGTAACAGGTTGTGAAGGTGCCGTATTCGTGCTCGCCTACGCGTTTCTCAAGCTCGCTCGTGATCCCGATGTAGTATGTGCCATCCGAGCACAGCAACATGTAGACGTAATAGATTTTCACATGGCGACATTACCGCTCGGTCACACTTCGACAAGCTCAGTGTGACACTGGGACCCTGCTCCGATGCCCCATTACCGCTCGGTCACACTTCGACAAGCTCAGTGTGACACTGGGACCCTCCTCCGATGCCCCATTACCGCTCGGTCACACTTCGATGCTTCGACACTTCGGCATCGCTCAGTGCAGGCTATGCTCAGCACAGGCTCGCTCAGTGTGACACAGGGACTTCCTGTAAGGCTCGATTACCGCTCGGCCACACTTCGACAAGCTCAGCGTGACACAATAGCTCAGTGTGACACGGGGCCCTTCGGTGGCGGGATTTCGAAAAAGCGGCCACCCTAGGCTGCTTCGACTTTGAGTTCGTCTCCCTCGAGTTCAATGCGGGCCGAGCCGCCCGCTCGAACCTCGCCTCGTAATATCGCCGTCGAAAGCGGCGTGCTGACAAGCCGCGCAACCGTTCGACCCACATAACGAGCGCCAGGGCCGGCACTCATACTTTCACGCGCGAGATGTGCGCGAGCATTTTGATCGAGTTGCAGCGTTACTCCGCGGGCGCCGAGGCGCTGCGCGAGCGCGTCAACGTGGATTGCGACGATCTGCTCGATGTGCGCCGGCTGCAATTCGTTGAAGAGCACGACCTCGTCGATCCGGTTCAAAAACTCCGGTCGCAGATATTCCGGAACTTGATCGCTCTCGAGATTGGTCGTCAAAATGATCAATGCGTGACGAAAGTCGATCGTTCGGCCCTTTGAATCGGTCACTCGGCCGTCGTCGAGAATTTGCAGCAAGAGCGCCGCGACATCCGGATGCGCCTTTTCAAGCTCATCGAAGAGAATGACGCAATACGGACGCCGGCGCACCGGTTCCGTCAATTGTCCCGGCTCATCATGGCCGAGGTAACCCGGCGGCGCGCCGATCAGCCGCGACACTGTATGCGCCTCGGTGAATTCAGAGAGGTCGATGCGCACCAGGGCATCTTCCGTGCCGAAGAGTTGCGCCGCAAGCGCCTTTGCCAGTTCCGTCTTGCCGACACCCGTCGGTCCCGAGAACAAGAAACTGCCGACCGGTTTGCGCGGATCGTGCAATCCGGCGCGAGCGCGTCGAATCGCTTCACATACCGCCGCGATCGCCTTGTCTTGACCGATGACGCGCTGACTGAGCGCATTTTCCATCGTCAGCAAATTATTGCTTTGCGCTTCGGTCAGCGTCTCGATCGGAATGCCCGTCCACTTTGCGACGACTGCGGCAACGGTCGGCTCGTCAACGATCGGACCTTTGACCGCGCCTTTATTCATCAGGGCGCGACTGGCCGCCGCCTCATCGATCAAATCGATTGCCTTGTCCGGCATGAATCGATCCGCGATGTAGCGCGCCGAGAGCTGCGCCGCCGCGACGACCGCTTCATCCGTAATCACAACATTGTGATGGCGCGAATAGCGCTCGCGAAGGCCGCGCAGAATCTCGATTGTCTGTTCAATCGTCGGTTCTTCGACCATGACCGGCTGGAAGCGCCGTTCCAAGGCGGCATCAGATTCGATATACTTGCGATACTCATCAAACGTCGTCGCGCCGATGCACTGTAAATCGCCGCGCGCGAGCTCCGGCTTGATCATCGAGCTCAAATCGAGCGCGCCTTCCGCGGCACCGGCGCCGACGAGCGTATGCAATTCGTCGATGAACAGGATCACATCACGCGCTGCGCGGCGGACTTCATCGAGAATTCGTTTGACGCGGCTTTCGAACTCGCCGCGATACTTCGTTCCTGCGACCAGCGGACCGAGAGAAAGCGCGAGGACCCGTTTCGTCAACAGCGGCGCCGGAACGTCGCCGGCGATAATTCGCTGTGCGAGACCTTCGACGATCGCCGTCTTGCCGACGCCCGGCTCGCCGACCAGTACCGGATTGTTCTTGCTGCGGCGCGCGAGAATCGAAATGCAGCGCTCCACTTCGTCGCGCCGCCCGATCACGGGATCGAGTTTTCCGTTGCGCGCCAGATCCGTCAGATCGCGTGAGTATTGCGAAAGTGTCGGCGTGCCGCCGCGAAAACGACGCGTCAGGTCTTCCAGCGGATTTGAGGCAGTGCCATGCTCGCGCGTTTCGCGCGTCATGCGTTCGATCAAATATGCACCGCCTGCTAAGAGTGCAGCCGCACCGATCGCCGCACCTAACGCCGGAAGCGCAGCGGTTTGGCGGCGCTTCGCTGCGCATGCCGCGCAAAGCGCCAACGTCGTCCAGCGCCCTCCGCGAAAGACGGCATCCGTCACCGTCGCTGGACTGCCGCACTGCTCGCATACGTTGGTCATCTGCCGTTGCTACTCATGAGCGCGAGGCGGAGTTTCAGCGCTCTCAGGGTCCAATGATGTACCAAACGGTCACGTTCGCATGCACGTCAACATTTGAAGGCTGGATCTGAGTCGGTGTTGCGCGGTACACATCAGCCGCTACGCCCGGTCTGACGACACCAATCAGCGGCATGGCGCCTGTCTGCATCCCTGCGATGCGAACGATGCGCATATTTGCGGCCGATGCCATGGCTTTCGCTTGGCGTTGCGCGTCCGCAACCGCCGACCCAAGCGCTTCAGCATAGACGGCGCGCTCGTTTGACAGCGTGAACGTCACGTTGTTGATGTCGGTTACGCCCGCGGAAACGGCTTGATCGATGATGTTTCCCACCATGTCGAGGTTCGTCAGTTTCACGTCGACTTGCCGCGAAACGGTGTATCCGCTGCGGGGTCTCTCTCTGACCGGCACCGAGGGATCGGGCGCCACGTAGTTGACGTTGAAACCCGTCGTCCGAATCGAAGGATCCGCAATTCCCAGCGCATGCAGTCGCGTGCGCAGGTCCTCGTAGCGACGGTTATTGTCGCTCGTTGCATTCTGCTCTGCGTCGTTGATCGTGACGATGCCGAGCGAAACCGTGGCAACGTCCGGCGTGCGGGTGACGACGGACTCACCGTTGACGATGATCCGTATGTCCTTTGAAGGCGGTGCCGCTGCGCCGAGAAGCGCAATCGCGATGAGGGATAATACGAAAGCTCTCATGCCTTAGCAACGCACGGCTTGGCTCCGAAGTGCCGCTTGCCTTCTTGGGCAGGAGAAGTGCCCCTCGCCAGCAATCGTCCCGCCATGAGTGTAACGACCTTTCTCGTTTGGATAATCGTGGGATTGATTGCCGGAGCGCTTGCTAAAAGCGTCGTTCCAGGCGAGGGTCCGGGTGGAGTTCTCGGCGATATAATCGTCGGTATCATCGGGGCCTTCATAGGCGGCTGGCTCTTTACCAGCGTCTTTCACGTCCATTTCGGAGGCTTCATCGGTTGGATAATCGAGGCATTGATCGGGGCAATCGTGTTGCTGCTGATCATTCGTCTCGTTAGCGGACGGCGCACCGCGGTCTAGTAGGAGGCGCTCGAAAGGCGCCGCAATTAGCCTCGTATGGCCTATATCATCACCGAACCGTGCATCGGTACGAAGGACAAGTCGTGCATTGACGTCTGCCCCGTCGACTGTATTCACGGTACCGATAGTGATGAGATGCTGTACATCGATCCCGAGGTTTGCATCGACTGCGGCGCGTGCGTTTCGGCATGTCCCGTCGAAGCGATCTTCGCGGATTCCGATGTGCCTGAAAAGTGGCAGAACTATACCGAAATAAACGCGGAGTACTTCAAAAAAGAGTCATGAGGTTCGGGCTAAAGCGGTGAAACGTGCGACCGGCCGGGAGTTGATGGACGATCCCGCCGAGTCGATTGCTGAACTCGAAGAGAACCTCCGCGACATCGAACGCGCAAATCGCTGGCTGGGAGGCATCGCTCCGGTACGGTCGGCGGTTTTTTCTTTGGGCGCAGGCAGCGTGCTTGATGTAGGATGCGGAAGCGCCGATATTCCGCGCGCGCTCGTTGCTGCGGCGAGAAAGAATGGCGGCGATCTTCACGTCACCTGTCTCGATTCCAGTTCGCAAATGCTTTCGATCGCAGAGGATCGTGCCAACGGCGAAACGGGCATACGGTTCTTGCAAGGTAACGGGATGGCGTTGCCGTTTCCCGACCGATCGTTCGATGTCGTCAGCTGCAATCTCGCGCTGCACCATTTTGAACCGGCGGCGGCGGTGAAACTGCTCGGTGAAATGCGTCGGGTTGCGCTGATCACGCCGATCGTTTGCGATCTCCGTCGCGCGCGGCTCGCGTACGCCGGCGCGGTGGTGCTCAGCCGGTTGTTTACTCGCAATCGCTTTACGCGCCATGACGCGCCGCTCTCAGCGCGTCGCGCCTACACGCCGGCCGAAGCGTGTGAGCTTGCCCTTAAAGCCGGCTGGCGCAATCCAACGGTGCATAAAAAAGCGTTCTATCGAATGCTGATGCTGGATGCCTAAGGTTGCCGTCGTCGGCGGCGGCCCGGCGGGATCGATGTGTGCGACGCGATTGGCGGCTCGCGGCATTGACGTCACGCTGCTCGAACGAACCGCATTTCCGCGCACGAAAGTTTGCGGCGAGTATATCAATGCCGGTGCGCAAGAAGAGCTGATAGACACCGCAGTCGCAGACGAAATCCGCGCTGAGTGCAATCGAATTGCCGGCATTCGACTCCACGTCGATGGACTCGAACTTGAGCTGCCGTTTGGAGGCGAAGCGTGGGCAATCGCGCGCAGCCGCCTCGACGACATTTTGCTCGCAAACGCTCGGCGCGCAGGGGCGCAAACGATTACCGGGCGCGTTGAGGATCTTGAACGAAACGGCGATCGAATCGGGGTCCGCTTCAGAGACGCTTCAGGATTAGAACATATGATTGACGCCGATGTTGTTGTCGGTGCAGACGGCCTTGGATCGCTCGTCGCGCGCAAATGCGGTCTCGCGTCGCCATCGAGCGGCGGCCGGTTTGCGATCGGCGGTCACTACAGCGGCTTCGGCGGCGCTCAACGGCTTTATTGAGATGTATGTAACGAAAGAGGCCTATTTCGCGATCAATCCGTTGAGCGATGAACTCGCAAACGTCATGATTGTCGTGGAACAGTCGTCGTTACACGAATGGACCGGCGCTATCGATGCGAACATGGAGCATGTCTCGTTGCAACTGGCGGCCGGAAAACGAGCGATTGGCACGGTGCAACGCGTCGGCAAGCGCGTCGCGATCGGACCGCTCGCGCATAAGGTTCGCAGCGTCGCCCGGGAAAATGTATTTCTCGTCGGTGATGCCGCAGGGTTCATCGACCCATTCACCGGCCAAGGCGTTTTCCTCGCGTTACACACGCGCGAAGCTTGCCGCCGCAGCGATTGAAGCGCGCCTATCGGGAAAGGCGACCGCCGAGCAGTCGGCAGCGCAGTATCGTTCGCAACATCATCAGATCTTCGGCGCACGCGCTAGCTTAGCAACTCTCGTTTCCAAACTGGTCCGCACGCCGTGGCTGGCAAAGCGTGCGGCGCGCAACCTGCTGCGAAGCGCTGAATTACGTCGCTCTGTCATGGCCGCAATTGCCGGGCACGAGCGCGCGCCGGCAGGGCTCAATTCAACGATGCTTCTGAGACTCGTGGCCTGATGCAGACGAGCAACGAAATCTTCATTGTGGCTCCCGCGGAACGCATTTTCGAAATTGCCGCTTGCACCGAGCGCTGGCCCGCCATTCTTCCGCATTACCGCAGCGTCCGAATCCTCGATCAGAACGGCATGCAACGGGTCGTTGAGATGGCGGCGTGGCGCGATTTTATTCCGGTTCGCTGGGTCGCGCAGCAGTGGAACGATTCATCGGTTCCTCGCATTCGTTTTCATCACGTTCGCGGTTGGACGAAGGGCATGGATGTTGAGTGGCGCTTCGAGTCTGAAGCGGGCGGAACGCGAGTTAAGATATTGCACGACCTCGATTTTCAGTTTCCGTTTGCGCGAAGATTTCTCGGTCAACATGTCGTCGGAGATTTCTTCGTCCATGACATCGCCGGCAAGACCCTCAAGCGCATGAAGCAACTGGCGGAAGATCGCTAGCGTGATTGAGCATAGCCGAAATGGACTCGCGCATCGGGTCGTGGTCACCGGCATGGGGCTGATTACGCCGATCGGCACTGGACACGAGCGATTTTGGGATAATTTACGCGCCGGCAAGAGCGGCGTGCGCCGTATCACGCGCTTCGATCCTGGAGAATTCTCATCGCAAATCGCCGCGGAGATCGACGACTTTGATCCCGCGGATTACCTTTCGGTGAAGCGACGGAAGTGGACCGACCGATTTGCGCAGCTTGCAGTCGGCGCCGGGCGGCTTGCGCTCGACGATGCTGCTTTCTCGGTGAACGGAAACGGCAATGACGTCAGCGTCTTCGTCGGCTCCGCACTCGGCGGCTTAGCATACGCAGACGAGCAGTACCAAGTGTATCAAAGTCGGGGCATCGGCGCGGTGCACCCTTTGCTCGCGATCTCGGTGTTCGGCGGTGCCTCGACGAGCAACATGTCGCTCGAATTTGGTTTAAGCGGACACAATGTCGCGAACGCAAATTCGTGCGCTTCCGGAGCGGTTGCCATCGGGCAAGCCTTCCAAGCGATTGCGCGCGGTGATGCACGTGCGGCGTTAGCCGGGGGCGTCGAAGCGCCGCTCTCTCCACTGATTTTCGGCGCGTTCACCGTCATCAACGCGATGTCGCGGCGCAATTCGGATCCCGTGGCGGCGAGCCGGCCTTTCGATCGTGAGCGCGATGGCTTTGTGATGGCAGAAGGCGCCGGCATCTTTGTCCTCGAGCGGCTCGACGACGCGATCCGCCGGAACGCGCGCATCTACGGCGAGCTTGCCGGCTTCGGCCTTTCGAACGACGCCTATCATATGTCGGCGCCAAGGCCAGACGGCGCGCAAGTCGCACGCGCACTGCGTGAAGCGCTCGATCAAGCCGCGCTCTCGCCCGGCGAGGTTGAAGCCATCAACGCACACGGTTCATCGACGCCGCTCGGCGATCGGACTGAATCGCTCGCATACCGTCTGGCCTTCGGTGAATCGGCGGCGCGAATCCCAATTAGCGCCACGAAGGGGCAACACGGCCATGCGTTGGGCGCGACAGGAGCCTGGGAAGTCGGTATTGCGCTGCTGAGCATGCAGCATGGCGTCATTCCCGCGACTGCGAACTTGATCGAAACCGAAGAAGATTGTGCGATCCGGCCAAGCGCGCAAGAAATCGAATGCCGCCCCCAAGTCGTGCTTTCCAACTCCTCCGGTTTTGGCGGAATAAACGCCGCCCTCGCGATCAAAGCCTACCGGTAGAACTGCAGCCAAAACGTCGTCGCGGGGCGACGGGTACTGGTCCGGTGACGTGGCTGCGCACAGCAATGCGCTCGATTTGGCGCGGCCGGCGAAGCGCCATGATAGAGGTTCGGCGCGTTCGAAGAAGCGAACGAAATAACGATGGACACCGCTGCGGTCCTGGATCGATTCTTTGCAATTGCGCCGTGGGTACTCTTTGCGGCGATCGTGCTCTTCGTTTACATACTATCGCGCGGCGGAAGCCGAAGCGCGAGCGTTCCGATTACCCAAACATTCTCGTGCAGCCGGTGTGGACATCGGGGAAAGCGCGAACACATGGTGCCGATCTCGCGGGAGGGATCGATCGTTTGGTATTGCCCGCGCTGCGCCGCGCAGCTTTAGCGCACTACCACGTTTTCATGCCCGGCGCCAAGAAGCCGGGATGTTGGAAAATATCGTAGAGCGGTCCGATATACGCGAGAATCGCCAGCCCGATGGCGACTGCTCCCCAGCGGAAGAGATGCTGAAGTAGAGCGGGTGTTGGCCGCGAGCCTTCCACCGGTTGCGCGAATTGCACGCTCATGTCTTCGAACTTTTCATTTCCCAGCGCTGTCCCGATTGCGATGACCGCGAACAGAATGATGCTGCAGAATAAGAAGAATCCGCCCGCCGCTGCGATCACCATCAACGGTTGCCACTGGTTCGCCGTCTGCGCGCCTAAGTAGCTGACCTCAGCGGTGCGTCGCGGTGCGCCCATCAATCCGGCCCAATGCATCGAAATCGACATAAAAAGCATCCCGTAAAACCAGATTTTGGTCTGCACAACGGCCAAGTCGGGGCGCCACAGCGAGCGGCCGGTCAGCTTTGGAACCAGCCAATACGCCGCACCTAAGAATGTCAATGCAACCGGGCCGCCGACCGTAACGTGGAAGTGCCCGACGATCCAAACCGTGTTGTGCACGACGGTGTCCATGCTGTACGACGCATTGATGAGGCCGCCGAAGCCGCCCAGAATAAAGAGCATCATCCCATACGCAGCACCGCTGAACGCCGGATCCTTCCACGGCAAGCGATTTGACGGTTTCGACGAAGCCGCGGTTTCCACGCGCACGCGCCGCTAGTTCAAAGGATGCGAAGACTGCGAATGCTGTGATGAAGGAGGGAATCGCAACGCCGTAGGTCGTCAGGGTGTGCAGCATCTTCCACTTCGTCGCAATATACGGCTCCATAAACTGGTGGTGGATGCCGACCGGCGTTGAGAGCAGCAGCAGCAGAATGAATGCGAGGCGCGTTAAGGCCGTCACTGAACACATATCCACCGTACCGCGTCGGAATGACGTTATACCAGATGATGTACGCGCCCATGATCCAGAAGTAGACCAGTGGGTGGCCAAAATACCAGAAGAGCATGCGCGTCAGCATCACGTTGACGCCGCTCGTCCACCCGAATGCCCACGGAATCAGCAGTACATTTCGCCGACGACACCGAGCGTCGCGATGAACCACATCAAAAACGTCGTAGCACAGCCAAAGACGATCAGCGGCACGGGCGTGCCGGGATTGTTGCGCCTGAACCAGATGACGTTTGAAAGTATCTCGGCTCCGACAATCCACGTGCCGAGAATCAGGATCGTCGCGCCGATGTAAAACCATGGGCTGGCTTTCAGCGGCGCGTAGAAGGTGTAGAGTACCGTCGCTTTTCCGGCTAAAATATTGACGGCGGCCATCGCGGTGCCCACGAGCATGACGCTCCAGCCGAGCCATCCCAAGAGCATCGAACGCTCTCTTGGGATCGAGCGATAGACCGCGAACAGCCCGAGGCCAGTGATGAAGAACGTCGTGAAGACGAGCGCCATCAAGACGCCATGCATCGTTAGAATGCGATAGTAATCGAACCACGGCGGCACCGCGATTACCGAAGCGCGCGAAAAGCCTTGAACCGCGCCAAAGACGGCGCCCAAGACGATGGCGGTGGTCGAAGTGTAAATGTGCGCCAGAACGACCCTGTTCTCGCGCAACACCTGCGGCTGTACTCTCGCAGAAGCGATCATTGAACTTCTATGCTCGCGGACATGTTTTGGTGGCCGATGCCGCAGTACTCGTGACAGAGCAGCAGGTACGTGCCGCGCAACCGAAAGACGTGCGTCTGTGAATTGATCCACCCCGGCACCGCCATCATGTTGATGTCGGTGTGCGCCACCAGGAAACCGTGCACGACGTCGGGACTCGTAACATAGAACGTCACCTTGCTGCCCACCGGAACTTTCAGCACCGGTGGATTGAACGAGAAGACTTGTGCGACGTAGTACGCCTCGTAGCTTCCGTCCGATAGTTTGCGTAGCCCCGGCTTATCGAATGGCGGCGTCTGCACGACCTTCGTCGGGTCGATGGCCTGCAAGCCGCTCGGGGGATTGATATTATCTTCAAATGCGGCGTACCCGATGATGGCGAGGAACAGCACGAGCATCGCGACGCCGAACGTCATCCACCACTTTTCGTAACGGTGGATATGCATCACCAGCGCCCTTTGAGTAGCATGAACATCAACAGCCATCCGATCAAGAACGCGATGCCCATGATCATGACGAACTTCAACGTTACGGGAAGCGGAGTGTCGCCGCCCGTTTTGAGATCTTCCTGCTCCAATCGCGGCGTCTCTACGGTCCAAAACGTTGCGCTTGTGCGATGTCCGCTTCGCGGCGCCTGATGTTGCTCTCCGCGGTCGTTGTCACTCTATCGAGGAAGGCACGCAACGAGCGTTCTGCCACGCTTCGCAGGACCGTCGTGTTGACGACCCGTCCCACCGTGCCCATTGGCGGCTTGTATTCTCCTCGCAGTCGTACGCAAGAATATGGAGAACCCGCCGGCTCAACGCTAAGCGAGCCGTGGAACGTCGGAAATAGCGTATCGTGCTGTTTTGCACGAAAGGTGAAATGCATCCCATCACTCCCGTGCTGTTGCATTCGCCGCAACTCGATCGGAACCGAAATGGCACCGGCGCTCGGGAGATGAAGATCGCTGAAGTCAGCGTTGATCGCGAAGTCTTCGAAAGGCGACTGCTCTTTTTCAATCGCCGTCAACAGACGTATCAGCTCGGCTTGAAGCAACGAGGCCGGAATTGGAACGCCTACATTGAGGTCAATCTGCGGCATGATGTTGTTTGCGCGGCTTCCTGTTTTTCATACCGTGACTGAACTTCGCGTCCCAGGACGTTGAGCAACTCGCGTGCGGTCGCGGACGCAATGCGATTACCGACCATCGCATCAAAGGCCTGTCCCGGCGACGCCGCCCGGTGGCTTGTAATCGCCGCGCAATTCCAATGCGCAACTATCGTAATCTTCGTCCGCGCGTACCGTGAGCTCCCCGTCGAAATCCGGATAAGGACCGCCGCCTTTTGGCGTCCAGTGGACTTTCCAGGGCTCATCCATGTGCATCGGATCCGAACCCGCAGAGTACGTCGCAAGAACTTCGCGCCGGATTTCGCCGCCTAAGGCGCCCTCGCCGAGCGGCAAGGAGAGCGTCAGCGTCGTTGGCTTGTGCGACTGCGCCAAGGGCGCGAGCGCATCGTGCAGGTAGATCCGCGCCAAATGATAGGGCGTCTTCACGACAAGACGCTGATAGAGGTGCGTCATGGCTTCACGTACTCTACCTGCGCCGCGCGAAATCTTCGGGAAAAAATACGGACAACGCGTTCCCAAGCCCTTCACATTCGCTTCCTAGATCCGCCGTAGCATGCGAAAAGATGGCCGAACATTTTGATCGTCGAGCGTGAGCGGCGGCTCGCTGAAACCTTGAGCGGGCATCTGCGCCGGCATGGCTTCGGCACGACGGTGTGCGAAATCCACTGGAGGCGCTGCCTTTCTAATTCGGCGAACCGCGGATCGTGATGATCGTGGAGAATTGCTGGTCCGCCGAGCAGAGGCACGACGTCTTTTCGAACCGCAGCATGCCCATCACATTCCAACGATCGTAATCGGATCGCGGGATGAAGAGTCGGCCAGCATCAAGCGCTCGAGCGCGGCGCAGACGATTTTCTCGTGAAGCCGTTCTCGCTGGCGGAAATAACCGTTCGAATTAGAGCGCTGTACCGACGTTCGCGCGCCGTTAGCGATCGCCGCTAAAAACCTAGGGAGGGCGCAAAAGAGCCTGCGTCGGAACCCCTCGATGGTGCTGCGATGAGCTCGGGGAAACGAATCTTAATCGTCGACGACGAGCCGCAAATCGTCGAAGTGTTGCACGCGTACTTGCAACGTGAAGGTTTCGAGACCGTCCTCAAAGACAGCGCGGCGGCCGCTCGTGCCACGATTGCCGATCAGCCGCCCGATTTGATGATTCTCGACATCAATCTTCCCGATGGCAGCGGTTTCGATCTGTTGCGTGAGTACGGCGCCGAGCGCGGGATCCCAACGTTGATGCTGACGGCTCGAACGGAGGAAGTCGACCGTATCGTCGGCTTGGAAATGGGCGCCGACGATTACATCGTCAAGCCGTTCTCACCGCGTGAAGTCGTTGCGCGGGTTCGCGCCGTCTTCCGTCGCTTGAGCAATGGTGGATCGCGTGCCGCACGCAAGGTGATCGCAATTCGCGAGCTCGAGTTGGACGTGAACGGCCACACGGTGCGAATGCAAGGGCGTGACATTAACCTTACACGATCAGAATTTGACATCTTGCGCGTGTTGGCTGAATCACCCGAGCAAGTATTTTCGCGTACCCAACTGCTGGATTTGATCAATGATGAGGGAGGCATCTTCGAACGAACGCTCGATCGCCACATCAACAATCTGCGCAAGAAACTCGAGCCTGATCCGCAAGACCCATCCTATGTCGTCACCGTTTACGGAGTGGGATACAAACTGAAACGATGAAACAGCTCGAGCAAACAAATGAGCAGCGGATCCTCCATGCAGTGGACTTGGCTTTGGTGCAGGAGTACGATCGCGCAAAGGCCCTCCTCGAGCAAATCGAGGATCCGCTCGGAAATCGGCTGTTCATGCTGATTGCCGCGCTCGAACAGCGCTTGCACACTCGACGTGAACATCAATCTGAACTGCGCCATGAGATCGGCAACGCGCTTGGAGTCGTGCAAGCAAACGTCGAGGGAATGCTGGACGGCGTGCTCGACCCGACGCCTGCACGCTTACGCGGTGTTCACGACGCGTTGCGAAGTGCGGTCCGGCTCTTAGATGAGTCGAAGCTGGAACGCCCTGCCAGCCGGGCGACGGTGGACGTGCATCTTGATACTTTCAACGTCTGCGCGCTGATCACGGCGCAGATGTCGATGATTTCCGGCATGGCGACGGCCAAGAACGTAACGGTTATCTACGATAAGTGCGCAATGCATTACGCGGCGTGCGAATCTTTCCGTGGCGACGGCGATCGAATCGGGCAGATACTGCGCAACGTTCTGATCAACGCCGTGAGATACACGCCGCCCGGAGGAGCCGTCGAAATCGACTGTGGGCGTCCCGGCGGCGAGCTGACCCTGCGCATCAGCGACACCGGTCCCGGAATTCCCAGGGAAGACTTGCCCCATGTCTTCGAGCGGGGCTTTCGCGGTAAGAATGTCGAGGAAGAAGGCAGCGGAACCGGTCTAGCAGTCGCGGCTGAAGTCGCTGCGGCGATCGGCGGCGACATTCGGGTCGAGAGTGAGCACGATCACGGCGCGACGTTCACCATTCAGCTGCCGGCTGCGCCGCTAAGCGACAAGGCGAGTTCGACCAGCTAATCTTTCGGCGAATCGGCAAGCGTCGTTTTTCGTGCGACGCCATAGGTCTCTTCAATAAATGTCTTCATATCTTGGAGAAGAGAGTTGGCAGTCGCGGCAGCGATACGTTGCCCCAAAACCGCATCAAACGCTGCGCCTAGCGCGCCAAATGGCGGCGTATATTCGCCTTCCAAAATTAACATGCTGTGGGCGCCTTCAGTGCGCTCGGCATGCAAGACGCCGGCGAACCTCGGAATGATCTTGTCCTTGGGATCCCATGCGAGCGAAATGGCATCTGCTTCATTGCCGTTCGCCTTTTTCAGTTCATATGCGATAGCGACTTGATGGCTTGCCTGGACCCGACCCGGGATGTTTAACGCGGCCGAGTCAACCGTCAAAGTAAAGACGCCTTGCTCTTGGCCCCTTCGGTGCACGCTGAAGTAGCGCTCCGCATAGTACATGATCTCGTGGAGCGGGCAGTCAACCGAGATGGACTGCTTGATCTTCGTCATCGCGCCTCCAAATTTTAAGCAGCATCCTCGCCTTAAAATAGCGCAATCCCTTGGCGATTCGGGGAAGAGGTGAGGAAGGTTTGGGGTATCGCTTACGTTACAACGATTCCACGTAAGCCGCGACGTCGCGCACGTCTTTGTCGCTAAGAGGACTCGGATAGAGCTTTGGCATCGGCGGTTGCGGATGCTTAATCCAAGCGATCGCTTGAACTAGATTTTTTCGCGACTTCTCATTTTTCAAAGCCGGCCCAACGCCGCCGTTGGCCGTCGCGCCGTGACATGATGCGCAGTTCTGCATGAAGATGGTCTTTCCGTGCGACGCATCGCCACCGGCAGCGACGCTGCGCGCCATTGAACCCGTAGTTGTCGGTGACGTTGTGTTTGATGTCGTTGATTTATTGCCCGAACAAGCGACGAAGAGTGTCAAGAACAGCGTTCCACAGAAAAAAGCGTACAAAGCCCTCGCCATCGGTAAGGCCCTCCGTTTCCCAGCGATTTCGGTATCTTGTTGATACCCACCGTGCCACGGTGAATAACCGGTACCTGTAGCTAAGTACCGCAGCGCGCTTGCGCGGGCAAACGATTTTCCAGGCTTTTTGACTTTTGTCGTAAGCGCTGTTATCGGCGGCCTGCTGTTCGCTGCATCTTCACAAGTTCTGCCTCGGATATGCGCCTGCGAACGCTACGATGACGGCAGCTAATCACCGGAGATACTACATGCAAGCATTTCTTAGGACATTTCTCGTGGCCGCTCTCGTCGCGGCGGCGTTAGGCGCACCAATTCAGAGAGCGATCGCGCATCCCAGCATCGACATTGCAGCATCGAATTGGAAATTCACGCCTGACATCATCAAGCTTCATGTCGGGGAGACAACCACTCTCCGGCTGACATCCACGGAGGGCGTTCACGGCATTAAATCGGATGAACTCGGCATTCCGTTAACGACGATCAGCCCCGGCAAATTCGTCACGGTTTCCGTGACGCCGAAGAAAGAGGGCACCTACATCCTTCATTGCGCGATCATTTGCGGTCCTGGTCACGATAAGATGGCGCTGACGGTCAAAGTCGAGAAAGACTGATGCGCGCGAAGCGTTTCGTCGTAAGTGTCGGAGCCTTCGTCCTAGCGGCGTCCGCTCCGGCGCTTGCGATGCCGCCCTTCGCGGAAGCGTATGGAATGAAGTGCAGCGTCTGCCACACACAAGTACCCGGACTCAACGCCTACGGAAGATACGTTCAGCGAACCGGCTATGCATCATTGGACTACCATACACTGCACCGTTCGACGCCGTTTTGGATCGGCGAAAGCGCCAACTACGATTCGCAAAATCCAGACGCCCCGCACCATTGGCAGTTTGGAAATCTCGCAATACATGCGGCGGGCGCTTTTGACCAAGACTTTACCTTCCATGCGCAACAATGGATCACCCAGAACAATCAATCCGGCGGCGTCGACACGCTGTGGCTGACGTACAACAATATCTTCCATCGCGACGGTCATCTCTTTGTTGGAAAGATGCCGGCGCCGGGGCCGTCAGGATATAGCCAATGGTTCGATCTTGCCTCGTTTGCGACGCCTGAAATAACGGTCGGCGAACATGTCTACCAATTGGATGCGAATCGCTGGGGCACCAAGCTGAACTACGTGCACGGCTCACTCGATTTCGAAGCGGGATATTTTAGTTCAGGAGCAGATCTGAGCGGTTTCGGGGACTTCAGCTGGGTCAATGACAAGACGCTGTTGTGGAAGCTTGCTCACGCGAACCCCGAACAGCCGCTGGAGTTCGGATTACTTGGTTCCCGTGGATCGTGGCCGCTCGCCGAAGGCGGTTTCGATCAATACTGGACGCTCGGCGGCTATGTTCAGCGCGATCCTGTCGATCGATGGCCGGGAGCGCTTTTCATCTACCAGAGCGGGTACGACCAAATGCCGATGCCCGGTGTAGGTGCGGCCGGTAGCAACGCCGCGACGTTTGAGCTCTACGAGCCGATCGGCGAACGGGCGCTCATTTCGGTGCGCAAAGAATTCACGAACGACGGTTTAGGGACGCAAACGCAAACGGGCAATATTGATCTCAGCTATCACATAGCGCCGTTTCTGCACTTCTATGCGGAGGCAGCCCTGGCGCGGAACTCAACGCCGGCTTGGCGCTACATGTTGTGGTGGACGATGCCGCTGCAGAAGGTAAAATAGATATTGAAATGACCCAGATCGTCCGAACGATCGAAGTGAACGCGCCGCGGGATCGTGCGCTCGATGCCGCGGCCGCGTTTTTTAGGGAACGCGCTCCTAATTTCAAAGTACAGGCGCTCGGCGCGGCACCGCGCCCGTTGAATTGCGCTATAGCTTGCTGGATGATTGGACGAAGCTCGTGCATCATCACTCGGCTCTTGCCTTTGCGTGGCGCCCGCGCTTTCAAGGCTTTCCGAATTTTGGAGCAATGCTGACAGTGCGTCCGAAGGACGGCGCATCGTTGGTCTCGCTTGAAGGTTCGTACAATCCACCTGCGGGTTTCGTCGGGCAACTTTTCGACCGTTTTATCGGCGAGCGATTGGCAAATCGGACGATGGACGCGTTGCTGCAACAGATTAAAGATTACATCGAGCACCGAGCGACATGATCGAAATACTCAACGACGACGAGATCGATAAAATGCTCGGCGCGCATTCCGTTGGTCGCCTCGGCTGCCACGCTGACGGGCGTACGTACGTCGTGCCGATCGCCTATGCTTATGATGACGGCGCAATCTACGGCCACAGCACCGAGGGCCTGAAGCTGCGCATGATGCGCCACAATCCGCAAGTGTGCTTTGAGGTTGACGAAGTTGAGAATGTTCTTGATTGGCGCAGCGTCGTCGCATGGGGAACGTTCGAAGAATTGCATGGAACTGATGCGGAGCAGGCCATGCGGAAGCTGCTCATACATTTCCTGCCTGCAAAAGCGCAGGCGACGACGCGGTACCTTGAAAAATCGCGTCCTGGAGTGATGGAAGCGGGAGCGGTGATTTACCGCGTTCGGTTATACGAAAAAACGGGCCGTTGCGAGCGGTCCGCCGGACGCCTCTTTCGCATCCAAGAGTAGCGGTTTTCTTAGAACTGCTCGACGGCCGAAATTTCCGGGACCTCGGCCGTCACCGTTTGTTCGATCGCCATCTTCAGCGTTGCATTCGCCATCGCGCAACCGCCGCACGCGCCGAGCATTTGCACGAATGCGACGTCGTTTTCAACCTTGATCAGCCACACCTCGCCGCCATCCATCTGGATGCCCGGCCGAACTTTATCGAGCGCCGCGTTGACGCGCTCTTCAACTGTCGCCGTTATTGACCGTGCCTTTGCATGAGCTCGTGAATGCGCGATGCGATCGTTAAAGCATCGTCCCATTTACGCTGCCACATATTGCGCCCGAAAATCAATCCGACGCAGCCGGCTTCCATCGCAATCTGCGCCTTGTGCATCGTATCTTCGTCACCCATTTTGCTGCCGCCCGAAACCAGAACGAGCGATCGGCCTGCCGATTTGACGACTTTTGCAAGGCCTTCTTCGTCGGAGAGATGCAGCGTGTTGTACGGTTTCGGAAGTTTGTCCGCGGTTGCGTCATCCCATTTTGGGACGTTTAGCTTGATAACGTCGGCGCCCATTTCGCAGGCAACCCGGGCCGCATAATCGACGGCGTAGAGCGAATCGATGCCGCCTGTGGCTTTGACTGCTTCGCCCCGTGGATAGGCCCAAATGACGAACGGCATGCCGTTTTTCTCGCATTCGCGCCGCACTTCGTTGCATTGTGCGATGTCAACGTCTTGAGCGGGACTGCCGACGTACAGTGTGTAGCCGACGGCTTCGGCGCCAATGCGAACCGCGTCTTCGACGGACGACGTCAGTGAACTAAACGCCTCGTCGTCATTTGGAATGTTCGTCTTTCCGTTCACCTTCAAGATCAAGGGGACTGTGCCGGCGTACTTTGTCAGATACTTTTCGGCAAGTCCGATGTGCATGGCGACGCCCGAGAAATTGCCCTCAACGGCGAGCTTGAAAATCCAATCCGTGTCGATCGAATCGGGATTGGAGAAGAAATCGACCGGACCGTGCTCGAGGCCCTGATCGATCGGCAAGAGCATCAGCGTGCCGTTCGCGGGCCCGTGCTCGTACATCAAGCGGTGCAAACGCACGCGCTTCCCCATTGAAAGGTTGAGATCGTCGAATGTCGGGCGGCGAACCGGCGTTAAAAGCATCGTTGTCAGAACTCCTATTCTCTATTACCCATCCTGATTTGTGAGGGTGTCAGACTGCGCCTCTCGCCACAATTGCGGCGGCATAACCGAGCGCCCCGCACGCGACCGTGACGGCAAACAGTAGGACGCCGCGTGCCGCGATTGCAACCGCTTGGACTGGATTGGCCGAATTGCCAATGGAGCGAGGCTGCTCCAGCGTTCTCCAGAGTGAGACGGCGACTGGGACTGCCCCCAGTGCGAAGTAACCAAAGGTTGCCGGAGCGACTCGCGTTGCTGCCGCGACGCCGGCCACGACAAAGATCGCTAACGAGCAAAATTCAATGATTCGCCGCGTGCTCGGCAAGCCGAACCGAACGAGCAGATTCACTTTCCCACCGGCACAATCGGCATCGCGGTCGGGAACCTCAACGCAGAGCATCATTGCGAACATCGCGCACGCCGCCGGAATGGCACTCAGGAAAGCGCGCAGGTCCACGGTTCCCGTTTGTATCGAGTAAGCGAAAAGGGGAACGAGAATCGCAACGACGAGCGCCGTTGTCGCTTCGCCGAGGCCACGCGCGAGCAGACGTGCCGGCGGCGCAGAGTACGACCAGGACAGAATGCCGATGGCGAGAGAGAGAGCGGTAGCGATCGGTGAAAAGCACATCGCCGTCCAGATCGTGGCGAGAAGTCCAAGGCTTGCTGCGCCAAGTGCAAGCCGCGCCGCAACAACCGGTGCAAACACGTCGCTTTGCAGCACGCCACTGCCGCCTGAAAACGGCGTGCGCACTACGCGCTCGTCGCACTCGCGGTCGAAGAAATCGTTGCTGTAGTGCGTCATCAGTTGAAAAGCCGCCACGGTGAAGAGCCCAAGGAGCGCGGCGGGAAGATTAAAACGGTAATGCTCGTATGCGGCGATCAGCGTTCCCAAGGCGACACACAAGATTCCACCGATGATGAACTTCAGCCGTGATAAACGAACGATCGCCCAAAGCGTTCTCACCACGGTCGTGGCTTAAAGGGGGGCGCCCAAACTTCATTCAAAAGCACGCTTCGTGCAAGACCGCATCAGTGTCGGCTTTGTTGGCATTGGGACGATGGGTGAGCCGATGGTGCGCTGCCTCTTGCGTGCCGGCCATCAAGTCGTCGTCTCGGCGCATCGCAATCGTGAACGCGTCGAACGCGTCGTTGCAGAAGGTGCACGCGAGGCAAAGAATCCGGCAGCGATTGCCGAGCAGTGCGATTTTCTCATCACCTGTGTACCTGATGCACCGCAAGTTGAAGAAGCGATCTTCGCGACGGATGGCTTATTGAGCGGAGCGCACGGCACAAAAACCTTCGTTGATATGTCGACGATTTCACCGCTCGCAACGGTGCGCATCGCCGAGCGCCTCTCTAAAGATCGCCACCGTTTCGCCGATGCGCCCGTCAGCGGCGGCCCGGTTCGCGCAGCAGACGGATCGCTGACGATCATGCTCGGATGTGCGGATGAAGATGTGAGCGGCATCGTTGCGGTGTTGAAAGCCATGGGAAAGCCGAGCCACGTCGGGCCTGTTGGAATGGGCGAGACGGTAAAATTGACCAATCAGATTTTGATCGCCAACATCATGGTTGCGAATGCTGAGGCGCTCAGCTTCGCGCGAAAAGCCGGCGCCGATCCGAACGTCGTGCGCGAGGTGATCGCAAGCGCGACGGGCGCGAATTATTTGCTGCAAACATGGCTGCCGAAGACCTGGTTTGCCCAGAACTTTGAAGGCGGCTTTGCGATGGATTTACTGCGCAAAGACCTAAACGCCGCCCTTGAAGCGGCTCGTACGATGAATCTTCCGATGCCCTCAACCGCGCTTGTCTCGCAGTTTTACACGGCCCAGGCTGCGAAAGGAGATGCCGCGCATGACTATAGCGCCGTCGCAAAGTTCTACGAACAGTTTACGCAAGATTCTCGTCGTTGACGATGAGTCGGCGATCTTGCAAACGCTGCGCTTCAATCTGGAACGCAGCGGTTATGCCGTCTGCACGGCGTCCGACGGGCGAAGCGCGATCTCGACCGCCGCCCGCGAACAACCCGATCTGATCGTCCTCGATATCATGCTTCCAGTCGTTGACGGCGTTGAAGTCTGTAAAGAGATCCGCAAGCACAGCGGCGTGCCGATTATCATGCTAACGGCCAAAGATCAAGAGATCGATAAAGTTCTGGCACTCGAGCTCGGCGCGGACGATTACGTTACCAAGCCGTTTTCGCTCTACGAGCTGCTCGCACGCATCCGCGCACGATTGCGCCGCCAACTTCCGATCGAGCTGCAAGCGCATGAGGAGCCGCTCATTGCCGGGGACATCACGCTCGATCCGGCGCGTCATCTGCTGACGGTTCGGGGCGAAGAAGTGACGGTCGCGCCCAAAGAATTCGCGCTGCTGTGGCTGTTTATGGAGAACAGCGGCCGAGTCGTCACTCGCCAAACGATCCTGGATAAAGTTTGGGGCTACGATTTTGAAGGCGAACAGCAAACGGTCAGCGTGCACGTGCGTTGGCTGCGTGAGAAGATCGAACGCGATCCCCGCAATCCGCGGCATATTCTGACCGTGCGCAGCCGCGGTTACATGTTCCGGGAGTAACCACGAACGCAGCTGATCTTGCCGCGTTAGCTGCACTCGGCGCGGGGGTTATCGCAGGCTACGCTCTCCGCTCCTTCTTCGCTCGAGAAGGGATAACGGAAACGCCGGCGCCTGTGCCATCGCCCAATCAGGATGCCTCCGAAGAGCGCTTCGACCGGCTCGTGCGCGCCTTACCGCTCGGCGTCTTAATGCTCGATCGGCGCGCGCGCATTACTTTTGCCAATGACGCCGCGGCAGCGATTTTCAACTTTGACCGCCGTCGCGTCCTCGGTCAACATGTCATCGAGCCAATTTCATCCTTAGATCTCGAGCGTCGCGTTGAGGATGCGCTTGGCGGGTGAAGCATCGCTTGGGCCGTTGATTTTAGCGGCCAAAGGCCGCAACAGGACGTACGGGATTTCGGTTTATCCGCTTACCGAGAGCGACTCACGGCACAGGACACCAGACGATACATGGTGCGCTGATCCTCGCCGAAGATCAAACGGAACTCTTGGCGATGGAGCGTGCACGCCAAGAATTTCTCTCGAATGTCTCGCATGAACTTCGCACGCCGCTTTCATCCGCGAAATTGATGCTCGAGACGGTTATCGCCGCGCCGGAAGATGAAGCGCGGGAAATGTTTTTGCCGCAAGTACTCGGCCAGATTGACCGGCTCGGCGCGCTCGTTGAAAAACTTGTCGAACAGGCGCGCGCGCAATCGGGCGACATGCCGCTCAAAGTTGAGCGTCTCGAGCTGGAGACGATCGTCGCGCCGATCGTACAAAGTTTGCAGCAGCAAGCCGAAACGAAGGGCATCTCGCTTAGGCATGGAAACAAAAACAAATCCGCGCGTTGATGTCGATCGCGATCGTATCTCGCAAGTCGTCGTCAACCTCGTAGACAATGCTTTACGTTACACGCGAAGCGGGCGGAAAGATCGCCGTGATGCTTTCATCCGAAAAAGATGAAGCGCTCATCACGGTCGCAGACAGGGGCATCGGTATCCCTTACAGGGATTTGCCGCATATCTTCGAGCGCTTCTATGTTGTCGATCGCTCGCGCGCTCGCGAAGTCAGCGGCGCCGGGCTCGGTCTTGCGATCGTCAAGCAAATCATCGACGCGCACAAGGGCTCGATCGCCGTCGAATCGCGTCTGGGCCGCGGCACGAATTCATCTGCCGCCTGCCGCTCGCTTCTTCTTAAGATTTGTTAACATAACGTTAAGGTGGCCTTAGCCAGGTCTTAAGTAGCATGAAGAGACCTGTGATCGCGAGCACGCCCACCCGCGCACACCTTCAAAACACTATCGCTCGGGCGGTGCTTTTTGCGGCTAGCGCGCTTGTGATCGTCGCAATGGCGGCCGTCGTTCTGTATCTCGCGTCCGAAGGGACGCGTCTCTTTTTTTCAGACCATATTTCGCCGCTCGCGTTTTTGGGCCGGCTCTCATTCGATCCGGATAATCGCATGCCGGGCGCGCTCGTCTTTATCATCGGCTCGCTCGGCGTGACGCTTTTCGCAATTCTTGTCGGCGGCCCGTTCGGGGTTGCGGTCGGCATTTTTCTCTCGCAGCTGGCGCCGCAACGACTCGCCGCATTCATGAAGCCGGCAATAGAGATTCTCGTCGGCATTCCGTCCGTCGTCTACGGATGGCTCGGTTTGACGCTGCTCGCGCCTTTCACCCGCCAACATTTCGGAAGTCAAACCGGCTTTGGACTCCTGACCGCTGGGATCGTGCTCTCAATCATGATTTTACCGACCGTCATCTCGCTTTCCGAAGATGCGCTGCACGCCGTTCACGCATCGATGAAAGAAGGTTCGATGGCGCTTGGTGCGACGCGCTGGCAGACGATCTTCCACGTGCTCTTGCCCGCCGCGCGCAGCGGGTTGACCGTTGCGATCATCCTCGGCATCGCGCGTGCAATCGGCGAAGCTCTCGCGGTGCAAATGGTCATCGGCAATAGTGCGGTGTTGCCGAAAGGGCTACTCAGTCCGACGTCAACCTTGACGACGGAGATCGTAACCGATATGGGAAGCGCACAAGCCGGTTCGGTCATGCAGCATGCGCTCTTCTCGATGGCGTTCTTGCTGCTGATCATCGCCATGCTGTTGATCGTCGGCGTTCGCACCGCGCTGCGGCGGTCCGCATGACTTCGACAGCCCAACAGCGGTTGCTCGAGACGCGAGGATTGGTCGCGGCGCAGCGCCGCGTTGCGGATTTCGTTGCGACGATTCTGCTGTGGGCCGCGGCGTGCAGCATTTTGCTGCTGCTTGCATTTTTTATCGGCTATCTCTCTTATCTCGGCGTCGGTGTGGTGAACTGGCATTTCTTGACCGCTCCGCCCAGTGAGATCTCGGCCGGCGGCGGCATCGGACCGCAGATCTTCAATTCGTTTTACATCCTCTTTTTAACGCTGATCTTCACCGTGCCGATCGCGATGGGCGCGGGCATCTACCTTCAAGAATACGCGCGGCCCGGCGCTTTCACGACCACCGTCCAATTCTGCGCGGAATCGCTCGCGACGATTCCGTCGATCGTGATGGGGCTTTTCGGCTTGATCGTCTTTGTGACGCTCCTGCACTGGCATTTCACGGCGCTGGGCGGCGCGCTCACTTTGACGTTGCTAAATCTGCCTGCGCTCATGCGCGTCACGCAAGAAGGGCTCGCGAGCGTGCCGCTGATTCTGCGGGAAGGCTCGATGGCGCTCGGCGCGACGAAATGGCAAACGATCCGCCGCGTCGTGCTTCCGAGCGCAATCTCGCCGCTGACAACCGGAATCGTCTTAATCGCCGGACGCATCTTCGGTGAGACCGCCGCACTGATCTATACCGCCGGCGTGAGCGTCAGCGCGGGACGCAGCGCGTACGATTGGAATCCCTTTCATACCGCGGAAACGCTGTCCGTGCATCTGTGGTACACGCATTCTGAAGGTCTTGTCCCTGATGCAGCGCGTATTGGAAACGGCTGCGCACTCGTTCTGTTGGTGATGATCTTGGCATTTAACATCTTGGCTCGCGTCTTGGGACGGCTCTTGAGCCGGCGTTTGACCAGCAAGTGATTTCATCAACACTTGCGCCGCCCGAAGTTGCGCCGGCCTGCAAACTGCAGGTCGAAGATCTCAACGTCTACTACGGGGATTTCCAGGCCATCAAACATGCCTCGCTCGACGTTCCGGAGAATCGTGTTACCGCGCTTATCGGGCCTTCAGGGTGCGGAAAGACGACGTTTATCCGCGCGCTCAATCGGATGCACGATCTTTCTCCAAACGTGCGCGTTGAGGGCAAGGTGTCACTAGACGGCGAGGACATCTATGCGCGCGACGTCGATCCCGTCGCGATCCGCCATCGAATCGGCATGGTCTTTCAACGGGCTAATCCGTTTCCGAAATCGATTTTCGAAAACGCCGTCTACGGTCCGAGGATCCATGGAATCGGCTCGCGACGTCAACTGGCCGAGATCTGCGAACGAAGCTTGCGGCGGGCCGCATTATGGGATGAAGTCAAGGATCGTTTGAATCGGTCTGCGCTCGATCTTTCCGGCGGCCAGCAGCAACGCTTGTGCATCGCGCGCGTGCTGGCAGTCGAGCCGGAAGTGATCCTGATGGATGAACCGGCCTCCGCGCTGGACCCGATTGCGACGTCAAAGATCGAGGATCTCATCGTCGAACTCAAAGACGACTTTACGGTCGTCATCGTCACGCACTCAATGCAGCAGGCGGCTCGCATCTCCGATTTCACCGCATTCTTTTTGATGGGCGATTTGATCGAAGTCGGCACGACTTCGGAGATCTTCACGAAACCTAAGGACAAGCGAACCGAGGATTACATCACCGGCCGTTACGGTTAGGCGTTCTCGCCGCCGAGTTTGGGTACACTCATTGCCGTGAGCGACACTCTTCCGGCCCAACATCAAGATCGTCAACCCGGCTTGCAAACCGAGATGCGGCCTCAGCCGCGGACCGACCGCCCGGAACGGCGCGGCGCGCAGAAACTCCAAGATCGAGTCGTCTTGATCACGGGCGGCGATAGCGGAATCGGACGCGCCATTGCGGTCGCTGCCGCGAAAGAAGGCGCGAATATCGCCTTCATCTATCTCAATGAACATCAAGATGCGCAAGAGACGCGACGTTTGGTCGAAGAGCTCGAGCGTCCATCGTTCTCCGTCGCAGGCGACGTCGGCGATGAGAACTTCTGCCGCAGGTGCGGTGCGAACAGACCGTGCAGCGGTTCGGCAAGCTCGACGTTCTGATCAACAACGCCGGCGAGCAGCATCCGCAAGAGAACGTTGAAGAAATCACGCGCGAGCAGATCGAGCGCACCTTTCGAACGAATATCTTTGCGCAATTTTTCATGGTCAAAGCGGCGTTGCCGCACTTGCAGAAGGGCGCGTCAATCGTCAACATTGCCTCGGTAACCGCTTATGAAGGCAATCCGCGGCTGATCGATTACTCGGCGACGAAGGGCGCGATTGTTTCATTTACGCGCGCGCTCTCAAACGCTATTATCGAGCGAGGCATTCGTGTCAATGCGGTCGCGCCGGGGCCGATTTGGACGCCGTTGATTCCAGCGACATTTCCAGCCGATAAAGTCAAAGAATTCGGCAAGGATACGCCGATGAAGCGGCCGGGCCAACCGATGAGGTGGCGGCCGCCGTCATTTTCCTCGCCTGCGACGACGCATCGTACATCTCCGGCCAGACGTTGCACGTCAACGGCGGACAGGTCGTCAATAGTTAACATGCCGCGCGCTACGTGGAAACCTCACGAAAAGCATGGCGAGCTGACCGAACGCGGTGATCTGCCCGATAGCGTCTTCGCCTATCCGAAGAAACGCAAAGAGCCGATGACGGATGCCTCGCATGTTCGCAACGCGATCGCGCGCTTCGATCAGGTGACCGGCGTTTCGGACGAAGAACGCGCTCAGGCCTTTGCAAACATCAAGAAAGCCGCCAAGCATTACGGCGTCGAGATGTCCGAAGATAAGTGGAAAGAGCTCGGCCGGCGTCCGAGCACGGCCGAACGCGCGAAGATCGCAAACGATCGGCACGCAAAGCGGCTCGCACGCGCAAGAAGAAGACGCGCAAGAAATCGCGCTAGCGTTTACTTAAACTAACCTTAACTGGGTCTTAACGTAGCTCGCTTACACTAAGCGCGTTGCTGCCCTATTTCTCACAAGGAAGAGCTAACGTGCTATGTGCTTGCCGCGTTCTTTGCTGGTCGTGCCGTTTTTCGTGTGTTGCGCCACTGCGATCGCCTCAGCGCAGTCGACGCCCTCGCCTGCACCAACGGTGAGACCGGCCAGCGCGCCGCTATCGCCATACGGCTTTCATTATAGCGGAAATGCGCGCATTTATTATTTCACCCGGACCAATCGCGTCGGCGTCAATTCTTCGGCTTTCAACACCGAAGCCAAGCTCCACGGCGAATATACATTTCCCGGCACTCCTTGGACGGTCGGCGCAACGTACTTCGGCGCGGAGCCCTTTGGAGCGAACGGGCAAAATCCGGGCTTCAACAAGAAAGTCGACGACACGCTTCCGGGCTACGCCTTGAGTCTGCTCGGCGAATATTACCTGCAGTACAAGACGAAATACGCGTTCGGATCACCGGTCGAGAGATCATCAACACGCCGTGGGCAAACCCCTCTGATTCACGTCTCGTGCCCGGTCATCTTTCAAGGGACAGCCGTGAGCTTCAACGTCACACCGCAGACGACGCTCGGAGCGATGTACATGGCGCGCTTCCGGCATCGCACGTCGTCTTCGTTCGAATCGAATACACTCTTAACGAGCTGTGACGATACGGCCTCGGGTGTTCCGGGCGATCCCTGCAATCCGCAATTTACGACGAAAGGGTTCTTGTTGATCCAGGGGACGCAGAAGTTCAGCAACCAATTCACGCTCAACGCGTACAATTACCAGATCTACGACATCATCAACTTGCTGCACCTCGACACAAAGTTCAACTACGCGCCGAACTCGCCGCTGAACCCGTTCGTCGCAATGCAGTACATCGCTGAAAACAACACCGGCGCTTCCGACATCGGCGTCGTCAAGAACCACACGTTCGGCTTTCAGTTCGGAGCAAGTGCGAGTAAAGAGATCGATCTGGCGCTAAGCTTCAACACATCGCCGGTTGAGACGTTCACCTTAAGTAAGGCGTCATTGTGCGGGAATGGCGCCGGAAAGTTTGCTCCCAAACTCGACGGCATTTTCGGTGGAGGCGTCGGTGGCAGCGTACCTGGTGCCCTAAAAGGAACCGTCTATTGTTACGGCGGTGGCCTAGCATCGCCATACACCGACAGCTACGCAACGGATCCGCTTTACACGACGACCATCACGCAAGGCTTGGCCGATACACACAAACCCGGCTATGCGGAGAAGATCGGCGGCACATTTCAGACGCCGAATCACAGGTTCCGGCTCATTCTGGCGCAGGGTTGGTACAACTACACGCTTCCATCCGCCGCTACGGATCGCCGCCGCGAGTTTAACGCCGATTTCACGTACTTCTTCAACCCGGTCGACCCGAATAAGCCCTATCATGGCTTAGCGATCCGTCATCGTTACGCCGATCGCGTTCAACTGAGCGCACCGTTTGATTTCAAATACAACCGAACCCAACTCGAGTACACATTCTAATGCGATCTTTACAAATGGAGTGTCAAATGCTCAAGTCTATTGCGGCCTCTGCGCTGCTGGCAATCTCGTTCGCGCCGTTTGCCGCGCAAGCTGACGACCAATCTGACCATTGCAGGCTCAACGGCGCTCTTGCCGCTGGTCAAAGAAGCCGCGCAAAGCTATCAATCGAGCCACCCAACCCTCAAGATCTCCGTCTCGGGTGGCGGCTCCTACGTCGGCATAAGCCAGGCGATGTCGAAATCAATAGACATCGGCGATTCTGACGTGATCGCACCTGGAAACAGCGGCTTACGCGATCACAAAGTGGCGGTTGTTGGTTTCGGCATCATCGTCAATCCCGCGACCGGCGTAACGGAGCTTTCCAGAAAGCAGATTCGCGATATCTTTGCCGGACGCATCAACAACTGGAAGCAAGCCGGCGGCAAGGATCTCGCAATCACCGTCATCAATCGCCCGCGTTCTTCCGGAACGCGCGCCGTCTTCACCGCGACGTTGATGGGGACGTCCAAGATCGCAGAAGGGCAAGTCGAGGATAGTTCCGGTCAAGTCGTTACGACAGTGGCCACGCTTCCCGGGCGCGATATCGTACGTTGCCTCCGCGTACACGCGCGGCAAGAACGTCAATGTGGTCAAGATCGATCGCGTCGCGCTGACCGACGAGAACCTGCGCAGCGGCAAATATCCGTATCTGGTCGTACGAGCATATGTTCACGCATTCCGGCAGTCCGCGAGAGGCGGAAGATTTTATCGCATACGTTGCTCGCAGCAAGGACGTTCTGGAAAAACTTGGTTACATCGTCGTTTCCAGCATGAAAGTTGCGGAAAATAACCGCTAATCGATAACGGCCGAGGTCGCGCCCTGCAGCCCTGAGAATACCAGGGCGCGATGGCCCTCCCCACGCGCGAGCGGCTGCTTAGCGGCAGCATAACTTCGCAGCTTCCCGGATGATGACGGCGTTGCGCAAAGTCGCGCCCGAGCCGGGTTTCGCGCTTGAAGAGATACCGCTGCCGCAAATCGGTTCGACCGATGTTCTGATTCGCGTGCAGATGGCGGGCGTTTGCGGTACGGATCTGCACATCTACGAGTGGGATCGGTGGGCGCAACATCGCGTGCATCCGCCGCTCACTGTCGGCCATGAATTCATGGGCGTCGTGGCCGCCGTTGGTTCGGAGGTTGACGCATTTGCGCCCGGAGATCGCGTTTCGGCCGAGGGACACATTGCGTGCGGCGTATGCGCGCTCTGTCGCACCGGTGAAGCGCACATCTGCAAGGAACTACGCGTCATCGGAGTTGACCGCGACGGCGCCTTTGCGCAATACATCGCGATGCCGCAGCAAAACGTTTGGAAACTCGACGCCACGATTCCCGATCAGTACGCCGCGATATTTGATCCGCTGGGAAACGCCGTGCATAGCGTCATGGCGGCGGGCGTGAGCGGAAAGAGCGTTGCGATTACCGGTGCCGGTTCAATAGGACTCATGGCGGTTTGTGTGGCGCGAGCGGCCGGTGCATCGTCGATCTTCGCGATTGACGTTCGACCGGAGAAGCTAGAGCTTGCGAAGCGGATTGGCGCCGACGAAACGTTCTTAGCCGGCGATGCGCATTGGATCGATAAGGTCCGCGACGCGCACTGATGGTCATGGGGTTGACGTGCTCCTTGAGATGTCCGGCAGCGCTGCAGCGATCGAGCAAGGGTTGACGGTCATGCGCAACGGCGGCCGAGCGGCATTGCTCGGTTTGCCGAATGAGAAGATCGAGCTCGATATCGCGGAGCTCGTGATTTTTAAAGGCGCTTACGCTGCTCGGCATCCATGGCCGAAGGATGTTCGAGACGTGGTATCAGATGCAACGCATGGTGAGAAATAAACGGATCGATCTCAAGCCGATCATCACGCACGTTTTGCCGCTGGAGTCGTTCGATGAGGCGTTCACGTTGCTCAAGTCCGGAAACGCGGCCAAGATCATCTTCGATCTGCGATGAATGCCGAGTTTAACGCGCGCCTAGAAAAGGAGCTGGATGCGCTAAGAGCGGCCGGCACGTATAAACATCTGCGTCATTTGACGACGCCGATGGCGCCAGAAGTTCACATGGAAGAAGCCGGCGACGTGATCGTGCTCTCCAGCAACAACTATCTCGGGCTCGCGGATCAACCGGAAGTGATTGAAGCGGGGATTGAAGGCCTGCGCAAGTACGGCGCGGGCACCGCATCGGTGCGGTTTATTTGCGGAACGTTCGACATACATCGCGTGCTGGAAGAGCGCATCGCTGAGTTTCTTTCAACGGAAGCGTCGCTCACGTACGTTTCGTGCTGGAATGCGAACACCGGCCTCTTTCCGACGATTGCGGAAGAAGGCGCCACGCTGATTTCCGACGAGCTGAACCACGCATCGATCATCGACGGGTGCCGTTTAGCGACGAAAGCCAAGCGCGAGCGCTACAAGCACGGCGACATGCACGAGTTGGAAGAGAAGCTCAAAGCCGCGGATCCCGCGGGCCGAAAATCATCGTTACCGACGGCGTCTTTTCGATGGAAGGTTCGTTAGCGAAGCTGCCCGAGATCGTCGAGTTGGCGAAGAAGCACAATGCGATTACAGTCGTCGACGATAGTCACGGAACCGGCGTCATGGGAAAAACGGGCCGCGGCACGATCGAGCACTACGGGCTTGAGGGTCAGATCGACGTCATCACGGGTACGCTCGGCAAGGCGCTCGGTGGGGCGGCCGGCGGCTTTGTTGCCGGCAGCCGCGCGTTGATCGACATGTTGATTCAAAGATCGCGCCCGCAATTGTTTTCAAATGCGCTTCCTGCGACGGTCGCTTGCAGCTCGTTAGCGGCCATCGAATACCTTGAAGCGCATCCGGAGTTAATGGATCACTTGCGCGAGAAGATCGCGTATTTCCGAAGCGGTTTGCTGAAGCTCGGTTACGAACCGCTCGAGGGCGAAAGCGCCATCATCCCGATCATCGTCGGCGATACGGCGTTCGCAATCGCGCTCAGCGATAAATTGTTGCAGAAGGGCGTCTTTGTAACCGGATTCGGCTATCCGGTCGTGCCTGAAGGCACTGCGCGCATTCGGGTTCAGATGAGCGCGAAGTTGACGAAAGAAGAAATGGATCACGCGCTGGCGGCGTTTGACGAAGTCGGGCACGAAGTCGGCGTATTGAAACGGGGCGTCCCGGCGTACACATATTCTAAAAGTCAGCGGCCATGGTACGCACGCAATGAAGATGCAGTAAGAACTGTAATCGGGCGCGGCAGTTGCTGCATTGGCGCGGTTGGCGCTGTTGGCTTTTTGCATACGCTCGTACCGGATCATTGGGCGCCGATCGCGGTGATGGCTCGGCGACAGGGATGGATCGACCGGCAAACGATGGGCGCTGCTGCTACTCGCGGGTAGCGGCCATATCGTTTCGACGTTGATCCTCGGTGTGATCGTTTGGATCGCGGGAGTGGCACTCGCGGCGCGCTTTGGGCACGCTGTGAGCTTCGCATCGAGCCTTGGGCTTATCGCTTTTGGCGCTTGGATCGCGATCGCAGCGTGGCGGGAGCAACATGGCACTTCCGCAGCGGCGAGACGCCCGAGCGCACGACCATCTACATCGGCATGCCGACGGAGTGGAGCACATTCATTGGCACGAACATTCCGATGCTGACTGGCACGCTACTGAAGGGAGCGCTGCGCTCGACGTACCGTTGCACGAGCACGAACATAAAGCATCGGGTCGCACGGCCTTGCTGCATGATCGTGGGATCATCTCCGATGATCGAGGGTATCCCGGCATTTTTCGCAGCGAGCCGTTACGGACCCACGCAGCTCGTGATGATGGCCGTTGTGTTTGGCGCTTCAACGATCGCAACATATATTGTGATGTGCATGATTTCAAAGCGATAGCCTGCAGCGCTTTCGGCTTGCTTCCTTCGAACGATATGGTGAGGTGTTAAGCGGCATTGGTGATTGCTCTGCTGGGAGCTGGTCTTTTTGATTTTTCCTTTGCCTAAGTTGGCGGCTTTGACGAAGTCGGGCACGAAGTCGGCGTATTGAAGCGCGGAGTACCCGCCTAACGCGCTAGATTGCCGCGGCGAGTGCGCGCGCTTTTTCTTTAACGGAATCTCGAATTTCACGAACCGCATCGATCGACTGACCGTTCGGATCGGCCAATCCCCAATCTTCATCGATGCGCGGCACGCTAAGCAAGTCGCAAGCCGCGACATCGCAACCCATCGTGATTATCTTGGATGCACGTCGGGCGATTGTGTCATGCAGCGTTTTGGGTCGCGCCGCTGATATGTCGATGCCGTCCTCGGCCATCACCGCAACGACGTGCGGATCCGGTGCGTCGGCGATCGCCGTTCCGGCGGAAGCGACTTCAACGCGATCGCCTGCGAATTGCCGCAGGTACGCCTCCGCCATTTGACTGCGGCCCGCATTATGTTTGCAAACGAAAAGCACGAGCGGCTTGAGGATCTTTTCCATCGCCAATACGTCCACGTACTTGCCATCAAGGCGCCCTTGCTCGCGAAACGTGCCCACTTCGGCGAAACCGCATTTGCGGTAGAGTCTCACGCCTGCCTCATTGGTCGGGCAGTGCGAAGAGCACGATCTTATGAAAGCGATTGGCGATCGCGGCTCGCTCGATATGTTGGAGCAACCGAGCTCCTATGCCGTGGCCTCGTTTATCACGCCGGACATAGATAGAAAGATCCGCGACACCCTCATATGCGCAGCGGTGCGAGTACGGATTGAGCGAGGCCCAGCCGACAACCGCGTCGCCTTCGGTTGCCACGAGGACGCGGTACCGCTCGCCCCGATCCTGATACCATTTCAGGATTTCGGACGCGGTCTTCGGATCGACGTCGAGCGTTGCGATCCGATCCTCGATCCCCTGATTGAAAATGAGCCGAATCGCCGCTACGTCATCTTGGCGCGCATTGCGAACAGTAATGCCTTGCGCGGTGGTCATGCGCGCGACTCATGCGGCACAGCAATTTCGGCTGCACGCGCTTTCAGACGCGGGGTAAGCCAACCGAAAAGCGCTGTTGCGGCGGCGGCACCTAAGAGTTGCGCGATGATGAACGGCGCCACATCGACGACTCGAATTCCCGCGAAAGTGTCGGAAAGCGCGCGGCCGACCGTTACTGCCGGATTTGCAAACGATGTGGACGGTGTGAACCAGTAGGCCGCGATGATATAACCTGCGACGGCGAAGGGCACGAGCGCCACGCGAAATCGAGCGCTTCCCCAGATGATGCACAGCAAACCGAACGTGGCGATGAACTCGCTGAACCATTGCGACCCGCCGCTGCGTTCGTGATGCGGAAACGAAACGAACGGTAAGCCGAACATCACATTAGCGGTGATGGCGCCCACGATCGCCCCGATAACCTGACCCGAGCAATAAAAAGCCGCATCGCGCCAGGATATTCCGCCGGCTGACGCATCGGATAGGGAAACGGCGGGGTTAAAATGGCCGCCTGAAATTGACCCAAAAGCGGCGATGATCGCGACTAACGCGCCGCCGGTTGCAACAGCATTCGCGAGAAGTGCCAACGCCGTATTACCGCCCGAAAGGCGCTGCGCCATGATCCCGGAGCCGATAATGGCAGCAACTAAGATTGCCGTGCCGAGAAATTCACAAGTGACTCGGCGCGCGAGCGCCACTTAAGCGGCGGGCTCAGTGGACGATTCACCGCAAGATGCTTGCTCAGAATGACTCGAGCAGCAGTCGCTTACGCCGCCGTCGCGAATTTCAGATTCTTCCAGCACGGTATACACCTCCCAACGGCGGCCGTCAGGATCGCTCGTCCACACCTTCGTTTGCTTGGCATAGCAACACGTTTCTTCACGTTCGATATCGATGGGATAGCCGGCGTCTTTTAGACGCGCGATCGCGGTCATGACGGCGTCCGCATCATGCACTGCGATCCCATAGTGAGCGCTACCGACTGCTACGTTTCCGGAAGAGCGATTTAACGCAAGCTCGAGACCTGGATCGTCCGTCACGAAGAAGGCATAGTCATCGTAATGTTTGACCGGCGCACAGTGCAGCAAATTCTTGTAGAATGCGACCGCAACATCCAGATCGTGCGTCTGGAAGCTCAAGTGAATCTTCATGCGGCGACTTTCTGTGGTAACGCGATGGCCAAAGCAGCATTGAGCCGTTCGCGCACGTGATCGGCCAGGCGGTAGTATACCCAGGTGCCGCGGCGTTCGCAGGTGACTAAGTTCGCTTCTCTCAGAATGCGAAGATGGTGCGAAACGGTCGGCTGGTTCAGCGGCAGCGCATCCGTAAAATCGCAGACACATACCTCATGCTTTGCGCGCGCTAGCGTGGCAAGCATCGTGAGGCGATAGGGATCGCCGAGCGCTCTCAGCAGGTCGGCTTCCGAGTTGAAGTCGCGGCTGTAGACGCGTGCGGGGGGACAACATCGCTGCATTAAGCTGATCGTATCGGCTGAATCGAAGATTGTCAATATAGCGTTCCGCCCGTTTCCGATTCCGAAGCGGTGAAGAGGGGCATAAGAGATTACAATGTATGCCGCCGCGCGATTGCTCTTGATACTGTTGAGCACGGCGTCTGTGGCGAGTGCGCAAACGCCGGTCGGAAGCTGGAGTCTTGGGCCTCGATTGCCGACCGAGCGCAGCGAAGTATCGGTCGCAGCCGCCGGAACGCAGATCTATGTCATTGGCGGATACGCACCGGCGGGGAGCAATCCGACGGCTTTGGACACCACCGGCAAGGTGGACGTGGACCAACGGCTCGTTGAATCGTTCGACGTCGCAACCCAACAGTGGGCGCAACGCGCGCCGTTACCGCGCGGAATGAATCACGTCGGCGTGACGACGTACGATGGCCGAATTTATACGTTCGGCGGCTTCATTCTTCAAAATCACGATGCCGTTACGGACGCATACGTATACGATCCGCAGACCGACCGGTGGAGCGCGATTGCGCCGCTGCCTCATGCTCTGGGATCGGTTTCGGTCGCCGTGCTTGGCGATAAGATCCATCTCGTTGGCGGGCGCGACGTGCACAGCGTTACAGACCACCTCGTGTACGATCCCACCACGAACACGTATACGCGCGCCGCACCCCTACCAGTGGGCCGGGACCACATGGGCCTCGTTCCTTACAACGGTAAACTGTATGCGATCGCCGGCCGCATCGACGATTTCAATCACAACACTTCATACGTCGACATCTACGATCCGGCGACGAACGGGTGGACCTCCGGAACTGCGATGCCGTCGCAACGCAGCGGCATGGCGGTCGCCGTCTATCGCGATAGAATCTTTGCCATTGGTGGCGAGCGTGGCGGCGGCACCTTTACGAATAACGAAGCGTACGATCCGCGTACTAACGCCTGGTCAACGTATGCCCCGCTTGCGGAGGGAAGACATGGAACAGGCGCGGCTGTTCTCAGCGACCATCTGTACATTCCGGCCGGCGGACCGCTGAACGGCGGCAGCCGCCAATCAAATACGCTCTACATCTTTAGGCTGTAGCGGCCGCTTTCCGTTGCGGAGTCATCGCTAATGAATGTTAAATATATTTGACATAATGTAAGATATCTGTTACTATGCGGCGCATGCTTAAGGAGATTCAACGTGCCGTATAGGGAGAAGACCGCTTGGCTATCGCTCGTTGCGATAGCCGTTACGTTCGGGCCGTATTTTGCGATTGTGGCCGTCGGGCCGTTCCGCGCCGCCGCAGTTCCCAATCTGCCGCAGCTCGGCCTCTTTGCCGTCGCGATGGTAATTCAAATGTTGATCCTCGCGTCCGGCAATATCTATCTGCGCCGAAAATCGCCGCAAGATGCGCGGACCGGACCCGATGAACGCGATAACGCGATCATGCACCGCTCAGTCAGTGCAGCATATTACGTCTTGATTGCCGGCATGATTTTGGTCGGCTGCGTCATGCCCTTCAGTTACAGCGGCTGGGCAATCATCAACGCCGCGCTCGTTATGATTGTGGCTGCGGAGCTCGTTCACTATGGCGTCGTCGTCCTAAGCTACCGCTCGCAGCGATGATTCGCGGCTCGATCTCTAATTGCGTGCGGACGCTGCGTTTCCACAATGGCGAAATGTCGCAAGCCGAACTCGGGCAATGCATTGGTCTTACGCGGCAGACAATTGCCGCGATCGAAGCGGGAAAGTACTCGCCGTCGTTAGAGGCTGCGTTCCGGATCGCCGAGGTCTTTAATGTGCCGTTGGGCGAGGTGTTTCAGTGGCGTCCGGACGGCGCCAACGAAAATGAAGTCCGCTGATTTCTCAGCGGACTTCTCGACATGTTGCGGGGGCGAGATTTGAACTCGCGACCTTCGGGTTATGCGTACTACTTCGGCTTTCGCCGCTCCGTCGTTGATTGACGGATTCGTAGTCTGGACTTTCCCTTCACCCTCCTCGGCTGAGGCGGGTGCCTGCCATCAAGTCTCTACACCGTCCCTATCGGCATCACCGAGAGGGCTTGGCTCGGGATTACCCTGCTAACGGCTTCCCCGAGTTTGACAGGAGTTCTCACAGAGATTTCTTTCTGTGAAGCCCATGGCGCGATCAAGTTCCAAGCGTCACGGTAAGCAGCTGACCGAGGTCTTCGTTGACGCTTGTCAGCTTCGACCATGTGAATTTCACTGCCGAAGCTGATGAACACATCGATGGGATACACATAGAAGACATTCTTTTCAAGAAGGTACACCAAAGCAAAATCGAAGTCGGAAGGCTTGTACTCCTCGCGGATCATCTGTCGTCGATTTGTTTTCGTACGTCTATTATCGACAACATAGTTTCCGCTCGCAGCATCGAACCAACTGTACTTGACCTGCACCTTGATGAACTGGCTGCCAAGATCGAACACTAGATCATACGGTAGATTGTCTCCGATTGGTCGGAGCACGCTCCACCCATGCTTGAGCGCCTCGAGTGCAGCAGCCTGTTCTGCTATGTCGCCACGTTGTTTTGTGTTCATTCTCAATTGCGATGTGATTGAGCCCGACGAGCTACCGGACTGCTCCACCCCGCGTCGGCGTTAGTACGGCGGCGGCTAGCGGCTCACCTGTGAACGTACAGAGTATCGTTAACTCTCCACAAAATGATTCTGCGACGTGAGTGAGCACCGACAAGGCAGCGAGCTTCTTAACGCGCTTCGCAAGTTGCCGAAAGTTCAGTTGCATTGCCATCTTGAGGGTACGGTGCGAGCGCAGTACTTTTACGGAGCTCGCAGCACGCTACGGCGTGCCGACGTCATACGAGCCTGGCGATAAAGCGCGCGCCCTTGCGACGCAACGATCCGAATCGGTCTACCGCTTCAACGGCTTCCAAGAGTTCTTATTCAAGTTTGCCGCAGTTTGCCGATCCCTGCAGCAAGCGGACGACTATGTCCGCATCCTACATGAGTATGCGCAGGACGCCCTCGCAAATGGCGTCATGTATGCGGAGTTAACGCTCTCTCCATCGGCGTGGCTCTTCTTTCATAAACGGCTCGACGCTCTGGGTGTTTTAAAAAAATTGAGCGCTGCCGCGAATGAAATTGAAGGCCGCTACGGCTTGCGCATCCGTTTCATCATCGACATCACGCGAAACTTCGGGCGCGAGAAGGCGCTGGAAAGCGTCCAGTTTGCGCACGCCTTGCGCGATCATGGGATTGTCGGCATCGGGCTCGGCGGCGATGAAGCGAATTTTCCAGCTCCCTTGTTCGAAGAAGCGTTTCGAAAAGCACGCGAATTTGGACTCCATGCGGTCGCCCATGCCGGTGAAGCGGCGGGCGCAGAAAGTGTCCGCGATGCGGTAATGATTTTGCAGGTTGAGCGCATCGGTCACGGCATTCGTGCGCTCGAGGACCTGGAAGTTATCGAGTTGCTGAAGCAACGCAATATCACGCTTGAAATCTGCCCGACATCGAACTATCGCACCGGCGTCGTGCCTCAAAATCGGCCGCATCCTCTGGCCGAATTGCACCGGGCCGGCGTCCCATTGACGATCGACTCCGACGATCCCGCAATTTTTGAAACGGACATCACCCGTGAATATGCCTACGCTGAATCGATCGCGGGAATCGATGCGGTTCTGGCATTTGCACGACGCGGAATCGATGCTTCCTTTACCGATCTAGCGATGAGGACGGCGATGGCTGACAAACAGCGGAATGCGAGCGTGGAACTGTTGCGCGCTCGTCGAACGTAGAGGCTCTCCATGCCGCACCACACGCACTCCCATTTTGCCGAATCGATCGAAGAGTATTTGGAAACGGTCTACCGTTTAGAACGTGAAGGGCCCGGCGTAACGACATCGGGTCTGGCAGCCTGTCTTGGCATCTCGCGCGCATCGGTTTCCGGAATGCTGAAGAAGCTTGCTGAGGACGGCTATCTGGACTATCGCGCCCGCGGCGAAGCGCGGTTGACGCAGAAAGGGTTAGCAATTGCGACGCGCGTCATTCGTCGCCATCGGTTAGCGGAGTGCTTGCTGACCGACGTCCTTGGCATGCCGAGCGATGAAGTGCATTACGACGCATGTATGCTCGAGCACGCAATTTCGGATCGCGTTGAAACGCAGATGGTGCGCGTTCTCGGAGATCCGAAAACCTGTCCGCACGGGCATACGATTCCGTCCTTGAACGAAACGGCGTTGCATACACGTCCTTCGCGCGACGGTTCACGGTAAGCGATGCTAACGCGGCTGCTCGTCGTCGCGAACGTCATCGTCTTCATCTGGGAATATGTGACGGGCGCTTTTGGACCGCAATACGGCTACACCCAAGGCGGGCGGACCGTCGTCACTTACGACCCGATCGTCGCGCATGGCGCGATCTACGGACCGGCGATCTTCGGCAAGCACGAATATTGGCGCGTGATTTCGGGCGCGTTCTTGCATGGTGGAATCTTGCACATCGCCGTGAATATGTTTGCGCTTTGGCAAGTCGGCTCGGCCGTTGAAGCGATCATGGGAACGCCGCGTATGGCCGTCGTGTATTTCGGCTCGGCAATTGCGGCTGGATTCGCCGCCGCCTACTTCAACTATGGAGAGCCGGTCGTCGGTGCAAGCGGCGCAATTTTCGGCCTCTTCGGCGCGCTCGTTGCGATCGGCCTTCGCCATGGCACGCGCGGCAGATCCCTGATCGCACAAACGTTGCCGATCATCATTCTCAATCTGGTCATCGGCTTCTCGATTCCGCACATTGCCAATTCAGCGCATATCGGCGGACTGATCGCAGGATTCGCCTTTGGTTTCCTGATTTATCAGGTGCCGCGCCCGGTCCGAACGTATGTGACCGATGCGCAAACCGGTGAAGCGCTCGACTCACACCTTTACGAGCAGCGATGAACGCGATCGACGAAATCTTTGAAACCGGCGGGCCGATCGCGCACGCAATCCAGGGCTTTGAATCGCGTCCGGGCCAACTGCAAATGGCGCAGCTGATCGAACGTGGATTCTTGGAAGGCGTGCACACGATCGTTGAAGCCGGAACGGGCGTCGGCAAATCGCTGGCATATTTGATCCCGGCGCTGCGCAGCGGAAAGAAAGTCGTCGTTTCGACCGGCACGATTGCGCTCCAAGAGCAGCTCTTCAACAAAGACATTCCGCTCGTCACGCGGGCGCTCAACCAGTCGGCGCGCGTGACGGTCGTCAAAGGCCGCAACCACTATCTCTGCCGGCAGAAATTGGATCGCAGTCGCGGCGACCGCCTCATTGCGTCATCGCGGACGATGGCGCGGCTCTGGGAGTGGGGCGCAAAAACGGAGACGGGCGATCGCGCCGAGCTGTCCTTCGTTCCGCCGGCGCAAGAGTGGGAACAGCTCGACGCTGACGCCGACGATTGCGTCGGCGAATTTTGCGAGCACTTCCGCGAGTGTTTTTTCTTTAAGAAACGCGACGAAGCGAAGTACGCCGACCTGATCGTCGTCAACCACGCGCTGTTCTTCCTGGACTTAGCGATGGGCGGCGGTTTGCTGCCGCCGTACGATTTCGTCGTGCTCGATGAGGCGCATCAATGCGAGCGGTGGGCGACAGCGGCCCTGACTGCGACCCTTTCGGGCGGTTCCATCGCGCGCATGCTGCGCAAGCTGCATCGCACGTACGAGCTGCCCTCCGATTTCGATGCCGAGTTCGACGAAGGGGTTCGCGCGCTGGAATCGACGTTGGCCCGCGTTCCCGGTGATCGCTATCCCTTGGCGGCTAATGAAGACGTTTCGGAGCCGCTCGAGATGCTGCGCGCGACGCTCTACCGTTTGGAGAATTGGCTGTATGCGCATTGGGATCGCGCGTTGCGCCGGCGGCCTGACAACGATGCCGAAGGCGAACGCCGTCGCGATCTTGCGATGCGCTCGATCCTCGCGCACCTCGGTACGATCGAGCGCGCGAAGTTTTCTGATGAACAGTCGATCGCGTGGGTTGAGCGCGGCGAAGGCGACGGACGCTACCAGATCAACAGCGCACCCTACGACGTCGGCGCGTTCTTGCAGGCGACACTCTTCGACCGCACGCCGAGCGTCGTGCTGACCAGCGCGACGATCGCTACTGGCCGTTCATTTGAATTCTTGCGGCGGACGCTTGGACTTGTGGAAGCGCAGGAGTTGATTGCGCTCTCGCCATTTGAGTATCGGCAACAAGCGCGGCTCTTCATTGCAC
Source organism: Vulcanimicrobiota bacterium (assembly GCA_963723515.1). Classification (GTDB taxonomy): domain Bacteria; phylum Vulcanimicrobiota; class Vulcanimicrobiia; order Vulcanimicrobiales; family Vulcanimicrobiaceae; genus JAFARW01. The sequence goes on from CAVRQT010000003.1 coordinate 330,766, forward strand.
CTCCCCAATTGAATCCGAAGGCGCCCGATTTTGCGGTTCGCGCCGCACCGCTCGTCGAAGAGTGTCTCGACCGTTCCCGAGGCCGTGCTTTTGTGCTCTTTACATCGTACGCAAGATTGCGCGAAATCTACGCGCTTGTGCGGGAACGGATTCCTTATCCGACGCGAATGCAAGGCGAACTGCCGCGAACGCATTTGCTCGAATGGTTTCGAACGACGCCGCATGCGGTGCTCTTCGCCACGAATACATTTTGGGAAGGCATCGATGTCGCCGGAGAGCAGCTCTCGTGCGTCATCGTCGATCGGCTTCCATTTCCCTCGCCTGGGGATCCGTTGGTCGCCGCTCGCCTAGCTTCCATCGAAGCGCGAAGGCCGGAGCAGCTTCGAAGATTACATGATTCCATCGGCAACAATGCGCCTAAAACAGGGCTTCGGCCGGCTAATCCGTGCGAAGACCGATCGCGGATTGCTCGTTTGTCTCGATGGCCGCGCGGGTGCGTCGCGTTACGGGCACACGATCATCGACGCGCTGCCGCCCGCGCGACGGATCGCGCAGCTCGAAGAGCTCGACGGTTTCTTTTCGTAAGAAAGCCAGTCGCGCTAATCTTCCTTGGCCGCCTCGAGTTCGGCGCGCTCTTGCAATTCTTTAACGACGGCTGAATCGGCCAAGGTCGTCGTATCGCCGAGCATCCTGCCTTCGGCGATGTCGCGCAACAGCCGGCGCATGATTTTGCCGCTGCGCGTCTTGGGCAGTTCGTGCGTGAACGTCAAATATTTCGGTGTCGTGAATTTGCCGAGCCGCGTGCCGACGTGGGCTCGCAGTTCGTCAGCGAGTTCTTTGTTGCCGGCGGCGCCGCCACGCAAGCAAACGAACGCGCAGATCGCCTGTCCCGTCAGATCATCGAGCTTTCCAACGACTGCCGCTTCGGCGACTGTCGGATGTTCGACAAGCGAACTTTCGACTTCGGTCGTCGAGATGCGATGGCCGCTGATGTTCATGACGTCGTCGATACGCCCCATAAACCAATAATTGCCGTCCTGATCGCGGCGACAACCGTCGCCCGCGAGATACTTGTGCGGAAATCGCGACCAATAGGTTTGCTTGTACCGCTCGTCATCGCCCCAAATCCCGCGCAGCATCGAAGGCCACGGACGTGTTAAGACGAGATAGCCGCCGCCGCCCGGCGGAACGCTTTCCCCTTGATCGTTGACGACGTCCGCAAACGTGCCGGGAAGCGGCTTTGTCGCACTGCCGGGTAAGGTCGTCGTCGCTCCGGGCAGCGGACTAATCATGATGGAACCGGTTTCCGTTTGCCACCATGTGTCAACGACGGGACAACGGCCGCCGCCGATGTGCTCGCGATACCACATCCAGGCTTCCGGATTGATCGGCTCACCGACGGAGCCGAGCAAACGCAGCGACGAAAGATCGTGCTTTGCCGGAAATTCGGCGCCCCATCGCATGAACGTGCGAATGGCGGTCGGCGCCGTATAGAGGATCGTAACCTTGTAGCGCTCGATGATCGACCAGAGCCGGTCGCGCTCCGGAAAATCCGGTGTTCCTTCGTAGATCACCGACGTCGCACCGTTGCAAAGCGGGCCGTAGACGATGTAGGAGTGCCCGGTCACCCAGCCGATGTCCGCGGCACACCAATAGACATCCTCATCTTTCAGATCGAAGACGAGCCTGTGCGTCATGGCGACTTCCGTCAAATAGCCGCCGGTCGTGTGCTTGATGCCCTTCGGTTTGGCCGTCGTGCCACTCGTATATAAGAGGTAGAGCAAGTCTTCGGCATTCATCGTCTCGGGCGAACACTCGGCCGGCTGATCCTTGATGACATCGTCCCACCACAGGTCGCGGCCTGAACGCATCTCGATGCGATCGCCGACGCGCTTCGCGACGATGCAGTACTTGATGGAGGGCGTGCTCTGCATCGCGATATCGCAGTTGTCCTTGAGCGCAATCTTGTTGCCGCGTCGCCATCCTTGATCGGCCGTAATGAGGGCAACGCACTGCGAATCGTTCACCCGATCGACGATCGAGTCGGGCGAAAAACCACCGAAGATCACCGAGTGCGGCGCGCCGATGCGCGCGCAAGCCAGCATTGCGACCGGCAATTCGGGGATCATCGGCATGTAAATCGCGATACGGTCGCCTTTTCGAATCCCGAGTTTGCGCAATCCGTTCGCAAAGCGGCACACGTCTTCAAGCAGGTGACGGTAGGTGATCGTACGCCGGTCGCCGGGTTCGCCTTCGTAGTAGTAAGCGATGCGTTCGCCTTTGCCGGCGGCGACGTGCCTGTCCAGGCAGTTGGTCGATGCGTTCAGTTGGCCGTCCGCGAACCACTTCGCGAAGGGCTCATCCCATTCAAGAACTTTCGTGAACGGTTTGATCCACTCGAGCTTGCGCGCCCAAGCCGCCCAGAAGGCTTCGATGTCCTGCTCCGCCTTTTCATAAATGTCGGGCTGCGCATTCGCGTGCGCGGCAAATTCGGTCGGCGGCGGAAAACGGCGCTGCTCGTCTGAGAGCGCCTCGATCGCATCGAGCGTCTTCATGACAAGCCGTTTTACCGGAGAATGCGCCAGCGTGCCTGCCGCAGAAAAATCCTAATGATGCCGCCCCGTCCGCTCGCGACCCTACTCCTCGTTTTGCTTGTAATTTCGCCCGCGCAAGCGCGTCGCCACGAACCATCAACGGGCCTTGTGGCGATTCGCTTCAATCAGCCGCCGCCTGATTTTACGTTCAGCGATGCAAGCGGCGAGCCGCAACGGCTGTCATCCCTGCGCGGCAAGCCGGTGGTCATTAATTTTTGGACCTCGTGGTGTCACGCGTGCATCGACGAGATGCCGGCGTTTCAACAACTGCAGAAGACGTACGGCGAACGCGTCGCCTTCATTACTCTCTCCAACGAACCCGCCGGCACGGCCAGCACCTATCTCGCCAAGCACAACCTCCGGCTGCCCTTATTGGAAGATCCGGCTCGCTCGATCTTCAGCGCCTACTCGATAACCGTCTATCCGGTCACGATCGTCCTGGACGCCCTGGGACGAGTCTCCTACGTTTCCGTAGGGGAGCTCGATTGGGCTGAGCTCCGAGCAGCCGTCGACCGCGCCTTCGTCGCCGCTTAGCGCCTGCTTCGAACGTTCATTATTTGGCAGTCTAAGGTGCTGACTGCTAAGATGGACTCATGAAAGAAGGCTCCGGCGAGCTCGATCCGCGCAAGGCCTACATCCTGGCGACGGTTGTCTACGAATACATCATGACGGCCGAGCCAGTTGGCTCGAACGCGCTGCTGCACAAATACCACCTCGGCGTCAGCTCGGCGACGATTCGCAACGAGATGGCGGAATTGGAAGCAGCCGGTTACCTCGTTCAACCGCATACCTCGGCTGGTCGCATCCCATCGGATGCCGGTTACCGCACATACGTCGATCAGCTGATGGAGCCCGAGCAGCTCACGCCCGCGGAACGCCGACGGATTCGCGATGAGCTGCACCATGCCAGCCACGAGCTCAGCGAGATGATTGCCGGCACATCGCGTTTGCTGAGCCGGTTTTCAAGAAATTTCGCCTTTATCGTTGCGCCGGCCGCGGAAGCGCAAGCGTTTCGGCACATTCAATTGATCTGGCTGACGCCGCTTTCCGGTGTCGCAATCGTCATGAGCTCGATGGGGACGGCCTCCCAGAGCACTTTCGAATTGAACCATGACGTGTCGGCAGACGATCTCACGCGCCTTTCAAATGCGTTGAACGCACGCTTGAGCGGAAAGCTGATGCGCGAAATCAAGGACAACGAGATCGGCGCAGTCATTGACGAACTCGGCCTGAGCAGCGATATTCGCGCCGCAATTGTCGGCGCATTGCGCGCCGCGCGCTCACAAGAAGCGCCGGCCATCAGCGCCGCGGGTGCGCAGAATCTTTTGGATCAGCCGGAGTTTCACGACTTGCAGAAGTTGCGCTCCGTCTTGCGCATCGTCGAGGAACAGAAGTCGCTGTACGATCTCGTCGCGGATTCGTTCAATCGCGAAGAGCCGACCGTCAAGATCGGGCATGAGCTTGCGTCGGAAGACGTTGCTGAGTGCAGCATCGTGACGGTGCCCTACCATTTTGGCCGGCACGCCGTCGGGTTGCTTGCGATTTTGGGCCCACGCCGCATGCCATACGGACGCCTGATGGCTCTTGCGTCGGGAACCGCGGCGACGCTCAGCCAGCAGCTTTCGGATGTTGAAATAAACTAAGCCGTGGCCACAGCGGATTTTTATGGCGTTCTCGGCGTCGATCGAAACGCCAGCGAAGAGGACATTAAGAAAGCGTACCGCGCGCTAGCGCGCAAGCACCATCCGGACGTGCGCGACGATAAGAGCGCCGCCGAACAGCGTTTCAAGGAAATCAATGAAGCGTATGCCGTGCTTTCGGACCGCCGAAAGCGCGAGCAATACGATCGTTTCGGCACCGTTCCGAGCGGCAACGGCGGTTTTGCGGATGCCGGCGGCTTCGCCGGCGGGTTTGGTGACATCTTCGATATGTTTTTCAACGAGCCGCGCGCGTCAACGATGCACAGCCGAAGCGGACCCGCACGCGGATCAGATCTGCGCTACGATCTGGAAGTTTCGCTCGAAGAAGCGTTTGGCGGGACGACGCGCGACATCACGTTCGAACATCTGGCGCCGTGCAGCACATGTAAAGGAAGCGGCGCTGAGCCCGGTACTTTGATCGTGCGATGCGAGCATTGCAACGGAACGGGTTCCGTGCGCCACGTTCGCCAAACCCCGTTCGGACATTTCGCGACGCAATCGACCTGTCAAACGTGCATGGGCGCAGGGGACAGGCCGCAAACGCCATGCCATGCCTGTCACGGTCAAGGGCGCAAGGAAACGGCGCGCACGCTGAGCGTGCGCATTCCGGCGGGTGTCGACAACGGCAGCCGGATCCGCATTGCCGGCAGCGGCGAGGCCGGCGAACGCGGCGGCTCGCAAGGTGATCTCTACGTCTATCTCAACATCCGGCCGCATCCGCAATTCCGCCGCGACGGTGCTGATACGTTTACGGACGTCGTCGCGTCGTTTCCGCAAGCCGCATTGGGCGCAGACATTCGCGTGCCGTCATTGGGCGGCGAGCTGCCGCTCACGTTGACCCCCGGGACGCAAAGCGGGACGAGTTATCGCCTGCGCGGCCACGGCATGCCGCATGTCCGCGGTTCTCATCGCGGCGACCACATCGTCACCGTGTACGTGGCGGTGCCGACCAAATTGACGCGACGCCAGCGCGAATTGCTCGAAGAATATGCGCGCGCCGGCGGCGATCACGTCGAGGAAAAATCGTTTTTCGATCGCGTCAAAGAGGCGTTTAGACCCGATTAACGACCGCGTCTTCGTCGCGGGAACGCATGCGGTAGGAGCCCGCGTGAAAATTGAAGGCGGCGATGCACGAAAGCTCGTTACGGTGCTGCGCTGCCGTACCGGCGATCGCATTGAAGTGATCGATTCGGCCGCACGGCGGTTCGATGCAACGCTTGAGATCTCGCAACGCTCGGTCTTTGCGATGCTCTCAGAAGAAATCGCAGAAGGTGGAGAACCTTCGAGATGTTGCGGTCAGCGTCGCGCAAGCCGTTCCAAAAGGGCAGAAGATGGATTTCATCGTCGAGAAGCTCACCGAGCTCGGCGTTCAGGAGCTCGTGCCCTTCTATTGCGAACGCACTATCGCACAACGTAGCTCGAGCGCACGTGAAGAACGCTGGCGGCGCCTTGCAGCCGCAGCTGCACGGCAATCGGGACGTTCAATGATTCCGCCCGTCGCGTCGCCCGAAAACTTCGACGGCACGCTCGCCCGATTTGCAAACTACGATCGCGTACTCTTCTTGTGGGAACTTGCGGAACGGCGTCCCTTACGCGACGTGCTGCCCGGACTGCTGAACGGCGCACGTTCAATACTCGTTGTCGTCGGTCCGGAGGGTGGCTTTTCGTTAGAGGAAGCCGCAATCGCGCACGAACGGGGAGCGCATTTGGTTTCGATCGGCACGCGGATCGTGCGTACCGAAACAGCGGCGCTCGTGATGCTGTCGGTTCTCAACTATCTCGCGTAACCCGGAAGCCCAAGCGCTCGCGTCGTATAGCATGCGTTAACGTGAAGAAACGGCTGGAAGAGCTTGAACCGGGAACTGCTGTCTTCATCGATGACGTAAAGGTCGGCGAAGTGCGCGCCGTCTATGCCGGCGGCGAAGGCAATTTGCCGGAGTATCTGAACCTGTATTGCAATTCGCGGGGCGCGGAGCTTCTGGTTCCGGCAAACGAAGTGTTGGATTTGGAAGATCGTGGCGTCATCTTGTCCGGCCCGATGCAGTCATATCGCGACCTGATGGCCTTCGATGTTTCGTCACGTCCGGGCTTGAGGCGCATCCGCTAGTGGCGCTCAAATTTTCACTCGTCGTTCCAACGTATAACGAAGCCGGGGGCATCGAAAGGCTGATCCGCGCGCTCGATGAGGTCTTTCGCCAAAATTCGCTCGACGGAGAGATCATCATCGTGGATGACAACTCTCCGGACGGTACCGGACAGATCGTCGACCGCCTCGCGGCGAGCTTTCCTGTCCGTTGCCTGCACCGGCCTGGAAAATTGGGACTCTCGAGCGGCGTGATCGACGGCTGGAATTTTGCGCGCGCCGATTCCGTTGCGCTCGGCGCGATGGATGGGGATTTCAGTCACGACATCAACGTCTTGCCGGCAATGGTTGGGGCCCTGGAATCGGGCAAATACGGTTTGGCCATCGGAAGCCGCTACGTGCGCGGCGGAGGAATCACGAACTGGCCGTTGCGACGCAAGATTACGTCGCTGGTTGCGATCGCCTTAGCCAAGCCGCTGACGCGCGTCCGCGATATCACGAGCGGCTACCTTCTCGTGCTGCGCTCGGCGATTGAAGGCGTCAAGCTCGATCCGATCGGCTTCAAGATCGGTTTAGAAGTTATCGCGAAGGGCCATTATGGACGCGCGATCGAGATCCCGTATGTCTTTACGGATCGCGTCGCCGGTGAATCAAAGTTGAACCAAAAAGAGATCGTCAACTATTTGCGGCAACTGCGTCGCATCTATTCGGCGCGGCTGTTGCCGAAAACGGACGGCTCATAAGATGCCGATGCCTGAGTGGCTGCGGCGCAGGCGTAGCGCGCCGGAATCATCGGAAGAAGGCGCCCTGTGGACAAAGTGTCCGAAGTGCAGTGAGGTCCTCTACCGGCGCGACCTGGCAGGAAGTCTTTTCGTCTGCCCGCGCTGCCATTACCATTTTCGCTTAAACGCCTTCGACAGGATCTCGATGCTGATCGACGGCGATTTCGTCGAGATCGGAAATGAGTTGCTACCTCGTGACCCCTTGGGGTGGGTCGACAAGAAGAGCTACCCGCAAAAGTTGAACGCGGATCGCGAGAAGTCGCAATTGAGCGAAGGCATTGTTTGTGGTTTCGGGACGCTCGCCGGCTTTCCGATCGCGCTTGGCGTTATGGATTTCAATTTCCGCGGTGGAACGATGGGAACGGTTGTCGGTGAACGCGTCACCGTACTCTTGGAGGCGGCGCGCGAGCGCAGCTTGCCATGCATCATTTTTTCGGCAAGCGGCGGCGCGCGAATGGAAGAGGGCATGCTGGCGCTGATGCAGATGGCGAAGACGACGGCCGCGGTCGCGAGACTTATGTCCGGCGGCAATTACTTTATCTCCGTTTTGACCGATCCAACGACCGGCGGCGTCGCCGCGTCGTTCGCGTTTCAAGCAGATGTGATTGTGGCGGAAGCTCGGGCGATGATCGGCTTTGCGGGGCGGCGTGTGATCGAACAAACGATCCGCCAGAAACTCCCGGAGAATTTTCAAACCGCTGAATTCTTATTGGAAAAAGGCCACATCGACATGGTCGTCGAGCGCGCGCAGATGAAGCCGACGCTCACGAGGCTGCTCGACTATGGTCTCGGCGGCCGCAAGGAGCCCGTCGAAGCGAAGATTCCGGAGCTCGTCGTTCCATGAACGTGATCGTCGAGCGCGAGAAAGGTTTGCTGGAGCTCGAGAAGCGGATCAACGCTCTGCGCGCCGTGAACGCCGATCAGCCACTCGATCTCTCAGCCGAAATTGCCGCTTTAGAAGAAAAATACGCGCAACTTCAACGCGAGGTCTTCGGCTCGATGTCGCCATGGGAGAAGGTCAATATGTCACGGCATCCCAATCGCCCGGTTTCCAGCGATTTTATTTCCGAGCTCGATGCGTTCGATGAGCTGCACGGCGATCGGCATTTCCGTGACGATCCGGCGATCATCGGTGGATTCGCGAAACTGGACGGTCGGCGCATCATCGTTATCGGGCAGCAACGCGGACGCGACACCAAAGAGAATCTGCGGCGGAACTTCGGCATGGTAACGCCGGAGGGTTACCGGAAGGTGAAGCGTTTGATCGATCTTGGCGCGCGACTGAGCCTGCCGGTCATTTCATTTGTCGATACGAAAGGTGCCGATCCCGGCATCGGATCGGAAGAGCGTTCACAATCCGAAGCGATCGCGCAATGCTTGTATTCCTTGACGATCGCACGCGTTCCGACGGTCGCTGCAATCATCGGAGAAGGCGGCAGTGGAGGCGCGCTCGCGCTGGCGCTTGCGGACCACGTGATCATGTTGGAGAATAGTGTTTACTCGGTTGCTTCACCTGAAGGTTGCGCTGCGATTTTATGGGGCGATGCGGGGAAGGCGGAGGAAGCGGCGGAGCGCTTGAAGTTGACGAGTGAAGATTTGCGTGATTTCGGAATTATCGACGAAATTGTCCCCGAACCGTTGGGAGGCGCGCATCGCGAGCCGGCTGTCGTCATCGCCGCGACATTGAAAGCGATCAGGAGCGCGCTTGCAAGATTGTGCGCAAAATCGGTCGATCAGCTGATCGAAGACCGTTACCAAAAGTATCGTCGGATAGGCCGCTGGGAAACCGAGGCGCTCGAGATGGTGGCGGCGACATGACTAGCGCGGCTCGCAGCCGGGCGCGATTGAAACTCTTCACCCGCATCGGCACGATACTGATCTGCGTTACGGTATTTGCGCTCGTGATCGTTCAGTACGCGCATGTTATCGGACGGAACATCGGTATGGTCCGATCGCTTCACAGCGTTCAGAACGACGTCAAAGTGTTGCAAGGGCGAAAGCGCTGGCAGAAACGTGAGATCATGCGCTTGAGCGATCCGGCCGGCTCGATTCCGGAAATTCACGAACGCCTGCATCTCGTGCGTCCGAACGAAACCATCATCTACTTGCGGAGCGCCAAGACGACTTCGCCGTGACGCAGCGCGTTCGCGGCACGGTCATCAACGTTCATAGCTTCGGAGCAACGGTCCGTTTGGAAAGCGGCGAAGTGGCTTGCGTGCCGATTGCCGACGTCAACGAGAACCGCGCCGCTTACACGAGAGCGCTGACGGCGCGAACGAACTTGCCGTTTGATGCGCTCGCGGAGCCGCCCCGAGCGGTATTGCGGCTCGCGAAGACACGGATCGACGAGCCGATCGGCCCATCGGCAACGACACCGGTCTTACACGACGAGCGTTTTGAAGAACAGATCGCCGGCTTTCTGAAAGAGACGCAGGAGTGGGAACTCGAGGATGCTCCGCCGGCGCACGAACGACACTTCTTAAGGAAGAAGCGCCGAGCCGCAACCTTTGAAAGCCGGCATAGCGCATGAACGATCGCAGTGCAGTGATCTCGATCGGCACGAATTCGACGCGGCTGCTCGTCGTTGATTTTGCGGCCAAGCGCTTCGGCGTTTTCGGCGATCCGGTAACGCGCGTTCTCAAGCAACGGTCCATCGGCACGCGGATTGGAGAGGGACTCAAAGAGTCGGGCCATTTGAGCGAAGAGGCGATGAATCGCACGCTTGAGACCGTCCGGGGCTATTGCGACGCGCTCGACAGCCAGACGCCGGCAGTGCATGTAATTGCGACAAGCGCGCTGCGCCGTGCCGACAATGCAAACGACTTCGTCCAACGGGTCCGCGAAATCACCCATACGGACGTTAATATCTTGGATGGAGACGAAGAGGCGAGGGCTTCATTCCGCGGCGCGGTCACGTCGTTTGACGATACGGAACAGCTGCGTGCCGGCGTCATTGACGTCGGGGGCGGCAGCACGGAATATGCCGTCGGCGATCACGAACATGCCGCGCATAGCGTCTCGTGTGAAGTCGGCGCCGTCCGATTGACGGAGTGGTTTCCGACCCTCGGCGGAAGCGGCGGCTTCGTTGATAATGCGTCGATCGACGCCGCGCGCGAGAAGGCGCGTGGATTATTGAATCCGATTTTAACTTTGCCGAAAGTTGAAGCGCTCGCGATTGTCGGGGGCAGTGCGACGACGGCGCTCGCGGTCGTGCGTGGCCATCCGGTACGCTTTGGAGATACCGAATTGACACGCGACAAATTGCAGAACGCGTTCAATATGCTCTGCGAGCTGCCGCTCGCAAAGCGCCGCACCGTTCCGGGGATGAATCCGCAGCGCGCCGACATCTTGCCCGCCGGCATTCTTATCTTGGATATGGCGATCGGCATGCTTGGGCATGAGCGCGCCACTGTCAGCTACAGCGATTTGCTCCTGGGCTACCTGTTGCTGCAGCGAGAGAAAACGGAGACGGCTCTCTCGGCGTAGTTTGTGTCACGCTGCGCGTAGCCTGCCCTGAGCAGCGTCGAAGCGTCGAAGCATCGAAGCACAGCGATAATCGAGCTATTCAGTGTGCTCGTGTGTCACGCCAAGTTTGTTCGGTTCGCGATTCCTGTCACGCTGAGCTTGTCGAAGCGCCGCGATAATCGTAATTAGCGTCATTATTTCCGAGCATCTCAATCAGCACGATCACGGTGCTCGACAAGCTAGTCGACAGACAGCTCAGCGTGAGATTCGATAGCTCAGTACAGCGAGCGCTAGCGTTTGTGTTTTTGTTCTGCTTCCTTAATCAAACGCAACGGGCGGTCAAGTTGAAAGACGAGCTCGTTCGCTAACTTCAAGTCGTCTGGATTGGAGCGATTTTCGCGCACGAGCGCTTTGGCGCGCTCCGCGGCCGCATCCGCCGTCGCCTTACCTCGGGCGATGTTGCCCGACTTCGGCGTCCGCGGCGCCGATGTAGGCATGGATTCCCGTGCTAAAGAGCACGAGCTTGAAGCGCAGCTCCTTATCCGTTTCAGCCGCAATGCAGCCCTCAAGTCGCTGGTCAAGTTGGGTAAGCCGTCCGAAGGAGTCCGAAGCATGCGCCGGCATCGCATCGCGCGCGCTCTTGAACTCGTTGATAAACGATTCGAGCTTGGAGCGGCTACAGCGCACTTCTGTCCCCGCTGCCGCTACTGCAAGAACGCCCGCCAAAAACAGCATCTTAGAGCCGCCCGTCGTTCAATTGCACGATGCGGTTTGCAAACGGCGCGATGCGCATGTCGTGCGATGCAATTAAGACGGTCGTTCCGCGTTCGCGCGCAAGTTCTCGCAGCAGTCCCGTGACGGCAAGCCCGTTTTCCGCATCGAGCGCGGATGTCGGCTCGTCCGCCATGACGACATCCGGCTCGGCGACGAGCGCACGCGCGATCGCAACGCGTTGCTTCTCGCCGCCTGAGAGATCTCGCGGCAAGCGATCCAATTGGCGCTCCATCCCTAGCCGTTCCATCAGTTGTTGCGTCTGTTCACGCGCTGCACGACCGCGAACGCCGCGCGCGTGCAGAGCAAGCTCGACATTCTCACGTGCGGTCAGCGCTTTAAAGAGGTTGAAGTCTTGAAAGATAAAGCTGAGATGTTTGAGCCGAAAGCGCGCCTTTTCACGCCGATCCAACTTCGTGATCTCGACGCCACGCACGACAACACTTCCACCCGTTGGCGAGAGAATGCCGCCTAAGACGAAGAGCAGCGTCGTCTTTCCCGAGCCGGACGGCCCCATCATCAAGAGAATTTCTCCATCCGCAATTTCTAATGACACGCCTTTGAGCGCATGCACCGGACTGATACCGTTCGGGTACACCATGTTGACGCCGGAAGCCGCGATTGCGGCGCACATTGCGATGCTACGCTCGAAACGCCACTGCGGGATCGACGCGCACGACGCGCTGCATCGCGAACGCTGCCGCGATAACGCACATCGCGAGCGTTAAGATGAAGACGACTCCGGCGGTCAGCGGCGTGATTTGAATCGCTACCCCGCGATGCGACGCGATCGACGCGATCAAGAAGCTCAAGAGCAAACTCGGAATGTACCCTAGCACCGCCATGTAAACCGCTTGACGAATGATCACGCCGTAGAGAAAGCGATCGGCGGCGCCGATCGCGCGCAGAGTGCCGTACTCCTTCAGGTGTTCGCTGACCGAAACGTAGAGAATCTGCCCGACCACGACCGCACCGACGATTAGTCCCAAGAGTGCGGTTAAGGTCAATGCGAATCCAATGCTCGTGCGCTGCAGCCAATAGCCGCGAGTCATCTGCACCATCTCTTGACGCGTCAAAGCGCGCGTGCCCGGGACGGCTTTTTCAAGCGTCGTCTTTAGTTGCGCGATACGCTTATGGTCGCGAGCCGATATGAGGATGAACGTAATCGAATCCGTGTCCGCAAGCGGTGAGGGGCGCGCTTCATTCGCCGGCGTCAAGAACGACAATGCCGAAGGAGCGTACGCGTTCGCCGTCTCCAGCGATGTATAAAGGAAGGTCGGCGATACGATCGACTGCGTGGCATGCGTCAAATGGACGAGGCGGGCGCGAAAGCCGCCGATCGTCCCTTGTTCGCCGACTCGCACATCTAATGCGCCCATCTGTGAAGCGTCTGTAAAGAACGTGTACGGCTCTCCAAGCTGACGAAGCTCGCGCTGCGTCACGTTTCCGGGCGCGAAGAGGACGCCGTTCGGATCGAAACCGACTACGCGGCTGGCGCTGAGCGTATCGTGCGGGCTTCGCCAAAGCGCCTGGCGCAGGATCATCGGTTCGGCGCGAGCGACGCCGGGAACGGCACGCGCCTTAGCCAGTTCCGCGTACGGCAGCGGCAGCGTCACTTCCAAGAAAGCCATCTCTTTGGCCGCCAGCCACACATCCGCTCGGGACTCTTCGATCAAAAGGCTCGTCGAGCGAATGAAACCGTTGTAGATTCCAGTTTGCACCGTGAGCAACGTAACGGCGAAGACAACGGCACAAAGCGCCACGATAAAACGTGGCAGGTCCGCGAAGAGATTTTTTCGCGCCAGCACGACCATGCGTTGGCTGGGCCGTTCGCGACAGTTCAGGCGCACTACTGCCGAAGTTAGCATGCTTCTCTGGAAAGCAAAGGACGCGGGGATGAGTGCGCGCCGCTCTCGCAAAAAAGCCCGTACCGATGCGCGTGCATGAGCGTGAGCCGTGGTTTATCGCCTACATCGTTGCGGTCATATTGCTGATTTTGCTCGATGTCGGCGTTCGTTTTTGGCAGCCGAGTCCGACGCGTATGCCGGCCCAGTTTTCCGCCGCATATCTCGATCGGATCAGCGCGGAACTCGTTGCCAAGCACGACTTAGTGCTTGCGCTCGGCGACTCAGTGTTATGGGGTTACGGCGTCGACGCAAACGATGCAGCGATGTCGGTTCTGCGCCGTGAGTACGGCAGCGCGGATCTCGTTAACCTTTCCTTTCAAGGCGGGAGTCCTGAAAATAGCTACGTTCTGTTGCGCTCGCTGCTCGAGCGAGAAGTGCGCCCGCGTCTCGTTCTCTTCAACGTCAACCTGAAAGAATTCAATCCTGCCGATCCGTCATATCGTAAGCTCTTCCCGGCAGTTGAAGATGAAAACCGTGACCAACTGGATTTCGCCGACCGCCGGCTCTTGCAGATCAATCCGCAAAGCCATGCGCTGAGCGCATTGTTGGATCAATATGTCGGGCGCTATTGGGAGCTCTACCACTTTCGCTCCGACATCAAGCAGGCGATATTCGGTCAAGACGACATGGCGCGTTGGTTAACGGCGCGGCTCGAAGATGTGACCGGCACCAATGCGCGTCGCGCGGCGGCCCATCGTCCGACGGCGGATCGCTTCATCGGCACCTACGATCTCACGCCCCTTGGGTCGACGAACGTCGCATTTCAGTATTTGGAGAAGACGATGCGGCTCTTGAAGACCTACCATGTCCGCGCGATCGCATTTTTGACGCCGACGAATCACAAGTTGTTGCACGAGTTCATCGACACACCCGAATATGACGACAATGTGGCGGCGATTCGGCGCCTTGCTGCGCGCTACGGCGTTCTGACGCTCGATCTCGACCGCGCCGTCCCAGCGGCAGAATTTATCGACAACGATCACCTCACGGTGCAAGGCAACCGCCGCCTTGCGCAGCTGCTCGCGCCGCACGTCCGCCTCTAAAAGGGGACAAACGGCCTTTCGAAACCGTTATTCTCTCGTAGCCGGAATCGACGGCTTAACTAAGGAGGTCATCATGAAGACAAGCGCACGCAGCATCCTCGTCGCAGTGATCTTGGCGTTAGGCTTGACTCAGCTGGGCGCAGGTACCGCAAGCGCGCAAGCGGTCGATCCGCGCTTTCAGACAGCACTGTTGAGCCTGTATTACGCTCGATGGATGCTAACGCACACCAGTGCGGTGCGGGCCAACTATTACAGCTATGAACAGGGAAAAGCGCAGATCTATCAGGCGATTAGAAACCTCAACGGCATCATCAACGTGCCGAACTATCGGTATGCAGTTCCGCAATATGTTCCAAGCGGAGGCGCGAGGTTGCACGCAGCCCTCGGCTTCCTTCAGACCGCGGATCAAAACTTAGGAGCGCCGACACCTGTGCCGCGCTGGGATGTGCACCGTAATGCGTCCTTGGCGGACACACGCGCAGCGATCGGCAGCATTAACAACATCATCGCAGCCTGCCGCTGTTAGAAAGCGGACAGAAAAAATGGCGGTCGCGTAATACGCGCCGCCATTTTTTTATGCGTGCAAGTTCGGGCCTTGGCTGCAGATGAGGGCGCTTAAGACGACCAGCGCCCAATTCACGGCATGCGATGTCCAGCAGTACGGGCAGACCGTTTTCGACACAAAGATGAGGCGGTACGCTAAATACAGCGACGTAATTGCCGCCGCCGCAACTGCGACGAAGATGAGCGTCCAAATTACGGGGCCGCGCGCGAACCAGATCACGATCGCTATCGCGATGTAGAAGAAAATTCCAAACAGCGAATTCGGTAGCCCGAAAAAAAGACGCGCTGCGGGACTCTTGACGACGCTCTTACCTTTTACTTTGCCGGCTTCAGCGAGCAGCGACCTGTGAAACATGTGCGTCGAGACGTACAAGCCGGCAGCGCACAGAAGATCCACGAGGATCTTGAGGATGAGGACCGTCATTCGCATGCGTTCTTACCCACCATCCACGTTCGATAGCACATCGTCGATCGTGCCGGCGTCCAGCTCATTCAGATCCTTAAGAATGCGTGCCGCTAGTGAAAGCGCATCTTTGTCCGGCGGAAAGTCGTGGTTGGGAATAGCGACAACCGCTAGCCCGGCTGCATGCGCCGATCGGATGCCGCTGCCGGAGTCTTCGACGGCCGCCGTGCTCTTTGGTTCAGCCTTCATGATGTCGATCGCACGAAGGTAAACATCCGGCGCCGGCTTTCCGTGCGCAACCTCGTCCGCCGAGACCACGACGGAGAAGAATTTTTCCCAGGCGGTCTCGCGCAGCACTGTTTTGGCGACGGCAAGCGCCGCCGAAGTAGCAACGCCGAGGCGAAATTGGGACGCTAAGCGTTCGAGCGCCGCGGTTGCTCCGGGAAGGAGCGGGACATCGTCCTGCATGCGCTTGCGGACAATGTCGACCACCTGTTCGGCGATTTCATCTGGTGGCAGCGCAACACCGAGCTCCTCGTGCATGTACCGCGCCCACTCCTGCGTGCGCATGCCCATCATTTTCTTTTGCGCATCATCGCGCCAACGGCCGCCGTGCTCAATTGTGAAGTTGTGGCGCACGTCGCGCCAAATTTGCTCGCTCTCGATCAGCGTTCCGTCGAGATCAAAGATAACAGAGTATTGCGTCATTCCGGGGCGCAGGCGATCATGGGATGCACCCTTGGGCATCAGCCCCGGTCGGTGGTATGAGTTCAATGGGCACGTTCACTACGTCATCAAAGATCCCGAGACCGGCACGATGGATCTTCGTCAGCCGCTAGAGGGGCGCTTCAGCGCAGGCTAGCCGTAAGTATAGTCCAAAGCCGCCGGCACGCCGCCGGCACGCTGCTCCGTTATCGTGAGGGAGCGCCGCCTGAACTTTGGACTTACATCCTAGCCGGCGTGGAAAGGGATTTTCTGTGAAGCAAATTCTGGCTATCTTTATTTTGGTGCTCGTTGCAATAGCGCCAGCTGGCGCACAACCGATGGGTGGGATGGGTGCCATGGATTACTACGTCGGAACGTGGACGTGCGTCGGCGGTCCAGTCTCTCAGCCTTCGGCTCAAGCGACTGTCACGGTTGTCAAGAACGGCGGCGTTTTGAATTCAAGTGTGTCAGTTCCGGTGCAGCCGGGGATGAAAGCCGCATACTATTCGACTTTTGCAATTTCTTACGACGGCAAGGGTCGCTATCTTCAAACCACGCTCGATAACTACGGAGCCTGGAGCGTATCCTATGCCCCTGCGTGGACTGGGAACACGGAAGCATGGACCGATCTTACAACGAGCGACGGCAAGCCCGGACACGGCGAGACGGTTCGCACTGATAACGACCATTACACGTATACGGGTTACGGGACTCCGACGGGCACGGCGCCGACCTTCAAGATAGCGTGCCAGCGCCAATCCTCGTAACGAAGTAGCACGTCCGTTAGCTTAGCCCCCGTTGACAAGTTCAACTGGGGCTACTGAATCTGCAAGAAACTGTAAATCAGGCGGTTTTCAGTTTAATTGGGATGACCGGGACTCGAACGCTCAGCTGTCGTTATGACGCTAGGACTTGCCTCGCGTTGGCGCGGCGTGCGTCGCGATAAGAGCCCTTATTCTTGCCGCAATAGGTTTCTGTCTGGCTGTGGCAGTTTGGGCATAGTAAACGAAGATTTTCTAGTCTATTATCCTGGCGGTTGCCATTTACGTGATCGAGGTGCATCTCTAACCTCCGGGCGCGCCACTCCTTGATGCCGCACTGCGAACAACACAGATCTAGTCGATTCTCTCTAAGTAATTTGGCTTTGAGTTTAAATGTTCCACCGAAGTAGGGACTGTTCTTTACGAGTATCTGGGCCAGCGGCATTTTGCGGGCCCAATCGTGAGTTTTGCCTCGAAGATGCCCTCTGCCGGTCCAGTGGGCGGTATCTAGGTGAAGCTTATCGATCATGTGGCGCAGGCTGACGTAGTTGCCGCCTGCAGGCTTAAGGTGAAGGAGGCGAAGCGCTTCAGCGGCAGAGTGCGCAGCTGCAACCGCTGTCGCAATCCTTTCATTTCTTGCAGACTCCACGCATCAAGCTTATGCCAAGCTTGTGCCATACGTATGGCATTTTGAGGATAACCACCGTGCGCCGCGTGAATCACTCAAAGAGAAAAGCGCTTGCAAAGGCATCGGGTTGGACACGTCTGTGCTTGGTGATAGGTTGCCTAAGCGAGTGCGCGGTGAACCGCGTGTGCAAAACGCCTCATTTGTCGCGATTGCTGTTGGACGCGAGATCAACATCGCAGACTTCTATGTCAACCTTCAGCGAGTTTGTCGGCACTGAGAACGTTAGCTATGTTGAGGCCTTGACCACGTGACTTCACCGCGAGACGGTTGCTGTCAGATCGTTGAGACCGAGCCGTCCATCGCCGGGCGCGCGCCTCAAGAGGATGAGAAACTGTCTTTTTTAGGAGTGACGGGCAAATAGTCGAGCAGCGATAGACAAATCATCGCGACCTAAACCGCTTGGGATGACCGGGACTCGAACCCGGACGCCCTCTCGGGCGACAGATTTTCACACCACTATAACTTTCGTTACCGCTCGCGTCTCAGCAAGAGCGTTTGTGGTCCGGACTGTGCCTTGACCCTAAGTTGCCCCGTAGGCCGCGCCCGTCCAGTCTCTACACCTTCGCGATCGTAGCATCGCGCTTGGCTCGGCGTTGTCACGGCCCTTGCCAGAGAGTCCGCCGAATTTGAGCGCATCCCAAGATGCGTTTCCATCACCTTGGCTCAACGTTGCAAGTCTGTTGTGTCTACCGATTCCACCATCATCCCATGCATCGGACTGTTCGAGCGTTGCTTCCGCGACGCCCGTACACCTCGGCAGGGCTATCGCCGCGCCATCCAAAAGCGACGCCAGTTCCCCGGCAGGCTAACGTGTCAGCCGGGATTCGTCTTGTTTTAGGAGGCCACTCGGCGCGTGAAGATCGTCGTGACCGTCAAGGTCGTGCCGGATCCAAACAGCATCAAACGGATCGATCCGAATACCAAGCGGCTCGTTCGCAGCGGCGCCGACAATGTCATCAACCCCTACGATGAATATGCGCTCGAAGCGGCACTGCAGCTGAAAGAGAAGCTTGGCCCTGAGACGACCGTCAGCATCGTCAGCATGGTGCCGGAAAACGCGAAGGAAGTGGTCCGCAAAGCGCTTGCGATGGGGGCCGACGATGCGGTGATGTTGAGCGACTCTGCGTTCGAAGCCAGCGATGTTTGGGATACCGCGCGGGTTCTGTCCGAAGCGATTCGCAACCATGGGTTTGACCTCGTCATCTGCGGCGGACTGTCTGATGATGGAAGCACCGGCGCCGTCCCAGGCGCGCTTGCGCGAACATCTGCGGCGTTCCGGGACTCACAAACGCGCGTCACATCGACGTTGCCGATGGCAAGCTAACGATTCAGCGCGAAACGGATAGCGGTTATCAGGTCGTCTCAGGTCCGTTGCCTGCGATGGTCAGCGTGACGATGGGTGTTGGGGAGCCTCGTTACCCATCGCTTAAGGGCATCATGGGCGCGAAGAAAAAAAACATCGCGATGACCTCGCATTCCGACCTGAGCGTCGATGACGCGCTCGGTGCAAATGGCGCAAAGACCGAATTGCTCGAGGTTGCCGCCCCTGCTGCACGCGAGAAAGGCCAAATCGTCAATGCGAGTGACGGCGCCGAGGGTGCAAAGGCCATCTTCGACTTCTTGCAGCAACGCAAGCTGATCTAAATGCAACACGTCGTCATCTTCGCCGAACATCAAGGCGGGCACACGCGCAAAGTCACCTACGAACTTGCAACAGAAGCGCGACGACTTGCCGACGCGGTCGGCGGAAAAGCGCACGCGATTGTGCTGGGGAACGGCGCGAGCTCGTTAGCGGAGCAGCTCAAGCGCTATCCGCTTGATGTCATCCACGTAAGCGAAGATGCGGATGTCGATAAATTTCTTATCGATCCGGTCGTCGATTACGTTGAGGCGCTCGCGCGTGATTTGGGGCCGTCGATCGTGCTCGTGCCCAATACGATGTATGGACGCGACATTGCCGGACGTTTATCGGCGCGGCTTGGTTGCGGGCTCACCTCCGACGTCACGGACATCAAAATCGAGGGCGGTAAAGTCGACTGCATTTCGCCGAAGTTGGGGGGCGCCGCGATCACCACGTGCACCTTCAAAAACAGCGACTACGCCGTTATGACGGCGCGGCCGAATGCGTTTGCGGTCGAAGCGGGCGGCGGGTCTGCGCAGGTGCAGCAATTGGAGAAGCCGGCCGGCAGGTCGTATCGGATGGTGATCGAGCAAGATGTCGAGGAGGGCTCCGGCGAGCTTGGCCTGGAGGAAGCGCCTGTCGTGGTAGCGGGCGGGCGAGGCCTCGGCGGTCCTGAACCGTTCCAAACGCTCTTAAAGCCTCTTGCCGATGCCTTGGGCGGTGCTGTTGGCGCCTCACGAGCGGCAGCAGACGCCGGCTGGGTGCCCTACAGCCTGCAGATCGGCCAGACCGGCAAGACCGTCAGCCCGCCCCTCTACATCGCGATCGGGATTTCCGGGGCCATCCAGCACAAGGTCGGCATGCGAACGGCGGGAACGATCGTCGCGATCAATAAAGATGGCGGGGTCCCGATAGGAGAGTTCGCCGATCTGCTCGTCGTGGGCGATCTCTTTGCGATTGTTCCGGAGCTCACCAAGCTCATCCAGGGAGCGAAAGCAGCCCACGCGTGACAAACGCCCCGGCTCGGGCGTTATATTTCTCGAAAGCCACTATAGTTGAATGCCACTATAAAGGAAGTTATTAGTTTGAAGCGCTCGTTTGTACTTGGTCTCTTTTTTATTGCCGTTTGCGCCGCAATCGCGCTGATCGGCGTTCGGGCAGATGCCCGGTCGAAGGCGCCTGCATCCCCGCTGCATCCCCGACGCCGGCCGCCGCGCCGACGGCAACCCCGGAGCCGCCCGACAAAGCGATTCCGCGCCTGCTCAACAACCTTAAAGCGAACCCGAATGACCGTGATTCGCTCGGGCAACTGGCCGAACAATACCTGACGATCGGCCGGCCCGACCTCTCGTTGCCGTTGACACAAAAACTTCTCGCGCTCGGCTCGCGGACCGCGCAGACCTTCTACTTTGACGGCTTTGCAAACGAGCAACTCAATCGCATACCGCAAGCGGTCGCCGATTACGAACAAGCGGCCAATCTCGATCCAACGAACATCGGCGTGCTTGGCGCGCTGACGCAAGTCTATCTGAAGACCAACCGCGTTGCGGATGCGGAGCGCATTGCGAAACGCGCGGTGACATTCAACAAGACCGATCGGCGCGCGTTCATCAATTACGGTCTCGTCCTGGCCTCCGAAAATAAATTCGACGATGCGCGAGCGCAGCTCGAAGCGGCGTACAAGATGGACCCGACGGACATCACGCCGCTGCTGCAGATCGGCCAAACCTACGCCTCGCAAAACGCATATCCCAACGCGCTGACTGCCATCCAACGTGCCATCACGGCTGACCCAAAGAATCCGCAGTCATATCTCTTCAAGGGCGACGTCTACGCGAAGCAACATGACGTGGTTAACGCGCTGGCCGCGTACGAGCAAGCCGTTCAGTACGCGAGCGACGACGATCAGCGCGCCGGAATCATCGACCGTGAAGCGCAGTTCCTCGCGGGCGAAAAACGTAATCCAGAGGCGCAGGCAGCGTTCCAACGCGCGATCGACCGCTATCCAACGGTACTCGCCGGCTATCTCACATTCGGCGACTACTGGAATCAACAGGGTCAAATCGGCAAAGCCGTTTCTGAGTGGACCTCTGCGCTTGGGCCGAACAAGGATAATCCCAGCGCGCTGCTGCGTTTGGGCACCTACGATCTTCGAAGTGGTCATGTCCAAGAGGCGTTGACCTATTTGAAAACGCTCACCCAAGCTGCGCCGGATCAGGCGTCGTTCACCCTGCTCGGTCAAGCGTATACGTACAACCACGACTATGCGCGCGCGAAAGACGCCTGCAAGCAGTCGTACCAACTGCAGCCCAACCCGGCGGCACTCGGTTGTATCGCGGGCGCGGACTTTGAATTGAAAAACTACAAAGAATCGGCGGCGATCTTCGACGTGCTCAATTCACGCGTGCACGGCTACATGGATCAAAACGGTCAGCTGCTCTTTATCGCCGGCAAAGTGTACGAGCACACGAATCAAAAAGACAAGGCCGTCACCGCCTACAAGCGGCTGCTCGCGCTTGTGCGCCCCGGAACACCGGCCTACAAACAGGTTCAGCAGTCGATAAAAGATCTGAGCAAGGGAAACAGCAAAAAGCAAAAAGCGTAGACGCTGCGTATCTTCCCTGTCACGCTGAGCTTGTCGAAGCGCCACGATTCCGGTTGCCCTTCGACCGGCTCAGGGTATCGCTGAATGCAATTCGTCTATGACGAGCTCTACACTCGGCATCTGCGCGGCATCCCGCATCCCGAGCGGCCCGAACGCGTTGCATTCGTCGCTGCTGCGCTCGAGAAAGCCGGCCAGCTCAACAACCGCATAACGCCCACGGATGCGCTCGACGAAGATATCTTGCGCGTCCATGCAGCGCCGTATCTTGAAAAGGTCAAGCGCGAGGTCGGCGCACTTGGGAGTCAGGCAGCGTACCTCTCGACCGGCGACACGGTCATTGATTCGACGTCCCTTGACGTAGCGCGCCGTGCCGCGGGAGGCGCAATCGCGGCCGTCAACGCGTGCGTGCAGCGCAATGCGCCGGTATTCGCTCTCGTCCGCCCGCCTGGTCATCATGCTGAGCCCGATCGCGGAATGGGTTTTTGTCTGTTCAATAATGCTGCAATTGCGGCGCGCGCATTTCTAGCACGCGATGGTGGCCGCGTGCTCATCGTCGATTTCGATTACCATCACGGCAACGGCACGCAGTGCGTCGCGGGAAACAGACTATCGTACGTTTCCACGCATGCCTATCCGGCATATCCGGGCACCGGAGGTCCTGGCGAAAACTATTTGACCGGTAACGATGTAATCGCCAACGTGCCGCTGACGACGCACGACTTCGGATCCGAGCCGTTCGTCGCGCTTTGGGAACGGCTCTTACCCGCAATCGCGCAACGCGTGCGGCCAAATCTCATGATCGTCAGCGCGGGGTTTGATTACATCGCCGGCGATACGGTCGGCGACTTAAACATCGAAACCGACGTCGCGAGCGATCTCGCGCGCTTAATCAACCGCGTCGCTGCAGAGCATTGCAGCGGCAGAGTTGCGTATGTCTTGGAGGGTGGTTACGGTCTTGAGGCGCTCGCCGAATCGATCATGCGCATCGCAGACGCAACCGATCGGCACGAAAATGACGTCAGTGGCGCAAGCGATGCGGCAATCCCGCCTGCCCAGCGCCGCATCTGACGTCCTCGACCTATGGTCAGCTGCTCGAATTGATCTAGGGAACGACGGATGCGGCGATTCGTGAAAGCTCTTGCCGTGAGAGATCGCCGACCAGCGCAAAGTGCAATCCCGCTTCAGCCCACGTCAGAAGTGTCGTTGGGCCGTCCTGAACGTATTGCGCGTCATGATCTTCGAACCGAGTGGTCTGCACCTTGTATCGGCTCAAATCGACGGCGGCGCCCCGATTGTTCTCGAATAAGGAAATTGTGCGAACGCCATCAGAGTACAGGACGTGCAACGTCGGGACGCCCCTAACTTCAGAGACGTCTCCGCGGACGGGCACAAAGCCGTCGGGCAGATACTTCGGCCCCACCGCGTCAAACCCGACGGTCCGCACTATCCCCGCAAAGTCGCGCGACAGCGCGCCGTGCCCCATGCCCTGGACGATCGCATATCCCGCCAAGTGCGGCACGTCGAAGATCGCGGTCGGGAAATCATTTTCGTAGCGTATGTCCTCGTACCGCATGTGGCTAATCACGGAGCCGTTCGCGGCGTACCGCTCTTTTTCCAATGCAAGGTGCGTTTCGTTATCGATCCAGATTCGCATGATGATCTGGCCGGTATGCTTGTTCATCAGCGCGATCGCCGTCGTTGAACGTCCCGCGACCGTTTCCGATGGACCGGGCAGCGCGATATAATTCGATTGCAGCAAGCCGAAGTTGTCATTCATTGCCACCTGATCATCGACTACCGCGTTTGATGCGACGATCACTTTGCGATCCTTGACGTCGACGTCATAGGATTGCGTCCCACGCGTGATGGTCCAATCGCCATAGAGCGAGCCTGGCGCGAGATATGTGCGGCGTGTCATGTTGGGTGCGCGGTGCTCGATGCGGTAGATCGTCGCTTCTGAGCCCGTATTGCCGAAGCGCACATTATCAACTTGTCCGGCGTAAGAAATGTGCGCCGGCGCGTTGACGCTGGCGCGCAAGAGCGCGGACGCATCTTCTGCGCCCGCGTTTTTGCTCTGGACGCCCGCCGCCGCAGCGACGAGCGTCAGGACCAAAAGTGCTTTAGTGCTGCGGACCATTCACGGCGTATGCGACCGGCACCGCAACAGCGGCCGCCTGGTCGGACGCAACATTCGACTGCAGCTCGGCCGGCGCAGCTTCGCTCCGGTCACCGAACGGGACGGCGCCGTTCATGGCGGCGTGGTCTTGCAGATAGTATGCCGCGTCAATTAAGACCGGCGCTTCACGATGACCTAGATACGTCGGGCCGAAGTAAGCGGCGACCGCAATCACGGCGGCGGCAGGAATGAGGTATGCCGGACGCAGCCACGCGCGCAAACGCGCGCCGTAGGACGGCTGCGCTTCGCGGATGAGTTGCCAAACGTTCGCCTTGATCGTTGAAGGCATTTCGCGTTCGTCGCGGGAGGCTTGCTCGCGCAGGACCTCCGAGACTCGGACTTCCGTCGCATACTCGTCGGCGCATTGCGTACACGTCTCGATATGCGAGAGTACGACGGCATCTTCCGCGGGCGCCAGAGCGCCGTGGATGTAGTCGATAAGTTGATCGTTTGTCAGATGTTGCATCATTGTCGTTGTTTTTGCTGCTGCTGCAGCAGTCTCCTCAAAAGTGCTCGCGCGCGGTGCAATCGGGATCGTACGGTCCCGATCGAACAGCCCATGATCTCGGAAATCTCCTGATAACTGTACTCCTCGATATCCGCGAGGACGACGACGGCGCGTTGGTCCGGCGAAAGCATCTCAAGCGAGCGCGCAAGCGACTCGCTGAGCTGGCCTTCAACGTAGTCTTCGATCGGGGTGACCGCCAGGGGCCTGTCCCCGCCGAATGCCTGCGGCGCGTTGTCCTCAGGTATCTCTTCCTGGAAACGTCCTTTTTTGCGCCGAAGTTCATCCCGGTAGAGATTCGTTACGATTCGATAGATCCATGAGAGGAACGAGGTCCCCGGCACGAAGCTTCGCCAGGCGCGATAGACGCGGATAAAGGCCTCTTGGGTCAGGTCGCGAGCATCCGCCTCGTTGCGTGTCAGGCGGTAGGCGAAGTTGTAGGTTGCCTTGCCGTACCGCTCGATTGCGCGCTCCAGGAAGGCCGTTTGCTCCGGAGTCGGCGGCTCCAACGGCTTACGTGCAGCTCCCATCGCTCTGGAGCCCTCTTTCCCCGCGGGCCGCTCCGGCACTTGGCGCACTTTGCGGCCCTATGCTAAGTTAGGCATACCTAACTGTACATGTTCACAAAGCAATTCCTGACCGGAGTGGCCTTCTTGGCAGGCCTTTTTGCGTGCCTGACGCTTTGTGTTTCGGCTGCGCCGGCTGGCACATCGCCCACCGTCCCATTGCCGCCGCCCTCCGGTGACGGCCTCATCTATTTGCACCCGCAAGTTTTGCGTGACGGCACAAAGCGCTTCGACATTACGGCGAAAGTCGTCGATTGGGAAGTTACCAAAGGAACGACGGTCCGCGCTTGGACGTACGACGGTGTCGTACCCGGGCCGGTCATCCGCGTGCGCGTCGGAGACCGCGTGCAACTGGTCGTTCACAATGAATTGCCGCAACCGACCGTCGTGCACTTGCACGGCTTGGTCACCGCAAACGATATGGACGGCGTGCCGGGCGTTTCGCAGATGCCGATCCAGCCGCATGGCGTCTTCACCTATCGATTCACCGCGGTTCGTCCCGGGACGTACATCTATCACACGCACTACAACGATTTGGATCAGCTCGATCGCGGCTTATACGGAGCCGTGATCATCGACGAGCGCCATCCACCCAAAGTCGACCACGATTATCTCGAAGTGATCTCGAGCTGGCGCATCCGCAGCGACGCGGAGAATTTCTTCTCGCTCAACGGTAAGTCGTATCCCGAAACGCACGCCCTCGAAGTCAAGCGCGGCCAAACGATTCGGCTGCGGTTCATCGACATCAGCGGTACGGAATTTCATACGATGCACTTGCACGGTCACCGCATGCGGATCATCGCGCGTGACGGTAATCCGGTGTTGACGCCCGACGTTGAAAACACGGTGATGATCGGCCCAGGGCAGACGATCGACACGCTGGTTAAAGCCGACGCCAATCCTGGAACGTGGCTGCTGCACTGCCATGTGCTCGATCACATGATGAACGGCAACGTGATGCCCGGCGGTCTGATAACGGCGCTCCACTACGAAGGAACGCCCGATACGCTGGCGAGCCTCGATACGTCGATGGGCGGTTACTCGCACGGCTCGCGCGGTCAGCTTTCCTTTTGGACGACGATTTTGCTCGGCTGCATCGCCGGGTTCACGATCTTCCTGGGACTGCCGGTCGCAAAATTGAGGCGCGTCGCGCCGCAGGTGATGTCTTTATTGAATTCGCTCGCGGTCGGCGTGCTGTTCTTCTTGCTCTTCGATGTCATCAAGCAGGCAACGGAGCCGATCGAGGATGCGTTGCGCACTGCGCAAACGGGCGGCGCGGATTACAACAACTTCGTAACGCTCGTGATTGTCTTTGTGCTCGGCATCGCCATCGGCTTAGTGGGTCTTGTCTACGGCACGCGGTCTTTTATGCAGAGTGCGAAGGAAGGCGCGTCGCAGAATCCATTGATGCTTTCGCTCTTAATTGCGACCGGCATCGGGATGCACAACTTTGCCGAAGGGCTCGCGATCGGGCAATCGGCGGCAATCGGCGCAATTCAGCTGGCGTTGATGCTGATCATTGGGTTCGGATTGCATAATGCAACCGAAGGTTTCGGAATAGCGGCGCCGCTTGTGCAGCTCCCCAGCGTGCGATGGCGATTCTTGTTGCTCGCGGGCTTCATCGGCGGCGCGCCGACGTTCATCGGAACGATCGTCGGCTATGTCCTGGTGTCGCCCACTCTGTCGGTGCTCTTCCTCACGCTCGCCGCGGGCGCGATCATCTTCGTAATCAGCGAGATGCTGCACGTGGCGCGTCGCGTGGGATTCGTGGAGGTCGGCGTCATCGGCCTCGCGCTCGGTTTCCTGTTCGCGTACGGCACGGATTTAATCATTACCGCGGCCGGCGCCTAACAGTCACGGTTGACTGTCACGCTTAGCTTGTCGAAGCGCCACCGTGATCGTGACTTGAATCACTGTCACGCTGAGCTCAGCCTGCCCTGAGCGGCGTCGAAACGTGAAGTGGAAGCGCCACCGTGATCGTGACTTTGAATCACTGTCACGCTGAGCTTGTCGAAGCGCCACCACAACGTGGCTCGCAATCACTGTCACGCTGAGCTTGTCGAAGCGCCACGGCGAGTGAAGGCTTCCACGGATGAAACCGTTCATCGTCCAATGCTGCGCTACTTCGAAGGGATTACTATTCGGAATGACCAGCCATATCGATGCGGTCGCGACATCGGAAGGCATTCACCGCACGTATTATGAAGCTACTCCGCCGGCCAGTTAACTGCGTGTGGGCGGAGAGTTCAAATACGGTGCGGTCGACGCACTTCCGCTGTTCGCCGAGAAGCATTGAAAGGCTGTTCGCAATCGAAAGTAAGTCCCGTCGAAGTAGCGCGGCATATAGAAGCTGATTAAGTCGTTGCAACCGCAGCCGTCCCGATCGCGGTGGCGCTTCGACAAGCTCAGCGTGACAGTGTGGCGACGGCGCCATCTCATCGTTGCCATAGCCGCGAGCGCCTAAGACGTTTGCGCGCGCGGTGCTTACAGGCCCGGCGGGAAGCTGTAGTTTGGTGGCGGGACGACCGGCGTGCCGACTTCGAGCGTGATTTGTTGGTGCGCGCGCAGCGGAATCTGCGCGAGGTCACCGTCGTACTTCGCGCCGTTAATGAAGGCTGTCACTGGGCCGTTATACGGCCCGACCTCATCGCGGCGTAAATCCTCGCCCCAGATATCGAAGAAGTTGCCGAGCGTATATTGACGCAGCTCCGGCGACTCAACGTGAATGACGCCGCTGGGATCGTGAGTGTGGATCCAATAGAGGCATGCGCCGTTGTTGCTCGTGGGGACGATGCCGATGTACTGCGGGACCTGGATCTGCTTCCTGTTGTTGAAGATCGACAGATGCGAGTGAATGTGCATCGTCACTTGCTCCGTCGCTTCGCATTGAATCCCGTCGACCGCGCCGCCCGCGCCGCCGCCTTTGTTGTCTCCCGGCGCGAGCGCTAGTTTGCCGATGCCTTGATCGCTGAGTTGGATCGGTTTTTCACTGGCGTTCGGGCCGGGTGTCGGTGTCGCAACGGCGTTGGCAAAATCCTGATTTTGCTTGTAGCGTAACGCAGCAAAAGCGATGATGATCACGACGATGGCAATCCCTAACCCGAGATAGACCGTCCGCATCGGATCGCGACGAGGGGGTCTTTCTCCGGGTGATCCCGCGCGCGCTTGACGCCGGCGCTCCTGGCGCGAGCTCACGAAACGAGCACCTTCGCCGGATTCAAGCGGCGGTCGTCGCGCAGATAATTGCTCACGTAGTCAGCGACCGCTTCGGCTAACGGCGTCACCGCTTTCATGTAGCCGGTCGATCGGAGCTTTTCGATTTCGGCTTTCGTCAAGTACTGGTACTTGTCACGCATCGCGGGCGGCATATCGATGAACTCGATGCGTTCGGGAACGCGCAGCGCCGTGAAAATTGGGCGCACGAGTTCGAGCCACGTATGCGCCGTACCGGATCCGACATTGTAGAGGCCCATTGCGTTTGTTTCTGCCAGATGCAGCGTCATCTCGACTGCATCTTTCACATAGATGAAGTCGCGCTCTTGTTCGCCATCGGCGTAGTCCGGCCGGTAACTGCGAAAGAGCCGCACCGTTCCGCGATCGCGGATCTGTCCGAAGGCTTTATTTGCAACGCTCCGCATGTCACCCTTATGCTGCTCGTTTGGGCCGAAGACGTTGAAATATTTGAGGCCGGTAATGCGCTCTAACCAGCCGTTTCGCTGCGCATACTGGTCGAAGAGATGCTTCGAGTAGCCGTACATATTGAGCGGTTGCAGCTGATCCAGGGGAAGACTCTCGGAGAGCCCCTCTTCGCGCGCACCGTATGTCGCGCCGGACGACGCATAAAGAAGGCGGGCGCCTTTGGAAAGCGCCCATGCCGCGATATTCTTGCTGTACTCAAAGTTGTTGCGCATCAAGTATGCGGCGTCGCTCTCCGTCGTTGAAGAGCAGGCGCCCAAATGAAAAATCGTGCGCGCGCCGGCAAAGCGCTGCGGCGACGCGAGAAGCGCTTCTTCGAAATCATCCGCATCGACATAATCCGCGTAGTGAAGCGGCGCGAGATTCTTCCACTTCTCGTCGGCGTGCAGACGATCGACGACGAGGATGTCGTCGATACCGCGCAGGTTGAGCGCCCAGATCAACGAGCTGCCGATGAAGCCGGCACCGCCGGTAACGATAATTCGACCGGTATCCAACGAAATTGCCAAGCCGCGTTTTTTGCGACCCGACGATTGCAAGTCCCTGCGCGAGCCTGCACTGAGCTTGTCGAACAGCCTGCACTGAGCTTGTCGAAGTGCGTGAGGAGCGCTCCGCCATCGTGAGGAAAGCCACGCCGATGCAATTGCAGCGCCGCCTCATTTGCGCGCTTCTCTTCATATTATGCGCTGCGTGCGCGAATAGCGCTGCACCCCCGGCGAATGGAAAACCAGTCGTTGTGACGACGTTTTCGACGCTCGGTTCGCTGATTGAAATGGTCGGCGGCACGCGTCTTGACGTCGTAAACCTCGTTCCGGTGGGCAGTTCGCCCGAAGACTACCAGCCGACGCCGCAAGACGTCTCTCGTTTGCGATCGGCACGCCTGTTGATCGAGAACGGCGCGGGCATAGAGACATGGATTTCGCGTTTGATCGAAGGCGCGCGCAATCCGCAGCTGCAGATCTTGGTCTGCACCGACGGCTTGCCGGTGCATAATGGAAATCCGCATCTCTGGATGGATCCGGTTCTCGCGCGCGCTTATGTTCGCAAGATCGAATCCGCGCTGGAACGCTTTGACCCCGCGGGGCGTGCCATCTACCGCGGTAACCTTCAGCGGGCGACCGCGCAGCTCGCGACGCTCGACCGCTCGGTGCGTGGGAAGATTGCGACGATTCCCGCGGCCAACCGAACGATGATCGTTTTTCATGACGCCTGGCACTATTACAACGACCGCTACGGTATTCGCACCGTTGGCGCAATCGAGCTATCGCCGGGACAGGAGCCGACGCCGCGCTATCTGGCACAATTGATAGCCCTGGCCAAGCAGTTTCGCGTGCGCGCGATCTTTGCAGAGCCGGAATACAGCCCCAAACTCGCGCAGATGCTGGCTGAGAATAGCGGCATCCAAACCGTCACCGATCTCTACGACGACTCCCTCGGAAACGATTCGCGCGTTCGCGATTACGTTAGCCTGATTTCTTATGACACCGACGTAATCGTGCGCGCCCTGAAGTAGATGGCAGTCGCGGACGCGGTTTGGCTTCACGACGTGACGGTGGCCTATGACGGCGCCATCGGCATCGAGCGCGTCAGCCTCGTCTTGCATCCCGGTGAAGTGCTCGGCGTTATCGGACCGAATGGTTCGGGAAAATCGACGCTGCTTAAAACGATCGCCGGACTTGCTTCGGCCCGCACAGGGCACGGTTGAAGTGTTCGGTCGAGATCCGCATCATCTGAGTCCGGGAAGCATCGCCTACGTGCCGCAGGTTGAAACTGTGGACTGGAATTTTCCGGCTACCGTTTGGGACGTTGTTGCGATGTCTCGGTTTCCGCGCCTTTCGCCGCTGCAGCGGTTTTCCGTCGCCGATCGCACGTCCGTCAACGATGCACTGCGTGCCGTCGACTTAGAAGCGCTTCGTGATCGTCATATCTCGGCGCTGAGCGGCGGACAGCAACAGCGCACGTTTTTGGCGCGCGCGCTGGCGCAAGAGCCGAAATTGTTCCTTTTGGATGAGCCCGCTACAGGCGTTGACGCCTCGACCGCCGAGATGCTGCGCATCGTCGTGCGCGATCTCGCCGGCAAAGGCATGCCGGTGCTGATTGCAACGCACGACCTCGAAAGTGCAGAGGCCTGGTTCGATTACCTGTTGCTCGTGGATAAGACGGTCGTCGCGTATGGGCGACCAAACGAAGTGCTCTGCTCCCCGGAATTCGAGCGGTTGCTCAGAGCGCACCATCACGCCGTTCGAGAGACGATCTAATGGAGTGGCTGACGGCTCCCTTTCAGCTCGATTTCATGATCCGCGGCTTTATCGTCGCGATTCTCGTCGGCACGCTCTGCTCGTTGATCGGCGCTTTCGTCGTTTTGCGACGGCTGGCGTTCATCGGCGACGGCATCGCTCACGCGTCGTTCGCCGGAATCGTCATTGCGTATCTCCGAGGCGCGAACTTCTATCTAGGCGCCGCCGTTGTTGCCGTTCTCACCGCGCTGGGCATCGGTTTCGTCCATCGTAAAGCGAACATTTCGCTCGACACCAGCATCGGCGTGCTGTTCACCGGCGCCTTCGCGCTCGGAATTTTTTTGATGAGCCGCCAGCGCACGTACACCGTCGATCTCCAGGACTACCTCTTTGGAAATATCCTCGGCGTCTCGCATCAAGATCTGGTTCTGATCGTGCTGCTCTGCGCGCTAGTCGCGCTCACGTTAACCTTTTTCTTTCGCGCGCTCGTGTACACATCGTTCGATCCCGTCGTGGCTGAGGCGAGCGGAATCCCGGCCGGCGGGCTCGATTATCTGCTGCTCGTTTTGCTTGCGTTAACGATTGTCGTGACCTTAGAGGCCGTCGGTATCATCCTGGTCGCGGCGCTGCTTGTAACGCCGGCTGCCGCCGCCTACCAACTGACGCGCCGTTTTTCCGTCATGATTGCTCTCTCAGCGGTGCTGGGCGCGTTTTGCTCGGTCAGCGGCCTTTATCTTTCCTATTATTTGAACGCGGCAAGCGGGGCAACGATCGTCTTGATGGCGACGATCGTTTTCTTTGCGGCGATTGCGATTAAGCGGTTGTGGCTGGGCGGCTCCGCTCAGGCGCGGTCCAACCGCCCGTGATTGTCGCAGTGGTCGCTGTGTCGATTATGTAGATGCCCTGCGACGACGTAGTCGACGTGATCGGCATGCGGCACCGGTTCGTGACCGCACCGCGCGTCATGCTCGTGCGACTTCTCGTGCGCATTGCAAGCATGGCCTGAAGCGCAATCCGCCGGATTCGAGCGCGACGCCGAGAGCTCGTGCTCGTCAACGTGTCCTTCATGCACGTGATGCAGATGGCCGTCATGCAGATAGTCGAGATGGCTCTCGTGTTGTACGGCGGTATGTCCACATTGCCCGGTGTGTTCGTGCTCGTGGCGGTCATGCGTTGCGTGCCGATCGCGCATTGCATTAGAATTCCGCGGCCCGGCACGCTCCCCTTGAGCGTTCCGCAGCGCCGCATTTACTTTCAGTGGGCGTGGCCGGCGTGGTTCGCAGCTGCCACCGGGATGCTGGCAACGCGAACGGCATCGGCGAGAAGTGTGGCGGCATCGGCGACGCCATGTGTTCCGCTTGAGGTCCAGCGCGCGCGGACGTTCGCGCCTCGGTCGAGCATCAACTCCGTCTCTTCGCCATCCGTGCGCGATCGAAACAGGCCCAGCGCCGCCCGAACATCGTCCGCAACCTCAACGGTCAAAGGGGCCTTGGCTGTTGATCGGTCGAGCGCGACAGCAACGACGTGCAAGCCCGCCGCAGCGAGTCGCGGTTCCAATCTCGCCAATTGCTCGAGTCGGGCACGCGGTGCGTTCGCCGGGAACAATACGAGGAGAACCGGTCCGTTTTTGAGCGTCTGAGTCAACGTGTTCTGTCCGCCGTTTCGTTCGAAGGCGAAATCCGGAAGCGGCGGTGCGGCCGTCGTGCTAATTTGCGCGCCTACGTTTGTCCGTAAGGACGCCGGCCGCGCGTGCCAGCAGAAAATTGATCAGATCCCAGCGCTGATCGGGATTGAGCTTGTCGGCGAAGCCCGGCATAACCCCATTGTCACGCCCATGGCTCACCCACCAGAAAATTTCTCCGACCTTGTGCGCGAACAAGTGCGACTCGGTCAAATCAGCCGGACGAATCGGAAGTTTGCCGGCAAGTGGGCCGTCGCCGCGACCGTTCGCTCCGTGGCACACGGCGCAATTCTCGGCGTAAAGCGGTGCGCCATGCGCTATGGATGGTGCTGCGTAAGGCCGTGTCGAGGCATAAAAGCTCGTAGGGTATGCGCGAACAATACCGGGCTGGAGCGCAACCCAACCAACACTACCGAAGAGTACGATGCAAGCGATGGAAGCGGCCATCTCGCGGTACCGTCTTTTTTCGGCGGTGAGCGCCGCTGCGGCGAGACAAAGGACGAACGCGACAGCGGCGATGACGAACACCGCCTCTTTGCCCGTTGCAATCTGACCGAAATCCAGCCGGAACGGGAGTGGCCAGCGTGGTTCAGTGTGCAGCCCCGGCGGCAGCACACCGATGATGCCGACGACGGCGAGAACGAAGACACCGAGGCTCGCCTCAATGGACGCGTTGCGGCCGAGTTGCCGAACTGCACGCAATCTGGCGGCGGCGTTACTCGCGATGTCCGCAAGTTGCGGTATGAGGCGGCGCTGGTTGACACTCGCGACAGCGATCATCGTTGCGAACAGCGCCACTTTCACGAGCAAAAGCTGACCGTACGTCGTGCCAGCAGCGCCGGAACGCTGCCGGACAAGAACCACGTATTCACAAGACCCGTCGCAAGCAACGTTCCTACGCTCAACATGCCGAGGTTGGAGAAGCGCGACGTCGTCACTCGAGCGACCGTCACCGCTTCGGGGCTGCCGTCGCCTCGCGCTTGAGCGAGCAATAGCACGAGCGGCAGAAGTGCACCAAGCCACGCGCCTGCTGCAAGCAAATGCAAGATGTCGGCGGGTAGATGGATCGCGTCAAACGGCACATCTTCCGCGGCCGCTCCGTGCCCCGCCCATGCCAAAGCAGCGATGAACGCCGCCGCAGCCAGTAATCCGATCCATCCAGTAACATGCTTACGGGTCAATCCCTGGATCGCGAGACAAATTGCTAGCAGGATGACGAGCGCGCCCCGCAGTGCCCAATCTTCACCGAAGCGCGTTTGCGTCAACACGATGCCGACGACAGGGCCGTGTAGGACGGCGCTGAGCGGCATCCCGCTCATATTTGATCCGACGATAACAAGCCAAGCGCCGCCGCTCACAAGTGCGACGAACAGACTCGTCCAAGCAAGCGCGAAGAGCCGTCGATCCAGCCGGGCTTGAAGGGCTGGCGAGGCATTTGTTCGGTGAAACGCCGGCCACGCGATCAAACACCAGAATACGAATGTGCCTTCGAGCGACGCGGTCGACACATAGTGGAGCAGGCGCGTCGCTGTCAGGAGCGGATCGATTCCTCAGCCCCTCTTTACTTGAAAGGTAAAGTCGCCCTCGGTTGTGTGCGTATCAACGGACAGCGCATGCCATTTCACCGTGTAGGTCCCGGCCCGCAACGCTTTCAGCTTGACGGTGAGCTCGGATTTATTCTTGGGGTCGATGCTGGCAGGCCCGTCATTCACCGAAGCTCCCGATCGATCGCTGATCGTCACCCAGCTAAAAGCCGGCTCGAGCTCTTGTGTGAACCACAAGCGTATTACTGTAGGCGGCGCCGGTACCGTGCTGCCGACAGCCGGATCCGCGTGGTCGAGGAATGCGTGCGCCCGAACCGCTGCGGGCGCGATAAATAGTTCGGCGAGCACGAATGCCGCCGCGATTAGACGCGTAGTCATGATTTCCAAAGATTCCTGTGAATGAGAGGTTTCCCAAACCAGCTTTTATAGAAAGCGTCGAGAAACAAGTGAAACTGAATGATGAAGCCGGTGCCCTGCCCTTGGCGCGTGGCCTTGTTCGCTGGGATGAGTGCCTCGGCGCCCAACTGCCAAGTATTGGCGTCGTAGAATAAGCCGGGCGCGATTGTTCCCGTTGGTGAACCGCCGTCGGGGGTGCTCATTGCAATCTCGACGAGCGGCGTCATGCGTCTCAGCAACTGCGAGATGTGCAGTGCCTTTACGTTCTGCTGCAGGTAGGGAATCGAATATTGCAACGAGACCGCGTAGTTCCACGCATTCGGGCTCACACTCGGTGCATCGGAAAACACGCGGCTCACTTCGCCGGTGATCGCAATAGGGCGCAGGTAACCGGCCGGACACGTCGCCCAGGCCTTTGCCGAAGTAGAACGTTGGCGCGGTGTTGCCGACACTGTCGATTACGCCGCCGTTGCGCAGTTGGACCGAGCCGGTTCCCGGTATCAGCCGGACCACCCCGACCGACCAGGCCAGTTCCTCATGCGCGTGGCGTTGGATGCAAGGATGTTGATCCTTGAGCGTCACCGTGATGTTGTCCCATCCGCTTAAGTTCTGCGCTGGGCCATGTTGCGTGAGATAGCCACCATTGACGGCGAAGCCGAGATCTTCGGTGATGGTCTTATCCCATTCGTATCCGTAGCTATTGCTTTCACCGTCTGGCGTCGGCGTGAACGTGATGGTCGGCAGTGACATCTCGTCGCTCACTCCAGGATCGTCCATGGTCAGCGTGGTGGGAAACACGCGGTCTCCGCAGACGACGTGCGCCTGAGCGACCGAATGCAGCATAAAGAGCCATAAGAACGCGGCCGCAAGGGCCGCAGCAAAAAACCGCATGTTGCTTCCTTAACGAAAAAGTGTGTTGGAAAGATTTGAGCGCGTTAAGAGAAGCGGGGCGGCGGCCGGCTGTACCGGCTAAGCGCGAGTTGCGGACGCTTGAGAATCGGCGCAATCGAGGCAAAGGAATCGAACCCATCGCGCGGTGTGGCTGCAAATGGAACCGTCAAGAGGCGCAGAGCGACGGCGGCTAACAAGCGCAACGCGCCGCCCAATGCAAGTCGCAGCAGCAAAGCGACGCAGACGACCGCAAATGTGGCGATCGCGAGCGGGATCGCGTGCGGCTCTTCGGCACGTTCGATCAGAATGAACCAGCCGGTCGCAACGACGGCCAAGCTAAGCGCCGAGGGCAGCAGCCCCTCCAGACGAGCAGCAACGATAGACCCTTCCCGGGTTCCCAAAGCAAAGAAAACGGCCGCCGCGCACAATGCCAGGATGCTGGCACAGAGCACGACTACGATGGAGTCCATGAGGAGCACGTGGGAAGCGCCGCCAACGGTGTGGCCACCCCCAAAGGTGAGAAAATGCGCCGCCACAGCGGCCGGGAGACCGAGGACAAGGGCGGCGAGAAACTTCCGGACGGGCACGCCGGTTAGATT
This sequence comes from Vulcanimicrobiota bacterium, assembly GCA_963723515.1. Lineage (GTDB taxonomy): Bacteria > Vulcanimicrobiota > Vulcanimicrobiia > Vulcanimicrobiales > Vulcanimicrobiaceae > JAFARW01. The sequence continues at coordinate 366,749 of CAVRQT010000003.1, forward strand.
CTTTGACCCTACAAGGTGTCCCGTTGAGTGGGCGTCCAATCTAAGGCGCCCACCCATCGCCAGGCCATTCCTGGGGAAGAGAAAGCTCTGATTTGTGATGACTACCCGTTCGCCTCACGAGAACGCTGACACCGTCAGTCTGGTTTGCGCGCTGTTGGTGCGCTTCCCGGAGATTGCATCGGTGCGCTGCCTGCCGAACGATGGGACGGTCCGTTTCACATTTGTGGTTTCGCATCGCCTCGACCGCGATGCTCAGGAGACGGTGCGGGCCGCCGTTGACGAGCATGTCGATGGCTTTCTGCTCCTTAGCGATGATGCCGCGGGCATCGTGCGCGTCGAGTCCGAGGCGGCTCGTGGTGTTACGTTCATCCACGTCACGCGCGATCTCGATAGCTTCAGCAAAGACGAGCTCGAGATGCTCGTTACGATCTTTGCGGACCGCTTTGGGAACGCGCTCGTACGCAACCCCGTGACGGACGAACATGGTGATGAAGATCCCGTAGCTCAGGAAGAGCTTGTCAGCTATGCGATCGACTCGCTGCGCGATCCGAAGCAGTCGAAGAGTCTCGTTGGCTTTCGCGAAGAGAAGCGCGTGCTCGTCTATTTCTTGAAATCTAAGAGGAAGGCGAAGGCTTCGAGCCGCTCATAAGCGACAGCGCAATGCCCGCGACAAAGCCGGTCCGCATTTTGCTGATCGGCGACGTCGTCGGCTCCCCCGGTAGAGAAGTCGTCAAACGCTGTGTTCCCATCTTGCGGGATCAGTTTTCTATTGATGCCTGCATTGCGAACGGCGAGAACGTCGCCGGCGGATTCGGCCTGACGGTCCAGACGGCGGAAGAGCTCTTTGAAAACGGGGTCGATTTCCTCACCAGCGGCAATCATATCTTTGACAAGCGCGAGTTTCGGCCGTACTTGGACGCATCGGACCGGATTTTGCGTCCCGCGAACTATCCCCCAACGGCGCCTGGACGGGGTAGCGGCGTGTTGAGCGTCAACGGCGTGCAGATCGGCGTCCTCAATCTCATGGGCCGCACGTTCATGCCGCCGATTGACGATCCGTTTCGCTTCGCGAAGGAGCTGGCGCAGGAGCTTCGGCGTCACACCGCCGTGGTCGTGGTCGATATGCATGCTGAGGCGACCTCAGAGAAGATAGCAATGGCGCGCTTCCTAGATGGAGACGTATCGGCCGTGTACGGCACGCATACGCACGTGCAGACAGCGGACGAGCAGATCCTTTCCGGTGGCACGGCTTACATCACGGACCTCGGCATGACGGGGCCGATGCAAGGCGTGATCGGCATGGATCAATCGGCGGTGCTCGAGCGCTTTCTCACGGGATTCTCGGAACGTTTCAGCGTGCAGAAGAACGGCGCCAAACAATTCTGTGCAGCGGTTGTCACTGTCGACTCACAGTCAGGTCGCGCGCTCGAGATCAAACGAATTTTCCAGCGAGGACTACCATGATGAGCGAAACAGCGGCGATTGCCCAACCAACTGCTCCCACTATAGCGGTCGAGCCCGAAAAGCTGCCCGAAAAACGGCCGGGTGTTCCCAGCGTGCTCAAGGTGTCCGCGAAGAGCAGCCCCAACGCCGTTGCCGGCGCCTTGGCAGCGGTGCTGCGCGAGCGGGAGGCGGCGGAGATGCAAGCGGTCGGAGCGGGCGCAATCAACCAAGCGATAAAGGCGGTCGCCATTGCGCGTTCGTACTTGAAACCCGGCAATATGGATCTGCAGTGCGCGCCGGCATTCATCGACGTCGAAATCGCCGGGAAAGCGAGAACGGGTATTTCGCTGGCGATCATGCGCCGCATCGTTTGATCGTCGACTTCCATTCGCATACGCGCGAGAGCGACGGAACGCTCTCGCCCGCAGAACTCTGCGGCGCCATGCAAAAGCGTGGCGTCGCAGTCTTTTCAATCACCGACCACGACACGCTGGCTGCCTACGATCAATTGGTCGTTCCCGACGGCATGCGAGTTATAGTCGGCATCGAGGTCAATACGAGCTATCGCGGCAACGAAGTGCACGTCTTGGGTTTTGGTATGCGCCGCGACGACGAGCGCTTTAACCGAATGCTGGAAAATAATGTGCTTGCCAGGCGTGAACGGATCGAGCGGATCGTCGAGCAGTTAGGGGCTGCCGGCTACCCCATCACATTCGAGCAGGTTCTGGCGGAAGCGGGTCCCGCGCGGCCGTTAGGCCGGCCGCACGTCGGCAAAGCGCTGATCCGCCAAGGACACATTACTGACATCGAAAGCGCGTTTCGGATACTGCTGCGCTATGGAAAACCGGGATACGTCCCCTCAACGCATATCACACCGCAGCAGGCAATCGACGAAATCACGAACGCCGGCGGCATCGCCGTTCTCGCTCACCCGGGACGCCTGCACGACTATGCGATCATCGACGAACTGTCGGAAGTTGGATTGCGCGGGCTCGAGGTGTTTTATCCGACGCACGGTGCCTCGCAAACGGCGCATTTTCGTGAAACGGCCCAACGTCTGGGTTTGCTGATGACCGGTGGTTCAGACTTTCACGATGCACGGTACCACACGCGCGGCGTCGGCATCGAAGTGAACGCTGATGACATTCAACCGTTCTTGGATGCGGTGGCGACGGTATCACGCTGAGCTTAGTGGCGCGGTAATGTTGACCGGCGCGACGGTCCCGGTGTCTCATTGAGCTGCTTCCCTGTCACTCCGACTTGTTCCTGTAACGCTGAGCTGTCTCCCTGTCATCCTGAGCTTGTCGAAGGACCGCGGTAATGTCGACCCGCGCTACCGTCCCGGTGTCACATTGAGCTTGTCGAAATGTGACTTATCTCTTGTGGTGCGTCCACGGGCGCGGCATGGCACTCAGAACGGCTCATTTGCCACGATTACGGTTGCGCTTCGACAAGCTCAGCGTGACAGGCCGACAAGCTCAGGTGACAGGGAAACAAGGCTCAGCGTTACAGGCAACAGTTCAGCGTGACAGGCGAAACAAGCTCAGCTCCTAGATGTCACTCTGCGCTAGCCAGGCGCAGCCGGATCTTCTGAATCAACAGCGCGCCGCGCGTCTCAAGATCTTTCAACTCCATGGTTTGCTGCGCAATTGTGCCGGAGTCGTTCATGTACTTATGGTTGATACGCACGTTATAGGCGCATGCCGCAAGCGCTGCGCCGGCAAATTCCGCCGCACAGCCGAGATCGCTGCGTAACCCCGCACCGCTCACTTCCAGCCCGCGGTCGACCATTTCCAAGAGCGTGATTGTGTCGGCGGCGGCGTTGAGCGGAACTTCCGCCGCGCGTCTCAGCGCATTTTGCAACGCACTACTGCGCGTCGCGCGCTCACGATCAGTTCCTTTCGACAACTTCTGCGCGCTCACGACGGATTGAAAGGCCGTTTCGTCGAGCGATCTCGCAGTCACAAACGTTTCCCGCAGCGCATCTGCATCTGATGCGATGCGCTCGGCGGTGCACTTTTGTTCCTCTGATTTTGCGTTGTCTGCGGTGATGCGGCACACCATTGCAAGTAGCGCCGCGCCGGCGCTTGCTACAAACATCGCAGCGCTACCGCCGCCCGGTACAGGACTCGATGATGCAAGCTTGGACAAATATTCGTCCAACGTTTCCATGGTAACGACTGTTGTCTGACGGGACCCTCAGGCCTTGCGAAGAAGAAGGTTCGCGTCGCAAAATTCCTGTTGTTATTTAGGAGTCGCAGTTGTCAATTGTTGAAGAACGTACGCGCGAAGCCGCCACGCAAGGTGATGTAAAGGATCTCGGCCTTGCTGAAGCGGGTCGTGCGCGCATCGCATGGGCGCGCGGTTACATGCCGGTGCTCGGGCAGATCCAAGAACGTTTTGAGGAGTCAAAGCCGCTGCAAGATGTTCGCATCGGTGCTTGTTTGCATGTCACGACCGAAACGGCAAACCTGATGCTGGCGCTGCAAGCGGGCGGCGCAAAACTTGCGCTCTGCGCGAGCAATCCGCTTTCGACGCAGGACGATGTCGCGGCAGCACTTTGCGAGTACGGCATCCCGACGTTTTCGATCAAAGGAGAAGACCACGAGACGTATTACCGCCACATCGAATCGGTGATTGCAACAAATCCCCAGATGACCATGGATGACGGCTGCGATCTCGTCACGACGCTCTTTACGAAGCACGCGGATCAGCTCGGCGACATGCTCGGCGGCTGCGAGGAAACCACGACCGGCGTCATTCGTTTGCGCGCGATGGAAAAAGATGGCGTGCTGCCCTATCCCATCATCGCGGTCAACAACGCGTTGACCAAGCACATGTTCGACAATCGCTATGGAACGGGTCAATCGACGCTCGATGGAATTATTCGCGCGACCAATGTGTTATTAGCTGGTCGAAACGTCGTTGTCGCCGGCTACGGATGGTGCGGACGCGGAATCGCTTCCCGCGCAGCCGGCCTTGGTGCACATGTCGTGGTCACGGAGATCGATCCGCGCAAGGCGATCGAAGCAACGATGGATGGTTATCATGTCATGTCGATGGAGGAAGCGGCGAAGATCGGCGACGTTTTCGTCACCGTCACCGGCAACTACCACGTCATACGCGCCGAGCATTTTGTTTTGATGCAAGACGGAGCAATCGTTTGTAACTCCGGCCACTTCAACGACGAACTCGATCTCGACGCGATCAAGAAGATGTCGGTGCGCAAGATACAACCGCGTCAGTTCGTCGATCAGTACGAGCTGCACGACGGCCGCAAGATTTGCATCTTGGCAGAGGGCCGATTGATCAACCTCGCGGCAGGCGAGGGGCATCCGGCGGCGGTCATGGACATGTCCTTTGCGAATCAGGCGCTCTCGGCCGTACATTTGAAGCAGAAGCACGAGCAACTCGAGAAGCGCGTCTATGATGTTCCGATTGAAATCGATGAAGAAGTCGCGACGCTCAAGCTGCAATCGCTCGGCATCACGATCGATACGTTGACGTCCGAGCAGCGCAAATACATGGCGTCGTGGTCTGAGGGAACTTAAGACGATGCCCTACCGCCGGTTATTCACGAGCGAATCGGTAACCGAAGGCCATCCGGATAAGATTGCCGACCAGATTTCGGACGCCGTGCTCGACGCGATTTTGCGCGACGATCCCATGGGCCGCGTTGCCGTGGAGACCTTTGCGATTACGGGGCAGATTCACATCGCCGGCGAGATCACGACGAAGACCTACATCGACATTCCAAAGATCGTTCGTGAAACGATTGCGGACATCGGTTACACAAAGTCATCGGTTGGATTCGATGCTGAGACATGCGGCGTCAGCGTTTCGATCGACGAGCAATCACCGGACATTGCGATGGGCGTTGACAAGTCGCTTGAGGTAAAGAGCGGAGCGACAGATGAATTCGAGTTGATCGGCGCCGGCGACCAAGGAATGATGTTCGGCTACGCGTGCCGTGAAACGGACGAGTTGATGCCGCTGCCGATCACGCTCGCTCACAACTTGACTCGGCATCTATCGGCGATGCGCAAGAACGGTGATATTCCGTATCTGCGGCCCGATGGCAAATCGCAAGTGACGATTGAGTATGATGGACAGCGCCCAGTCCGTGTTGACTCGGTCGTCGTCTCAACGCAACACGATCCCGATATTCCGTTGGACGTCATCCGCAACGAAGTGACCGAGAAAGTGATCAATCATGTGATCCCGGGGTCGCTACGCGACAAAGAGACGCGCATCTATGTCAATCCAACGGGTCGCTTTGTGATCGGCGGACCGAAAGGCGATGCGGGTTTGACAGGACGCAAGATCATCGCCGACACCTACGGCGGCATGGCGCGTCACGGCGGCGGCGCCTTCTCCGGAAAAGATCCCACCAAAGTCGATCGCTCCGGCGCCTACGCCGCGCGGCATGTTGCAAAGAATATCGTCGGCGCGGGCTTAGCGGATCGCTGCGAAGTGCAAGTCGCGTACGCGATCGGCGTCGCGCACCCAATGAGTGTTTTGGTTGAAACCTTCGGAACCGGGTTACTCGACGATGCGAAGATCGCGCAGCTCGTTGAGAAGCATTTTGATCTACGCCCGGCGGCGATCATCCATCGCCTTGATCTGCGACGTCCGATTTACAAACAAGTCGCCGCATACGGCCACTTCGGACGCCCGGAGCTTGACCTGTCGTGGGAGCGCTTAGAGAAAGTTGAAGCGCTTCGTGTAGATTCGGGACTCAAAGCGGAGCCGCAATTCCGCGTCGCCACGCTAACGGGCTAAGGAGGATCGGTGAAGATCAAGCTGACCAGCGTGTTTGTTGACGATCAGGAAAACGCTCTGCGTTTCTACACCGAAGTACTGGGCTTTAATAAGAAGGCGGATTTCAGTCAAGGGCCGTTCCGCTGGCTTACCGTGGTCTCGACCGAAGAGCCGGAGGGCACGGAACTACAGCTCGCGCTCAACGACAACCCTGCGGCTAAAGCCTACCAGCAGGCCATGTTTGCACAGGGCCAACCCGCCGTCATGTTCTTTACCGATGACATCAAGGCCGACTACGAGCGCATCAAAGCGCGCGGTGCCGAGTTCACCATGCCGCCAACCGATGTGACTGCGTCGACGATCGCCAAGCTGAACGACACCTGTGGCAACCTAATTCAGATCACGCAATTGAAATGGTAGCTATTGCGCGTTCATCGGTCTGTCACGCTGAGTTTATCGAAGCGCCACGACAACGGTTGCCCTTCGACTAGCTCAGGGTGACAGCGACGTTATCGCCACTTCGCTGGTACCGCGTTCATTGATCTGTCACACTGAGTTTATCGAAGCGCAATCGTAATCGCTTAGGAGGCGTTCATTGATCTGTCACGCTGAGTTTATCGAAACGCAACGATAACGGTTGCCCTTCGACAAGCTCAGGGTGACAGTGGCGTTATGATCGCGTGCTTGGTGCGCGTTCATTGATCTGTCACGCTGAGTTTATCGAAACGCAACGATAACGGTTGCCCTTCGATGCTTCGGCGCTGCTCAGCACAGGCTGAGCTCAGGTGACAGTGGCGTTATGATCGCGTGCTTAGTGCGCGTTCATCGATCTGTCACGCTGAGTTTATCGAAGCGCCACCGTAATCTCGCTTGGTGCGCGTTCATTGATCTGTCACGCTGAGTTTATCGAAGCGCCACCGTAATCTCCATTAGTGCGCGTTCATTGATCTGTCACGCTGAGTTTATCGAAGCGCCACGATAAGGGTCGCCCTTCGATGCTTCGGCGCTGCTCAGCACAGGCTGAGCTCAGGGTGACAGTGGCGTTATGATCGCGTGCTTAGTGCGCGTTCATTCATCGTGTCACACTAGTTTATCGAAGCGCCACCGTAATCTCCGTTAGTGCGCGTTCACCAATCTGTCACGCTGAGTTTATCGAAGCGCCACGATAAGGGTTGCCCTTCGATGCTTCGGCGCTGCTCAGCACAGGCTGAGCTCAGGGTGACAGTGGCGTTATGATCGCGTGCTTAGTGCGCGTTCATCGATCTGTCACGCTGAGTTTATCGAAGCGCCACGATAACGGTTGCCCTTCGATGCTTCGGCGCTGCTCAGCACAGGCTGAGCTCAGGGTGACAGTGGCGTTATGATTGCGTGATTAGTGCGCGTTCATCTGCGCGCACCCGATCACCGTAAAGTCGCCGATCCGGCCTAACTTCTTACCGTAAGGACCCATCAACCACACTTGCCAGCGACTATCGTTGCCGGCGTTGCAAAGCTCTCGCGGGGCAATCGCGGTTCGTGTTCGTCCACTCCCCAGCAGCGGCGTTGTCGCCGGCTCGGGCAAGATGTTGGCAACAGGCGGCGGCTCGAAGCGCAGCGCGACGAGCCGTCCCGTACGTGAGGCGAAGATCGTCACCGTCAACGTCGTTTCGACCGAACCAAAGCAGGGCCCAACGCCTGCAATTGCATGCAGCCGCGGCGAACATGGCTTTAGGAGCGGGGCGCTTTTCGCATCAGCGGCCGCGACAACAACGAGCGCCGCGCCTGCCGCCAAGCCGATCATCCACGTTTTCATATCAACCTCTGATTTCGATACGGAAAATTACCGGCTCTCGTTGCGCACGACCGGTATTGACGCGCCGACCAGAGCGATCGCGAGATACCCGAACGCCGAGATCGCCATGGCGACGTGCGCGCCTATGTGGTCTGCGACATACCCTAAAGCAACCACGCTGGGCACCATGCCGGTGAGCACCACTAATCGTACCGCTCCCATTACACGGCCGACCATCTGTTCCGGCGTAATTCGCAAGCGCCAGCCGATAATTTGCGAGATCTCAAAGTTTGCGGCCATGTTGGCGAGCGCCCAGAAGATCGCCGCAACGTAGAGATTGCGCGCGAACAGAAACGGGATAAAGATCAGCGCATCAAAGAGCATGGCGAAAACCAATGCGCGACCAAACGGCCACCGATTGGCCATCTTTCCCGCAAACAACGAGCCGGAGATTGCACCGATCGCGCTAATCCCTAAGAAGAAGCCGACCTGATGGTCCGTGGCCCCAAACTGCCGCTTCAAATAGGGAATTAAGATCGCATAGCCGCCAAAACCAAAGGCATTCATCGCTAAACTCAGCAGCGACATCGTGCGCATCGGCGCATCGCGCATGAGAAACCGAAAGCCGGCCGCGATATCATCGAGCAGTTCACGGAACGACGGCGCGCCGTTGCGCTCGTCCGGTCCGAGCGTCGGGACGCGCGAAAGCGAGATCTGTGAAATACCGTAGGTGAACGCATTCAGCGTGAGCGCAGGCAGGGGTCCGAGCAATGAGAAAAGCGCGCCGCCGATCACCGGTGTCACAAGGTTGCTTGCGCCTTCCGCTGCGACGAGCGCGGAGATGGCTTCCGTCGTGCGCTCACGTCCGAGCAGGTATGGAATGCTCGACGCCTGGCCGCCTAAGAAGAACGACGCGCTAATCGAGATGATGACTAAGCCGCCATAGACCATGGTCAGCGTCAACGTATGCGTCGCGTAGGTGATGGCAAATGTCGCCATCACCGCAAAGCGCACGAAGTCGCAGATGATCATCAGCTTGCGGCGATCCAGGCGATCCGCGAACGAACCGGCGATCGGGCCGAAAAGCGCAAAGGGCGCCACTTCCAGTACCAAACTGATGCCGGTCGACAAAGCGGAGCGCGTGAGGTAGTAGACAAGCAGCGGAACGGCGAGCAAACGCAAACCGTCGCCCAAATAGCTGAACGCCTGGCCGATGTAATATTGTCGAAAGCTTCGCGACGCAAAGATGCTGTCGCCGGCGGTTACCATCACGACCTCACCTAGAAGAAGTGAAAAAAACCGTTCTCCGACCCGCCATGTCGGATGCGCGAACGGCCGTACGCGTTTATACCGTACTCTAGAGGCTTGGGTCAACCCCCGGTGCCTAAAGAAACCGTAGGCCGTAATCTGGTTTAGCTATTTCCGACAGCAGAGGAGCCAGGAATTGAGCGCAAAGAGAGCAAGAGCTCCGGGTGCGCCGCACCGTCATGGCTATCGTTGCGCTTGCCGTGTGTTGCGTGTTACCCGCAGTGTCTCAGCCGAAGCTGACAACAACCGCGGCGCAACTCACGTTTGACGGTGAATTCCTGTTGCCTACCCGCGACGGCAAACCGTACGGCATTGTTGCTGCTTCAAACGGCGATGTGTGGTTTACGGAGATCAAAGCCGGCAACATCGGTCGGTTACCTCGTGGAGGCGTTATCATCGAGTATCCACTGCCGAATCCCAAAAGTGCGCCAGCGAACATTGTCGAGGGTCCTGATCATGCTCTTTGGTTTACCGAAGTTGCAGCGGATAAGATCGGTCGCATCACGGACAGCGGAACGATCAGCGAGTATGCTCTCCCTTCGGGTAGCGCCCCTTACGCAATCGCGTTTACAAGAAGCGGTGACCTGTGGTTTTCCGAAAAGGGTGCGATCGGACGACGGTCGCGAAACGGAACGATAACGAGCTTTCCGGCACCAAACATCAATGAGCCGTACGAAGTTGGCATCGCCGCCGGTGGTGATGGCAACCTGTGGTTTACTGAAGGCTCTGCAATTGGAAGAATGACACCACACGGAGCGATCAAGGAATTTCGTTTGCGCAATGGCGGGAGCATTCCGACGAAGATTGTCTTCTCGGAAAAAGGATCGCTCTGGTTTACGAGAGATTGGATCCCTTGCCTCACGCCTCTGTTCGAGGGTAAGGATGTGCATTGCGACGTACTAGATTTCGCCTTCGGAAGCATGTCGCTCGCGGGAGAAGCGCGGGAAGACTGGACGCGGCAGATATCTTCCATTGCCCCCGCGTCTGACGGTACCGTATGGGTCAGCGCGGGCAGCGCGGTCGGCTTTGTTCATACCGACGGGAGCATCGACTTCAACGATTTCAAGGATGCCCAGGGTCATCAATTGTTGCCGTTGATTCGTTATTTGGCGGCCGGCAAGGGGCGCACATTATGGTTCACAGGGGAAGCGCCCCTTATCGGCAAGTTCATTTACTAGGCGTCCTACCGTGATTGCAGCGCGATCTCGATTTGTTGTGCTGCCGTTAATGCCGCTTAGGGCGCAGTAGCGTAAGAGAGTTCATCATACGCGCAAGCTCAGCGCGTGGCGTCAGGTTGGGCCCGCAGGATTGTATGAAAAGCGCTCCGACATACTTCGAGGGATTCCCGCGAGGATAACCGAGCCAACTCGTGCCAAAGCACGTGCTGTGGTCTGGCTCGAGCAGAACGTCAATCGACCCTTTACCGACGAGGCGTGCGTTAAACGTTACAGGTAACGCCTTTGGGTCGGGACTTGCGACGTCGCCCTTGCCACCGTTCCCGGCGCTGAACAAAATATCCGAACGTCCGTTGCTATAGGTGATTTCATAGTCAGTGCCGCCGCCAGGGCCACAGTTACGCGTGCAAGTATTATGTACAGACAGGCTTACGACTCGATACGCGGGCGGAAGCCACGATGGCACCAATAGCGGATAGTCTTTCAAACTCGATAGCCGACGCCATTGCGTGGCGGTAAAGCCTGGCGGGATATCTGCGCATCAACGGCAGTCGAGTTAAGGATGAATGCCATCAAAAAGAAAAGCACCGAGCGTTTCATCGACGGAAAGTTCTGTGCGCGACTGGCAGTGCCTGGTGATAGTGAGCGTTCTGACGGTGCCATTAACCTGCGAAGACGCGGCGCCAATCCGCCAAGGCCGCCGGTATTGTTAGTGGCGTCTAATGGTGCAGAAGACTAAGAGATGTCATCATACGCGCGAGCTCAGGGCGCGGAGTGTGATTGGGACCGCAGGATCGTATCATAACCGCTCCAAATTGTGAGGGAAGCCGCCGAGGATAAGACATCCAACCTGAGCCGGAGCAAGTGCTAAGGTCTGGAAAGATCAGATTCTTGATCGACCCTTTACCTAGGAAGCGTGAGCTAAACGGCGCGGGTAACGTTTTGGGATCGGGGCTCTCCACCTCGCCAATGCCACCGTTGGTGCCGCTTAACAGAATTTCTGAGCGTCCGTTGCTATAGATAATATCATAGTCAATCCCGCCGAACGCGCCACAGTTACGCGCGCAACCATTGTGCGCAGACAGTTTCGCGACTCGATAGCCCTGCGGAAGCCATGAGGGCACCAGTACAGGATAGTCTTTCACACTCAACAACCGATGCCATTGCGCGACGGTAAACCCGGGCGGGAGGGTCTGCGCATTGACGGCAGTCGAGTTAAGGGCGAATCCCATTAAAAAGAAAAGCACCGAGCGTTTCATCGAGGGAGCGTTCTGTGCGCGACGTCAGCTGCCCCGCGACGGCCAGCGTTTTCTGATGGCGTCTCAGTACCGTTAAGCGTGTTGTAGCGGTGCAATCGCGTGCCACAGCAACAACAGCCGCGAAATGCTTGGCGTCTTATGGACGCCGATCGGACGGTTCATGGCGCCGGCTGGCCCACTTCCGCATTTACATAAGATAAAGGAGCTCCGGCAAACGCCGGAGCTCCTTTTTGTACGCGTAGGTTTGTCGCTAAGGCTTGGTCGTGCCGGACAGATCAGGTATGTGAACGCCGGCTACTTTCTTCGAGGTTGACTTCGGGTGCCCGGTTTTTTGCGCGATCGGCCTGGCGTGCGACATATGGTGGCCAGCCACCAATTGCCGTTTGGCGCTAATCGGCGCATTCTTGTGATGAGTGTCCGCCGCCATGGCTGGCATTACGGCCGTGAAGATCAGACCAAAGGCCGCCGCAGAGATAGAAAGCTTTCGCATGTTAATTTCTCCCATTTTTGTACTTCGGTAATGTATGAGTTCGGGGTCAGTACGATAAGACAAGGTTGTAGGAGCAGAGATCTTCGTTCCACACGTGCTCGATGTGCGCGTCCGTATACACGGCAATGATGTCCCAGTAGCACGTGTCAAAGCTGCCCGGCGGAAAAGTGAGGGTGTCAACGGTCCCTGGTGGGATAGTGTAGTCGCCAAGAACATCTGGGCCTACATTGGAGTCTGAATGTCGTGATACATATAGATGATAGACCGTGCCATTTCCCTGATTGTATACCTTGAATGACCCCGCCAAGGCCGTCGAGCGCCCTATGACGAGGAGTCCCACTACCAATGCTAGTGCGATACTCATGGATGCTAGTCGATGTTTCATGTCTTCCTCCTAAAGAAAGAACGGGTCTGGATTAGCGCCGACAAGGCCTGTGAGCGGAGCCCGTTACCTTGAAGCCCCCTCTTGCGTATCGGCTACCCGGCGAAGTGTTGTCGTTGCAACGCTCGCCGAATTCGTTTGTTCACTTGATGCTTCAACTAGTCGCTAATTAGTAGCGCATGGATGTCCTAGCAGGACGATCGGTTAGGTACACGCGCCGGCGCCTGCGTCGTTCAAGTGCGTCGCTTCAGTTTGAAGCGAGCCTTCGCTCTTTTCGGAGGCGGCAAGCGCTGCCGCCGACGAGAGGTCTGCGGTGAGCGTCCGATCTGATGCATTAACCTTTTGTATCGCCTCAAGGAAGGCACGCGCTGCCGCGGCAGTCGACGCCTCCCGTGGATCCCTTATCCGGCCGATCGCCGTTTCCAGCGCATGTGTCGCCGACCGTTCGTGTTTGAGGTTTAGTCGGGCGAAGAGCACCAACGCCGCTACGCTGTAGAAGCGCGGAAGCGGCGCCATAAAGGGCCGCGTCTTTGGCTGGTGATATGCCATCGCAAGGGCCGTTGATTTCACGCGACCGTGCGCGATTTGCCAACCTGCGTAGGCTTGCTCGAGTTCTCTGAGTGCCATCGAACAGCGCCTGCTAGTGCTCGAGTTGATGACATACAGCGCAGGGGTGGTGACCAGCTTCCCGTCCGTTCTTACGATGTGCGGCAGCGACTGATTCAAAAATGGCATCGCCCAGGCCATCGATGTCGCGACGCTGTTTTGCGTTAGTGCCGCACCCTCTTCCTGGTCGCCCGTAATGACGCTTTTTACTATGCCATATACATCGCCGTTTCGAGCGTCGAAGAGTGGTCCGCCACTGTTCCCGAAATCTGTCTCCGAATCGTATTGTATGAAGTCGTCGCCTAGCGCAATCTTACTGACGCTTCCGAGATGCATCACCGCATGAAGCCCTCCCGCGTACCTTGCGTCGTTGATGAACTTCACCGAGTCGCCTTTTTTCCACCGCGCGCCCCAGCCAGGAACGTCGGAGTACGGAAAACCGGCGATGGCGAGGGGCTGAGACTCGTGCGGGATCGCCGGCGCAATCACAACCTTCGGCACATTCGGCACATCTGTTTCGAGCATGACGAGATCTGGATTCGACAAATACCGGATCACTCGTGCGTTGTGCTTCACGGTGAGATCATTTGCCATTACGCGAGTGTCCTTGGCAAGAATCAGTTGTCGCCTGTCGTTGGGGTCTGGCCTCGCGACGACGTGATCGGCGGTCACGAAATAGGAATGCTTATCATCAGACCACACGCAGAACGCGGTTCCCCATCCGACGATAGAGCCATCAGGTTTGGCCGTGGTGATAAGAGCGAGACTCTTAAAAAGGACATCTGCGATCGCGTTCGGCTTTGCCGTTCGGCTCTCACAGCCGCTGAGTGCGGCATTTAACCGGTGCGCTGCTCCGCGCACGAAACCTTCGCTTTTTCTTGAAGCGTAGAGGGCTGCGGGCGATGACAGACGAGAGGCGAGTGTCTCGTCCGTTGCGTTGACCTTTCGCACGGCCTCGATGATCGCTCGCGTCGCCTCGGCAGTCGCGATGTCTTGGCGGCCGGCTATGCGGCGCGCCGCGCCTTCCATGTTACGAGTCGCCGAACTCTCATTCTTGACGTCGTGGGCGGCGATGATCGAAAACTTCCGCGCGCTGTAAAAGCGCCGAAGTGAGCCCATAAGCGATCGCGCATATTGCTGATGGGTCGCCGTAGCAAAGGCCATTGACTTTACGCGACCATGCGCGTTAGCCCAGTTTGCGTATGCTTTAGCGAAGGGTCTAAGCGTTGCGGAACAACGCTTGCTGGTGCTTGAAACTTGCAGCGCCGGCGTCGTGACGAGGCTCGGGTCTGTCTTTACAACGTGATGCAGCGCCTGGTTCAACAGCGGCGAAATCCAAACCATGGAGGTCGCAAAGCTGTCTTCAGTACCGGGGCCTTCCTGAGCGTGGCCGGTGTTGACCGCTTCGACTAAGCCATAAACATCGCCGGTGCGGGCGTCGAATAGCGGTCCCCCGCTGTTGCCGTGATCGGTCGGCGCGTCGTAGTGTATGTACTCGTCGCCGATGCCAAGCCCGTTTACCTCTCCGGTGTGGATCGACGCGGACAGATCGCCCGGGTAATTTCCGTTAAGCACGTACTTTAGCGCCTCTTGTTGATCCCATAGCTTGCCCCAGCGCGCGTCGGTGTAGGGGAAGCCGGCGATGGCGATCGGCTGGGGATCGACCGGGATGCTAAGGCCGACTGTTACTGCCGGCAAGCGTGGAACGTTTATCTTCAAAAGTGCCAGGTCGGGCTCGGGAAACCAGTGCGCTATGACCTGTGCCGGATGTCTGACGGCAAGGTCCTTCCATCTCCAGGTCTCGGTGGCGCGGATCAATTGCACTGAGAGTTGAGGATCTGGACGGCCCTTAGGGTCAAGAAAAAAATCGCCCTTCTTGTTAGTGTCCATTTTATCGATGACATGGTCGTCGGTGACAAAATACGAATCCTTATCATCGGACCACACGCAGAAGCCGGTTCCCCATCCGTAGACGTTGCCTTCATGTGTCACAGTGATGATCAGCGCGAGGCTCGGACGAATCTTATCCTGATACAAAGTGTCGGTCGTGTTGGCTGGCATCCCGGTGCGGTCGCCGCAGGCGGAGAGCGCAAAAGATAAGGCTATGGCAACCAACCCGCCTCGAAGCATCATTCGGGTATACCACGTAAGCTTTTTGATGCTCCGTGCAACCCAGGGCGAATTCGTTCTGCGCGCCGCAGCCACTCGCGGTGCTTCAGTCATTTCCTCCGGCGGGATGCTTCAGAGGCGCGTGAAGCGGCCCATTTGGGAACGCATTCGCGGCATATGCGGACGGTTGTGTAGCGCCCATGAATGCAACGGCTACCGCCGAGAATAGCAAAAAGGCTAGTGGTCTAACCAATGAGTAATTTGCCTCGCGGATAACACATCGGAGTGCGTGGGGCTCCCTTCACATTGGACTTGAATGGTCCTGCAATTGTCCTGCAGAGGGCATCCATTCACGCCGTCCGCGTGGCGTCAGGCTCCGCAGTCGCCAAAGTCAGCAGCGGAGCACTTTCAAGGACGGCTAAACGCGAGCAGTCATCCTTTACATTAACGGCGTTGCGTGGCTTATATCGTCGTGGTAGAGACCAAATGTCTTCCGATGCCATGCGAAGTGCCGTTCGAGCGCCTTTATGCGCGCAACGTATGTCGGGTGGTCCGAGAGCCACCGAGATTCAGCGGCTGTGCGTGCGTTCGCGTTGAATTTTCTGAAAAGCCAGACGAAGCCCCAAGGGTTGAATCCCGCTGCTGCACAGATGTCTGAGCCTCGTAGATCCGCGCGCTCCTCGTCACCCCGCGTGTAATGCGAGAGAATAAGTGCGTCACCCGTCGCGGTCGCGTTATCGATCGCAGCGTCGAGACGTCCTCGAAACGCACGCTTCAGCCGTGTCCCGGACCAGTCTTCAAAGGAACCCAAGCGGTTAACCCGCGCAACGGCTGCGATCCCGTCATGATGGATCGCGTGCGACATTTCATGGCAGAGTACGGCCGCGAACTCGTCGGCGTTATTGGCAACGAATTTGAGCAGCCCTCGATCAACATAGACTCGTGATGCAAAAGCCACGAAGGCGTTTGGCACGTCGGAATCCACGACATAAAACGTAAACGGAGCATGGTAGATCGACGATGCCACGAGGGAGATCCGCGCGCCGATACGATTTACAACGCGCTGCTCGGTCGCGTTGTGAACGATCTTGTGCTGGCGCTCCATATTCGCGTAGTAATGATCGTCGAGCGCAATCTCATCGGGCGTGGGAGCAGCAAAGGCGACACGTGTCAGAAAGAGCGTGTAAAACGTAAGGCCGATCAGGGAACGAACGATCATTCTACATTGTCGTGCTGATTCCAAGAATGGATTCAAAGGGGGAGCCCGGTTTCAGCCGCCCTGTCTCGATGTCGTAGCCTCTTAGCAATCGTAATAGATGCAGATGGTTTCACCAGTGTCATCATCCACATAGCACTCTGCGCAGACGTCACCATTCTTTATCGGTGCACTGAGAGCAAGTGAGCCGCTCGCCGTGAGATGGTGCACGCCGCTTCGCGGTCTAACCGCGACGATTTTGCCGTGTCTAACTATGACTGTGTAGCTGGCGTTGGCGGCCTTCACGATGTTCGCGCCTTCATGTAGCTTCGCGTGAATTTTGACGGCGTTCTTCGATGACGTAGCGGGGACTGCCGAAAACGCTGCCGGGCTCAACGAAGCAACGAATGCGAGCCCAATAAGGACTGAAGAAATTCGTTTCAAGAACGACCTCCAATACGGAGAGATGTGTGCTGCTGCCGTCACACTCCCTTTTCGGCCCCGGATTTCCTGCGCTGTGTTGCTCAAGCGCACAGCTCGAGGTGAGAAAATAACTCGGGACGCTTTATGTACAGCTCGGCGGCAGAGCGCAGTGTCTTGACGCGGTCGGTGTGCCATTCGCGCTCCAGTTTTGGCATCGCATCTCGGTAAGGGAAGTCGCGCAGGAACTCGGGTCTAACAAGCAATGCGCGGACTTTTCGTTGCCGTACCTCGCCGACGGGCTCACAGGTCAGGAAGATCGCATAGAGAGTGGCATCATTTGGTCGGCCGACGTCTTCCCGAAAAAAACCACTGCAAAAATGCTCTGCTGTGACGTTGACGACGCAATTTAGCACAAACGTTGCATCGTTTTGTGATAGCTCAAGTAACGGCTTTTCCGGTGTCGCGCTGCGCGCTGCAGCAAGGACCTTGGTCTTGACATGGTCATTCAGCATGACTTCCCCCAACGGTCGCTCAAGTATCGTACGAATTTTGAGCTGCCCATCCGCCAGCATGTTGAGGCTTACATGAAGCCGGTCAAGGAAGTCTTTTCGATCGTACTGTCTCTTTGCCCGATATCGCACTACGAGCGCTCCGGCAGCGGCGCCTACGAAGGCTCCTAGAAAACTCAGATTCTTGAAAATATCAATTGCATGTTGCAGCAAATTCTGATTCATGGAACCCGCCGTTCATCTGCCGGTAGGATTGTCCTAGGCCACTAATCGTTGAAAGGGGACGCGCCGGTCTGGCGGGGCACGTAGAGCGTTCGTGGAAGTCGATAGATGCACCGTGGAAGATAAATCGCTAGGCGATAGCACGGTTACATTTCTCTTTACCGACATCGAGCATTCGACGCAACGATGGGAGCGTGATCGAAGTGCGATGATGTATGCGGTGCAACGACACGATGAGCTGATGCGGGGCGCGATCAATGCCAGCGACGGTCACGTTTTTAAGACCGTCGGTGACGCGTTCTGCGCCGTATTCAAGCGCCCTACAAACGCCGTCGTCGCCGCCATCGAGGCTCAGCGGCGAATTTTCAACGAGGACTTTTCAGCCGTTGGGGGCCTGCGCGTGCGGATGGCGCTGCACAGCGGGACGGCCGATGAGCGCGATGGCGACTACTTCGGCCCGGCCCTCAACCGAGTCGCGCGGATCGTTTCGATCATCTATGGCGGCCAAGTCGTGCTCTCAGAGGTAACCTGCCTTCAGGTGCGCGATGAATTGCCGGGCGATACGACGCTCGTCAACCTGGGTGCGCACCGGCTCAAAGATTTGGCTGAGCCCGAGCGTCTGCATCAACTTGTTGACTCCCGATCTGCCGCACGACTTTCCGACACTACGCTCCCTTGAAAAGCTGCCGAACAATCTTCCGCTGCAACTCACGCACTTCATCGGCCGCGATGCTGAACTAGCCGCGTTAGAAGCACTTTTAGAAGAATCGCGACTTGTGACACTCGCCGGCACCGCTCCGAAGCGAGCTGCGAAAGGAGCCTTTGGTTTCCGAGGTCCGGTGGGCCGTCCATGTCCTGCCATGGGCACTCACTTCTAACGGCGCAACTCGTTTATCTCTGCATGTCTCAAATCGTCACCGCATCGCTTCCAGCTGGGCGGCCTTCCGTCGCTTCTCGCACTTCCATGAGGCCAAGATGCGATGGCGACTGCGCGGATGAATTGCACCGGTGCGGCAAAACGCTGATGAAGCGATGAACAGCATCGTGAGCAGTGCGCGACGGCGCTAAGCGCTTCGAAAAGCTCACCTCGCGCTATCTAGGGCCAGCCATTTCTGAAGCAAATTCGGCGCAAGCATCCCGATAGTGCAATGATTGCCCCAAAGAGACCAGCTGGTGTACTTGCTAATCGCCTCCCCACCATTAAGCAAAGCGATCGCTCCCAGTCGTGCGGATCAACCGAATAGATTGCTAGCGTTCCGTACTGATGCTGTTCCAGGTATCCCGCTACGAGGTACCGGCCGTCCGCGCTAAAGCTTAAGCTTCGGAAGTGGTGATAGTTGCCGTTGAAGTGGGGTGGTTGTGGCAGCGGCGGCCCTACTCGATGTGCCCGTTTGAAAATCGGCAAGCTGAATACCACCGTTTTCCAAACTCTGGAACGCATAGAGTCGAGAATTTGGCGATAAAGCGATTGGACCGCTCGCGGAAATTTCCAACCCAGGAACGGGATTCAAAGATGGCAAGGAGTATACGCGGAGTCCGGTTCTTGTGCTCTCAGGTTGTACAAAAAGCGTAACCCTCGTCTTTAGAGAACCCGGTTCCGTCGAAAAACCTACCGAATGCGCGTACCATCTCGGAACAATGTAAATAAGTAACCGGGCCCAACGGGCGCAGTGTCTTCTGTAGGCAGCCAAAAGCAATCGCCCACGCGAGCTCAGATAATCGGCTGTATCACAATACGCTGAAAAGCTACGGACCCTTCCGCCGCCTTCTTTAAGCGATTCTATATCGTCTGGCGCGAAAAGACGGTGCCGCACGATCGTGACCCATGCGTCGATGGGTCCCCATGCCGCCTGACAGATCCTCTACGTAATTGCCATCCTTGTCTAGCGAAACCGGCGGTAGCTGGAAAGAGTGCACTACCCTGGGGCCTGCGCCGATATCCATTAGTTCGACTCTACCGCTCGTGAAATAGATCCTCACCGCATGCACGCCGTCCCCGACGTCCTTCAGTCTTACCGAACCGTTCGCGTACGTATCTCCTTCGAGTTGTGTGCGAAAGCGATTCAGTTGATACGCGCGCAGTCGGTTCCGTCCTTGCTGGATAAGTGTATCTCCACTGAACGCGTAGCTGTCGCCCCACGGCCCACCGTCAAGCACACCAATCATGGGCGAATGAATCTCCGAAAGAGATCGAAGAGCTGAGCCCCGTGAATGGCTCGACCGTGGCCGATGGTGACTCATTAGTGACGAATTCTTTTACATGATCATCGTAGACTCGGGCGCAAAGAAAACCCGGACCTGGTAAGAGTACTCCGGTCCCACAAGGCGTCGCTTTCGTTCATCGAAGAGGCTGGGTTAACCGCCCAGCATCAATCGTTCCTCGCGGCCACGAGTAGTTTAACAAAGTCACGGCGTGCCCGCAGGAAGCGCCCGGGACAGTCTGGACGATCTTGGTTTCCCAAGCAGCAGTTCGTATTAAACCGTCGTCACACCACGAAATTTCATTCTTGGTCGAGTTAAATGCTATTCCCTGAGAACAATCCTTGATACAGTCCGCCTTCTTTATCGGAATATCCCGAAGCTGGCGCAACGAGGGCGTCGCAAAGATGGTCAGCTCAGCAGCGCCGGTGACCTCGTCCTGTTCAAAGCCCCGAGCAACGGTTAAAATACTGAGGACAGCAACGAATCTTCCGTCTGGAGAAACCGCTAGTCCGCAGGAAGCCCCCGCACCTGTGCTGCAGCAAGTGCCTTAGCGGAGCCAACGCGATATAACGCTGTAAGTCGCCGACTACTTGATGCGACAGCAAGTAGAGACGCGCTACTGCACGCTAGAGCCCTTACGTGCGCGCCGCGAAGACTCGACATGACGACAAACCGCGATCGGTGCACGATGCTGTAGATTGTAACGCCCGACGAATCCGAGGCTGCGAATAGAGGGTTGCGCGGAAAACCACACAGGTGCGTCGCCAGCCGATGTACGGGCGTCCGCGACATGACACTGAGATCGTTGGAGTCCAAAGACAATGAAATCTTTCGGCTGCTTACCGTCGGGCGTGACTGTTTCTATAGCGAGCAGCCGCCCATAATCCGAAAAAGCCGCCAATTCCCAATCCGGCACGGCGACACTGCGCAGAGCGTCAAGAGTGCTCAATTGCGCAAGCATGGCGCCTTCAGTTTCTGGCGTTTCCGCCGTTTTGTATGCCTCTGTAGCGAGGATCGCGCCGACGACGCTTCCTTTCCGCTGCATACTCATTGACGCGGTTGCATTTGCCCGTTGGACAACGAGTCAACGATAGGCCACCGTCGTCGGCCACACAACCAACCCAATGAAGACGATAGCGAGGACTGCCCGCAATATGAGGACACGGCGACGGCGAATCCGATCTCGCACCTTGAGCTCATCGAACCGGATGCCCGCGATCGCTGCGACGATTCGTAATCGTACGTCTCTTGCAGGCTCACCATGCGGTCGCGCATCGATGACGAGTGGTTCAGGAAGCCTTGATCCAGCGTCGTCGATCAGCAACGCGGCTGGAAGCGAGTCGCCCAGTTCACCGGCGACGAGCACGGCGAAAATGCGATCGCTGCCGTTCTTGTTACGGAATTGGCGGATCTCCTGATTGACCCAATTCGAAGCAGCTGCGTCCGGCGAACACAGAACGACGAGTGTGCGCGAATCTTCAAGAGCAGCGCGTAGAGAAGCGCCAAGGTCGGCGGAACCTGAGAGCTCATCGCGGTCGCGAAAGATCGGAATAGGCGCTTGGGGAGCGGCTCTGCTGGTTCGCCACCCAATTTTGCTGGCAGTCGAAACGTCTCGATGGCACGAGCGAGTCGTTCCGCGGTTCGTTGCTCGTGGTGACTATAACTGAGGAAAGCCCAGTAGCGGGGAGCGCGTCCTACAGAGGTTTGCAAAAAGACACCTGACCGATGTTCCTTGGGCGCGTCGCGGCTGTTAGGCGCTTCCCCGTCCTCTATCACAGCTATAAAAATCTTCGGAGCAATTAAAAGAAAATCTTGCCTAGTCTACTGACGCGCACTCCACGTCGCTCGGAAAAGTCGGTTGCGCTGTACCGCGCCGGCTCGGAAACGCCCGATATCGTGCTGAAAATGCAGACGCAGCGGCGCGGATCCGTTACTCTATGTCACGGCATGTCACGGCTTCTGTTGCACTTCAAAACCGCCGACCCAGGCTCAGTACAGGGACACACTGACCTTCACCAGCAGGTGGCGCACTACATGTCGTCACGCCCTTTTGCGAACCTGGCGAGCCAAATCGCTCCCCGTCTGAACACGTTCACAAGATTTACGTCTTAAACGGAATTTCTCTCAAACAAGTTGGCCACAATTCATCAACTAAGGCCCCACCGCCCAGCGCCGGCCTCGCAATAGCATCCACCGTAATGCCGAGGAAGCCGCCGCGCACGAGACAGTTCACCCTTTTTCGATACCATTAACTCACCGCAACCGGCTGTGTTGCGGTTTTGAAGTCCTCAATGAAGCGATCCAGTTCTTGCATGTCGATATCAGCCGGTGTGGCATCCTTTATCTCCATTAAGTTGCTTAGCGTCGTTGCGCTTTCGAACGGCTCAATCTTTAACGATTAGCTTTAGCAGGCCAGCCCCCGCGCGTTGCCAGTCGTTCGCGAGTACTGCAAGTTCAATACCTGTTGCGAGTAGCCAGTAATCGGGCGTGTCGCCGAGGCGAGCAACGGCGAAGGTAACCGCTGGCACGATCTTTTTCTTCATCGCGATGGATTCTGGAGAATTTCGAATCGCGAGTAGCGTGGCGAAATTTACGCCGGGATAGTAGTCGCGCGGATCCGCCATGAAACCGCGCTGGTACGAAGCGATGGCTTCATCGAGAAACGCCATAGCTTGAAACGGGTTCTTGCCTTTTGTTTCCTTATAACGGTCTTTCCAAATGCGTCCTAAAAGTCCGCAGGTCTCGGGGTCATCCCCGTGATCTTTTACTATCGCTTCTAGCAGTCGTTGCGCTTTGTCGCGATCACCGGGTTGATTGCGTCGGTTGAGGACAAGCGCATATTGTTGGCGCAATGTGACCGAGGTGTCCATGAGCCACTGCGGCAGGCGTTCGGCTAACAACACAGCCGCGTCCCAAGCTTGCAGATCTCGGTAGCTGAGCAACACATCGACAAATAGTTCGGCGTTGTTTTGCTGCGGAGCCCCCAGTTCAGTTTCAATTGCCTTGATGAGCTCGAGGGCATGGTCGCTGTCTTTGCGAGCCGCTTGCAGGCGTATGCGCACACCGTCGACGTAACGGCTTCGGTCACGAAAGTTTTCCGTAACTTCGTGCGGCAAGTGGATTCCCGGAAACTCTGGAAGAAGCTGGAACAGCGGGCTGTCGCTCGATTCGGGATTCGCCAACGCGTATTCAACTCTGTCTTGAAGTGTTTGCTGCAATTGTGCAGCGCTCTCGGCGCTTAATTTTCCGTTGTCTAATTGATAGGGGATCGAGCTGATCATGGATATGTCGAAGGGGAGTATTCCTTGATTCCCCCAGATGATGATCGTGGACCGCGGCCGCGCGGCGTGCCGAATTCCCAGCTCGTAGAAGACGTTCGGGTTTGGGACCGTGACATCGACGATCGTAACATCAGCTAGCAGCAAGCGCTCGAACATCGGCACATGAATAATCCCGCCACCGCGCTCCTCGTCCGCGCGGATGCATTCCAGCTTAAGGCCATCGACAGCCGGCTTAATTCCACGCGTGTAAATATCGTCGAAATCGATTTCCAACGTGCGCGTTGCATCTGGCTTCTTGCCGAAGGGCATCGCCACGAAGACCAAAGGCGCGCACGGGTTCGGCGCTTGCGGCGAAATGCGTTGCTTATGGGTAGTCACGGGATCGACTCCGTTCAGTTGTACCGCAATGCGGTACGGTCTTAGTAGCGCTTTATCGGAAGCGGGGGATGTCCTCGTCGTTGGGCTACTAAATATACTTTCGTATGGCCGCACGTGCACCGGTGATGGAAACGGGGCCGTTCCCGCTTGTGGTCGGCGTGACCGGACACCGCGACCTGCGAGAAGCGGATCTCCCTCCGCTGCGTGAGGCGGTGTGCGCGGTGCTCAATACGTACCGGACAAATCTACCGCGCACGGCAATTACGATTCTATCGTCGCTCGCTGACGGGGCGGATCGTTTGGTCGCGCGCGTAGCGCTTGAGCGGGGATGCAGCCTTGCGGCTGCGCTGCCGATGCCGCGCGAGGAATTTAAAACGACGCTTAAAGACGACGCTGCCCGCGCCGAGTTTGATTGGTTGCTCGCCCAATGTACGGCGCAGTTTGTAGCACCACCGCTGAACCGCGATATTGATTGGCGGCAGCGTCGGTCGATCTTCGCTACGCGAATTGCGCCGCGTACATAGTCATGCGATCCGCCGAACAAATCGCACTGTGGGACGGAAGGCGCACCGATGGAATCGCCGGCACAGCTGCCAGCGTGCGGTTCATGCTCGAAGGAGTTCCCGAGCCGATTGTCTCTCGGCGCAGCGACTTAGATCCCGAACCGATTGGCCCAATTATTCAAATCGTTACACCGCGAGAGGCTAATCCTTCGCCCGACGGTGTGCCTTACAGCATCAAGCGCCTGTATCCGCCGTTCCTCATTTCGCAAGTTGATAACGAGGATGTCTTTGCGGATCTACTTCACCACCTTGATAACTATAATAACGACGCGATCGAATGCGCGCACGTGCGCAAGATGCGCCACTTTTCTCTTGAAGAGCTGCAAAACATCACCGAGGTGCTCTCGGGCTACTACCAGGGCTGGACGCAACGCGTACTGCTCTCGGCGTTGGCATTTTGTCTTGGCAACCGTCTTTTTCGACCTATATGTTACGGGGTTGCTTCAATCGGCATTGGTGTTACTGAGCTATTTCGGCTTAACGCTTGGCGCCGTTATCGTTTATGCGATTTCTCAACGGCGCGGCTATCAAGATCGCTATCAAGATTATCGTTCACTCGGAGAGGCCTTGCGCGTGGCCGCTTTTTGGCATCGAGCTGGCGTCGCCGCATCGCCCGCTGACGTGGTTGCGCACCTTCAGCGGGGAGAAGTGAGTTGGCTGCCGACTGCGATTCGGGCGCTCGTTGAACCATGGCTCCCAAATATTCCGAGGCCTTCAGTGAACGCGGCCGGGTTGCGAGATGTCTACGAGCAATCGGTCGTTGACCAAGCGGCTTGGTATGCTCGGCGAATCAAGGAAAAGCGACAGTTTAGCGCGCACGCCGCCGTTATAGCCTTCTAGCAGTCGCCGCGGCCGAAGCGATCATTCCGCTGCAGCTGCTGCCGGGGATGCATGGATGGCGCGAGGGGATATTTCTGGTAAGCGGCGTTTGCGCGATACTCGCCGCACTCATTAGCTACTATGCCGAAAAGCGGGGGTGGCTCGAGGAAATGAAGGAGTACATGCGGGTCGGCGCGCTGTTCGGTCGTGCACGCGAGCAACTGTCAACGCTCTTGTCTGAGCCTTCCTTAAGCGAAGCGACACTACTACGGATCCGCCGCATGCTCGAAGAACTCGGCCGCGAAGCTCTGCGCGAAAATATAGCGTGGCGCAATTTGCATCGCCAGCGTCCGATTAAGTTACCGCATATGCACGTATAATTTGCGGTGGAATGCAGGTGATCGAGTATCTATACTCACGGAATAAAGCATGAATAAGAGAGGGGCTGGGATCGTAATGGCGGATAAATCGGACCGCGCGATCGTAAATTCTCGGAACGTAATTCTATTCTCTTTGGCTTGGTTAATCGCTCTGCTCGCGTTCGGCGCGCAAACATCGCTTCCGGCGACCGCTAGCGCCATACGCCTCGATGACGTGGTCGATATGACGCTCGCAGGTGGCTTGCGGCTTTCGCGCTGGGGTCTTTGCGCTCGAGGACTTTTCGTTGGCGTCGTAGCAGCGAGCGACGAAAATTCATTCCTGGGCGTCATCTATATTAAGCGAAGCGCTGTAAGAATCATAACGGTGCGCGGGCGCGAACGGAGCAGCGATCGCTCTGATTGCGCGGCGTACCAATCCGTGTCCGACCTCGTCAGGGGCGAAACCTACCGTTGCCGTTGGAAATAGCCGACCGGAAAGGTAACGTGTATGTGGGCGCGACTCCTTTGCGCCTTAACTCCGGAACTTTTGATGTCGCCGGCGCGTGCCAATACCGCCGCGAACTTGGTGGACCAACGTGTCGGGAGAAGATTAGCGCTCATCGTCCCGTCATTTTGCGGTCCGAGGACATCATTCTCATTACGGGCTACAGGAGTAAATGAAATCCGTTATTGATATGTGGCTTTGTATTTATGCCGAGGCACTGTTAAAGCAGCGCAAGGCTTGTGCAGCGTAGGCGGAACGCATCGCATCTATTGGTTTCGTTTTAGGCTGGCTCTTTTCAACCAAAGGTAAAGCGACGACGCGATCATCACGAGTCCCGTGAGGAGCCCGTACCCGGTCAGGCCGAGCAATAGCGTCGCAGGCATCGGTAGATCGCCAGTCCAGAGGCGTACGAGTAACGTCACCATGCCCGCAAGTACGGAAACGCTGCCAACCGTCGTGATTGCCGCGGAGCCGTCAGTGTTCGCACACCGTCCAGCGATCATTTCAAGCAGCCCTTTGCATATGAACCACCACATTAATGCAACTAAGTAACTGCCTGGCAGCCAGCATCAGCGCGGCAGACGTCAGGGTGGACAAAACCGAGTAGCAGCAACACATTTCTCGCGCGACCTCGTGACACGTACGCGGTCCAAGCTGAAAAGGCAAATTCCGTAAGTGCATACGCACAGCACAGCAGCGGAAGAACAAAAATGAGGCCAACGAGCGCTGGCAAGATTGCGGCCGAAAACGCCAGCGCGAAGATGCTGCGAGGTAGAAGGAATGCCTGCCAAGTGCTGAACCATTTAGGCTGCAGAAGGCCCAAGAGGCTAACTGGCCTGTTGCTTTATTTGCTTACAGTCCCGTGCGGCTCTGCGCAAAGTACGGCAATGTGATGTGGCAGCTGGCGGCTGATGAACTTCCGTAGAGAGGTTGTCCGATGTGAACTATCGGGGAGTTAAGCACACCATCGTGTGCAATTGTAAATCGTGCGTCTTCGGGAATGTCGATGTCAGGCTTAAGCTGCATGATCACCTCCACTCATCGTTTAACTTGTCTCGGCATGACGTATGCCGGCTCTGTGGGAGCAGAATAACGTTACCAACTTGGCCCACCTCTACGCCATTGTATTGAACTGGCGTATCTGCGCTGACGCTTCCCGCATCTGGAAACGAGACGCCGATCGCGTACATGCCTACTCTTGCGTTGAAATCAATGAGCGAGCGAAACGCAAAGAACAAAGCGACGAGAACCAGCGGCGTGGCCCACAATGCAATGCGCCGCGTCATCCTGCGTCGCCGCGCCAGACGTTGGACGGTATCGCGAACCTCGGCGGCCACGTTCCCCTGCGGCATAAGCACTGAAAAAGGGCGTAACGAGCTAGGAAGCTCGTCAAACGGCACAGGTTGTAACATCACCGGAATAATGCGCCCTTGAGGCTTGCGCCATCGCTCTTCGGCAAAACGGAGTTCGGTTCGGGAAGCTCCCTCGTTGCACTGACTCGGGGGTGACTAAGAAGATCATCATGTCGCTCTTATAGAGCGATTCTCTGATCCACTTGTTGAAATCGTCGCCCGCTATAATGTTGTCTTTGGCGAAGAGCACGTCATTCCCGGCGGACTTGAGCGTTGCTGCAATCGTTTCGGCATCTCGCTGATGTGCGTTCGGATAGGACAGGAAGATTCGCATCGTACCTCAATCCGCAGATTCTGGCCGCAAGGGTTTTGGAGGACTTACATGAGCAATCGCCGCGTCGCTTTCGTCGCGGTCGTCATCGGCTTCCTTGCTCTTTCAATGTTCAATTTGCTGGTCACGCGCGCGGTCGTTTCGGCCCGACAACCCTTATGCAAACTCTCCTGGTTCTATCTTGGGTGCTAGTTTCCGCGACGAACCTCGAGCAGGTTAAAGCTAACGTTTTGGCGCGTGGGATACTCGCGGAAGCGGTGCTGGTTATTGTCGCACTGCTATATTGCTGCTGCTGGCCCTTCGAAGAAATGTAAGGGACAGAAGTGAGATGGTGTGCCAGTTCAGCGTCGCTTTGCGTGTCAGCAGGCAAATTTCTGCAGACGGCGTCGCCAAAAAATGTCGCCTTTCTTAGTGCGGAACACTCAGGGGAGAATTCTCGTTGGCCGAGGAGCCAGTCCGCATGTTCGACTAACGCTTCACGGGCAAGGTTCCGAATGATGTCCGTCTCCGCTTGGCTGCGCGCCGTTACGCCATCGAGCAGGCGCGCGTATTGTGCGAACAGCAGGTACATGCGCTCGTAACGTTTGGCGTTTTTCGCAAATCCTCTCTTGGCGGCGTAGTTGGAAAGGAAGAGCGCAATTAGGCCGCCGATGGCGAGCGGTGCGGTGGCGTTGGGATCTTGCAACGAAGTCCCCGCGTGCGCCAAATGCCAACGCTGCATGTCAGCTGAAATCACGGTTGGCCATAGCCAGCCGGTCCGGGCTTCCACGTCGTGCGCATGCTGCGGCAAGATGGTGCCCAGCGTCCCCGCTAAAGCAACCAGCGCACCGACAGCGGCGCCCGCGACGTTGAGAAAACGGGCGTGCCCTGCTTGCGTTTTTGTTGCATTTTGGTAGTAGTCTCGTTGGCCAGTCACCCACTCTCGGGCTTCTCTGGAACAATCCGCTGTAGACTGAGGAGTACTTTGAGGTGCGGTTACCTCGATGCTTCGCAATGCCCTCCGGATCCATTGCAGTTCGCTTTTCTGCATCGAGAGATAAGCTGTCTGAGCGAAATCAGACGGCAGCCCGGCGCACGCTGTTGCATACGTTGTGCGTAAGGCTTCGCTTAACGCGCGGTAATCTTGATAGCGGTTCTCGTAGTCGAACCGCCGTGCGAACGCAAATGCACCGTAGGCGAGGACGAGCGTCGCGATTTTCACGTCGTTGACAAATGGAATATTGCTTAAGAATTGTGCCGCCGCGGCAAAGAATGCGCAAATATATACCAGCAAGACCAAAGCCAACGTGCGAGACTGGAGTTGTCCAGCGGCACGGCCCAACCGCTCTTGCATCGATCCGCTTTGCCGGGCGATGTCGAGATTGCATTTTCGCAAGTGGCGTAGCGCGCTGTTAAAGTCTCGCGCGGCGGTTTTGTCGCCTTCGAATCGCGGCGGGAATAGGCGCCTGATCGTAAAAGCGTCAGGCAGCGATTGCCCCGTTTCGGATGGCGTAAGGATTTCAAACGTCGGCGCGATATCGGGCTGTGACGGGCGGCGAGGTCGGCATCAACGCCGGTGGCCTCGCCCGTTTTTCGCATCGTAACGACGTCTCGCCGGCGCCGCCGTCCAACGTGGCGCCGTCCCAAAAGATTGCGGCGATATGGCTAAAAGTAGCTAAGCACAGTGCGACCGCGTTGTCGCTCTGCGAAGGGTTTTCGGAGGTTCCGACCACGATTGTTGTGCTACTTTGCTGCAACGCGGCACGAAAACGTGCCAGATGATCGGGCGAGAAGCGTTGTTCGTAGTCTGCTTGGGGCGCGGGCAAGAGTGCGATGACAGGAACGCGGGCCGCAAAGGCGCGCTCCGCGGCAATGATTTCCGCGCCCGGGCAAAGTGCACTCATGACGGCAAGCGGCAGACCTTTGTGCGCGAAAACGAGCTGATCTAAAAGAACGCCGAACGCGCTTGAAAGCTTCGGTTCGTCGGAGGGCGCGATCTGGGTGTATCCGGTTAGCCCGATGAGCAGTGGTATGCCCGGCGCGCTCCGCGCTTCGCTTGTTTCAAGCTGACCCATATGGGCCCGTTCTAGCGGGTCGCCGCAACGCCTCGACAAATGACGTTTCTGCCCAGGCCCCGCCAGCGGTCTGACCTAATGTGTCGCAGCTCTGCGGCATTGAATATAGGTATTGTTTCGCCTTTGCGAACCAGACGACGACGTCTCAAATTCAAGCGGTGCACGACCTCTTCTCGCGCTGGCATTATGTCCACAATGCGCGCGACGGTGGCGGACGGTCACAAGCGGGAACAATTCTCGCTAACACGCCATCGACTGTTTTCGTTGTACTGCATCGTTTCGTACCGCGCAATGATCGGGTGCACGCAGAGGGTTGAGCCCTGTGGAATCCGAACAACCTAGGATGAAACTCGCAGTGCGTTCGCACCGCGGGCCATTTGGCTTATGGAGCCGGTAAGAGTGCCACGGTTATTCCTTTCGTATGCCCGAAAAGATGATGCACCCTTTGAAGAGCGGCGCGGCAGTGGGTTCGTTACTGTGTTGCTTAAGCATCTCGAAGAGGCACTTGACGATCTTGGGCCGCCGATTCCGGAAATCTTCCGCGATATGCGCGAGATCGATGAGCCAGCCAGTTTGACCCGGTGCTACGTGAGGAATTAGCCCGAGCCGACTATTTGCTGGTTGTGCTCTCAAACAACTGGTTGCATCGACCATGGTGCCGGGACGAGTTAGAGTTGTTTGCATCCAGATGGCATCAGGGCGACCGTGCGCTCAAGGAACGCATCATCGTGATCGGCCGGCGCTTCATCGATCCTGAAAAGCGACCCGCGCTTCTCCAGGGACAAAGCGGATATCTTTTTTGCGCCTTCGACCGCACGACGAACGACTATGTGGAGTTCTACAAGCGCGGAGAGGTTTGTGATAAGCGATATCACGACGAAATAGAAGCTTGCCAAAAAACTTCAAAAGCTCGCGCAGACTGAGGCGCCGCTAGAGAGCGGCGCTCGCACCAAACCAACGCGCAAAGTTTTCGTTTCAAAGCCAGCGGGCGATATGGAAGCTGCCTATGCCCGCGTTGTAAACGAGCTCGAAGCGCAGGTTTGTCTCGGAGGTGATTCCGCCGCGTGATGCCGAGATTCCAAAGCAGCGAGCGGAAGCGTGGATTGACAGCGCGTTGGCCAAAGCGGAAATTGCAATTCATTTAATCGGAGAGAAACCGGGATGGACGCCGGAGAGCGGGACCCCCATTGTCTGCACTTCTTCAACTTGCCCGCTCAGCGACACATGCGCAAAAATCCGATCTCCGCCGCATCATATGGGCGCCGAAGAAAGTCACCGCGGACGGCAACGCAGACACGCATGGTGATTTGCGCGAGCCGGTCTCGGTGGTGTCGCGCTTTTGTGAGAAATTGGACACTGACACCATCGATGGCAGCGAGCTTGCCAAGTTTCTTGAGTTCGTTACGCTGTATCTTCGGGAGCACCGCCCCGCCCCGGAATCCGGTACCGATGTGGCGCTCGCTGCGAACTCACGAGTGTACCTGCGTTACTGGGATGAAGACACCGATTATGCGCTGGAACTCAAACGAGCGCTCGAGCAGCGTCAAATTGCTACCGAGATGTCGGTACTCGACGGCAACCAACCGGCTTGAGCTTGAAGAGTTTAACCGCCGTTTGCTCGATCAATCGGATGCGGCGCTTGTTTGTTGGGCGAATGTCGACGAGCTGCGCGTACGCAGCCAAATGATGCAATGGCGCGACACCCGCAAGGTACGTGCCTTGGTTGCCGGTCCGCCCGACCGTAACCCAAAGAAAGTGCTCGTCGCGAGCCCTCCAAAGAACGACGTCGACGTTGTGCTCGATTTGCGCAATAGCGCTAAGGTCACGCCGGACGCACTTGACCCGCTGATCAAGAAAACGCGAACGCCGCACAACGCCTCCGCAACCAAACCATGACCGTGGCGTTCAGCCCGCAGCTTTCAGCGGAGCGTCCGTTTCCGGGGCTGCGCGCCTTCACATTTGAGGACCGCGAATTCTTTTTCGGACGGGAACAACAGATCTTCGCGCTTTATCGGTTATTAGACTTAAGCCGTTTTATCGCTGTCGTCGGCGGGTCTGGCAGCGGCAAATCATCACTGGTGCGCGCGGGCCTTGAGCCATTAGTGGAACAAGAGAGTGAGGCCGATGGCGGAAGGCCATGGATGCTTGCGACCATGCATCCGGGAGAAGCGCCCATTTCGTCGTTGAGTGATGCCTTGGCATCACTACATGGAAAAATAGCAGGCGCTGCCGACACGGCGGACCACGCGATCCGTCGCAGTCGGATCGAGCATGCGCTTCGGCGCTCCAGCAGGGGCTTATTGCAACTGATTCGCGATACCGCTGCTTTCGAGAAAAGCGCTTACTGCTCGTGGTCGATCAGTTTGAGGAGCTCTTCCGCTATGCGTCACCTGGATTGAGAGCCAAGAATTCGATTTCTGAGTTCTCATGGCGCGACGAAGCGACCCAGTTCGTGCATCTCTTGCTCGAGGCGTCCGCGGACCGGGAGACATGGGGCTACCGTGCTCATCACCATGCGTTCCGATTTTATTGGAGACTGCGCACTCTATTATCGGCTCCCTGAAGCCGTCAGCGAAGCTCAGTTCCTCGTCCCATCGTTGACCCGCGGCCAGCGCGAAGACGTCATTCGCCAACCCATTGCCAAGGCCGGCGCTGAGATTGAACCAAGTTTAGTCCAAACATTGCTAAACGAGGCAGGTACCGAGATCGATCAGCTTCCCGTTCTGCAGCATTGCCTTGCGCGTCTGTGGGATCGAGCGAAATCTCGTGCCACCGAGCAGCGTCCGGCGCTGAACATTTCCGATTATGAAACCGTGGGACGCCTCCAAGACGCCCTTTCGCAACATGCAAACGAGATTATGGCGTCACTGCCGGGCCTCGAGCAGGTCGTCGAGTCAGTGTTCCGCGCGCTGAGTGAGGTCGACAAAGAGGGGCGCGCCACGCGTAGAGCCATCCCGTTTGAGCAGTTGCTCGCGGAAACAGGCGCGTCTCGCGCGGATTTGATTCGAGTGCTCGATCGCTTTCGTGCTGACGATTGTTCATTTATCGTCCCGTCAACCTCAGCCGTACCCGTGCTGCATGATGCGACGCAAATCGATGTGGGACACGAAGCATTGCTACGCCGGTGGGACCGCATGACCGGTGATGACACGGCAAGGGGATGGCTTTCGGCCGAAGATGATGATGCCGGCTGGTACCGCATGTTGCTGCGATTTGCTAAAGGCGCTTAATGGGCGAGCCGAATCGTGTAACGTTGCCCGCTCAGCAAGTAGAAGCATGGTGGGCGCGTTGGAATGCACGCCCGCGTACCAGCGCTTGGGCGGATCGCTATGGCGGCGGTTTCGAGCGCGTCCAAGAACTGTTGAAAAACAGCCGGCAAGCGGTCGAAGAGCAACGCAGACGCGCACGTACCGCTCGAGCGCGGCGTATGCTAGTTGTCGTAGCAGCGATGTTCGTCGTGATTGTGCTTGCGCTCGGCTCCTGGCGTGTTCTTTACGTAGCGGACCAGACGCACAAGGAAGCAGTCGACGTGGCGGACACTGAGAATAACGCTCAGGTTTCCATGCAGTTCAGCGGGGTTCTGCGCTCGGTCGTACGCATTCGTGCAGGTTCCCAAGTTGGGACGGGAGTCGTGGTCGGACAACGAGCTTCCTCGTCATACATTTTAACCGCCGCTCACGTGATTGGTGCTGAGAGAAGTGTGCGAGTGTTTTTGCACGCTTTGTATGGTCAGGGCGACGGGATTGCAGCGCGCGTTATAAAGGCGAGCCCCCAAACCGATTTGGCCGTGCTTTCCATCCGGCGGACGAACGTGCCGGCGATTGCGCTTGGCCGGGTGAGCGAAGGGCTGCTGGTCTACGTGGTAGGTTTTCCGCAGTCTGAACGCGCCTTTGAGATGACAGGTATGCACCGTTCAACGACTACAACGCTTGGTGTGGTTGAGATCAATCACACCACGGGGCGACTTAACGTTGAGGAGGCCTACAGCGGGCAGGCGCCGTTTCTGTACGGGGGCAATAGCGAAGGCCTCATCCTGGACCGTTATACATTGGGCCTTGTTGGAATCATCCATCGCGCGGTCAGTCGCGCGGGTAACGGCTACTCCTTTGCTCCCGTACCCATCAACACCATAACGCAATTCTTGCTACCGATTTTACGCTCGTCTTAGTGAGGCGTATGTGGCGCATCCGTTATCTGCTCATTCCAAAAATGACACGCTGCCACCGCGGCACCGCCGGGCAATCTGCCAACGAGAGGCGATATTAATGCGGCTCTGGCTTTTTGTTATAGCAGCATTCGCATGTTTATGTTGTCTGACGGTCCTGTCTGCACGAACGTCAAGCGAATCGCCGCTACTGCGACTCACCGATGCTAACGTTGTTGCATCCGGAGATGGCACGACGTGGTTCTCGGCGGTAATCGGGAACAATCCGGGCGCCGTAGTCGTCGGTGAACTCGGACCGGCGGGGCCCGTGAACGTATTCGCGTTGTCTTCCGCTGATCAAGGAGTGCCAACAGCCGGGAACGTCGACGCGCACGGCGTTTTCTGGTTTCAGGGCAACGGAGGCAGATACATAGGCGAAATTTCTTCAGCGGGCATTCTCAAAAAGTATGTGCTGTCGCAGGTTAGCGTTGGCGACGTTAACGCAGCGCCAAACGGGAGCGTCTGGTTCACGGATCAACAAGCCGGTGGGGTTGGACTCTTGGACGCACGTGGTGCGTCATTTCGATGGATCCTCAAGGGCACTCGGGTCCACAAAACTGCGGTCGCAGCCGATAGTTCGTTGTGGTTCACCGGGGTTGACACGGATACGGTTAACCATCTGCTGTCCAGTGGAAACAATACGCAATACAAGGTGAGAGCTGAAGGCGATCGGCCCTTTGAACCATCGGAAATAGCAGTTGCAAAAGATGGTGCGGTATGGTTTAGCGCACAAGAATTCTTGAATAAAGTTGGGACGATCACACCTTCCGGGTCGCTGCGAACTTTCTGGATACGGCCCTCTGACTTTGGAGCGTTCGCGCTTGCGCCGTACGACGGCTCGGGAGTGTGGTTTGCACAGAGCCGTCCTAGCCGCGTCGGGACAATTGACGCCGCAGGGCACGCTCAGGCACTGGATGTACCGATCAAAGGCCGTGAGGTAGAACCCACGAGCATCGCGACTGACCGCCTCGGCGACGTGTGGTTGTGCGACTCGAGTTCGAAGGGCGTCGGCTTTTGGCGACTGGACACTCGGCGACACTTCACGGAATTCACCAGCGTGCCGTCGGCCAAGCAACCGCAGATCATCACCATAGTGGTAAGGGAAGTGCGTTGAGGATACCATTCAACTGCCTAATCGGGATTCGCAGGCAGCGACTCAATTGCGAACCACATCACGCTCTCAGTAAGAACTAGCGCGTCGAAGGCGACCCGCGTCCGTTGAAGCTGGGCTGCCATCCAGCGAGTTCTCGCAGAAATCGCAGCGCTCTCTATACGTTGCTTGTAATGCCCGTGCTGTTCGAAAGGCTGCACGGCGCAGCTTACCAGGTGCCAACAGTTTCGAGCGCGTTTGGCCGCCAATTTGACACATCCAAGGAGACGCGTGGATTCCACGAACCCCCTCGTACTGCGGCCCCTGGACGCGACAAAACGGGGCAAGGCCGCTATACGTTTAAGTTTGCTCCTATTCCGGATTAGCTCAGTTGGTAGAGCAGCTGACTGTTAATCAGCGGGTCGTTGGTTCGAGTCCAACATCCGGAGCCAATGTAACGCCCGCCAACGTCAGTTGGCGGGCGTTGTCATTGCGCGCGCAAACCGGCGATTCAGGAGCGAGGGTATAGCTGGCTGCGGTGGGCGATTTTACAGTTCGGCGCGAAGGCAGGCCAGTGGAAACTCCGCTGCGGACGCGGCGTCCCTCGAAGCGTCGCGCGTCGAAACTGCCAAGCGGGACGATCACTTTTCTCTTCAGCGACATCGAAGGCAGCACGCACCTTTGGGAAGACGACCATGCCGTTATGCAAAGCGCCGTACGCCGCCACGACGTCGTCATGAGGTCGGCGATCACGGCGAACGAGGGGTGCGTTTTCAAGACCGTCGGCGATGCGTTCTGTGCCGCCTTCGCCCTGCCGGGTGATGCCGTTGCCGCAGCGCTCGAAGCGCAACGCGCGCTTGCGCTCGAAGGGTCCGGCGATCAGATCCGTGTTCGCATGGCCCTCCACACGGGAACTGCAGACGAACGAGACGGAGACTACTTCGGCCCAACTCTGAATCGCGTCGCCCGATTGCTCGCAATCGGTCATGGCGGGCAGGTGCTCATCTCAGCAGTGACAAGCGAACTCATGCAAGATAAGATGCCACCGAAGGTAACGCTCGAGGACCTGGGCGCGCATCGCTTGCGAGATCTCGCAAGACCCGAACACGTCTACGAACTGCGCGCTCCTGATTTGCCGAATGGTTTTCCTCCGCTTCGTTCCCTCGATGCGCTACCCAACAATCTGCCGTTGCAACTTACGTCGTTCGTGGCACGAGAAAAAGAAGTGGACGAAATCACCGCGCTGCTAAGCAAACACCGGCTGGTAACGTTGGTCGGCGCCGGCGGAATCGGCAAGACGCGTATCTCCTTGCGAGTCGCAGCCAATATGCTCGACACAAGCGCCGACGGGGTGTGGTTTGTCGAGCTCGCACCGCTCACCGATCCCACGCTGGTGCCGAGCACGATCGCAAAGGCACTCCACGTCACCTTGCCGGCTGAGGGCGATGTGCTCGAGGCGTTGGCGCGCTCGCTGAAGGTCAAGCGCTTGCTTATCGTCCTTGATAACTGCGAGCATTTGCTAGGTGCTGCCGCGGCTGCGGCCTCAATGATCCTGCGGAACTGCCCTAAAGTAACAATCTTGGCCTCAAGCCGCCAAGGACTGGCAATCACCGGGGAAGCCGTGTATCGCATGCCGTCGTTGGCGATGCCGAACGTCAAGGAATCTGCCACGCTTCGCGCGCACGAGGCGACGACCTATGGCGCGATCGCGCTTTTCGTTGCTCGCGCCGAAGCCGCCGATGCGCGCTTTAGGTTCACGGATGAAAACGCACCAATTGTTGCGGATATTTGCCGTCGTCTCGATGGTATCGCCTTCGCAATCGAACTGGCAGCAGCGAGGGTGGGAGTTCTTAATCCGCATGAGCTGCGAGCGCGCCTTGACCAACGTTTTCGTGTACTGACAGGGGGCGCGCGCGACGCGTTACCGCGACGGCAAACGCTTCGTGCACTCATCGATTGGAGTTATGATCTGCTCGACGAGCGCGAGCGCGCGCTCTTTCGCCGAATCGGTATCTTTGTGGACGGCTTTACCCTTATCGGTGGGCTGGCAGTTTCCGGTGGGGAAGTCGATGAGCTTGAACTCTTCGACGTACTCGCCTCGCTGGTGGACAAGTCGCTTGTCATAGCTGAAGGGGCGCACGATTCAACGCGCTATCGACTGCTCGAGTCGACGCGCGCGTACGCTTGCGAAAAACTCGATGAATCTGGCGAGCGCGCTACTATGGCAGAAAGGCACTTTGCCTACGTGCATGCTCTTTTTTCAGGAGCGGCGGCGTCCTTTGAAGGGAGCCCACGCGAAGACACCGTGTTTGCCTTGGCAACCGAGCTTGAGGACCTGCGCGTCGCGCTCGACTGGGCCGCAACGCAAGACCCTTCCCGAGGCGCGGACCTGCTTACGAAGACCCGACTGTTCCCCTACCTTGGACTCTATCGCGAGGGCATCGAACGTGCAGA
Source organism: Vulcanimicrobiota bacterium (assembly GCA_963723515.1). Classification (GTDB taxonomy): domain Bacteria; phylum Vulcanimicrobiota; class Vulcanimicrobiia; order Vulcanimicrobiales; family Vulcanimicrobiaceae; genus JAFARW01. The sequence continues at coordinate 403,994 of CAVRQT010000003.1, forward strand.
GCGGTTTGCAACGCTGCTCGAAGGAAACAATGCAAATCTGCTTGCGCGGCTTTGGACGTATGCCTCGTTTTGTGCACAACGACACGTCAATAGGAAACGCGCGTTTGCCGCGGCAGAGTCCGCGCTCTCATACGCTCGCTCATCTGGCAATGCTACCGTACTTGCCGACGCGTTAGTCATGTACGGAAGCACCGCCGCCTCGTGGGGGCGCTTTTCGGAGGCTGAAGCGGCGTTCATTAAGGCCGAGGCGGTAGAAGCGCCTACGTTACGTCGGGAGCTCGACCTTCTAAGGTTCCGCGCACTGCTCACCTATTTCCTGAGCAGTGATCCCCCTGCTGCGCGGCAAGCATTCGAGCACCTCCGCTCGTTGCACAAGTCACTTGGGAACATGCGCGGCGAATCAGCCGCTACGATCAGCCTAGCTGAGTTGGAGCACGCGCGCGGGGAAACCAGGCGCGCAATAGCCTTGGCGTCGGAAGCGCTATCCATGGCGCAGCGTCTTCAAGACACCGCGTCCCAAGTGCATGTCAATATGAACTTGACGGCCTACCTTCTTGCCGTCGATGATCATGCGGCTGCGCGGATCGCGGGACACAGCGCGCTTCAGCTTTTTGCAAAGAGCGACCCGTACCACACCCACGTGGTCCTAACATTGGAACACCTTGCTCTGGCTTGTGCCCTCAAGGGCGATTTCGAGCGCGCGGCGCGGTTGGAAGGCTACGCCGACAATGCTTTGCGAGCGATTGGCGCCGAGCGCGAACGCACTGAGACCATAACGCACGAGCGTCTCGCGGTGCTGCTCAAGGAGCATTTTAGCGCAGTCGAACTGCGCGCGCTTCTCGCGGCGGGCGCCGCCCTGATGCCAGGTGAAGCCATCGCCGAAGGGCTCGCCTAGTGTCGGAATGCGCCCATTTTAGTCTGGCCGTAGAGCTTCCCGAGGTAGGCTGAAGGCCGGCGGCTTCCGCGGCAAGCGCTGATGAGCAACTCGTACAGCAAAAGGGTTGTTCGCGGGCGTTCTTCCTCGGAAGAATCTGAAAAACCGCGCGGGCCGTTAGCCCCTAAAAAGCTTGTATTTGGTCGTTTCTGAAAGCCGTTGAAAAGACGCGCAAACTGACTGTTAATCAGCGGGTCGTTGAACCGTCATCCTGAGCGGAGCGGCGAAGCCGCGATGTCGAAGGGCGAGTCCAACATCCGCAGCCAAATTAATAGAAGAGCCACCAAAACGGTGGCTCTTTTGCGTCTGTCACCCTGAGCTTGTCGAAGGGCGTCATCCTGAGCGGAGGGGCGAAGCCGCGATGTCGAAGGGCGAGTCCAACATCCGGAGCCAAATTAATAGAAGAGCCACCAAAACGGTGGCTCTTTTTCGTTGTCACCCTGAGCTTGTCGAAGGGCGAAGGGCGAGTCGAACATGCGGAGCCCTCATACGAGAAAAACCGCAAACAAGGGTTTTTCTCGTTTCATTTCCCGGCCGACTTCAAGCGCTCGTCGCTCTCATGTCAAGCTATACCCTGCGCGCCCTCCTTAAGGTTTTAGCGCCTTACTCATGGACGTTTCAGGAATCTGAGGTAGAAGCCAACGAATACCAAAACGATTCCTATATTCACTGTGAGGCGTCCCCAGAAGTGTGATCGGAAGAACGAGAAATCTACAGCCACGATAACCGCTATCAACAGCAGTATGTAAAGCACGACAATCGTTCTCATTTCAGTCCACAGTCAAAATATAAGATTAAGCCAAACACCGTAAGCTGGCGCTTTGTATACATCGCTGCAATTCCTTTGGTCGTCTGAGTTATGGAGCGAGCGGCCACGATGAGGCGCGCTAGTCAGCCAGCGAACCCTTAAAGAAGTTCAGTCCAACATCCGGAAGCATGTAATGAAGATCCACCAAAACGGTGGCGCTTTTGTGCTTGGGAACCCGCAGGATGGTCCATGGCGTCTCCGTTGCGGCGAAGGACTGTTGCGGTCGCGCGATAACTAAGCGATTCCCCTAATCAGGTTGCTTCTAATTTTAACACTGCAACAGCGCGTTTGGGGTCGGCGGCGGGCTTCGCGACCTCGTCGCACTGTTGCTTCTGCAACAGAGGTGTACGGTATGAGTGAACGATTGAGGTGCGTTCTTGCGGTTTGCTCGCTCCTCGGTTTAGCTGCCTGCCAAGGCGGCGGAGGCGGGTCGAGCATGCTGCCTACGGGATCGAGTGTAAATCCCGGTGCGGAAAGCGTAGGATACAGCGTTCCGCGAAGCAGACCAAACGGTGTCCGCATAAATGTTCGGCTTCCGCTTAGAAACAGTGACGATCTCGATAGGCTGATCGATCAGCAAAACACAAAAGGTTCGCCGTTTTACCATCACTGGTTAACCCCAGCGCAATTCCGCGCGGCATACGGACCCCGCTTCGAGGATCTGAAGACTGTTGCGGCCGCGCTTCAAGGAGCCGGTTTCAATACGACATTCACATCACAGGGTGTTATCGCTGATGCGCCACAAGCGACGGTCGAGAGAACGTTCAATGTGCACTTGCAGCGCGTTTCATCGCCCACCCATGGGAAGGTCCCAACACTCGCTGTGGACCGAGTCCCAACTATGCCAACGCCGCTACAGCGACTGGGTGCGCATCTCGCTGGTCTTGCGTCGTTCCAGATGAAACCGCAATACCTGCTGAAAAGCAAGAACCCCGTTCCGGAGAATCGCTATAGTCCCACTGGTGGCTACTGGGGCGACGATCTCAAGCAAGCGTATGAGTATCCTTCATACAACGTTTTGCGTGGATCGGGAACGAAAATCGCGATCTTGGCCGTTAGCGATTTCCTGGATAGCGACGTGGCGCTGGCCTTCGGTCACGAGAAACTAACTCCGCCCACCATCATTCGCCGACCTGTGGACGGTGGTCCGCAGCCATTCGGTGGCGTCAACGACGGTTTTTCGGATGAGATCTCGCTCGATGTTCAAGAGGCAGGCTTCTCGGCGCCTGGCTCAACGCTCATGGTTTACGGTGCGCCCGATGCATCTTTTGAGCCGTCGTTCCTTGACATGTACACTGCGGTCGTCGAAGACAACCAAGCCGACCTCGTCAGCGCGTCCTTCGGCCTCTGCGAGCTTTTCTTCACCGCTCCATACAACGGCGGCACGGACTTTACATCGATTCTGACTAGCGACTTCCATGACGTTTTCCGTCAAGGAAACGCACAAGGCATTACGTTTCTAGACTCTTCGGGTGATGCGGGCGCACTTGGTTGTACCGACGTCGCTGGAGCGGTCGCGACACTTGGAGTTGAGGTGTTCGCCAATGATCCGACTAACGTAGGCGTTGGCGGCACGAATCTCGTGACGTCGTTCATCCCCGGCTCGAAACAATCGACGTATGTTCGCGAGAATGCGTTCAGCGATCCGATTGATCCCGCGTTCGGATTCCCGGCCGGTTCAATCTGGGGCTCGGGCGGCGGAGTGAGCACGATTTGGAAGAAGCCGCTGTATCAGCATTTTGTGAATACCGGGGCGAGCATGCGTGCCGTCCCGGACATCTCGCTTCACATGGGCGGATGCCCGAGCACTGCCGTACAGCCGTGCGCTCCGGACCGCAGCTTCGATATCGTGGCGGTCGGAGGTGCATTCTACGGGTTTATCGGCACCAGTGCATCCGTCCAGGAGTTTGCCGGCTTGCAAGCGCTGCAAGACCAAAGGCTTGGAGTTCGGACCGGTAACGCCAACTATCTGATATATGGCTTGGCAGCTGGCGGTTCACTCGGCAACGGCCCGATTTTCCATAACGACATTCCGGGAAATAATGGGTACCCGTCACACCATGGCTACAACTTCGTGGTTGGCAATGGAACGGTGCGCGGCGCGCAGTATGCGTTCGACCCGTTCGGCCCATTCGCCGGCACTCCGCAGACACCGACGAACCCGTAAACTGCGTCAGAAAATCTAAGCCGAAAGGGGCGGCGTTTCAAATAATAAACGCCGCCCTGAATCCTCGCCGGCTTCGTGTCACCCTGAGCTTGTCGAAGGGCGAAAGACGCGTCCACAGCCCGACCCATTACCGAGAAAAACATCGCAAATCAGGGGTTTTCCTCGCTTTGATTTTCAAGCGGCAGAAGGATGCTCCGCCGCTTTACAAACTGAGGAGACTCACGCACATGAGACAAACGCGAACGTTCTTACTCTGGGCAATGCTTATCTTTGCGGCGGCCGTAGGACAGACGTTGGTCGCGCCGGCTATCGCTGCTCCGCGCGTGCCGGGCACCGTCTTCCGCGACTGCTCGAATTGTCCCGAGATGGTCGTAATTCCCGCGGGCAATTTCATCATGGGTTCGTCCGCAGCGGAGAAATCTTGGGCGGCGAGTCACGGTGGCAATCTGGCATCCGTAGCTGACGAAGCGCCGCAGCACCGTGTCGACCTGCGGTCCTTCGCATTGGGTAAGTACGATGTGACGCGAAGCGAATATGCAGCGTTCGTCCGCCAGACGGGGCATGCTGCAGGAGATGGATGTGGTCCTGACAGTTTTAAGTGGAAAAAACAAGCGGATGTGACTTGGGAGAATCCCGGCTTTCACCAAACCGAGCGCGATCCGGTCGTCTGCGTCAGCTGGCAAGATGCGCGAGATTATGTTACGTGGCTGAACGGCAAGGTGCGGCCGCGTTGTGTCGATCACAGATAGTGCACCCTATCGACTGCCCAGCGAATCGGAATGGGAATATGCAGCGCGGGCGGGGACGACGACACGGTTCTGGTGGGGTGACGACGACAGCGCTGCACCCGGACATGCCTGGTACAAAGACAATTCCGGCGGTCGAACGCACACGGTAGGCGTGAAGAATGCGAACCCATTCGGTCTTTACGACATGCTGGGCAATGTTTGGCAATGGACGCAGGATTGTTACGCCAACAGCTACACAAACGCGCCGACGGATGGCAGTGCGGCGGAATCGGGAAACGCCTGCCTTCGCGTCGACCGCGGCGGATCTTGGTTATATCCCGCGTGGCTGCTTCGGCCAGCAGCGCGCGAGCGGAACCCCGCCGACTACCGGGACATCATTATGGGGTTCCGCTTAGCCAGGACGCTCCCGTGAATCGGAGCTTCCGTCGGGAAGTTTGGCTACTTCTCGGTGATTCTGAGGGATCGAAGTCTCTACAACCGCGTCCAACAGCGCCGCTCAAACAGTTCGTACTTTGTTTCGCATATGGGACGAGCGAAGTTTTTGAGTGCCCGAAAGATTTTGAAGCCCGCCCAAACAGTTTCGGCAGTTGACCGCTCTATAGATCGTATGTACTTCGAGGAGCAACTGATGGGGCCGCAGGTTCCGACTGAGATCATAGAAGCCGCTAGGCGCGGCGGTTCAGCTGATATCGAGCGGTTGCTCGAGGCCGTATGGGTGGACGCGTACCGTCTCGCGCGAGCGATCGTTTCGCAGCCGCAGAGCGCGGAAGATGTTGCACAGGAGGCGTGCGTCATCATGTTCCGCACCATCGCTTCGTTGCGCAATCGGAACGCTTTCCGCGCGTGGTTCTATCGGATCGTCGTTCGCGAAGCCCTCAGGCAAAAGAAATTACAGCTGGTATCGACCAGCCTTTCAAAAGATGCCGCCTACTACGAAGATCCGTCGGTGTCCCTTGATCTTTGGCGTGCGCTAGCCGCGTTGCCTGATAGCCTCAGAACCGTCGTTGTTCTCCACTACTTTGAAGGACTCTCAAGCCGCGAAATCAGTGAGATCCTGCGCGTACCCGATGGCACAGTGCGCTTCAGATTGATGACTGCAAGACGGCCGAATGCAACCGCTCCTTCAACAGAATGACGATTGCGCTCCCTCGAAAGGCGACGAACTCTATGCACTATGATCTCTTAGAACGCTGCAGCACGGCTGCGCGCGAACATCCAGGCCCCGCCGTTCCCCTTGGAAGCAATCCGCACGCGCAACGAGACGCTCTTCCAAACCTACTCCTCGCCGCCGCTCAGTCGCCGCTGTGATCGTTGCATCTGTTTCAATTGTTGCGCTCGCGGCAGCCGCAGAAGTTTTGCAGCAGACCCATCTGCGCTTCACGCCATCAGGCGGAATGGTCATCTCGTCCAACGCAAAGATGGGCTCGCGCCCGATTCATACGGAGGCAGAAATTCAGGAAGCCGCCCGGCGACTAGACTTTCCGGCGATCCTTCCTATGGGTTTGCCTGCCGGCGCGAAGCCGATACGCCTCTTCACCGCCGGAACAAGTATGCTCGCCATCACCTACGAGCTTCCGGGAACGCAACGCTCGTCTCACTTGCTTTGGGTATTCCTGACGAACCGGGCGACCATGTCCGGGCCGGCGCGGCCGCCTCAGGGACGCTATACGTTGCAAACTGGGGAACGCACGTCGCTCAGAGTGTGGGATGTAGGTAAAGAGGCCGTGATCGCCACCTCGACCGGCTTGAGCGATCGGGAATTTGCAACCATCAAGCGTGCGATGGAGGAAGGAACCCCGCGATGACCTCTGCTCCTACGACGTGGCTTAACAAAGAGTCGAAAGCTTAGCAAGTCGTACAGCAAAAGGGCCACCAACAACGGTGGCTCTTTGCGATTGTCACTCTGAGCGCGCGCGGAGCGCGTTGTCCGAGGGCAAGCGGATCATCGGCGACTGCGATCGTCGCTCTTTTCGAAGTCGAGTATACGTCGTAGGCTGGCTTTAACTTCCTTAAAGCGACGCTTACCAAGTCGCTTCGCCCACTCTGCTTCTATTTCAGCGATGATTGCGCGACCATGCTCGATCATCCGCTCGCCGCGCTCGGTCGTGAAAATCAGCTTTGCTCGGCGATCCGTTGGGTTTGGCCGGCGGACAACATATCCCGAGGCCTCCACATCGTCAATAAGTTCTTTCATCGCCGGTTTCGTCATACGCGCTTTGGCGGCAAGTTCGGTGAGCGTACTGCCTTCATCTTCGATATAAATAAAGATGGGCGAGTGTGCGGCGCGGATTTGGCCTTGCGTTTCGACGCGAAGCCGATCAGTAATCTGGCCGACGAAGGCCGCATAGATTGGCCCAATCAGTCGTCCAATGGACGTCGGATCCGGAGGAGGCGCTAGACGGCGGCGCGGCGCGCCATTGCGGCTTGACAAAAAGTTCTACGTATCCTATTGTTAGGGAACCTTACTAAATAGTTAACTAGCCTTACTAGTTTCGCCGAGTGGCATTCCGGCCCTTGGATACCTGGTTGGCAAAGGAAAGCACGATGAAATATTTTAGCACAGCCGCGATTCTTGCTTTTGCGCTCGCCGCGGCGGGATGCACCGGAGCGACCACAACAAGTACGGCTGCGCCGCCTGCCGCAGGCCCGTTAACATGGACACTTCAGGCCGGCGCCTCAAGCACACAAGAGGCGTATCAGGGCTTACAATTCTATCCCACTTCGATCACGATCGACGCCGGCGACAGCGTGACGTGGACGTTCCCAGCCGGTGAGCCGCATACGGTCACGTTCTTAGGGAATCGCACATCGTTGCCGCCGCCGAACGACCCCAGCGTTCCGGCGCCTGCAGGCGGTTCAACATATGACGGTACGGTGTACACGAGTTCCGGGTTTAAATTGCTTGGCCAGGCCTACACGCTTATGTTTTCTAAGCCCGGTGCGTACAAGTACTATTGCTTACTTCACGGCGGCCTACGCGGTGGTATGGACGGAACGATCACGGTTCAGGCAGCCGGCGCTCCGTATCCAACCGCCCAAAGTCAATACACCAGCGCTGGGCAGGCGATGATCTCGAGCGATCTTGCGAACGCTGCCGCGTCAATCAACCAGTTTCCCTATCCCATCGGCGGACCGCACCTTGCTGCGGGAATCGCTCCCGGGTTGAATGCAGCGCCGCCGGCGACGTCCACGGTGGTGCGCTTCCTCGATAGTAAGTCGGCGGCTAGCAATCAAAGTGTCACGATACCCATCGGAGCAACAGTGAGCTGGACGAATCTTTCGAATAATTTTCCGCACACCGTAACGTTCGGCATCGTCGGTCAGCCGTTTCCGAAACTTCCGCCATTCGCGCCGCCGTCCGGCGGCACGACATACGACGGAACGGCAGTGACGAACTCCGGCGTCATGATGCCAGGCCAAAGCTACAGCCTGACGTTCACTAAGAGCGGCACGTACACGTATCACTGCCTGTTTCACGACGATACCGAGAACATGATCGGAACGGTCGTCGTTAAGTAACCGAGGCAAACGAGTAATAAAAAGGGTCACCGCAAACGGTGACCCTTTTTACTCTCTGCGGTCCGCGCTAAGGTGAAAGCTTTTGAGTCTTAAACCGCCGCCGAGATTGGTAAGCCGAATGCCGCCTCTTCGTTCAGCGGTACGTATTCGTTGCGGCAGACGTTACCTACAACGGGCTCTAGAAATTCCTTCACCGCCTCAACTGAAGGTGCTTCCCACAAGCACGTTGCTGTTTTGCGGTCCGCCCCGCTTAGATACTGGTGCAACTTGAGGTGCGACGGGATCGCTTCGGTTGCGGTTTTGGCGGAAGACTCGAATTTGTCGGGATCGCTAATGCGATGGATCACTGTAATGAACATGGTGTCCTTTCTGGGATGCTGGAGGTTCGTGCAAAGAAGAGCACGGCCTGTGACAGTCGATTGAGCGTTCATACCAGAGACACCGTCGCGGAAGCTCCTTATCCTGTGGACGCTCATCCTGTCAGGGGTAACCGCCGCGTTACAGCGCTTTACATCGCTGGCCCGATTAGGATCCACGTCCTTCCTTTGAAGCTTTGGATCATGACGACTGCTCCGCTCCGTTCCGGTCCGACCAGGAACGCATCTTCCGAGTTTTCCATGCCCGGCTGCGCCATTTCGGGTGCGCCCTTAAGGCGCGCTTTATACCACGCTTTTACAGTGGCGAAGTTGGCGGCGGTGGAGTAAGCCTTGACTTTGTGTGGTGGCACCGCGATGCCGACGCCCTCCGGGCGAACACCCAGCACCGCGCCTGGATAAATGGGCGGAGCGCGGAGCGCGGCAGCACTCACGGGAGCGCTAACCGCAAGTATCACGGTCAACAACGTCATGACGAGCAGGCGCATCACTAAAATTCTTGACGCGTTGGAGGGAACAGGACCACAAACAGCGCCGACTCGCATAATCTAGTGCGGAAGCATCGAGTTTCGGCTAAGCGCGAAAAGATCAACACGGCGACTCCTTAACGGTGCTTCGAAGTGAAGTGTGCGTTACTTAGCCACCGTCACCTTTGAGTACAGACCGTTGTTCTTAAAGCTACGGAGGAACACGATGGCGTATTTTGTCGTGATTCGTGAACGGAGCGCGGGGTGGAACTGGTCGCTGCCGATGCGTCAGCAGCCGGAATGGGAAGCGCACGCCGCATTCATGGATGCGCTGGCCGATGAGCGGTTCATCGTTGCGGGCGGTCCACTCGGTAGTGAGAATGATGCGAAGCGTGTGATGCACGTGATCGACGCGCCAGGCACGGACGCAATTGAGTTGCGTCTAGCGCAAGATCCGTGGACGCCCATGCGATTGCTCACCACCGTTAGCGTCGAGCCATGGACGGTTCTACTCGGCGGGCTTGGCGACACTACAGTGGCGTAGGCCGGCCCGTCGCCGCGTTCTAAAGACCTAATCTTATAGTGCCAGATGCACGGGGCGGCCGCGCTGTGGCCCTGGTACGATTTGGGTCTATGGCCGACGGTCCATCGAACCGCTCCGTTTCGTCGCGTCTTAACGGCCGCGAAATTATCGGTTAAGTATGGCGCGCGTCGATTTTTGACATCTACAAGAATGGAGCGTTGCTGATTATTGCGTTGGCCGTCTTCGGCGCGGCCGCTGCGTGGCGTTCGGTCGAAGTTGGCGCAATGCTTGGGGCGGGCGTCGCTGCGTTTGTCGCACTGGTTGCGAACCCGGCCGACGTGGAACGGGTCGCTACGCTTCCGATCACACCACTCGCCGTTATCCTCGCTTCGATAGGCCTGCAGCGCTTGGCCGATAGGCTACCGCTCACAGCAAGGCCAACGGCTCAAATGGAACCGATCGGATCGTGAGATCCATGACGCAGATGCGACTGCTCAGATGTTGACGCTGCGCGCCCACGCATTGATCGCGTTCGCCTTGTTTATCGCGATATTGTTATTCGCAGGTCTCGGCAACGTGCTGGCCGCATCCGGCCTCATCAAGAACGGCGCTGCGCTTCAAACGGCGATGAAGATTTTTTTTCTTGCCTTAACCGTTGCACTTGCTTTTTCAATGATCCCGGTAATCGTCAAAGGCGTTCTTGCAGCGCAGGTCGCGTTTGGCAATGGTAACCTCGCACTGGTTAAGACGGCGATCGAGCACGAAGTCGCCATTATCTTGACGCTCTGGTCCTTTATGCTATTTGGGTTCGCTGTCGCGTTGCCGTTCGCAATTCGGCAACGCTTCTTGCAATAGAGCTTACTCTATGGAATTGTGCGTTCCACGTCTTGCACTAGCTTAATCGCGTAAAGCCGTCGCGGCTCCAGCCTTCGCTGCCGACACCATTGTGAACGATGAAGAGTCCCGTCGGGTCATATTTATGTTTGATTTCGTCCAAGCGCGTCATAGTTTGAACCCCAATACTGCTGCTGCCAATGCGGATCGAAATACGACGCTTCAGATACGTACGAACCGCCGTCCGGAACGATTGCGCGCAACGCCGATGCGCAGTCATGTACTCGAGCGGCGTATGTTCGCGCTTCCTTGAGATTCGGGTTCATGATTAGTCACACCGGGGTAGACGTCTTGGTTTGAACTCGCCGTAATCGCAAGCGCAAATGCGTCAAGCATCGCTGGGTTCGTCGCCGTATCGCGTGAGCGCGCGATCGCATCTGCCGGTGCGCCGCTAAGACCTTTATTGAAATGGAAGTTAAACCCGTAATGGCGGCTCGCAGCGAAGATTGCATCGACAAGACGAGCGCGGTTCTCCGGTGCGAGGAGCGATGCGGGCATCCACAGCGACTCGTAGGCGTAAACGAACTGACCAACCTGATCGGAATCGCCCGCCCACCAGAAGGAGCGGGGATTCGCTCCGGGGCGCGGATCGATCACAATAGCGGATGGGGCGTAGCGCTTGATGATATCGGGATTCCACCAATACCGTGCGGGGACGGCAATGACGCCCGGCTTGTCGACGTACGAGTAATCCGCCGGGGCAGCAGAAATCCAATCGAAGAACGGCTGCCAAATCGTCTGCGCGGCAGATTGATCCAATCCTTGTAGGACGAGCGAAAGTTCGAATCTATTGCTGCGCCGAAATCCCACCTGCTCGCCCCAGTGCGGATCGTGCAAATGCTCCGCGTAGAATGTAACGAACCGCTCGATCAGTCGATGGTAGGCCACATCTGAATTGGCTTTGACCGTTCCAAACGCCGCTCCGAAGGTTTGCGGCAACTCGTGGGTCAACAGCGTCAGCCGTGTCATCACGCCAAACGTTCCGCCACCGCCGCCCTTGAGCGCCCAAAACAAATCCGAATTCTGACAGGCATTTGCAGTGCGGATCTTGCCATCCGCCGTAACGACTTCAGCTTCCAATAAGCTCGCGGCGGCGCTGCCGAAATTTTTCGAAAAACTCCCGAAGCCCCCGCCCGAAACTAAGCCTGCGACTCCGACGGTCGTGCAGCCGCCGCCCTGAACGTAGCGTCCACCTCGCGTGGTGACCGCGTCGTAGACGTGTCCCCAAAGGCAGCCTGCGCCGAGGGAAACCGCGTGCACGGGTGCACTCGAGCAGCCCTGCGGCACGAATGCGTCATGCATTACGATTTGGTTCATCGGATGCGTCCAAATCAAAAGCGAATCCGGCGCATTCGACGTCCCTTGATAACTGTGGCCGCCGCCGCGGACAGCCACGCGAAGATCATGCTCTCCCGCAAAATTGATCGCCGCAGCGACATCGGCAGCGGAAGAAGCCGCCACCGCATACACGCTCGGATGTGAAACCCAGGCGTCGACCCAGCCCAGCGTTTGCGTGACGTTCGGCGTTTCGTTGATGTAGTACGGGTTCCGCAAGTTTTTGAAAAGCGTTGCGCAATAGTTCCGGTTTGAGCAGCGCGTAAACGCCGACTGTAATTTCAGCAGTCGCCCACCGACTTGCGATCGCAAACGTGCCCACTGCGCCGGCGACGGCCAGCGTGAAGTACCGGGCCGCGCGCGGCTGAACCGCGTCGCTGCAATGATCGGACGCAACAGCATCGAGAATGCCGCCGGCACCAGCGGCATTGCCGCGATCGCTTTGAGAAGGCTCTTGCGCTTGATGCGATTGGGACCGCGTGCGCGACGATTCAGTTCAGGGGCCACCGTAGGCCACCCGATCCGTCGGCGTACTGAACGGCCGTCACTCGATACGAAACGAACTGCGTTTGAAGCAGCGGAAGCGTCGCCGTACCCTGATTGCTAAGCAGGCAGTTCTCGGCAAGCGAACGAGGCGTGAAAGCTCCTTGAACGGATTGCTGATATTGATCGACGGTCGTCGCCCCCGCGATTGCAACGTTGGGCGAAAACGTGCCGGTTCGTTCGAAGTGAAGTGAAGTGATCGGCTGACTATTGGCATCGAGCAGCGGCAGATCGAAGTCAATCCGTGTCGCCGCGATCTTCGCGATGTTGGTGAAGGAGAGGCACACAAGAGCCGCACTGCCGTCGTTCTTGATGGCGGCGAAGCCGTTCTGAATCGTGACGCCGCTGGGTGGCGCCGCCTGCTGAAGCGTTGCTCGCGCCAGCGGAACGGCTCTCCAGTCTCCCGGTGACGGTGTGGGTGCCGGCCCTCCGCAAGAAACGTAATTGAAGGAATCAATTGGGAAGCGCTTCCCGCCGATCATTGCGTCGGTCGCACCGCGCCGGCACAACGCCGCGCGGCTCTTAGAATTGAGCCATGCTAATACTGCATCGCGATCGCTCTGTCCAAGCGCCAGCACTTGCGCTTCGGCTTGCTGCCAATCGATCGTCGTCGTTGGTGGCGGCGATGGATTTGCTGCCCACCAAGCGACTTGCTGAAACGAGGAGCTGCTTAAACCGCGCAGCGTCGCCAGCACTGATTGGAGTTGCGGTGATGCATAATCTCGCGCAGAGACGATTGTGCCGAGCGCGCTTAAACAAACAATCAGGCCGAATGCAAAACGCCTAGCGCGCATCTATCTGCCCTCCGCTGGTGCGGTGTTTGCAGCGAGGCGTTAGACCGCCTGCAGAATTTGAGATGGCGGACCGCCCAGCGTGCTTCGGAGGAGCAACTGAAATAAATGAGGCAAATCCGGAAATGCGGCGATTGAAACAAGCGCATCCAAATCAGGACCGACGATGCCGAGGACCGGCAGTGCTTCGAACGACGATGGCAAAGATTGCGACGCCAAGCGCGCACTCAAGAACGGCGAGATGGACGAGTATCGCGACGCTTCAAAGGCGAGCGTCCACCAATCAAGTGGCGATGAAAAGCGGAATCACGAGCGTTACGACGGACCAGGCAATCGCGTCGCTGAACCGAGGGCAAAGCAGATGCAGCCAACCAAAAAATGCCAGTCCGTGCAGATCCCCTGAACGCGCGACGATGAAAAGCACGATCCACGATATGCCGAAGGCAAACTGTCCCAGCACCATCGGGAGAGGCGGAATCCACAATCTTTTCATGCGTGAAACGTCTATTGCTGCCAAGCCCGTGCTCGAAGACGAATGCTCTGTCGCGCATGTCGCTAGATTGGGCCGTCGGCCGAGACGATCGAGCGGCTGCAGGATTGGGTAGGCCAAAAGACCTAACCGGTGAGGTCGTATGGCCGTGCTGCTGCATTCTGCCCTCTCCAAGGCCCTTTTTCTCATGATGATCGCGGCGTGCTTGCTCTTGCTCATGGTCGGCTGCGGGGGCGGTGGTGGAAGTTCGTCCATTCCGTCCGCCGGGAACGCACACGCCGGTAGCCCTTCCCCTGTTCCGGGGCCGCCAACGCAAAATCCGCGACCGACAGCGCAGCCTTCCGGAGTCCCGGGACCAACCCCGACGCCCCCGGGCCCTCCGCCACCGGGCAATGTGGCGGTCTTTGAAGGGTGCAGCATCTTCATGCCTGGCGATTGGTACAACGGGGATATCAGTACTGCGCCGACCGATCCGAACAGTGCCGGCTATATCAGTTCACTGATGCAATATGGTGACGGCGCCGGCTTTTGGGCGTCGACTGGAATCGAATTCATAAATTTAGCGAACAGCCGGCACGCCGCTGCTTCCGGTGCAAAGCGTGCCGGATGGCGAGCGGTTTTCGACTCCTTATCCGTGGCTTGCGACATATCGTATAGAACCCGACGTCGACCATCATGCGATGGTGCTTGACACAAGTGCGTGCCGGCTTTTTGAATTGTATAACACACAGTATGCGGCCGGTACGCTTTTCGCGTATAGCGGTTTTATTTGGAACTTGCATGCGTCGATGAGTTCTCCGCGGGCGGGACTCCCTTCGGCGATGGCATCCGGCTTATCGCTATTCGCAGGCGCGGTCAAATGGGAAGAGTACGTTGCGGGCTCGATCAATCACGCACTGAACTGGGCCCCGGCGGCCGGATCGATTTCACAATACAACTTTGTTGCGCCCGCAAGCGACACCGGTGGACTTCCGTTCGTTGGTCCCGCAACAGCGCCACAGATTCCATACGGTGCACATCTTCGTTTACGGCCGTCTTTCGATGTGAGCGGGTTGGGTCCACAGGCACGCGCAGTTGTGAAGGCGATGCAAACCTACGGCATCTATCTCGCCGACACGGGCGGCACATGCTGCGGCAATGCCCTATACTTCGTCAATGCGGTTGATGGCAGCAATCGATGGAATACTAGCGATTTGAATGGTCTCGCTCAAGTACACATCTCAGATTTCGACGTTCTGCGATTGCCGCCGCTGCAGCGCGTACCCGGCCACTAATTTCTTTATCGTCGTCGAGCCTCCGATAGCCGCGAAACCGTGAGCGCTCTTCCGCCCGGCGTGCAAGGGGTGTTTTTTATCGGTTTGATGGTCGTCGTGGCAAGCGCCGGCGTCATCCTCACACGCCGCTTTGCACCGCAAGGCACGCTCGAGCGCCACAACGAGCTCGCCGGTTACGTCATCGCGGTTGTCGGCGTCGTCTACGCCGTCTTGCTCGCGTTTATGGCCTTTGCGGTCTGGGAGCGATTTGCCCAAGCGGAGATCCGCACGTACGACGAAGCGAACAATTTAGTGAATCTGTACCGCGATGTCGGCCCGCTCCCCACTGGTCACAAAATGCGAGCGGAAATCATTGCGTACACTCGCAGCGTCGTTAACGATGAGTGGCCGAAGATGCGTCGCGGCGAGGAAAGCGCGCAGGCAGATGCGCAATTGGAAGAGATCGGCCGCCAAGTACGGCATCTCCCGATCGCAAATCCCGGACAGCAAGATCTTCAGGCCGATGCGTTAGCCCGCCTCAATACGGTGCTGCTCGACCGCGATGACCGCCTCTCTATGAGTGTCGATGCTCTCCCGAAGATGATTTGGGTCATCCTGCTGTGCGGAGCGGCGGTCACGATCGGCTTCACGTTCTTGTTCGGCTTTCAGCGGCTCGAGCTGCACTTGATCACGACCGCGCTGCTGACGATCGCCATTGGACTCGCGCTGTTTCTGACGTATAGCGTTGACGCGCCGTTCGGACGTGGAATCCGAATCGAGCCGCGCGCCTTCGAGCGCGCGCTAGTGAGCTACGATCTAATCGGTCACTAGAGGTGCATCTGTTGCGGTCAGCTACACGAGTCGCGCTGTCAACTCGATCGCAATACCGCCCCGCAGCGCATTGGAAACCGGGCAAGTCGCTTCGGCGGCCTTCGCGATTTCCTGAAATTGATCGTCCGAAAGGCCGGGAACAGTAGCCGTCGTGTTCAGCCGCATCCGCGTGATCTTAAAACCACCGCCGCTTTGCGGTTCGACGATGCAGGTCGCGTCCGTTCTCACCTCTTGCGGCTGAGCGCCTCGTCCACCTAACGTCGCGGCGAGCGCCATGCTGTAACATGCAGCGTGCGCCGCGGCCAGCAACTCTTCCGGATTCGTGCCGGGCGCATTTTCGAATCGGGTCGCAAAACTATAGGGCGTATCCTCTAGCGTGCCGCTCGACATCGTGAAGCGGCCGTTTCCGCCGCGGAGATCGCCCGTCCAGGTCGCTGATGCGTTGCGCTCGATTGCCATCATGAAAGCTCCTCGTTATAGAGATTTGCGTTTTCGCAAGTTGGCCCATGCCGTGCGAAGAATGGCGACGACCGCGATTGCCGCTGCGATCCAAAAGATCCAGGGGATCACTTGATGCCAGCCGGTCGGCCGGTAGACGACGAAAAGCACCGTAATCCCGACGATGCATGCGGCTGCGAGCATCGTGGCATTTGCGCGCTCGACGACGCGCTCGATTGTTCGCAACGCCGGCTCCAAATCTTCCAGTTTTGCCCAAACACGAAGGTTGCCGCGCTCGATGTCCGCCAGAACGCGATCCGCTCGACGCGGTAAGTCGATGCTCAACTCTGCCGTGTCAAGCGCTGAAAGACGCGCGCGGTCGAACCATTCATTCGGCGCTAGTCGGGCAACCGCGGCGCGCTCGGAAATCGGCCTCAAGAAGTCCGCCAGCGTTCGTTCGGGTGCAACGGTGCTGATGATCGATTCGCTCATCGCCACGGTCTTGAAAAAGATCGTGAGCGCGCTCGGCGGCCGGAGGCCATACGTGCGAATGAGATCCAGCATATCGCTGAGCGCCGGTGCGATCTCGATACGCGCGAGCGATGTGCTCAGGTACCGCTCGAGCAGCCGGCCTAGCTCCGATCTGAACGCATTTCGATCGATCGGACCAGTCGGCGGCGCAACTTGCATCAAGCGGTCGGTGATCCGCTCGACGTCGTGCCGCTGCATGGCGATCAAGATGTCGGCGATGCGCCGGCGACTTTCATCGGTGAGCGTTCCAACCATGCCGAAATCGATGACGCCGATCGTGCCGTCTTCGTAGACGAGAATGTTGCCTGGGTGTGGGTCGGCATGAAAGATGCCATGCAGCAATGCCGGCTCGAGAACGAACCGGGCGATGCGCTGAGCTGCCTCTTCACGCCGAGGTTTTGAGAGTGAAGCCGCTTCCGATGCGCGCATCCCATCAACTCGCGTCAGCGTCAAGACGTGCGTCGTCGAAAGTTCGGCGATGACTTCGGGCAGTCGTACGCCGAAGTCATCCTCAAAGAACGTGCGGAAGAGCCGAATGTTGCGTGCTTCACGCGCATAGTCGAGCTCGGCACGAAGCGTATCGGAAAATTCTTCAATAATGCCCGACATATCGTAGTCGGCTAAGTCCGGAAAGAATTTCTCGGACGAACCGGCCAGTTGCGAAAGGATCTCGAGGTCGCGTTCGACGATCGCGCGCACGCCGGGCTTACGAACTTTCACGACGACGTCGCGACCATCGTGTAATTTCGCTAAATGCGCTTGTCCGATCGATGCGGATGCCAGCGGCACGGGATCGAAGAACGCGAAGAGTTCTTGCGGCCTTGCGCCCAGCTCCGCTTCAATCTCCGTTTCGATGATCGCCGTGTCAACCGGCGGCATCGCGTCCTGTAACTTTGAAAGCTCTTCACGGTACTCGCGCGGCAGCTCTCCGCGGGTCGAGAGAATCTGCCCGAACTTGATGAACGTGGGGCCAAGATCTTCACAGACAAGGCGCGCTTGCGTCGCTTGGGTGCGTGCACGCTCACCTGAAGCCAGTCGCAACGCGCCGGCGGCGGCAAGGCCATGCTTACCGAATGCGCCGATGATTTCACGATAACGCTCCGAACGCGTCGGTGCACGCTGCTCCATCGGACCCTTCTTACCCAGGACTCCGCTGCTGTGTGCGGTCAGTCTTCCGTTTGGCAGCGCGCCGTTTTCGGATCGTCGCTTGGAAAGATCGCGAACAGCGTGCCTTTGGGAACCGTGATGTTCTTGCCGCGATGGAAGTAGTTGAATGCGCCGATCGCCGCACCGAAGCCGGGGACCGGGATCGCGCCCAAATACCCCGGCAAACTACTTGATGCGCCGGACTCCATGAGATCGCTCGGCTTATGGTCGAGAACGACGCCGAGTTTTTGGCCGCTCGGCAAGACGAGGTAACGAGGTTCCAAAACGAGCGTACCTGCGTGTCCGCCTTTGCCGGCAGGCGAGGCGATCGCGACGATTCCCCATCCAAGCGTGTGGGCGGGAATGACGATATGCGTTCGATCCGTGACCGCGTTGATCGTTTTGAAGCGAAAAAAGTCGCCCGGATGCGCTTTCCCTGAATCGACCGAGTCGATCGTCTCGACAGCGACGATCGTGCATGGATCCACGCCTTGTTGCGGCGGTGGCGATGCTCCAAAGAGCGGTGCGCAAAGAAAAAGAGCGACGAGTCGTCGCCTCATCGCTCTTCCCATCACTACCTTGCCTACGTTATTGGGTCGTAAAGACGCCAACGACGGTCGGCACACAACTTGAACCGGTATTGTTGACGGATACTTGCAACGACGTTGCGGGCGGAAACGTCCCAAATGCGCCGGTTTGATAAATCGGATTGGGGAACGGCGGAACCGTGTTCGGTGTTGGGAGTGGATTTGGTGCCGGGCTGAGGTTGCCGGCGCTCACGGCGACCAAAAAACCTCCACTCGTGAGTTCGATGTCCCAACCGGCGGGCAGCGTCGTCGTCGTTGCGATGATGACCTGTCCAAGAGTGTCCGGCACATTCGTCGAGCCATTCGCCGGATAGACCAGAGCGCTCGTCGCGCCCACTTCAGCCAAGCATGACGACGACGGTGCGGGCGTTCCACCGCTGGTGGACGACGAGCATGCGGCTGCGCCGACCGCAAGAACTGCCACAGAAAGCCAAATGAACTTGCGCATCACGGGCGATACTTTGCTGGCTGCAAGTGCGGCTCATGCCGAGAGGCGGCACTCATTTGTTTTTCATTTGCTGATAAGCAGCGTCGCACTTTGCCGCGAGGATGAAGTCGCTTTCGGTTAGGCCGTCGATTTTATGCGTCCAAATCTCGAGTCTTACGCGACCCCAGCTCAAATGGATGTCCGGATGGTGACGCTGCTCCTCGGCGATCTGTCCAATCGCATCCGTAAAAGCAAGCGCTTGCCGAAAGTTCTTAAATTCGAACGTCTTTTCCAAATGGTGCTCATCGACGGAATGCCAACCGGACGAAAGCTCTTGCAGAAGCGGGGCGATCTCTTTCGCGCGCATCGGCGGCACGCCGCCTCGACACGGAATGCAGGTCTTCTGGGCGAGCTCCGTCATGTGAAAAAAGTTCGCGGCGCTAAGGGCAAATGCTTGTGCGCTTTGAAATCCAGGCGCATGCGAGAAGCGGTGCTCGTCGCTCGTGCCGGGTCGCGTTACGGCGCGGTCGATCTTTCGCGAACCGCTCAGCTGCTCACCAGACGCGGCATCCGCATCGAACAAACGCACATTGTTCCAAGCCACGAGGCGCTGCATGCTCGGGTGAAAGACGCGGTGCGTTCACGTGCGGAAATCGTCGTAGTGTGTGGTGGAGACGGAAGCCAATCCGCTGCGGTGGACGCAATGGCGCAATCCGAATCGGTTCTCGGGATCATTCCGGCCGGTACAGGCAACAGCTTTGCGCGCAGCCTCTCGATCAAGCCATCGCTTGAGGACGCTGTTGACGTCATTGCATCGGCGAAAGTTGTGCGCATCGACTTGCCTCGCGCCAACAAGACATACTTTGCGAACTTCGCGACCGTTGGACTCGCCGCACAAATCGCCGTCGATACGCCGCATCTCTTGAAGCGAACGACGGGACCGCTCGCCTACGTCTTGACCGGCGTTGCACCCGTGCTTTTTCACCGGCCGTTCCACTGCACGGTGAAGTGGGATGGAAAGAAAAGCTTTGAGATGACGACGGATCAAATAATCGTCGGTCGCTACTTCGGCGCCGAGCCGATTCTGAGCGACGTGACGCCGTTCGATGGCCGGCTTGCGTTCTTCGCAACTCGCGCGGGCGGCACGTGGAGCACCTTGCGCAGTTACTTGGCGCTTCTTCGTGGAACCGAGCGCCAGCTCTCGGATGCGCATTGTTTTTCCGCAGAAAAAATCAAGATTCGCACCGACTCTCCGCAGCCGCTCTCGCTCGACGGCAGCGATTTTGGCGAGACGCCGGTGAAGTTTTCAGTCTGCCGCCGCGCGTTGCGCGTCTTCGTGCCGCAAACTCTGGCGAATTCCGCGTGATCGTCGAGAGCCGGCTGTGGATCGGCGCTTTGGTTGCAATGGCGCTTTTCGTCATCTTGGGCTTGGCGGTTTCGCGAATTCCGCCGACGCGTTTCGATATTGAAGCCGGCGCCGCTCGCGGCACAGCGACCCAACTCGCGATCGCCTTCACGCAATCCGGCCGCTTTTGGCCCCTGATCGGACTGGCATCTCTCGGGGCGCTCATCTTCGCGATTGCGCGTTGGCCCATCTGGATTCCGATTGCAATCTTCTGTTCGCAGATCGTTTCGCAGGGCGGCATTGAAATCGCTAAGCGCGTCTTTGCGCGAACGCGCCCGGACGATTGGCTGTTTCGCCACGAGCTGGGCTATTCGTACCCGAGCGGACACGCGTGCACGTCGATCGTCTTCTTCGGCGCGTATGCGCTTGCGGTCTCTGCCTTACCGATCTCGAGAGGCTGGAAAATCGGCATTGTGGCGTGCGTGATCGTATGGATTATGGGAATCGATTGGTCGCGCGTGGCGCTCGGCGCACATTATTTGACGGATGTGGTCGGCGGTACGCTTTTCGGTGTTGGCTGGCTTTGCGGTACTGTTGCGCTGTTGCGTTCGTGGAGCGCTTTACGGTGACTTAACCGCGGGATCGCCGCTGCGCGGTGAGAGGCCGAGTCGCTCTTTCGCGTATTCCAAGATGACCCGAAAATGCGAAAGGAAGCCGCCGCCCAAATGACCTTGTGCGGTTGCATGCAGTGATTTTGTGGCGCCGATCTGCTGCGCTTCAACGCGGAAGTCGCCGACTTGAACCTGAGCGATCTCGCCGATCAGCTCTTCGCCGCTGCCGCCGACGCCGCTGACCGTTTGTGTTGCGGTTGCTGAAAACAATTCGGGATGTGCGCTGTAGTAGTCGTACGAGAGATTGATCGTCGACTCATCACCGGTATCGACCGCCAGTGCGGCAAGCGTGCTGCCCAAACGGACGGGCACGACCGGTACGAAATTGAAGAAGGAGAGAGGAACGATCGACGTGGTTGGACCGGCGGCATCTTCATTGAACTGCACGCTTCGCGCCCCGTAATCGATCGCAACCGTGGAACGTGCAAAGACGTCGGCTCCCAAAATCGCATCATAACGGAAACGGTGAATGTCGTGCAGCACGACATAGTTGGCAGTCGGGAAGATGACGCCGCCGACATTTAACGGTCCGCCCCGAACGACTTCAGTTGCATAACGACCGAGACCGCGCACCTCGTACTCGCCAACGACGGGCAGGCGCTGTTGTTCGGCAAACTCCAAACTGACTGAAAGTCCCGAGTTCCCCGTGTCGAGTAGACATCGTAGCGTGACGGTACCGATCGTGCAGGGAATGACCGGCGTGTCGCCCGCGTCGAGCATCGGCACGGTGTCAGGCGTCGCCGGAAAGCGCGGCGACAACCCGTGCGGTGGTTGGAACGGTGCGGCAAGAATGCCGCGGCTTTCATAACGCTGAGAGATTGCGCCGTTTTGGTAAATCGTAAACGGCAGCAGTAACGGCCCGACGCGCCGGTAATCTGCATCCACGAAAAGCACATGCCCTTGCCAGTCGCGAACTGCGAAGACGAGATAGGTCGAAGGATCGACCAAGATAACGACCGGCGCCGTATCCCGTGCCGTGATGCCGATCGAACGGTATGTGTACTTGCCTTCGGCCACCGTGCCGAAGTCGATCAAGGCACCCCCTTTACGTTCGAAGGCCGGTGCTAAGAATGTGCCGCTATTGACGGTGCGCGTTGCGCGAACGAAGCGTTCCGTGGCGCCGGAATTGGGCAACGCCGTGTCGTTCAGGTTGACGGCATAGAGCCGATAGCCATCAAAGTAGGTTCCCGTACAAACGGTGTTCTTGCAAACGCGCGTGAGAAACGTCAGTCCGAAGAGATCGGTGCGCGTGATCGCCGTGTCGTCGGTGCGATCGCGTGAGGCGCTGACGATATGATAGCGGTATGGTTCTCCGGATGCGGCGCGCATATGTTGCACGAAGTCGCGCAGAGGCATTGCGGGGCCAGACCCTATGAGGAAAACCGCTAGGGTAGAGAGCGCCAGCAGCCGGCCGGCGAAGCCCATGGAGATGGAATTCGAGTTGCTCGACCGGTATCTTCTGTCGGCCGAGGGTTCGAAGGCGGCCGTCGTTGCGGAACTGTTGCGCAATCCGTCAGCCGATCCGGCGGCCGCGCCGTTCTATCGAGCGCTTCGGCAAATCGGACCTCGCGCGGCCGATGAGGCGCTGATCGCCTTGCGCTTGGTTTTGGCGGGGAAGCCCCCTGCCGACGAAAATGTTCGTTCGCTGCGCGACCTAATCAAGAGTTCGCGCGCCGGCGGTGAAGATGCGGCTTCTGCGCGGGAAGCGTACCACGCGGAGTTGCGCTGATCGAAGCACTCGCAATTCCCGGCGTCTATTCCTGGTCGCGCTGGCAACCCGACCGCCGGATGTATTTCAACTCGCATCTTTTCATTCGGCCCAACGGTAATGTCGCCGTCGATCCGCTTTCATTAGATGAAGCTGACGCCGCGGAGCTGCGCGATTTGGGCGGCGTCGCTTCGATTGTGGTAACGAACCGCGACCACGCTCGTGACGCCGTCTCGCTCAAAGAGCGGTTCGACGCCAAGATCGTAGCGAGCGCACGTGAAGCAAACGAGTTCCCGTTCACCGTCGATGTCCTCATGTGATGACGGCGACGAGATCTTCGAGGGTGCGTTTGTCCTGGCGCTGCAGAATCAAAAGACCGCCGGCGAGTTTGCGCTGCATTTCCCAACGCAGCGTATGGTTCTCGTTGGTGACGCCGTGATTGGATCGCCGGCCGGCGCATTATCGCTGCTGCCCGATCAGAGATACGCCGACGTCCGAGCGGCCGCGCTGAGCCTGCGCCGGCTGCTCGCGGTTCAGCCGGAAATTTTGCTCCTCGGCGACGGAGCGAGTCTGTATTGTGGTGCGACAAAATTGCTCGCTGCGTTGCTTCGTCAAAGAGCCGGCATTGGCGCGTACCGCATCAACATGGACGAATTGAGGTTTGAGCCATACACGGGCCCGGGTGAATACCACTCTTCGGAAGCGGAAGTCGGCTTTTGGATCGGCGCGCAGAAACTCGGCTACTGTGTCGTCACGCTGCCTCCCGGCGCGAAAGTGTGTCCGCTTCACGATCACGCTCAATCTGAGGAACTGTTCTTCGTCTTAGAGGGGCGGCCGAGTATCCGAGCCCGTGACGGAACGATCGAGTGCCGAAAGGGCGACTTTATCGCTTTTCCGACAGGCCCCAGCGGAACTCACCAGTTGTTGAACGAGAGCGACGCTGATGCGACCGTGTTGTTGCTGGGCGTCGAAGGCCCGGATGAGGTGTGCTTCTATCCGGATTCGAACAAAGTCTTAATCGACCCGGGGCGCCTCATTTTGCGAGCCGCTCCGATCTTAGATTACTATGATGGCGAATAGGTGTTGGAAACAGGGCCGCGCTTTGCCGCGTTTCAAGAGTGGCATGATACTCGTACGCTTCCTGACTCTGCTGATGCTCGCGGCGGCGCTGGCCGGCGCCCCGGTTTATGCTGCCTCGCACGGCGTTTCGGCATTGCCGCAGATCGTCGGTGTTGACCGTCAGAATCAACACGACAACCGGGACGAGGAAGACACGCAATCGCAGGCGCGGGCGAGGGGCGTTATCACCGGCTCGGTCGTCGGCGTCGATTATGCGCACGGCGTTGTCCGTCTCCTCAGCGGGCGGACCATTTTAGACATCGTCATTTTGCCGGGCACCGGCATCGTGCGTCCCGGCAATCAATATGGCACGATTGCCGACCTCGTCCGTGGAACGCGCGTTGCCGTCTACGTCAGCCAAGTCGGTGGCCGGCTGATGGCCGAGCTGATTCGAATAAGGTAATCGCCGTTTCGGTAACGCCTGCGCTTTCGGCGCGGGGGCTTACGAAGCGTTACGGAGCGCGGCTCGCCCTCGATTGTGTATCGCTCGATGTCTGCGAGCGTGAACGATGCGCCGTTTTGGGCGCTTCCGGTGCCGGCAAGACGACGCTACTTCGTTTGATCGCCGGACTCGAACGTCCGGATTCCGGTTCCATTACGATTGAAGGGCAAGACGTTACAGCGCTTCCCGCGCAACGCCGATCGGTCAGCCTGCTGCTCTCGCAAGGCGCGCTCTTTCCTCACTTAAGCGCATTCGAAAATCTGGCGTTTTCGTTGCATGTCAACGGTGAACGCCGTAGCACGCTGCGTTCAAAGGTACAGACAATTGCGGAGCGGCTTCAAGTTTCGTCTCGGCTGGCGACATCTGCACGTCTGCTATCCGCGGGCGAACAGCAGAGGGTTGCGTTGGGTCGGGCGCTCCTAAGCGCGCCGAAAGTGCTTCTGTTAGATGAACCGGTGGCGCACCTCGATCCGCCATTGCGCGAGAACGTTCGCAAGTCGATCGTCGAAGCCGGCGCCGAACGGGAGACCGCCATGGTCTACGTGACGCATGACCACGAAGATGCATTTGCGGTCGCTGACCGGATTGCAGTCCTGATCGATGGTCGAATCGCGCAAATGGGCACGCCTGAAGCGATTTACGATTTCCCGTCGAGCGTGCAGGTAGCGCGATTCGTCGGGCCGGTGCCGATGAATCTCTTTCGCGGCGAAACCGATGTGCTCGGTGTACGCGCGGAGCATATCACGCTCGCGAGCGACACGAACGCCGACCTGTTGGGAGTCGTCACCGGCAGTTCGCTTGTCGGTGCCTCTCGACTCGCGCACGTGCACACTGAAAAGGGCGACGCTCGCGTGGTCGCTGTGAACGGAGAGCTTCCGGCATCCGGCGCGCGTGTCGGCTTGAAATTTGCGCCGGAGCGCGTGAGGCACTTCGATCCGGTGGACGGCTTGGCGAAGTAATGGAGCGTCTGCGCGAGCTTTCTTCAAGCGTCATCTGCGCCGGATTCGAGGGCGACGTCGCGGATGTTCTCGGTGCGGTTGAAGATTTTCGGCCGGGCGGATTTGTGTTATTCAGCCGAAACGCGGAATCGGTAGACGATGCGCGCGCGGTGACCGATGCGTTGCGCGGCGCGTACGATGGCGTGGCACCGATTCTCGCGATCGATCAGGAAGGTGGGCGCGTCGCGCGGCTCCGTGAAGCAAGCGGTTCAGATTCCATCAGCCCGCGAGATGGGAGCGACTGGACACCCTCGCCTCGCCGAACGCGCCGGCATTCAAATCGGCCACGATCTGCGCCGCGCCGGCCTTAATCTCGATTTTGCGCCCGTGCTCGATCTCGCGCTCTTGACGGACAACACCGTCATCGGCGACCGCGCGTTTTCAGGCGACCCGTACATTGTCACGGAATTCGGTCGTGCATTTGCTAATGGACTGCGAGAAGCCGGAATCGTTCCGACGTTCAAGCACTTCCCCGGGCACGGCAGTACAGCCGTCGATTCGCACACCGCGTTGCCGGTTGTGGAAACGAATCGCGCAACGCTTCAGCATCGCGATCTCATCCCGTTCGCGACGCTCTTGCCGGCCGCAGAAGCGGTCATGACGGCGCATATTCTTTTCAAAGCGTTCGATGCGCAGCTCCCGGCAACCATCAATCCAACGTTGCTCAAAGACGTGCTTCGTGAGGAGATGCATTTCGCCGGCGTTTGCTTCACCGATTGCATGCAAATGGATGCGATGGCAAAGACGATCGGAAGTGAAGAAGCGAGCGTTCGAGCGCTGGTGGCCGGCGCGGACTGCATTCTGGTCAGCAATGGTCTGGAGCTCGCGCGCAAAATTGCGGCGGCTATCGAGGACGCCGTTCGCTCGCACCGTCTCGCGCTGGAGCGGTTGGAAGAAGCGCACGCTCGCGTGACGGCATTGCGAACCAGGTTGAACGAGCCACTAGGACTGCATGCTCCGCCGCCCGATCCCGGCATCGGCGAAGAAATTGCGCGTGCCGCGGCTTAAGAACGATTTCCGTGCAACAAACGGCGTTTTGGTCGATGCGACGGGAGAGATCTTCACGGGCGCGCTCGCACGCGTCGAACATGAAGGGATACTCATGTTCGAGCGCGCTTACGGCGTCACGCGTGATGATCGGCTTGGGGCGCCTGTCTATCGGGACACGATTTTTGATCTGGCTTCCCTGACCAAGCTCTTTATCGCAACTTGTGCTCTCGAAGCCGTTTGCGATGAGCGGCTGTCTTTAGATGAATCACTTGCCGCGTGGTTCGCCGAGTGGCGCGGAACAAAACACGAAGCGATCACTCTGCGCATGCTGCTCGCGCACATCTCCGGTCTCGACTCCGGCGCCGACTACCGCGAACTGCTTGGCGATAACGTCGTTCATCATGCGCTGCATTGGCCGCTCGTCGCGGAGCCCGGCGAACGCGTAATCTACTCGGATCTGGGCTTCATCGCACTTGGCGAGCTGCTGCAGCGAACGCATGGGCGAGCGCTGGACGAAGTGGTCGCGCTCAGCTTCCGAGATGCAATGTATCGGCCTCGCGCAACATCTTGGCAAACGATTCCTGCAACGGAGGACGACGGTTGGCGCGGTCGCGTGCAAGGACAGGTTCACGATGAAAAGGCGTATCTCATGGGCGGCGTTGCTGGACACGCCGGCCTATTCGGCAGTGCCGCAAGCGTTGCGGCAATGGCGGAGCGCTATCTCGGAGTGCTGCACGAACGCAACTCCACGTTGCCCGCCTACATCGTTGCCGAAGCCGTGCGCGAACAAGCCGACGATCCGATCTTGCGCCGAGGCTTGGGGTGGGCGCTCAAGACGAGCGACGACAATTCGTGCGGGCGGTGGTTTTCGCGTTCAAGTTTCGGACATACCGGCTTCGTGGGAACCTGCATATGGGTGGATCCGGAGCGCGACCTCAACGCAGTATTGTTAACAAATTCCGTGTACTATGGGCGTGCCGACACGCGCGACTTGCGGGCTGCCTTCTACGAGGCGGTCGTTGAGGATTTGGCGCGATAAATGATTGCGCTTGGCATGATGAGCGGGACGTCATTGGACGGCATCGACGCTGCGCTGGTAGAGATTGCTTTCTCGGGTACGCGGCACCAGATACGCTTGCTTGAGTTTCGCGCGGCGCCGTACAATGCGGCGTTACGTAACGACATCGAAGCACTCTTTCCGCCCGCAAGCGTGCAACCGGAAGAGGTTGCGGATCTCGACCGGCGGATCGGGCTAGCATATGCCGACGCGGCGGCTGCGGTGCCTTCCGATCAACGAATCGATTACGTCGCGATGCATGGACAGACGGTCTTTCATGACGGCGATCGGGCGATCACCCTGCAAATCGGTTCGCCGTATTTCGTACGGGATCGATTGCAAGCCACGGTCTGTTATGATTTTCGGCGCGCTGATTGTGCGCTCGGTGGCCACGGCGCTCCCCTCGTGCCCTACGCGGATGCGCTGCTGCTGGGCTCTTCCGTTGAAGATCGCATCGCAATCAATATCGGCGGCATCGCAAACCTAACGTACATTCCGCAGGACGCCAAATCGAGCCATGTGCTTGCGTTCGATAGTGGACCCGGCAATATGTTGATCGATGCGCTCGTTTACGAGCGGACGAACGGACGCCATCGCTACGACCTCGACGGCGGGTACGCCGCGCAAGGCAAGATCGATCGCTCGTCGCTCGCTGCGATGCTTGAAGATGAATACTTCTCTCGTCCGCCCCCGAAATCGACCGGGCGTGAGCGGTTCGGCGCTCCGTTTCTTGCGCAGCATAGGGCGGCGCTTTCCGAGTTGACTCTTGAGGACGCGGCGGCAACGCTTACGGCGCTCACTGCGGAGGCATTGGCTCGGGACGTCAAAGCGATTGCACCGCTTGGCGCGCGAGTGCTTGTCGGCGGCGGCGGTGCGCACAATGCGTCGCTGATGACCGCGTTGCAAGAGCGGTTGCCGTCCTACGTCGTTGAGTCGACTGACGCGCTCAATCTGCCGCCCGAAGCGAAGGAAGCAGTCGCCTTCGCGCTGCTCGGATATGAAACGCTGCGCGGCGTTCCGTCGAATTTACCGCGCGTGACGGGCGCCGCGGAACCAACGGTTCTCGGCAGCATCGTCCCCTACGAACTCGCGGAACTGCTCCAAAAGGTGCGTGCCGAATCCGCAACGTGAGCGGCTGATGAGCGATCTTCCACCGACCGAACACGTCAACCAGCGCACGCGCGACATGGATATGCTGCGGACAGCCGATTTGGTCGAGCTGCTCGTTGCGGAGCAGCGTGAAGCGATTGATGCGGTGGCGGCGGAGCGGGAGCAAATCGCAAAAGTCGTCGAGACGATTGCGGCGCGTTTGCGCAGCGGCGGGCGACTGCACTATGTCGGCGCGGGGACGAGTGGACGCCTCGGGTTTTTGGACGCGTCGGAGTGTCCGCCGACGTTCGGAACGCGGCCCGAGCTCATCTGCGCACATATCGCCGGCGGAAGCAATGCGATCGTGCGAGCAGTTGAGGGCGCCGAAGACGATAACGCAGCGGGCACAGCAGAAATGCGTGATCACGCCGTCCGAAACGACGTTGTCATTGGCTTATCGGCGAGCGGCAGCGCACCGTTCGTCGCCGCTGCACTGGCTGTTTCAAAGGAAAGCGGTGCATGGACGGTCGCCGTGACGCACGATCCAAAAAGTGACGTTGCGCAAGCCGCGGATGCAACCATTATCCTGAGAACTGGCCCGGAGCCGCTCGCCGGTTCAACGCGCTTGCGTGCCGGCACTGCGCAAAAAGTTTTACTGAACGCGATCTCAACGGCCACCATGATTCGCTTGAACAAGGTCTACGACAATTTGATGGTCGACGTCGTCGCGACAAACAACAAATTGCGCCGCCGCGCATTGCGACTCGTCATGCACTTAGCAGACGTCGATGAACGACGTGCCGCGGCGTTGCTCGAAAACGCGGGCGGCAAGGTCAAGGTCGCGGCGGTGATGGGGCGCCATAACATGGGAGCACAAGAAGCGGAAGCGCGGCTTGAAGCAGCCGACGGCTCGTTACGCGCTGCTCTGTGACGCGGAAGAACGTGGCAATGAAACGGGCAGCGCTCCTTGTCTGTTTGCTCTTGGGCATGCCGATCGGCGCGTCGGCAGCATCACACGTCGTGCTCGTGCCGATCGACGACCGTCCGGTTACGCTGCAATTGCCGCAAATGCTGGGCGAAATTGCCGGAACGCACGTTCTCGTGCCGCCGAGAGAAATACTTGGACGCTTCTTGATGCCCGGCGATCCGGCCGGCATCGCGCAGTGGTTGCAATCATCAACGGCGCAAGACGCGGATGCGTTCGTCCTCTCTACGGACATGCTGGCGTACGGCGGTTTGATTGCGTCGCGCGTGCCCGCTACGCCTCAGCATGTCGCGCTCGAGCGGCTGCGCATCCTTTCAAAGGTTCGCGAGCAGCATCCGCGGGCGTGGATCGGCGCCTTCGGCACGATCATGCGATTGGCGCCGACCGGCGTGCCGGCGCTCGGTGCGGCAAGGAATTTTTTTGCGGCGTACCCCGCTTGGGACTATCTACAGCAGTACGCTAATCTGCATGATCCGCCGTTTCCGGCAGAAGAAGCGACGGCCGAACATCTGCGGCAACTGATTGGCCCGACCGTTCTGCAGCAATACTTGAAGGCAAGGGCGCGCAATCGCGCGGTCGATCAATTTGCGTTGCAGTTGACGGCGCGCGGCGATGTCAACCGCTTTGTCTTGGGGCAGGATGATGCCGGACCGGTCGGCCTGCATATTCAGGATGTCGCGGCGCTGCGCTCCGATGTGCAAACGCTCGCTATCGCCGACCGTACAAGCATCGAACCGGGCGCCGACGAATTGGCAATGGCGCTCGTCGCCCACGCGCTTGCGTGGCGGATTCAATGGACGCCGCGCATTGCGGTGCGCTATTCGACGCCCAATGGCGCGGCATTCAACGATCCACTCGAGTTCGTACCGGTCGATCAGACGATCGACAGTTTGATCTCACTCTGCGGCGGCGTTCGCGATGATCGGAACCCTGAAATTACGCTATACGTGCGCGTACCGGACGGCCTCGACATTGAAGACCCGGCCTTATTGGCAACGATGGAAGGCGATTTGGCGGCACATAAATCTATTGCCGTTGCCGACTTAACGTTTCTAGAGCCGACGTTTACGCATCAAGCCGCCTTTGCGCAGGGCCTGATCATGTCGGGCGTTGCTGGAAAACTTGATGCGTACGCATCGTGGAACACGAGCGCCAATACGGTGGGGACCGCGCTCGCCGAGTCGGTCGCCGTCGGCGCCGGACGCCGCGCCCACTCCTATAACGCCGTCGCGCACGCGCAATTTATGCTGAACCGCTTTATCGACGACTATGCGTATCACGCATACGTTCGGCCCGTTCTCAACGCCGAGCTTGACGCGCGCGGCGTCGATCACAGTTATCTCTTAGCGCAAGACGCGATGCCTACCGACCACCTCAATCGCGCGCTGCTTTGGCGCGAGGCCGTGTTGCTGAAGAATGAAATTTATCCGCAGTATAAGGATCGCGGCTTGACGATAACACTGCCGTGGGACCGCACATTCGAAACGCAAATCGACGTGCGCTTATAGGTTTGAGGCTGGGTCACGTCTCTGTCACGCTGAGCTTGTCGAAGCGCAGCGATAGTCTTGATAGGCGCGACCGTCCCGGTGTCACATTGAGCTTGTCGAAATGTGACATGAGCTCTTGTCATGCTTCGACACTTCGTCACGCTCAGTGCAGGCTAAGCTCAGCATGACACTGCGACCTTCGAGTAGCGCCCATTATCGCTGCGCTTCGACAGGCTCAGCGTGACAGGGCACGTTCACTCGGTATTGCGCTGGCAGAGTTCGATCAAAACGCCCGCCGTGCTGGATGGATGCAAGAACGCGATGAGGTTGCCGTGCGCGCCTTTGCGCGGCGTTTCGTCGATCAACCTGACGCCGCTGTTTTTGAGCGCCTTAAGCGTTGCCGCCAAGTCGTCGACTCGGTAGGCCGTGTGGTGCAGTTTGGTCTGCGCGTCACCGCGGTAGCGCGCGACCGGTGAATCATCGGCGAGCGGCCGAACCAGCTCGACGATCGATTCGCCCGCCTGCAAGCCGACGACTTCAACACCTTGATCGGCGATCGTTTCCCGATACGCAACTGTGAATCCGAGCGTCTTCGTGTAGAGTTCGAGCGCCGCGTCTAGATCTTTGACGACGATCGCGACGTGATCGAGCGTCATGCCGGGACTTGACCGGCTGCATAGACGCCAAAGACGTCCCGCAACACGTTGCAAATTTCGCCGAGCGTCGCACCCGCATCGACCGCTTCGATGAAATGCGGCATTAAATTGTCGCGCCCGGATGCGGCGGTACGTATGGCGGCGAGCCGCTCATTGACAGAAGTGGCATCGCGCTCGCGTCGCACACGCTGCACGCGTTCGGTTTGCTCTCGCTCGATCGCCGGATCGACGCGCTGCAACTCGATCTCGACCGGCGCACCGTCACGCGACGCAAAACGATTTACGCCGACGACGATCGCCTCTTTGTTCTCGATCGCTTCTTGCGCGCGATACGCAGAGTCGGCGACGCGGCCGGCGATCCAGCCGCTCTCGATCGCGGCGACGCTTCCGCCCAGTGCGTCAACCTCGTCGATCAACTCCTGCGCTCTTGCGATCAACTGATTCGTCAAAGATTCCACGTAGTAGGATCCAGCGAGGGGGTCGACGACGTTCGGGACGCCGCTTTCGTACGCGATGATCTGCTGCGTTCGCAGCGCCAACTTCGCCGATTCGGGCGTTGGGAGCGCAAGCGCCTCATCTTTGCCGTTCGTGTGCAGCGACTGCGTTCCGCCCAAGACCGCCGCGAGCGCCTGCAAGGTTGTGCGCACGATATTGTTGTCCGGCTCTTGGGCGGTTAATGTCGAGCCACCGGTTTGAGCGTGAAAGCGCATCATGTGCGAGCGCGGATCTTTGCATCCGAACTCGTCGCGGGTGATGTGCGCCCAAAGGTAGCGCGCAGCGCGGAACTTTGCAACTTCTTCGAAGAAATCGTTATGCGCGTTCCAAAAGAACGAAACCCGCGGCGCAATCGAATCGAGGTCCAGTCCTGACTCCTGCGCTGCACGCAAGTACGATTTGCCGTTTGAAAGCGTGAACGCGATCTCTTCAACCGCCGTCGAGCCAGCTTCGCGAATGTGGTAACCGGAAATCGAAATCGTGTTCCAGTTCGGCACTTCACGCGCGCAATACGACATCACGTCGGTCACTAAGCGCATCGACGGTTCAGGCGGATAAATGTAGGTGCCGCGGGCGATGTACTCTTTGAGCACATCGTTCTGCACCGTTCCGCCCAATTTGTCGAATGCGACACTGCGACGGCGCGAGAGAGCAAGATACATTGCGAGGATGATCGCCGCCGGCGAGTTGATCGTCATCGAAACCGTGACGCGATCCAGAGGAATGTCGCGGAAGAGGAGATCCATGTCGTCGATCGTGTCGATTGCGACGCCCACTTTACCGACTTCGCCATGCGCCTGCGCCGCATCAGAGTCGTACCCGAGTTGCGTCGGTAGATCGAACGCGACGGAAAGTCCCGTCGTGCCGTGCGACAAAAGATATCGGTAGCGCGCGTTGCTTTCGCCTGCGCTCCCAAAGCCGGCGTACTGGCGCATCGTCCAGTGGCGCGCGCGATACATCTCTTTACGGATCCCGCGCAGGAATGGAAACTCACCGGGCTCGCCGGCTTCATGCAGCGGACCCTCAACGCGATCGTATACCGGCAAAATCGGGATGCCGCTTGCATTTCGCGATTGCGCGCGTGTCATGCGTTTAACTGCCGGAGGCGCACCGAGGTATCCTTGCGTGGTGATACCAAATGGGCCGGCATGGCCGGACGTTTGATCTTGCATTCGCGCTTGCCGACGATCGTCGGGCTGATCGTCGCTCTCGCGTGGCCGCTGCTCTTCGTCCTAATGCCGGGTCAGCTGCATCAAGACGTGACGAATGCGCGGCAAGACGAACAGATTCTTCTCTTAGAGTGGTGCATAACCGCGATCGTAGCCCTCATCGTCATTTACTGGGAGCGTTTGCCGTTCTTCGCGTCGGTCGGTCTTCGCAAACCTAACCGGCGCGACGTTCTCACAATTGTCATAGCGGTGGCGGCAATTATCGCCGTCGTCGCCATCATCGGCTTCGCCCTTCATGGCCGAACGACGTTCTCAGCCGGCGACCTCTCGAAGGTCAAGAATCTGCCGCTCGGGCTGCGTATCGCGCTGGTGTTCACCGCCGGCATTTGCGAAGAGATTCTGTTCCGGGGTTATGCAATCGAACGTTTCACGGCGCTCACCGGAAAAGTCTGGCTGGGCGGCTTGGCGGCGATCGTTCTCTTCACGCTGGGGCATGTTGCCCGTTATGGTGTGAGCCTGGGGCTTCTCGGAGTCGCGATCATTGCGTTCTTTCTGACCTTGATTTACGTCCGGAGGCGCAGCCTCTGGCCGTGCATCGTGGCGCATTGGGTCATCGACGGCTTGCCGTTGCTTGTTGCGCCGCAATTCATCGGCGGACGGCCTACGATAATGTAACGAGAGGCGATTGCGCTTCAACCGTTGAGCCTAAGGAAGCGTGCACTTTGGAGACGATCCCGTCTTTGTGCGCGCGCACCTCGTTCATCATCTTCATCGCTTCGATCACGGCGACCATTTGGCCGGTGCGCACAGGGTCGTCTTGCTTGACCGCCAGCTCAATCACGATGCCATGCATCGGCGAGATCACGTCGTTGCCGTCAGTGGAAGTAACGGCGCGAACACTTGCGATGCGCGGCGGAGATTTCTTTGCCGCAGATGAGCGTGGCGCATCAAGGATGCGCACATGATACATTTTGTTGTTGATCTCGACGCGAATCGGCTGCGGCGTTGGTGCCGGCACCTCCGCCGCTGCGAGCGCCGGCGCCGCTTTTTCACCGTACGAACGAGCAAATGTTTCAAGCGTGGCGGTTCCGTACTTCGCGCTCACGACGTCCGGCCGATCGATCAGCGCACGCAAGATGCCGAGCGTTGTCGGAACGCCTTCGATTACGAACTCATCGATTGCGCGCCTGAGTCGTGCCCGCGCTTGGTCGCGATCCGGCGCCCAGACGATCAGCTTGGCGATCAGTGAATCATAATCGGATGAAATCGTGTAGCCTTCGAATGCAGCTGAGTCAACGCGCACGCCGATGCCGGCGGGCTCACGATACTTCGTAACCGTTCCCGGAGCGGGTCGAAAATCGTCTGACGAGTCCTCGGCATTGACTCGCGCCTCAATCGAGTGCCCGCGAAAGACGATTGCATCTTGATCGTAGCCGAGCGGCTCCCCCGCGGCGACGCGGATTTGTTCGCGAATCAAATCCAACCCCGTGACCATTTCGCTGACGGTGTGCTCGACTTGAATGCGCGTGTTCATCTCTAAGAAATAGAAATCGGTGCCCGTAACGAGGCATTCAATCGTTCCGACGCTGTCATACTGTATCGCTTGGGCAGCCTTGATGCCGGCGGCGCGCAGTGCGGCGCGCGTCTGCTCCGGAATCGATGGCGGCGTCTCCTCCCACAATTTTTGATGGCGCCGCTGCAGCGAACAATCGCGCTCGCCGACATGCAATACCTTGCCATGCTTATCGGCAAGAATCTGCAGTTCGATGTGCTTCGGATTTTCGAGATAGCGCTCCGCATAGATCGTGTCGTTCTTGAAGTACGCCGAGGCTTCACGTTGAGCGGTCGTAAACGCGCTTTCGAGTTCGCTCTCCGAACGCGCGATCTTCAGACCCTTACCGCCGCCGCCTCCGGAGGCTTTGAGCGCGAGCGGCAAACCGTAACGCTTTGCAGCCTTGTGCGCAGCGGCAACATCTTCGATCGCTTCGGTGCCGCCGGGAACGATCGGGACGCCTGCCGCAGCCATCGTTTGGCGCGCGCGAACTTTATCGCCCATCGCTTCGATCGCATCCGGATGCGGACCGACCCAAACCAAACCGTTTTTGACCACGGCGCGCGCAAACGCTGCGTTTTCTGCTAAGAAGCCGTACCCGGGATGAACCGCTTGTGCGCCCGAGCGTTTTGCGATTTCTAGAACGCGTTCAACATTCAAATAACTCGCAGCCGGCGAGGCGGGTCCTAGCAGGTATGCTTCATCGCCAAACTGCACGTGCAGCGCGTCGCGATCGGCTTCAGAGTAAACGGCCACGGTTGTAATGCCCATCTCTTTCGCCGTGCGAATAACGCGCAGCGCGATCTCGCCGCGGTTCGCGACAAGAAGCTTAGAGAACATCCCAGGGCGCGTCACCTTGGCGCCGTAGATCCTCGAGCGTCGCTTCCGGGAAGCGGGCAGCTAGACGCCACGGACTTATGCCGGCTTGCCCGTCCCGCTGAGAAAAGAAGAGGCGCTGCAGCGCTATTTCAAGTGCCGCAATCTCCTCTGGTGACGGCTGCGCGCCAACGAACTCAACCTTCAAGCGCATCCGATTTGTCGGGATACATTCCCATAGCGTGGTATCCGGCGTCGACAAAATGAACGTCGGCCGTTACGGCTCCGGAGAGATCCGACATCAGATACACGGCCGCTTTGCCGATGTCATCGGCGGTGATGTTTCGCCGTAGCGGCGCCGCTTGCCCAACCTTTTCAAGCATTAACGTGAACCCTTTGACCTGTCGCGCGCTCGCGGTCTTGACCGGTCCGGCAGAAATTGCGTTGACGCGAATGCCCCGATCGCCGAGGTCGAAAGCCATATACCGGATC
The DNA here is from genome assembly GCA_963723515.1 of Vulcanimicrobiota bacterium. GTDB lineage: Bacteria > Vulcanimicrobiota > Vulcanimicrobiia > Vulcanimicrobiales > Vulcanimicrobiaceae > JAFARW01. Next base: position 439,872 of record CAVRQT010000003.1, read on the forward strand.
GATGCCTCGAGCGCCGCTTTGGCAATGCCCATCACATTGTAGTTTGGAACGATAGCGGTGGCGCCGAGATAGGTGAGCGCGACAATGCTCGCGCGATCGTTGAACGTCTCGCGCAACGCTTGCACGAGCGCAATCAGCGAATATGCGGAGACATCGAGCGTCGTTTCAAAGCCGGCGCGCGATGTATCGTAGACCTTGCCCATAAGATCTTCTTTGTTGGCAAAGGCAATCGAGTGGACGAGCCCGTCGAGTTGTCCGAAATCCATTGCGAGTCGCTCGTTGAGCTTACGCAGCGCTTCATCTGCAGCGACGTCGCACTCGATGACCGGACCGCCTCCCAATTCGGCCGCCAACTTCTCGACCTCGCCTTTGACGCGTTCGCCTTGATAGATGAACGCGAGGCGTGCGCCGTGCTCGTGCATTTGATGTGCGATGCCGGTAGCGATAGACCAGCGATTTGCAACGCCGGTAATAAGGATATTCTTGCCTTCCAAAAGCTTCACGCGGCTACATACCATTGCGAAGGTTGTGCTCCCCTCTACAGGAAGGGTGCGACGGTCGCGCGCAGTTTTCGATGTGTGCCGGCAGCGTTAAGAATCGTCTGGTTCGTTCAATGCATTTACTATGTCATGACGGCCGTCCCGGCGCTCCTCAGCCGGCAGTTGTTTGAGTCGATCACCGGCCCGAAAACGGACTACTGGCTCGTTCACATGGTGGCGTTGCTTGTGATGGTTATCGGCGTTGCGGTCGGGATCGCCGCTTGGCGCCGTTCATTTACGGCAGAAATGGTTGTGCTTTCGATCGCCGGCGCCGCATCGTTTGCTCTGATCGACATCATCTACGCGCTGCGCGGAACGATTTCGCGGATCTATCTGGCCGACGCGGCCGTTGAAATCGTTATCATTATTGCTGTCGCTATAGCTGCGCGCTTGCCCTACAAGGGTGCAGCGGGGGCCCGCCCGCGATAGTTTGGGCGGGGGCGTGTAGATTCGTTTCCGCCGCATCGTGGCGGAAGCGAAATCGGAACGCCAAGCGCTGAGCGCAGTTCAGCGCTATAAAGGGATATTGCCGTGTTTGCGCTTCGGCCGATCGACGCGCTTGTTCGCGAGCATGTCGAGTGATTTGGCGATGACGCGGCGCGTCAAGCGCGCCTCTACCACGTCGTCAACATAGCCGCGCTGCGCGGCGATATACGGGTTGTCGAAGCGCTCAGTATACTCGTCAATTAGCGCTTGCATCTTCGCATCTTTGTCTTTCGCGGCCGCGATGTCGCGACGGAAAATCGTTTTGACGGCGCCTTCGGCGCCCATGACCGCGATCTCGGCGGTCGGCCAGGCGATGTTGATATCGGCGCGGATGTGTTTGCTGGCCATGACGTCGTAGGCGCCGCCATACGCCTTGCGGGTGATGATCGTAATTTTCGGAACGGTCGCTTCGGCGAACGCGTAGAGCAGTTTGGCGCCGTGCTTGATGATGCCGCCGTACTCTTGCGACGTTCCGGGCAAGAAACCGGGAACATCGACAAACGTCACGAGTGGAATGTTAAAGGCGTCGCAAAAGCGCACGAATCGCGCCGCCTTTATGGAGGAGTCGATATCGAGCACGCCGGCTAAGACCTGCGGCTGATTAGCGACCATGCCGATCGTCTGTCCGTTCACGCGGCCGAAGCCGGTGATGATGTTTTGTGCGTACAGCGGGCTGATCTCAAAGAAATCTTCGGAGTCCACAATCGGCACGATAACGTCGTGCATGTCGTAGGGCTTGTTCGGCTGATCCGGCACCACGCCGTCGAGCGATTCCACTTCGCGGGCGGGGTCATCATCGGTCGCATAGCGCGGCGGATCTTCAAGGTTGTTCTGCGGGATGAACGAGAGCAGACTCTTAGCGAGGGCGACCATCTGATCTTCATCGCTTGCGGTGAGATGCGCGACGCCGCTTTTCGTGGCGTGGGTAATTGCGCCGCCTAATTCTTCGAAGCTCACGTCTTCGCCGGTGACGGTTTTGATGATCTCCGGCCCCGTGATAAACATCTGCGCGATCTTTTCCGTCATGATGATGAAGTCGGTGATCGCCGGCGAGTAGACGGCGCCGCCTGCGCAGGGGCCGGCCACCAAACTGATCTGCGGAATGACGCCGCTGGCTTGCACGTTGCGCCAAAAGATTTCCGCGTAGCCGCCGAGACTGACGACGCCCTCTTGAATGCGCGCTCCGCCGGAATCGTTAATGCCGATCATCGGCGAGCCGGTGCGCACGGCAAGGTCCATGACCTTGCAGATCTTCTCGGCAAAAACTTCGCCGAGCGATCCGCCTAACACCGTAAAATCTTGCGAGAAGAGAAAGACCTGACGCCCGTCGATCAGGGCGCGGCCGGTCACGACGCCGTCGCCCAAGAATTCTTTCTCATCCAAGCCAAACGCGGTCGAACGGTGAACGGCAAATTGATCGAGCTCGATGAACGAGCCGTCGTCAACGAGCGCGTCGATCCGTTCGCGCGCCGTGCGCTTTCCGCGCCCGTGTTGCTTTTCGACCGCATCGGTGCCGGCCGGCGCGAGCGCCTGTTCGCGTTTTTGCTGGAGCTCTTGATACTTTTGCTTGCGACTTTTCATGATTGTGCCGCAACGTGGTGGCCGCGGGCGAAGAAGACGAGTTTGCCAAGCGGGAGGTGGTGACGCAGCAACTGCGTGCCGGGTTGCGCCGCTCCGACACTCTTCATCGCGATAAACGAAATGCCGACGAGCACCATAAAGGCGATCGACGTCAAGAATGCGCCGCGAGTTCCGAGCGCCGTCTCGAAAACCGTTCCGCCGATCGCGACGCCGACGCTCAAGCCGATCTGAATTCCGGTACTCAAGATTCCCGAAGCTGCGCCGGATTGGTCCGCGGGAATATGGGCAAGTCCGACCATCATCGACATCTGATAGGTGATCATGCAGCCGAAGCCCGCGATCACCGTGCCCGGCAACGCGCCAATGACGTACGGCGTATCGCGGTTGATCGACACCATGATGATGCCGCCGATAAGCATCAGCAGCGTGGCCGCGAAACCGACGGTTCGGCCACCGAAACGCGTCGCAAGCGGCGCGCTGAACGGTCCCGCAAATGCGGTCAGCAAGACGGACATCGGCAAAAATGCCATTGCCGCCCGCCAGGGCGCCCAATGCAGCGCACTTTGAAAGTAGATCGACGCATAGACGAAGAGCGCTGCGTATGCCGCTGCCTGAAAAATTGCGACACTCGCCGACGCGGAGAGGTTCGGCAGCTTGAAAACCGAGAGCGGCATCACGGGATTGCGCGCGCGAGTTTCGACCCACACGAACAGCGCAAGAACGCCAATCGCGACGATGAGCCGCCACAGCGTTGCAAGCGACAAGAGCCCGCTTTCGGCGATTTCTTCGATCGCGTAGATCAACAGCAAGATGCCGGCGGTCATGAGCAACGCGCCGAGATAATCGATCCGTTGGCGAATGCGCGCGCTCAATTCATGCGGGATCAATAGCGGCGTCAACGTAAGCAATAGTACGCCGATCGGGACATTGACGAAGAAGACCGCTCGCCATCCGAGCGCACTCGTCAATATGCCGCCCAGCAAAATGCCGGCGGTCAAGCCGGCGCTCCCGATCACTCCCCACAGGCTCAACGCGCGATTGCGCGGCGCGCCTTCCGCAAAGAGATCGGTCACTAACGCCAGCGCGGCGGGATTGACCATCGCGGCGCCGAGACCCTGAACGCCGCGCATGATCACAAGAAAAGCGGGCGTGTGAGAAAATCCGGCGACAAGCGATGACGCGGTGAAGATCAACAGTCCAGCGATGAAGATGACGCGCCGTCCGAGGAGATCGCACAAGCGGCCGGCGACCATCAAGAATCCGGCGAAGATGATCGTATAAGCGCTGATCACCCATTGCAGATCGCCCGGCGGGAAGTGCAGATTGCGTTGGATCGCCGGCATCGCGATGCTGACGATCGAAAAGTCGAGGACGATCATAAAAAACGTGGTGCATAAGAGCACGAACGTCCATAAATTCTTCACTGCGTCGGACTACGTCCGGCGGGTCGCTATGCTGGTGACTTGCGTCACCAAATGCCGAGCATCATCTTGACGTCTTCGCTCGCCATTTCGCGCGGATCCCAAGGCGGCGAAAACGTGATGTCCACTTTGGCCGATTTGACGCCTTCCATGGCTTCGATGCGATCGAGCACGTCCTTACGAAATTGCGGCCCGACCGGACACATCGGCGACGTCAGCGTCATCATCACCGTCACATGTTCGTTTTGCTCGCCTTCGACGGCGATGTCGTAGATCAAACCGAGATCGACGACGCTCAAATGCAGTTCCGGATCCAGCACATCTTTGAGTGTGGAACGAACTTCATCGACAGTCGGCATGCTGGTTATCCTCTCCTTGAACTAGGCCCCGAAACTTCTGCTATCCTTGAAAGGTTACTATAATAGGTTTTGGGGGACCCGCCCGCGATTAGTTTGGGGGGTATAGGAGAAGAAACACGCGATGTCGATGTGGGAACCGTTCACCGAACGAGCAAGGCGCAGCATCGTGCTCGCTCAGGAAGAGGCGCAACGGCTCGGCAACAACTACATCGGAACCGAGCACATCTTGCTCGGCATCATTTCCGAAGGCGAGAGCTTGGCCGCCAAAGTGCTCGAAACGCTGGGCGTCAACCTCGCCAAAGTTCGCCAAGAAGTTGAGGCGATCGTCGGACGTGGCGGGCAGACCGTCCAGCAGGAGATGGTCTTCACGCCGCGCGCAAAGCGCGTCATCGAGCTCGCCTTTGAGGAAGCCCGGCAGCTCAACCACAACTACATCGGCACGGAGCATCTGCTTCTCGGCTTAATCCGAGAGGGAGAGGGCGTCGCCGCACGGGTTCTGACCAATCTTGGGGTCGATCCCGCCAAGGTTCGGCTGCAGACTACATCGCTGCTCGGTGCGGAAGGTCAGCCGCCGGCGCCCAAAGGCAAGTCGAAGACGCCGACGCTCGATGCGTACGGTCGAGATCTGACGACCCTCGCCCGCGAAAACAAACTTGATCCCGTCATCGGCCGCTCGATGGAGATCGAGCGCGTCATTCAAATTCTCTCGCGGCGCACGAAGAACAACCCGGCGCTGATCGGCGAACCGGGCGTCGGAAAAACCGCGATTGCCGAAGGCTTAGCGCAACGCGTCATCAAGGGCGACATTCCCGAACCGTTGCGTGAACGGCGTGTCATCACGCTGGATTTGGCAGGCTTGGTTGCCGGAACGAAATATCGCGGCGAGTTTGAAGAGCGCATGAAGCGCGTGATGGATGAGATCCGCGGGGCTGCTGGGGAGATCATCCTCTTTATTGACGAGCTGCACACGCTTGTCGGCGCCGGCGCCGCCGAAGGGGCCATCGATGCAAGCAATATCATCAAGCCGGCGCTGGCGCGCGGCGAGTTGCAGTGCATCGGAGCGACGACGCTCAACGAGTTTCGCAAATACATCGAGAAAGATGCGGCCCTCGAGCGGCGGTTCCAGCCGATCATGGTCGGCGAGCCGAGCATCGACGAGACGATCGAAATTCTCAAAGGACTGCGCGACCGGTATGAAGCGCATCATAAGGTGCAAATCACCGACGAAGCGCTGGCTGCTGCCGCACGGCTTGGCGATCGTTACATCACCGATCGCTTCTTACCCGACAAAGCCGTTGACTTGATCGATGAAGCTTCGTCACGCGTGCGCCTGCAAGCGACGCTTCCGCCGCCTGAAATTCGCGAAATCGACGCGCAGTTGCGTAAAGTCCTGAGCGAAAAAGAATCGGTCGTCAAGTCGCAAGAGTTTGAGAAAGCCGCCGAGATTCGGGATCGCGAGGAGAAGCTGCGGCTCGAGAAGGCGCGGCTCGAGCAAGAGTGGCAAGAGAAGCGCTCGCAGCTCGACAAGACGCTCAAAGTCACGGATGAAGACATCGCCGGCATCGTTTCATCGTGGACGAAGATTCCGGTTTCAAAACTCGCCGAAGCTGAAACGGCCAAGCTTCTCAATATGAAGGAATCGCTGCATCGACGCGTCGTTGGACAAGACGAAGCGATCGAAGTCGTCACGCGGGCGATTCGCCGTTCGCGCGCCGGATTGAAAAACCCGCATCGCCCGATCGGTTCGTTCATCTTCCTCGGTCCGACGGGCGTCGGAAAAACAGAGGTCGCGCGCAGCGTCGCCGAGTTTCTCTTCGATGATTCGGACTCAATTATCCGCATCGACATGTCGGAGTACATGGAGAAGTATGCGGTCAGCCGGCTAGTCGGCGCACCGCCGGGATACGTCGGTTATGAAGAAGGCGGTCAACTGACCGAAGCCGTGCGGCGCCGTCCTTACTGCGTCGTCCTGCTCGATGAGATCGAGAAGGCACATCCAGATGTCTTCAACATCCTCTTGCAAGTGCTCGACGACGGCCGCTTGACGGATAGTCAAGGCCGCGTCGTTGACTTTAAGAATTCCGTGATCGTGATGACGAGCAACGTCGGCGCGACCGGTATGCAAACGACGACGGATATCGGTTTCCGTCCGCAACGTGATGAAGGCAAGACCGAAGACCAGCTCTACGAGAAGATGAAGAATAAGGTGCTTGAAGAGGTCAAGCACACCTTCCGCCCCGAGTTTTTAAATCGCGTTGACGAAATTGTGGTCTTCCATCAATTGACGCGCGAAGAGATCGAGCAGATCGTCGGACTCGAGCTCGAGAAAGTCATCCGCGAAGTCAAGGCACAAGATATGCATCTCGAGGTTACCGAGGATGCGAAGAAGCTGCTCGCCCAAAAAGGTTGGGATCCGCAATTCGGTGCGCGCCCGCTGCGGCGCGCGATTCAGCGCGAAGTGGAGGACGAGCTATCCGAAGAGATGCTGCGCGGGACCTTTTCATCCGGCGACCACGTTTTGGCTGAAGTCAATCCAGACAATCCGGATAAGCTGAAGTTCAGCAAGATTCCGGCGGTCGAACCACCGCCGGTCCCAGAACCAGTCACAACCTAACGAAAAGCGGCGCCTCGGCGCCGTTTTCTTTTAAGGCGGCCGAGTTCAACCCTGTCACCCTGAGCTTGTCGAAGCGCCACCGGAACGGTGAACACCGAGCTTTAAATCGTGACATTCATGATCGGGGTGGCCCTTCGTCAAGCTTAGGCTGACACAGTGAGGCGTGGACACCAAAAAAACAACGTAGCTAGCGTCAGCCCGAGAGGATGATGCGTGCACGGCAAGCGTACACACCTCATCAGTGAAGCCGGCGCTGCTTGCTTGCCTTTTCTTTACCGGCCTCTTGTTCGGGCGTGTTGCGCTCGGACAAGAATCACCATCTCCCTCGCCGGAAGCAACTCGCGCGCGCCGTTGATAACGCCGGCGCCGACGTTAACGCCCGGGCCGACATCAACGCCGACCACGACGCCGCAACCCGGACCGCTGCAGGCCAATCCACCGTCGATTCAGAGCAATATCGGCGTGCCGAAAAGCGTTGCAATCGGCGGCGCAACCGGTGCGCTAACCGCAACGATCGATCCCAAGATCGCAACGCTTGCGATTGCCGGCACGACGCTGACGGTAACGCCGTCGATGAACGGCCGGGCGACGATTCATGTGGTCGATGCGGCCGGTGCATTCGTCGACATCTTCTTGCGCGTTGCGCCGAATGCGGCGACGATTTCCCGAATGGTGAGCGTCAAGTTAACCGGCGACCTAGACTCAAGCTTCATCGCAAATGAGACGTCGCTTGCCGTGCATCAGGCGGTCAACGCGAATCCCGGCACAACCATCAACATCGGCTTGCTGCCGCCGCCGACCACTTCGTTGCCGGTTGGAAGTGAATACAGCTTTGGACTTCCGGTTACGGTGCTTGGGGGCGATCAATATCTCGACGTGAGCGACGTGATGCGAGTTGACGTCCAGCATGTCGCCGCTCAACCGTTCTCGCCGACGATCCTCTACTATTCCGACGATCCCGAGCGGATCGTGAACGACGGCGTGCTCTTCCGCGGGACCGTAACGACCGGCACGCCGGTGCGGCTCTACGATTACCACGAGAACGGTACGGATCCGCGCCGTTTAGTTGTTGCGCTCAGCAGCTCTTCAACCACGCCGACGAGCGCCCAAATCGTCGAATCGTTCGCCGGGCCGAACATCGACGTCATGGGCGTGGGCCACGCAGTCGCCAAGAATTTTTTGATTCAGAAGCCGCGCAACCAGGGGATCGTTCTTGACTTGCCTGACGGCGCGCCGTATTTTCGGCGCGACGTGCCGTTGCTAATGCAGCAAGGCACCGCCGATGTGGCGGATGTTCGCATTCTCGAAGGCGGCCCGCTCACGATCACCGTGATGGCCGCGTCGCCGAATGTTCCCGCCGCCAGTTTGCTTGCCGGACCGCAGTTGCCCGGTGACGGGAAAGGCCGCCACGGAACGTTTGCGCTTTCCAGCTACGGCACCCAAACCGTTGACTTTACGGTCGGCAATCAAGATGCGACCGTAACGCTCGGCGATCGCGAACAAACGATTCCCAAAGCAAATACATCCGATCCCGGCGCTGATTTCGGCGACTACGGCGTGATGTTCAACATGACGCTCATTGCGCGCAATCCCGGTGATACCGCGCAAACCGTCTACATCTATGAAGCGCCGCGCGGCGGGCCGGTTCGCGCGACGTATCTCTTGGACGGATCGGCGACGCCGACCGAACTAGGCTGCGCGACCTCTCCGCCAAGCGCAACGAGTTCACCGCGACGCTACTTGATTGGGCAATTTGACGTCGGACCGCACAGCGCGCAGACGCATACGATGTGGACGATGACCGAAGGCGGCTCGAACTATCCGCTCGTGATCGGCCTTTCAACCGATGCGCCCGAGCCGCAAACGCCGCCGATTTTCGGGCCGGAAGGGTGTTTCCCCAAGCCGGAGGCCGCACTGCGAACGCGCGGATCGCCGTAAGAGCGGGACGATAGAGAACCAAGAGCCCAAGGTCGTCCTTCTCGTGCGCCTGCTGAACGCAATCGATGAGGGACGATATTCTTTTGAGGATCTGAAGCGCCAAATCGCCGAAGGCGAGCATGCACCGAGCACCCGCAGCTTGCGACGCTACCTTTCAGTCCTTTCGGACGCCGGCTTTCCGTGGTACTTCGATCGGGCCGCAAACATCTACAAGTTCACGGACGGCTACAGCTTGCGACGCATGCAGCTCTCGCCGGACGAACTCTTCGGGCTCGTCGCGCTGCGTTCGCTTGGTGCAAGTTTGGGCGGCACGCTCGGCGCGTATCTCAATAATGTTTCAGCAAAACTGGTCGGCTTATCCGGCGCCGGAGCGCAGCAAGAAGTTGAGGCCCGCGCACCGTTTGCGTTTCGCGTCAGCGAGACCCATCTCGAACCCGAGGCCGAACGCGCGTTCGCGTTGCTCTCCTCCGCCGAACGCAATTCGCGCTGCGCGCGCTTCACGTACATCGACAAAGAGGGCCGGCGCTCGGAGCGTACCGTCGATCCGTACGGCTTTGTTATCTCCGGCGGCCGGATTTACTTGATCGCCTACGACCACACACGACGGGACAAACGTGTCTTCGCCGTCGACAGCGTGCTCGAACCCGAAGTGTTAGGGGCGACCTTTGCTAAGCCGCAAGACTTCGATGTTGAAACCTTTGCGGCAACATCGATCAGCGGCGTACTCCACAGCGAGACGACCAGTCAGGTCCGCCTTCGGTTCGAACAGCGCGTCGCCAAAGCCGCGATTGCGGCCCGAATCGTCACCGAGCGGGCGATCGATCGCGCAGATGATGGTTCCGTCGAAATCACCTATCACGTGGCCGACGTTGACGAACTGTTGCGTTGGACGCTGGGGTGGGGCGAGGCCGCGCAAGTCGTTGGGCCGCCGGATGTACGCGTGCGCATGCGCGACCTGATTGGTTCAATCGGCGCGCGCTACGCCGAAAAAGACGAAACCCGCCGCCGTTAGGCGTCGGGCTTCGGCGTATCTCCTGTCGTCTCGCCTGTTTGAAACCGTTTCCGGTTTCCCACTGACGTATCGACGGTTCGATCGTTACGCTCGGACCGTCGCGAAAGCGACGTCATCGTCAACACGTAAGGATCGCGGTTTTTACGCGCTCCGCACTTCGTCGTTACTCGAAGTTTTTGCATGGTAGCATCGTGAAAAGCGCTGCGCAAGGGCTTTTTGCCGTCGCTCACAACCTTTCCACAAGAAATAAAACTTATTCGCCATGCGTTAGGTGGTTATCCACGGTTTCCACAAAGACGTGCGACAAGGAGCAACGTGAAACGACCAACTTTGACCCTGATGCTCGGCTTGCTCATCTTCGGTGAAGCATTCTGTTCGACCAACGCAGTGCACGCGCAAAGCATGTTCGGCGGCGCGCCGATCGACGGCATCCGCTGCGAGAGCATGGAAGGTGCCGTGCTGCACATTCACCAGCATCTCCAACTCTTCGATCGTGGACGCGCCGTACAAGTGCCGGCCGGCATCGGAATACCATCGGCTGCGAATTGCTTGTACTGGCTGCACACGCATACGAGCGACGGCATCATCCACGTCGAGTCGCCCACGCGGCGGTCGTACGCGCTGGGGCAGTTCTTTGACATCTGGGGTCAAGAGTTGAGCCGCACGCAAGCTGACGGCGTGCGGGCACCGCGCGGGAGGGCACTGCGCATCACGGTCAACGGCCGCCTGTATCGCGGTGATCCGCGTTCGATTCCGCTGCGCGACCACGAAGAGATCGTCATTCAAAACGGACCGCCCTACGCGCGGGCCGCCTCCTACGACTGGTCCCGCATGTAGCCTTTCTCCGACCTGGGACGCGGGCAGAAACGCGTCTAAGGGTGCCTTCATGACCGCTACGGCAGTCCCAACGGTCGAGCTCGATGGCAAGCATCTGACGCTCGAGCAAGTTCGTGCGGTCGCCGAAGAGGGCGCATCGGTCACCGTTTCACCGGAGGCGCGCAAACGCGTCAAAGCGGCGCGCGCATTCGTCGAGCAACAGTTCGACCGCGGGAACCCCGATCTACGGTGTGACGACCGGCTTCGGCCGCCTCGCCAATGTGGCGGTGCCGCCGTCGGAGGCCGCAACACTGCAACTGAATCTCGTGCGCAGCCATGCGGCAGGGACCGGACCGCCGCTTGCGCAGCGTTTCGTGCGCGCCGCCGGCGTCTTGCGCGTCAGTTCGCTTGCCGCCGGCCACTCCGGCGTCAAGACAGAGACGCTCGATCTGCTGATGGCAATTCTTAACGAGAGCATCACGCCGTACGTCCCGATGCAAGGCTCCGTCGGTGCAAGCGGCGACCTCGCGCCGCTCGCGCACATGACGCTGACGCTGCTCGGTGAAGGCGACGCGTTTTACCGCGGCGAGCGCATGCCCGCGCAACGCGCGCTTCGCGAAGCAGGCTTGCAGCCGTTGACGCTGGGCGCGAAAGAAGGCCTCTCGCTCGTCAATGGTACCGAGGTCATGACGGGCATCTCGGCCCTATGCGTTTTGCGCGCCGAGCGCTTATGTGCGGCGGCGGATGTGATCGGTGCGCTCTCGTTGGAGGCGTTTCATGCAACCGATCGTGTCTTCGATCGCCGCATCAACGCATTGCGGCCGCACGTCGGCCAGTCGCGCGTCGCCGAGAACCTTCGCGCCCTCCTGCGTGATTCCGAGATCATGCAATCGCATCGTGAATGCGGTCGCGTGCAAGATCCCTACTCTTACCGCTGCATCCCCGTCGTGCACGGCGCGGTACGAGATGCGGTTGCTTATGCAAGAAAAGTGATCGAAACCGAGGCGATCTCCGTCACCGACAATCCGCTCGTTTTTCCGAAGGACGAAGAATTTTTGAGCGGCGGCAACTTTCACGGACAGCCCGTTGCGCTGGCGGCCGACGTGCTCAAGACCGCGATCTCGCAACTTGCGAACATCAGCGAACGGCGGCTCTATCTTTTGCTCAATGCAGAGGAGCGCGGTTTGCCGCTGTTCTTGACGGGTCGCTCCGGGTTGCAGTCGGGCCTTATGCTCGTGCAGTACACTTCGGCGGCGCTCGTGAGCGAAAACAAGGGCCTTTCGTGGCCGAACAGCGTCGACTCGATTCCAACATCGGCGGGCCAGGAAGATCACGTGAGCATGGGGATGACGGCGGCGTGCAACTTGGATCGCGCATTAGATAATGTCGAAGGTTCTCTCGCGTGCGAACTCGTCGCGGCCTTGGTGGCGACGGATTTTCGCCGTCCGCTGCGTTCCGGCCGTGGCACACAAGCCGCGCACGATGCCGGGCGCGCGCGGATTCAAGCGTGGACTGAAGATCGGGCTCCGGCGCCTGACATCGAAGAAGCGCGCGAGCTGATCGGTTCGGGCACGATGGTTCGTGCGGCCGAAGAGGCAATTGGAGAACGGCTTTGCGACGCATAACCGGTTTAGGCGGCGTTTTCTTCAAGGCGAAGGATACGAACGCGCTCGGCGAGTGGTATCGCGATCGCCTGGGGCTGCCCGTTTCCGAATATGGAAGCGCCGATTTCGACTGGATTGATGCGCAGACGAACGCTCCGGGCAAGACGGTCTGGGCGATGTTTCCACATGACAGCGATTACTTTAAGGAAACGGCGTCGCAGTTCATGGTCAACTATCGCGTTGAAGATTTGGATGCGTTGCTGGAAACGCTGCGCAAAGAAGGTGTGCGAATCGATCCGCACCGTGAGGAGTCTGAGTACGGCCGTTTTGCGTGGATTTGGGATCCCGAAGGAAACCGAATCGAACTCTGGGAGCCGCCTCGCAACCACGCGAAGGCGCAGCAGCCGTGACGGCCACCGTCTCGCAGCCTCACATCGTCCGTGCGCCTCGCGGAACCAAGCTAAACGCTCTGGCCTGGCCGCAAGAAGCGGCGCTGCGCATGCTGATGAACAATCTCGATCCCGAAGTCGCGGAGCGCCCTGAAGATCTCGTCGTGTACGGGGGGAGCGGCCGTGCGGCGCGTTCGTGGACGGCTTTTGAGGCGATCGTTCGAACGCTCAAACGGCTCAAGAACGATGAAACGCTGATCGTTCAAAGCGGCAAACCGGTTGCGGTTTGGCGCACGCATGAACGCGCGCCGCGCGTGCTCATTGCGAATGCAAATCTCGTGCCGAAGTGGGCCGATTGGAAGACCTTCCGCGAGTTGGAAGCGCAAGGACTCACGATGTACGGTCAGATGACCGCGGGATCGTGGATTTACATCGGCACCCAAGGGATCGTGCAAGGGACCTTTGAGACCTTTGCGGAGCTTGCGCGGCAGCATTTCGGCGGAACGCTTGCCGGCCGCATCTGCTTGACCGCCGGAATCGGCGGGATGGGCGGCGCGCAACCGCTCGCGATCACGATGAACGGCGGCGTCGCAATCGTCGTCGACGTCGACCGCGCACGGCTCGAACGCCGGCATGAACTGCGCTACCTCGACTGTGTTGTCGCAAGCCGCGACGTCGCGCTCTCAGAAGCGGAAGCGGCGCGGACTGAAGGGCGCGCGCTTTCGATCGGTTACGCAGGCAATGCAGGTGAAGAGTTCGCCGCACTTTACGCGGCCGGGCTTCGGCCGGATGCTGTCACGGACCAGACGTCCGCGCACGACATGATCAACGGCTACGTGCCGATGGGCATATCGCTGGAGGAAGCCCTCGAGTTGCGGGCGCGCGATCCGCAAGAGTATGAGCGGCGTGCTTTTGAAACGGTCGCTAAGCACGTTGAAGCGATGCTGGCCTATCTCGATGCGGGCGCTGTCGTCTTCGATTACGGCAACAATATCCGTGCGATGGCGCAGCGCGCGGGCGTGACGCGCGCCTTCGACTTTCCGGGATTCGTGCCGGCGTTTATCCGCCCGCTGTTCTGCCGGGGCAGCGGACCATTTCGCTTTGCCGCGCTTTCCGGAGATCCAGGCGATATCGCACGCCTGGATGACGAGCTGCTGAAGTTATTTCCTAACGACGCACATCTGCGGCGTTGGATCGAACTCGCGCGTGAGCGCGTCGCGTTTCAAGGTCTCCCGGCGCGGATCTGCTGGCTCGCGTATGGCGACCGGGCAAAGGCGGGTTTGCGCTTCAACGAGCTCGTCGCTAACGGGGAAGTTAAGGCGCCGATCGTGCTCGGTCGAGATCATCTTGATACCGGCAGCGTGGCATCACCGTACCGTGAGACAGAATCGATGAAAGACGGCAGCGACGCGATCGCGGACTGGCCGATCCTTAATGCGTTGCTGAACACCGCCGCCGGTGCGCATTGGGTGTCCTTCCATCATGGCGGCGGAGTCGGTATCGGTTACAGTTTGCATGCCGGCATGGTCGTGGTGGCGGACGGAAGCGCGGATGCGCGCGAGCGGCTAGAAACAGTCCTGACGACCGATTGCGGCATGGGCGTCGTGCGGCATGCCGACGCGGGCTACGAGCTCGCGATTGAAACGGCCGACGAAAAGGGGATCGACTGGCGGTTGTAAGCCGATCGTTGCTCGTGCGGGCGGGAACGCTCGTTACCTGCGAGGGCGGCAAAGCCCAAAACGCAATCGCTTTTGATGATTTAGGGATGTTTTCGCCCGGCGCGTTCACCGTTCGTGACGGCCGTGTCGTTTCGATCGGCTCGCCGGCCGACGTCGAAAAGTCGCTCAAGGGCGCTGCAAACGTCGAGATCGTCGACTTCGAAGATTGTGTCGTCACGCCCGGCTTCATCGACGCGCACACCCATCCGCTCTTCGCAGGCGATCGCGAAGCCGATTTTGCTGCGCGCCAACGCGGAGACTCGCCGCCGCTCGGCATGCTGCATACCGTGCAATGCACGCGCAAAGCGCTTGAATCGCCTGAGAAACGGCAAGCATTTTGGGAGTGCGTTCATGCGCGGCTTCACACGATCGCGCTGCACGGCACGACGACGCTTGAGTGCAAGACGGGCTATGCGCTCCACCGCCAGGGCGAGATTGCGCTTTTAGATTTAATTGAGGCCCACAAAGACGACGCCCAGCTTCCACGATTGATCGCGACGTTTTTGGGCGCACATGCGCTGCCGCCGGAATACAACGCAGAAGACGCGTTCATCGAATACCTGATCGGCCACGTGATGCCCGTGGCGCGCGCACACGGTGCGGTGTACGCAGACGCTTTTTGCGAAACGGGCTTCTTTTCTCCCGAACAGACCCGTCGGTATCTAGAAGCGGCGCGGGCAAACGGGCTTCGGCTGCGCGTGCATTGCGACGAGCTTGCGCGCTCCGGCGCAGCGGCGATGGCGAGCGCGCTTGATGTTGACGCGATCGACCACGCCAACTTCATCGACTCAACCGATATCGATGCGATTGTCGAGCGCGGCATCGTGACCGTCGCCTGTCCGGCGACAATCGCCTACTTGGACATTCCCAAGCACCTGCCGGCGCGCGACATCCTCGAAAGAGGCGGGATGGTCGCGCTCGCGAGCGACTACAATCCCGGAACCTCGCCGTGCTTCAATTTGCAAACCGTCGCATTCTTTGGGCGCAAATTGCTTGGCTTTTCGGCAGCTGAGGCGCTCTACGGCGTGACGCGCGCCGCCGCAGCATCACTCCACGATGACGCGGGCGTTTTGCGCAACGGCTCGCGCGCGGATTTCGTGGCGCTGCAGATCGAATCGCCCGACGAGTTCGGATGGCAGTTCGGAGGAAATCTGGCGCAGGCGGTCTTTCGCAGCGGCCGGCGGATCGGATGAAGGAAGTCGTTCAGTGCGCGCGCGCGCTCGTCGACGGCGTCGAGCGTCACGACTTTGCGTTCATCGTTGAAGATGGCGCGATCGTGCAATGTGGAGATCGGCGTAAGATTGACGCTCGCAACGCCAGCGTGCGCGAATTTGGTCCCCAAGCAATCGTCGCGCCGGGCTTCATCAACGGTCATAGCCACGCGTATCAGGTCTTGCTGCGCGGATGGGCGGACGATCTGCCGTTTGAGCGCTGGCGACGTGACGCGCTCTATAAAGTCGTCCCCCGCTTGACCCCCGATGACATTTACTGGACGTTCGTCTATGCGTTCGGCGAAATGCTGCGCGCTGGAATTACGAGCGTCGTCGAATTTTTCTATCTGAACGGTGCTGGAAACGAACACGCGCGGGCAGCGATTCAAGCCGCGCGAGACACGGGTATTCGGTTGATTCTGGCGCGGGCTTGGATGGACGCCCCAGACGTGCCGGCGGCATTTCGAGAGACGCTGGATCAAGCTGCGTCGCGAACGAGCGAATTGATCGCCGCGTATCCGGATGTGAATATCTGCGTTGCCCCGCACTCACTGCACGCGGCGTCACGTGAGATGATTCTTTTGCGCGGCCGAATTCTCAAAAGAGCGCGATCTGATGCTGCACATTCATGTTGCTGAGGCCGCATACGAAGGCGAACAAACGCGTGCGTTGCACGGCGCGGCGCCCATCGAATTGCTGGAGCGCTGGGAGGTCTTGACCGAACGGCTCGTCGCGATCCATGCGATTTACTTGAGCGACGCCGAGAAGAAACTGCTGGCGGCGCGCGGTTCGCGGATCGTTCACAATCCGACCACCAACGAGTATCTCGGCGATGGCATCTGCGACATCCCAAGGTTCCGCGAGCTACGCGTGCCGATCGCGCTTGGGACCGATGCCGACGTGAAACCATCTCTGATCGATGAGATGCGGACGGCCGCATTGCTGCAAAAGGTTGCGCAGCTCGACGGAGCGGCGCTCGACGCACTTGCAGTATTTGACTTCGCAACCCGTCAGGGAGCGCAGGCGCTCAGCATCGACTGCGGCGCGTTCTCGCCGCGAAGAAGTGCCGACTATATGGTCATCGACGCCTCAAAGCTTGATCCGTGGGCGGTGCCGATCAACGGGCTCGTCTATCGCGGCGAGACCAATTGGATCGCGCAGGCCTTCGTGCACGGCAAAGAGGTATGGAGCGGAGAGGAAACGGCGTTGCAGCAGCAATCCAAGGCCGCAGTGGGTAAGATTGCGCGAAGACTAGATCTGGGGAGGTAGTGTATGAAGGAGAAGATCAGAGCCGCATTCCTTATTTGCTCGGCAGCCCTCATTCTGGCCGCATGCGGCGGCGGAAACAAGGGCGCAAACGCGACGGCGACAACCGGCCCGATGACCGAAGGTCAACGCGAGAGCGCTGCGCTTCCGCTCACTGCGGCGAAACCGATTCCCGCCGGCCTAAATTGCGGTGCGACGAAACCCGTTTGGGTCAACCTGCACACCAAGGCCTACCACGAACCCGACAGCCCATACTATGGGCGCACGAAGAACGGACAATATATGTGCGCTAGTGCCGCTGCAGCGGCCGGCTACCATGCGGCCGGCAGCGGAAGCGCGAACATGAATAATGCAGCGGGCGAAAACGGCGCGACGAGTAACGGTGCAACGAGCAACGGCACGTCAACGATGCCGCGGCATCATCGCCACCACCGCACGAGCAGCAGTTACTAAAACCCCGTGTCACCCTGAGCTTAGCCTGTGCTGAGCGGTGTCGAAGCATCGAAGGGCAACGGTAATCGCTATAACAGTTGTCGGATCGCGCGCATGAATTGACCGAAGCGAGCGTTGTTTTGATCGGTTGACGGCAGTCCGGTGTAAACAACGATGACGTACGACGGCCCATTCGGAATATCGAGAATGCCGCCGTCGTGCGTCACTTCGTCGGTGTCGCCGGTCTTATGAGCGAATATGTCGCCGGGCCGTAAGCCGGCGTTGAGCTTGTCGTTGAATTGCTGCGCCAGCAGCGTTTCGCGAAGCAGATCGGCATACGGCACGGCATCCTCAGCGATCATCTCGAAGAGTTTTGCCGCGTCACCCGCATTGTGAATGTTGCGGTGAACGCGATCCCAACCGGGATCGTTGATCAGCGGCTCGCTGCCTGACAGCTTGCGGTAGAAGGCGGTCTTCAGCAAGCCGTACCGTTCTTGAACGATTTGCGTTGCGCGTTCGCGTCCGCAGACGTCGAAGAGCATGTTCGTTGCCACGTTATCCGAGCGCGTAATCATCAACTCGATCAGCTCGTGCAGTGAGGCTTGGTATCCCGGCTTTAGCGGCGACGGCTTATCGTTTGCCGTCATGTTTTGCGTCGTTGTTAGGAAGTATTGCTCGAGCTTGAGATCGCCGCTCTCAACCAGCGTGAATGCAGCCACCGCGAGCGGCGTCTTGATCATGCTCGCCGGGTAGCGATAGACGTCTTCGTTGATATGAATGTCGACGGTGTGCGTTCCATCGAGCCGCTTTAGGACGATCGAGTTCGGCTCGAGTTTGGCCGCCTGCGCCGCCTCGCGCACATCGTCTTCGCTGAGCATCGCGGCCAACGGTTCCGCGCCTGTACTGCCGTCACCCTGAGTTGAGCACGGCCTGCATTGAGCGCCGAACAGCCGCCTGCAGCTCGTCGAGCTAGCCTGCAGCGTCCAGTCGAACAGCCTGCAGCGAGCTTGCCGAGCCTAGCCTGCACTGAGCTCGTCGAAGTGCAAGCAAGCACTTGCATTGATGCCATGCGGATGATAGCATCGGTCCGTATGCACTCGACTACCCTTCGTCCCGCCTCGGAAGGCACGCGGGAACGCATGCTGACCGCCGCGCGCGAGATTTTTGCGCGAAAGGGCCCCCACGGTACGACGACTCGGGAAATCGCCGACCGCGCCGGCGTCAATGAAGCAACGCTCTTCCGACACTTTGGTAACAAGCGCGCGCTGCTTGACGCCATGAAAGAGTTTTTCTGCCAAGGTCGCGAGGCGCGTCTGCAAACGCTCTATGCCGGACTTAGCGGCGATCTGGAAGACAATTTGCGCACGATCGGGCGCACGACCGTCGAGGCGATGCACCAAAATATCGATCTGATGCGCGTGGCGCTTTTGGAAGAAACGCTCGATCCGGATGCCGCGCGCGTTCCCTGGCGTGCGCCGAACCTCTCGCGAGAGTACTTGACGCGTTTTCTTTCGGAGCACGTTGCGACCGGCGCATTGCACGGCAACCCAGAGATCTTGGCGCGCTTTTTCATGGGGATGTTCTTTGCCTATACGATGGGACTGCAGTTTTGGAAGAGAGCGCTTTTCGAGAGCGATGAGCAAGCCGTCACGACGTTCGTGCGGCTTTTTCTCGACGGCGCAAGAGGGTCATAGTGGATTCACGTTCGGTTGAACAGCAGCCCGCCCGCACCAGCGGGGACGGCGGCGCGCAATCCGCGGCTGAAGCGCCCGAAAAAGCCCCCGAAAATCGAATCCAGCGCTGCGAAGGATCGGGATGCTGGTCGGCGCGATCATCGCGATCGCCATACTCCTCTGGGGTATTCGCTACTTTCTCTACGCACGAACGCACGAATCGACGGATGATGCGAAGGTCGATGCGTCAAGTGTCGCCGTGACGAGCAAAATCTCCGAGCGCGTCAACCAAATTTACGTGGATACCGATCAGCGCGTGCGCAAGGGACAGCTGCTGATCCAGCTTGACGACAGCGATGAACGTTCGAAATACGATCAAGCGAAAGCCGCCGTCATTTCGCAGCGCGCACAAGCCGAAGCTGCGCAAGCCAACGTCACGTTGACGCAGCAAACGGTCGCTGCGCAATCGATCGAGAGTATAGGCGGAATAACGCAAGCGCAATCGGGTCAAGCAGAAACGGGTGCAGCAGGCGCCGCCGTTAGCGAAGCTGAGGCGCAGGTGCCCGCTGCGCAAGAAGCATACGCCAAAGCAGAGGCGGATCTCGCGCGAACCCAGTCCTTGGTCGGCACCGGCGATTTGCCGCGCCAGCAGCTCGATGCGGCAAGGGCCGCCGCGGCCGCCGCCGCCTCGCAGTATCAAGCCACGCTCGCAAACGTATCGGCGGCTCGCGAGCGGTTGTCCGCTGCGCAGTCGCAGGCGACCGGGTCGCTGCAAACCGCGCACGGCAAGTATCAGGAAGCGTCCGCTCCGAGTCGCGTTGCGGCCTCCGAAGCCCAAGCGCACGCCGCATTTGCAACGGTCGCCAATGCGCAAGCGCAACTCCAGTTGGCGTCCGACCAATTGGCAAATACGCGCATCGTCGCGCCGGTCGACGGGTCGGTCGGTGAAAAGGACGTCGAGGTCGGTCAAACGGTCGGTCAGGGCGTGACGCTCTTAACGATCATCCCGGCGCAGAACATCTACATCACGGCGAACTTTAAAGAGACGCAGATCGGCGACATGCGGGCGGGACAGCCGGTTGATATTTCTATCGACGCTTACAAGGGCGTTGCGTTCCACGGTCACGTCATCGCGATCAATCCGGCTTCGCAGAGCACGTATTCGCTGATTCCGCCGCAAAACGCCAGCGGGAATTTCATTAAAGTGACGCAGCGTATCCCCGTAAAGATCTCCATCGACGATGCTCGGCCCGATATGCCGCTTCGCCCCGGCATGTCGGTCGAATCGTCGGTGAAGGTCAAGTAATGCGCGCGGCTTACCGCTATGCGCTCATTGCACTCGCTCTGCTGATTCCGGCTTTCGCAGGCACGTCCGCCGTCGCGCAGCTGCCACCCCAGAGCGCGCCCTCCGCTCAGCCGTCGCCTCAGCCATCTGTGCAGCCGATTTTCCAGTTGCCCTCACCGCAACCACAGGCGAGCGAACAGCCACAGTCGCGCGGCGCGCCGGCGCCGCAAGTGACTCCGCAATTTTTGCCGCAACCTAGCGCGGCGCCCCAAGGCGCGCCGCGCTTGCCCCCGCCGCCGCAACCCCAATATTTGCCGCGAGTTCCAAACGTTGCGCCGGGATATATCGCGCCGCCGGTTCGCGTTCCAAACGTTGAGCTCGTGGGCGTTGCCCAAGAACCGTTTGTGGGTCTGCGCTTGAGCGATGCGGTCGCAATGGCATTGACGCGCAACAACGATTTGGCCGTTGCGCAATCGAACCGGCGCATCGCCGGCTATCAGATCGTCGCGGCGCGCGGCGCGTTCGACGTGCGGTTCATGGTGCAGCCAAGCTACACGTACTCCGCTCAGGCGCCGGAAAATGCGTTTTTCGCGGGCCCGAATTTCGGGCCGATCGTTCAACAGCAGTTCGGCGTGAGCACCGGCATCAATGGGATCACGCAGGGCGGGCAGCAGTATTCCGTCACCGCTTCAGGCAGCCGCATCAACAACAACACGACGATCAACACGTTCAATCCGACCTATCCCACGGCACTCGGGTTCAACTTGACGCAGCCTCTCGCGCGCGGCGCCGTTGAAAATGAACCTCGCCGGGCCTTGCAGCTCGCCACCGCAAATGCGCGCGGCTCAACGGCACAGGCGCTGCTCAGCGCCTCAAACGTTATTGCGAACGTAGAAGACGCATATTGGGATTTGGTTGCGGCATGGCGCGATGTGGCGATTCAAGAGGAAGCATTGCGAGAAGCGCGCGCGCAAGCGCAAAGCAACGCTCGGCTGGCGCGGGAAGGCGTTAGTGCGCCGATCGATCTGCTGCAATCGAACACGCAGGTCAACGTCTTTCAAGACAACGTCTTTTCGGCGTTGCAGAACGTTGCTCGCTTGCAGAATCAACTCAAGCAGCTGATTCTCTCGGACCCGAGTGACCAAATTTGGCTTGCGAACCTTGTGCCGATGTCGCCCGTATTGCAGCTCCCGCCGGAGCCGACGCTTGCCGACGTCGTTGCGCGCGCACTGGCCAATCGTCCGGAGATCGATCAATTACGCGCCGCCCGTGAGTCGGCCGACGTTAACCTTGCCTTCGCGCGCGAACAGTTAAAGCCGCAGTTCGACCTGCAGCTCGGCTATACGAGCAACGGTTTCGCCGGACAGGAGATTCCCGTCCAAAATATACCGTTTCTGGAAAGCCAAATTCAGCAAACGATCACGATCAACGAGCTGGTCGCGTTCGTCAACAAGCAACTGCCGCCCAACAAACAGATTCCGTTTATTGTGCCGCAAAATCAAACGCCCCCGAGTTATCTCGTCGGCGGCTTGAGTCAGTCGCTGAACAATCTCGTCAACGCGCGTTTCCCAATGTACCAGGCGGGGGTTCAATACAGCATACCGTTCGGAAACAACACCGCCAAGGCGAATTACGCGATCGCGCAAGAGCAGATTCGCCAAACGCAGTTTAATGAGGCGGCGTTGATCCAGCGCATTGCGGCCGAGTCGCGCAATGCGCTGCAAGCGTATCGCTCGGCGCGCTACCGTCTCATCGCCGCTCGCTCCGCGCGCCAAGCGTCCGAGAAGGTTCTTGCCAGCGAGATGCGCCGCTTTCGCGCCGGTGTTTCGACGACGTATTTCGTCCTGCAGCGGCAGCTCGATCTCGCGAATAACCGCGGCCGCGAGCTCCAGGCGCAGACCGACTTAAATAAGGCGGTCGTCGAGCTTCAGCGGGTTACCGGCTCGATCTTACGAGACAACAACATCGACGCGACGACGATCGGCGCTGCGCCATATAACCGCTAACGTCAGTTCTTTTTCGCGTATCCTCTGCCCGGAGAAGTGGAGCGACACGTAACGCTCATCTCCGATCACGCGGCTATCGTGACCCGGCGGGATGTGGAAGACGTCGCCCTCACGCATTTCGATGACGTGCCGTCGTCGAATTCGGCGGTCGCGGCACCGGAGACACCATCCCATGATGTTCCGTTTGGCATCGCGATTGACCAAGAGCCTTGCCGATGTCACGCGACCAAACCCACCCCGGTTCGTAAATGGCCATGCCAACGGTCATCTCGCCGAGCGTCAGACCATAGAAGTGGCCGTTCGGAAAGGTGCGCGTTGAATCGGGGCTGTCAAAACGTTTTAAGGTCATCTTCGATTTCGTCATGCTCTCCTTGATTTAGGATATGCGCGGTATCCAGTAGCGCCGCAGCGGCACGGTCGACCAGCCACGTTACTGTCCCATCGACGGGCTTCACAATCTGAACCGGATATTTCTGCGGATCGTACGGTCCCTGTAAGGCCGCCGCCAGCGCAGTCGCCTTCTGCGTTCCCTCCGTTGCAATGACGACATGCCGGGCGCTATTGATGACGCGCGGCGTCATCGTGAGCCGATACTTTTGAAATTTCGGAACGAACGGCGCTCTGACGAGCATCGCGTCGTCTTCGATCGGTGAGGTTCCGGGAAAGAGCGATGCGGTGTGTCCGTCCGGACCCATGCCCAGCAAGATCACGTCAAAGCGCGGCGGCTCGCCCATGTCGGCGACCAGAACTTTCGCATATGCCGCTGCGGCAGCGCGCGGCTCATCCTCGCCGTGCATGCGGTGAACGTTGCCAAGCGGTATGTCGATGCGTGAAAGGAACGCTTGGTTCGCCATTCTGTAATTCGATTGCGGATCGTCCGGCGGCACGCACCGCTCATCGCTGAAATAGATGAAGACGTCTTTCCAAAAGATCGACGCTGCTGCGCGGCTCTTCTGCGAGCAGCGTGTATGCGGCTTTCGGCGTTGTTCCACCGGAGAGCGCAACGCGAAATCGGCCGCTTTCCGCAATCGCGACGCGCGCCGAATCGATAAAGAGATCCGCTAGCGCTTGGGCAACTTGTGCCGGGCTCTCGAAAATCTGCAAGTCGGGCAATTTACGCGGGCGGTCCCCCGTTATCGAACTGCAGCAGATCGCAGAGCACCTGCAGCGCGCTCTCAAAGACCTCATCTTTGGAGTTGAAGAGAAAGGCCTTCTCCATGAGCGTCAGGTTGTCGATATCATGCAGCGGCATGCAGCGTTTTCGTTTTTGATCGCTGACGCTTAAGCAGACCGTATCTTGCGATTCCGAGAGATCGGCGGCAAAGGTTCGCTCCGGCGTCGAAAGCGCGACACGAACGACGCGGCGCAATCCGCCTTTGCGCTCCATGTTCACGGCAATCCGTTTGCCGGCGCGGTCGCGCAAGGCGAACCGTTCGGACGGCTTCCATTGCAGCCGGCTCGCAAGCCAGCCGACGATGTAGAAGGCTTCAGCAGAAGATCCGGAGGCGATCTCGAGCGATTCGATTTGCGTGAGGTCCTCGAGAAACTGCGGGTCGTCAAAGAATTGCGCGACCATATCTTGCCATGGAAGCAGCCGCATGTATGCGAGGTCGCGCAGGAGAATCGCGTGCGAGCGTTGTGAGAAGTTCGCTAATTCACAGACGGCCGTCGGTGCGCCGTCCACGCCCGATGAATCGACGATCAGCACATCCATCAGCGGCAGCATCTGGTCGAAGAGCTCGTGTTCGTTCAGACTGCGGCTCGTCCACCAGAGAACGTCCGGAATGTCGCTGATCCGCAACGCGTTGACGCTCGAGGAGATCGTCTGTGCCGAGAGGCCGCCGACGCCGAGCTCGATTCGTTCGGCGTTGATCGTTGCGCCTTCGGCGACGCGCTCGCAGCTCTCGACATTTGCCGACGTCTCGCGCGTCGCATCGAGAATCATGACGCGCGCGGGATACTTTTCGCAAAAGTCTTCGGCCCGGCGCAACGCTCGTTGGTGTTGCGAACGATCGTCGATATAAACGACGAGATTCATCGTCGTCGCCGTTGTCGCGCCTTGGCGGCTGCGGCTTTCCTTCAGGCGCTGTTCGATTCCGGCGACGTCGATCGTCGTGCTCAAATTCGTCTCCACGCATGGCCGTCGGCTTGGAGCAGTCGATCTGCCGCGCTTGGGCCTTGCGATCCGGCGGCATAGTTGGGAAACGACGGATCCTTCGTGCTCTGCCACACGTCCAAAATTGGCATCACGATTTCCCACGCCCGCTGCACCGCGTCCCAGCGCGTGAACAAGGTCGCATCGCCGCGAATTGCGTCGCCGATCAGCCGCTCGTACGCGGGCGCCGACTCGATCCCGAAGCCGGTTCCGTAATTGAAATCCATGTTGACGCCGCGGATGTGATTCTTCGGCCCTGGCACTTTGGCGTTAAAGCGCAGCGTGACGCCTTCGTCCGGCTGAATCTTCATGACGAGGACATTCGATTCAATCTCATCGCTGCGCTCGCCGAAGAGTCGTTGCGG
This sequence comes from Vulcanimicrobiota bacterium, assembly GCA_963723515.1. Taxonomy (GTDB): domain Bacteria; phylum Vulcanimicrobiota; class Vulcanimicrobiia; order Vulcanimicrobiales; family Vulcanimicrobiaceae; genus JAFARW01. The sequence continues at coordinate 464,742 of CAVRQT010000003.1, forward strand.
GATCGAGCAGAAACGCACTGCGATCTCCGAAACCTTGCGTGCTAAGCGTTTTCCGCTGCGTAAATAAAACGGAATCCCTGCCCACCGCCAATTGTCTACGTATAATTTGACGGCGGCGTACGTCTCGGTGTTCGAATCGGGCGCGACGTCTTTTTCCTCACGGTAACCGATCGCCGCTTGGCCGTCGATGACGCCGGAGCCGTATTGACCGCGCGCGCTGCGCTGCGACGACATCTTCCGTTCCGAACGCATGAACCGCGGAAAGCACCTTGTATTTCTCATTGCGAATGGCATCCGCGTCCGAGCCGGCCGGCGGTTCCATCGCAACGAGCGCGAGCAAGTTGATGACATGATTTTGAATCATGTCGCGGAGCGCGCCGGCGTGATCGTAGTACCCGCCGCGCTGCTCGACGCCGAGCGTCTCCGCCGCCGTGATCTGCACGCCGTCGATATAGCGGCGATTCCAGATTGGTTCGAAGATCATGTTGGCAAAGCGCAGCGCCATGATGTCTTGCACCGGCTCTTTGCCCAAGTAGTGGTCGATCCGATACACTTGGCTCTCGTCGAACACTTTTTCGACTTCGGCTTGCAAGCTGCGCGCGGAATTGAGGTCGGTTCCGAAGGGCTTCTCGACGATGATCCGCGTCCAGCCCTTCGTGTTCGAACGTGGGTCGAGGGCGGCGGATTTGATCTGCGAGATGATCGTCGGAAAAACTTGGGGCGGTGTCGAGAGATAGAAGAGGACGTTGCCTTTGGTACCAAACTGAGAATCGTTTTCCGCGAACTTCTTTTTGAGCTGGTTGTAGTCCGACGTATCGGTGAACTCGCCCGTGATATACGAGATGTGCTCGGCGAAATCGCTCCAGAGCGGGTCCTTCGCTGGGCCGGAGCGTGAGAACTGATCGACGCTCTGCTTGCAGTAGTCGCGAAACTGCCCATCGGAAAACTTTGTGCGCGAGTAGCCGACGATCGCAAATGCGCTCGGCAAGATGTCGTTCAGACGCAGATTGTAGAGCGCCGGCAGCAGCATCCGTTTGAAGAGGTCGCCGCTCGCGCCGAAAAAGACGAGCGTGCATGGATCGGTGATGCGATCGCTTTCGAGCCCAGCCCGGAGAGGATTGACGGTTTGACCGTCGGCTGCCGCCTTGCTTGATGCGGCAGCAGTTTCAGCCATGCGTCTCTTCCGGCTTTACCGCGTGGCCGCCGAACTGTTGGCGCAACGCTGCAACAACTTTCGCGCTGAACGATTCGTCTTGCCGCGATACAAAGCGCGATAGCAACGAAAGGGTAATGACGGGCGCCGGCACGCTTTCGTCAATCGCGGCTTGTACCGTCCACCGTCCTTCGCCGGTGTCATCGACATAGCCGCGGATGTTCTTCAGGCCCGGATCTTCTTTGAAGGCGCGCACGGCGAGTTCGAGCAGCCACGAGCGAACGACGCTTGCATGCGTCCAGAGTTCGGCCAACTGGCCCAGGTCGAATTTGAACGGCGAGCGCTCGAGGATTTCAAAACCTTCGCCATACGCGGCGAGCAAGCCGTATTCGATTCCGTTATGCACCATCTTCGAAAAGTGTCCGGCGCCCGGAGGACCGACGTGCGCGTAGCCGCCGGGCGGCGCGAGCGTCAAGAAGATCGGCTCGCAGGTTTTGACCGCTTGATCGTCGCCGCCGACCATCAAGCAGTAGCCGTTTTCAAGTCCCCAAATTCCACCGCTCGTTCCGGCGTCAACAAGCGACACATTCCTTGCCCGCGCACGCTGCGCGGCGGCAAGTCCCTCGGTCCACTTCGTGTTGCCGCCGTCAATCAAGATGTCGCCGGCAGAGAGCAGCTCGAGCAGTGCATCGATCGTCTCATCCGTCGGCGCCCCCGCGGGCACCATCAGCCAAACGATGCGCGGCGGCGAGAGTTTGCTCACGAGCTCTTTGAGGGAGCCGGCTCCCGTCGCGCCCCCTGACGCGACGCTTTTAACGGCCTCCGCGCTGCGGTCGTATGCGACAATTTCATGGCCGCCGCGAATCAGCCGCGTCGTCATATTCGCGCCCATTTTGCCGAGGCCAACCATTCCGAGTTTCATTTAGAAGGCGCTCAGTCTCTAAGCCATCAAGGCGTCGTTGATGTGGTTTGCGAGCGCCTGCAGGCCGGCTTCGATATCACCTTTGAGGTGAATGCGCATTCCGCGCCGCTGACGTTTGTCGAGCGATTGAAAATCACCCAGCGCCTGCGCCGTCTCGAGCGTTCGAAAACCCGTCATGCCGGGAATTTGCAGATCGAACGGCGCGTCGGCCGTGATCTGCAAGAAGACGCCGGTGCCGGGGCCGCCTTTATGCAGTTGTCCCGTCGAGTGCAGAAAGCGTGGCCCAAATCCGACGGTCGTCGCGACGCGATGTGCGTCTCGAATCTTGACGCGCATATCGCGCAGGATGGCGATGTGGGCGTCGTTGCGCGCGATGTATGCCGTGAACGCGAAGTAATCGTGCGACTGAATCTGCGCGAAGACGTCGGCCATCGCGCGGTTGACGTCGTTTGCGGCGATCGATTTGCTGCCCGAGAGATACGTGACGTCGAGCGCGTCGTTCGAAACATTGACGGCCGGCTCGCTGAACCTGCCTTTTTGATCTTTCTCCTCGAGCAGCGCCTTTGTATTGTCTTTTGATTCTTGCACGTTGGGCTGATCGAACGCGTTGATGCCGATGATCGAGCCGGCAACCGCCGTTGCGATTTCCCACAGATAGAACTGCTCGCCGAGATCGTAGCGGTCGTTCATCGCCAGCCGAATGACGGGGTGACCGGCTTCCTCCAGCGTTGCGAGCGCCGATTCGGTTGCCGGATCTGCCTCCGGCAAACCGCTGCCGACGTAGACGAAGACGCGATCGTCTCCGTAAGATGACGGCGCGCCAAGCGGCTCCCCTTCGATCGGAACGATGCCTTTGCCGAGTTTGCCGGTTGACTCCGCGATCAACTGCTCCGCCCATGCGCCGAACGCCTCGACGTGCGGATGCGTCACGATCGTCAGTTTATCGCGACCGCGGTTGGCCAATGCACCGATCGCGGCACCGAAGCGAACGCCGGGCGCATCCTTCGCTGCGATCGTCTTCTCGTTTGCGTGCATCGCGCCGAGCCCCCGATCCAACAACAAGTTGATGTCGTAGCCGGCAAGCGCCGCCGGCACCACTCCGAAGTACGAGAGGGCCGAATACCGGCCGCCGATGTTCGGATCGTTGACGAAAACGGAGCAAAACTTATTTGCTTTCGCTTCGGCTTCAAGTTTTGTTCCCGGATCCGTAATGGCGATGAAGTGGCTGCCGGCCTTCGATGAGCCTGCCGCACGACTGATCTTCTCATGAAAGTAGCGGTAGAACGCATCAGGCTCCGTCGTCGTGCCGCTCTTGCTCGCGACGATGAACAGCGTCTCCATTAAATCGATGTGCTTCTCTAATTCTGCGATTTGCACCGGATCGGTCGAATCAAGAACGTGTAAACGTGGAAAACGATCGATCTTTCCGAAGGTCGCGCGCAAGATATCCGGTGCGAGCGAGCTGCCACCCATGCCGAGGACGACGACGTGCGAGAACTTCTGCGCAACCTCTTGCGCGAAGGCTTGCACGTTCGGAACGTTTTCCAGGATATGTTGCGGAATGTCGAGCCAGCCGAGCGCGGTCTTGATGATGTCGGCCGCTTGCGGGTCAGTTCGTCCAGAGCGTCGTGTCCTTGGCCCAAATCCGCTTTAAGAAGTCTTCTTTTCCGAGCTGGTCCAGCGTTTGCTCGTAGGCGCCCGTCGCATCGCCCAGTTGCAGTGCGACTCGTTGCAAGCCGCCCGAGAGCTGTTTTTGTTTGTAGACGATCGCGCCAAGCAGCGCCGCAAACGAATCTGCAAAGGCGGCGACGCCCTCGCGCACGAGCTTGCTCGTCACTTCGTAAAGCGAGATGCTGGCGTCGCGCAGCGACTGCATGACCGCGCGCGCACCGTCGAGATCTTCGAGGATGGCGTCAGAGCGAATATTGCCATGGTCGAGCAGCGCGTCATAGGTTCCCGGCGGCATCGTATTGACGGTGTTTCGGGCGACGATGTTCTCGACGTACATGAGATCGGGGTACGTCGGATTCTTCGTTGAGGTGCTTGCCCAAAGCGGGCGCTGGACTTTCGCGCCGGCCGCGCGCAGCTCCGCAAATGCGGGCCCTTCGAAGAGCGAGAGGTAGCTTTGGTAGGCGAGTTTCAGATTCGCGATGCCGGTTTTCCCGTGCAGATCCGCGAGCTGCTTTTCGCCCTTGGCAATTCGTTCGTCGATCAGTTTATCGACCGCCGTGTCGATGCGGCTCACGAAAAAACTGTTGACCGAGTGAATGTTGTCGACCGGCTGTCCCGCTTTCAGACGGCGTTGCAGCCCGTTGATGTAGGCGCGCGCCGTCTTCTCGTACATGTCGACGGAGAAGATCAGCGTGACGTTGATGTTGAGCCCTTCGGCGATGCATTCTTCGATTGCCGGTACGCCTTCCGCGGTTCCCGGAATCTTCACCATCAAATTCGGCCGGTTGACGCGCTTCCAAATCTCTTTGGCGGCGGCGATCGTCCCCGCGGTGTCGTGCGCCAGCAGCGGCGAGACTTCTAAACTGACGAAGCCGTCATTTCCATCCAGAGAGTCGTACACCGGACGGAAGAGGTCGCACGCGGTCTCGATGTCCTTGACGGCGAGCTCCCAAAAGAGCGTTTGCGCATCGTGCTCGCGGCCGATCAGAGAGCGCAGTTGCTCGTCGTAGTCGTTGCCGGTCCCAATCGCTTTCTCGAAGATCGTCGGATTGGAAGTCATGCCGCGCAAGCCTTGATCGATCATCCGCTGCAGCTCACCTGAAGCAAACATGCTGCGGCGCAAGTTGTCGATCCAAACGCTCTGTCCGGCGTCGGCGAGTTGTTGCAGGTGTTGTTCCATGAGTCTCCCTTAGCGGCTTACGGTTGCGAATCGCTCCGAAGCGACTTTCGCGATGTTTTCCGGCGTGAATCCATATGCTTTGGCGATGTCTGCGGCAGGCGCCGATGCCCCGAAGTGATCGATGCCGAAGGCAAATCCTCGGTCGCCGACCCAGCGCTCCCATCCGAGCGTCGCGCCGGCTTCGATCGACATCCGTCCACGAACATCCGGCGGCAAGACCGAATCGCGATACGCCTCCGGCTGGGCCGCAAAAAGTTCCCACGACGGCATCGAGACAACGCGCGTGCGCGTTCCTTGGTTTTCGAGCAACTTTGCGGCTTCGACGGCCAAGTGCACCTCCGAGCCGGTCGCGATGAAGATCAACTCCGGCGTTCCCTCGCACTCGACGAGCACGTAGGCGCCTCGCGCGACGTCGGCGTTGCGTTCGCCGAGGAAGGGAACTTTTTGGCGCGTCAGCACGAGCATCCACGGCCCGGTGCGCGGCTGAATCATCAGCTTCCATGCTTCGAGCGATTCGAGCGCATCGGCGGGACGGATCAACGTCATGTTGGGCAGTGCGCGAAAGGTGGCGAGTTGCTCGATCGGCTGGTGCGTCGGACCATCTTCGCCCAAAAAGACGCTGTCGTGCGTGAGGACGTAGAGCGCGCGGGCTTTCGTGATCGCGGCCAGGCGCATCGAAGGCTTCATGTAGTCCGTAAAGTTGAAGAACGTCGCGCCGAACGGCAGCAGTCCACCGTGCATCGCGATGCCGTTGTTGATGGCGGCCATCCCATGCTCGCGTACGCCGTAGTGAATGTTGCGGCCGGCGTACGAACCCGGCTCGAAATCGCCGAAGTCCTTCAAATACGTCTTCGTCGAGGGATCGAGATCCGCGGAGCCGCCGACGAGCTCCGGCAGCGCGCCGGCGATTGCGTTCATGACCGTTCCGCCCGATTCACGCGTCGCAACGTTCAGTTCATCGGGCTTGAGCGTTGGCCACGGAATCTGCGCCGGCAGCCCTCCGGCTAAGCAGCGCTCAAATTGCTTTGCGAGCTGCGGTTCTTGTGCTTTCCAGGACTCGTATTGTGACTGCCACTGCGCTTCGAGTTGCTCGCCCTTTGCGCCGGCCTCACGATAGAACCGCAAAACGTCATCCGGAACATAGAAATCGGGCTGCAGCGGCCAGCCAAGTTTTTCTTTCGTCTCCTTGACCGCTTCGGGTCCGAGCGGCTCGCCATGTGCCTTGAACGTATCTTGCTTCGGAGAGCCGTAGCCGATGTGCGTTCGAATGGCGATGAACGAGGGCCGGTCGGTTACCGCCTTGGCCGCGACGATCGCGCGGTCGACCGATTCAACGTCATTTCCGTGGTGGATGTCGACGAGTTCGGTATGCCAGCCATACGATTGAAAGCGCAGCAAGTGCTCGTCCGTGAAGGTGATGTCGGTTGGTCCGGCGAGCGAAACTTTGTTGTCGTCGTAGAGCACGATGAGCTTACCGAGCCGATGGTGTCCCGCAAACGATGCCGCCTCATGCGAGAGGCCTTCCATCAAATCCCCGTCGCTTGCGATGCAATAGGTATGGTGATCGACGATCTTGATGTCGCGATTGTATACCGCCGCCATATGCGCTTCCGCGACCGCCATGCCGACCGCATTGCCGACGCCTTGACCGAGCGGGCCGGTCGTGACCTCGACGCCCGGCGTATGGTGGTACTCCGGATGGCCCGGCGTCTTGCTGCCGAGTTGACGGAAGTGCTTGATGTCCTCGAGCGAGAGATCGTAGCCCGTCAAATACAAGAGCGCGTAGAGCAGCATCGAGCCGTGTCCGGCGCTTAAGATAAAGCGGTCGCGATCGAACCACTGCGGATCTTTGGGGTTGAAGCGCAGGTGTCTCGTCCAAAGCGTATATGCGAAGGCTGCGGCGCCAAGCGGAAGTCCGGGATGACCCGAGTTGGCTTTTTGGACCGCGTCAACGCTCAAGAAGCGTATCGCATCGATCCGTTGTTCGACTTCAGGAGTATTCGGCAACGTCGTCTCCTCGTTGCGGCGGTTGGCTTTTCTGCAAAGGGGCGGTAAGTGTTCGCTTGCGGTAATGATTTTCTTACCCACGTGTGCGGACGCGAAAATTTCTCGCCGCGGGATTGGGCTTTACGACCGCCGTAACCGAGGCGGATGGATGCCGCCGACCTCAAAGCGCGCATCGAGCAGCTTCTGAGCGACCACGTCGACCCGCGGTCGCCGGAAGCGGAAGCGATCGACGACGTGATTGCCGGGCTCGACTCGGGCGCCTTGCGCGTCTGCGAGCCTCGCAACGGCCGATGGCTTACGCACGGGTGGATCAAAGAAGCGATCCTCCTCTACTTTGCGCGCCGCGAAGCGGCGGTCATTGAAGCGGGTTCAGCGCTGCATTTCTACGACAAACTTCCTTTAAAGCAGGACTACGCCGCCGCCGGCGTGCGATGCGTTCCGCCGGGCGTCGCCCGCTATGGGTCGTTCCTCGGGCGCGGCACGATTCTGATGCCGGGATACGTCAACATCGGCGCGTACATCGGCGAAAACTCGATGATCGATACGTGGGCGACCGTCGGCTCCTGCGCTCAGATCGGCAGCAACGTTCACCTCTCGGGCGGCGTTGGAATCGGCGGCGTGCTGGAGCCGTCGCAAGCGCAGCCCGTCATCGTTGAAGATGGCGCCTTCATCGGTTCACGCTGCATCATCGTCGAAGGCGTGCACGTCGAGCGGGAAGCGGTACTCGGGGCGGGCGTCGTTTTGACCGCAAGCACGCCGATCGTCGACGTGCGAGGCGCTGCAGCGAAGACGACCAAAGGACGCGTCGCATCGCGCGCGATCGTCATCCCCGGAATGTTGCCGAAGAAGTTTGCCGCGGGTGAGTTCTCGACGCCGTGCGCGCTCGTGATCGGAACGCGCGACGAATCGACCGATAGCAAGACGTCGCTCAATGCTGCGCTTCGCGACTATGAGGTCGCGGTTTGAATCCGCGCGTCCGCGCGATCGGCGGATCGCTCATCCGCGAGATTGCGGCCAAACGTAAAGCGGGCTCGATCGATCTCGGTCTCGGCGAGCCGTCGCTTCTTGCCGACGACAAAATATTTGGCGGCGGCGCTGCAGCGCACGGAGCGAGAAGGCTTGCGTTACACCGTAAATGCCGGCGATCCCGAACTGCGCCGCGCAATTGCCGAGCATTACGCCTACCCCGGCTATACGCACGCCAACAACGTCTGCATGATGACGGGATCTCAAGAAGCAGTCTATGTGACGCTCAAGACACTGCTCGATCCGGCGAAAGATCAGATGCTGCTCGTCGAGCCTGCCTTTCCGGCGTACGCGAAGATGGCGCGTCTCGAAGGCGTCGAGCTGCGCACCGTCTCGATGGATGAGAGAGACGACTTTGCCTTCGATGCGCAACGCATCGTAGATGCCTTAAACGAGCGCACGCGGCTCATCGTTTTTTGCTCGCCATCCAATCCGAGCGGGCGCGTCATTCGCAAGAGCGCGGCTGAAGAGTTAGCCAACGCGCTGCTTGCCAGATCCGGCGAGCCGGTTTACGTGCTGCACGACGAAATCTATCGCGAACAGACGTACATCGCCGATCCGGGCCACATGGCGGCGATCTATCCGTATACGATCGTGACGAACTCGCTCTCAAAGAGCAATGCACTGACCGGATTGCGCTTGGGCTGGACCATTGCGCCGCATCCGGTCGCCGATGCGATCGTGAAAGCGCATGCGTGGGTCACTTCGGCGGCGAGCACGTTCGCGCAACGTGTCGCATACGAGATCTTTCAAACGCCCGGCGCCTTGCAGGAGCACAAGGCGTGGTATCGCGAGCAGTGCAGTGCCGCCGTGGGCGCTCTGGATGCAAGCGGATTTCGCTACATCACGCCGGACGGTTCTTTTTATGCCTGCATCAAGTTGCCGGATGGCGTCGAGTCGTTACCTGCCGCGCACGAATTGGCGGATCGTTTCGACGTGATCGCGATTCCCGGCGTCGCTTTCGGTGAATGTTTTGAAGGGTGGCTACGCTTGAGTTGGGTCGCGCCTCTCGATCAGCTGCGCGAAGGTTTGACTCGCATTTCGGAATTTTGCGCCAACTTAATGACGCGGCAAAGCGTTACCTGGGTGCGAAAGCGTCGCCGGGCGCTGAGGATGAGCAGCGCGGACATTGGGGCGACGCATTCAAGATGCTGAAGGCAGTCTAACCGCCTTTTGCCGGGCCGACCCAGACCGTTTGGATGTTGACGAACTCGTGAATGCCGTGGTGACTTAATTCGCGGCCGTACCCGCTGCGCTTGACGCCGCCGAACGGCAAGCGCGGATCGCTTGCCATGACGCCGTTGATGAAGACGCTGCCCGACTCAATTTGCGCCGCCAATTTGATGGCGCGCTCGGTATCCCGGCTCCAGATCGTGCCGCCGAGACCGAATGTCGTGTCGTTGGCGAGCGCAACGGCGGTTTGGGCATCCTTTGCGCGCGTCACCGCAGCCGCGGGACCGAACGTCTCCTCGGTAAAGGCCGGCATATCGTCCGCGACGTCGGCGAGAACCGTCGGCTCGTAGAAGAAGCCCGGGCGCCCCACGGATTTGCCGCCCGTAACGATTCGTGCACCGCGCTCTACCGATGCGCGAACTTGGCGGTCCAGCGCGTCGCGCAAATCTTCGCGCGCCAGCGGCCCCAATTGCGTTGCGCGATCCATCGGATCGCCGATTTTCTGCGCGCGTGCCGCCTCGGCAAATTGTTGCACGAAGTCATCGTAAACGCCGTCTTCAACGATAAAGCGCTTCGCGGCGATGCAGCTTTGGCCGGCATTTTGAAAGCGGGATCGGATTGCCGCATCGACTGCGGCCGGTAAATCGGCATCCGCCAGGACGATGAAGGGATCGGAACCGCCGAGTTCGAGCACCGTCTTCTTTAAATGCCGTCCGGCGGTTGATGCGATTGAAACGCCGGCGCCTTCGCTTCCGGTCAGCGTCGCGGCCGCGATCCGCGTATCGGCGAGCAACTCCGCGACACGGTCGCTGTGCAACAGGAGCGTCGTGAACAGCCCCTGCGGCGCGCCGCTTTCTTCGAACATCTCCTCGATTTGCAACGCGCAGCGTGAGACATTGGACGCATGCTTGAGCACCATCACATTGCCGGCCATCAGCGCCGGAGCGGCGGCGCGAAAGACCTGCCAGAACGGAAAGTTCCACGGCATGACGGCGAGGATAACGCCGAGCGGTCGAAACGCGACGAAGCTGCGGGTCGCATTCGTGGCGACGCTCTCATCGCTCAAGAAACGCTCGGCACTCTCCGCGTAGAATTCGCAGCACCACGCGCACTTTTCAATCTCGGCGATCGATTGCGCGATCGGCTTGCCCATTTCACGGGTGGCGGTGCCGGCGAATTCTTCGTTGCGCGATCGCAGCGTGCGCGCCGTGGCGCGCAGAATCTCGGCGCGTTCCGCGAAACTTCGTGCGCGCCACTCGCGCTGAAAGGCTGACCGCGCGTTCGATCTTCGCCGCGACGTCACTTGGTGGCGTGTAGTCAAAGCGCTCCAGCGGCTCGCCGGTTGACGGATCGATCGTTTGAATGTTCGCGACGGCAGTTTGCATCATAGTAACGCTCTTTGTGACCACGGCCCGGAAGGACCCGCGTAAATTTCGATCATCCCGTTCGGATGCAGATATTTGCGCGCGACGCGCTCCAGATCGGCGGCGGTTATGCGCTGGTAACGGTCGTTCAGCGTCGCATAGTAGTTGAGCGGCAAGCCGAACCGCGCCAAATTCTGCAGCTCCTGGAGTTGGTTTCCCGGGGACTCCTCTTCAAGCAACGCATCGGAGATCAGGCGCGTCTTGGCTTGCGCAAGTTCGGCGGCGCTGACCGGTTCGCGCTGCAGACGCAAGAGCTCAGTGCGCACGAACCGCACCGCCGGGACGACGTTTTGCGGCGCCGCTGAAAGCACGATCGAGAAATCGCCGCGATCGCGATCCGCATTGACCTTGCTCGTTACGTTGTAAATCAGCCCACGCTTCTGGCGCAGCTCGTTCATCAAGCGCGATTCGAATGAATCCGGCCCAGCGATGATCTGGCTCAGAAGCGTGAATGCATCGTAATCGGGATTGGTACGCGGCATCACCGCATGCCCGAGCTTGATGAAGACGTTGTTCGCGTCCGTTCCGATGTACGCGTGCGCACTGTGCGGCGTAGGCAAGGCCGGCTCGTGCGTCATGGGAGTCGAACCGTCGGTCGACCACTGGCCGAAAAATTCGTTGACGGCGCTACGCGCTTGCGCGAGCGAGATGTTCCCGACAATTGACATCGTCGTCAGATCAGGGCGCCAATATCGCCGGGTGAAATCAAGAAGATCCGCGCGCGTCAGTTGGCGATGCTCTGTTGCGTCGGAAACCGCAAGCTGGGGTCGTTCGGCGCGAGCAGCAGCTGCAAGTAGGCGCGGTCGATCGCCTCACCGGAGATATTTTGCTCTTGGGTGATGCTGCTTGCGAGCTGATCCCGTTCTTGAACGAAGTAGCGATCGGGAAACGTCGGATGCTGCTCGGCATCCGCGAGAATGCGCAACATCTCGTCAAAATCTTTCGCCAGACCTCGCGCCGAGAACGTTTGTCCGAAGTTGATCTCCGCCCCGAGCGCATCGATCGCTGCGCGTTGCGCCGCGAAGTCGTAATGCTCGCTGCCGAAATTCGCAACATCGGATGCTAGCCGTGCGATGCCGGCCTTGCCCTCGGGTTCGAACCTGGCTGCACCGTCGATAACACCGCGAATCGTCACCGTCGGTCGATCGGGCCGCGGTTGCCAAAGTACCGTCAAACCGTTTGCGAGCCGAAAACGCACCGGCGCAAGCTTGCTGCGCGCGGTCGTCGGTGCGCGTAGCTCTTGGGCGGTCAGGCGCGGCATCGTAATCGGACCATTTGGAACGCGTGAACTGAAGTTGTCGCTCGCGCCGGAAGTGATCTTTTGCGAGCGGCCTGCCGGCGGCTGCGCGCTCGGGCTCAAGCGCCCGATGACCGTCGGCGCGCTCAAATATTGCCGCGCGGCTTGGTTGATACCCTCGGTCGTGAGGGCAGCGAGCCGCTGATCCTCATCGCTAACGCGCTCCCCGACGATGCCATAGGTGTAGCCGACCAAATCCGCCAGACCGCCGATCGAATCGGTGTCAAGAATTCGCTCCGCAATTGTGGCGCGTTTTGCGGCCGCAACCAAATCCGGATCGAAGCCGTGTTGCAGTGCCTGCTGCATCGCATTGAGGAAAAGCGTTTGCGCCTCGGTTGCGGTTCGTCCCGGATTCACGACGATGAAGACGTGCATCAGTCCGCCACGCAACTGCGTGTCCGCATTCGCCGTTACCGCAAGCGCGGCGCTGCTTTCAACCAGCGCTCGGTAAAACGGCCCGCGCTCGTTGTTGATCAGTGTCGCCAGCGTGCTGACGGCCGGTTCGCCGGGCTCAGAATCGCCCGGAACCGCGTACGCGATGTCGATGACATCGTACGGAAACGGAAACGGCGATGAGACGGACTTGCCTGATGCGGCGATCGGATGCTGCGACGGGCGCGGCGGCAGCGTCTTGGCGGCGATGTTTCCAAATCGCCGTTGTGCGAGATCGAAGACACGTCTCGCATCGACGTCTCCGGTGACGACCAGCGTCGCGTTGTTGGGCGCGTACCATTCGCGGTAGTAGCGCGCGATGTCTGAGGCTTGTGCGCGCGCGACATCCGCACGCCGGCCCAACGGCGTCAAACCGGCCGAAGAATTCGGAAAGGCCGCCGCGCGTACGTCGGAAAGCAGACTGAAGAACGGCGAACTGGAATCGCCGTCAATTTCGGAGAGCACGGCGCCGCGTTCGATGCGCCACTGAGACTCTTCGATCAGCGCGCGTTGCATGCGATCCGCCTCAATGGTCAATGCGACGTCGAGCTTGTCGGCCGGCATCACGAAGAAGAAGTGCGTGTAGTCGTACGTCGTCTCGGCATTCATCTGCGCGCCCAGCCGCGCCACGATCGCGTCGAGGCCGCCCGACGAAATATGCGCGCTGCCGCGGAACATCATATGTTCGAGCGCATGTGCGAGGCCGGTTCGTCCGGGCACTTCGTACAGTGAGCCGAAGCGATACCACACGGACGTCTGCACGACCGCCGCCGCATGATCTTCAACAACGAGAACGCGCAGGCCGTTGGCGAGCGTCTTCGTTGCAACTTGCGGCTGCGCGGTCACCAGCTGTGCCCCGGCGCTGCGGCTGTTGAGAATTGCAGCCGCAATCAAGAGGCCGGCTATCAGCGTTTTGAACATCTTAGGCTTGGGTCGCAAGCAGATGCATCGTCTGCTTGAGGTCGGAGGCGTCGATTCCAAGGTGTTCGCTGATGCGCAGCAAGAGCGCCTCCTGAGCCTGGTCATGGTAAAGCAAGCGTGAAATCGAATCATGGTCCGCTTCAGCGCGCAACTCGTCGTGCTGTGACGACTGTTTTTGCGCGACGGCGATCACGAAGATCAAGATCAGCTGCAAAATGTTCGAGCACGTCAGCAAGAAGGCAAACGGATATGGGTCCCACCTCGTGATCATGCCCACGCCGACCCAGCCGATCTGAACGATGATGGCCAGCATCAATGCAAGCGGCGCACCGGTTGCGTCGGCGATTCGCTTACACGTTTTCTCGATGGCGCTTAGCTGCGCTTGATGTTGGGCGTTGACGTCATCGACGAGCGGGTGCTCCTCAAACGCGGTGGGAGCCAGCGTCGCGGTTTGATTCATCAGATGTCCCCTTTTATGTCTGCGAGAGGCCTAAGTAATAGCACGCCGTCTCATGGACTGCGGCGGCCGGCACGCAGCCGATCAATTCCGAGCGCGCGATTGAGACGCCGTCTTCGGCGGCAAGGGCTCGAATCAATTCGACGACGCGATACAGCGGCGTTGCGCGGTAATCGGTGAGGTTAAGCGAGACTTGAACGACCCCTGAGCTTGTCGAAGGGTCGCTGCGTTGAAAACCGAGGGCCCGCAACGTTCGCAAGCCGCCATCGCGCGCGCGAATGACCTTAGCAATTCGAGCCGCGACGCTGCGATCGGCCGTTGCGAGCTCGACGTTGAAGGCAACCAGAATTTCGCGCGCGCCGATCGCGATCGCGCCCGCGGTGTCGTGCGCTTGCGGATCGCCAAAATCCGGGCGCCACTCCGGGCGCTCGAAGCGGCGCTGTAGCCCCTCGAATTGTCCGGTGCGAACCGCGGAAAGATCTCGGCGCGCCGGCGTTGCCGCGGCTTCGCCATATAAAAAGGAAGGAATGCGAAACTGTTTCCAGATGCGCTCGGCGCAATCTCGGGCGAGGGCAACCGCTTCGGACATCGGCGCATCACGCAACGGAACGAAGGGCAGCACGTCGAGCGCGCCGATCCGCGGGTGAACGCCGCGGTGTGTCCGCATGTCGATCAAGGTGCTCGCCGTACCGGCGAGAGCGACGCCGGCATCGCGCACGCTTCGGTAATCTCCAACGATTGTCAACACGCTGCGATTGTGGACGGGGTCGCTCGTCCGGTGCAGTACGCGTGCTCCAGCGTCGGCAACGGCGGCAATGCACGCGTCGATCACCTCGCTGCGCCTGCCTTCCGAGATGTTGGGGACGCTTTCGAAGAGTACCATCCTTATGAAAGCGCGGCTTGTATGGCTTGCCCGATGTCGGCGTGGGATTCCGACGAGAGCAGCGTTCGAAAACCGAGCCGGCGTGCTTCGCCGGCGCGGCGCGCCGCGGCGTGAACTGCGCGGATTTCCCCGGAGAGACCTAACTCGCCGAAGGCAACGGTCTCTTGCGCGAGCGGAACGTTACGAAAGGCCGACGCAACGGCCAACGCGATGCCAAGATCGGCGGCGGGCTCGTTGATGCGCAGTCCGCCGGCGACCGAAGCATAGACATCATATTGACCCAAATGCATGCCGGCGCGTCGTTCCAGCACGGCCAACACCATCGCCAAGCGCGCTTGGTCTAGGTTAGCAGCCAATCTCCGCGGCGTTCCGTATGCGGTTTCGCCGACGAGCGCTTGAATCTCGATCAGAATCGGTCGCGATCCCAGAATGCCGGCAACCACGCACGATCCGCTCGGACGCTCTTTGCGGCCAGAGAGAAAGAGTTCCGATGGATTCGCGACTTCGTGCAAACCGTCATCGTGCATTGAGAAGACGCAGATCTCATCGATGCCGCCGAAGCGGTTCTTGTACGCGCGAACGATTCGAAGTTCGCCGCTGTTCTCGCCTTCGAAGTAAAGCACGGTATCAACGAGGTGCTCCAGCAAGCGTGGCCCGGCGATTGCGCCGTCCTTGGTCACGTGTCCGACAAGAAAGGTCGCGCAATCGTTCTGCTTGCTGAATTCCATGAGCGCTTGCGCGCAATCGCGGATCTGTCCGATGCTGCCGGCGTAACTTTCAGATTCGGGCAACCACACCGTTTGAATTGAATCGACGATCAGGACTTGGGGACTCGCGTGTTCGAGCTCGTCGAGCGCGGCCCGAAGGTTCGTTTCTGGAAAAACAAGGAGATCTTCGTTCGATCCAAGGCGTTGCGCGCGCAGCTTGATCTGCGAAGCGGATTCCTCGCCGCAAAGGTAGACGACGCGTATGCCGCTACGAGCGAGATTCATCGCGATCTGCAGCAAGAGCGTCGATTTGCCGGCCCCCGGAGGTCCGCCGATCAACGTCATACTTCCCGGAACGATACCTCCGCCGAGCACGACGTCGAACTCGCGAACGCCGGTTGTAAGCCGGCTCAGGTGCGCGCTCTCGATTTCGGCGAGGTGTAACGGACCGCGCCCGATCGAAGCAGCCTTTGCATCTCGTTTCGTGCGTGTTGCCGGCGCCTGCGAAAATGTGTTCCAGGCTTGACATGCAGGACAGCGTCCGAGCCATCGCGGCGCCTCAAACCCGCAGCCCGAGCAGAAGAACACCGTGCGGGTTCGTGTCACGCTGCGCAGTTCGGCGAAGGGCGAAGGCATGCTTTCGTGAACGTGCGCCGACGTGCCGGGATTCGATCACGTTGCAATCGATGGCCCCGCCGCTTCCGGGAAGACAACGGCTGCGCGCTTGGTCGCGCGACGCCTCGGCTATTTGTATCTGGATACGGGCGCGATGTATCGCGCACTGGCATATCTTGCGCTCACTTCGGAAACCGATCTCGACAACGAACGCGCGCTCGTCCGGCTCTGGGATGCGCATCCGATACGCGTCGGACTCCAGCGCGGCGCAAACGGCGGGCAGCGAATCTTCACCGGCGAGCTCGATGTAACGGAGCAACTCGCCTCGAGCGCAGTGACCGCCGTCGTCTCAACGGTCGCGGCGCATCCCCGCGTCCGTGAAGCGATGGTGCGCGAGCAGCGGCGCATCGCCGAAGAGGCGCCGGTCGTCATGGCGGGGCGAGATATTGGTACGGTCGTCCTGCCCGACGCGCCGCATAAGATTTTCTTGACCGCTTCGGTCGATGCTCGCGTGCAACGCCGCGGAGCCGAGATGCAGGCAGCCGGCGTTGACGTCAGCGCGCGGCGCTTACGCGAGGAAATCGAGGAACGCGACCGCCTCGATCGGAGTCGCGCAACGTCGCCGCTGCGCCCGGCGCCCGATGCGACCGTGATCGATTCGACGCGGCTCACAGCGGAAGAAGTCGTACAGAAAATCGTTGCGATCGTGCGCCCTTCGTGATCACGCTCTACGAAGTCGCGCAGAAGATCGTTCTGCCGCCGATCCTCTGCCTGTGGCGTTTCAAGGCCGAAGGCAGAGAGAATGTTCCGCCGGCGGGACCGCTCATCGTAGCCTGCAATCACGCTTCGTACATGGATCCGCTCGTTCTCGGCGTGGCGTGTCCGCGCCCGATTTACTACATGGCGAAGGTCGAGCTGTTCTCGGTCCCCATAGTCGGCGCCGCTCATCAAGCGCGTGAACGCGTACCCCGTTGACCGAAAACAAAGCGCCCTCGGCGGAATAAAGAAATCGGTTGAAGTGCTGCGTCAAGGGAAAGCGATCGGTATTTTTCCACAAGGCACGCGCGTGCGCACGGGCGAGGGTGCCGCGCATGAAGGCGTGGCGTTGCTCGCTTCACTCGGAAACGCGCCGGTCGTGCCGGCGCATGTCTCCGGTTCCGATGAAGCCTTGCACTTTCATCAGATAAAAGTCGCATTCGGCCCGCCGCTGCGGCTGCCGACGGACCGGAAAGCCAACCGCGAAGATTTGGCGAACTTCACCGGCGACATCATGCGCGCGATTCGGGAGCTCTCCCCATCCTTATAAAGAAGGCGAAAGTCCAGGGCTTTTGCTTCGGCGTTGCGATCACCGTCAAGAAAGCGGAAGAAGCAATCGCAAGCGGGGGCAATGTAACGACGCTCGGACACGTCGTGCACAATCCGCAAATGGTCGAATCGCTCGCGCAGCGTGGTCTGCGGAATGCAGGATCCGTTGAAGACGTCGACTCCGGCACGCTCTTCGTTCGCGCCCACGGTTTGCCGGTTGACGTTTTCGAGCGCGCGAAGGAAAAGAATCTGGAGGTCCTCGACGCGACGTGTCCGATGGTCACGAAGATTCACGTGCAAGCGGAGCGTTTAAAAGCGGATGGCTACAAGATCATCGTCATCGGAGATCCGCAGCATCCCGAAGTCAAAGGTACGTTAAGCCATGTTCCGGGCGCATGGTCGATCCAAACGGTTGAAGATGTTGAACGTCTGCCGCGAGCCAGCCGCGTCGGTGTTGTCGTGCAGTCAACCTTTTCCGGAACGCGTTTCACCGACATCGTCAAGGCGCTGAGCGCGAAATACTACGAGGTGCGCGCCGTCAATACGATTTGCACGGACACGCATAATCGGCAATCAGAAGCCGCGGAGCTCGCCAAGGAAGTCGAGGTCATGGTCGTAGTCGGCGGAAAGACGTCGGCAAATACCAAGCACCTCGCCGAGCTTTCCGAAAGCCACGGCGCACGTGCATACCACATCGAGCAGCCGGATGAGCTTCGTGCGGAGTGGTTTGACGGCGTCCAAGTCGCAGGTTTGATGTCGGGAGCATCAACGCCGGGGTGGCTTGTCGATGAAGTCGCCGCGCGCATGGAGGCGCTCAGCCGTCAATCTGCCTGATCCCTTTGAAGCGCATCTCGAACAGCTAATTCGTGAGCGCTCGGAAAGCGCGTTGCTTTCCGAGATGTTGAGATATCACTTAGGCCTCTTTGAAACCGAAGCGGTGCGGCGCGGCAAGCGCTTGCGACCGCGATTGCTCTTCGCAATCGTGCAAGAATTGGGCGGCCTGATCGAAGATGCGGTCGATGCGGCGGTTGCCATCGAGGTGCTGCATAACTACTCGCTCGTACACGATGACATTGAAGACGGCGATCGCTACCGCCATGGCCGGCAGACCTTATGGGCCAAGTATGGGACGGCGCAGGCGATCAATGCCGGGGATGCCCTTTGCGCGCTCAGTTACCTCTCGCTCTTGAAGACGGCACAATACCATTCCCCTGCGAGGGTGACCGCGATGATGCACGCGCTGCATCGCGCCAACTTCGCAATGTGCGAAGGGCAGAGTTTGGACATCGCTTTTGAAAGCGAACGCACGATTGACACCAAGCGCTATTTGCGGATGATCGCCGGCAAAACGGCAGCGCTTTTTGGAGCCGCGGCCGAGTTAGGCGCCTACTGTTCGGGCGCGCCGGAAGATGAAGTCGAGCGGTACGGCAGTCTCGGGCGCGCGTTTGGAATCGCTTTTCAGATCAACGACGACATCTTGGGCATTTGGGGCGATCAAGAAGAGACGGGCAAAACCGCCGGCGCGGACATCGCGCGCCGTAAGAAAAGCTTCCCCGTCGTTTGGGCGATGCAAAGCGGATTGCCGGACGCAAAACCGATCGTCGAAATGTATGCCGGCGACGGTGAAATTAATCGTGCCGCGATCGAACGCGTGATAATCGCGCTCGATTCGGTCGGCGCGCGTGAGGCGTCCGAACGTGAAGTGGCGCACAAACTCACTTCGGCGCGCGAAGCCGCGCCGGGCGTCGTGCGCGATTTCTTATTGCATTCATTGCCGCTGGCCGCGCAAACACAAATCCTCTCGTCATGAGCGCATCTCGCGCCGCTCTGTTCGGCCTGCTGGCGGCCGGCTTCGTCGTGCGGCTCTTCTTTGTCGGCAACAGCGGCTTTCAGAACGACGTGCAGTCGTTTGAAAGCTGGACGCTCACTTTAGGCTCCCATTCGTTAGCCGCGTTTTACGCGAAGGCCGGATTTGCGGATTACCCGCCGGGCTATTTCTACGTCCTTTGGATCATCGCTCATCTCTACGCGCCGTTTGCGCATGCCGATCCGAGCTACGGATGGCTGCGTTTCTTCATCAAGCTTCCGGCGATCGTCATGGATCTCGTAAATACCGTCTTGATCTACGCGATCGTCCGCCGCTTTGCCGATCAGCGCTATGCATTGGGCGCCGCGGCGCTCTACGCCCTGAATCCGGCGGTGATCTTCATTTCCGCCTCGTGGGGGCAAGTCGATTCGGTCGCCGGCGGATTCGCGCTGGCCGCACTTTACGCGCTCCTGCGCGCGAATGACGCCGCCATAGATACGCGCCGTACGACGCTCGTCGTCGCGGCTTGGCTGGCACTTGCCTATTCAATTTTAATCAAACCGCAAGCCGCGATTCTGATTCCGCTCTTCATTGCGTTTGCGTTCGCGGCGCGTGATCAGCGTGCATCACGCATCCGAGGACTGGTCGCCGGCATCGTCGCCGCAATCCTATTGGCGTGGCTGCTGGCGCTGCCGTTCCATCCGCAAGCGAATCCCCTTTCGGTTTTCGCGTGGCTCTACGAACGTTATCTCTACGGAACGGGCGTCTATGCCGTCAATTCGGTCAACGCGTTCGACCTTTGGACGATCAATTATCCGTTCTGGCAAGCGGATACGGCGCGCGTGCTCTTCTTGCCGCAGTACGTCTGGGGTTTATTGCTCTTAGCCGCGGCGACGGTGCTCATCTTGCTGCGGTATTTGCAGGCGCCAACGCGCCGATCGCTCCTCGAGGCGGCAGCACTGCTTGCGCTCGCGTTCTTCATGCTTTCAACCCGCATGCACGAACGTTACATCTTCAACGGCTTGCTTCTGGTCGTGCCCCTGATCTTCTGCGGCTGGCGTTATCTCGTCGCAGTTGCGGTTTTGACGATCACCCTCTTTTCGAATCTGCTCTACTCCCTGCATTATCTCAACGTCATGAATGCGCATCTGCCAGGCGACCCAACGAACTTGATGCCGATTCTGACAAGACCAATGTCGATTGCAAACGTGGCGGTCTTTTTCTTGCTCGGCTACGTCTTCTTAGGCAACACGGAAGAAGCGCCGGTTGCGGCGCCGCAGCCCGAGCGAACGACAGAAGCACTCGGCGAAGAGGCTTCGCCGGCACGCACCTGGTTCGATCCTCGCGAGGGATTGACCGCGTTACGCTGGCCGCTCGATTATTTGCTCGCGGCGGCATTCGGTGTAGCCTCGTTTATCTTGTCATTCGTCCGGTATACGTTTCCGCCGGAGAAGTATTTCGACGAGATTTACTTTGCGCGCGCCGCAGAAGAGTATTTGCATCACCAATACATCTATGAGAACACGCATCCGCCGCTGACAAAACTGTTGATCACGCTCTCGGTGATGCTCTTCGGTGGGCTTGCGCATGGCGACAACTCGGCCGGCTGGCGATTTCTCGACGTTCTCTTCGGCGCTTTTAGCGTTACGCTGCTCTTCATTTTTGCGAAACGCCTGACGAGCTCGTCGGTCTTCGCGGCGATTGCCGCGTCGTTTCTGCTCTTCGACGGAATGCACTTCGTGCAATCGCGCATTGCCACGCCGGAGAGCTTCGTCTGTTTCTTTGCGCTGGCGGCGCTCTATACGTTCTACCGTTTTTGGATTGCGTCGCAGAGTCGTGCCGGCGGGTCAATGGACGGCCCTCGAATGCGACTGCGGGCGATCGGGACGATCTTGTGTTTGGCCGGAGCGATTCTTGCCGTTTGGCTCAAGTTTCATGCAGAATCGGGCGCCGCCAAAGCCGTCGCAATCGTTTACGCCTTTGCGGCGCTTTACTTGCTCTTCCGGCTGTTCATCGAGCGGCGACTGGCAAAAAGCGCGGCACAATTCTTCTCGTATCCCGACGGCGCCTTTGCTTCAATTGGAGGGCGAGATGTCGTTTTGTGCGCGCCGGATGGCGGCGTCATCGACACCGCCTCACGATCGGTTACGCCAGGCGATCTCTCGCGTGGGAGACGAGACGCGCTCTTGCTCACGGATCGCGAATTGGTCACGACGTATCGCAAAGATGGATCGGCGGAATACTCGACGCCGGTAGGCGTCGCACGGTTTTCGCCCAGAGGCAGCACCATTGACGATGAGCCCGCACGCTTTGGTGATGGGCGGTTGTGGCTCATTCTCTTTGCCGCCTCGATCAGCGCGCTGATTACCAGCAAGTGGTACGGCGTGATGGCGTATCCGGCGACGCTCGGCATCATCGCATTTGTTTGGGCGCAGCCGCGCATCGCGAGCCTTGCGAAGGAGTGGAGGAAGACGCCGCGCGGGCCGGCACGATGGGGCAATCCGTTCGGCTTTCCTTTGGACGTTGTGCTTTGTGCCCTGATCTTTATCGGCGGAACGATGTACTTCGCCGCCTATACGCCGCAATTCGTCGGGCTCTCCGACACGCCGCAGTCGGCGCCGCGTGCGTACACTCTGACCGACGTGATCGATATGCAAACGTTGATGTACGATTACCACTCGCACCTCAAGGCAACGCATCCTTATGCGTCGCGATGGTGGACGTGGCCGCTCGATCTAAAGCCGATCGTCTACTACTGGAAAGATTTGCGTAAAGGGCGGGAGGCAAATGTTCCGCAAGCGTGCTGCGTTGAGGAGATCGATTCGATCCCGAATCCTTTTCTGCTGTGGTTTGGGCTGCTGGCAGTCCCGATCGTCGGCTGGCTTGCGTACCGCGAACGCAACAAAGGCTACATGCTGCTGGTCGTCGCCTATTTGCTGCAGTGGCTGCCGTGGATGCGCTCGCCGCGCATCTCGTTCATCTACCACTTTTTCGTCGATATTTCGATCATCTGTCTTTGCAACGCGATCGTCTTGCAGCGACTTTGGCAGCGGGGAACGGCGCACGAGGAATCGCGCGTTTGGACGCGTTTGGCCGTCGGGGGCTACGTTGCAGCCGTCGCGCTCGTCTTCGCCTTTTTCTATCCGATCTTGGCGGGCATTCCGATACCGTGGGATCATTGGAACGCGCGCATGTGGCTGCCGCATTGGGTGATATAAGCCCGGGGTGCGCGGGCGAGTTTTCGGCGCATCGTGCCGAAGGGGAGCCGTGGTCAAACGCGAGTTAGAGGAGTAACGATTGTCAGGGCACTCCAAGTGGCATAATATCCGGCTGCGCAAAGGCAAAGCCGACGCACAGCGCGGCGCCCTCTTTACAAAACTCAGTAAGGAGATTGCCCTCGCCTTGCGTTCCGGGTCCGCCGATCCTGAAGCGAACTACCGCCTAAAGATGGCGATCGAGAAAGCGCGCGAGGGCAACATGCCGCAAGAGAATATTAAGCGTCTGTTGGCCCGGGCGAGCGGAGACGGCGCCAAAGACATCGAGGAAATCCGGTACGAAGGCTACGGCCCCGGCGGAATTGCGGTCATCGTCGATGCGGCAACCGATAACCGGAATCGTATCGCCTCGGAGATGCGCTTCATGTTTAGCCGGCACGGCGGTTCTCTCGGCGAGACGAACAGCGTCGCGTGGATGTTTGAGCCATCCGGCATCATAGACGTCGATCCGCAAGGACGCTCCGAGGACGACCTGACCGAAAGCGCGCTGATCGACGGTGTGGTGGATATCGAATACGACGAGCCGGCGACGATCTATACGGATCCTGATATGCTGCACAGCGTTCGCATCGCGCTCGGGGAGCGTGGCTTGCATGTTGCGCAAGCATATCTTGGAATGCGTCCCAGGACCAAAGTCACGCCGCCTGACGAGCAGGCATCTGAAGCGCTCGCGCTGCTCGATGCACTAGACGAGCATGAAGATGTTCAACGTCTCTTTTCCAACGCCGAGTTTAGCGATGCGGCGTTAGCGCTCGCGGCAAACGCGTGATCGCACAATCGGAAGGACGCCCCCGCAGGGTGCGTGCGTCGTGGCGTTCGTATCTGCCGCAGGATTGGGTTTTCACGCTGGCCGTCGCAATCTTCGTCGGGATCATCGTATGGTTCGGACGTTCGGTACATGACTTCTTTGTGCCGACAACGGCGACGCTCTCGGTTCCGACGTTCATCGGCCAGACGTTGACCGATGCGATGTCCGAAGCGTACCACTCCGGCTTGCGCACGCAAGTCGTCGCGCGACAGATGAGCGATCGTTATCCGCGCGATGTCGTCATCGATCAGCAACCGCAGCCGGGGGCGCGCGTTCGCGAGGGCCGGCAAATATCGTTCATCGTCAGCACCGGCGTCCAAATCAGCTCGATGCCGGATCTGCGGTATCAATCCATGCGGGAAGCCGGTCTCGACCTTTCCCGCTTGCATCTGCAGCTGACTGCGACAAAATACGTGCAGAGCGACGAGGTGCCCCCAAATCATATCGTCGACCAAGATCCTGCACCGCTGAGCAACGTCCGCGAAGGGACGCAGGTCACGCTGACCGTTTCGAAGGGCGGCTCATCGCAGATCATCGTTCCGAACTTTGTCGGGCAGACGATCGACACGGCGCGCGACGATGCGGATCGCAACAAGATCCATCTCGGTCAACTTGTTTGGATGCCCCTTGGGACATCCGCGCCTCCGCACGGCACGGTCGTACGTCAGATACCGTCGGCCGGGTCGAAAATCGACACGTTCACGCCCGTGTCGCTTGAGATCAGCGCCGGCCCGCATGAATCGGGTTATGTGTTACGGCAGGTGCATCTGCTCGCGTCGGTGCCCTCGGATCAAGGCGGGGACAAACCGTTGCGGGTGAGGGTTACCGTGACCGATGCAACCGGAAAGTGGAATCTGTATGATGCCTACGCGCAACCCGGACAAAAGCTCGACTTCAATGTCAGCGCGCTCGGCACGTCGCTCGTGGACTTCTTCGTGAACGATGCGCTCGTCGCCGAAACTCGACTCGGTACCGAGCCCTCGAACGCCTACGAGCACCGTCAAGGCCCTTCGCCGGCTCCACAAACATCGGCAACACCTTGATCAAGCTCGCGCCATCGCTGCTTTCGGCCGACTTCTGCCGCATCGCCGAGCAAATCGACGAAGTCGAGAATGCCGGGGCAGATTACCTTCATCTCGACGTGATGGATGGACGGTTCGTGCCGAACCTCACGTGGGGGCCGAAGATCGTGCGCGATTTGCGAAGTTGCTCGACGGTCCCGCTCGACTGCCACTTGATGATCGTCGAGCCGGAGAAGTACGTTGAAGAATTTCGGCGCGCAGGTGCGGACCTTATCACCTTTCATTACGAAGCGACACCGCACGCGCATCGATTGCTCGCGCACATTCGCGAGCTTGGGGCGAAAGCCGGCGTTGCGCTTTGCCCGCAGACGCCCGTCTCATCGCTACAGGACATTATCGGGGAAGCCGATTTGGTGCTGATCATGAGTGTGAATCCTGGGTTTGCCGGTCAGCGCTTCATCGATCGCGCGCTACAAAAGTTGCGTGAGGCGCGCCGCTTGATCGATGAAAACAACCCGCATTGCGAGCTGGAGGTTGACGGCGGAATTGGCCAGGACAATGTGCGCGAGGTTGTTGCAGCGGGTGCGCGCGTACTGGTAATGGGCTCGAAGATTTTTGACGATGGGCGCCCCGCACAGGCGCTCAAAGCGGTACGAGGTCTCCTCGCAGAAGCGCCTTCCAAACCGCGCTCAAACGCCTAGGACACACCGCTGACTGAAGACGAGCTCGTTGCGGCGCTGCAGTCGGTGTTGCACGCTCCAAAAGCGCGCCGGGTTCTTCTCGGCATCGGAGATGATGCCGCTGCATGGAAGCCGTCTCGTTCACACCTTAGCGTTATCACGACCGATGCGCTCATCGAGAGCGTGCATTTCAAAGTTGACGGGGCATCGCTTTGGGACATCGGCTATCGAGCGTGTGCGGCGAACCTGAGCGATATTGCGGCCATGGGCGGGCGTCCGGTCCTCGCGACGGTCGCAATCGGATTCCCGCAGCGAATTCAGCCGGAATCGGTGATCGAAATCTATCGCGGAATCGACGCGCTCGCCCGCAAAGCGAAGGTCGAAATCGCGGGCGGCGATATCACGCGCTCGAGCGAGCTCTTCATCGCACTGACCGTGGTCGGCGAAGTCTCGCCCACGTCTCTGAAGCGGCGCTCAGGCGCGCGTCCTAACGATATTGTCGCGGTTACGGGTCCGCTCGGCGCTGCACGCGCGGCTTTGGAATCGAATGCGGATCATCTGCCGGTGCCGCGGATCGCGGAAGGCACTTGGCTTGGGCGTTCGCGCAGCGTGCATGCGCTGATGGATATTTCAGATGGGCTCGCGTTGGATTTGGCGCGCATGACGACGGCGTCGGGATGCGGAGCGCTGGTCGAGGAGGTTCCGATGACATCGGCGGCACGAGCCGTTGCGGAGATGCAACACCAGGATCCCGCACATTTCACCGCTGCGGCCGGTGAAGATTTCGAACTGCTGGCAGCGATCGCCCCGCGCGCCTTCCGGTATTTGAGCGGCCGGTTTCGCAAGCGCTTTGGGCGGCCGTTACTCAGAGTCGGGCAGTTCCGCAAGGAAGGCGGAGTTGTGCTCAAGACTGCCCGCGGAGAAGCGCCCCTGGTGGGCGGCTGGGATCATCTAGCCCGCTAGAGGCGCAGCCTTAGGCGGTTCGAGTCACTCGCTTTGCGCGCAGACATGCCGTGCAGACTCGTGCGGTCTTGTGCGTACCGTTCGAGATAATGCGAACGCTTTGAAGATTCGGTAACCAGCGCCGGCGCGTCTTATTCATCGCATGGCTGACATTGTTTCCGGCCATAGGCCCTTTGCCGCAGATATCGCAGCGCTTCGCCATCGCATCTCTTCCTTTATATAGACGGTATTTGGCGGTTGTTCGCCGCACAATTCGGCATAGTATCACGCCCAACGTTCGCTGACAAGGATTCCCGTCCGGCTCCCCAAAGGGCACGCCGATGGACGTTCGCATGCTTGACGGCCGAGGCTATGCGAAGTTCATCATTGCCGGTACCTATTTTCTGAAGAAGTACCGCGGCGTCTTGAACGACCTGAACGTCTTCCCGGTGCCCGACGGAGATACCGGAACCAACATGTATCTCACGCTGCGCGCCGCTGCGCTGCAAGCCGCTCGCGTGCAAGAGCAGCCGCTCTCTGAGGTCGCGGCCGTTGCGGCGGAAGGCAGCCTCATGGGGGCGCGCGGTAATTCGGGCGTCATTATCTCGCAGATGTTGCGCGGATTTGCGCACCATATCCGCCATCGCACGGAGATCGACACCTTTAGCTTGGCGACGGCGATGCGGGAATCGGTTGCGGCCGCGCGTGCGGCCCTCGTCCGGCCACTGGAGGGGACGATTCTCTCCGTCGCTACGGCGGCGGCCGATGCGGCATACCGTCTCGCGTTGCATGAAAAAGACTTCTATCGGGTCATCGCCGGCGCACTAGGTGCCGCCGCAAAAGCGCTCGATCGGACGACCGAACAGTTGCCGGCACTCAAAGAAGCTGGGGTCGTCGACGCTGGCGGCGCCGGCTTCGTCTACTTCATGGAAGGCATCTTACGCTTCTTGCCGGACGCCAAATCGCGCACGACGGCATTCCCTCGCCGTCCAATCCGGCGCGCCGTCTTTACGCCGCGCCAAACCGTCGGTGTCAATCGCTTCTGCACCGAGTTTATCGTGCAAAACGCGGATTGCGCGCTCGAACAGTTGCGGCACTCACTTGAATTTTCGGGCGATTCACTGATCGTTGGCGGCGACCGGCCGACGTATCGGGTTCACCTCCACACAAGCGCACCGGAGCAGGCGCAGCGCGTTGCTGCGAAATTCGGTCAACTGCATCGCATCAAAGTTGAAAATATGGAGCAACAGCATCAAGTGCTGTTGGTCGACCGACCGGCTCCCGTCCTGAGCAACGGCGAGAGGCGGGCGTTTTCCGTCGTGGCCGTCGTTCCAGGAGCGGGCTTCCAAAAAATTGCGCACGAATTGGGTGCCGAAGTTGCGCTTGTCGCGAACGGAAATCCCAGCGTACAAGAATTGCTTTCCGCGGTCAACGGCACGCTGAGCGACCGCGTCGTGTTGCTGCCGAACGACGGGAACGTCATGCTTGCCGCTCGCGAAGCGGCTAGCAGATCAGTCCACGAGGTGAACGTTCTTCCCGTCAGCGACATCGTGGGCGGAATAGCCGCGCTGCTCGCGTTGCGCGGCCGCGAAAGTCCGCCGACGAACGACGAAATCAATGGTGCGGTCGCGCGCACACACAGCGCCGCCGTCTTCTATGCCGCAAGAGAGGCTATAATCGCCGGTGCTTCTGTAAAGCCGGGGGCCCCGGCGGCACTCTACGACGCGCATCTCTATACCGGCGCGACGCTCGCAGAGGCAGCGAAAAACGCGCTTTCGGCAATGGACCTCACTCCAGGAGGCCTGATCACCCTGTACTATGGCGGAAACCAGAGCGAGCGCGACGCACTGCGCATGCGTGACGACTTGCAAGCATCGTCGCTTGGCGCGGAAGTCGAATACTACTTCGGTGGTCAAACGGGTCAGGAATACGTGATTTCATACGATGAATAATGCGGCAGCGTCCCACCGGCCGCGGATTGCGGTCGATGCAATGGGAGGCGATTTTGCGCCGCGTGAAATTGCCGCCGGCGCGTTACTTGCGGCGCAGGAAGATTATGCGGACATCACTTTGATCGGTGATGAAGACCGCATTCGGCCGCTGCTCAAGGGTCCGAGCGCATCGCGCATCGCGCTGCAGCATGCGCCGGAATCGGTGCCCATGGATCAGAATCCGTCGGCCGCGCTGCGTTCTGCCGACCGTACGAGTCTGGGAGTCGCCATCAACATGGTGCGCGACGGAAATGCCGACGCAGTCGTTTCGGCGGGCAACAGCGGCGCATTTTTAGCCATCGCACTGATTCGGTTGCGGACGATAGAAGGAATAGCGCGGCCCGCCATTGCGACCGTTCTTCCGGCGATCAGCGGGCCAAGCGTGATGCTTGACGCGGGCGCAAACGTCGATTGTCGGCCCGAATGGCTTGAGCAGTTCGCGATCATGGGGTCCGCTTACGCCCTCGCCGCCCTTCGCATTCCGAATCCGCGCGTGGCTTTGCTTTCAGTGGGTGAAGAGCGAACCAAGGGCAACGCACAAGTTATCGAGGCGGCGAAACGTCTCGATGAAGCGGCGATCAATTTCGTCGGCAATATCGATGGTAAGGACGTTCTCATGAACGTCGCCGATGTGATCGTCACCGACGGCTTCGTCGGTAACGTCGTCCTCAAGGTTGCCGAAGGGATTACCTCAGGGCTCGGGCGCGTTCTGCGCAACTCGCTGCTCAACGGTAACTTGATCAACCGGTTCGGCGCCTTTTTGATCTTGCCGCCGCTGCGCCGCCTGCGCGAGAAATACAATTATGAGACATACGGCGGCGCGCCGCTGCTCGGATTGCGTGGAAATTGCATCGTTACGCATGGAAGAGCGAGCGCAACGGCGCTGGCCAGCGCGATTCGCGCGGCGGCCGATGAAGTGCAGGCCGACGTGATCGGGAAGATCGCGGCGCAGATCGCGCCGCATATGGCGCGCACCGTAACTTAGCAAAGAATCACTCGCAACATGCCCGTCGCCATTGTCACCGATAGCACATCGGACATCGATCCTGCCTATGCTCGGGAGGCCGGCATCGACGTCGTTCCGCTCTTCGTCATCTTCGGAGAACGAAGTTATCAGGATTATGTCGAGGTAACGCGTGCGCAATTTTACCAACACCTGCACGACGATCGAGTGCTTCCAAGCACGTCGCAGCCGACGACGCAGATGTTTGAAGACGTCTTCCAAGGGCACGTTTCAGCGGGCCGCGAGGTCGTCTGCATCGTGATCTCTCAGACGTTATCGGGCACGATGAATGCGGCCTTAAGCGCTGCAAAGTGCGCTAACGGCACGGTTCACGTTGTTGATTCACAGACGGTTGCCGGCGGCTTACGCATGCAAGTCGAGCAGGCGGTCCGCTTAAGCAAACGCGGCGCATCGGCAGATGAGATCGTCCAAACGCTTCGCCAAGATTGGCAGGCGCAGCGTCTCTTTGCGATCGCGCCCGACCTCTCGCATCTCGAGCGAACCGGGCGAATCGGCAAGGCCAAGGCGGTCTTAGGAACGCTGCTGCGAATTGTTCCCGTGCTCCGTCTGCGTGAGGGGAACGTCGAAGTCGAAGCGCAGGTCCGCACGTTCAATCGAGCGGTCGAAGCGATGATCGAAGCGGCGTTGGGGCAGATTCAGGAGTATGGCACAACCCGTTTGCTGGTCATGCATACAAATGCGAGCGCGCTTGCGCAGCGCGTGCTCGAAGATTTGAAAGGAAAACTCTCGCAGCCGGTGCGATCGCTCGGGATCCTGGAGGCGGGCCCAGTGATCGCCGCGCACGCCGGACCGGGAGCGGTCGGAGTCTTCTATCTGAACGATCGAGTGGCGTGACCGGGATTTACGTCCATCTGCCGTTTTGCCCGTACATCTGTCCGTATTGCGATTTTGCGAAGTGGCCGTTTCGCCGTTCCGATGCCGATCGTTATCTGCGCGCACTTCGACGTGAAATCGCGCAAGCACCGAAATGTTCGGCGCATACCTTATACTTCGGCGGCGGAACACCGAACACATATGCTCGGGGCGAGATCGCTTCGCTCGTCGAGTTGCTACGAGCGCGCTTTGGGTCGTTCGAAGAAGCGAGCATTGAAGTCAATCCGGAACTGCTTACGGTAGAAACCTTGCAAACCTATGCCGCCGCCGGCATCGACCGGCTCTCGATCGGCGTGCAATCGATGGTCGAGCA
Source organism: Vulcanimicrobiota bacterium (assembly GCA_963723515.1). Taxonomy (GTDB): domain Bacteria; phylum Vulcanimicrobiota; class Vulcanimicrobiia; order Vulcanimicrobiales; family Vulcanimicrobiaceae; genus JAFARW01. The sequence goes on from CAVRQT010000003.1 coordinate 494,650, forward strand.
AGAAATTGCGACGCTGGGGCGCGGGCACTCTCCGCGTGACGTTGCGCCCGTCGTTGCAGCAGCGCGCCAGGCCGGCATGCGCTCGATTTCGATCGACCTGATCTTCGCTGTTCCGGGACAGACGCTCGCCAGTTGGTCTGAAACGTTGGAAAAGACGATTGCTATTGCGCCCGACCATCTCTCGATATATGGCCTAACCGTTGAAGAAGGAACGCCGTTTTGGACATGGCGCGAGCAAGAACCGGCAGCCTTCTTCGATGATGCGGCCGAAGCCGCGCTCTACGAACGCGGCATTGAAGCGCTCACGCGCGCTGGGTATGAGCAATACGAGGTGAGCAACTTTGCGCGTCCCGGCCATCGCTGTAAGCACAACATGAATTATTGGCAGAACGGAGAGTACTTGGGTTTGGGTGTCGGTGCCGCATCGTATCGCGACGGCGAGCGCTCCATTCACACCCGTGAACTCGCCGAATATCTTTCAGCGGTCGAAAATGGAAAATCGATTCCAGCCGAGCGAGAGATGCTGCGTGATGCCGCGCGCACGGGAGAGGCCGCAATGCTCGCGCTCAGAACGAGCACCGGCGTCCGTTTCGCGGATTTTAATGAACGCTATGGGATCGATTTCTTGCAATTCTACGCGCCGGTAATCGGCGATCTTCGTGCGGCCGGCTTGCTTGACGTCGATGAGGCGTCGGCGCGGCTGACCAAGCGCGGCCTCTTCTTGGCGAACGACGTTTGCGGAGCGTTCGTCACATTCGCGTAAGAACGGCCGACTTCTCCGGTACGCTGCTGCGCTTCGTATTCGCAGCAGTCTTTGGCGTGACCGGGTTCTTGTTAGGGCGGGAAGCGTACTTACATCTATTCTCGCTTCACTTTGCCAACGAAGCGATGCAGATCGTCTTGACGATTCTCTCGCCCGTCATCGGCGCGGTGCTCGGCGTCGCGCTGGCGCCGGTTGCGCAATCATTCTTTGAAGACGAGCTAAACGCGGTTGAACTAGCCATCGACCGGCTCGCCCCCGCTGAGCTCGCTGGCGGCGCGGTCGGTCTCATCGTCGGTTTGGTCGTCGCGTTTTTGATCAAAAACATCCTTTTCGAGTTCATTACGGTCGCCGGTCGTGCAGGCAGCTACATCGCGATCCTGCTCTACATCATTATCAGCGTCTTTACCGCGTACTTGGGCGCTCGCGTCGGCGCAAAGCAACGGATCGTGCCACTCCCGGAGCACTCGACGCTGACGACGGTCGGTGCCAATCCGAAGATTGTCGATACTTCCGTAATCGTCGACGGCCGAATTACGGAAATCGTTGAGAGCGGTTTTCTCGAAGGTCCGTTGATTCTGCCGCGGTTCGTTTTGCGCGAACTGCAACTGATTGCCGACTCGCTTGACTCGATTAAGCGAGTGCGAGGGCGGCGCGGGTTGGAAGTGCTCAGCCGCCTCCAGGAGTTTACGGCCGTTCAGATCAGCGAGCGCGATTATCCCGATGTCGTCGGCGCAGCCGTGGACGCAAAACTGGTTCGCCTTGCACAGGAGCTCAACGCCAAACTGCTCACCAACGACTACAATTTGAACAAAGTCGCGCAAGTTGAGGGCGTAGCGGTGCTCAACATCAACGAGCTCGCGAACGCGGTGAAGCCGGTCGTTCTGCCGGGGGAGGAGCTCCACATTCAAGTGATTCGTGAAGGCAAGGAGCCGCATCAAGGTGTCGGATATTTAGACGACGGGACGATGATCGTCGTCGAAAATGGCCGCCGGTTGCTCGGTGAGGCGACCGACGTCGTGGTGACGAGCGTCTTACAAACCGTTGCCGGCCGAATGATCTTCGCCCGCGTGAAGTGAGGGAGAGATGACCGTTGTACATTGGGGTGCGGTGATTGTCGCGGCCGGGAAAGGCACGCGATTCGGCCGGCCGAAGCAGCTCGAAGAAGTAGCCGGGGCACCGCTGCTTGCCTGGTCGTTGCGAACGCTTGCTGCGATGCCTGAAGTTTCGGACGTCGTCGTCGCTACCGAGCCTGACATTATCGAACCGGTGACGACGCTTGTGGCGTCGATCGCCGGCGAAAAGCCGTACAGCGTCGTCCACGGCGGCGAGACGCGCCAACAGAGTGCAAGCTCGGGCCTCGAGGCGCTCCCCGAACGGTGCGACGGCGTTTTGATTCATGACGGGGCTCGCCCGCTGGTACTGGCAAGCGACGTGCGCAACGCGATGAGCGTCGTCAAAGACGGCCGTGCGGCCGTGCTTGGGACGCCCGTCGTCGATACGATTAAGGTCGTTGAGAAGAAGCGCTCGCAGGTCATGCGCACGCTGGATCGCGAGGAGTTGTGGGCGGCGCAAACGCCGCAGCTCGCTACGCGCCACGATTTGCGCAACGCGCATATCGAAGCGCTCAAAGGCGAGGTGTCGGCCTCAGATGATGCGACGCTTCTCGAGCGGCTTGGATTGGAAGTGGTCATGCTGGCGGCTTCACCCGATAACTTTAAGGTGACGCATCCGGAGGATCTCGCGCGCGCCGCCTACTTGTTGCGTGAGCGTGCGCCAATCACATCCGAACTTGGAGGAAGTCGTGCTGCTGGAAGCATTCGTGCCGGAGCCGTCGGTGGAAGCGATTTGCGCTGAAATCGAGCGGCAAGACGGCACGGTCGACGGCATCGACCGCGATCTGCCGGCCGGAGCAGCGGTGCGCGCATACATTACATCGGAGAAAGTCTCCCGCTTTGCGGAGCATTTCGAGCGTTTGGCCGGTGCACAAGCGACCTACACGACGCGCTTTGCGCATTTCGCACCGCGCGTTGCAAGCGCGCCGTTGGCCGGCGCTCCGGCGAGCTAACAACTGCGGTGCGCATCGGTCATGGCTTCGACGCTCACCGTCTCATCGAGGGGCGGCCGCTTGTTCTCGGCGGAGTCGAGATCCCGTTCGAACGCGGCGTGCTTGGGCACTCTGACGGCGATGCGCTCTGCCATGCAGTTGCCGACGCGCTGCTCGGGGCGGCGGCCTTAGGCGATTTGGGCAAATACTTTCCCGATACGGATGCTCGCTGGAAGGATGCTCGCTCCATTGAATTGCTGCGCATCTGCGGCGACAAAGTTCGCGCGGCAGGTTTGCAAATCGCAAACGTTGACGCGACCGTGGTCCTGGAGCGGCCAAAATTGGCGCAACATATTGAAGCGATGCGCGCCGCCCTTGCGCATGCGCTCGACCTTCCGGAATCCGCCGTCAGCGTCAAAGCCAAGACGAGCGAGGGCCTCGGCTTTACCGGCGATGGGAGCGGCATTGTTGCCTACGCCGTAACCGTGCTGCAGTGAATGGATCAACACTCTCGCGTGATGAGATCGCGCGAGCGATGCAAGAAGCGCGCCTTCTCGAAAATCCCGCGCCGGATGCAGCGCTGCGTTGGATTGACACATTCTTGGACGCCTATCGGTCTGAGGCCACGTCGATCGAGCGAGCGTTGCAGCGAGTGCGCGCATTGCGTGCTGAAGCGATCACTGTCCCGGCGCTTGAGCTCGAGCGATTGCGCTCGCGTGAGGTGCTCTTTTTCCTCGATGCGGTCGGTCAATACGTCGATGACCAGCCCGAGCTTCGCGGTTTGCCGCTCGAGCACGATTTGCAAGAGATTGCGGCCGAGTTCGGATTACCGGCGGAAGCGGCATGCGATGCCGTGCGGATGGCGCTTACGGGAGAAGCAGAAGGGCCGCCGTTGGAATTGCTCTTCCCGCTGCTCGGTCACGATCGCATTCTGATCCGCATCGGCGCCATTTCTTCGCGACTGCTTCACGGGCGCGGCCTCGAGCCGATCAAGTATGGACCGGACGGTAAGCCGTTTGAACCGCTCCGTGGAGCGAAGCCGCATTAACTAGGCAAGCAACTCCACAGCGCGCTGTGCGGTTACGATAAGAAGTACGAACGAGATGAACAATCCGCTGCGCACGCTTCTCGCCGACCTCGATGCTCCGCTGGCGCGCGATCCGGCAGCGCGCGGACGCCTTGATGTCTTGCTCTCATATCCGGGCTTTCACGCGATCGCCGGCCATCGTCTGATTCACGCGCTCTATAAAACGGGCGTGCCGCTGCTGCCTCGTTTCTTAGCGCATATCAATCGCTTTGTTACAGGAATCGAGATTCATCCGGCCGCGCGGATCGGCTCGGGACTTTTTATCGACCACGGCATGGGAGTGGTTATCGGCGAGACGTCGGAGATCGGTGAAAACGTGACGCTCTACCAAGGCGTCACGTTGGGCGGTACGAGCTTGCAACATGGCAAACGCCATCCCACGCTGCGCGACAATGTAACGGTCGGGGTGAACGCTGCTCTCTTGGGAGCGATTACGATCGGTCAGAATTCTCGCGTGGGGGCGGGGTCCGTCGTCGTAAAGGATGTGCCGGCGAATGCGACAGTGGTCGGCATTCCGGCGAGAGTCGTCTTGCAAGACGGACAACCCGTGCACGGCGTCTCAACTCGGCCGCAAGTCGACATGCCGGATCCCAATGCGCAGCTCATCGCCCAGCTGACGCGCCGTGTCGAAGATTTAGAGCGGCGCCTGGTTGAGCTGACGCAGATGAATGTCCCTAAAGCTATATAACACTCGCACGCGCACGGTCGAACCGTTCGAGCCGCTTTCGCCGCCGAGCGTTTCGCTGTATGTCTGCGGTCTGACGCCCAGTGCGCAAGCGCACGTCGGGCACGCGCGCACCTATCTCTTCTTCGATATCCTGCGCCGCTTTTTGGAGCACAAGGGCTACATGGTTCGCTACGTTCAGAACGTGACGGACATCGACGATCGCAGCATCGCCGAAGCGCTGGCAAAAGGTGAAGATTGGCGCGAAATCGTCGGCAAATACTACGCGTCGTTTAAAGCGTCGATGAAAAAGCTTGGTCTCTTGCCGCTGGATCCCGGATCCGAACCGCGCGCAACGGAATACGTACCGCAGATCATCGCGATGATCGCCGAGCTCGTAGAGCGCGGCTTTGCCTATACGGCAAAAGACGGCGTCTACTATCGCGTCGCGCGGTTTTCGCAGTACGGTAAACTGGCAAACCGTAATCTTGCGGAATTGGAGGCGGGCGCGCGCATCGAAGTCGATGAGTTCAAGGAAGATCCGCTGGACTTTGCGCTCTGGAAATTTGCAAAACCCGGCGAGCCATCTTGGGAATCGCCCTGGGGCGCTGGGCGGCCGGGTTGGCACATCGAGTGCTCGGCGATGGCGCGCGAGCTGCTCGGCGATCAATTCGATCTGCACGGCGGCGGCGCGGACTTGATCTTTCCGCATCACGAGAACGAAATCGCACAAAGCGAGCCGGTGATCCACAAGCATCCGATGGCAAACTTCTGGGTTCACGGCGGTCTGTTGCTTTTTGAAACGCGCAAGATGTCGAAATCGCTCGGAAACTTTGAACCGCTCTACCAATTGCTGGAGCGACACGATCCGCAGGCGGTCCGCCTCTTGTTTTTGCAGACCGGCTACAGTAAGGTGATGAATTTCCGCGAGGAGGCGATCGCCGCCGCGAATGTGACGCTAGAAACACTCCGGCAAAATTACCGGCTGCTGGATGCCTTTGCGCGTTCGGACGACGAGAGCGGTTCGTGGCCGGTTTCTTTTAGCGTGCAAATGCAGCGCGGGGACTACCGTGAATTTGCTGAAGCGGTCGAATCTGCGCTCGACGAAGATATGAACACCGCCTCCGCGTTGCGCGAAGGCTTGAGTTTTGCGGCGCTTGCGCCTGCCTTTGAGGGACATGCTGCCGCGGCGGCTGCGGCGCGGGATACATTGTCCTATTGGCTGACGATCTTAGGCTTAGCGCCCAACGAAACGTGGTTGCAAGAACGCGTCGCGCAATTGCCTGCCGACTTTCTCGACTGCTTGAAAAAACGGCTGGACGGCGCGGTATCGCTTTCGGCTGCCGCTTCGGCTGATGAGGCCATTCAGATCGTCATCGACATTCGCACGAAGGCGCGCGCGGAAAAGCGTTGGGCTGAATCGGATCGGTTGCGCGATGCGCTTGCGCGCTGCGGCGTCGCGCTCGAGGACACTCGAGAGGGAACCACGTGGACCGTCGCCCGCTGAGGCGGCGGCAATGGAATCGAGCCTCGCTCGATGATGCGATTTACGGCGTGCACGCAGTTGAGGAAGCACTTGCCGCGGCGGATGCGCCGCTGAGCGTGCATCTCGGTGAAGACCGTAAGCGTGACCCGGCGGTTCGGCGGTTGCTGGAGCGGGCGTCGTCACGCAACGTCGCCGTGCGCTTCGAGGGGCCGGCGTACTTTGCGCAATTCCCATACAAAGCCCATCAGCGTGTCATCGCCTTCGGGCAGCCGTTTAACTACGCGACGCTTGATGATGTTGTCTATGGAAAACGCAGCGGCTCGCTGCTCGCGGTCGTTCTCGACCACATCACGGATCCGCACAACACCGGCGCGATTTTGCGAACCGCTGAAGCAGCCGGCGTCAATGGGGTGATCCTCCCTGACCGGCGGGCTGCGGCCGTCAATCCGACGGTGCGCAAAGTCGCCGCCGGTGCTTCCGCACACCTGCCGATTGCGCGTGTCACGAACGTGGCGCAAACGCTTCGCACGCTCAAGAAAAGCGGCGTGTGGATTCTGGGTGCCTATACGGGCGATGACGCCGCATTGCCCTATACGCAAGTGGACTGGAAGCGAGATCTTGTGCTGGTCATCGGCGCTGAAGATACGGGAATTTCACGCGTTGCGCGGAGCGAATGCGACGAGCTGGTTCACATCCCGATGCACGGCAAGGTCGCCTCGTTGAATGCCTCCGTGGCGGCCGCGATTTTGCTCTACGAAGCGGTCAGGCAGCGCAGCAGCTAAGACGAGGGATAGGCGCCTGGTCTCCAAGACAAGCAAGCTGTGGATAACTTGAAAAGGCAACGATTTTTCGCCTTGACGCGCCAGGGGCGTCCTCCTATACTAAACGACGATGTGCCGAGCTCGACGGGCCCAGGCTTGCGATTTTCGTCACATCCTCCCCAAGAGGGCACGTTAAATGGCAATGACCCATCCCGTTTCGGATGGACTCGAGTATCACGAGCGGCCGGATGAGGACCTCGTTTCGACCGCTAAGGGCGGGGACAACCTGGCGATGGAGTTCCTGCTCAACAAGTACAAAAACTTCGTTCGCATCAAGGCCAAGAGCTATTTCCTGATCGGCGCCGATCGCGAGGACATCATTCAAGAAGGAATGATCGGCCTCTATAAAGCCGTGCGCGACTTCAAGGCCGATAAGCTTTCCAGTTTTCGCGCGTTTGCGGAGTTGTGCATCACGCGCCAGATCATCACCGCCATCAAAACGGCGACGCGCCAGAAGCACATTCCGCTCAACCAGTACGTATCGCTGAATAAGCCGATCTACGATGAGGACAGCGAGCGCACGCTTTTGGACGTGATGGCCTCGCAAAAAACCTCGGATCCCGAGGAACTCGTCATCAATCAGGAAGTCTCGCAAGATATCAAGGAGCGCATTCAAGAGAATCTCTCCGAGCTTGAATCGCAGGTGCTGCTTTCGTATCTCGAAGGCAAGAGCTACCAGGAGATGGCGCGCGACCTGGGCCGCCACGTCAAGTCGATCGACAACGCGCTGCAGCGCGTGAAGCGGAAAATCGAAAAGAATCTCTCGGAGATCGAACTACCGTAATCGAAGAGGCGCCAAACGGCGCCTCTTAAATAAGGCGGCTTCTTAACTGTATGCAGTTCACGACGAAGCGCTTAACGCTGCGTAAACTTCAGCCCGAAGATGCGCCGCTGCTCGTTTCGCTCTATGGCAACGCGCAAGTGCAGCAGACGCTGCCGCAACCGGAGCCGGTGACGGTCGAGCGCGAGCGAGAGATCATCCAACGGCAACAGGGCATTTGGAAAAAAGAAGGCTCAGGCATGTTCGCGGTCTTCGAAACAGCCGGCGGCGATTTTGTCGGCTGCTGCGGCCACCTTTTTTGGGATATCGACGGCAAACATGAAACGGAAGTCGCCTATGCGCTTCTTCCGAAACATTGGCGCAAAGGCTATGCCACCGAGGCGGCACGGGCGCTCAAAGAGGATGCATTTGAGCGGCTTGGCGTAAAGCGCGTGATTTCGCTGGTCATGCCGGGACAACGCGGGCTCCGGGAAAGTTGCGCAAAACAACGGCATGCACGTCGAAAAGCAGACGGTGCTGCTCGAAAAATACCACGTGAACGTTTGGGTGGTGGAGAAGCCGGCCGCGGTTTAGAACTCTAGCACTAACGCTATGGCAACGCTGAGTTTTTCGGACGGCCATCTCGACATTAAGTTATCTGTTCTCGACCGGCTGATCGGCTTTCATGGGTCGTTCCACATCCCGCTCGCGCATATCACGAATGCTTACGTGAGTGATTTTGAAGAGCTGGAATTGCAATTTCGCCTTTATGGCACGAATCTAGGATATCTCAAGTCTGTTGGCATTTTTGCGAATCCCGACGGCGTCATTTTCTGTGATTTGGCCGGCGAAGGCGACTGCTTAGTGATCGAAACGCGCGGCGAGCGTTTTCCACGGATCGCCGTCACGCCGAGCAAGGACGTTGATGCGAATGCGCTCGCGCATGAAATCATGCGTCGAATCCCGGATAGCGGCCCCGAATAGCGATCGCACTAGCCGGTTAGAGGTCGTCTTCACCGAGTTCTGAGACGATCGTGCGATACAGTTCGTCTCGATCTTTGATCGGGTCAACGATGTAGATTTGTGCCGTGGCTCCGCGCCGCTGGGAATCGATAGCGACAGTTACATGGCGTCGTGCGCAGACGTCCATGCAGCTCGTGTTGATCGCGCGAATTTTTCCCCAGAGACCGTCTTGTTTGAGGCGCTCTTTCAGCCAGTCGCGCAGGTGAAAATCGCCGATCTCGGCAGCTTTATCCGGATCTTCTTCAGGAATGCGCTCTTTTGAGCAGCGCTCACAAACGAGCACCAGACCTGAGGCTCTCCACTTCGGATTGACGGTCTGCATTTGATTTGAAGTTTCGCTTTGGCCATCGTGTCACCCTGAGCTTGTCGAAGGGCAACGGCACCGGCACTTAAAGGGGCATGGGACAGCCATGGGGGCGATTACGATGGCCCTTCGACAAGCTCAGGGTGACACCGGGGTAATGCATCACGCGTCCAAACGTAAAAGAAGCGGCCCCTCTCGGGGCCGCTGTTTTCTTAGCCGACGGAGGGACTCGAACCCACGGCCTGAGGTTTACAAAACCCCTGCTCTACCAACTGAGCTACGTCGGCTTACATCAACGTTAGTTGTATTGACAACGTGTTCTGCACGAGTTCATCGGCCCTTTGCATCAACTCCGTTCTTGTTGGCTCTGCTAGGTGTCTTGCGGTTCGATGACTACGAGTCCGGTACTCACGCCCACGTCCTCGGTTCAGTGCTCGGAACGTGGGCGTCAGCGAATGACAATTCGGGCACAGTAGCGTGAGGTTGCTCGGGTGATTGTTGCGCCAATCGCCGTCGATGTGCTCGACCTCTACCGGCACGTTTCCGGTGACGGGATGTCGCTCAGCCCATCCACAGCGCGTACATTTTAAGCCCAGACGTCGCGCAAGATACTTTTTGATAAAGCCGTGAATGTGATGGGTCGGCGGATACAGGCCATGCTCGAGAAGCGCCGTGTTGATCTTCCGGCAATGCGCGCGGTGACATTCCCAAGAACAGAACTTGCCCGCATTCAACTTTATTTCCCCAACACCGCAATTCAAACAATAGCCGCGCCACTTTTTACAACCTTGGTATTCATGCACCGATTCTAAAGTTGCCGTGTGCCAACACTATGGCATTCTGCGTGTCGGCTTTGAAGATTATTTTTATGCGCGTTTAATTGGCAGCGCTTTTCTTTTGGCTATCGTTCTGTTCAAATGAAAGCCCTATTGATCGGTTTCCGGTGGGTTATTCGCTGCGAGATCCGTTCCGTTTGTGATCGGCGCTCCAAGACGGCGATATCATTTGGCACGGACAATCACGTGCGTTCAACCGCTCCGCCACGTCGGCCTAATTGCCCAGTAACTCTAGGCGCCGGCGACGACCATTTCAACTTAGCGGTGGAAGAAGATTGCGAGAATGATCGTGACCCAGGCGCTGAAGATCAGTCCCGAGCCCCAGCGCATTGCCGCAGTCAGCGTCGCTTCCAGTGATGAGAATCGTCCTTCGATCCGTTGTTCAAATCCACCGAGGCGATGATCGATGCTCGTAAGACGGTCTCTGACTTGCTCGTATGCGCCTTCAAGGTGCGCCATACGGACTTCAAATGGCTGAGCGGTCATAGATCAGTCCTTCTTCGATGCCATTATACTCTTCTTGTGCCCGCCTTTGATGCCGGTGTGACGGCGGCTCATTTTACTTTCGCTTAATGAGCGGCGCTGCGTATGCGAGTATCTTGGAGTCAATGAATGAGGGTCGCCACCGTACCCTTGCTGCTGTTGCGGCTGCAGCGCTGTTGCTTGGCGGCACGGTCGCCTGCGGCGGTGGCGGAAGCAGCGGTGGATCGTCATTGCCGCCACAGCCGGGACAAACGCCGCCGCCGAGCGGCACGCCGATCCAACACGTCGTCATCATCTTTCAGGAAAATCGCAGCGTCGACGATCTCTTCAACGGTTTTCCGGGCGCCGACACCGTCAAGATGGGCGAAACTTCGACCGGCAAGAGCGTGCCGTTACAAGCCGTCCCGCTGGAAGCGCCATACGATCTTTCGCACGCGCATGAGGAACAAGGGCGCAACGGCGGCTTTGTCACCGAGTACAACCACGGCGCAATGAACGGCTTTGACCTCGAGCACGTCGTGCCACATCCCGGATACACACCGCCCCCCTATGCCGCCTACGGCTACGTTCCGCAATCTGAAACCGGCCCGTACTTTGCGCTCGCCAAGCAGTTCACGTTCGGCGATCGCATGTTTCAGTCAAACGAAGGCCCGAGTTTTCCCGCACATCAATACATCATTGCCGGCACGTCTATTCCATCCACTGGCAGCAATCTTTTAGCAGCGGAGAATGTGGCGGTTCCCAAAGGTGCGCCAAGCAGCAACCAAGGATGCGATTCACCGGCGGGCAGCACCGTCGCGCTCATCGATCCAAACGGAAACGAAAGCAGCTCGATCTTTCCGTGCTTCGATCACCCGACAATTTTGGATTTGCTCGACGCGAAAGGCGTGTCGTGGAAGTATTACACGCCGTTGCCGTACTTTTTGTGGAGCGCTCCGGATGCAATTCGACATATCCGCTACGGCGCAGATTGGGCGAAGCTCTCGATTCCCGAGACAAACGTTTTCAGCGATATCGCGCAGGGCCATCTGCCGGCAGTTTCTTGGGTGATTCCTACTGGCGCAAATTCCGATCACGCGAACAACCTCTCCAACACAGGCCCTTCGTGGGTTGCCGACGTCGTCAATGCCCTTGGAACCAGCCAGTATTGGAACAACACGGCAATTTTCGTTACGTGGGATGATTGGGGCGGCTGGTACGATCACGTGAAGCCGCCGATCTACGACTCGTACGAGCTCGGCTTCCGAGTACCGCTGATCGTCGTCTCACCATATGCAAAGGCCGCGTATGTCTCGCATACGCAACATGAGTTTGGCAGCATCCTGCATTTTGTCGAGGAGCGATTTGGTCTTGGCTCGCTCGGATACACCGATGCGCGCGCCGACGACTTGAGCGATTGCTTCAATTTTTCGCAAGCGCCGTTGAGCTACCATCCCGTTGCGACACAGCTTTCGCCGCGACAGCTGATGTTGCGCTGGCGCGCCGCTCCACCGGATAACGACTAAGAGCTCGAAACCTTCGTACAGGTCATCGTATCCGGCTTCATCTTGAAGTTCATGCCGGTGAAGGTGTCCGTCGTTTTCCGAGCGCTGACGCGGACCAGCACATCCTGGGTCAGTTGGTTATCCTTGTTTGTGGTGTCGTGCGACACGAGTTGCCCGTTTCGCCATGGCGTCGCGTCGCTCAAACCGTAGTACCCGTTGTTGTCCGTCGTCACTTCGACCCATTTGCCTTTGCTTGAGTCGTACGTATACCGCACTTCCATAATATACGTCGTCTTGCGATAGGGATCGAAAGGCGGCGCGACTTCGGTCATGACGAGCCAATGGCGATCCGACGTCCAACCGTACGTCAGGTGGCTGGGGCGAATTCGGCCGCGGACGAGTTCCGTGCAATTCCAATCGCCGACCAAAAAGTTCATGGTCGCGTTGACGGCGGCGTCCCGAGGAGCGATCGGAACGGGCGTCGGCGTTTGCGCGATGCAGAACATCAACGCGGCTAAACTCAAGTGTTTCATCGTTGGGTAAGAGCACCGCATGGCTGAGATCTTTGGTAACGGCGGCGAGCCGGTCGAGGTAAGCGGTGAATACGAGTGTTCGGAATGCGGTCACCGGCGCAAGTTCGAAAAAGGCACGGTCTTTCCGCCCGACCACCATTCGGAAAAACCGTGGACCCTCTATCTCGCTTCAGAAGAGTTGCCCTCAACGCAGACGACCGCCTGATGCGGCGGCCGTCTGCCCTTTAGTGTTTTTTAGCAGAAGTAGCGTGAACCGCCGTTGCTGATCGTCTTCAGCGCGGTTGCCGTGCTTCCGTTGTAGTAGACGCGCACCAACGTGCAATGCAATTTAAGTACGGATGGAATTGATGCGCCCCACTCTTCGCTGCGCATGCCCCAGGATGTATATGGCTTTCCGTTGATCGTGAGACCGCTTCCGAAACTAAAGTGCATCGTCTGGCCGTTCTTCTCGATGTCGAGCGTTCCGCCGCCGCCATAGGTAGAGAAGTCGCTCAAATCCCCGACGACCGAGTTCATCCCCATCGTCGCCGCCATCGCCGAGTGGCCGGCAGAAAAGCCCTGAAGGATCAGCGCGACTGCTAAGCACGTTGCCAAGAGCGATTTTAAAACTGTAGAAAATTGCATGGTTGTTCCTCCTGTAAGAAGTTATACCCAACGGCATATCGAGGAGGGCAACGCAGCGGCATCGTAGCACGGTTTGCCGCGCTTGGGGGTAGGTGGCCGAGTGGTTAAAGGCAACAGACTGTAAATCTGTCCAGCTGACGCTGTACGCTGGTTCGAATCCAGCCCTGCCCAATTTAACCCGCATTTTGCAAGCAAAATCGGGTAAAAAACATGCGGGCGTTGCATAGTGGTAATGCCTCTGCCTTCCAAGCAGAAGTCGCGAGTTCGATTCTCGCCGCCCGCTATGCCGTGATGCTGTCGTAGCTTAGCGGTAAAGCACCGCCTTGGTAAGGCGGAGACCATGGGTTCAAGTCCCATCGACAGCTTTTTTCTTTTTGTCGCCTCTAAACGAAATGTGCGCCCGACTGGAATCGAACCAGCAACCTGAGGCTTAGGAGTCCCCCGCTCTATCCAATTGAGCTACGGGCGCCCGATGTCGAATTCTCTTCGCCTTCTTATTCTTCGCCTCGGAACGGACGCGACACATTGATTCAAAACATTGCCTTCTTGGCCGACCCGACCTGGCTACCGTCGAATAATTTTGAGGTCGTGGTACCGAACAGCGCGGGCTGTAAACCCTTGATTAGCGTGTCTTCACATAAGAAGGGCTCCCTGCCGGAGGTCAGCGAAATCCCGCGACACACGCCCGCGTTATGAGGCAGGCGCAAGATCCTCTTTCCTTCATGAAGGTTAAGAATATGAATTTTAGTCCTGTTTCAACGCGGCGTGCGTCCTTTAGCGGGGCGGCGCTTATCATCGGAATCGCCTTCGCAGGCTGCAGCGGCGGATCAAATTCCGCGACGCCGACATTGCCGCAGGCGAACCAGATGCCGGCGCCGCAAGGCGAACGCGAGCTCGCACGAGTCACCGTGCCGGCCGGCCTGAACCTGACACCGGTGAACCTGCGCGTTCACGCACTGCAACGAGCCGGCGGCCCTCCGGTGATCAACCGCACGTATGCCGGGGCCCTTCGCAAAGCGCATGTCCCGCCGACAGCCGATGCCTCACTTACCACGGTGGCGCGGTGCTCTACAACACCGGCTCAATCAACGTGTACGTGAACCCTTCGCAAACCGGCGGCGGCTTTCCGAACACGTGCACGGTATCTAACTGCCCCCCTGCACAGTGGGGGTTCATGGGCGGCTTCATTGGCCGGTACACCAACAACAGCGAGATGGGGCATATCGTCGATCAGTACGAGAAGCCGCTCGGGCCGAACCGTCGTCAACCGGTTTCCCTATCTGGGCTACATCACGATGACTCGATAGCAGCATCATGGCCGATGGAACGTCGACTCATGCGGCGACGGATGCGAAGATCGCGGCCGAACTGACCACCGCGCAGGGTGCGGTCGGTCTTACCGGCGACCGGTACACCTATCATCTCTTCTATGCGAAAAACCAGGCGGTTTGTAGCTCCAGCGTCGGCGGATGTTATTTCGCCAGCCCGTTCAAGTTCTGCGCCTACCATGGGTTCCAAACGATCAGCGGGCACAATAATATCTTCTCGGTTCGAGCCCTGGCAACAGATCGGCGGATGCAATGCGCCGACGAACACAGTTCAGAACGACAACTGCTTCAGACACTCAGTCATGAGCTGACGGAAAGCCTGACAGATCCCTATCTCGACGCGTGGTACAACTCAGAGAGGCGACGAGATCGCCGACATCTGTCGCAACGACTATGGTAATATCACCATGGATCCGAATGCGATCGATTACAACATCCAAGAAGAGTGGATGAACAGCTTGGGCAAGTGCGCCTTCGGACCGTAAGTAGCCGAGTGATCAAAAAAGCAGGGGCCGTCCGCTCCGGGCGGCCTTTTTCTTAAGGAGGCGACCGCGGGACGGAGACCGCTAGGGAAGCGGCCGTTGCCCGGGCGCTTGGCTTATGGTAAGATTGGGTCCGTTCAAACGGACCGCGGGTCCGTTTCTTTAATGTTATGGCAAAAAAAGAGAATCGCGTGATGGTCGTGATGGCGTGCACGAACTGCAAGCGTCGTAACTACAACACGCAAAAAAACAAGCAGAAGACGACCGGACGGCTGGAGCTGAGCAAGTATTGCCGCTTCTGCCGAAAGCATTATGCTCATCGTGAGACGAGATGACCGACGTTAACGCTACCCACTGGGGATTCTCTGGGCGAAAAGTGAGGGCGGTAGCTCAATTGGTAGAGTTGCGGTCTCCAAAACCGTCGGTTGCAGGTTCGAGTCCTGTCCGCCCTGCCAACTCCTTGCGGAGATTCTTCTCGTGATCAAGCGTCCCGCCGGCGGCGCAAGCACGCGCAGCGGCGGCAACAATCGCACGACGGTAAACCGTCCGCTCGTGGCAACGAACCGCCGGCCGAAGGCGGGCGACGCGCGCGAATTCGTGCGCAGCGTGTTCCTGGAGCTTCGGCGCGTGACGTGGCCTTCTCGCGAAGAGTGGGTCTCGGCGACGATCTTGACGATTGTGCTCGTCATCGGCATTGGACTCTTCACGTTCATCGTCGACTGGATCTTCACGCAAATCTTTAATTTCATTCACCCGGTATAAAGATGCTCGAACAAGATAGAAACGAACTGATCGACTCTCTCGAATCCGACGTCCCTTCGCAAGCCTCAACCGCTATCGAAGAGCCGGTGCCTTCGGAGGTCGCCGAAGAGCCGCAAGCGACAATTCAAGCCGAGATTGAAGGTGAAGCGGCAAGCGTGCCGGCGCCTGGTGATTTCTTTCGGCGCGACGTTGAAGTTGAAGACATACCGCGCGAGGTTGAACCAGACGGTTTAGCGGGCGAACAGCAAACTGAGGCGGCTGCTGTCCGGCCCGCACCGAAGCCCAAAGATACGCGCAAGAAGTGGTACGTCGTGCACACGTACTCCGGTTATGAGAATAAGGTCAAAGCCAATCTCGAGCGGCGCATCCACTCGATGAACATGCAAGATAAAATCTTCCGCGTTCTCGTGCCGATGGAAGATGAAGTCGAGTTTAAGGACGGCAAGCGCAAGATCACGCCCAAGAAAGTCTTTCCGGGCTACGTGCTGGTCGAAATGGACATGGACGACTCGTCCTGGTACGTCGTTCGCAACACATCGGGTGTGACCGGATTTGTCGGCAGCCCTGGGAGCGGCGAGAAGCCGATTCCGCTGCAGGAAAAAGAAGTCAAAACGATTCTCAAGCAGATGGGCATCGAAACGCCGAAACTCAAGATCGACTTCAAGAAGGGCGATCGCGTCAAGGTAACGTCAGGGCCGTTCTTTGATTTCACCGGTCTCATCGACGAGATCCAACCGGAAAAAGAAAAGGTTCGCGCGCTGATCTCGATCTTCGGGCGCGAAACTCCAGTCGAGCTGGAGTTCTACCAGATCGAAAAGGTGTAACGATGGATATGAAACCCTATCGCATCGGCGACGAAATACACTGCGGAGGCATGCCGGGAAAGCCCGGCGGCGATCCGGGGCAAGAGAATGAGCCGCCGGATGAGTCCGAGGAAGAGTCTGATGAGCAGGCGCCAAGCGCACAGCAAAAGCCAGAACGTTTGATAGTATAAATTAAAACTTTCCGCACGGCACGACCCCGAGCAGGGCGGCAAAAGCAAACACGAGAGCAACGGGGGAGTCTTGAAAGGACGAAGAGATGGCAAAAAAAGTCGTAGGCAAGATCGGCCTGCAAATTCCGGCCGGCAAAGCGACGCCCGCACCGCCGATCGGCCCGGCGCTCGGGCCGTACAGCTTGAACATCATGGATTTCTGCAAGCAGTACAACGAGCGCACGCAGAGCCAAGCCGGCATGATCATTCCGGTCGAGATCACCGTTTTTGAAGACCGCACGTTCTCGTTCATCACGAAGACGCCCCCAGCGTCATTCCTGATCAAACAGGCGCTCAAGATCGAGTCCGGCTCCGCGGAGCCGAATCGCAATAAAGTCGGCAAAATCACGCAAGCGCAACTCGAGGAGATCGCCAAGACGAAGATGGCCGATCTCAACGCGAATGACGTCGAAATGGCAAAGCGCATCATCGCCGGCACGGCGCGCTCGATGGGCGTGGAGGTTGCCTGATGGCTCACGAGCATGGAAAGCGCTTTCGCAAACTGACCGAAGCGTTCGATCGGACGAAGCTCTTCGAGCCGGCGGAAGCTGTTGCGCTCGTCAAGCGCAATGCCAACGCGAAATTCGATGAGACGGTCGAGGCGCACATTCGTTTAGGCGTCGATCCGAAGAAGAGCGATCAGAACGTTCGCGGCACGGTCAATCTGCCGCATGGCACCGGACGCACGGTGCGCGTCATTGCATTTGCCAAGGGCGACAATGCGAAGGCGGCGGAAGCGGCCGGCGCAGATTTTGTCGGCGAACAGGACCTCATCGATAAAGTGAAGGGCGGTTTCGCCGACTTCGACGTTGCGGTTGCGACGCCCGATATGATGGGTGCCGTCGGTTCGCAGCTCGGCCGAATTCTGGCGCAGAAGATGCCGAACCCAAAAGCGGGCACCGTGTCGCCGAATATCGCCCAAGCGTTGCGGGACATCAAAGCCGGCAAGGTTGAGTATCGCTTGGACAAGACCGGCATCGTTCACACGATCGTCGGCAAAGCCGCCTTTGAAGACGCGCATCTGGCAGAAAACGTCACGACGTTACTCGATGCAATCGTGCGTGCGAAACCCGCTGCGGCGAAAGGGACGTACCTAAAGAGCATCACCTTGACGAGCACGATGGGCCCGGGCGTCCGAGTCGATCCGAATAAGATCAAGGCAAACGCCTAGGCCGATCTCTCCAAAGCACAAGCAATAAAAAAGGCCGCTGACGACAGCGGCCTTTTACGATCCGGTCGTGCAGTTCAGAGGCGCGCCGTCGCCCTCGAATCAATCGTGTTGTGCACGTCGTAAAACGTGATGCGCGGCTCCGGTGCTCCCGCGTCTTTTAACGCGCTGCCGAGTTGCGATTGAACGAAACGCTCGAAATCCTGGCGCGACGCCCAATGGTCGATGACACGCAATCCGTTCGGCGTCTTCATCGAGCAGTGAAAGATCAGCCCCTGCGGCGGTGACTGAACGATTCCCATGCCGGCATTCACCTCATCATATTTGCGCGTCAGATCCTCGGCGTCTCCCTGAAGTTCAACGAGGACGCCGGTCCCTTTCCGGCTGCTCCCTTTGCCGTTGATCGTCTTGTAGACGTCGCTGAAATCGATTTGCGGTTGCGGCACACCGTGCTTTTGCGTCAGCGGACCGATCTGCTCTTGAGCAAATTTGTCGAAATCAGCGCGCGTTTCCCAGACATCGCAAATCAACAAGCCACCATCTGGATTCGGCGCGCACCAATGGTAGATGGCGCCTTTGGCGGGGTTGTCTTGAACGCCCATCTCATCGACGATCCGATCGTAAAGATCGGTGGCGTTCTCGACTCTTGGGAAACGCTGAACCACACAAACAGCCATAGTAGCTCCCTTCAAAGCTGAAGTTCGGGGCTCGATTCTCTCACAGTCGCCGACGGGCGGCAATACGCAGGTTCACCGATGAATACAAAGAGGGCCGGCATAACTGCCGGCCCTCCGAACCAGTTGGCTTTAAGAGGCGTTACTGAACGCAGCCGCCCGCCGAATTGCTCCAGAGAGGTTGCGTGGGGAACGTGCCGGTGGAGAATGAGTTGTTCTGAAGATTCATCCAGGCACACTTGTCTCCAGTTTCCTCGCCGCTGCCATCGTACCAGGCGTTGAGTTGCGGATCGGTCATCGTTTCGGCTTGCTCGTGGCCGCCGACGATCGTCACGCCGTCAAGCGTGCCGGGGCTGTTGACCGAGCCTGCGCCGCAGCTTTGTCCGGCATCGGGCATGTACGGCATGTAGGTCCAGGACACGGTGCCGCTGCCGGATGACGTCGTGCTGTGATAAGCACACCACTGCGTTCCGAAACCGGACTGCGAGTGGCCGTGCGGCGTTGCGACGATGTAGTTCGTTGAAACGGAGTAGCTGCCGCTAAAATGCGAAAGTGCGCGTACCGCTTCGGCGGCAAGCTTTGCCTGCGTAATCCGGCGTGGCAGTGCGTTTGTGTTATCCGACCACGTGCTGATCAGCATTCCCATCTGGTTGCCGACGTGGCCGCCGCTGTCGGTGTATTGCGTCTGCGAGCTAAGCCACTGGCTGCCGCCCACACCGCCGAAGAACGATTGCATTTGCGGCCCTACGCCTGAGGGGTCGCTGCCCTTCCATCCCCAGTACACGACGTAAATGTGCGGGGTGTGCTGCACGGGACCGCCGTGCCAGGTCAGATTTGCGCCGGCAGCTGGAACCGGTCCCGGGGCGTGTCCGGGCAGAATCCCTGCGGCTTCTTTGGTCAGCATGATGTGCGCAACCGCGCCGGTTTGCGGATCGCGCATCGTATAGGACGGCGCCGTCGCCGGCGCGAGGTTCAGATTTGGTGAGTTTGCCGGGAGCGATGTGCCGCTGTTTCCGCTGCACGCGGCGAGCACGGCTCCGAAGGCAAGAATGAGATACGTTTTGGGATTACGGTGCATCCAGACGTCTCCTAAGCTGGTGGGAAGTGAAGTAACTTCGCCCCAATGTTGCAACTGCTAGGACCCTTCCTTCTTCATCCTTCCACTTGCGCCAGAAGGGCGGTTCCGGTATGATAGCCGACGGCTCCGAAGACTGTAGGTCCCTCTCTCGGACAAGCCGAGGGTAGGATAATGCGCAAGCGCCTACCGAGGACGGCATGAAGGTGGAGGGCTCGATTCGATCGCCCTTCGACAAGCTCAGGGTGACACTGAGGGTACCCGAGCGACAGATTTCATGGCGCTCTCGACCAGGAGCGCCTTTTTCATTTCCACACTACGCCTGACGAAGTGGGACGTTTATGCCAACCGCAAAGAAAGAAGCCGCCGTCGATGAGCTCAAAGAGCGCATCGCTCAGGCCGACAACCTGATCTTCACCAACTACGCTGGCCTGAGCGTCGGAGACATCTCGCGTTTGCGAGGCGAGTTGCGTAAGGACGGCAACTCCTACGCGGTCGTAAAGAATACGCTCTTCGCGCGCGCTGCGGGCGAGGAGCTCGCGCGCCAATTCGAGGCGTTGCTCGCCGGACCGACGGGCATCGTCTTTGCTGGTAGCGATCCGGTTGCCCCGGCGAAGGCGCTCAAGACATTTTCCGACTCGGTCAAGCCGATCCAAATCAAAGCGGCGTACATCGACGGCAAGGTCGTCGATGTCTCGCAGGTCAACGCGCTGGCGGCATTACCGCCGCGGCTCGAGTTGATCGGCCGCTTGGTCGGATCGATCGCGAGCCCGCTTCGCGGCCTCGTCACCGTCCTCTCAGGAAATCAAAGCGGACTCCTCCGCGTCCTCAATGCAATCCGCGAGCAAAGAGAAGCCGCGGGAAGCGCTGCTTAACAGAAAGGTTCTTGTACCATGGCCCTCCCCGAACTGATTGAACAAATTGACAAACTGACCGTCTTAGAGCTGGCGGATCTCGTCAAACAGCTCGAAGAGAAGTACGGCGTCTCAGCCGCTGCACCGGTGGCGATGATGCCGGCGAGCGGCGCGGCCGCTCCGGGCGCGGCTGCTCCGGAGCAGACGGAGTTCGATGCGGTCCTCGCTGAAGTCGGCGCCGAGAAGATCAAGGTCATCAAGGCGGTGCGCGAGATCACGACGCTCGGCTTGACCGAAGCGAAGACCTTCGTCGAGAGCGCGCCGAAGCCGATCAAACAAGGCATTCCGAAAGACGAGGCCGAGGCGATCAAAAAGAAACTCGAGGAAGTCGGCGCTAAGGTCGAGATCAAGTAGCGCCCCCTGCTGCTTCGTCATGCTTCGACAGGCTCAGCATCGACACTGGGACACGCGCGCGAGCATCTCGATTGGTGCGATGGCAACATCCCGCCGAACAGCACGCGTCCCCTGTGTCACACTGAGCTTAGCCTGCACTGAGCTTGACGACAGTGTCGAAATGTGACCGTAGATTATCGCGGCCCTTCGACAAGCTCAGGGTGACAGTACGCGCTTCGGACAAGCTCAATGTGACACAGGGACACGCGCGCGAGCATCTCGATTAGTGCGATGGCAACATGGCGCCGAACAGCACGCGTCCCCTGTGTCACACTGAGCTTGTCGAAGTCTGACATAAGGCAATCGCGCAGCGCTAGCTAATGTATCACCAGTCGCCGCTCACATACCTCATCATCCTCGCCGCGCTGGCGCTGGTGATCTTTCGCAACTTGCGGCCTCAGACGCTGACGATCTCTCGCCTCTGGCTGATGCCGCTCATCTTACTGCTGCTGGTCGGCGTTTCGTTTTGGGCGACGGCGATCGAGTTGCCGCAGAGGCTGCTTTGGATGCCGGCGGTCGGGGTCGTCATCGGTTTGGCGCTCGGCATCCCATTTGGAATCTTGCGCGGCCGCCATAGTAAGATGCGCGCCGGCAACAAAAAAGGGACGATCGTCATCGAGCCCTCGACGATCACCCTCGTGCTCTTCTTCGTGGCCTTTGCGGCGCGCTATCTGATCCGATTTTTCGTGCCGTCCGCAGGCCCGGTCGCGATCGCGCCGGCCGACGGCTTTCTCGCGTTCGCGATCGCCTCGGTGATCGCGTCGCGCTACATCTTATATACGCGCTTTAAAGCGCTGGCTTAATGACTGCTGGGCCGGAAGCGGTCGGAGCGAAAGCCCGATTCATTTATGGGTGTCGCCGTCGCCATATCGCTGCTGAAGCGCCCGAAAATCGCCGGATTGGCGGCAAACTCGCTCTGTAAGTCCGAGATCCGATGGTCGTCCCGCGGATGGTCAGAGAGAAACTCCGGCGGATGTCCGCCGCTCGGATGAGCTTCGTAATGCTCGAAAAGCCATACCATACCCCACGGATTGATGCCGGCTTGGGCGCAGGTCACGGCGCCTTTAGCATCCGCCGCATGCTCGACGCCTCGCGAGAAGTTGAGGCCGATCAGTTGATCTGCTGAACCCAAGACGAAGTTCGAGAAACCTCGTCCGCCAAGCAGCAGCGATGCAATGTTGGCGAGCAAATCGACATTCTGCTGCCGATGCGCCAAACCCACGACGTCGTGGTGAATCGTGTGCGATGTTTCATGGCAAAGCACGCCGGCCAACTCTTCCTTATTTTGCACGAAAGACATCATTGAATCGGTTACGTACACGTTTCCGCCCGGGACGGAAAACGCGTTCGGCGATTTTTCGTGCACGAGGATGAACCGGAACGGCGTATCGTACTGCGGGTCCGCAACGCGCTTGATGCGCTGCGCAATAGGATTGAGGATATTGTAGTAGGGCGAGTTGTTGATGATCTCGCCCCGCCGCGCGAGCTCCGCGTACACTTGCTGGCCGATCTGCTGCTCGCTTTGGGCGAGCGCCGGAGAAGCCGGCCCGATCAGCAGTCCGACGCCGACGATCAGTGCAAAAAGACGTTTCATCTACACTACTAGAACGCGGCTCGCGGCCGGTTTGGTTTAGTGTACCAAGAACCCGACCAAGAGCAAGGCGACGATGTTCAGGACCTTGATCATCGGGTTGATTGCCGGTCCGGCCGTGTCCTTATAGGGATCGCCCACCGTATCGCCCGTCACCGCCGCCGCGTGAGCGACCGATCCCTTGCCGCCTAAGTTGCCGTCCTCGATGAACTTCTTCGCGTTGTCCCAGGCACCGCCGCCGCTCGTGAACGAAATCGCGACGAACAGTCCCGTGACGATCGAGCCGACGAGAATGCCGCCCATCATCTGCGCGCCCGCATTCCCCGGCAAAACGTTGAAGTAACTCAAGAGCACGACGATAATTGGGACGCCGACCGGGATCAACGCCGGCACGATCATCTCTTTGAGCGCCGCGCGCGTGACGATGTCAACGGTCGTGGCGTAATTCGGCCGCGCCGTGCCTTGCATGATGCCCGGAATCTCGCGGAATTGGCGGCGCACTTCCTCGACGACCGCGCCGCCGGCGCGTCCGACCGCCTCCATCGACAGCGACGAAAAGAGATACGGCAACAGACCGCCGATCAGCAGCCCGGCCAGCACGTACGGTTCGCCGATGCCGAAGGTTACCGGATGCGTTGCGCACGCAGCGCTTGCCGCGGCGTGACACTTATCGCTCAGCTCGCGCAGGAACGAGGCAAATAAAACCACCGCCGCCAGCGCCGCCGAACCGATCGCGTAGCCCTTGGTCACGGCCTTCGTCGTATTGCCGACCGCATCGAGCGGATCGGTGACGCCGCGTACGTCCGCCGGCAAGTCGGCCATCTCCGCGATGCCGCCCGCGTTATCGGTAATGGGACCAAACGAATCGATCGCGACGATGATGCCCGCCATTGAGAGCATCGCCATAACCGCGATACCAACGCCGTAGAGACCTGCGAGTGCGAATGACACTAAGATGCCGGCAACGATCACGATCGCGGGAAGCGCGGTCGATTGCATCGAGACGGCAAGACCGCTGATGATGTTTGTCGCGTGACCCGTAATCGAAGCGTTCGCAATCCGATGAACGGGCGAATACTGTGTTCCCGTGTAGTATTCGGTGATGAACGTGATGAGGCCGGTGATCACCAAACCAATCAACGCGCAGACAAAAATTGCCCACGCCGGCACATCGTGACTCATGCCGATCGTTGCCGCCGGAATTCCAGCACCGAATTGCGCGCGGTTGACGAAATAGAACAGAATTGCGGCGAGGACCGCCGAGCTAATGAGTCCCTGATACAGCGCGTTCATGATCTTTCCGCGCCCACCGCGAGCCATGCGCACGAAGAATGTGCCGATGATCGAGGCGACGATCGACGCGCGCGCCGAGCACGATCGGAAACGTTACCGCGCCCGGAATGCTCCGCAGCACGAGATATCCGAGCAGCATCGCTGCCACGGTCGTGACGACGTACGTTTCAAAGAGATCGGCCGCCATGCCGGCGCAGTCACCGACATTATCGCCGACATTATCCGCAATGACGGCCGGATTGCGCGGGTCGTCTTCCGGAATACCGGCTTCGACTTTGCCGACGAGATCCGCGCCAACGTCCGCTGCTTTCGTATAGATTCCGCCGCCCAAGCGCGCAAAAACCGAGATCAGCGAACATCCAAACGCGAGCCCGATCATTGCGGCCAGCGACCGCGCCTGGTCGCCGTGATTGATCGTGAGCAGAATCCAGTAATAACCGCTGACCGCGAGCAGTCCGAGACCGACGACGAGCAGTCCCGTGACCGCGCCGCCGCGGAAGGCAACCTTCAGCGCCGGCGCGAGCCCGCTGCGCGCGGCTTCCGCGGTGCGAACGTTCGCGCGCACCGAGACGATCATGCCGATGAAGCCTGCCGAACCGGAGAGAATGGCGCCGATAATAAACCCGATTGCCGCCTCTACGCCGAGCGATGGCGCGATTGCGATCAGTATCGCAAGAAGCACCGCGACGATGAGAATCGTCGAATATTGGCGCACCAAAAACGCCATTGCGCCTTCTTGAATGGCAACCGCGATCTCGCGCATGCGTTCGTTGCCCGCTGGGCGCCGTAAGACCCAACCGATTAAGTAGATGCCGTAAAGAATTGCTAAAACGCCGGCGCCTAGGCCGGCGTAAAGAGCGTACTGGGTTGCGATGCCGGTCGCTGTCATGAACTCCCTTCGTTACGTGCTGAAAAGACGGGGCAAGGTTGCTCTTTTAAGGGAGCGAGTCCTTGTTCGATTTGCTCATAATCTGCGTCGAACGCGCTGCTCGCAAACGGGTACAACAGTAGCATGACGACAGCAACAGTTACCGATCTGCGAAAACATCCTCCACGCAGTCCGTTCGAGCAACTCGACGGCATGATGCTCCTTCCGCGCGCGATCGATAAGGCGCGTGCCTATATCGCAGGCACGCTTGGCGACTATGTGTATTGCGGATGTTCGGTCAACGCGCAGCTTTTTGAAACGCTCGGCATCACGGAAGATGAGTTTCTCGAAGCGGTGCGGACGTCACGCGACGACGAAGACGTCGCAGCCTGGATTCGCGACCGCGTACGTCCCGATCCGGCGCGCATTGCGACGATGAACCATCGCGTCACGCACGACTCGCACATCGACGAGATCGCGAAGGAAGAAGGCTACAAAGCGTAATCCGCAGGCGCTAACACGCCAGGCGCGCGGCGCGGCCGCGCGCAATAGAGCGACGCATGGAAGCCACGGAGCTGCTGGTCGTAGGGTGCGGGCCTTCGGGCGGCATCGCTGCGCGCGATGCGGCGGCGTATGGTCTCCAATGCGTCGTTCTTGAAAAAGATGCAGTCGTCGGCGTGAAGCGCGTCTGCGCCGCCGGCTTGCGCCCGGGATTCTGCGAACAATTCAACGTTCCGCGTTCGATCGTGCATTGCGATCCCGCGCGTCTGGCGTTGTACGATGAGGCAGGGGCGTGCCACCAGTTCGAGGTCGGTCCCGCGCATACAACAACACGTGAAGAGCTCGATGGAACGATAGCCGATCTGGCGCGCAAAGCAGGCGCCGAGATTCGGTGCCGGGCGCTCTTCCGCTCGATTGAAATCGAAAACGACCGGTGTATCGTCGAATACGCCGACGGGCAAACCGGCACGCGCAAACGGATCTGCGCCCGCTTCGTCTTCTTTGCAAATGGTGCGACGGCGCACTTTGACCAAGACAGCCCGTTCCGGCTTGCGCGCTGGGCGAACGGCATGCTGACGTGCTTTCAACATCGCGTATATCCCGAGAGGCCGGCTGCGCCCGATGCGTATGAGACGCTCGAACTGCATTATTACCGTACGCAGGAAGGCCGCCAAGTCGTCGGCTGGATGTTCCCCAAGCGCGATCATCTCGCGGTCGGATTGGGTGTCGTGGGCAAGATCGACGGTGCGCGACTGCGCGCTGAACTCAACCGCTTTGCGCAACGCGTTGCGGCGCGACTGTATCCCGGCGTGAGGCAAACGATTCGCGAAGAAGGGCATCTGCTATACGGTGGATTGCCGCGACCCGTGATTGCGCGCGGCGCAGCAATGGTCGGTGGAACGGCCGCGGGGCTCGTTGACGCCTCAAACGGCGAAGGTATTTACGAAGCGGCGTTCAGTGGAAGGCTCGGTGCTGAGGCGTGCAAACGCTTTCGCAATGCTCCTATGCGTGCGGCCGCAGAATACGCCAAGGCGGTGCACGAAAAATTCTACTCACGTTTGCGCCGCCGCGTCGCGCTGATGCATTTTCTCGAACGCAAGCCGCGCCGGTTCGGCATTCTGTTCAAACAGCTCGCGAACACGCCGTATCTGCGAGCGCTCTTGGAGCGTGAGGACGACGAACTGAACTTTAGCCAGCGAGCTTATCTTCTTGGCCAAGCGCTGCGCTTCGCGGCGCAAGCGATCTAAGATGATCTAACGACCGTTGCTGCGTTTTTTCGTCAACCGGATCGTGCGCCTGATCGCGGTGCTGATCGCAATTACGATCATCAGCTTCTTTTTCTTGCGAATGATTCCAGGGGATCCGGTAACGATTCGGTTGGGCGAGCATGCAACAGCGCAGGAAATTGCGGCGCTTCGTGCCTCCCTTGGTTTGGATCGCCCGTGGTACGATCAGCTCGGGCTTTACATCGTGCACGCTGCGCGCGGCGATCTCGGTCGTTCGACCATGGATCAACAACCGGTCTCCGAAAAACTCGCTTCCTACTTTCCGGCAACCGTTGAGCTCGCGCTCGGCGCGATGTGCGTCGCGATCATCTTCGGCGTTCCGCTTGGCATCATCGCGGCGGTGCGATCGCGCACGCTCGTCGACACGGCGACGACGAGTCTGGCGTTGCTTGGCGTCTCAATTCCGGTGTTTTGGCTCGGGTGGATGCTCGTCTACATCTTGAGCGTCGTGCCCAGCCACTACGGCCTCAATCTCTTTCCAATTTCCGGGCGAATATCGCTCATGTACTCCGTGCGCCCGATCACGCATCTGGTGATTCTCGATGCGCTCTTGCAAGGGCAATTCCGCGCCGCGCTGGATGCGCTTTGGCACCTCGTTCTGCCGGCAGTGACGCTCGGCACGATTCCGCTGGCGATCGTCGCGAAGATCACGCGCAGCGGGATGCTCGACGTCTTGCGCAGCGACTACATCAGAACCGCACGTGCAAAGGGCGCGAGCGAATGGGTCGTCATTACGCATCATGCATTGCGCAACGCGCTCGTGCCGGTGATCACGATCATCGGTTTGCAAACGGGTCTGCTGCTCGGAGGCGCCGTGCTTACGGAGCACATCTTTGCGTGGCCCGGCGTCGGGCGGCTCGCCTTTGACGCGATCTCGAACCGGGATATGCCGCTCGTCAACGGCTGTATTTTGCTCTTTGGAGCCGTTTTTGTGACTGTCAATACGATCGTGGACTTGCTGTATGCCGCGGCAAACCCACGCATCCGATACGCTTAGATGAGGCGGCCAATCGAACAGGAGTTCGATTTGCGGCGCTGGAATAGGAACGTTCCGTGAGCCTTCTAGGGAAGGTCCGGGCCGTCTTCGGGCGGTCGCGCGAGACGATGGCGGCCGTTCAGACGCTGGGCCGCGCCCGCAAACCGATCGACGCGGCGTTTTGGGAAGAGCTCGAGGAGCTGCTCCTTCAGGCCGATTTCGGCGTCCCCACCACGGAGAAGATCATCAGCGGTCTGCGCACAGTGTCGCGTCAAGAGGCGTGGCGCACCAGCGATCAGGCAATCGCGCGATTTCGTAAGGACGTGCAGCGATTTCTTACGTTGCCGCATCCAGAATTGAACCTGTCGCGTAAGCCGAGCGTCATCTTGGTCGTGGGCGTCAATGGAAGCGGGAAGACAACGACGATCGGCAAGCTGGCTGCTTCGCTGAGCGCACAGCGTAAGAAAGTGTTGCTCGTTGCCGCCGATACGTTTCGCGCCGCGGCAGCGGAACAGCTCGCAATCTGGGGCGAGCGCAGCAATGCAGACGTCGTGCGCGGCCGTGAAGGCGCGGATCCTTCGTCCGTCGTTTTCGACGGCATTGCAGCGGGCAAGGCGCGTGACGTCGACGTGATCTTCATCGATACGGCGGGCCGGCTGCAGACGAAGAGCAATCTCATGGAAGAGTTGCGCAAGATGCGGCGTGTGATCGAACGGGAGCTCGGAGAGCCGCCGGCGGAGACCCTTCTCGTCTTAGATGGTACCACCGGGCAGAATGCCGTTTCGCAAGCGCGCCTCTTTCACGACGCGACGGCGCTCACCGGGGTCGTTATGACGAAGTTGGATTCGACGGCGAAAGGTGGAGTGTTGCTGGCGGTCGTCGACGCGCTGGAAATTCCAATCAAATTTGTCGGCCTGGGAGAATCGATCGAGGCGCTGCGGCCGTTCGATCCCGCCGAATTCATCGATGCACTCTTCGAAGATGCTGAGAAGGCGACTGCATAGTGCCATACAGTTGGCACTGGGGCGAGATAACGTGAACGTACTTAAAGAAACGATAGCGACTAGAACGGAGATTTAGGATGGCGCAAGACGACCGCAGTATGGCCCTTAACAACGCTCTCGCTCAAATCGAGCGGCAATTCGGCAAGGGCGCGATCATGAAGATGGGAGACTTTCAGGAGCGCATGGCCTTTGAGGTCGTGCCGAGCGGTTCGATCGCGCTCGACTTTGCGCTCGGGGTCGGCGGATTTCCTCGCGGGAGAGTTGTCGAGATCTACGGTCCGGAGTCGAGCGGAAAGACGACGCTCGCCTTACACGCGATTGCCGAAGCGCAGAAGACGGGCGGCACGGCCGCATTCATCGATGTCGAGCACGCGCTCGATCCCACGTATGCATCGGCGCTCGGCGTCGATCTCGATAATCTGCTCGTCTCTCAGCCCGATACCGGCGAACAGGCGCTTGATATTGCCGAGATGCTCGTGCGAAGCAATGCGGTTGATGTTGTCGTAGTGGATTCCGTCGCGGCGCTCGTGACAAAGGCGGAGCTCGAGGGCGACATGGGCGATGCGCACGTTGGTTTGCAGGCGCGGTTGATGTCGCAGGCGCTGCGGAAGTTGACTTCGGCGATCTCGCGCTCGAAGTCCGTCATGATCTTCATCAACCAGCTGCGTGAGAAGGTCGGCGTGATGTTTGGCAGCCCCGAGACGACTTCGGGCGGCCGCGCGCTGAAGTTTTACGCCTCCATTCGTTTGGACGTTCGCAAGCTCGAACAGATCAAAATCGGTCAGGAAGTCGTCGGCTCCCGCACGCGCGTGAAAGTCGTCAAGAACAAAGTCGCACCGCCGTTTCGGCAAGCCGAGTTCGACATCACCTACGGCCATGGAATCTCAAAGATGGGCTCGATCCTCGACGTCGCGCTCGAGCGAGACATCGTCGGCAAGAGCGGCTCCTGGTACACCTATGGCGAGACCCGCATCGGCCAAGGCCGCGAGAACGCGAAGGCATACCTCGAAGAGCATACGGATCTCGCTGAAGAGATCAGCGCGCGTCTGCGCGAGACGGTTGTCAGCCACTCGCGCAACGGGACGGCGACGGCCGCCGCGGAGTAATGTCAGCGCGCGTTGCGGCGCTGCGGATTCTTGCCAATCGGCGGCTGAGCGAGGCGCAACTTTGGTCCCGCTTAGAGCGCAAGGGTTACAACGCCGAAGAGATCCGTGAAGCGGTAGCCGATTGCAAACGCAACGGCTATTTGGACGACCGGCTCTTCGCGGCGCTTTTCGTCGAACAAAAGCGAAAGCCGCTCGGCAACACGCGATTGCGCGGCGAGCTGATCAAGCGCGGCATCGATCGAGCCATCGCCGCCGAAGTTGTTGAGGAAGCAACGCGCGATGAAGCGGAGCGCATCGATCTTGCGATCGAACAGATCTTCAAAATGAAAGCGCAGACCAGCTATCCTTCGGCGGCGCGCGCATTGGAGCGGCGTGGCTTTCCGGCATCATTAATCTATCGCAAGTTACGCGTTCTCGCGGCGCAGCAGGAGCTGGGCTAAAGAAAACCGGGCCGGGGCACTTACTCGCGTATGCCGACGGCGCGCGTTTTGATTGCCGAAAACGATCCGCCGGCGCGCGACCTGCTCGCGCAACATGTGCGCAACGAAGGGTTTGATGCCTTGGCTGTTGCGGATGGAATGACGGCGTTGCGAGCCGCCCGCACGTGGGCCGACATCATCGTGATCGACGTCGGCTTGCCCGGAATCGAAGGCCTTGAAATCACACGCACGTTACGGCGCGAAAAGCATGCCGTTCCGATTATCATGGTGAGCGCGCGAACGGAGGAGATCGATCGCGTCGTGGGCCTCGAGATCGGCGCCGATGATTACCTTTGCAAGCCGTACTCGAATCGAGAGTTGATCGCACGGCTTAAGGCCATCTTGCGGCGAGCCGGCGTTGAAGCCGATGCCCCGCTTCCGCGCTTAACGTTCGGGCGGCTGGAGATCGATGCTGCCGCACGCGAAGCACGTGTTGACGGCGTTGACGTCGGACTCAAGCCGCGCGAATTCTCGCTGTTGCTAACGCTCGCGACAAACCCCGGCGTCGCGCTGTCTCGGCGTACGCTGCTGGAACGGGTTTGGGGATTCGACTTCGAGGGAGATGAGCGGACGGTTGACGTGCACGTCCGGCGCGTTCGCCAAAAAATTCAGGAGCGGCCGTCGTTGGCGCGGCACGTCGTAACGGTTCACGGATTCGGTTACAAGTTCGCGCGACACTAAAAGCGGACAGGTTGCCGCATCGGTAACGTTACGCTTTCGCTGGTTGCCTTACCGCCCGGGCCAACATACAGGGTAGGATGAGTGGCGGTAGGTTAAGATTTGACAGCCTGTATTAGAAACTGAGAGCCGCCTAGGTAGCCACGGCGCCAAGACCAATAAAACTGCAATGCAGAGCTGCTGAAGCCGATTTGCCTCATGCGCTCAAGCAGGTCCCAGCCAAAATGGTAGTAGCACAGCACACCACGCGGGTCCAGTGGATCACCGTGGTATTCAGGCGGTAGGACGTGCTCGACGGCGTCCGGCCACACGCGAGCCCGCGTCAGCGTTTCCTCGGCATCGAGCAGAAAGGGCACGCTTACGACGAGTGTTCCCCCAGGCCGTAAGCACCGGAAACACTCATACAGCGCCTTCTCGTAATTCGGAATATGTTCGAGCACATCGGTGGCGCAGATAGCGTCAAAGGAATCGTCAACAAACGAGAGCCTCGTCAGATCTTCGTTGCGAATTCTCAGCGCATTCAAAGCGCCGAGCGGCGTACCATCCTGGAGTAATTCGCTGCCGATCACCTGAGGATAGCGCCGCTTCAACGCTCGGAAAAACGGACTTGCATGCTCAGTGACATACAAAGTTGCCCCCTCCGCAAGATTTGCTATTGACTCTAGAAAATCGATGATAGCGCGTTGCCTGTTAGGAAGCTTGCACGAGCGACAAATAAGTCGTTCTCGCCAGTTCGGTACTCGCGCGCCGTCGCAGGTGGTATTGGCGTAAAGAAAGTCAACCGCAAACGCCGTATCACTATGGCAGACCGCGCAGTATCCGACGATCGAAAAATAATCGTTCTTTGGGATTAGCGATTTCTCAAAGTGCTCGCGTTCTGATAAGACGTCCACATTTTCCTTAACGTAGACACGAAACTGCCCAATCGCTGAACACTTCACCTCGAAAGGCGACGCCCCGTCGAGAATTTTCTTATACTCAGCCTCGTTTGGATGAGGTACTACCAGCGGGGGTCGGCGCACGAGGCGTTTATATCGCGCGGCGAGCCGTTCTCTGATTCGATCCTTCTTCCGTGCCGCAGCGCCAATTATCGAACGTATATCGGCGAAGGAGAAGCTCAGAGGCGGCACGCTCAGGAGTTAGTTGATTAGCGAGAGCGCCCCTACGGATCGAGTGGCGTTCGCGTCACAGTTGTTGCTATGAGGGGCTGCAAATGCTGGCCGCATTGAAACGAGGCCGTCTTTTTGGCGCCGCACGTCGTAACGGTTCACGGATTCGGTTACAAGTTCGCGCGACACTAAAAGCGGAATTTATGGAAGCGGCATCGTAGATGTTGGTCCGTGGCAAAGTGCGTAGCCCGGTTCGCTCACCGCAGCGAAGCAGACCTCGCCCACTTCTTCGACTTCTTCAACGTCCGCTGGCAATATGAGCCGCAGAGTTTTCCCATTGCATGGGATCAACATGGAAACATCGTCGAAGCGTTCACGCCCGATTTTTATCTCCCCGAATTCGATCTTTACATAGAAGTTACAACGGCCGCGCGCCGCTTCCAAACGCGTAAGAACCGCAAGCTGCGGATGTTCCGGGCATCGTATCCGCACTTCAAGATCAAGTTCTTCAATAAAAGCGATATTGCCGCCGTGCTTTGCCGCGCCGCGCGATGATCGATCGAGTCATATTCGACGCGGGAACGATCGCGCAGCGGGTCGGTGAACTCGGGGCCGAAATCGCCGCCGATTACGAGGCGAAGGTACCGATGCTGATCGGCGGTTTGAATTCGAGCGCGACGTTCATGGCCGATCTCACGCGCGCGGCCGGCATTCCCTTGGAGATCGATTTTATTGCGGTCTCGCGCTTCCGCGCTGAAGCAAGCATTCGTCTTGACAAGGATACGTCGGCTTCTGTTGAGGGACGGCACCTTCTGCTGGTCGAGCCCGTTATCGATACCGGATTGACCGTTCAATTCGTTATGAATACGTTAGGGAGCAGGGCACCGGCCTCAATTGCGGTATGCACGCTGCTTGACCGCCCCCACCGGAGATTAGCGCAAGTTGACGTTCGCTACCGTGGCTTTGAGATCGCGGATACGTTTTTGGTCGGCTACGGGCTCGACTATCAGGGCCGTTATCGAGAATTGCCGGCGCTCTATGCCTACGATCCCGCAGCATAGCGGCATGCTTTTGCGCATTGTCGCGGGCGTTGCTGCGCTCGGCTTCTTGGTGCCGGCGGTTCCTGCGCAAGCGCTTGAACTGCGCTCGATCGTGCAAGCCGCTTCCTCGTACCACAATTCCAATGCACGGCTGCAGGCGCTCTATCGCTCCGCGCTGCTGAACACCAGTCGTCAAGCAGAAATGGCGCCCGACGGAACCGCCTATGTGAAAACCGGTGACATCCCGGCGGAGTGGCTGCGCGACGCGAGCGCTCAGGTGAGGCCATACCTGTATTTTGCCAAGAGCGATCCGGAGGTGCGCCAACTGCTGCGCGCGATCATCGCGCGTGAGACGAAGTACCTGGAGATCGATCCCTACGCAAACGCATTTACGTTTGATTATCGCGTCTGGGAGCGGAAGTTCGAGCTCGATTCGTTAGCCTATACGGTTATTCTCGCGTGGAGCTATTGGCACGCGACCGGCGACCGTGCGATCTTCACTGCCGACGAGCAACTCGCTTTCGACAACGTCTTGGACACAATGAAGCGCGAGTCGGATCATCCGCGCGATTCGACATACACGAATCCGGAGATGTTCCAATCGAAGGGCCGCCCTGTGGCTTACACCGGGATGATCTGGAGCGGATTTCGACCGTCTGACGACGCCTGTTACTACAACTACCTGATTCCATCGAACATGATGGCGGTCGTTGCGCTCGGCGACATGGCGCAGATCGAACGGCAAGTTTACCATGACAGCGGCAGAGCGCAAGCCGCGCGCGCGATGAGCGATCAGGTTCGCAACGGCATTCAAAAATACGGCCTGCTCTACAACCAGAAGTATGGTTACATCTACGCCTATGAAGTCGACGGCTTAGGGAACGCGGTCTTTGCCGATGACGCCAATGTCCCGAGTCTGCTTTCAGCGCCGTACATCGGGTATCTGAGCAGCAGCGACAAGTACTATCGCGCGACCAGACACTTCTTGCTCTCAGCCGACAATCCGACGTTTTACACCGGTTCGGTTGCGCGCGGCATCGGTAGCCAGCACACGGCGGACCATTGGGTTTGGCCGCTGGCAATCGTGATGCAAGGGTTGACGTCGGATAGCAGCACGGAGCGGCTCGACATCGTCGACGAGCTGATCGCGAGCGATCCGGGAGATCACTTGTTGCATGAGTCGTTCGATCCGAACGATCCGACGAAATACACGCGTCCCGATTTCGGATGGCCGAATGCGCTTTTCAGCGAGTTCGTCTTGACGACGTATGGGCGAACCGCTCCCATTCCCATGGGCGACGCGCACCCATAAGGTTGTAACGATCAAAGCGGCCGTCCGCCGTCTTAGAATGCAGTCTTAGTGGCACACAGCAAAGCGGACGTTATCTGGGGTGCCCTGCGGGCTTTGCCCGTAGGGGGCGCGGAGGCGTAGCCGCAGTGCCTGATAATTTGTCGGGTTCCCGCAACGACAGAAGCAAAGCGGATGTCGTTGTGGGTGTCCAGTTTGGCGATGAGGGCAAAGGTCGCATCGTCGACTACTACGCAAAAGGGTACGATATCGTCGCGCGCTTCGGCGGCGGCGATAATGCGGGCCATTCGATTGTCGCGGGCGATACGGCGCTCGCGCTCCGCATTGTTCCATCGGGCGTGCTGCACAAGAACGTCGAGCTCTTTGTCGGCGGCGGAACGGTCGTCAGTCTTTCGGGCCTTATCGAAGAACTCGATGCGCTCGAGAGCATCGGCGTTAATCTTTCGCGCATCAAGATCTCCGATCGCGCCCACATTGTCTTTCCTTATCATGCCGAACGCGATGCGCAAACAGAGGCGGCGCTCGGGGATCGCGCGATCGGCACGACCGGACGCGGAATCGGTCCGGCGTACGCCGATAAAGCCGCGCGCGCGGGAATTCGCTTCGCCGATCTGCGCGATACGACGCGGCTCGCGCGGATGCTGGGGCCAAGGGAAAGTTTGCTCGCACAGACGCGAGCCTATGCGCAACGCATCTTGCCGCACGTCGTCGACGGCGTTGCCTACATCCACGCTGCACTTGAAACCGGAAAGCGCATCCTGATCGAAGGCGCGCAGGGCACTCTCCTGGATGTTGGTTATGGCACGTATCCCTATGTTACGAGCTCGCATACGATTGCCGGCGGCGCCTGCATCGGGCTTGGAATCGGTCCATCAGCAATCGGAAAAGTGATCGGCGTTGCCAAAGCATACGCGACCCGAGTCGGCGGCGGACCACTTCCCTCCGAATTGCACGATGCGGACGGCGAACGGCTGCGCGGTAACGGTCGCGAGTTTGGGACGGTGACCGGCCGTGCACGGCGGTGCGGCTGGTTCGATGCGGTCGCCGCGCGTTACGCGGCGCGCATCAATGGACTGACGAGCGCGGTGATTACTAAACTCGATGTTCTCACTGGATTCGAGCGAATCGGCATCGTTACCGAGTACCGGCTTTCGGGTGCCAAAGTCGACTTTGCGATGGCTGACGCGCCGGCGTTGCAGCCGGTAATCGAATATTTCGACGGTTGGAGCGACGACATCAGCGGCGTGCGAAACTTCAAGACGTTACCCTCAACCGCAAAGCGTTATCTCGAAGCGCTTCGCGATGCGCTCGGCGTGCCGCTGGAGCACATCTCGGTCGGTCCCGAACGCTCCCAGCTCATGTGAACAGCTTTCGCTTCCCGTTGCAGGCGCTGCTGGATCACAAGACAGGAATCGAGGCGCGATTACGAGGCGAAGTTGCGTCTTGCGCAAAGGCGTGCGCCGCGGCGCAATCGCACTTGAGACGCCTCACTGAAAAACTGAATCTCTGCAACAGCGGATCTGATTTACGCTTGCGCGCTTTGCACGCACAGTATCTGGACGATGCAATTCGCGAACAGATGCGCCTGATCGAAAAGTGCGAGGCGTCCCTTACCTCGGCGCAAGGCGCGCTGCGCTCGGCGGCGATTCAAAAATTCGCATTGGAGCGGCTCAGGGAGCGACGTTGGAAGGCGCACGTGGATGCGCAAGAGCGCGCGGAAGAAAGCGAACTGGAGGAAAGCAACCTGCATCGCCGCGCAGTGCAATAAAGCATGCATATCGCTGGTTCGTACGCGATCGGACTTGCAACCGTCGGGTTAGCGCTGGCCGCCTTCTATATAATCGCGCGAGCATGGAAAGCCGGACGCTTTGGTTTGCCTTCGCAAAAGCGCCTGATTTCCGTTGTCGAGACCGCGATCTTAAATCAGCATGCCGTGCTGCAAATCGTTCGCGTCGGCACGCGCTATTACGCGATTACCGGTGCAGCCGCACACATTACGGTTATCGCCGAGCTGGCGGCTCCAGAGATCGAAGACTTCGCGCGAAGCTTAGAAGTAAGTTAGCTGCCCCACTTTGCCCGGGACA
This sequence comes from Vulcanimicrobiota bacterium, assembly GCA_963723515.1. Classification (GTDB taxonomy): domain Bacteria; phylum Vulcanimicrobiota; class Vulcanimicrobiia; order Vulcanimicrobiales; family Vulcanimicrobiaceae; genus JAFARW01. The sequence continues at coordinate 530,715 of CAVRQT010000003.1, forward strand.
TTTTCAGTGAAGTAGACCTTTCCGTCCACACCGAGCGTTAAGCCGAACGGCATTGCATTCGCAGTCGGAATCGCAAACTCGACGACCGTTCCCTTGGTCGTATCGTACTGCGCGATCTTATTGCCGGCGGGATCGCCAAAATACAATTTGTTGTCGATGCCGACGACCAATCCGCGAATTGAAGCGGCCGGTGCGATCGACAATTCGCTCATCTGCCCGGCGAGGGTGATGCGTCCAAGTTTGTGCGCGGCGGGTTCACAGAACCACAAGGCGCCGTCCGGTCCCTGAACGATCGTCTGCGGCTGCGCATTTGGCGTGATCGTTGGATATTCGTTCGTGAATGAGCCGCCCGTGAGCATTCGCCCGATCGCGGATCGATTGAATTCGGTGAACCAGATTGCCGTATCAGGCCCTTGGAACAGCGAGTATGGGCCCGCGTTGGGTTGCGGAACCGTAAATTCGCTTAACAAGATGCCGGCGGTCGTCATGACACCGATGCGGTTCGCGCCGAATTCCGTGAAAAATAAGTTACTCCCCATCGGCGTCCCGGCAGCGATGATTTCTTGCGGATGCGTTCCCGGGCTAAGCGGATATTCCGTGAATCCGCCCGACGCGGGCGTAATGCGTCCCAGCCGGTCGGCAGTCGAATACGTTATCCAAAGGCCGCCGTCAGGACCGGTTACAATCGATGAAGGGCCGGCTTTGGGCGTGATCGTTGCATATTCGGTGACGGCACTCACGCCCGCAATCTTGGCGATCTTGCTTGCGATCTGCTCCGTTACCCAAATGTTCGAATCAGGTCCGCGCGTGATTGCAGTCGGTCCACCGTTTGCCGTCGGAAGCTGGATCTCAAGCGACACATTCGGCGCAACAGGCGTTGGCGAAGGTGAAGGCCCAAAGAGATTCGGGTTGCCGCTGCCGCACCCGGCAAAGGCGAGCGCACAAAGCAGTGAGGTGATGAATAGCCCCGCGGAACGCTGCATCGATACTCCTATGGAAACGGATTGCTGTGGCGGTCAGTTCGCCGGGCGCGCCCCGTATCCGCCACCACCGGGAGTCTGAATCGCGATCGTATCGCCGGCAAGTAATGCAATGGTTGTTTTGGCCGGCAGCAGCGAGCGCGCGCCATCGCGCACGAGATGATGGTTTCCGCAACAGCCCGCCTCTCCACCGGAAGCGCCCGGCGGCCGCGTTCGGTGACGGTCGGCCAGCAACGAGCAGCGCGCCGTTCCGCCGGTCAATTGCAAACATCGGATCAGTCCATCGCCTCCTCGGTGACGGCCGTTGCCGCCCGTGCGATCGGCAAGCTCGTAGCGCGTAACGCGAAGCGGATAAGATCGCTCGATGGCTTCAATCGGCGTATTGAGTGTGTTGGTCATGTGAGAGTGGATGCCGCTCGGGCCATCGCTCGTCGGCCGCGCGCCCATGCCGCAACCGTTTGTCTCGTAGAAGGCCCAGCTTTCGCCCGTCGTCCGTTTCGCCGCCGATCATCACGTTGCTCATCGTGCCGCCGCTGCACGCCGGGACCCGTTCCGGCGCCGCCTTCGCTAGTGCTTGCAGCAGTAAGTCGGCGTTCCGCATGCTGGTTTCCACATTGCCGCCGCCGACCGGAGCCGGCCGCCGAGGATTGAGCAGCGTTCCGTCCGGCACGTGAACGGTAACGGCGCGAAAACAACCGTCGTTCATTGGGATCGTCCAATCGGTTACCGCGCGCAGTGCGTAGTGAATGCCTGAAAGCGTCACCCCGTAGACCGCGTTCAAGGGAATGTTCACTTGGGGCGAGGTTCCGGTGTAATCGAAATGCACCGTACCATCTTGGAGCAGAATTGATACGCGCAAGACGAGCGTCGGTTTTCCGGCTGCATCTTCTAAGTGGTCGCTGCACGTAAACGTCCCATTGCCCAGCTCTCTCAGATTGGCGCGCATTCGTTGCTCGCTCGCGTCGAGGATGCGTTCGGTTGCCTCTTCGAACGTCGTGAGGCCGTAACGCTCGATCAACTCCAGCAGGCGCCGTTCGCCCGTGAAATTTCCAGCTACCTGCGCGCGCAGATCTCCGGCACGCGCTCCAGGCGTTCGGGAGTTCGCTGCGAGCCAATCGACGGCAGCTGCTAGAATCGTGTCGTTTTCGACCAGCAGCGTCGGCGGTACGACGAGACCTTCCGCGAAGAGATCCGCGGCGGTCGCCGAGATCGAGCCCGGCACCGAGCCGCCGACGTCCGTATGGTGAGCCTTATTCGCCGCAAACCCGACGAGCCGATCGGATGCAAAGATCGGTCGAATGACCGTAACATCGTTTAAATGCGTGCCGGAGATGTACGGGTCGTTTACCATCCACATCTGACCGGGCCGCAGCGAATACTGACGCTGAATCGCTTCCAACGTGCATTTAAGACCCCACGGTAGAGATCCTAAATGGACCGGAATATGCTCCGCTTGCGCGATCAAACGGCCTCGCGCATCGAACAGCGCGCAAGAGTGGTCAAGCCGTTCTTTGATGTTCGGCGAATAGGCGCTATTGCGCACCGCGATTCCCATCTCTTCGCTTGCGTACAAGAGTGCGCTGCGAATCAGTTCCGGTACGATCGGGTCCATGCTAGCGCTCGTCATCTCCGATGCCGGTAAGCGCGAGCAGACTTGCGAACGCGCCGTGGCGATCGATGCTGCGCGCCCAAAGACGCTGTGCTCGCCGCACGCATCGCTCGCGGTCCCGCTGGACGCGTCTTCCGAGATGAACCGCATTGCAACGTTGCGCGCTCTGCAGCAGGATGTCGCAATCGTGGGCGTCGCCGAGCAGCTGCTGTAATCCGACGAGTGCGCGTTCGGCAGGATTGCATTCGCGCAGCGCGTTGCCGAAGAGCTCGAGCGTGTAGCGCAAGCGCTTGCAGGCGATGCGAAGGTCGTGAAGCGGCTCCGGTTTAGCATCCTCTAGCGCTGCGGCTTGTGCGAGCACCTCGGCGAATCGAACGCTGACGATTCGCCGCATTGCCTCCTTGGGGGTGCGTACATCATCAAGCGGAATTTCGCGGCCTTTCATTTGGGCATTCTGAAGCGCACGTCGCGGACGGCCGCCTTTGCCGGTTTGCGCGCTGCTTTGCGCTGCTTGCGAAGCGGTTTGCAAACGGTATCAATTTCCGCGCGTTCGGCGGGCAATGCCAAGATGCGGTACCGCTCGAGCTTACGGATTAAGACGTCCGCATCGCGCACTTTGCCGGTCTTCTGGCCAAGCTCTTTGCTATTGTCAATCAGCCGCTGCGCGTTTCGAATGCAGCCGTGAAGGTCTTCAACGGCCGCGCGAAGACGTCGTGCGTGCGTTCGCAATTTATGGACGTGCGCACCGTTTCGCCACTGCTTGCGCGCTTTGCGCTGAATTTTGCGAACGTCGCTGAGCCGGCGACCAACGAGCATATTCGCCCAAGCGACAACGTCGGGCGGCGCACTCATCTTTCGCCTCGCAAGAAGATGGCGTCTTCGTTGAGAGTTGCGCTCCACCGCTGCGGTATCAACGTTGTGCCATCGTACTCATCCACGATTGCCGGACCCTTGATTCCCCGTGCAAGAGCCCCTCGTTCAACGACCGGAACTTCTCGCCACGCTCCATCGATCCAGAGCGCGCGACGAGCCGCCCCCGTCACTGCATGTTGCTCAAAGCGATAGGGCAGGGTTTTCCGCGGCGCCGTTGCCGAGACGCGAGCGTTGACGATTTCAACCGGTTCGTCGGCAACGCTGTACCCGTATGCTGTCGCGTGCGCTTGGTGGAATGCCGCAACGCTGTCGGCCACCGTTTCCTTCGAAAGCACATTCAGTTCGTAACTTTGTCCTTGGTAGCGCATATCGAGAGCCTGCGTGAACGTCACATCGTCGAAAGCGATGCGGTCGCGCTCCAGTTGCGGGCGTAGCTGATTCAGAGCCCGCTCTTGCAATGCCGCAAAGGTCGTTCGCAGATCTTCGTCGGTCATCTGCGTGCGCAGTATGGGCGATGCGGCGCTGCTTTGCAGCGGCGCGACGATCAGTCCAAAGGCCGAAAAGACCCCGGGCGACGCGGGCACAACGACTGATTGGATCCCGAGCGCTTCGGCGACGGCGCAGGCGTGCAGCGGCCCGTTACCGCCGAAGGCAAAAAGCGTGAATTCACGCGGATCAAGCCCGCGCTCGACCGTCACGATGCGCAGAATTTTCGCCATCTCGTTATCGATCAACCGGACGACGCCGTCGGCCGCTTCTATCGTTGACATGCCGGCTCGCGATGCGATCGAAGCGAGCGCCGCGTGCGATCGCTGCGCATCAATTGGAAACGTTCCCCCGAGCAACGCATCGCTTCGCAGACGTCCTAAGACAATATTCGCATCGGTAACGGTCGCAAAATCTGCTTTCCCGTAACATGCCGGTCCTGGATCAGCGCCGGCGGATTGCGGGCCAACCTGCAATCCATGCGCTTCATCGGTTGAGGCAATTGTGCCGCCGCCGGCGCTCGCCTCAGCAAGGTCGATGATCGGGAACCTGACCGGATAACCGCTTCCCTTTGCCGGGCGGCCCCCGTGGACGGTGCCGGCGGCTTCGAATTCGTGCGCTACTTGGACGCGACCGTCGAGGATCGTGCCCGCTTTGGCAGTTGTGCCGCCCATATCAAACGAGAGAACGCGCGCGATGCCGAATCGCTTTGCGAGCGCCGCGGCCGCGATCACGCCACTGGCGGGGCCGCTCTCGATCAGCGTCGCCGGTGCGCCGGCAACATCTTGCGCGTCTCGCATCCCGCCCTGCGATTGCATAACGTAGAGCGGTGCGCGAATGCCGAGCGCACCGACGCCTCGACGCAACGTGTCAACGTAGTGGCCGACGATCGGAGACAATGCGGCATTTACGACAGCAGTCGAAAAGCGCTCGTATTCACGATATTCGGGATTGATTTGCGCCGATTGCGTGACTGCCGCCTCGGGAAGAGCATCCGCGACCATCGCGGCGACACGCTGTTCGTGGGCGGGATTGGCATACGAGTTTAAGAGCCCGACGGCGACCGTGCGGATGCCGGCGTCGCCGTACGTGTTCGATCGCCGCGCGAACGTCGCCATCATTGAGTGCCGTCACGACATCGCCGCGATAATCGACGCGTTCGCGAACGCTGAGGCGATCCTCGCGTTTCACGAGCGGCCTCGGCCGTTCGACGAAGAGGTTGTAGAGCTCGCTGCGGTTCTGACGGCCGATCTCGATCAGATCTCTGAATCCAGCCGTGGTGATCAAAGCAACGCGAGGCAGCTCCAAGCCGACCTGTCCCAACAATGCATTAGTGGCAATCGTCGTCGAGTGGCAGAGCAGTGCAATTTCCGCGTTCGCGTGCTCGGTCTGGAATAGACGCAGCGCATTCAGGACGGCCTTCGCGGGCTCGGCCGGGGTCGAGGACACTTTGAGCGTCGCAACGGCTCCGTTTTCGTCGACGGCAACGAGGTCCGTAAACGTTCCACCGACGTCAATGCCGATCTGGTAAGGCATCCGCGCGCTTTCTCGGCGCTGTTGAGGTTACCCTGAGGCGCTACAAACGCAAGAAGAAGACCAGAGCAAGAACGCTAAGCGCGGCCCCGATTTGCAGCGCGAGCACTTTTAAAGCCGCACTGCGTTTTTGCGGGAGCCAGATGATCGCGAAAAATGCAATGATCGCCGCTTGGAGCGGCATCAAGAGCTGAAAGAGATGCGCTTCAGTGCCTTCATCTGGACTACGCACTAGTCCAAAAGAAATAACGTGAACCACGATCAGCACAATCAGAAATGCGGAAATAACGGGCGGAATAAAGGCACTGGGACGCCGCAACAGCATGAGCATTTCGATACTTTGTAATACAAAGTAAGCACGGAAAGTCCCTATTGACATCGAACATATGTTCGATTAGCATGGTGTCCCATGGCTGCCGCGGTTGCTCTAAGTCCCGATCCTGAGCCCCGCCCGGAGCAGCGCCGAAGGGCCTTCGCCGAGTTGAAGGCCGACCTCGACGCGCGACATCAAGCGACCCTCTCCGCGCGCTTCACGGCGGCCGATTCCACGCTGATTCGGACCGGCTTCACAGCGCTCGACGCTGCGCTCGGCGGCGGTTTGGTGCGTGGAACGATCGCGGCTTTCGAAGGTGAGGAAAGCTCCGGACGGACCGCTGTCGCGGCGCGTTTACTCGCCGCGCAAACGCATCGCGGTTTGGCAGCGGCAATCGACGACGGTTCGCTCTATCCGCCGGCGTTAGTCGCTGCCGGCGTCTTGCTCGAGCGACTGCTCGTGATGCCGGTCAGCGATCCGATCGGCATCGTGCGCGCTGCGGACATTTTGCTGCGTTCCCGAGCGTTCGGAATCACGTTGATGCCGATCGTTTCCGTGAAAGGAAAACTCTGGGGGCGGTTGGCGAGCTTAACGCATCATGCGGGTGCGCTGTTGCTGACGCTAGGTGAAGAAGGTAATCCTGAACTTGGGTATTTTTCCAGCGCGCGGATCCGATTTCGCATCGCTAACGTCCATTGGACCGACCGCTTCGGGCCATTCGCGCAGCTTGGCGGCTACGACATCCATGCCGACGTCCTTAAAAATAAGCATGCCGCGCCGGGACGCGCTGCCGATATCTCGGTCGGTGCGGCATGAGCTTGTTGTGCATGCACGTTCCGGCATATCGTTTGGAAGTTGCGCTTCGCGAACGAGCCGGCGTCTGCAATCCGGCGGTGATTTTGGCAAATCAGCTTGAGCGGGGGCATGTGATCGAGGCGACGCCGGAAGCGCGACGCTGCGGCGTGCGCATTGGGATGACGCTCGTTCAAGGGCAAGCTGCGGCGCCGGATGCTACGCTGCTCCTGTACGATCAAACACGCTGCGCGCAACTCTGGGATGACATCCTCGATGCGCTCGATCGCGTCTCTCCGCTGATCGATTCCAACGTGGAAGGCACCGCGTATCTCGATATGCGTGGCATTGCCGGCTCGCCGCAAGAGTGGATCGCCCAGGCGAAAAACGCAATCGCGCATGTCGCATTGCCGTTTCGAGCCGGGATAGCGGAGAATAAATTTGCAGCGCGCGCCGCCGCGATCGTGCGCGACGGCACCCTTTGCGGCAATGGAGAGGAGTGCCGGCTCGTTGCGCCGCTCAAAGTTGGAACGCTCGATGTCGAGCCCGAAGTCATCGCGCGCTTAGAATTGCTCGGCATCACCACGTTGGAGCAGCTTGCGGCGCTTCCTCATGGACCATTCGTGCGCCGGTTCGGCACTCGCGCATCCCGGTGGCACCAGAATGCGCAAGGCATCGATCGCACGCCGTTTCTGCCACGCGCACACCAATTGCAAATTACGGCCGCGCTGTATGGAGAAGGCAGCGTTGAATATGAAGAGCAGGTTTACTTCGCGTTACGAATGCTGGTCGAGCGCCTGCATGAGGATCTCAACCGCTTAGGAAAGCGGGCCGCGCTGTTGCAGCTCCAGCTCGAATGCGAAAATGGAGATCGCCCTGAAGTCGTCGTTCGAATCGCGCAACCAACCGCGGAACGCACGATGCTCTTCGATCTGCTGCGCGCGAATGTCGAAGGGCTTCGTTTTGACTCGCCGATTACCGGCCTACGGCTGCAAGCGACGGAGTTAGAAAGCGGCGGAACGCCTGCGACGCTTTTTTCGGGGAGCGATCCGGATCCACGTGCAGTTGAACTCGCGCTCGCGCGTCTCGAATCGGCGCTAGGCACGACGGCAACGCGTGCCTCGCTCGTACCGGCAAACCGCTTGGAATCGAAATTTACCTATGAACGCTTTGGACGGATCCCCGCTCGCTCAAACGAGCCGCACTCCGTTGATGAGCCGAACGCTCACATTCTCGCGCCACCACAGTTGCGGCTCTTGAAGGTTCGTGAAATCGACGTCGTGACACTCGAGGATGCTCCGTCGTTTGTCGGTTCGCCGCCCCAAACGGTGCTGCGCTTTGCGGGGCCATGGCGAATCGACGAAGCGTGGTTCGACCGGCGTATCGCGCGCGATGAATACGACGTGCTGCTCGAAGATGGTTCGCTGTATCGGATTTTCCGCCAAGGCGCGCATTGGTATCTGCGCGGCGCCTATGATTGAGGCTGCTTGCGAGCGCTTTCAGCGCATCGCATGGGATTGGCTTCAAAGCGGCGAGCTGACGCGAACGAGCCACTTGCTCTCGCCGCTCGAAGAGCTCGGCGGTTTCAATTACGGCTTTATTTATTTGATGCGGGTGAACGCGCACGCATTCAAGATCGGGTTTTCATTGCACCCGACCCGCCGCTTGCATGAGCTGATTCCACAATACGGGGAGCAGTTGCGCCTCGTGACGTGTTTCGTCGGAGAGCCGTTTGCGGAGCGCATCGTGCATCGGCGTTTTAGAAGTTTGCGGCTGCGCAATGAAATTTTCTACGCGCATCCGCTGATCGAGCAGTATTTTGCTCAGGCGCGAGTCGAGACGAAGGAACGCTTGCAGGGAGTGCACATCTGCGCGCCCGATTGTTCGCAGTTCAATAAGCGGCTCGATTTGAGGCTGCTGAAGAGATGGCTCGCGCGCGCTTAGCGGCGCGGCTTGCGCCCAACCACCTCGAGTTTTGTACCGGCCGCGTCTTCGAAGAAGATCGCGGGATATTCGTCCGGATCTTCGGAGAGCTCGATGTTGCGCGCGCCCATTTCCTGAAGCCGCTTCAACCACTCGTCGAGCTGATCTGGCGCAATACGAAAAGCGATCCGCGTGCCGACCGGCTGCATCTGCGGATCTTCAACGAAGTTGATGAAGCACGAGACTCGACCGGCTTGATGCGGCTCACAGTAGTCGATAATGTTATAGCGCGTCGCATCCGCTTCGACCCAATTTCCTTCAGAATCAATATACGAATACGTTTTCTCCGTCATGCCGAGCGCCGGCATCAAGCGATCGTAAAAGGGCTCGACGCTTTTGACGGACTTGACGCGCGTGTCGATATGATCGAAGCCCAAAAACGCCATCGCATTGCTCCTGGTAACCGATGAAAAATTACGCCGAACTTCATTGCTGGTCGAATTTTACATTTTTAGAAGGCGGCTCGCATCCCGAAGAATTAGTGCAGCGGGCCGCGGAGATCGGCTTAGCGGCGCTTGCATTGACGGATCGAGACGGCTTCTATGGTCTCGTTCGCTTTTCGAAGCACGCGAAGATGCTGCAATTTCCGGCAATTTGCGGCGCGGAGATAACATTCGAATCTGAGAGCCAAGAATCGCATCGCCGTCCACGGCTCGTCTTCTTAGCCGAAGATGAAGCCGGCTACGCGAACCTTGCGGCGCTGGTTTCGGCTTCGCAGCTGCGCGGAAGCAAAGCGGATGCGCGATTGCGCCTCTCCGATCTCGACGGCCGCACAAAAGGCTTGATCGCGCTCTCTGCGAGCCGCCATGGTCTAGTCGAGCGCGCGCTCCTAAACGATGATCTTGCGAACGCGAACGCTACCGCGAGAGCACTCAAAGATCTCTTCGGCGACCGCTTTTTTCTCGAACTTCAGCATCATTTGCGACCCGAAGATTCGGCGCTGATCCAAATGCAGATCGAGCTCGCGAGGGCGCTCGAGCTGCCGTATGTCGCGACGAACGGCGTCGTTTACGCATATAAGGAAGATGCTCGTCTTGCCGACGTTCTCGTCTGCGTCAAACACACGTTGACGCTGGAGCAAGCGCGAGAGCAGCTCCTGTTGCGGCCGAACTCCGAATTCTTTTTGAAAGCGCCGGCGTTCATGCAGCGGCTCTTTCGCCCCTATCCAAAGGCGATCTATAATACGCTCGAAATCGCCGAGCGTTGCCAATTTCGTTTGGATCGCCTCCTCGGACAATTTCCACATTTTCCGATTCCGCCGGAAGAGCGCAGCCGGCAGACGTATCTGCGCAAACTCGTCTATGAAGGCGCGGCTGGGCGCTATGGCTGTCCACTTGAGAGCAAGGTGGAGCGTCAACTTGAGTACGAGCTCGGCATTATCGCGCGGATGGACTTAGCCGGCTACTTCTTGATCGTTTGGGATATTGTGCGCGCTGCCAACGAGCTTGGCGTGCTCTGTCAAGGGCGCGGCTCCGCCGCAAATTCCGCGGTCTGTTATGCGCTCGGAATTACGGCGGTCGATCCGATCGGCGGCAACTTACTCTTCGAGCGTTTTCTCTCGGAAGAGCGCAACGAAATCCCCGATATCGACATCGATTTCGCGCATCAAGATCGTGAGAAAGTGATTCAATACGTCTACGATCGCTATGGTCGCCAACATGCTGCAATGACGGCGGAAGTGATCACCTACCGGACGCGTTCAGCGATTCGCGACGTCGGTAAGGCGCTTGGGCTCTCGCTCGCGCAAGTCGATCGACTGGCAGCGGAATTCGATGCGATCGAATCGCTCGACGACCTCGTCGCCCCGAAGCCGTTGCCTGAGTCCGTTGTGCGGCGCCGCGATTTGGACGCCAGCACGAACCAGCGCGCCTCGCGTCTAGAAGAACCTGAACCAGAGATTCAGCCGCACAAGCGCGCGGCTTCCGTCTTGGGCGAGCGGCTCTTCGCATTCTGTCGCCGCATCGATGGCTTTCCGCGGCACATGGGGATCCACTCGGGCGGCATGGTCATTACGCGCGACCCGCTGGTTTGCGTTGCGCCGGTCGAGTGGGCTACGATGCGCGACCGGACGATCGTGCAGTGGGATAAAGACGATCTGCAAGATCTCGGATTGATTAAGATCGATTTGCTGGGCCTCGGCATGCTCTCGCTCTTGCGGGAAGCGTTCTCGCTCCACGAGCGCTGCGCTAAGCGTCACGCTGAACTCATCAAAGCGCCACAACTAGCGCTTCATACGATTCCGGCAGACGATGAGCCCACATACGAAATGATCGGCCGTGCCGATACAATCGGCGTCTTCCAAATCGAGTCGCGCGCGCAGCAGTCGATGCTGCCGCGAATGCGGCCGAAATGCTTCTATGAGATCGTGATGCAAGTTGCGATTATTCGGCCGGGTCCGATCCAAGGCGATATGATCCATCCGTTCTTACGCCGGCGCAACGGTTTGGAGCCGGTCACCTATCCGCATCCGAAGTTGAAGCCGATCCTCGAACGGACGCTCGGCGTGCCGCTCTTTCAAGAACAAGGCATGCGCATGGCGATTGAAGCCGGAGGCTTCACGCCGGGCCAAGCCGATCAACTGCGCCGGGCGATGGGTCACAAACGTTCGCATCAGCGAATGGCCGAGATCTATCCGCATCTGATCAACGGCATGGTGCAAAACGGAATCGACCGTGAAGCAGCGGAGCGGCTCTTTCACATGCTCGAGGGCTTTGCTGATTACGGGTTTCCTGAATCACACGCCGCCAGCTTTGCGCTGCTCGCCTATGCGTCGGCGTATGTAAAGTGCCACTTTCCGGCGATCTTCGGCGCGGCAATCCTCAACGTGCAGCCGATGGGCTTTTACTCAACCGAAGTGCTCATCAACGATGCAAAGCGTCATGCTGTGGTCGTCAAGCCGGTCGAGGTCAATGCGAGCGAGTTTTGGAGTTATGTCGATCGTGAAGGCGCGCTCCGGCTCGGATTTCACTTGATTCGTGAATTAGGAGAGGCGCAACGCGCTCAATTGCAAGCCGCCATCGCGCAAGGTCCATTCGACGGTATCGCTGACTTCGCGAAGCGAACCCAATTGGGACGCGAAGCGCTGGAAAATTGCGCCGTGGCGGGGGCGTTTTCGCCCTGGTTCGGTTCGCGTCGCGAAGCGATGTGGGCGTTGCGCGGTTTAGACGAGCGTGAAGCGCGCGGCGAGCTCGGCAAAATCATGGAGGTCGATGAACCGGCAGCCCGATTCGCAGCACTCACGGAGCGTCAAGAGACGCGCTTCGATCTCTGGGCAACCGGCGTCTCTGCGAAGCGCCAGCCAATCGAACATTTTCGGGAGTATCTCGAATCGCATGGCGTGATCCCGGCGGCGCGTCTCGTCGACATGCCGAAAAATCTCGTCTGTAAAGTCGGCGGCATGGTGATTACGCGCCAGCGCCCCGGAACGGCGAAGGGCTTCGTCTTTCTCACGCTCGAGGATGAAACCGGACTCGTCAACGTTATCGTGCGGCCCGACATCTTCGAACGGAATCGGCGCGTCGTCCGTCAATCGATGGCGCTCATCATCGAGGGAACCCTTCAGAAAGAGCAAGGCTGCATCGACGTGCTCGCCAAGCGTTTCTGGAGCTTCGACACGGAGAAACTCTTGGCAGGCATGCGCTCCCGCAATTTTAGATGATGTCGCTTCGGGCGATAGTCGGGTGTCTCGCGACAGTCCGTGTGTCACGCAACAGTCCCGGTGTCACATTGAGCTTGTCGAAATGTGAGCCTGTCGAAATGTGAGCTTGTCGAAATGTGACATTACCTCACGTCATGCTTCGACAGGCTCAGCATGACACTTGGGGCGAACGACACCGCGAGACTCCCGCTACCAGTTAAAGCGAGCGATCGCGTTCCACTGATCCGGGCTCGTGCCGTCCCAGTCGAAGAAGCATTCACCGATTGCGCCGAGCGCTTTGGATTGCTCCAAACTTGCGTAGACTTCGTCTCCCGGCGGTGATCCGCGCGGCCCTTCGGACGACGTTTGACCGCCGACGCTGATCGGCAAAGTGCGTCCGGCGACTTGCAACGTCGTCGCATACGATCCGGCCAACAAATCTTTCATCTTGTCCACGCTCGTGGAGTTCTTCGAGAGCATGCGCCAATAGCTCATCGGTTGCAAGACGTCGCTATATTGCGCGATCGTGCGATATGGATACTTTGTGTTGTCCAGATTTTCCAAATATGGATCTTCGATCGTCGAGACGATCGTGTATTTTGGCCCAAGCGCCGCACGCAACACTTGGATATATTGCGCCATTGCGATGCAGCCTTCAGGGCAATCGTGCATGAACTCATCGCCGCGCTCTAGGTCCAGCACGAGGGCCGCAAATCGTGTTCCACGCGCGGTGCGGTATTCGGCCGTGCGAACGCTTTGCTGCAGATCTTCATACGAAGCTTGGCGTGGCACGGTCCAGCCGATTGTCGCGATGCCGCGATCGGCGAGCGCGTCAATGATCGCATCGACGCGATCCTTGATCGCCGGCTCGACTTGCCAGTATGCGCCATAGGCGGTTCTCAACTCGACGTAATGTAATCCCGCGCGGGTCGCTTGATCGGCGATCTGCATAGGATCGAGCGTCGCGATGTAGTGATTGTCGTACGGGTTGGTTCCGAAGTAGAGCCAGATGCCTTTGCCGGATGCAGCAGTAGCGGATGTTTGCGGCGCTTCAGCATCACTGCGAATCCATTGCGTCCGCATTGCGCGCTGCCCGCGGCGAAAGATCTCGTAACGATACGCTGATGCCGCTTTTACGGATTCATCGCGGTAGGTTGAGCTCGGCGCGGCCACCACCACGAGCGGTGTCCGTTTCCCGCGCGAATCTGTGCGCACGATCCGCACATCGCTTGTCGCTTGCGGAAACCAGCCGATTTGAATCAAGTGCGGCCCGAGCGGCGCGGCCACGACACGTGTGAACGGCCAAAATCGCGGATCCGTTCGCGCAATTAGCTTTCCTTTGAACGGCGAGTTGCTCGTAACGGTCAAGGAGAGCGGCCCGAGCGTGGTCGTGGTCACGATGGCGGAAGGCTGCCCAAAACGCATGCGCGGCTGCCACTGCATGACGCCGCGGCTCTCTTTATAGTCGAGATCGCTGTTGAGCATGATCTTCGTTGGCTGGTTCTGGGCGTCGAGATAATGCACGACAACGAGCCACTGCGCATTGCCGTCGGGATCAAAGCCCAGCGGCCGCGATTCTAAACGAAAATGCGTTGCCGGATTGCCGGCGTAGACCGGTCCCGTTGGGACGGGTGAAGGCGAAGGCATCGCGGCCGGTGCGGGCGTTAGTTGCGCCAGCAGCTGCCCGAGGAGAAGCGGCAGCCACGTCATCGAAGTCGTGACGCCCGCATTCCTGAGTTTAGAAGCGCGACGTCAAGAAGAACTCGATCTCGAGCGGATTCTGCGACGCCGGCGGCCAGAAGTATTGCGTGTTCGGTACTACACCCGGCGGATACGAGAAGACAACGCCGTCGGAAACGGCTCCCGGAACTCCGCATCCGCCGCCGTGTCCGCCGTTATAGCACACGTTGGCTGAGGGCGGTACATCGCCCTTGATGTTGTTCGTGAAGTTTTGAATGCGCATGCCGGCGGTTAGGCCTTTGGTGCCCGGCGTCGTCAAGTCATACGTGAACGTCATGTTCCCGTAGAAGTAGCCGGGCGACGTGTGAATCGTCGTATCGATACCGGGACCCGGCGTAATAAGTCCCCCCGTCACGTTGTAGTACGCGCAGCATTGCCATAGCAAATAGGGCATCGCATGAAAGCGTCCGTTATGGTAATCGGCTGTAAACGACACCGAGTATGGCGGATTGTCGGGGTTTCGGAAGAGCAAGCCGCTCGTGATGTATGTCGTTGGATTGACGAACCCGCCGAATGGACTGAGCAAGTTCAGCGACGACGACCAATAGTTTTGGTATGTTCCCGAGAGGAACCACGATAGCCCATTCTCGGCCGGCGGAAGAATCCGATTCAAGCCGATCTCGATGCCGGTATCGCGCGTCTCGCCATTGTTTTTCGGCAAGCTTTGGCCGGTGAACTTTGGGATACCGTTGACGATCGTGTAATTGCGGACAAACGACAGCTTGCTGGTCGAGTGGTGGTAGAATGGGCTGATCCGCAACGAGAGCGTCGGATCCAGTTGCCGCTCAAATGAGAAGTCCACGTTGTGATCCTGCGACGGATGCACGTCGGCGCCCGGCGCAAATGGCGTGCGATTCGAGCCGGTCGCGTTGGTGCCGTCAGGTGACGCGTTGTACACGTACGCGGCCGGAACGAACGTTGAAGTAACCGTGTACGATCCGCGAATCACCGTGTTCTGACTGGCTGCATAAGAGAATGCGAACCGCGGGTCCCACGCCTGCTTAAAGTAGTTGCCGGCGGGCGTTAAATAATTCATGCCGTCGTAGCGTATGGATGGCTCGAACGTCCACTTGCCGACTTTTTGCGTGGTACCAAAGTACGCGCTCGGCATGACGAGCGGCCAGTTTACGAGCGTGTAGAGGTTCGGCCAATTCCCATTGATATCGAATGCGGATCCACCAGCGGGCTGAGCCGAGTTGATCCCTTCACGATCGTAGTACGCTTGCATGTCGTTGTCGCGCTCGTACTGTACACCCGCGTAATATGAGGACTGCGCATTGGGCGTCCAATCCAGTTCCAGCGTCCCGATGTACATGTTCGAACGCCGGTCGCCGTAGAAATCTTCAGTGCCGTTACTTCCACCGAAACCGAGCGCCACATCGCCGGTCTTGCAAGTTCCGCCGCAAACGCTGCCCGGAAGATTCGGGTCGTCGATCGGCTGATCGAAGATATATTGGTTGAAGTTTTCCGCAAAGCGCAAATAGCCGGCCAACTTATCGTTGAAGATGTGATTCCATTGAATTTTGCCGAGTCCGGAATAGTGGCGCCATACATTTGCTGCGGTCGGTGGCACCTCGATATATTGAAGACCGGTCGGAGTACCCTTAGAATTGACGCAGGGCTTTCCGCTTACTGAGACACCTCCTACGGTTGGAACACCGCCGGGCGCTTGGTATCCCGCACATGGCGCAACTTGCATTGGATGTGTACCGGCCATCGAGTAATCAAAATTGAATGTACCGACGCCGTTTTGGATGAGGAATTGGATGTCGTCGCGCTGGTTCGGACGCCAGTGGAAGTTCCCGATCAAATCCTGGGTCTTCACTGGTCCCGGGCCGTCGGCGATCCCAAAGAGGTTGACCAACGGATAGTAGTACTGCCCCCAATAGTAATCGTTGGCCGTATTGCTCCCATCGAAGGCCACGTACGCGGAATACTTGTTATCGGGTGTCGCCCAACCATACTCCGCCGTGACGTAATGGCCGTACGTCGGCATGTTCGCGCCGACCGATATTAAACCAAAACCTGGATAGGTGCCGCGCTTGACGACGCTGTTGAAAACGCCTTGCGCAGCATTCCCGTAACGGGCGCTGTACCCGCCGGTGTAGACTTCAACGGAACTGATTCCCACATTTGCAAGATTCGTCGTGAAGAAGCCGGTCAGCCGATCGTTGATCGGAATGCCGTCGAGCTCGTATGACACGTCGGTTGCCAGACCGCCGCGGACACGCGGTTGCGCGTACATCCCTGAACCGGTGATCCCCGGAACCGATTGCAGATAGTTGTAGAGCGTCTTGTGGAGATTATCGCCGCCTTGCGCGGCGTTAAATTGGGTGGACGTTAGGTTGTAAACGTCGGCAGTCTGTCCCGGCTGAACGAGATTGGCTGAGCTCCGCGCCGTAACGCGTCCGATCTCGCGCAACGTTGACTTGGTCATCGCTTGATCGACCGTCGCGGTTTGGTCTTGGAAGACGGTGACGCCCGCGACCGACCGCGGCTCGTACCCTTCATGTTGAAATGAAACGACGTACGTGTCGGGTGCAAGATTTTGCAATGTGTAAAAACCCGCCGCATCTGTAACGGCCGTCTGCTTCTGCGATGGAGAAGTCGCAGTGATACTGACGTTTGCGATCGGCGCTGATGTCGTCGAATCTTTTACTGTCCCGGAAATCGTGCCGGTCGTTCCGGCTGCAAGGCATACTGCCGGCGCCAAGAAAACCGTGCAAAGAAGTAACGGCAGCGTGCAACCGATGTACAGTGCTTGCCGTTTGATGCTCCGCTCCATAAGACACCCCGTCTGGAAAAGAAAAGCGACCGGCGTGGTCCCACGCGCGTTCGCTTGAGGCAAAGTTACCTGAAACGCCGCCGCTTTTCCTTGCGACGCTGCTTGGCTAACCGACGTATTTTGAGAGCCCGCGCGGCGCATCGCTCTCGACATGGCGTGCGCGTCCGACATACAGCGAAACCATTTGCGCCGCAGCCAGCCAAGCGAGCGTATTGAAAGCGTCTCCGACAACCGGACCGAGAAGCGGGATGTCTCCAATGTGGCCGCCGATGACGTACCGTAAACTCTCTGCCTGCACCGCCTCGACGAGGGGGCGATTCACGACGTTGCGTGATACCTCGTCCACGATGCCGATGATGGCGCATGTCGCATCCAGCATCGCCGCGCTGCCGTGGCGAAATTCGCCCGCTGCAAACCCCTCCGCATGAATGTAGCTCGCTTCTTTGAGCTTGAGCGCAAATTCATTGGCAATTGGAACGCCGTAGCCGGATGCAACGATGACAACGCTGCGACGCCGCGCGATGCGGGCTGCCGCATCGCGCAGTTCATCGATCTCAGAGCCGTCAAGCCAGCTTCTAACGTCTTCCGCCGTTTCAATGAGGGTGTGCGAATTGCGCGTACTCTTGCCGGCCATTAGACCCGCCGCCCAAAGGAGTATCGCAGCCATTGCGGTGACGCTCTTGCTCGCCGGCACGGCTACCTCGGGACCTGCACCGACGTCAATGCAAATCGAGGCTCGATCGCAAAGGGGTGCCTGCGTCGTGTTCGTCAGCGCGATCAATGGGCGCGGCTTTAAGATATCGAGCGCATTGAGCAGATCCGATGAACGGCCGCTTTGAGAGACCGCGATGACCGCCGCATTGCGGTAGGCCGCGTTGTCCAACAACGCTTCGGTGGCCGCTAGCGCGTGCGCGCGTATGCCTCTGCGCCGCAACGCAAGCGCCCCAAGTTGCGACATGAACAGCGAGCTGCCGCTGCCGAGCAAGACGACGTCGTGGGGGCCAATCGCGCGCGCGAGCTGCTCCGCCTTGTCACTCTGCGCGATGCTCCGCCAGACGTCCGGTTGCGCTCGGATCTCCTCTTCAAAATGTACGCCCAGCATGCTTGCAGTCTAGGCGCCCGTGAAGGTGATATCGTTAGCGAGCACATCATCGAGCGTGTCGCGGCGCGCCATCAGACGGTGCTTGCCGCGGCGAACATAGATGACAGCCGGACGCGAAAAACGGTTGTAGTTGCTCGCCATGCTATAGGTATAGGCTCCCGCCATGGGCATCGCAAGAATGTCGCCTACGGTGACATCTTCGGGTAGACGCGACTCCGTTATGAGATCGTTCTCGCAAGACCGTCCACAGATCGTCACGCTTTGCAGTTTTGCGCCGGAGACGCGTCCCGCCAATTTTGCGTCCGGCCTTGCGCCGTAGAGCGCCGGACGGGGATTGTCAGCCATGCCACCGTCGACGATGATAAACGTGCGACGCCGTTGCTGCTTTTTCGCCATCACCCGGTAAAGCGATGTGCCCGCCGGTGCGATCAAGGCGCGCCCGGGTTCGACGCCGACTTTTGGCGAGGCGAGCCCTGAGGCGGCGCAACGGGACCGAATCTCTTTTGAAATCGCCGCAAGCGTTCGCGCCAAATTGAAGGGTGATCTCTTCGAGCGACGCGGTGAGACGGGAAAACCCCCGCCGGCGACAACATCCGAAGTGACGAGATGCAAATTGTGGAGTTGCGCCGCCGCTGAAACGAGCCGCGCTGCATTTCGAATGAACGCGTTCCCATCAAAAATTTGAGAGCCGATGTGCGAATGCAGACCGCGAAAACGAAGCGCCGGATTCGCGCGGAAAATGTTTGCCGCGGCAGCAAAATCATCCGGCAGCATGCCGAATTTGCTCTGATCTCCCGACGTGCTTACTAACGCATGCGTGCGCGCGCGAATACCGCTGTTGATTCTGAGCAAGACGTTTATTGGGGTCGCTGAAGCGTAAGACGCCAACGCACTCAACTCCGCGAGGTTGTCGACAATAACCCGACCTGCCTCGCCTGCGGCGGCAGCACGCAGCTCGGCTTCATTTTTTCCACACCCATGGAGATCGATGCGCGATGGCGGGAAACCGGCGCGCTGTGCCGTGGCGAGCTCTCCCAACGAACAGACATCAAGCCGAAGCGCCGTATGCTTTATGAGTTGAGCCAAGCCGACAAGCAGCAGCGCTTTTCCGGCATAGGCAACCTCGATGCCGGCCCCGTTCGCTGCAGAAACGAACCGCTCGATCGTCGAGGCAAGCACATCGCCGTCGATGACCAGCAGTGGAGTACCGTATTCTTCGGCAAGCTCAACAGCCGCAATATCACCAAGGCGCAACGGCCCGCTGAGGTTCACCCGTGAAGCGCCAATAGCGCTTTTCTTTTGTCTCCTTCGATCGTTGGGCAGAAGAATTGGAGGCCGGATTGCGCGAGGATCGTTTTGCCCGCTCCGGATAGGATAAACCGCACGAATGCGGATGCCATGTCCTTGTTGGCTGCTCGATCGAGCACCGCAACGGCGTAGGCTGCGCCGGCGTTGGCGTTGCGCGGCAGTTCGAGCGAGGGAACATTGCGGCTTTGCGCCTCCACCGAATACAAGAAGGCAACATCGAGATCGCCGCTCTCCAAGCGAAGGAGCAAGTCCTCCTCGGGGAGCGGAGCCGCACTTTCGACCGCCGGCAGAAGCGCTGCATCGTGCGACGGGCGGCTAATTGCGGCAACATCCTGAAGCGTCCGCGCGCCCTTCGGATCGATCTGGGGATCCGTTCGTCCGATTCGGATGTGCGGCGTCTTCAGCAACGCCGCTACCGATAGTTCTCCTCGCGTTACCCTTTGAATTGTTGATGCCAACGTCGACTTCTTCGAATAGCCGAGCACTAAGCGGCTACGGCCGAAGGTTGCGTACCATGAAATCAATGGTGCGCCGGTCGACGGACGAAGCAGTTGCTGCATCTGCGCGGGATCCGCACTGATGAATACATCGGGATGGCGCAAACCGGCCGCAATCAAGTGAACGAGTGCCTTGCTGCCGCGCCCTTCGCCGTAATAGGTGCATGCGCAAAGACGCGCAAAATGCGGTCCGACCGATCGCTCCATTGGAGTGACCAGCGAGCCGGCGTATGCGATGTTGAGGGAGTTTCCCGCGAGCGAGGAGTTCGCTCCAAGCAGCATCGCCAACAACAAGATACGCATGGCTAGCCGTTTTTCAAGCTCGCCGTGCCTTCCCATTTCATGGCGTCACGCATGAAGCCGCGCCGCTCAGCGCGAAACGTCTTCTTGATGCAAGAGGATGGCAATGGATTGCGCCAAGCGCAAAGCACAAACGGCGTCTTTTCGTCGGAAACCTCGCGCCCTGATGGTGCCGATAACCAAGGTCACTTGACTCGTACACTGATATGGGTTGGCATCGCCGGACTCTCAGCCGCGCTCGCCTTTACGGTGTTGCGTGCGCTGCTCAATCGACAGCCGGTCGATCCAACGAGCCGTCGCATTCAGCAGCTCATCGATGAGGCAAACCAACTCTTGCGCACGCTTGACGAGCAGAAAAACACGATCCAGTAACGCTCCCGGCGAGCTCGGCCAAGAGATCGAGCTTCGCTTCGACGACTTGCTCTCAAATGGTCAGGCAGTCGGCCGCGCCGGTGGGATGGCGGTCTTCGTTTTTGGACCACTGCCATCCGAACGGGCAAAGATTCGGATCACGGCGGTTAAGCCGAAGTATGCGATCGGCGAAGTTGTTACGCTGCTGGAGACATCGCAGAGTCGAGCGGAGCCGTTTTGCCCGGTCTTCGGCATCTGCGGCGGCTGCCAGGTTCAGCATCTCCACTACGAAGCGCAGTTGGCGTGGAAGCGCAACGTTGTGCGAAGTGCTTTGCAGCGAATCGGCGGCATTAGCGAAGCTGACGTCAAGCCGGTTATCGGAACGGCTCACCCGCGCGAATATCGCAACAAGATGGCGCTCGTCGTCGACCATCCGAACCATGCGACCGGCTTCGGGTTTTACAAACAGCGCTCGCATGACGTCGTTCCGATCGATCGTTGTCCGATCGTGCAGCCCGCGCTAAACCGAACGATCGAGAATTTGATTGCGCTAAGGCGTGACCCGAAGACGAGCCCCGCATTTGAGACAGCAAAGCACGTCGTGGCCAGAACTTCATTGGCGACCAAACAAAACGTCATCGCCCTCACGACCCGTCAACCGGCTGAAAGCTTGGAAGCGCTCTCGGAGACGCTCTACAGACGGTTGCCGGCTACGGCCGGATTAATCGAGTCATTCGATCTTCCGAGCGAAAACGCGATTCTCGGCAGACGCAGCAAGAGCTTAGCGGGCAACGACTCGATCGAGGAGATAGTCGGCGGACTGCGCTTTAGGATTTCAACCCGCTCGTTCTTTCAAGTCAACGTCGAGATACTCGAGCGCATCTTTGAAGTGATCGCGCCGCTGGCCGAAAATGCGCGCAAGGTTTTCGATCTCTATTGTGGCAGTGGCGCGTTCGCGTTGTGGTTCGCGAAATTTGGCTGCGCCGTTTTTGGTATCGAAGAAAATGCAAGCGCGATAGAAGAAGCGCGCAAGAATGCGGGGCTTAACGATGTCGCTTCGCGCATTGAATTTCAGCGAGGGCGAGTCGAAGACGTGTTGGCGCAGCCAACGGTTAAAGAGCGGCTGCAGGCGGCTGATGCTGTCTTCCTCGA
The DNA here is from genome assembly GCA_963723515.1 of Vulcanimicrobiota bacterium. Lineage (GTDB taxonomy): Bacteria > Vulcanimicrobiota > Vulcanimicrobiia > Vulcanimicrobiales > Vulcanimicrobiaceae > JAFARW01. Next base: position 552,156 of record CAVRQT010000003.1, read on the forward strand.
CCCGCCACGTAAGGGGACCGATCCACGCGTGCTGGAGGCAATCGCTGCCGCTGGTGTCGGCTCCGTTTGGTATCTGTCATGCGACCCCGCGACGCTTGCCCGGGACTTGAAGTTGTTGCTACCTAAAGGATATCGGCTCGTGAGCGTGCAGCCGTTTGATATGTTTCCACAGACCGGTCACGTAGAAAGTTTGGCCGTCTTATCGCAGGTAAAGAAGTAGATGCAATCCGAGGCGATTGACGTTCGTTACGTCGCAAAGCTGGCCCGCATTGCGCTCACCGATGACGAGGTCGAGCGCTTTGAAAGGGAGCTTGGCGACTTGCTCGCTCACGTGCGCGCGATCTCGGAGCTCGAAACTGACAAGATTGCGGCGACTGCGCAAGTCGTCGTGCAACGCAACGTCGAGCGCGAAGACACGATCGCGCCGTCCCTGGATCGTAGCGAGACCCTTGCGATGGCGCCGGAAGCCGATGGCGTCTACTTCCGCGTGCCGCGTATCATCGCGGAAGAGGTCTGATGGCGACAAGCCTGCAGTGGAACGCTGCCGCCATGGCGCGTGCGGTCAATGCACGCGAGATTTCTGCACGCGAGTTGACGGAAGCCACGTTACGTCACGTCGAGCGGACCGATTCGCATGTCGGCGCCTACCTGACACGTCTCGATCGAATGGCGTTGGAGATCGCAGATGACGTCGATCGCCGCATCGGCGACGGGTCACAGATGCCGCTTGCCGGCGTTCCACTGGCCGTCAAAGACAACATGTGCCTGAGGAAGACACGAACGACCGCTGGCTCCAAGATCCTCGGAGAGTGGATAGCGCCCTATACGGCGACTGCTGTCCAGCGAATGCTCGATGCCGGCGCGATTCCGATCGGCAAAACAAACCTCGACGAGTTCGCGATGGGCAGCTCTTGCGAGAACAGCGGTCTGGGCGTTACGCGCAATCCGCTGGATCTGCAACGCGTGCCGGGTGGCTCCAGCGGGGGAAGTGCCGCCGCAGTTGCCTCTTTTCAAGCGGCTATTGGGCTGGGAAGCGACACCGGCGGATCGATTCGCGAACCCGGCGCCTTCTGCGGCATCGTCGGCTTCAAGCCGACGTACGGCCGCGTATCCCGCTACGGTCTGATCGCCTTTGCGTCGAGCCTCGATCAAATTGGTCCGCTGACGCGTACGGTTGAAGACACGGCGCTTGCGTACGACGTCATGGCCGGATGGGATACGATGGATTCCACGAGCGTCAATCGGCCGGTTGAACCGACAGCCGATGCGCTCGGTGAAGATCTTCGCAATGTGCGAATCGGCATCGTCAAAGAATTTCCAACCGCGCCGCTCGGCTCGGATATCGATGCGCTCTATCAGCAAGCATATCGCGATCTTGAAGCGCTGGGCGCGAAGCTTGTTGAGGTGTCGCTGCCGACAGCCGACTATGGCGTCGCCACCTACTATCTGATTGCGCCGGCGGAGTGTTCCGCCAACCTTGCGCGTTTCGACGGCGTGCGGTATGGATTGCGTGTTTCAGGCGATGACGTTGGAGAGATGTACGAAGCCACGCGTGCCGCGGGATTCGGACCCGAAGTGAAGCGGCGCGTACTCATCGGCACGTACGCGCTTTCCAGCGGATACTACGATGCCTACTATCTCAAGGCGCAGAAGGTGCGCACGCTGATCGCGGCCGATTTCGAGCGCGCGTTCGAGCGTTGCGATGCGATCGCATGCCCCGCTGCGTCGTCGCCGGCGTTCGTCTTCAACGCCAAGAGCGACCCGTACAGCATGTACTTGATGGACTACTACACGATTCCGATGGCGCTCGCCGGATTGCCCGCGCTCTCCGTTCCTTGTGGCACGGTGCGAGTCGAGGGCGCACCCAACGCGCTGCCGATGGGTTTGCAGCTCTGCACGCCGCTTTTTCAGGAGCGGCGATTGCTCGCTGCAGCGCATGCTTACGAACGCGCGACGCGCCACGCGCAAGCCCACGTTTTGGCCGCAGAATTGCAATAGTGGCAACCGTTAAAGCCGCAGAACGGCCGGTCGAGCGCGCCAACCACGAGACGGTCATTGGGATCGAATGCCACGTCGAGCTTCGCACCGCGAGCAAGATGTTTTGTGCTTGCCCAAATGAGTTCGGCGGCGAACCCAACACGCGGATTTGTCCGGTCTGCTTAGCACTGCCGGGCGCCTTGCCGGTAGCGAACAAAGAAGCGATCTTGCACATGCTGCGCGCAGGGCTTGCTTTCGGCGCGCAAATTCCGCCGTTTTCGAAGTTCGATCGCAAGAACTACTTCTATCCCGATATGCCCAAGAATTATCAGATTTCGCAGTTCGACATGCCGTTAACGATCGGCGGCTCCGTTCGCTATTGGATGGATGACGGGACGATGAAAGAATGCCATTTGACGCGCATCCATTTAGAGGAAGATACCGGCAAGTCGATTCACGCCGGCACCGGCGACGGGCGAATCGCCGGCAGTTCGCACTCGTTGGTTGATTTCAACCGCGCCGGCGTGCCGCTGATGGAGTGCGTCTCAGAACCGGATCTGCGTAGCGCCGAGGAAGCGGTTGCATACCTGAATGCGTTGAAACGAACGTTCGTGCAACTGGGCGTCAGCGACGTCAAAATGGAGGAAGGCTCGCTACGCTGCGATGCCAATGTTTCCGTGCGACCCGCCGGCACAACGCAGCTCGGGACTAAGACCGAGATCAAGAACATGAACTCTTTTCGCTCGGTCTTTCACGCGATTCAAAGCGAGATCGAACGGCAAGTTACGACGCTTGCGTCGGGCGGCCGCATCGTTCAAGAGACCCGCGGATGGGACGAGTACAGCGGCACGACGCATGCAATGCGCAGCAAAGAGCAAGCGCACGATTACCGGTACTTTCCGGATCCGGATCTGGTTCCGATCGAGATTGATGTGAATGCGGTCAACTCGATTCGCCAAGCTTTGCCCGAGCTGCCCGCCGCGCGTTTCGAACGCTACGGTGAGACATTCGGCCTGACGGTTGCTCAAGCGACGCAATTGATTGATAACCTGTCGCTGGCGGAGTATTTTGAAGAGTGCGTCGAGCGCAGCGGAAACGCGAAGCAGAGCATTAACCTTGTCCTCGGCGACCTCTCGCGCTTGGCGAATGAAACCGGTACGGCGGTGCATGTCTCACCCGTCACGCCGCAGGAAGTCGCGGAGTTGATCGCGCTCGTCGAGCAGGGAACGATCAATTCGAAAATTGCTAAAGAGCTGGTCGAACGAATGTGGCGAGGCGAAGGCAGCCCGAAGGCGATCGTCGAGCGCGAGGGCTTGGCGCAAACCAGCGATACCGGCGCGATTGAAAAATTCATCGCCGACGTCCTCGCCGAGAACGAAAAGTCGGTGGCCGATTATCGGTCCGGAAAGACAAACATCTTCGGCTTTCTCGTCGGCCAAGTGATGCGCGCGAGCCGTGGCAAAGCGAACCCGCAAATCGTTCAGGAGCTTCTGAAACAGCGGCTTGACTGACGAATCGCTCGCGATACTGGGCGATCGGCGGACGCTTGAAACGCTCGATTTTGCGACGATCCGCGATCGCGTGGTCGCGCTCACCGCGACCGAGCGGGGGCAGGCTTACGCGCAGGCGATGCTGCCCTTCGTCGATTTCGAGCGGGTCAAGGAAGACCAAGAAGCGACGCAGGCGCTCCTCAACCTCATCGCGTCGGATGATCTGCATATTTCGCGCGCCGCCGATACGAAAAACGCGACAAGCGCTGCCGCGCGCGGCTCGGTGCTCTCTGCAATGGACTTGCGAACGGTAGGCGACGCTCTCGCAGCGGCGGCAGCGGCGTACAACAAAGCCCGAAGCTTGGAACAGAGCGCGATTAAACGCTTGACCGATGGCTATTCCTCGTTGCGCGAACTTATGCAGAGCGTCACGCAGGCAATCGACGAGCGCGGAAATGTTCTGGATTCTGCATCACCGTCGCTGAGGCGAATTCGCCGCGCGCTCGCGGCCGCTCAACAGGATGCGCGCGACCGAGTTTTGGCGCTCGTCAAGTCGACGCAGTATTCGCGCGCGCTTCAAGATACGGTCGTCACGATCCGTGACGGCCGCTTCGTCGTTCCGATCAAGGCGGAGTTCAGCGGGGCGGTTCGCGGCATCGTTCACGATACGAGCTCGAGCGGCCAAACGGTCTTCGTTGAGCCGTTGGAAGCGCTTGAGATCAACAACCGCGTGCGAACCCTTCGCTCGGACGAGGAACGCGAGGTTGAGCGGATATTAGGCGAGCTATCGCAACGCGTCGCCGACGTTTCACCGCAGATTGAAGCCAACATCGAGATGCTGGCACAGCTCGACTTGCTAGCCGCCAAAGCGATATTCTGCGTGCGAATCAACGGCGTGATTCCATCGTTGGTTGACGACGCGATTATCGACATTCGCCAAGGAAGGCATCCGCTGCTGAGCGCTCGCGCCGTGCCGCAGACAATTACGTTCGGTGAATCGGCAAACATCGTCGTGATCAGCGGTCCCAATATGGGAGGAAAGACGGTTGCGCTTAAGATGGTTGGGCTCTTCGCGATGATGGCATATTGCGGTTTAGGACTCCCAGCGCAAGAGGGAACACGCATCGGCCGTTTTACGCGGATTTTCGCGGACATCGGTGACGAACAGTCGATTGTGGAAAACGCCTCGACGTTCTCAGCGCACTTGGCCCGGATCAGAGAGATCGTAGAAAGAGCTGGATCGCGCTGCGTGGTGTTAATTGACGAGATCGGCGGCGGGACGGAACCGGCCGCCGGAGCGGCGCTGGCGATCGCGATCCTCGAACGCCTTGTTGCAGCGGGCGCACGTGGTGTGGTGACGACGCATTCGACCGAAGTAAAATTGTTTGCGCAATCTGCGCCCGGCGTTGTCAATGCCAACGTCCGGTTCGATCCGCAGACGTTTTCGCCGACATACGAATTGGATATCGGCGCGCCAGGTCAATCGCTGGCCTTTCCGCTCGCCAGAGCGATGCAGATTCCGAGTGATTTAATTCAGCGCGCGGAAGAGTTGCTTAGCGATCGTGAACGGGATTACGAACGCGCGCTCGCGCAGCTTTCCGAGGCGCATGGCGATTTGGCAAACGAGCAGCGGCGCCTTGCGCAGGAGCGCAGTCGCCTCGGCGCCGCGCGTGAGGAGCTTGAGCGGCAGACGGTATCGCTCAAAGAAGAGCAGTCGGCCTTTGCCGATCGAGCCGCCGAGCGCCTACGCAAAGCGTTGGTGGACTTTTCGACGGAATTGCAACGCCGCGCGGACGCGAGGGCTGCGCCGAAGATCACGGCATCTCAAAGTGCGCTGCTCTCGCGCGTCTTAGAAGAGTTGCACGGCGAGCTCGGCGTCTCGCCGCAGAGTGCCGAAGAGCCGGCGTCGGGCGAATTTGAAGCCGGGCAACTCGTTCGCGTGCTCTCGCTGAATCAGGACGCCGAGGTCTTGGCGGATGGGGGCGATCATCTGTTGATCGCGATCGGGCCGATGCGAACGACGGTGTCAAAAAACGACGTTCGTCGGATTGGCGAAATGCGCAAACGAGCCCGGCTTGATGCGGTGGCGGGCGATGCTGCGCTCGGCGCAGCAAGCGCCGTTACGACGGAGCTTGACGTGCGCGGCAAGCGTTACGTCGACGCCGAGCCGGTCGTCGAGCGCTGGATCGATGAGGCGGTCTTGGCCGGACATTCACCCTTGCGATTAATCCATGGGAAAGGAACCGGTTTGCTAGGACGCGGTCTGCAGCAGTATCTGCGCGAGCATGCAGCGGTCAAGAGCGTGCGATACGGCAACGAAAATGAGGGAGGCAGCGGCGTAACGGTCTTTGAACTGCGCTAGCGCCGTGAACCGAGAAACGCTCGTCGACGGATGCGACCATGTTGAGTCCGTCGCGGAGCTCGATGCGCTCTTAGGCGAGAAGCGACCGCTGCGCGTCAAACTTGGGCTCGATCCGACAACATCGGATCTCCATTTGGGTCATGCCGTGGTGTTGCACAAGTTGCAGCAGTTCGTCGAGGGCGGACACCATGTGACGCTGATCATCGGCGATTTTACGGGCCGCATCGGTGATCCCTCGGGACGCAACGAGATGCGTCCGCCGCTGAGCGAAGAGCAAATTCGTGCGAATATGAGGACGTATGCCGATCAGGCCGGCAAAATTCTCGACATGGAACGCGTTGCCGTGCGTTACAACTCGGAGTGGCTGGCGAACCTCTCCCTTGGGGACATGATTCGCCTGCTCTCTCAAGTGACGGTGGCGCGAATGCTCGATCGAAATGACTTCTCGCAACGCTATCACTCCAATGAGCCGATCGCGTTGCACGAATTTTTGTATCCGATCGCGCAGGCGTACGATAGTATCGCGATCGATGCGGAAATCGAGCTCGGCGGAAACGACCAGCTCTTTAACTTGCTGATGGGACGTCAGTATCAAGCACAGGCCGGGCAGCGCGAGCAAGTCTGCATGACGCTGCCGCTGCTCGAAGGCCTCGACGGACGGAAGAAAATGTCAAAAACTTCCGCCAACTTCGTAGGAATCGCTGAAGACGCGCGCACGCAATTCGGCAAGCTCATGCGCATTCCTGACGAGTTGATTCCGCGCTATGCGCGCCTGGCGGCGTTTCAATCGGAAGCCAATTCGCTGCAGTTGGCGGCGGCGCTGGGAAGCGGCTCTGCCCATCCAATGGATGAGAAGAAGAAGCTCGCGCAGGAGATCGTGACGCGCTACCACGGCGCCGAGGAAGCGAGACGGGCGCGTGAATACTTCGAGCAAACGGTGCAGCGGCGCGAGCTGCCCACCGATGACGTACCTGAAATCACCGTCGGCGATGCTCGCCACCTCTCAGACGTGCTCGTTGCCGCGCGTCTCGCGCAATCGAAGCGTGAAGCAGAGCGCTTAATCGCGGGCAATGGCGTCAAAGTTGACGGCGTCGTCATTACCGATCGACGCGCGACCTGGACGCATACGGTTCCCGCGACCGTATCCGTCGGCGCGCGGCGGTTTGTCCGCGTCCTGCCGAATCGGTGAGCGCGGTGAAGGCGGATGCTACCGGCGCTTCAAAAGACGGCGGCGTGGCGCAAACGTATTCGTCGTTACCGCCGATCGAAGGCCGAAAGTTCGTTTGCAAGCGGTGCGGGCGTGTTTACGCCTACCCTGAGCCCAGCGGCGTGCCGATTCGGTGCGAATGCGGATGGTGGTATTGGAACGACCACGGGAAGATCAAGGAAGCCTTCCGGCAGCGGATCGATCCGCCGCCATCCTAGTGGCGCTCTTGAGTCCGAGCTTCTTTTAAGCGCTGTACCAACGATTCGACTTCGCGCGAATCGAGCACGTACGTCTTCTTGCAGAATTCACACGTTGCTTCGGTCTGCGGACGCTCGGCCGCCATTTTGCGCAGCTCGTCTTGACCCAATCCAAGCAGCGCAAGACGAACCTTTTCGCGCGTGCAACGGCAAGCAAAGCGCACTTCAAGCGTATGCCAATTATGCAATGAGATTTCGCCCGCCATGGCACCGATCAAGTCGCGCGCAGTTGCACCTTCAGCAATCTGCTGTGTGACCGGGCGCATGGCAAGCGCGCGCTTTTCAAGGTAGGAGATGGCGCGTTCGTCCGCGTCAGGCAACGCTTGTGCGAGCACCCCGCCCGCCGCAGCGATTCCATCCGGCTTGGCAAGCACGCCGAGCGCGACCGCCGAGGGGATCTGTTCTGATTTGAGGAGATACGCCGCTAAGTCGTCGCCGATTTCGCCGGTCGCAAGCGGCACGACGCCAACGTAGGGTTGGCCGACTTCGAACGACTTGGTAACTTGCAGCGAGCCGGCGCCGACGGCGGCGGCAACGTCGAACTTTCCACGCGCGTTCAGCGGGACGTCGGCATGCGGCCGCTTCGCGTAGCCGCGTACGCCGGCCGCGCCGTCGCGTTGGCGCATGACGTCGGCGACGATGCTCTGCAACGGCCCGGTACCGACGATCTGGAGCGAGAGGCGCTCTCTACCCTTGAGGCTCGTTCCCAAGAGCGCCGCGCCGGTCATCAGGCGGCCAACCGCGGCGCTCGCAGTCGGCGAAAGTTGGTGGCGCTGCTGCGTTTCGGCGACAAGATCCGTCGTCGTGGCCGCGACGATCGCGATGCCGACCTCGGGCGCCGACGCGGAGACGATTTGGTCCGGCATCGCGCTGGCAGTTTCCGAGGTCGGCCTCTTTTCCTGCCCGAATGCGGGGCGCGACATGCGTCTGCTTGTCATTCATGGACCGAGCCTCAATCTGCTGGGTACGCGCGAGCCGCAAATTTACGGAAACAAAACGCTTGACGATATCAACCACGAGATTTCTGAAGCTGCAGCGCAACATTCGATTGACGTCCGTTTCTTGCAAAGCAATGACGAAGGCGAGATCATCCATGCAATTCACAATGCGCGCAATGATGCCGATTTCATCGTCATCAATCCCGGCGCTTACAGTCATTACTCGCACGCCATTGCCGATGCGATTACGGCGGCCGGAGTGCGCGCGATCGAAGTGCATTTGACAAATATCTTCGCGCGCGAGCCGTTTCGGCGGCGCAGTGTCGTTTCAGGCGCTTGCGTTGGATCGATCGTGGGGTTCGGCAGTTTTTCATACGTGCTTGCGGTGCGCGCGGCGGCGCAACTTGCTTCGCGGTAAGCGGCTCTTAAAGGGCTGCAGGACCGCCAGAGCGCCTTCCGTATATCCCTCCAGACCAAAAAAGCATCATCAAATCGGTCTTTAGCCGTTAGGGAGATTTCCTTTGACGAAAGCGGACTTAATCGAAGCAGTGGCGACCGAGCAAGAGATGTCGCGTCGTCAGGTCGGCGAGATTGTCGAGATGTTCCTTGAAGAGATCAAGACGGCCTTACAAAAGGGTGACAAAGTTGCGTTGACACCGTTCGGCAGCTTCGTCGTGCGCCAGCGCCGCAAACGCGAAGGACGAAATCCGAAAACCGGCGAGACGATCACGATCGCCGCGCGCAAGGTTCCGGCATTCCAGGCCGGCAAAGCGTTGCGTGAGGCGGTCGGCGGCGCGCGTTCGGGCGGACGTTCGAACAAGGGCGGGCGTAAGCGCTAGAGATCGGTCCTCTGGGCCGAGATGAAATCTCCCTAGCGACCGAAATCTTTGAGCGCGCGTTTGCGGCCGAGCACCGCGCGCGCTTTTCGGAGAACGCGCGTCCAAACGCCCTGCGGGACGTGTGGACGTTCCTCCAGCGAACCGCGGGCGACGGGTTCTTGGGCGCTCGAGAGGGTCGCCGGCTCCTCGGGTACGCGCTGTTTGTGCCAAGCATGCGCGCCATTCAGCGGCGCGCATTCTTTTCGGGCGAAGTTTTCAAGTGGGCGCTGCGAGCGCTTCGCGGAGAGTATGACCTCCGGCCGGGGCGTCTGTTGCGGACGCTTCAGAATAAGGTCTTTTTTCTTTTTCACAAGCACCGCTTTCGAACGCAAGGCGATGCGCAGTTGCTCAACATCGCAGTCGATCCGGATGCGCAAGGGCGCGGCGTCGGAAAGCAGTTAGTCACCGCCGGATTGAACGCGATGCGCGCGCTGAATGTTCCTGAGGTGCGCTTAGAAGTGCGACCGTGGAATGTTTCCGCGATCGCGCTCTATCAGAAAACGGGTTGGCGCGAAGTCGGACGTACGCGCGATCTTGACGGTGAATGGATCGTGATGGTGGCCAATCCGTAGCGCCTCATTCCTCGCCGTCGTAATAATCGAGCGACTCACTTCGCATTAAGCGGTACTCGGGCGACTTCACGGCATACTTTGTGCTATCGGGATAGAAGCACGTCTCGCCGATTGGATTATCGGCCACAACTAAGATCACGAGATCTTCATCACCGTCGTTGATGATTTGGTGCGGCTCATTGGGCTTGAACAGAAACGCGTCACCCTCTTCGACCGCTTCTTTTCCGTCCGCGTGCCGTACTGTGCCCTTACCTGAAATAACATGGTAAAATTCCCACTGCGCGCTGTGCAAATGGTACGGGCAAGAAGCAGAACCGGGCGGAACGCGCGTGATTTCGACGTCGAAGGGATGGCGTTTATCGAGATCATGTGAACGGCGATCGCGCCCGAGCGCTTCGGACAACTTCCTTCCACTGCGCGCAAATTTGCGGCTCGCCGAGGGCCGCCAAGTCTCCCATTCAACTTGGCTTGCGTTTACCTTACGCATTCCAAGAGGGGTACGGCATAAACCCTGGTATCACTTTGCAGTCGGCGGGCTGTGGCGCAGCTTGGTAGCGCACTTGACTGGGGGTCAAGGGGTCGCAGGTTCAAATCCTGTCAGCCCGACCATTCTTTTCCCTTTGCGCTTTCATTTCAATGCGATCTCATACCGATGCATGATCTTTCCCATAGTCATCCAGCTGTTGGTCGACCATTTGTTGAAAGCCGAGACGCTCATATAGCCGGATCGCGCGAGCATTCCACCCGTTGACCCACAGTTGCACGCGGGAGTAGTTGCGACGCGAAGCCATCACGCAGTGTTTCCGTCAGCAACGCCCGCGCAATCCCTTGACCCCAGTACTCCGGTTTGACGGCCACCGTACTGAGATGTCCGAGCCCTTCGATCGGCGGGCCGGCGCCTCGATTAGCACACGCTTGGGACAACATCGTTACGCCGACGCATTTACCGTCGCAGTCTGCAAAAAATAGTGCGGTCGTCGATATCGACAAACGCGCTTTGATGCGGCCGAGCGTCGCGGCGGATCCAGGGCCGCGGCCCGCCGCTTGAGAGGCTTCACTCCAGATCGCCCAGGCCGTCTCGATTCCGGAGGGCGCGCCCTGTCTAACGTTGATCACCGACCGAGCGCTCTAACGAAGCGTTCGCTTCGCGCAGAATGTAGGTGGTCGCATCTCCGTTGACGCTGAAGATGTGAAGTGATTCAACCCCGGCGCGATCGTGATCTCGGCGTCGCTGCCCAGAGCCGTCAGCCGCTCTTTGAGCAGCTGAACCGAATCATTCAACCGAAAGTCGTCGGCGGGATCCAACGAAGATATGCAGCTTGCCGCGAAGCCGCGGCGCCAGCGTATTCCAGTGATCTTGGAGAATGCGGGAGATATCGTAATGCGCTTCCCAGTATGCTGCGACGCCGGCGTCAATTGCGCCCGTTCTCCGGTCGAATAGCGGTTTCGGTTTGCCGTCCGCGCCCTTGGGGCTAAAGGCGGCCTCGAACGAAAGAAATTGCGCCTCCTCCCACCCCGCAGTAACGACAAACCAGCGCAACGGTTGAGCGTCGAGGACGTAATCGTGGCCTGATGCGTCAACGAAAAAGTTTTGCGGCGGCATGCGCGTCAGATCTGGGCCGGTGAAGTTGCGAAAATCTACCGGATCCGGCGAGAGCGACCACTCCCCGGCAAACAAGTCAGGGTAGGTCACCTGGAGCCAGAGCGCGGACCATCCGCCCGAAGAGTGGCCGCCGACGAATCGTGCCGCCGGCGTACCGATCGCGCGGAAGCGACTTTCGGTTTTCGGAATGAACTCAGTAGTCAACGCGGTGCCCCATGGCCCATTATTCGCAGAATCCGCGAACTCTTGATGACCGCCGTTGAACATGCCGTTCAGAAAGACGATGATGAACTCGTGGCCTAATCGACGCATCGGCTTTTGCCAAGTGAGCTCGTCGTCTAAGTCGATGTCTCCGCGACCGTTAAAACCCTGAATCCAGTAGATGACCGGATAATGGCGATTCGGCTCTTTGTAGTATGAGTCGGGCAGCAGCACGTGCGCGTCGATCGAAATGGGCTGGCCCCAGAAATCGCTTAAGAGCTGAGCTGCGCATGCTGACGTGCAGATATTGTGGCTCGGCGGCGTGGGCGAGCGCAGCGCTGCACGCCAACCAGAATCCAAGAGAAAGCACTGCGCCGATCAATTTCACGCGGCGCGCTGCTTTGCGTCAGATGCGACGCACGTCCTCTACGGACGCCGAATAATGAAGGCGAGCGGCCGCCTCTCAATAAGCATTCTTTTGTGACGCTCAAAGCTTGGCATGCCGTCATCCTCGGTTTCGTGATCGTCGCGACGACGATCAACGTGATCGCCATCGTTGCGCAGCACCAAGAACTGGGCGTCCCGCACACCCGCACATCGGACATCTATGCGCCCTACTACATCGAGCACAACCAAAAACTCCACGGCTTTGTCAACCGGCGTGGGGCCGAACGCGAGCTCCTGATCTTGGGTTTCGCGTTTATCGCCTGGTTTTCGGGCTGGTTCTCCGCGACACAGAAAGCGAAGAAAGCCGTTTAGAGCGTCGCTGCTAGCGGACCGCATCCTCGAGCGATGTTCCGCTCAATATCGCTCTGGAAAGATCGACGCCTCGTAAATTTGTGCCGCTAAAATTACAGCTTTGAAATGTGCTGTGGGCGACGCGGGCTTCGCTCATATTAGCGTTCGAAAAATCGACGCCGCTAAACGTCGAATTTTCAAGGTTAGTCCGACGCAAATCGGCCCCACTTAAGTCGATGCCGGCAAGTTTTATTCCGCGAAGATCTTGACCACGCAGGTCGGCTCCTGAGAAGTCGCACCCCGCACGACATGCAAAGAGCAGAGCGCGTGCTTGTGGCGGGTGCAGCGCGTGCGCTTCAAATTGGCAGCTTACGATTCGTGCGCCATTGAAGACCGCACCGTCCGTATTCGCGTGAGAGAGATCGCATCGGTTGAGCAGCGCATTGGAAAAATTTGCGCCGCGCAGATCTGAGTTTGAAAAATCTACGCCTGTCAGTACCGCGTTGCGAAAGTCGGCGTTCTGAAGGTTGGCCTGAGAAAAGTTACTGCCATTGATGCGCTGGCCATGAAAATCGTGTCCACGGAGGTCCTGCGAGCTGAAATCACATCCGCTGCACGACCGGCCGTTGCTGCGCATACTCTGCTGATCGGCCGCACAGGCGCAGCTCCGAGTCGGCGGCACATGGACGTGAATGGCGGGCACGTCAACCTTTACCGTCGGCACGTTGACATGAATCGGCGGCACGTAGACATTCGTCGCCGGTACCGTGACATGCGTTCCAGGCACTTCGACGTGAGTTCCCGGAACGTTGACGTCGATCGCAGGGACTGATACCGAGATGCGATGCGGCGTTTGCACTTTCACAATGCTCTCATGGTGCGCGCGGCGCCACTTGCGTTCCCGACGTCTTGTTGCCGCTGCGCACGTAGACCGTGCGCGTGCTGTAGACCGTGTGAACGATCGTGCGTACGGAAGGTTGCGCGGCAGGCACTTGTTCGGAGTGCACGATCGGCCAGGTCGCGATCGGCAACTGCGCGACAAAGGTGTTTGCGTGCCGCAAGGCTTGAGTGATGGCCTGCGGTTTGCTGACGATCGCGCCTTCCGGCGTGTACGCGATTACCGGCGTAACGACGTTCGTAAGAACGAATAGGGCTACAAGCGCTGCGACGACGCCCGCCGGCACAAGGAAGCCGACATTGACGCGCGCATTACGGTGCCGGTTCAGAAGACGCTCGATGCGCACCGAGATCCCTTTTCGCGTCGCGAAAACGCCGGGCGCCGCCAATGCGTGATGCGGCCAAGCCGTCAATTCTGCCATCTTGTGCAAGCAGGTTGCGTACGGGCGCACTTCACCCGTGAGAGCCAGCACCCAATCGTCGCATGCCACTTCACGTTCAAGATCCAGCTGCGACCCGATGAACTTGATCGCCGGATTGAAGAAAAAGATGATTTGCGCGATGCGCTGCAGCGAGTTCGTCCAGTCATCGGCGCGCCGCAAGTGTGCGAGCTCATGCAAACTGATGCGATCGATTTCACCGGCCGAGAGCTGGTGCAGCAGATGCGCCGGCAGCAGGATCATCGAATCAAAGAGTCCGACGGCAACGGGAACTTCGATCCGCTCCGAGACGCAGATGCGCACTTGCCGATGCGGCCCGTACGCGGCTTCGACCCAGCGTTCCATCTGATCGCGCAGCTCGAACGGCAGCGGCAGAGACTCACGTTTGAGCCGCTCGAGGCGATAGAGGTCACACGCCAGCCGCACTCCGATTGAGACCGCAAAAACAGCCCAGATCAAAAACAGCCCTTCAGCCAACCCAATGGGCATCGACAGGTGGAGGCGGGTCGGCAGCCGGACGATGCTCGCCGGCGTGGTTGCAACCGGCTTTGTAACAGCGGTTTGTACTGCTTGCGCTCGCGCTGCGACGCGGCCCGCATGCTGCGCGACCTGAGTAGCCGGTTGAACGGCATTCGTTTGGATCGCAAGTTGCCCGGCATGACGCGCGCCGGAGATTTGCGGCATCGTCGTCAGCACCGGCAGCAAAATGGCCGCCACCAACGTGACGAGCCAGCTGAGGTATCTCGTGCTCGCGTTGACGCGCATGTTGCGCAGCAGTGCCCAAACCGCGAGCGCCAACAGCGCATCTTCCCACAAGCTGTTGAGAAAAACGGCGACGGCTAGATGAATCGCCGTCACTTCTGACCTTCGTACTTTTCGATCATTTCTTTGAGTCGCGCAAGTTCTGTCTTATCGAGCTGCTGCTCCTCGACGAGCTTGAGCGCAAGCGTTCCCGGCGAATCATTGAAGAATCGGTTCAGCAGCTGATCGAGCGCCGTCGTCGAAGCCTCTTCTCGGCGAATTCGAGGAATATAGATGAAGGCGCGACCCTCTTCCTCATGCCGAACGAAGCCCTTCTGCTCAAGAATCCGCATCGTCGTCAGGACCGTATTGTAGGCAATCGGCGGATTTCCAAGCGAGGCCGTCACCTCGCCGACCGTTGCGCGGCCCTTTTGCCACAGGATCTCCATCAACCGAAGCTCGGCCTCAGTCAGGGTTCGCGATTTCTTACGTGCCACAGGCTCTCCAGATTGTCAACTAATTCCTTAAGAGAAGTATAGTGGGCTCCTCGGCCGCTGTCAACTAATTTGTTAAGAGCGCAGTGCTGCATCCAGGCCAATGCCGAACCGCCTTAGAGAAGTGATGAACCAGAAAGAATCAGCGACCAAAAAGACCGACGCCGAGTGGCGGCAAGCGCTCTCACCGGAGCAGTATGCCGTGCTTCGGCAGTCGGCTACAGAGGCTCCCTTCACCGGCGCCCTCCTGCAGAACAAAGAAGACGGGATGTACCACTGCGGCGCATGCGGCGCACCGCTTTTCCGATCCGACAGCAAATACGAATCGGGTTGCGGGTGGCCAAGCTTCACGCATCCCGAAACGCGCGAAAACGTGCGCTTGTTGGATGACAACAGCCACGGAATGCATCGCACCGAAGTGCGCTGCAAGCGTTGCGATTCGCATTTGGGCCACGTTTTCGATGATGGGCCGGGTCCCGAAGGCACGCGCTACTGCATTAACTCCTTGGCGCTCGGCTTCCAAAAGCAGACCTGAACGGTAGCGGCGAAGGAGCGCGCGGTGGAAGCGACGCTCTTTGCCGACGGAGGCTCGCGCGGGAATCCGGGGCACGCAGCGTCGGGCGCGGTGCTGGTCGGGACTGACGGCGCCGTATTGCGCGAGATCGGCCGCTATTTAGGGGTGGCAACGAACAACGTTGCGGAGTGGAACGCGCTGCTAGACGGGCTCTCTGCAGCGAAGGAATTGGGCGTCGCGCGGTTGGCCGTTCGTCTCGATAGCGAGCTCGTTGTCCGGCAACTCAACGGGCAATATCGAGTCAAGCATGAAAACCTGCGTCCGCTGTACGCGCGCGCTAAGGCGCTTCTTTCGCAATTCGATGAGGTCGAGGTTCGTCACGTCCCGCGCCGCGAGAACAAACTCGCCGATGCGCTCGTTAACCGCATATTAGACGAACGGTAATGCAGCGTCCCAGTTTTCCTTTGATCCTTATCCTTGTCGCGGTGGCGGCCGTGATCGCCGGATGGCTCCTTTTCTTTGTCAAGCCGGAAAGCGCGCGATATGCGGCAACGCGAAAAGTTGCCAACTCGTCGAGCGACCTGCACGTCAGCATGGCCGTTCGCTACACAAACGGCCCGATTGCGAGCGAAGAGTATCGCATGTCCGATCGAAACGGCCAGTCAACGGCAACGTATCGCATTATCGGAACAAACGGAAAGGTGTACACGATCACGACGCCTCCGATTGAAAGTTACACCGTGCCGTTCTTCTTCGAGCGTGTCGTTGCGGATGGGATTTGGAAGATCACGGATCGCCCGCCGCGCGGTGAGCGCAACATCGCCTATACCGTGCACGTCGATCAAGCCGTTCAGAGTGAGCGCGGCTCCCGGACGGTCACGTTCACCGATCCGCACTATTGGGCGACGACGGCAGGCCGGCAATTCGAGATTCATTTGGATCGCAATAAGCCGACGCCGAACTTGTTGCAGCTCTCCGGCTCGGCAATTGCCGACAAAAACTACCAAGCGATCGTCAACGACTTCCGCGATTTTGGAACCGCCGGCTTCCGCGCGAAGGTGGCCGAAGTACAGGCTGCCGTGCGGGCCGGCCGATGAGCCGGCGTCTACGGCGCGTAGCACTGCCGGCCTTTGTGGCGCTCGTTATTCTGGCAGCACTGCTTTATGGCGCATACAAATTCTTTGAAGATCCCGGGAACCAGTGGTTCGGCAAGACGATTGTCAGCGGTCCCACCGATCAGCGCGTCGTTGCGCTGACCTATGACGATGGTCCGAACCCACCATATACCGACCGCATCCTCGATGTGCTCGCGCGCGAAAAGGTGCCGGCCACATTTTTTGTTGTGGGCAGAGCCGTCGTCGCGTATCCGAAGACAATGCATCGGATCGTTGCGGGCGGCAACGCGATCGGTAACCATACCTGGGATCATCGTCATCTCGTTCTCTTGCCGCGCGCGGGACTACGTGCGGAGATGCAGCGGACCGACGACGCCATCCAGCAGACGGTTCACGTTCGCACGCGTTTGATGCGTCCGCCGTTCGGCGCGCGTGACTGGCTGGTTTTGGACGAGATGCGCAGGCTCGGTTACATCGTCGTCATGTGGTCCGTCCCGCTGCCGCGCGATTGGGAGTATCCCTCACCGCAGACGATTGCTCACCGGGTCACGGCGCACGTCAAAGATGGCTCGATCATCGTTTTACACGATGGAAACCGGGGACTCTTGTGCACGGCGCGACGTCTCTCCGAGCGCGTTTGCAATCGTGCTGCGGACATCGAAGCGACGCGGCTGATCGTCGAAGAACTGAAGTCGCGCGGCTATCGCTTCGTGACGATTCCGGCATTGCTTGCGATGCACAACGTTCCTAAGCATAGGTCTGCCCGCGGAGTCGAATAAAACCGTCCGCGTGCCGGCCGGCGGGATCGTGATGCGTCCAGTGGACGACCGCGTTGGAGCCATCGCGCACGAGTTCGCCGCGAATCTGTACTGCGTCACCAGGGTGTACCGGCACCGGTTGCGCTAGCGCAACGTTATCGACAACGTCGATCAATCCGGCGGTGGTGCGTACTTCGAAGGTCTCATGCTCGCAACGCGTTCGGGAGCCAAAAAAATAACGCGGCGGCGTCGCGACTGTCCCAACGAAGTCCACCTCTGAGCGATGAGTAGTCGCAAGCGCGGCAGCAAGGTCCATTCGCGTCCTCCGCTGCACCTTCACGCCGGCGGCGAATGCGGCAAGGCGCGGCCGTGATTTCCGCGAAACGGCGCCCGTTCAAGTAGCGATGAGGACCATTCGAACCGAGCGTCTGCGGCTCGTTCCCGTGACTTCGCAAAACGCCGAAGTCTTATGGCGCCTTCTGCAATCGCCGGACTTGCGAATGTTTCAAGACTTGCCGAACTTAAGTGCAGGCGCATTTCGCGCGATGGTTGGAACGCGCCCGAAACGCCTGCGACGAGGCGCGGCGGGGCGCTTTGAGTGGCTCGTCTATCTGCATCGCATGCGTCGGCCTGCCGGCTGGGTGTCGCTCCGCCTTGCAGACCGCGATGACGCCGGCGAGATCGGCTATTCGATCGTGAGAGAATTTCGGCGCCGCGGTTTTGCGACCGAAGCGGTCCATGCGCTCGTCCAGGAGGCCTTTTTGCGGACGCATCTCGATCGGATTAGCGCATACTGCGTGCCGAAGAATCAGCCGTCGCGCGAGGTTCTCAGACGGCTTCGTTTTCGTGAAGGTGCGCTCGTGCGCAACGGCGCTTCAGTTGCGGGTCAGGCGGTCGACGTGTTGCACTATGTCATTTCGCGTCGCGACTGGGCTCAATCGGCAAAGACGATCGAAATTCCGGCTTCGGCGTAACCGAAATAACGGCGCAAGTCGCCGTTTAGATACGACAACAACGGTTCCCGCACGACGCTCACCGTCAGTCGTTGCGCGATCTCAGCAAGCGGCACCCATTCAACCGCAACGACGTGCGCGTCGCGGCTTGGTAATTCTGCATCTCCGTCGCTTGCGACGGCGAATGTCGCGTTGGTGAAGTGCGTTGCCCCGTCGTAGGATTCGCTAACGTACAACAGCTCGCCGACGCGGATTACTAGACCTGTTTCCTCGGCAAATTCGCGCTGCAGCGCCGCAGTTAACAGCTCGCCTTCGTTTTGGCGTCCGCCGGGCAGATTCCAAAGCGGCTTTATTAGATTCGGATAGGCGGAAGCGACGAGCAAGAGACGCTCCCCGCGGCGCAGGAGCCCGGAACAAAGATGAACGTGATTCAGAAAAGAGGCGGTAGCGGAGCCGCGATGTGCCGCCGACGGAACCACCACGGCAAGAAGATGCGGTGCGCGGGCGGGGTGTCGAGCTGCTGTTGCTCGCTCGAGCGTGCGTTTGACGATTGGTGCGGCGGCGTGCGGTCGTCCGGATCGACCGCGCTACCGTGCGTTGCGGGTAGCGAGGGAACATGTACCGTTGATGCATGCGGCAGCATAGGGTGCATCGGCATCGTATGCATCGAAGGCGCCGGATGCATCGTGCCTGCGGCCGTCGCCGCTACAGGCGTCGTTGCGAAGAGCGCTCCGGCGGCGCAGAACAGACTCACGATCGATCGGACGTTCACGCATCGCTCGTTTCGTGCGTCTCGCTGGGTCCTTCCTCCGCGAATCGCTAAAGGCTCTTAAGGAATGTCACGAGTCGTCGCTCATTTGATCGTGGGAGCAAAGCAAGAACCATTCTTGCCCGCGATGCTCGCCAGCATCGAACCGGCGGTCGAGCATCTCTTCGTCAATGAGAACTCGGGTTTACAGGGAGGCGCTCCGGCACTCGGTGCGTTACAGGCAAGCGTCTTGTTTCGCTCCGGTCGCATGACAATCGCGCAAACCGGTTTTTCGGGTTTCGCGGCGGCGCGCAACACATGTTTGGCATTGGACCGAGACGCGGGCGATGACACATGGATCGTATTTATTGACGCCGATGAAGTGCATGGGCACGAATTCCCGCGACTGGCTGCAAATCTCGCGCGCCTTCCGCGCCGCATCGCCTATGTCGACGGCTTTACACGGCATTTCTTTAAGTCATACGCGTGGTATCTGTCCATCGAGCGGCGCCTGATGTTCTTTCGTTGGACGCCGGCGGCCCATTGGGAGGGCAACGTGCACGAGCGTTTATGCGGCGTCAAAGGCGCGCGCTTGGCGTTACCATACGTCTACGCGCACTACGGCCACGTGTCGCCCTTCGCTGAAGATACGCGTCAAGGAACGCAATACGCAGGTTTGGGCCAGACCGGCAACGCGTTACCTGCCGATATCGCGCGGGAGGCCGACGCCTTTGGCGATTTTACGCGCCTAAACCCCCACTTCGCCGATCGCTGGCGACGCTTGATTCGCTTTCGCGGCAGTCATCCGGCGTGCGCGCGGCCGATCATCGTCTACGAGACGCTGCGGCTGAAAAAACATTTTCAACGTGTCGAGGAGGCGATCGCGGCGCATCAGCCTCCGGCCCAACGCCTCAAGAATTTCTTCCTTAAACTGAACTACGAGCAGCGCTGGCGCATGCGCTGGTTCGGCGCGATGCGCTATGACATGTTGCGTTCAGCGGCTTCCTCAAAAACCGCCTGAGTCTGCTGGGCGCAGACTTTCCAGCGAAAGCGTCGTACGTTTACGTATCCCAACTCGCGCAACGCAGCACGCAGCGGCGCCTCGCGGGCAATTCTCTCGAGCGCTTGCGCCCAGCAATGTTCGTCATGCGGATCTTCCAACAGCGCCGCTTCGCCGGCGATTTCCGGCAGCGAGCTCGCGCGTGCCGCAACGACAGGCGTCCCGCAAGCCATCGACTCGATCACCGGCATGCCGAACCCTTCGTAGAGCGACGGCACAACAGTTGCTAAAGCGTTCCGGTAAAGTGCGCCTAGCCGCGTGTTCTCTTTTCCTTCTAAGTCTTCGGTGTCGCTCTTGAGATGAACGACGCGAGGCAACTCCGGATCGCGTTGCGATAAAACGGCCAAGCACGGGCCGCTATCGCCCGGCCAAGCGCGGCGAAACGCGCGGTACAACAGTGCGAAGTTCTTGCGCGGCTCGGCGGGATCGCCGACAAAGAGAAAGTACTCGCGACCTGCCAATTCGCTCGGCGATGCTGCACCGTCAGATTGTAAAGAATCATCCACCCCAAGATAGGTGACCGTAATTGAATCAGCGGGTACCTCGAGCGTCGCCACGAGATCGCTTTTCGACGCATGCGAGAACGTGAGAATTCGGTTCGCCGGTGCAACGGCAGCGATGAACGGCGCCTGCTCGTGTATTCGGCGGAGCGGGTCTTCCGCGGCGAATTTGAACGGGGCAAGATCGGCTATCGTGCAGACGTTCGCTCCGGCACCGCTCAAGAAGATACCGTTCCACGGATGCCACAGAACGTCGCAATCGTTTGGAACCCGCGAGGTAAGAGAAAAGCGCCCACTGCCCAGCATCTTTGCAAACGCGCGCTTGCGAAAATGCGCGAACGGCCGATCGATCACAAGCGTAATCGATACATCGTCCTGGATGACAAAGCAGCGCAAGAGCGCGCGCGCATAGCGTCCGAGACCGCGATGGTCCTCGGCAAGATTGCGCGCGTCGACGGCAAGCTTAAGCGGCGTGCAGCTCTCGCTCGAGAAGGCGTGTAAATGCGGCGATGTCGTCTTCCGTTGTATCGAAGCTGGTCATCCAACGCACTTCCGGCAACATCTCGTCGAAGACATAGAAGTAGCGATGCGCGTTGAACGCGTTCGATCGCCTCGCGGGACATCGTCGCAAAGACCGCATTGCTCTGAACCGGCCGCGTGATTCGAATCGTGGGAATCGAGGCCAGTTTCTGCGCAAGCAATTTCGCCATCGCATTCGCGTGGGCGGCATTGCGATGCCAGAGATCATCGCTCAACAGCGCCTCAAATTGGGCGGCGACGTATCGCATCTTCGAGACTAATTGCGTGGCTTGCTTGCGAACGTAACGCGCGCTCCCGTGATGCAAGTGCGGATTGAAAAAGAGCGTCGCTTCAGCGCACATGAGCCCATTCTTCGTCCCACCGAAACTGAGAATGTCGATGCCGGCATCGACTGAGGCTGCCGGAAGCGAACACCCAAGCGCCACGACCGCATTCGCAAGGCGGGCGCCATCCATATGAACGATCAGATCGTGCTTTTTCGCAAAGTCCGTGAGCGTTCGTATTTCTTCAAGGGTGTAAACGGTGCCGAACTCAGTTGCTTGTGAGATGGAGATTGCCCGCGGCCGCACGTGATGCTCTTCGCTCGGGCGCTGCAAGAGAGGAGCGATCCCCTCGGGCGTAAGCTTCCCGTCACGCGCGGAAACGGCCAAAATCTTAGAGCCCGAAAAGCGCTCGAGCGCGCCGCACTCGTCGGTGTTCAGATGCGCCGAATCAGCGCAGATGACCGCTTCGAAGGGTCGCAACACCGATGCGAGCGCGATCACGTTTGCGCCCGTGCCCGTGCATGCGAGATAAACCTCCGTTGCTTTTCCGAAGATGTTGCGAAACGCTTCGATTGCGCGCTTCGTCCATGGATCTTCACCGTAGGCAACCGCGTGATCTCGATTGGCGTCGGCAATCGCTTGCAGGATCTTAGGATGAATCGGCGCCGCGTTGTCGCTGACGAAACCGCGCATCGTTGTTTACGCCGGAACGGGTGCGGCAGCGGCGCGCGAAGGCCGCATGAAGAAAACGAACGGAGCGCAGATAAAGAAGACGATCGCTGAGATACGGAAGAGATAGTCGTACGAGATCACCGTCGCGTTCAGTGTCACCATCTGCGTCAGTGCACCGACCGACGCGCCGTGGCTCTGAGTAACTCCAGCCGACAAACTTTCGTAGGCGACCGCGATCTCGCGGGCAAGCAGCGTCGTCAAAATTGCGATGCCGAGGCTGCCTCCCAACTGACGCAATAGGGTGCTTAAACCGCTCGCGTTAGCGAGTTCCGATCTCGGGACGGCGCCCAACGTCACGGTTGAAAGCGGAACGAACAGAAATCCTAGCGCGAATCCTTGTAACGCACGAGGCCAGAAGATGTCCCAATAGCCCGCGAATTGATTGAGGTACCCGAGCCACCACGCAGAGATCCCGAATGCCACCATTCCGGCGCCGACCAAGAGTCTCGGATCGAAGAAGTTCAAAATTCGGCCGACGATCAGCATGCTGATCGCAGACGCGATTGCTCCCGGGAGCAATGCCAAACCTGTATCCCACGCGGTAAAGCCGAGCGCATTCTGAAAGAACAGCGGCATGATCAAGTTGATCCCAAAGAGTCCAAACCCCATCACGATGCCGAGCACGTTCCCTATCCAAAAGGTTCGCACGCGAAAGACGTAGAGATCGACCAGCGGCTTCGCCTCCCGAAGTTGGCGCCAGATAAATACGACGAGCGACACGACCGACGTGATCGTTAAGATCCAAATGTTTGCGGAGTTGAACCAATCGTCGTGCTGTCCGCGCTCCAAGACGTATTGCAATGAGGCAAGTCCCGCCGTGAGCAATCCCAACCCGACCCAATCGACGCTGCTGCGCACACGTTCGATGTACGAGGGATTCGGAACGAACATCAGGGTCATCACAAACGCGGCGACGCCGATCGGAATGTTGATGAAGAAGATCAGCGGCCAGGTCGCGTTGTCGATGAGGTAACCGCCGAGCGTCGGGCCGATCGCCGGCCCCACCATTGCGCCGAGACCGAAGATCGCCATCGCGGCGCCGCGCCGCTCGGGTGGATAACTCTCGAAGAGAATCGCCTGCGCCGTCGGCTGCAGAGCACCGCCCCCGATGCCTTGCAGGATGCGATAGAAGACGAGTACCCAGACGCTGCGTGCCGTTCCGCAGAGCAGCGAGGCGATCGTGAAGATCGCAAGCGATGTTGCGTAAAATCGCTTCCGGCCTAAGAACGCCGTGAGCCAGCCGTTGAGCGGCATGATCACGACCGTCGCGAGAATGTAGCCGGTCGCAACCCACGAGACCTCATCGATCGAAGCGCCGAGATTGCCGCCGATCGTGTTGAGCGCCACGTTGACGATCGTCGAATCGACAATGGCCATGATCAGTCCGAGCATCACCGTAATCGTGATCAGTCCGACCGGTGGATTCGCGTGTTGTCGAAAGACGCTCACTTACGGTTTGCCCCGAACATCGGACGACGGATTTCGCAACGCAGCGGCGGCCTTCCGCTTGAGGGGAAGAGGGCGCGCGCGTCGTCAATTGAGCGATGTAATGGACGAAAGGACCGCCGCGGTGACGGTGTACCGGCGACTCTTTGAGTTCGTCGGGCGCGAGCGATGGAAGCTGTTCGGCGGGCTGCTTTTAGGTGCTCTATCGTCGCTTGCGACGGTCAGCTACGCGAAAGCCGCACAGTACGCAATCATTGCGATCGAGAACCGCAGCGTCCAACTGCTCGGCCTGCACCGCGTGCAGGTCCTCGGCTTTGCGATCCTCGGCATTTTCGTGTTGAGCATCATCAAGAATGCGGCCCAATACAGCGGCGGTTACTTGATGACGTCGGTCGGCCAGCAGGTGCTCGCGAAGTTACGCGTTGCCTTCTTCGGCCGCGTCGAATATTTGCCGTTGCACATCTTCGATCGGTGGCGAGCCGGAGAGCTGATGTCGCGGTTTTCAAACGATGGTGGTCTGCTCGTCGTCGGCGTCATGCAGTTTCCGCTCTTCATACAGGCGCTGATCACGCTGATCGTCGGTATTCCGGTGATGTTCTACTTGGATTGGAAGCTGACGCTGCTGATCGTCTTGACGGGGTCAGTCGTTGCATTGGCAGTCAGCCGATTTTCTTCGCTGCTGCGCAACTTCACCCAACATTCCCTTATGAAGACGGCCGATCTCAACGCGATGCTTCAGGAATCTCTCGACTCGATGCGCGTGATCAAGGCGTTTTCGCGCGAACCTTACGAAATTCAACGCTTCACCGACCGCAATAACGCCTTCTTGGGCGCCGCACTCAAATTGGCGCAGATTTCGATCACCCAAACGCCGGTCGTGGATTTTATCGTCACTCTGGGCATCATCGTGGTCCTCGCGGCGTCCGCTTATGAGATCGTCCTTGGCCTAAAGCGTCCGGACGAAGTCGTTCAATTTCTGACGCTCGCGCTGGTTGCGAGCAATCCGATAAATCAGCTCTCCAACTACTACGTCGATTTGAACAAGGCGCGAGTTGCCGCGCAGCGCGTCTTCGAAGTGTTGGATCTGCCGATCGAAGAGCCGGACGCTCCCGGGGCGCAAGACCTTATTGCACCGCGCGGTGCTGTCACGTTTGAAGACATTCACTTCGCCTACACGCCCGGACACGAAGTGCTGCAAGGAATCACTGCGGATATTGCTCCCGACAATGTCGTTGCGCTCGTCGGCCCTTCGGGCGCGGGAAAGACAACGCTCGTAAATTTGATTCCGCGGTTCTATACCGTAATATCCGGCGCGCTGCGAGTCGACGGGGCCGACGTCAACGACTTGAAGCTCGCCAGTTTGCGCAAGATCATTGCGATTGTGCCGCAAGACCCGCTGCTCTTTTCAGATACGATCGAGCGCAACATTCGCTACGGCAAACTTGATGCGACGCCGGCCGAGATCGAAGGCGCAGCCCGCGCGGCGAACGCGCACCAATTCATTGCGGAGTTTCCGGAGGGATACAATACGATGGTCGGGGCGCGCGGCGTTCGGCTCTCAGGCGGCGAGCGTCAACGCGTCTCAATTGCGCGTGCGCTCCTGCGCGACCCTCGAATCTTAATTCTCGACGAAGCGACGTCGTCGTTAGATTCGGAATCCGAAGCGCTCATTAGTGAGGCGCTGCAGCGGCTTTTCGTCGGCCGCACGACGTTCATCATCGCGCACCGGCTTTCCACGATCCGTCGTGCAACCTTAATCTTGGTAGTCGATCGCGGTCGGATCGTGGAGAGCGGAACCCATGCCGAACTCCTTGCGCGCGGCGGACTCTACGCCTCGCTTCACGAGCGTCAGGCGCTTGTGCCGGCGTCGGCCGGTACGGTTTGACAAATGGAAACCGAAGAGCGCCTGCTCAAAGATTTCTATCTCGCGTTCGAAGACCGCTTTCGGGGCAGCTCGCAGGATATCGAGCAGCGCCTCTCCGTCTATCTTCCTTTTATAGAGCAGACCCCTGACGCGAAGAAGCCGATCGTCGACCTCGGATGCGGGCGCGGCGAGTGGTTGCAGCTATTGCAGAACAACGGATATCCGGCAGTCGGCGTCGATTCGGATGCGGCGATGCTCGAGCATTGCCGTAATCGCGGGCTCGACGTCTTGGAAGCCGACGTGCTCGAGCATCTACGTTCGCTTGAGCCGGAGAGCGTACGCGGCGTCAGCGCTTTCCATCTCGTCGAACACATGCCGTTCCAGGTGACCTTGCAGCTGCTCCAAGAAATTAAGCGCGCGCTCGTGCCGGGCGGAATCGCGTTGATCGAGACGCCGAATCCGCACAACATTCTGGTCGGCGCCTGCCATTTCTACAACGACCCGACGCATTTACGCCCTATTCCAAGCCCGCTCTTGAATTTTGCGGCGGAGTATTGCGGTCTAGTGAGGTCCTCGGTGCTGTTCTTGCATCCTGCGGACGTCACCCATTGGGTTCAGGATCAAGGTGGCACGATCGAGCACCGCTTCAACGACCTCTTCTATGGGCCGCAAGACTACTCGCTGATCGCTTATAAGTCGTGACCGCTGCGTCCGGCAAAGGGCGAACGTTGCGTTCGCTTTTGATTATGCGCCCCGACGGCCGCACTCGCTATGGCGGCGATACGACGCTCGTTTACAACACCGCGAACGCGTTGCGTGAAGCTGGTGCCGACTCCGACATTGTCGAGAGCGACAACCCCGATCCGCATGGTTACGACATCGCGCATATCTTCAACGTCGGCCAGCCGGAAGTTTGCGAGCGCCAAATGGAGGCGTGCGAGCGAGCGAATGCGACAATCGTTCTCTCGCCGGTTTGGCTGGATCTCAAGGAACTCTTTACGCGAGCGCAAGCGGCAGAGAATGTTATCGTGCGGGAGCGCTCGGAACGCAAAGCGGAAGCGCAATTGGCAAAGATTCGCAAGGCGCCGCTCGACACGTTTTTCAATCGTAAGCAGCAGAAGGAGTTCGCGGAGCGCGAACGGCGGCAGTCGGCGTTATTGCAACGTGCGCGCGTGTTGCTTCCAAACAGCGCAATGGAGGCGCGCGATTGCATGGTGCGACTCGGCGTGCGCGAAATACCGAGCGTATCGGTGCCGATACCGGCCGATCTCTCGCCGGCCGAATATTGGCAAGAGGAGCGATGGGGCGTCAGCTGCGTTGGGCGCGTTGAAACACGCAAGAATCAAACGATGCTCGCGTTCGCGCTGCGCAACGAAAGCGTCGAACTCGATTTGGTTGGCGCGATGTATAATCCCGGCTTAGCAAAGGAGTGCGAGCGGTGGAATGCACGCGCGCGCTTTCATGGGCGCACCGCCCGCACGGACATGCTCAAGGTCATCGGCCGGACCGAAGTACATGCGCTCGTTTCGTGGTGCGAAACCGCCGGGATCGCCAGTCTTGAAGCGGCTGCCGCAGGCGCGAAATTAGTTGTAGGCGATCGCGGTGCCGAATACGAGTACTTTGGAGACGATGCCGAATATGCGGATCCGGCCGATCCCGATTCCATCGCCGCTGCCGTTGCGCGCGCGCTCCGCCGGCCGCCCCGTCGGAAAGGCGATTCCCTCGATCACCGGTTGCGAAGAGTCACCTGGCAGTATGCAGCCCGTGAAACGTTGCGTGCCTATGAGACCGCCCTCTCACAAACGCCTTAGGCTCTAGCAGCGCTTAGATTCTTAGCGCACTCTCAAAGTTGTGAACCGCCGTACCGCCGGCTTCGATCTCGTGCAGGCCGTCATCGCTTTGACGAAAGCGCGCGTGGAGAAAGCTTTGCCGCCCCATCTTCGTACCTTGTTCAATGGTCAACCGATCTGTATTCGGGTCCAGCTCCTTCGCGAGTTTTAGCGTTAGAGAAAGCGGCGCAACGGAGCCGCCCGTCGCCGGATCTTCAACGATGCCGTAAGCGGGATTCGGAAACATTCGCGAATAGGCACGGCCGGATCGATAACAAAAGACGAGCACGTCGATATCCCCCAGCCCTTGCTGCTGCAGCGCTTGACGGTTAGGTTCGACGCTGTCGACTGCCTGGCGATTCTCTACGATGACGCTCAGAAAACGAACGCCGTTTTTAATAATGTAAGCGCTCCGGCAACTTCCCCGGGAGAGCCCAACCGCGGCAGCAACGTCCGGGGCGCTGACTTCGCGCTCCGCATTTGGAACCGGCGGAACGATCCAAAACATTTCGCGCTCGCGTCGCACGCGGACCGGCCCGACGTTCATCTCAAATCGAAACTCTGCGTCGGCGATGATGCCTTCGCGCGTGAGTACGAATGCGGTTCCGACGGTCGGATGCCCGGCGAACGGCAACTCGATGCCCGGCGTGAAGATGCGAACGCGAAAGGCGCAGGCCAAATCGCTGCTCCGTTGGACAAAAGTCGTCTCCGAGAGATTCATTTCGCGAGCGATGCGCTGCATCA
The DNA here is from genome assembly GCA_963723515.1 of Vulcanimicrobiota bacterium. Taxonomy (GTDB): domain Bacteria; phylum Vulcanimicrobiota; class Vulcanimicrobiia; order Vulcanimicrobiales; family Vulcanimicrobiaceae; genus JAFARW01. The sequence goes on from CAVRQT010000003.1 coordinate 580,017, forward strand.
ACTCCGGCGCAAGGTCATCTGCGTCAATGTAGACGGCCAGCGGGTTGCCATAGAGCGGCCGTTCGGTGAAAACGTCGACTTGATGAAACTTCAACGAGCGCATCGCGGCAAGATTAAGCAGCGAATCGGGCGGCCCTATTGCGACAATTATGTGGTAAGGCGCCGCCGGGGGATGGTAGGCTAGCAGCGTCGTGGCAAGCCCCAACGCGTACGGTTCCCAGCTGATTGCCCTAGCGTTGGCCGCTTTCTGGCCGGTCGTGGTCCTCGGATTGGTCGTGGCGTCGTGGATCGGCGACCTGATTCCCTCGACGCTCCGCGCGAAGATCGCTCGACGCGGGCCGAAGCCGCAGTTCACGAGCGACCGCCGTGCTTGACCCCTCAGGGTAACCTCCTATATACTGTTTGCCTGTGCCCCGCGGCTCTTAGCCACCTCGAGGAGAGGACGAGCGGCTTGTGCGGACAGGCGTCGGCTCGTTCTTTTTTGCATGTCCTTTTGTCAGGACCGCATTTCTCGGTGCAGCCCGGCACCCGCAATACGTCTATATAAAGGTTAAAAGAGAGAAATAGATGGCGAAGACGGCTCCTAAGTCGCCCGCGAAACGGATTACCGCGGCTACGAAGAGCAAGTCTCGACAGCCCGTCATTGACGGGCGGTCGACGGCACAAGTTGACGGCGCGCACAACGGCGCCTCGACGCTAACCTTCCCGAGTCCGACCGGCGCTTTCACGATTGAGACACCGCCCGATCCAGGTCCTAAGCGTGAACGCTTCTCCTTTGCGAAAATCCCGCACGTCCTAGAAATTCCGAACCTCATCGAGCTGCAAAAAGCGAGCTTCGAGTGGTTCAAGACCGATGGACTCGCGGAAGCATTCGCATCGATCTCTCCAATCAAGGATTTCACCGGCAACCTGGTCCTTGAGTTCGGCGAGCACTCCTTGGGCGAACCGAAATATTCGGTCGAAGAATGCCGCGAGCGCGACATGACGTACAGCGCACCGCTGCGCGTACGCGTCCGCTTGATTACGGCCGAGTCAGGCGAAATCAAGGGCATTCCCGATCAAGAAATTTTCATGGGCGACTTCCCGCTGATGACCAACAAGGGAACGTTCATGATCAACGGTGCCGAGCGCGTGATCGTCTCGCAGCTCGTGCGCTCGCCCGGCGTTTACTTCAACGCGGACGTTGATACGAACAACCGGCCGACGTTCAACGCGACGATTATTCCGAATCGCGGCGCATGGGTTGAGTTCGAGACGGACAACGGCACGAAGAACGACGAAACCGAAGGCACGATCGGCGTTCGCATCGACAAGAACCGCAAGATCTACGCGACGACGTTCGTACGCGCGCTTTCTCGCCCAGATCTCGGCCTCGAGTGGGAAAAGGACGATGCGATTCTTGAGCTCTTCGACAACTCGCCGTTGATTCAAAATTGTCTCGAGAAAGACAAAGAAATCAAAACGCGTGAAGACGCGCTCAAAGAAATTTACAAGAAATTGCGTCCGGGCGAACCCGAGAACGCTGAAAATGCCGAGAAGCTGCTCGAATCGCTGTTTTTCGATGATAAGCGTTACGATCTCGCGGGCGTCGGCCGCTACAAGCTCAACGGCAAGCTCGAAAAAGAGTTTGCCGCGCTCGGCGTCCAGCAGCCGGAAATCGAGAAGAAGTCCCTCACGCGCCAAGATATGATCGCCGTCATTCGGCGGTTGATCAAAGTCGCCACGGGACAGCTTCCCAAAGACGACATCGACCATCTCGGCAACCGGAGGATTCGTTCGGTCGGCGAGCTGCTGCAGAATCAATTCCGCGTCGGATTGCTTCGGCTGGAGCGCGTCGTGCGCGAGCGAATGACGGTGCAAGACATCGAAACGGTCACGCCGCAGGCGCTGATCAACATTCGGCCGGTTGTTGCGGCAATCAAAGAATTCTTCGGATCCTCGCAGCTCTCGCAGTTCATGGATCAGACCAACTCTCTCGCTGAACTGACGCATAAACGGCGGTTGTCTGCACTTGGTCCCGGCGGCTTGTCGCGCGAGCGGGCGGGCTTTGAAGTGCGCGACGTTCACCACTCGCACTATGGACGTATCTGCCCGATCGAGACGCCGGAAGGTCCGAACATCGGATTGATCGGTTCGCTTGCGACCTACGCGCGCGTCAACAAGTACGGCTTCCTTGAGACGCCGTATCGTGTCGTCCGCAACGGCATCGTGACCGACGAAATCGTCTACTTGACGGCGGACCGTGAAGACGAGTACATCATCGCCCAGGCAAATACGCCGGTAGCTGACGATGGCCGCATTACGACTGATTCCGTCGTGTCCCGTTACGCGGAGCAGTACATCGAAGAGCCCGCTTCGAGCGTGCAATTGATGGACGTCTCGCCAAAGCAGATCGTGTCCGTCGCCACGGCACTGATTCCGTTCCTCGAGCACGACGACGCAAACCGCGCCTTGATGGGCTCAAATATGCAACGTCAGGCCGTTCCGCTCTTGCGACCGGAAGCCCCGATCATCGGCACCGGCATGGAATACCGTGCAGCCAAAGATTCCGGCGGCTGCGTTGTTGCGGATGAAGCCGGCGAAGTGCTGGCCGTCGACTCAAAGCAGATCATGGTGCGCGAAAACGACGGCCACGAGAAGCCCTATGAGATGCTCAAGTTCACGCGGTCGAATGCCGGAACGTGCATCAACCAGCGTCCGATCGTGCAGATCGGCGATCGTATCGTCAAAGGACAGATTCTCGCCGATGGCCCCTCATCTGATGAGGGAGAGCTTGCCCTCGGACAAAACGTGCTGGTCGCGTTTATGCCGTGGGAAGGCTACAACTACGAAGACGCGATCCTGATCAGCGAGCGCATGGTCAAAGACGACCGCTTCACGTCGATTCATATTGAGGAATACGAGTGTGAAGCGCGCGACACGAAGCTCGGCCCTGAAGAGATCACGCGCGACATTCCCAACGTCGGAGAAGACTCACTCAAAGATCTCGACGAGCGCGGCATCGTGCGCATCGGCGCTGAAGTTCGGCCCGAAGATATCCTCGTCGGCAAGGTGACACCGAAAGGCGAAACCGAGCTAACCGCTGAGGAACGACTGCTCCGCGCGATCTTCGGTGAGAAATCACGCGAAGTACGTGATACGTCACTGAAAGTTCCGCACGGCGAAAAAGGCAAGATCATCGACGTCAAGGTTTTCAGCCGCGAAGCCGGTGATGAGCTCTCCCCTGGCGTGAACCATCTCGTGCGCGTCTACGTCGCGCAGAAACGTAAAATTCTGCAAGGCGACAAGATGGCCGGGCGCCACGGAAATAAAGGCGTCATCGCCAAAGTGCTGCCCGAAGAAGATATGCCGTACTTGGAAGACGGCACACCGGTTGACATCGTCCTCAATCCGCTGGGCGTCCCGTCGCGGATGAACCTCGGGCAGATCATGGAGACGCATCTCGGTTGGGCCGCCCGCATGCTCGGCATGTACATCGCCACGCCGGTTTTTGATGGCGCGCATTCTGAGGATTTGACCGAGTGGCTGCAAGACGCGGGCTTGCCGTCTGACGGCAAGACCTGGCTTCGCGATGGACGTACAGGCGAACGCTTCTCACGTCCGATTACGACGGGCTTAATCTACATGCTCAAGCTCGCGCACTTAGTGGATGATAAGATTCACGCGCGTTCAACCGGGCCGTACTCGATGATCACGCAGCAGCCGTTGGGCGGCAAGGCCCAGTTCGGCGGTCAGCGCTTCGGTGAAATGGAAGTCTGGGCGCTGGAGGCGTACGGCGCTGCGTACACGCTGCAAGAGCTGCTTACGGTCAAATCGGATGACGTCGTCGGACGCGTCAAGACGTATGAAGCGATCGTCAAAGGCGAGAACGTGATGGAACCTGGCGTTCCGGAGTCCTTCAAAGTGCTGATTAAAGAGCTGCAATCGCTTGCGCTCGATGTCAAAGTGCTTACGGAAAACCGTGAAGAGGTCGAGATCCGCATTCAGGACGACGACGTCGGTGAACGTGCGCAAGAGATCGGCCTGCTTATGGGCGACGAAGATCCGCGTCTCACGCAAACCGCAGCGATGCAGCGTGAAGCGGAGGCGCAACGCGCCGCCGTTAGCGTGCCGGCCGGAGCTGAGGAAGAAGAGGAAGAGGAAGAAATCGACGACTCGAAGCCGGTCAACGTGCGTGCCGGCCTTCCGACCGAAGAAGCGGCAATCGGCTTAGCGCGCCCCGCCGGAGAAGAGCAGCCGCTTGACGAGCTAACGCTCGAAGAAGAGGAACCGGCAGAAGAGGAAGAGCCGGAGCAAGGCTACCAGCTCGAGGACGAAGACGAAGCGCCGAGTGAAGAGCCGGCGGCCTTTGAAGATGAAGAGCCTGCGAACCTACCGGAAAATACCGAGGAGGAGTTCTAATGCAGACAAGCACCCGCAAGTCGATCGACTGCAGAAAGCAGCCGAGTGAGAACAATTGCTCGCTCACGATCTCAGGCAGCGAAGAAGAAGTCATCAAAGCCGCGCGCGAGCATGCAATATCAAGTCACGGGCACAAGGCCGGCCCCGAATTGGATGAAGGATTGCGCCGGGGTCTCGAGCCCGCTCGCGATTAACCGAATCCGACTTTAAAAAGAAGCAAGGCCCGCATTAGGCGGGCCTTTTGCTTAAAAGTGAAACCTCTGTTCGACGATCAACGTCGTCGCCTTGTAGTTCGGCGAAGGCCCATTCGGAATCGATGGGAGACCTGCAAACGCTGAACGTCGCAATTGTACGAGCAGTGCGCCGCGGTCTGACTCGGTCACCTGCGCGCCGATGAAGCCGACGTTCTGAAAGTAATCGACGTTCGTCGCGGTTGAGGCAAACGAGCCGCGCATCGCGTACCGCCCAAAGCCGATATCCGCAAGCGCGGCGGCGCTGAATCGATGCGCCAGCGTCAGGACCGCCTGCGGCGCTTGATAAGAAACATGGTCTTCTGGATGCGCCGGCGCGTTGCCGCGATGCATCGTGTCGTCCACATAGTCAAACGTCAGATCACCGAATAAGGGATGCCATGCGATCCACAGGCCGTATTGGTGCTGAATGCCGAGCGTGCCCGCTCCGTTGAATTGCGGCAGAAAGAAGCCCTCGACAAATCCGACTTGCTGTTCGTTGGCCAACGTTGCCGGTTCGATTTGGCGAAACGTCGAGAACGACGCGTGCACTTCCAGAGGGCCTTTGTCCACGCCGTATCGCACGCGGTAGCCTTGACGGTTGACGCCCAGCAACGTGTTGTCGGCGAGCTGGTATGTTGACTTGAGCCACGGACCCGGCCACGACCACGCGACGCTCCAGACGTTTTCGGGTGTACCGTACGGTAGGATCGCGGTCGCGTAGCGCGGTTCAAAGCGATAGCCGTCGACGTTCAATGTCGCGCGACCATGGTGCGCAACAAAGCCGAGGTGATAAAACCCGCCGGGGCGGTCCGTGCCAGGTTCGGACACATTATTTGCGTCGTACCATGCGCGTCCGATTTCGGCAACGGAATCAACCGCGTTGCTGATATGAAAGGCGGCGCGAAGTCCGGCGATCGATTCGATCTGCCCACCGAGCACGCTGGTCGGTAGAGGACCCTGCGGCCCGGGATTCGTCTTTGGGTCCGATCCGAACAGCATGCTGGTTGATAGCAAATCGCCTCCGGTTACAAGATGCAAAAAGGATGCGGAATAGCGCGTTCCTTCGCCGTGATCGAAGACAAGCGACGCGATCGAAACGCGGGCGGCCGTTCCGGGAAGAGATGGCAATGCGGCGTTCGTCAATTCCAACGTTGCGATCCCCCGATGCGCCGTCAAATCGATGCCGTGCAACGGCAAGCCTGGTTCGGGACTCGGCCAACTGTCGAGCGAAGGCGGCCCATTGCCAATCGTTTCCGGCGTCGCAAACCCGATCGCGGGCGTTACGTTTGTGAGAGGGGGCTGTACAAATACGAACCGGTCGCTTTGATTGAGGTCGAAAAATCCACCACGCAGTGCCCAGCTTCCGTCATGCGCCCCGATCGATCCGAACAGCGGTGCGATGGCCGACGCCGTCCCTTCGTCTTGATTCGCATGCGTTGGAAATGTTATGCGGTACGGCAAGTTGGTAAAGCCGAGATGCGCGTTAAAGCTCGGCATCAGATTTTCGCCCCAATAGACGGCGTTTTGCATGCTCCCCGTCGCCAGCCCCAAACCGACGATCGCCGAGGCATCGTATTTTGAACCGATGTAGCGCGCGGTAATATTCGCTTGCGCAATGCCGGCAATTCCCGGTGTCTGCGCGGCGCTCGAAAACGTATCGTACGGCGTCATTGGTGAGAGCGGAGAGCCCGCGATGAAGCCCGGCCCTTCCGGGGGCTTTAGACCGGAGCCGCTGGCCGCCGTGTCGATGAAGTCCGTAAACGAATCGAAGAACAGATGAAATCCCGGAGCAGGTATTGCGGACGGTGCTTCCGTTGGTTGCGATGGCGCCGCCGCGGAGGGTGAGGCACTGGGTGAAGCACTCGGCGATGGAGCCGGCTGCGCGTTCGCCGATTGTACGGTCAGCGCAAGCGCAATGGCGGCAAAGTAAAGCGACGCACGTAATGCGCTCACCGTCGCCTTGATTGTGCGTCTCGTCTTGCCGCGCCTGTTGTTTGTCGGTGACGTTTAAGCCGACGCTCGATTCGGTAGTTTCTTCGTATGGCGAAAGAGCGCGAGCAACCGGCACTCGCTCCCAAACCTGCTGAATGGCAGCGCGTCGCCGCCGAGTTTGTCGGCACGTTCTTGCTGACGTTCGTTGCGGCGGGAGCCGACTCGGTCGAATATGCAACGAACGGCCTGATCGGCCACGTCGCGCGGTATGCTGCGCCCGGACTGCTCGTCATGGCGATGATCTGGAGTTTGAGCGCGATTTCGGGGGCGCATATCAACCCCGCCGTGACATTGGGGTTTGTTGCGCGCCGCTGCTTCCCGCTCTATCGGATCCCCGGTTACGTGCTGGCCCAATTTGCGGGCGGGATCGCCGGCGCAGCGCTCCTCTACGTGATCTTGAAGTATTCAGTTCAGCATGGCGTCACGAAGCCAAGCGCACCCTTCACCGACATCCAAGCTTTGATCGCGGAGGTCACCTTGACGTTCATCTTGGTCTTTACGATTCTGGCGACCGCCGAAGAGGAGGCCGTGGTCGGCAAGAACGTTGCCCTTGCGGTCGGCGGCATCATCGCGATGTGCGGTTTAGCGTTTAGCCCGCTCAGCGGAGCCTCGATGAATCCGGCACGTTCGCTTGGCCCGGCAGTCGTCACCGGAAGCTTCAGCGACCTTTGGGTCTATCTCGTCGGTCCGTTCGCCGGGGCGCTTATCGCGGCGGGTGTCGTCGAGTTGATCTTCGGGAATCCTTCGCAAAGCAGCCGGGAAGCCGCTCATGGAAAGCATCGATGAAGAAGAAAATTAACGCCACACACTACGAAGATATCCCAACGTTCCCGAACAAGGGGAAGGATCGCGTCGTACATGCGATCATCGAAACAGTAAAAGACAGTCCGCAGAAGTACGCGCTCAAGAGCAGCTACGGCATCATCTCACTGAGAGAGCCGCTTGCAAAGGGCTTAGAGTGGCCGTACGATTACGGATTCGTGCCGCAGACGCTTGCTGATGACGGCGATCCGATAGACCTGCTGTTCCTGAGTGACCTGGGAACGTTTTCCGGCTGCTTGGTCGAGTCGCGGTTGCTCGGTTCGATCAAACTGAAGAAGAACGGCGTGGAGAACGACCGTCTCGTCGGCGCGCCGATGCGTGTGGAAGGCTGCAAACAGCCGACCGACGACTACGAAGATATCTCCGATCTACCGCGCCACGAGCTCGACAAGATCTGCAAGTTCCTTGTGGAGTATTCGGAGCGCCAAGGGAACGTCATCGAGTTGATTGGGCCCGTTCAAGCCGACGACGCCATAAAATCGATCATGACGTCGCGGAAGAAATACAAGAAGGCCAACAAGGAAAGCTAGCTCTCCAAGAGGCCGTGAAGCGTTCGCGCGTCGTGAATCGCCGCCGCTTTCGTATCGTTGTTGAAGTAGACGAATACGTCGCGCGCCTGGGCGGCTAGTTTCAAAATGCGATCCCGCCATCGTCTCAGCACGCGTTTCGGATACGAGCCGGCGTAGAGCAATAGATATCCATGGAGGCGGACGTATGCGAGGTCCGGCGAGGTCACGGTGTCGGGCGTTCGAAGCCGTGGATAGTCGTGAACGCAAAACGCCATATTGTGTTCTTTGAGAATCGCGTACGTTCGCGGAACGAACCACGTCTTGTTGCGGAACTCCACGACATATCTGAACGCGGCCGGTAATTTCCCAAGAAAAAGTTCGAGCCTGCGGTCGTCGCGCTCGAGATAAGGCGGAAATTGGCAGAGGATTTGGGCCAGCTGGTCGGTCCGGAAGCACCGTACGCGGTTCATATAGTTAAGAATGAATTCGTCGAGGCGCGGGGCCAGTGTCTTGCGATGCGTGATCAGCCGGCTTAATTTGACTGTAAAGAGAAAGCCGTCGGGAACTGAAGCACACCACCGGGCAACCTGTTCTTCTTTGGGGAGCCGGTACGTCGTTGCGTTGAGTTCGACGGTGTCAAAGTGGTCGGCGTAGTACGTAAGCCACTTGCTTTGGGCAAGTCCCTTTGGGTAGAAACGCCGGCGCCAGTCGTCGTACACCCATCCGCTCGTCCCGATGCGGATCAAAGAATTTTTTACGCGCCTCTGGCCATGAAGTAAAACATGCCGACGGCAGCGCCTCCCATCAACGCGAACGTCGCCCAGCCCCATGCGCGTGCCAACGGGGATGGAATCCACTGCCCCATGATGTCTTTGCGAGAGGCGATCCAAACGATCACCGCAATCAGCGGCACGGCCGCGATGCCGTTGAGGATTGCGGCCCAGAACAAGGCGCGAATCGCGTTGATGTGAAGCAAATTCATCCCAATGCCGATGACGATGCCGGCCGCGATGATCAGATAGAATTTCGGGGCGCGCCTCGGCGGTTCGCCCAGACCTTCTCGAAACTTAAAAGTCTGCGCCGCGATGTACGCGGATGAGCCCGCGAGGACCGGCACAGCAAGCATGCCGGTGCCGACCATGCCTAACGTGAATAGCAAATACGCAAATTGCCCAGCCAGGGGTCGGAGCGCTTCGGCGGCTTGTTGCGCGGTTCCGATATCGTGCCGGCCGTGAGCACCGAGCGTCGCGGCGGTGGTAACGATGATGAAAAAAGCAACGAGATTCGAGTAGACCATGCCGGTGTTGACATCGGTATGCATGTCTTTTACGGATTGCTCGTCAGTGCCGCGTCGGGAGGCCAGCGTCGTATGGCCGGCTTCCTTCTCTTCTTCGACGGTCAACGATGACTGCCAGAAAAAGAGGTACGGGGTGATCGTCGTCCCGAGCACGCCGACCATCGTGGAGAGCCAGCCGGAATCGAGATGGACGTGTGGGATCGCGAACTGTGCGAGAACCGTCAGCCAATGCGGATGGACGACAAAAGCTGTCACGATGTAGGCGAAGAGTGCGAGCGTGAGCCACTTGAAGATGCGCGCAATCATGCCGTAAGACAGCCATGTCTGCGCGGCAAGCAGCGCCACACCGAAGAAGAAGACCCAGAACTCCGGCGGCAGCGGCACGATTAGGTGCGTGGCATCGGCCATGCCGCCGATGTCTGCGCCGAGATTGAACGTGTTTGCTGCGATCACCAGAATCGCTAGCGCGTAAGTCACCGTGATGGGCAACCGCCGGCGCATCACCGCAGCCAGTCCTTGACCGGTGACCATTGAGATGCGCGCGCACATTCCTTGGATGACGGCCATCATCGGGGTTGAGATCAATGTGAGCCACAGCATTGAAAAGCCGGTGGCGGCACCGGCTACGGAATATGTCGAGATTCCCGAAGGGTCATCATCGGCGGCGCCTGTGATGAGCCCCGGCCCAAGTACTTGAAAGAATCGAAAGATGCGAGCGCCGATGGTAGTGGGCCGTGCGGCGCGGGCCTCCGTTGTCATTGCCCCTAAAACTTCCCAAAGCCAAATATCCTCAAACGAAAGATCGCTGCTGTTCCGTCGAGCGAATAATGCATTGGTCGCAGCGATGAAGGTGGCGATTATGACAACCGGCCTTCCTATCGGGATAGGACGGCGAACGTTTTGGGTATGTGCGGCGGCAAGGAGGACCCATGATGAGCGATATTGACGAACGCAGCAACCTCGAGAATGAGCCCGATACCGAGAACGGCGACGACGGCTTGAACGACGACGAAGAGAGTGGCGACGACACGCAGTCGGCGGACGACTCGGTAGCAACGTCCGCAGCAGCACCCGATCCAGGTGAATCGGGACGCATGGACACGTCGCGCATTCGCTCCGTTATTTAGCGCACAGGTTCTTATCGAGGCGGGGTTTGTCTTAAGCAACTCGAAAAACAAGGCGATGCGCGGTCGAGTTCGCACACGCCTTGCCAAGCGCCTCATTCCGAATTTCGCGCGCAGCGATGACGAGTTGCGCGCTTCTATTGCCGAACGCTGGGATTCGGACCGTTCTACGCCTTGGCGATGTTTTTTGGCGGACGTGGCCGAGCGCAACGTCGGCGAAGCATTGGAAGCACTCAGTGCGTTTCCGCTCTTCAAGCTAAACTATAGCGTAAAAACAAACCCGCGCGATGAGATGGTCGCGCTGATGCATCGCAACGGCGTTCTCGCGGAATGCATTAGCGAAGGGGAGTGCGATCAAGCGCGCGAGCACGGTTATGAATGGCATGAGATCACCTACAATGGTCCGCGCCCGCTTCGGGATCGCAAGGTAAATGTAGCCTTCGCGGACTCCGTTGAGGCATTTTCGTTTTATGCGACGCGAGCGGACATGATGAACGTGCACGGCGTTCGCATGCGACCGCACACGATCCCATCACGCTTCGGCGTGAAACCGAGCGAACTGGAAGAGATCATTGAGATTGCGCGCGAAGGCGAAAACGTTGAACGCCTCGGCGTCTCATTCTTTAGCCGTCCAGAAGATTTTGCGCAACGACAGTGGTGCGATATCGCGGATGAAGTACTCGGCTATGCCGTTGAACTTGAATCGTTATCCGGCAAACCGGTAACGATCTTCGATGTCGGTGCCGGCTTCCCGGCGGATCAATGGCCGGAGCGGTTTGAGCGAGACTATGGCAACATTGCAGAACTCGCGCCGCGGCGGCTGGCGAACTTGCAGCAGATCTATCTGGAGCCGGGTCAGGGGCTGGCGACGCCCGTGGAAGCGGTTTTCCTGCGGATCTTAGAGGTACGGCAACGGGAGGACGGGAGCGAGATCGTCGTTGATGGCGGCCTGGCGAACCTCCCGCAGATCAAAGAACGCTCGCACCGCGTGTTCTGGGAAGGCCCCAACGGTTGGGTCAAACTGGAGGACGGGCGCGATCGGATCTACGGTTGTATCTGCATGGAGGAGGACGTCATCCGTCATGATGTTGCGTTGCCGGAGCAGATTGCGGCGGGCGACGTGATCGCCGTCGCGGACGCCGGCTCCTACGATTCGAGCATGGCCTACGGCTTTGGCCTGGGCCAACCAACACCCCGCGACAGCTAACTAGCCCCCTCAGCAGCTGCTTGCCTTGCCGGTCCTTGTCACAAAGGCCTGAGGGCGGTACAATATCTTTCTGTGCTCTAGCGCCTGAAGCGACGGTGGGCCCTCCTACGACCCCGTGGGAATGTGCGCCCTGCGTAAGCCATGGTCCGGACGACGAGCACCGGAGTTCTCTTCTTGAACCTGATAGACGTTAACAATTTCGATGCGATGCGAATCGGTCTCGCTTCACCGGAACAGATTCGCGCTTGGTCTTTTGGCGAAGTAAAGAAACCCGAGACGATCAATTATCGCACGCTCAAACCGGAGCGCGACGGCCTCTTCTGTGAAAAGATTTTCGGCCCGACTAAAGACTGGGAATGCCATTGCGGTAAGTACAAACGCATCCGTTTTAAGGGCATGATCTGCGATCGCTGCGGCGTTGAGATCACGCGCGCCAAGGTGCGCCGCGAGCGAATGGGCCACATCGAGCTTGCCACGCCGGTGTCTCACATTTGGTACTTCAAGGGCGTGCCGTCACGGATCGGCATCCTTTTGGATATGTCGCCGCGCCAGCTTGAAAAAGTTATTTACTTCGCGGCCTACATCGTTATCGATCCGGGCAACACGTCGCTGCAAAAACGCGAAGTGCTCACCGAGCAAAAGTATCGCGAAGCGCGTGAAAAGTACGGCAGTAATTTCAAAGCCGGCATGGGCGCTGAAGCGGTCCGCGAGTTGCTGCGCGATCTCAATTTGCGCCGGATCCAAGAAGAGCTGCGCCGGGAATTCAAAGAGACGTCGGGCCAGAAGCGCCTGAAGGCGATCAAGCGGCTTGAAGTCGTCGAGGCATTCTTGAATTCGGGAAACCGTCCGGAGTGGATGGTATTGGCAGCGGTGCCGGTCATCGCGCCGGAACTGCGCCCGATGGTTCAGCTCGACGGCGGGCGATTCGCCACCTCCGATTTAAACGATCTTTACCGCCGCGTCATCAACCGCAACAACCGACTAAAGCGGCTTCTCGAGCTCTCCGCTCCCGAAATCATCATCAAGAACGAGAAGCGGATGCTGCAAGAGGCGGTCGACGCGCTGATCGACAACGGCCGGCGCGGACGTCCCGTCACGGGTCCGAATAACCGTCCTCTGAAGTCGCTCAGCGATATATTAAAAGGTAAGCAAGGGCGCTTCCGTCAGAACTTGCTCGGCAAGCGCGTCGACTACTCGGGGCGTTCGGTCATCGTCGTCGGTCCGAACCTAAAATTGCATCAGTGCGGCTTGCCCAAAGAGATGGCGCTCGAGCTCTTCAAGCCGTTCGTGATGAAGAAGCTCGTCGATCGCGGTCAGGCGCACAATATCAAGAGCGCGAAGCGCATGGTCGAGCGCGTCCGTCCGGAAGTTTGGGACGTCCTCGATGAAGTGATTCGTGAGCATCCGGTGCTCTTGAACCGCGCGCCCACGCTGCATCGCCTCGGCATTCAGGCCTTTGAACCGGTTCTGGTTGAGGGCAAGGCAGTGCATCTGCATCCGCTCGTCTGCACGCCGTATAACGCCGACTTCGATGGCGACCAGATGGCCGTGCATCTGCCGCTTTCGGCCGGTGCGCAAGCGGAAGCTCGGATCTTAATGCTCTCTTCCAACAACATCTTGCTGCCGGCATACGGCAATCCGGTCTCGATTCCGACACAAGACATGGTGCTGGGACTCTATTATCTGACCTTCCAGCGCGAGCAGTACGAAGGTCCGGCAAAAGCCGAAATCATCGACGATTACGACAACAAGGTCCGTGCGCGTCTGGGCAACGGCAAAGCCTCGCGCAAGCGGAAAGGTTCACCGGCCGAAACGAACGGGCAGCGCATCGCGTCGTTCGTCGACACCGATGAAGTGATTACCGCTCATAACCTGCATGCCATCGGTTTGCAAGAGTGGATCAACGTGCGCATCGATGGCGAGCTCATCAAGACGACCGCTGGTCGGGTGATCTTCAACAACGCATTTCCGGCAGATTGGAAGCACCCGTTTGTCAATGAGATCCTCGACAAAGGTTTTCTCAAGAAGTTGATCACCGATTGCTACCGTCAACACGGCAACGCGGAAACCGCGAAGTTGCTTGACGCTATCAAGGACCTGGGCTTCCACTATGCGACGCAATCCGGCACGACGGTCTCGATGAGCGACATCATCGTGCCCGAGCGCAAGCACGAGATCATCGAGCAAGCCCAAAAGGAAATCGACGATCTGCATCAGCTCTTCAATCAGGGCTTCATCTCGAAAGACGAACAATACACTAAGACGATCGACATCTGGAGCGGCGCGAGCGATGAAGTCACCGTCGAGATGCAAGCTTCACAAAACCCGCTCAATCCGGTCTTCATGATGGCCACTTCTGGAGCGCGTGGTTCGATAGCGCAGGTCAAGCAGCTGGGCGGTATGCGCGGCTTGATGAGCGATCCGTCGGGGCGCATCTTAGAGATTCCGGTTAAGGCCTCACTGAAAGAAGGCTTGACGGTTCTCGAGTACTTTATCTCGACGCACGGGGCGCGGAAGGGCCTTGCCGACACGGCGCTGCGAACGGCAGATTCAGGCTATCTAACGCGGCGTCTCGTTGACGTCGCGCAAGACGTCATCATTCGAGAAGAAGACTGCCGTACGACCCAAGGCATTACGGTGACCGACATTATGGTCGGCAAAGAGACGATCGAACCGCTCTACGACCGCATCATCGGCCGTCGCGCCGCTGAAGAGATTCGCTTAGAGCCCAAGAAGCCGACGACGGCCATCGTTAAGCGCAACGAGGAGATCGACGAAGAGAAGGCGCGCGCAATCATTGATGCCGGGATCAAGGCGGTCAAGATTCGCTCGGTTCTCACCTGCAAAGCACGCTACGGTGTCTGCTCTATGTGCTACGGCCGCAACCTGGCCACCGCAAATAAAGTCGATATCGGTGAAGCCGTCGGGATCATTGCGGCGCAGTCGATCGGTGAACCGGGCACGCAGTTAACGCTGCGGACCTTCCATACGGGCGGCGTCGCAACAGAAGACATCATCACGGGTCTGCCGCGCGTCGAGGAAATCTTCGAAGCGCGCAAGCCCAAAGGCCAGGCGATCGTGAGCGAAGTCTCCGGTGCGGTCCGCTTTGGCGACGAAAAGAATAAGCGTATCGTCTTCGTCACCGACGAGAAGGGCGAAGAGCACGAATACGACGTGCCGTACGGCACCCATCTGCTCGCGAGCGAAGGCCAACGAGTCGAAGCCGGCGATCAGCTAAATGAAGGCTCGTTGAATCCGCACGACGTCTTGCGGATCAAGGGCCAGACCGCACTGCAAAATTATCTCGTCGCAGAAGTGCAGAAGGTCTACCGTTCGCAAGGCGTCGACATCAACGACAAGCACATCGAAGTCATCGTTCGCGCGATGCTTCGCAAAGTGAAGGTCGTCGATGGCGGCGACACGCGCTTGCTGCCGGGCCAGGTCGTTGAGGCTTCGCACTTCAGCGAGCAGAACGAACGAATCGTCGCGCAAGGCGGCGACAAGGCAACGGCAACTCCGGTGTTGCTCGGCGTCACGAAAGCATCGCTTGCGACGGAGTCATTCCTCTCAGCGGCGAGCTTCCAAGAGACGACGCGCGTTCTGACGGATGCGGCGATCAAAGGCAAGCACGACCCGCTGCTCGGGCTCAAGGAGAACGTCATCATCGGCAAACTGATTCCGGCCGGTACCGGGATGTCGCGTTATCGCAACGTGCAGATCGAACCGGAAGGACAGGATCTCGACGAGGAAGGCCACCCGCGCAATCAATATGCCGGGCTGGTGGAAGGCTTCGAGGGGATGTCGGCGGACGATGCCGCGCTTGCGGAAATCGTGGGCGGTGACGGCGACGGCGTGCAAAAACTCGTCAGCGCGTACGATCGCAGCCGCGAACCGGCCACGGTGCAGTACGAAGGCGAATACGAAGATAACGTCAATGTGCACGCACCGGCTCGCAAGACGCAGTACGATAAGTCAACGGCGGCCAAGGGCATCAACCCGGAAGACCTCTAGGGAGCGTCAATGCTCACAGCAAGAAGGCCCGCGCAACGTCGCGGGCCTTTTCGTTTTCTTCCTCGCTGCGCGCTTTACAAACTGTCACGCTGAGCTTGTCGAAGCGCCTAAGTGCAGTCTTGCGCCGACTCTAAGGACGTGCTTCAGTATGCGTTTCGTCTTGCAGCGCACTCAATAGCGCAGTACGCTCGGTCTCCGCTAGCGCGCTGAGCGGCGGGAGAGTGCGCTGCCAGCTTTCGTCGCGCTCCGCAACCGCGGTCAAAAAACGGACCGATGGGATTAGTCCGTAACTTTCGACAGCCGCACGTCGGGAGCACAATTCGCGTTGAAAATCATCAGCGTTCGAATCGTTTGCGGCGTCCCAAAGCGCACGGGCTTTTTGCGGCCATAAGCAGACAGTTCCCGAGATGCAGCCGGCGAGACCAAGGCGCCTAGCCGTCAGCAGATGGCACTCCGAGCTCGGGAAGATCGCCAGCTTGGGATGTTCTTGCAAGAGTAACTTCTCGAGCTCGAGATCATTTGAGCTGTCTTTGATTCCGACAATCACGCCGGGTAACTTGGCGATGAGGCGCCGGATCAGTTCCACGCTAAAGCTGATCCCTGACAGGCGCGGAAAATTGTAGAGGAAGATGCAATCGCGCGAGCGCTTCAGCGTATCGGCGATTGCGCAGTAGTAGCTCACGATGCCATCGTCGTCGATCGTTGTCGTTAGACGAGGCGGCATGATGAGAGCAGCCGCGAAGCCCAGCGCCACGGCGTGCTGGGTCAGCTCAATCGCATCAGTTAGCGCAGCTGCGCTCGTACCAACCATAATGCGGTCGAGTGGAATACCCGATGCGGCGATCTTTTCCATAAAGTCGAGCCGCTGACGAACCGGCAAGGACAGCGCCTCGCCCGTTGTTCCCAACACATTCAAACTATGGCAACCCGCGTTCAGTAGCCCGCGATAATACGGGATCGCCTTTGCCGCATCAGGCTCAAGCCGCTCATCGAGCGGCGTTAGCACAGCCGCGCATATGCCGAAAATGGAATGCGGCGTTGTCACGTCGCGCCTACGACGTTTCTCAAAAAGAAGACCAGGTTGGCGGGACGTTCCGCCAGACGGCGCATCAGATAGGGAAACCAATAATGCCCATATGGAATGGCAAGCCGAACGCGGTAGCCTCTCGCCACCAATTCCTCGGCTAAGTGCGTCGAAATCCCATACAGCATCTGAAATTCAAAGCGATTTGGTGCGATGCGATGCTGCTTTACGAGCGCGATGGCTGCCTCCAGAATGTCGCGATCGTGCGTTGCGATTGCGGTGTAGTGTGCTCTCGGCAAAGCACTTCCCAAAAGCCGCATGTAGTTCATATCAACGTCGGCTTTTCGCTGGAACGCCGCGTTGGGCGGCTCGAGATACGCGCCTTTGACAATCCTCAAGTTCGGTTGCAGCGGAAGCAACGCCGTCAAGTCGTCAAGGCTTCGGTAGAGATACGACTGCAGGGCGAAACCGACATTATCGTGCCCGGCGGCGCGCAAGCGGCGATAGATCTCGAGCGTCTGGTCGACATAGGTGGACTGCTCCATATCGAGGCGCACGAAGTTCCCGAATTGTTGCGCTGCCGCCGCCACCGACGCCATATGCTGATAGCACAATCCTTTATCGACATTGAGTCCAAGATGCGTAGCCTTGAGCGCGATGGTGGAATCGACCCGGCGCTCGGCAATTTGGCGCAGTAACTCGCAGTACGCGCGTGCGGCCGCCAGAGCATCCCGCTCGTCGCGCGTGTCCTCCCCTAGGATGCCGGCGACTACACGAAAACCGGCAGCATTGGCGCGCCGCGCGACGGCAAGGAATTGCGCGATCGTATCGCCCGCCACAAATCGTGCCGCGCCGAGGCGCATGCCGTAACGCATAACCCAACGGCGGACGACGCGGCTATTCGCAGCGGTGAGAATTGCAGCACGTGGAAGGCGATTGAGAAGATCTACCGAGGACGTCCGGCCTCGAGCCAGCGTGCGAAGAGCTCGAGTTGTTCCTGCGACCAGTAGGGACCGCCGATCGGCATGCGCGGCTCCTGATCGCCCGTCAAGAACTCATAGACGCTCTGCGCATTTGCCGCATCGGACATATAGTCATAATCGTCAAGCGCTACGCCCATAGGCGTCATGTGATCGAGATCGATCTCTCGAAACAACGGCTTGATGTCTCGCTCGAAGGAGACGGAATCGTTGGAACTTTGCATGTTGGCCGACCTTCCTCTTTAGAGAGTATTCGCTTTCGAGCGAGCTTCACGTCATGCGACTGAGATAATAACGATCGAACGCGTGCAGCAGCCCTTCTTGAGCGGCATAGGGGCCGGGCGTATAGGCACGCGAGCTGACACCCTGTTGGGTCAACTCGTTCACGTGCCAATCTTGGCGGTTCGTGAGATCCCAAAACTCCACCACATCCGAGGCGTCGAAGCCGGCACGGTCTAGTTCGTCCGGCGCGAACAGCCATTCGCAAACGATTTTCGTGCGATCATTTGCAAGAGGTGTGACGTAATGCGCCATCGCGTAATCCGGATGTAAGCTCAAGAGCAGCGAGGGGAAGATCGTGTAGTAGTATGTGCGCTGCAATTCATCGCCGCTTACGGTTGCAAGCGGCTTTCGCCGGCTCGTGCCGCTCACCGTTAAGCTCTTTCCGTCGCGCAGCAGGGAGTAGCCGCCCAAGAACGGTCCATCCGTAAAGTCGTTTCGGCCGCTCTCCGACGGCGAGAGCTTTTCAAGTTGCGGATGAAGCACGGGGCAGTGGTAGCACTCGGAGTAGTTCTGAAAGATCAGCTTCCAATTGGCAGCGACGTCATATTCGATTCGCCTTGCCGCGCGTAAGTCAGGCAACGCCCAAGCGGTAAACCGGCCGTCGAGTGGTGCAAAGTTTTGAGCCGCCGACGGCCCTGCTTCATCTAAGCAAACAAAAATGAAGCCTTCGAAAACGCCGAGGGACGCCTCTTGCAACGGATATTCCGCGCGCTCAAAATTGGCGGCGCCTTCCATATTTCGCGCTACGAGCAGTGAACCGTCCAGCGCGTAGGTCCATGCATGATACGGGCATTGAATCGTCTTTCGAAAACGGCCCGCAGCCTCTGTGCAAAGTCGCGTTCCGCGATGCCGGCAAACGTTGTAAAAAGCGTGAAGACGGCCGGACGCATCGCGCGTGATGATGAGGCTTTCGCCGGCAAGGTCCAGCAGAAAGTAGTCGCCTGGATTTGGCAGCTGCTCCTCACGCCCGGCGGCGACCCACGAGCGCGAGAAAACTCGCTCTTGCTCCTGTTCGAAGACCACGGGCGAGGTATACCAGCGAGCGTCGAGCGTCTTGGCTCCGGCTTGGTTTGTGGGCGGCGTGAACGTACGCATCTTCGTTATGGCGTTGGCGATGCTGTTGGCGAAAGCGCTTCTGCAGCCGTGCGCGCGGGCTGCGAGGACGAACCGCGAGCATGCGGTCCGATTTTCCAAAGCATGATCGCGGCTTGAGCGCGTGTCAGCGTTGCCTTCGGGTGAAACATGGCGATTGCGCCAAACGCTCTTGGGACGTTGTCGACCCGCATCTCTGAGTGGTCCCTATTGTTGCGATCGTCCCACTGGCCTGTCGCGATTGCGCCGACGTACTCAGGTGAGATGTCGTGCTTGTCTTTCCAATCCGGCAGATTATAGTAACCGTACGTCGGCTGGGCTTTGTTTATAACGAAATCTTTATCGACTCCGCCGCGATCGAGCGCAGATTTGATGGCGACGGCCTGCTCGTGCGTGATCGGAATATCGGGGCGAAACGTCTTGTCGGGAAAGCCAACCGAAATGCCTGCGTCTTGCATGCCTTCGATGTATTGGAAATCAGGATCGCTCGTCTTCACATCGGTGAAGCTCGACGGAACGCCCTGCGCGGGGTGAATTAAGTTGTTCGGATCGTTGGCCCAGATTGCGTTGTTCGCGTTGAAGAGCCAGCGTACGAACTCGCGGCGCAAGATCGGCTTTGCCGGGTCGAAATGGCCCGTTGGCTGGCCGAAGACGTCGAGTGAAGCAAGCTGTTTGATCTGATCGGCTCCAAAAATGCCGTTGATGTCATCGTAAGAAACGGTCAACGCTGAGGGAGCTGCGTTAGGCGTCGCTCCCGATGGTTGCGCAGTTGACGCTTGTTCAGGCGATGCACCGGTTGGCGCCTCAGTGGCGGTCGTGCTCGCGGAACGGTTTGAACAAGCGCTCAGTAACAGTGCGGCGGCGAATATAAAGGCAACGTACTTCATTGATCCTCCGGCGGCAATGTATTATCGCTAGAGGTATCTAATGCGGGAGTCGCTTCCCTGCTATTGCACCTTAACGAGGTTCGGGAACCGTTTGTGCAGCGCTTCAACCTTCGGTTTATCGTTGTAGACGATATAAGGATTATCCGGATTATGTTGCATGAAGTGCTGGTGGTAGGCCTCAGCCGGATAGAATCCCTGAAGCGCTTCTATCTTCGTAACGATTGCATTCCTGAACGCCTTGCGAGCCGTTAGCTGCGCAATGTACGCGAGCGACTCCGCCCGTTGTGCGCCGGTCGTGTAGAAGATCTCCGAGCGGTATTGCGAGCCTTCATCTGGCCCTTGACGGTTCAGTTGCGTCGGATCATGCGCGACTAAGAAATAGACGTCCAGAAGTTGCCTGAAGGAGATCTTCGCCGGGTCATACGTGATATCGACTGATTCGGCGTGTCCCGTTAAGCCGGTGCTGACGGTCTCATAGTGAGCCGTCGGCTTGCTGCCGCCGGCGTAGCCCGAGACGACATTCGAGACGCCTTTGAGTTGTTCGAAGACGCCCTCCATTCCCCAGAAACATCCGCCGGCCAAGACGACGTGCTGCTCGGAAGCTGCTTGTGCAATGGCCGTGGCAGATGGCGGCATCCCGACCGCAAAGGCGAGACCGGCGATCAAGGCAAGAAAACGGTGCATCGATTTATTCATCTCGCTATTTCTAACGCCGGCCAAGCGGTTTTAGATGCATGGATTACAGCGTCTTAATGATTCCCATTAACTTGAGCACCGTATTCCAATTCCGAGCCGTGCCACGCGTGTCGAGCTTTCGCTCGATCAAGTTGGACGAAAGCCTTGAGTTGCCCACGCCGTCCGGATAATAGAGGTAGGCGGTGTCCCCGTTGACACTAACCCGTTCGCGTGCCGGAATCGCTGCCGTCAGAGCATCAATAGCCGCCGGCGACGGCGAGCTTCTCAAGAAGCAGAGCAACAAGTGGCTCGGATCGGCCTTGGCTTCGTTCGGAAAAGGATTGCCCTCAATTGCTTTATTCAATTGCCTTTGCGAACGCACGATGCAGTCGACCGGCATCCGGAACCGTTCCACTATGACTCTTGCCAGCGTTTCCTCGAGTTTGCGAGGCGTGCTGCCTGTAAATCCGAAGACGACGTTGCCGCTTTGCAACAGCGTTTGCGCCGGCCCGAGACCAGCCTCGTCAAAAAGCTTGCGCAGTTCGGCCATCGCGACCATCTTGCGTCCTGCAAGATTGACGCCGCGCAGCAGTGCAACATAGAGCATAGGGTTTGATGTGCTCCCTCGGCAGATCGCGACCTGTCAAAGACTGGGCGAGGACGCAAGAAGAGCGGGGCACGCAAGAAATCGAGCGGCCGTAGAAAATCGGCTGTTGGTGGACGCAAGACGGGCGATGCAAGCAGCCGCTAAAAGCCGCTTAGATGGCGCTTAGCAATATGCTGGCGCTGACCGGAGCGACGATCTTTGCGAGCCCGACTGCGAGAGCGGTCAAGAATAGTATGGTTCTCATCGATGGCGAGAAGATCATCGCCGTTGAGACAGCCGACGGGCGGATTGTCCCAGACGAATGCCGCGTCATCGATTGCACCGGCAATACGATCACGGCAGGCTTCTGGAATTCGCACGTTCATTTCTTTGAGCGAAAGTGGGCCGACATTCCGGCGATTCCGCCGCAAGAGCTCACGGCGCAGCTTTGCGATATGTCGACGCGCTTCGGATTTACGAGCGTTTTCGACATCGGGTCTATGTGGGAAAACACCCGACGCTTGCGAGATCGCATCGAAAGCGGTGAAGTTTGCGGGCCTCGAATCTACTCGACCGGTGAAGGGCTGCTGCCGCCGAATGCGTTGCCCGAAGAAGCGGTACTCCGAACGATGGGCGTAATGAATTTCCCAGCGCCGGAGATTTCGTCCGCGTCGGGGGCGGCCTCGGCTGCTGCACGGTTAATCGCCGCGGGGGTTGACGCAATTAAGATTTTCGCATCGTCGCCGCGCAGCGAGCCGCTCACGGAAGATGCAATGCGTGCGGCCGTCGTTGAAGCGCATCGCGCTGAAAAACCGGCTTTCGTCCATCCAAATAGCGCTGACGACGTAAAGCGCGCGCTGAATGCCGGTGCTGATGTTGTTGCGCACACGACGCCAACGTCTGGTGCCTGGAGTGAGAGCCTCATGAAGGCAGCGAATGAGCATAAGGCCGCGCTGACGCCGACATTGATGCTCTGGAAACAATTTCTGCGACACGACCGTCGCTCGATGCAAGAGCCGGTTAGGGAAACAGCCATCGCTCAACTGAAAGCATGGCGCGAAGCAGGAGCAAGTGTTCTTTTTGGTACGGATCTTGGAGCCGTTGACTACGATCCGACGGACGAGTATCTCATGATGGCGCAGGCCGGCATGGGGTTTGAAGACATTCTCGCGTCATTGACGACGGTGCCGTCGGAACGGTTCAGCAGTCCATCGCAGAGTGGAAGAATCGCCGCAGATGCGCAGGCCGATCTGGTCGTGCTCAAGCGTGATCCTTTGCTGGATATCGCGGCCTTGAGCGACGTTCGCTTTACGTTACGCGCGGGCCGTGTCGTCTACAGCGATGCCGAGGAAGACGCTCAGCGCTATGCATGAGGCGGCCATGGCCGGGCGCATCCAGTTTGCGTTCACGATTATGTTTCACTATCTCTTTCCGATTGGGACGATGGGCTTGGCGCCGTTCATCGCTTGGTACACCGCCAAAGGAATAAAGGGAGACGACGTTGCGATGCGCGCCGCCCGATTCCTTACGAAGATCTTTGCGATCAATTTCGCAATCGGCGTCGTGACGGGCATCCCGATGGAATTTCAGTTCGGGACCAATTGGGCTGCATTCGCCGCGCGGGTCGGGGGCCGTCGTTGGTCAGACGCTCGCAATGGAAAGCGTCTTTGCGTTCTTGCTCGAGTCCGTGTTCCTCGGCGTTTTCTTGTACGGCCGCCGGTATGTGTCGCCAGGGTTTTACGCGTTCTCGGCGTTCGCCGTGTGGGCGGGGTCCTGGCTTTCCGGTTTCTTCATTGTTGCTACGAACGCGTGGATGCAGCATCCGGTCGGTTATGCTATCGCTCGCGGCGGCACGATCGAACTCCGTTCCATCGGCGACGTGCTGCTCTCATCGTTTGCGTGGTGGGAGTACTTACACGTCATGACCGGCGCTCTGCTTGCCGGTTCCTTCGTCGTGGCCGGAATAGGTGCGTACTACTTGCTGGCCGGTCGATTCGAAAACTTTGGGATGCGGTTCGTGCGGGCGGGGGCGATCGTCGGGCTAATGACGTCGCTCATCGCGGTCTTTCCGACAGGCGACCGCAACAGCGCCAACGTGACGCAATATCAGCCGGTGAAGCTCGCCGCGATGGAAGGGCTGTTCGTCTCAAAAGTGGGCGCGCCGCTTGCGATCATCGGAATGCCCGATGTGCAGCACGAAACGTTGATCGATCCGATCTACGTGCCGTCGTTGCTGAGCTTTCTCGCCTACGGAAATGTTCGCGCCAATGTGCGTGGCTTAACAGAGTACTCGCAAGATGTTCGGCCGCCGATTGAACTGACGTATTATGCTTACCACGTCATGGTCGGCCTCGGCACGATCTTCGTCGCGCTTACGGCGCTTGCCGTCTTGCTTCTCCTCTTCCGCAGATTGTACAGCGCTCGTTGGCTGCTGTGGCTCTTGATGCTCGCGATGCCGTTTCCGTATATCGCAAATGAGGCGGGTTGGATGGTCACCGAAGTTGGCCGTCAGCCGTGGATCGTCTATGGTTTGATGCGCACGGCACAAGCCGCTTCGCCAAACGTCGCATCCGGCGAGACGATCTTCACGACGATCGGCTTTGCCGGCATGTACTTCTTGCTCGGAGTGCTGTTCTTGCTCCTGATCTTGCGCGAGATCGCGATTGGGCCCGCAGAGCTCGCCGTCGTGCCGGCCACATGAACGTCGCCGCCTTCGTTTTGTTAGCGGGAACACTCGCCGGCTTTGTGATTCTTGACGGCTACGACTTGGGGATGGGAGCGATTCACTTATTTTATGCACGAACGCAAGAGGAGCGTGCAGCGTCGTTTCGGGCGATCGGTCCGTTTTGGAGCGGGAACGAAGTGCTGTTGATCGCTGCAGGCGCGATCTTGTTCGCGCTCTTTCCAAAGGTTTACGCGGTTTCTTTTAGCGGTTTCTATTTGCCGTTTATGGTGCTCTTGTGGTTGCTGATGGTGCGCGGAGTGTCGATCGAATTACGCGGGCATCTAAAGAGCGCGTTATGGTATGGCTTTTGGGATGTGGCGTTTTCGGTTTCCAGCATTCTTTTGGCGTTGATTCTCGGAGTAGCGCTTGGCAATGTCCTGCGCGGCGTGCCGCTGCAGGCTCAGGGATATTTCGCCGGCAGCTTCAGCCTGCTGCTTAACGGCTACGCGTTGCTCGTTGGTGTCTTCGCGCTGATTGCTCTGGCGATGCATGGCTCGGCGTTCGCAATCTGGCGAGTAGGAGACGAGCTTCGCATGCGCGCTCAGAAGGCGTTCCCTTCACTGTGGGTATTGACGCTGATTCTGCTCATCATCGTCACCGTCTTGACTTTAAGATTGCGAGCCGTATCGGTAAGCCCAGCTCTGTTGCTCGCCCCTGCCGCCGCGCTGATCTCCCTCGTTATGGCTCGATTTCTGCCACGAGCCGACCTTCGATTCAGCTGCACGACCGTATTCTTGTTTGCGGTAATGGCTTGCGCCGCGCAGACGCTCTACCCGTACCTGCTGCCGGCATTTCCACTTGGCACGGGCGGACTAACGATCTTCAACAGCGCTCCGGCGGGCGCTTCAATTTCGACCGCCTTCACGGCCGGTGTTATTGGGATTGGTGCCGCGTTAGTCTACGCGACGCTCGCGGCCCGGCGAATCCTGAAAAACGCCGCAAGCGACGTTCCTCTCAATTAGGGGCGCCGCTTTCCGGCTGCGAGCATGGCGCAGGCTCGCTCGATTCGGCGGCTGCGCGTCTCCGCTTGTTTAGCGCCATTGATCCAACTGATGAAGTCCCGCCGCGCGATTGGCGTGAGATTGCTCCATTTAGCTTTTGCTATCGGCGCACGCGCGAGCGCTTTGCGAAGATCGGAGGGGGTTGGGGATCGTGATTCCGCTTCAGCCGCGTTCTGATACACTTTCTTCATTCTTCAGAATTAAATAGTTATCGACGGAGCGGCGGCTCGGAGCGTGATCAAGGTGCGGTTATCCTGAGCTGATTCAGAGCCGTAACGATGGCGTCGGCAAGGCGATTGTCCCCATGGCCGGCATCCACCACGCGGAGCTCGCTCCCCTGCCACCGCTTATGGAGGCGCCAGGCAGTTTCCAACGGGCTGCTAACGTCGTAACGCCCGTGAAGAAGGAAGCCGGGGATCGTACTTAGCGTCGGGGCATTGCGTAAGAGTTGATCATCGTCCAAAAACGCGGAATGTTTCCAGTAATGAGTTACGATTCGCGCAAAACGCAAACAAAATTCCGGATCCTCGAAACGACGATTTGGCGTATGGTCTGGAATCAGGGAAACGTGCGCCTCTTCCCACGCACACCATTCCATTGCGGCGGCTACACAAGCGGAACGATCGCTATTGAACAACAGCGAGTAATAGGCATCGACGATACGCATATGCTGGAGCGATAATGGAATGTGAGAGATAAAGCGTTCCCACTGCTGGGGAAAGATGCGGCCGACGTCGCGCGTAATCCAGTCTATCTCGCGGCGGGTCGTCGTGGTGACGCCGCCCAAAACTATTGCAGCGACACGTCTGGGATAGGCCTCCGCATACGCAAGTGCGAGCGTGCTGCCCAGGAAACCCCGAGCATGTGCCAGCGGTCGATGGAAAGATGTCCGCGGATCAGCTCCAGATCATGTATAAGGTCTTGAGTCGAATTCGTCCGAAGTTGCGATCGATCAGTTACTAGCGGTCTGCTTCGTCCACAGCCCCGCTGATCAAACAAGATGACATTATAAGCTTCTGGGTCGAAAAGCAGCGGGCGCGCCATGTGCTGCCGGAGCCTGGTCCTCCGTGGAGGTATACCGCTCGGCTTACCCTTCGGATTGCCGCAACGCTCCCAATAGATTGAGTTGCCATCCCCAACGTCAAGCAGGCCTTGGTCGAATGGATCTATGTCGGCGTAGGCCATTTGTTTAGAGTTGGCCATGCGAGGCGAATTGTCCGCACCCTCTGGGACAAATCGACGCGCGTTGGCTCAATAGGAGTGGACGAGCTGCGCGCAAGTTGTCGCGCGCGGCATTTGAGGCTACGGGAAGCCAAAGACGAAGCGAAGACGCATCGCGTATGCAACGGCGCTTTTAGCTGCAGCCGCTTGTCGCCCCGCAACTATCGCACTTTAGGCACGTCCCGTTGCGCACGAGCGTGAATTGGCCGCACTCGTTGCACGGATCACCGCAGTAGCCTTTGGCCACCGCAACACGTTGCAGCATGCTTTGACCGACCGTGACGGATCCTTGATGGCTTCCGTTTCCGCGCTTTGGCCCCGCTTGACCGTTCTCGTCGGTAACACTGTTCCGAAATGCGCGGCGGCTCAACCGGCACTCCCGGGATGCAAATGCGTGCTCGTGGGATGCAGTTTTTCTTGCACGGCCGACTGCTGCGGATCGACGTAATGGATGTCGTCGCTCTCTTCCTCCGCTTCGTATTCCGGCTCCACGCCCATGGCGTCGACATCCATGCTCGGCTGCACTTGAGCGAGTTCGTAACGGCCGAGATAACTGACGGCCAACTCGCGGAAGATGTAGTCGAGGATCGACGTTGCCATCTTGATGTTTTCGTGTCCGACGACGGGGCCGTTCGGCTCGAAACGCGTGAACGTGAACGCCTCGACGTATTCCTCGAGCGGCACACCGTGTTGGAGCCCTAAGCTGAATCGCGATCGCGAAATTGTTCATGAGCGAGCGGAAAGCGGCGCCTTCTTTGTGCATGTCGATGAAGATCTCGCCGAGCGTGCCGTCTTCGTACTCACCCGTGCGCAGATAGACTTTGTGTCCGCCGACGACGGCCTTCTGCGTGTAGCCGCTGCGCCGGTGCGGCATGCGGCGGCGCTTCGCGATGTAGCGGTACACGATGCGTTTCGGCGATTTGCATCGGCGTTTGATACGGTTGGACGCGGTTTCATTGCTCCGCCGTCGACCCCGACATCGTAACTCGCTGCTAGAGGTTGCGAAAGCTTGCTACCGTCGCGATAGAGCGCAACGGCCTTGATCATGCGCTCCCAGCTATAGCGATAGGCGTCTTTGACATCTGCAATCGTCGCGGTCTGCGGAAGGTTGATCGTTTTTGAGATAGCGCCCGAGATAAACGGTTGCGCCGCAGCCATCATGTCGACGTGCGCTAGCGGACGAATGTACCGCGAGCCGTGTTTTCCGCAGGGCGTCGCACAGTCGAAGACTGCAAGGTGCTCGTCACGTGAGATGCGGTGCGCCTTCGAGCGTCATCCGCCCGCAAATGACATCCGACGCCTCATCGATCTGCTGCCCGGTGAAGCCCGAGCGCATCTCGCAGGATCGAATAGTTTGGTCGGCGAGTTCTTCTTCGGTCATGCCCAGAGTTTCGCGGCAGAATTCATCGCCCAGACACGAAGCGATTGAAGACAAACGGCAGCTCGAAAGCGCTGACAAGCCGCTCTTCGATTTTCGCGAGCGCCTCGTCGTCGAAACCCCTTGCTCGTAGCGTCGCGGCGATTGATGTGCGGCGCGCCCTCGAGCGTGCCGTTCCCTTCGCGAACGTTTCGATGTCGCGAATCTGCGCGTCGTTGTAGCCAAGTTTACGTAGTGCTGCTTCGACGGACTGGTTGACGATCTTAAAGTGGCCGCCGCCGGCTAGCTTCTTGAATTTAACGAGCGCGAAGTCGGGCTCGATACCGGTCGTATCGCAGTCCATCACCAGGGCGATTGTGTTGTGTGAAATGAAGCCGTTAGCAAGTACGTCAGATTTGCTGGCACTGAGAGATCGTAGGTAAGTTGTTCGCCGCCATCTTCGTTGCTAACAATCGCGTCATAATAAAAATCAAGCGCGCAGGCTAAGCGATCGTCGCATGTAGTCTTCTGAGAAGTTGCGTGGCTAGGTTGCGTGAGATGGCTCCTGGATTCCGCGAATGTGAATTGTATAGCGCAGTTTTCGGAACATTTCCGCTCGCAACGAGCTCCTTAACAAGCACGTCGCCGACATAAACATTGTCATGCTTCCTCGCTTGCCAGCCATCCCTGTGTTCAACACGAGCGCGCTTGCGCGCTCCGATAAGACCTGCGACTTGCATGAATGCTTGAGTATAAGAAAGATTGGCAACTCGCGTGCAGTAGATGCCCGATTTTCCCCAGCCGGAAGTGGTCATTCTTGTAGTTGTCGGTACGCCAAGTGCGAGTAGAAGCAACTTAACGTGCTCGGTGAATTTGCGCGAAGTTGATGACCACGTTGGTACGCCAGTGGTGACTGTGCCATCGGCCTCGAAGAGTCCGCGCACGAACGCGCCATATACGATGGGATCGTTGGAGGCTAATACCGCGTCCGGAATATGTGGAACGTATCCCTTGCCTGAGTGGTTCTCCGTGGGGGCGGCCGCTTTCTGAATCCGCATGCTTCCCACCATAGCGTGAGCGGCACGGAATGTACTGACACGTCGATATAGCCTGCGGCTTGGGAGATCTTCGCTTCCAAATTGAAAAGCCGACGAATCAGCAGAACGAGATGGTCCGCGACGTCAAAGTCATCTTGGCTCACGCAAAAGCGCAGGCCCTTACTGTGGAATGAGCCGTCACCCATGAAGTAGCCGATTAGCTCCGCTAAGTCGGCATTCATAACTCGAGGTACACGCGTCGTATAGTCGCCGGTCCAATATTCTTCCGCGACGTCCGGGAGATTTACGACCTGTCTTGCACCTATAAGATTGCTCATTGAGAGAGGCACGATATCGTTTGACTTAACGTCGGCTAAGCGTTTCCATTCCGCATCACCAGTCGTGGTATTGATGACCTTAATGCGATGTGTAAGCGTTCCCTGAATTGCATAACCGCTTTTTGTAGTCAGGCGGCGCGTTGAATCGATGCCATTCACAAAGAACTTTGTCGCTCGCTGTTCTCCGTCGTCCGTTAAGACGCGAAAGTTAGCGTCTTGCCACTTTGAGCCGTTGATGTCTCCGAGACGATCGAGTCTAATCATTCCACGATCGGTTGTGACAAGCGAATCGCCGGTCAGGCAACCAGTGGGCGCGATCACGGTCGTCTGTGCATTGCGGAAGCCTGAAACCTCGCCGACCGCAAGCGCTTCATCCCACATCTTGCGAGCGAGCGCCCATGTTTTTTCGGTGAACAAGATTGGCGCATGCGCTACCGGCCTGATAGAGAGCTTTTCGTATTCAGAATCATCTGCGTGGTAGGCGGCGCGGCGATGGTTGCGGATGACGCGCAGCATCGAATCCCAATTCTGTTCGTAACGCGCAAAGGCGCCGAACTGCTGCGCCATTTCCGCCGAACAGTGATATGCGGTGCCGGTCATCAG
This sequence comes from Vulcanimicrobiota bacterium, assembly GCA_963723515.1. Classification (GTDB taxonomy): domain Bacteria; phylum Vulcanimicrobiota; class Vulcanimicrobiia; order Vulcanimicrobiales; family Vulcanimicrobiaceae; genus JAFARW01. Next base: position 609,421 of record CAVRQT010000003.1, read on the forward strand.
TGATGTGATTGCGGCGCACCAACCGAACGCTTCTTCCGAATCATACGGCAAGCCCATACGCATCAATAGCGTGCCGAGGTTCGCGTATCCTAAGCCGAGCGTTCGGTAGTCGTAGGACTTTTGGGCGATATCTCGCGATGGGAATTGTGCCATGAGCACGCTGATCTCAAGCGTGAAGGTCCAGAAGCGACATGCGTCTGCAAAACACTTTGCATCAAATTCACCTTTGGCATCCTCAAATTTGACGAGGTTCATGCTAGCGAGGTTGCATGCCGTGTCATCTAAAAACATGTATTCGGAGCACGGATTGCTTGCGTTGATGCGGCCGTCGCTCGCGCATGTATGCCACTCGTTAATCGTTGTGTCGTACTGAACGCCTGGATCAGCGCATTGCCAAGCTGAAAGCGCGATATCTTCCCATAACTGCGGGGCTGGAATATTCTTTGAAACAGTGCCGTTCGTACGCTCCCTCAACTGCCATTCTTCGTTATTATCTAGCTTATCGAAGAAAGAATTTGGAACGCGAACTGAGTTGTTCGAGTTCTGGCCGGAAACGGTTCCATATGCTTTGCTATCCCAATTGACATCGTAGGTCTCGATTTTGAGCTCTTTGTAGCCCTGTTTCGCAAAATCAAGCGCATACTGAACGTTCGCTTGCGGAATACCAGCTGTTAATGCTGCTCGTATTGCCGCGCGCAATGTGACGTTGAGTGCTGGATCCAGACGAGCCGCTTCAGGAATTCGCTCATCGTGTGCGGCTTTCATAATTGCGTTTAAATGCCGCTCGCAGGTGATGGAGCCGGCTACGAGGTCAGAAACTTTTTGCTCTTCTTTGACCTTCCAAAGAATGAAATCTTCAACATCGGGATGATCGAGATCGAGGCAGACCATCTTTGCAGCACGGCGTGTCGTGCCGCCGGATTTAATTGCGCCAGCCGCGCGGTCCCCGACGCGCAAAAAAGACATCAATCCAGATGAGGTGCCACCACCGGAAAGTCGTTCACCTTCGCCACGGATCTTGGAAAAATTTGAACCGGTGCCGCTGCCGAATTTGAAGATACGCGCTTCACGAACCCACAAGTCCATGATGCCGCCTTCGTTCACCAGATCATCGTTAACGGATTGAATGAAGCATGCGTGGGGCGCGGGATGCTCGTATGCGTTTACGCTGCGGGTTAGCTCTTTGGTCTTGGGATCGACGTAATAATGACCTTGGGCCGGGCCGGCAATACCATACGCCCAATGCAAGCCGGTGTTAAACCACTGCGGACTGTTCGGCGCGCCGATCTGGCGTGCAAGCATGGCGCACATCTCACCGTAATAAATCTGTGCGTCTCCTTCGGAATCAAAGTAGCCGTGCTTGAAGCCCCAGTACGTCCAGCATCCCGCTAAGCGATGAAAGACTTCTCGCGCATCATGCTCTCCGCCAAATTCAGCGCCATCATCGGGCTCGGTACGCCACAACCACTGCGGAACACCGTCTTCCGGAACGCGCCGGCCCTTTGTCGGAACTCCGGCTTTGCGACAATACTTTTGCGCTAGGACGTCGGTAGCGACTTGGCTCCAAGTTGCCGGGACCATGACGTCCTTGGCTTCGAAAACGATGCCGCCGTCGGGATTGACGATGCGACTCGTTCTGGGTTCGAACGTAAGGCCGGCGTAGGGGTCGCCGGGAGCGGAGTAGGTGCGGCGAAACTTCACTGAAGCGTCCCTCTCTGAGTAAAGTGTTCGTTTAGGCGTGCCCGAACACCTGTTCGATTCAGCGCAAAAGGCGCTAAATTAGTACCAAATATTGTACCGCTGAAGCAGCACGGATACAATATCTGGTATTTCGCTCCTTGTGCCGAAGTTGCGAAAAACCCGAATTTCCTGGGGATAGCCGCCGCGTTTATGTGCAGAGCGGGTCACAGGGTCCCATGCCATATGTGCATATGTCCGAGGATAGTGAGGAAAACTCGCGCAAACGCGCTCCATGTTCCGACCCGATCGGTTTGCGCCGCGCCTTTGCGATGTCTCGCTCGACGAGCTCGCCGCGCGGGGGATTCGCGGACTGATCATTGACCTCGACAACACGCTTGTCGCGTACCGCTGTTCCGACGTTATCAGCGACCATCTGGGCTGGGTGGAACTCGCGAGGCAGCGGGGGCTAAAGATCGTCATGGTCTCGAATAATTTCAGCGAGCGCGTTCGTTCAATCGCCGCTCAATTGAACGTGCAGTGCGTCCCCAATGCGCTAAAACCGTTACCAACGGGATTTTGGCGCGCCAAACGTGCCCTCAACCTATCGCGTAAGGAGATCGCGGTCGTCGGCGATCAGCTTTTCACCGACGTCCTCGGCGCGCGTCTCTTTGGTTTTTATACGATTCTCACCGAGCCGATCGAGCCGCACGACTTCGCGCTCACGCGCGTCTTTCGGTTCTTTGAACGACTCGTGTTGCCGCAGCGTCATAGCTAAATGAAGCTTGCCGTCATCGGTGATCCCGTCGCGGCAAGTCGTAGCCCCGAATTGCAACGCCGGTTTATGGAAGAGGCCGGCATCGACGGCGATTACGTTGCAATCCGCGTCGGCAAGGGATACGCGGCGGACGCGATATGGCGGCTTCGCGATGACGGGTACGCCGGTTGTAACCTCACCACGCCGTTGAAAGAAGAAGCTGTCGCATCGTGCGACGCGCTGGATGAAGATGCGCGACTGGCCGGAGCCGTAAACACGCTCTTCTTCGGAAGAAAAATCTTCGGCGCGAACACCGATGGTATCGGCGCTCGGAGCGCGTTGGAAACCGCGATGGGCGAGCCGGTCTCACTGCATCGGATAGGTATACTCGGCACCGGCGCCACGGCTCGTGCAATTCTGGCGCAGTTGCATGAAACCGACGCTTACACGTTTTGTTGGGGGCGCGATACTGAGAAAGTCGTCGCAATTTGCGAGCGATTCGAGTGCCAAATTTGGCCGCCGAATCCGCCGGAAATCGTCATTTCGTGCCTGCTGCCTGAAGCGGAACTCCCACGGCCACTAGCCGATGATCTTAGTCAGGCTGATTTGGTCATGGACGTAAACTACGGCGAACGCTCAACAATCGGCCGGCAGATTGGGCGGGACGTTATCCGCGGCGATCTGATGCTGGAGGCGCAAGCGCGCGCCTCATTTGATTTTTGGCTTGCGCATCTGGAGCGTGTGATCTAGCCGACAGCAGCATTACTCTGCGCGGCAGCACACCTCGAGCGGGTGACCATCCGGATCATCGAAAAAAATCGCGTAATATCGAGGCCCTTCATCGTAATTTGGGCCCTCAACCCGCGTGCCGATATTGCGTAAGATCGTAGCGACTTTATCGACTTCATCGTTCGACGTCGCAACGAAAGCGATGCGGTTCAGGTTCGGCGTTGCTGCAGCGTCCTCAGTGAATCCAAACCATTCGAAGTCGGCGGGACTTGTTCTATCGATCGAAACGTCGTAGTACGAAGTCCACATATCGCCGTCGCGGCGCGAAAAGCCTAAAGCGCCGAAGAGCGCATCGTAAAATGCGATCGACCGGTTTCGATCGCGAACGCGTAGATCAACGTGCGAAAGCAGAGGACGTGCCATCACGGGGACCCCTTATCGTTGTCTTTTATCAGCATGCGGAGAGGGAGAGATTCGCGCTATTCACCAAGCTCAGCGTGACAGGTGCCAAGGGCCTCGACAACCTCTAGAGCCTCTCTCGACTTCAACGTCTCCCTCGGCCGTAGCTGAGTAAAGACCCGCGCCGGAGTCTTTGTCAGCATGCGGAGAGGGAGAGATTCGAACTCTCGAGAGGCTCATCACCTCTGCCCGCTTTCCAAGCGAGTGCATTCAACCGCTCTGCCACCTCTCCCCAACTGCGTCGATGGCCGTGCGCGTCGACGCTCCCGAACCGCGCTTTGGTTCTAGTCGCCGGCCGTCGAGCCCGCTAGGCGGCTGAAGTACGCGATGCGCGCGGCTTCTTCAACGAGATCCGTTTGCAAGAACGCGTCTTCGATTGAAGCAGACACGGATAGCAAGCCGTGCCGCTCCATCAATACGTTATCCGCACCCTTAAGTGCGGCAGCGACTTCATTAGCAAGTTCGACTGTTCCGGGCGGCTGGTACGGCGCAACGGCAACGTCGCGCAGCGTCTCGCGTGCTCCAACCGTATCGCGTGGCAGAACGGTGTTGTGCTTGGACCAGATGACGCAAAACGTCGGGTGCGTGTGCAGGGCGACGTTGATGTCCGGACGCGTTTGATACGCCGCGACATGCAATTGATACTCGGTCGTCGGACGCCGTTTTTCATCGTGCGGCCGGCCGAATGAATCGGTGACGACAAAATCCGCAGTCCGCAATTCACGCAAGCAAACACCGGCGCGCGTGAGCAACAGTGAGCCGTCATCGAGGCGCGCGCTGAGATTGCCGCTGCTCCCGCTGACGAGCCGCCGCTCCCACAGTGCGCGTCCGATTTCGGTCAACTCATAGAGCGCGGCACGATACTTCACGAGGCCGCAGGCGTACGACAGCGCACGCGAGGCTACCTAGCCGAAGGCGTCGCCATTCGCTCGGACAATAGCGGGCGACATGGGGGTCGATCAGCGTGCGCAGCGCGTGATCGTCGCGGAGCCGTTCTCAAAGAGTGGTTTGAACGTCTTGCGCAGCGCTGCGGTCGACGTCGTTGAATGTTCGAGCGGCGATCGCGATGGTCTGATCGACGCAATGCAGGGCGCCGACGGGCTGATCGTGCGCTCGCAGACGCGAGTCGATGCGGCGCTCATCAGCGGAGCGCCGACTTTGAAGGTCATCGGCGCGAGCGGGTGTCGGCGTTGACTCGATTGACGTCGATGCAGCGACGCACGCCGGCATCATCGTGCTCAACACGCCGAGCGCCAACGTCCTTGCAGCGGCAGAGCAAACTTTTGCATTGATGCTCGGCTTCTTTCGGCGTACGCCGCAGGCGAATGCATCCCTTAAGTCGGGAAAGTGGGAACGGGCGCAGTTGGTCGGACGCGAGTTATACGGCAAGACGCTGGGGATTGCCGGCCTCGGTCGGATCGGCGCCGCGGTCGCACAGCGCGCCAAGAGCTTTGGGATGAAGGTTCTGGTTTACGACCCGTACGTATCGGCGGCTAGCGCTGAGGAACACGGCGCACAATCGCTGCCGCTGGACGAAATGTTGATGCAATCTGATGTCGTCACGCCTGCATCTGCCGTTGAATGACGAGACCGAAAATCTGATCGACGCATCGAGGCTGAGAGAAGATGAAACCGCAGGCACTCTTGGTCAATTGCGCTCGTGGCGGATTAGTTGATGAAGAGGCGCTGCTTGAGGCGCTCGATCGAGGTGCGATCTCAGGCGCCGCGCTGGATGTATTCGTCCACGAACCGGTCAAGAGTGGAACCTCGAGCGCGCGCTTGCAAGCGCATCCTCATGTATTGGCAACGCCGCATCTGGGTGGTTCGACGCATGAAGCTTTTGAACGCGTTGCAGTCGAGTTGGCACGCGACATCGTCAATGTTTTGCGTGGGCTGCCGGCAGAAGGCGCCGTCAACGCGCCCATTCCGCGCGGCGCGGATGCACAGAAGCTTCGTCCCTACGCCGAGCTCGCATACCGCTTGGGCATTCTTTGTCCGCAATTGCAAGAGACGCCGCATCTGCAGCCGATCTCAATGACGCTGAGCGGCGATATTGCCAGCGCAAATCCTGCGCCGCTCGTTACGGCGTTTCTTTCAGGTGCTTTGCAGAAGACAGCGGATCGCCGTATTAGCGTCGTAAACGCTGACGCTATAGCGCGTGAGCGCGGCATCGTCGTCACGACGCATCAACGGTCAACGGACGACTGGGTCGCGTCACTCGCGATCGACCTCGGCGCGCTGCATGTGATCGGCACGGCGTTGCACCACGGCTTGCGAATCGTACAAATCGATCGTTTTGAAATCGACGCCGCGCCGGAAGGAACGCTCATTGTGACCCGCCACCGCGACGTGCCCGGGATGATTGGAAGAGTGGGAACGATTCTGGGTGATGCGGGCGTCAATATTTCAAACATGCAAGTCGCGCGCTTGAACGAGGGCGGCGAGGCGATGATGGTTCTTGCGATCGACCGCGAGCCGCCGCCAGCGACGGTGAGAACGCTCGAAGCTACTCCCGGACATCAGCTCCGCTCGCGTGGTTCACCTATAAGAAATGCCGAGTGTCTTCATCGCGCGTCACGGCGAAACGACGTGGAACATTACGGGCCGCTACCAGGGACGCTTAGAATCGCCGCTGTCGCCGCTTGGAATCGCACAGTCGCAGCGGCTCGCAGATTCACTGGCGTCCCATCCGTTAAAGCGCATCATCAGCAGCCCGCTGGGCCGCTGCGTGGACACGGCGAAGAGCGTCGCGGAACGATTCGGTTTAGCCGTTGAGATTGAACCCTTGCTGATCGAAATCGCGCACGGCAGTTGGGAAGGGCGGTATCGCGATGAACTGGCGGCCAACGATCCCGAGCGCTACCGTCAATGGCGCCATGAGCCGGAAATCGTGCAATTTGAAAATGGCGAAAGCATTCGCGACGTTCTCGAGCGCTGGCGCCGTTTTATCAAAGGGTTTGTCGTCGGCGACGACACGCTGCTCGTTACGCACGATGCGGTCGTTCGCGTTGCGCTCGTCGACCGTTTGAAGCGGCCGCTTTCCGAGTTTTGGAAGTCGCGAGTGCTCAACGGCGCCTACGCGTGGTTTCAAGTGACGAACTCGCATTGGGAACTGGTGGAAGAATGCGTCAGCGATCATCTGATAGGCCTTGTCGCCGATCCGTCGACGCAGGCGCTGTAGCACGATAGTGGTTTACCGCGGGGCCGCCGGGTATACTGAGAGTCACATCAGCCGTTTTTTGTTGGGAGATACGAAGTGACCGATACGACTCCGTTTTTATCGGACATCAAAGAGTTGCGTCGCCGAGCGCGCGAGCACATGGATCGAGGCGCTGTAACGGAGACCTACAAAGGCGACGTCCACCGCACGGTGGACATCCTAAATCAGGCGCTCGCAACGGAGCTCGTCTGCGTATTGCGCTACAAGCGCCACTATTACATGGCGAAAGGCATTAACAGGGATTCGGTCGCGAACGAATTCTTAGCGCACGCCAACGAGGAGCAAGGCCACGCGGACCGGATTGCCGAGCGCATCACGCAGCTCGGCGGCGCACCCGACTTCAATCCTCAAGGAATGGTCACGCGCAGTCACTCGGAGTACGTCGAGGGAACCAACTTGACCGACATGATTCGCGAAAATCTAGTTGCAGAACGGATCGCTATCGAGTCGTATACGGAAATCATTCGTTATTTCGGCTCGAACGATCCGACTTCACGCCGGCTGATGGAAGAGATATTGGCGGTCGAAGAAGAGCACGCCAACGACATGGCGGATCTGTTGGAGCAACAGGGCACATAAGGACACATTTCGACAAGCTCACATTATCGACAAGCTCAATGTGACACCGGGACCACATCTAACAGCGGTAAGCCATGTTTCGACGAACTCAGCATCGCACTGAAAACTATCGTCACATGCAAGTTCAGAATGCGCCGTTGGCTACTGACCTTGTGCTAAGCTGAACCCCGGTTTGCCGTCGAAGGTGTACAGTAGCTCCGTTTTGATGAAATCGACATTGTCGGATGCGAGGTGACCGAGCAGATCGATGATCGCATGGTGGCTCACGGTATGCGGGCCGTCGGCGAGAAACCGGCATGCCCAATGGTCGCTTAAGAATGTCTCCGGTGATCCATCCGGCCAGACCTTCGTGCCGCGATTGCTCAACATCTGAAGCGCGAGCCCTTCCGGAGCCTTCGGCTGAAGAAGATTCGCGAGATCGTCCGCGCCGCCGCCCGTCCAATCGACGAAGACGTCGATCCCAACCAAGCGTTTCTCTTCCATAGCCTTGAACGGGCGCGCATGTAAATCCATCGGTGCGCTTGCATTATATCGGACCGGCTTGAGCGTTAACGGCTCCTGGCCGAGCCGCTCGATCACCGCATCCGCAAACTCACGCGTCCCGACTTTTTGTTTGCTCGTCCCTTCCTTATAAATGTCGTAGGTGTGAATGCCGTCCTCGATCGTCTTGAGCCAGGCGTTGTGAACTTTCTGCGCGATTTCGCTCTGGCCGATATGGTTGAGCATCATGACGCCACCGAGCAACAATGCGGATGGGTTCGCCAGATTTTGACCGGCGCGCCGCGGCGCTGAGCCATGAATCGCCTCGAACATCGCACAGTGGTCGCCGATGTTAGCCGAACCCGCAATTCCCACGGAGCCGGCAATCTGCGCCGCGATATCCGAAAGCACGTCACCATAGAGATTCGGCATCACGAGAACGTCGAACGCCTCGGGCGTATCGGACATCTTAGCCGCGCCGATGTCGACGATCCAGTGCTCTTTCTCGATATCAGGATACTCTGCGCCGATCTCATCGAAGACCTTGTGAAAGAGACCGTCGGTCGCTTTTAAAATGTTGTCCTTCGTGAAGCAGGTGACTTTCTTGCGATTGTTCTGCTTTGCGTATTCAAACGCATAGCGGACCACTTTCTCTGACCCCGGGCGCGAAATCAATTTCAGCGCTTGCGTGACCTGTTGCGTTTGCCGGTGCTCGATGCCGCCGTAAACGTCTTCCTCGTTCTCACGCACGATGACGAGGTTCATCGTCGGGTATTTCGTGTCGATATAGGGATGAAGCGAAGCGCACGGCCGAACGTTCGCGTAGAGGCCGAGCGTCTTGCGAACGGTGACGTTCAGGCTCTTAAAACCGCCGCCTTGGGCGTGGTGATCGGTGCCTTGAGGAAAACTCGCGTTCGCCGCAGCGAATCCCATGAAGACGGCTCGATGCCGTTGCTAAGCCCACGCTTGTACACGCTTTCCCCGATTCGAAATGACTTCCGGCTCGATCTGCGCGCCCGCCGCGTTGATGATTCGCAGCGTCGCATCCATGATCTCGGGGCCGATGCCGTCACCGTAAGCAACGGTAATCGGCGTCTTCTTTTGTGTCGCAGTTATCGTCGTCATCGCAGTCCCTCCGGCAAACGACTGCTCGCTTTTTCAGCGGCACACAACAGCGGGTTACGCGCATCTGACATTGAAATGCCGCGTGCGTGCGAGCAAAGCTTCCGCCGCTTGCCTTAGCAGCGCTTGGCGTCGTCTTTGGAGATATCGGCACGAGCCCGCTCTACGCCTTTGGGCTGTGCTTCAAGGGAGACTACCCCGCCCCGGTAGCGCGCGATAACATCATCGGCATCCTCTCGCTGATTTTTTGGGCGCTCATCATTGTGGTCTGCGTGAAATACGTTACGTTCATGCTGCGCGCCGACAACAATGGACAAGGCGGTACGATCGCGTTGCTTGCGTTAATCAATCCGAAAACACGCGCGGGATTGCCGAGCGCGCTGACCGCGATCGCATTGCTGGTGCTCTTCGGTGAGGCGACGCTCTATGGAGATGGCGCCATCACGCCCGCGATTTCCGTGATCTCGGCCATCGAAGGCTTGGATGTTTGGACGCAAGCGGCTCATCGTTTGATCGTGCCGCTCTCGGTCGTTATCTTGATCGGCCTGTTTGTTTGGCAACGCCGCGGGACGGGAGAGATCGGCAAGCTCTTCGGGCCCGTCATGCTGATATGGTTCCTCGCAATTGGGATCGCCGGAGCGATTGGGATCGTGGCCCATCCGAACATTCTCATCGCGCTCAATCCGGTCTATTCGTGGGCGTTCTTTCTGCACCACGGCTTGCTGAGTGTGCTGATCATGGGGGCGGTCGTGTTGTGTGTGACCGGAGTGGAAGCGCTCTATGCCGACCTGGCGCACTTTGGCCGGCGCCCGATCACGATGGCATGGTACATCGGTGGTGCTACCGGCACTGGTGCTGAACTACTTTGGACAAGGCGCGAATACGCTCGCTCACCCAACAGCGATCGCAAATCCCTTTTACGCTCTCTATCCGCGCTGGGCAATCATTCCGATGGTGCTGTTGGCAACCGTGGCCACGGTCATTGCATCGCAGGCGCTGATCAGCGGCGTCTTTTCGCTCACGCAACAAGTGATGCAACTGGGCTACTCGCCGCGGTTTCGTATCGTTCACACCTCGCGGGAACACGTCGGCCAAATCTATCTTCCGGCCGTCAATGCCATGCTCGCCATCGCTTGCATCTTGCTCGTCATTTCGTTCCGTTCGTCTGCGGCGCTCGGGGGCGCATACGGTCTAGCGGTCACAATCACGATGATCATCAGCTCGATTACCTATTTCACGCTCGTTACGAAACGCTGGCGGTGGACGCTGTGGATCGCGGTGCCGCTTCTGGCGCTCTTTCTTGTCGTGGGACTTGCCGTTCTTATTTGGAAATCTTCCGAAGATCGTATCCGGCGGTTGGGTGCCTCTGGTTATCGCGAGCGTGATCTTTATATTCTTCACGACTTGGAATCGCGGCCGGCGGCGGTTGATGCAGGCGCTTGCCGCCCATACATTACCGGTGAGCTCATTCTTGAAGGAAATCAAGGAAACGTCAACGGTCAGCGGGACCGCGTTCTTCCTCGCGCCGGATCCGCAAGGCATCCCGTTCGTGCTGCAGCATCAATGGCTGCGAACGCATATCATCTACGATACGATCGTCTTGTTGACGATCTTGACGGAGGCGCGCCCAATTGTTCGACCGGAGGAACGCGTCAAGGTCGAGCAGATCAGCTCGCGTCTGTTCCGGATAAAGGCGCACTACGGTTTCATGGAACAGCCGAAGATCGAAGATATTCTCGAGCACTGCCGCAAGCAGCGTCCCGACCTCGATCTGTCAAAGCCGACCTACTATCTTGCGAGCCCAAAGATAAGCCGCGACCATTCGAAGGCCGGCTTACCATCTTGGCAGTGGAGTCTTTATCGCTGGATGATCCGCAATGCGCGACCGCTCACCGATTCGCTCGGCCTTCCGGCGAATCGAACGGTGGAGTTCGGCGTCGAGGTGCCGCTTTAGGTAAGGAACCTCTGATCAAGTCTCACGCGGCTCATCCTCGGCCGCTTTTTGCCGATTTCGTCGTTGCTGCGGCGGCCACAATGCGCTGCATTGCGTCCGTCCTCGCGCCTCGAAAGCGACAAAAATCGCCACGAGGCTGAACCGCGGAGACTTGATCAGAGGTTCCTTAGATCGACCACCGATACGCGTTCCAGGTTTCCGTGATTCCGTTGGGCGTGTATCCTCGCAGATCGGGATTTACCGCGGTGAGCTCTTTGCGGTAGAAGAGGAAGACGCCGGGAATCTGCTCCGCCATGATCTGCTGGGTCCGGTCATACGCCCGCTTGCGCGTCGGTCGATCGAAATGCGTGAGCGCGGTTGCTTCTTGGGCGTCGAACTCGTGATTGCAGAAGCGGTACGCGTTGTTGCCGGCCGGTGGAATCATCGCGCACGTGAATTGTGACGAGTCGTCAGGGTCGGCGCCGGAAACCCACGGGTAGATGTTGATGTCGTACTTGCCGCCGAGATAAATTCCGCCTTGCTGCATCGGGGCGTAGAGCATCGTGTAAGTGTAGCTTTTGATCGATGTTTCCACTCCCACCGCTTTGAGCTGCGACTGCGTCAGCGTCGAAATCGCTTGCCCTGCGCTGCTCCCCTGCGCAATCGTGAAGAGAAGTGAGAGCCGCTGCCCGTTCTTGACCCGCACGCCGTCCGGTCCGACTTTCCATCCATCGGCGTCAAGGATCTGCGCCGCCTTCGTTGGGTTGTAATCGTAGCGCGTCACGCTGGGATTGTACGCCCATGAGAAGTTTGAGATGTCCTCCGTTGCGGGGCTCCCCGCTCCGTATTGCGTCGCGTTCATAATTTTGGCTTTATCGATTGCATACGAGAGCGCCTGACGAACTTTGAGGTCGGTCAGCGGCGGGTGCGACATGTTGAAGCCGATCGCTTCGTATTGAGGCGAGTTTGTCATCACGATCCCGATCTCGGGATTGCCGCGCAGATCGCGATATTGCGGACCGCCCAACTCCGGCACAAAATCGATCTCATGATCCCGCATCTGCGTTGATTGCGTATTCGTATCGGTGATGATCTTCCAGATCATCTGCTTGATCTTTGGCGCGCCGAGGAAGTAGTTAGGATTCGCAATGAGCTCAATACGATCGCCGCGGGCCCAGCGCAAGAACTTGAACGGTCCCGTGCCAATCGGATTTGAATTGAACGGCACGTGGTTCAAGTTCGGATAACTCTCGAGCAGGTGTTTCGGGAGCACGCTGTACGGCGTGTCGCTTTGGCTGAACAGCGTTTCGATCGCCGGCGCAAAGCGCGAGCGCATGTGAAAGACGACTGTGTACGAATCCGGCGTGTCGACCGATCGAACGAGATCGTAGCCGCGGCGGGCCGGCACGTTGTTCGCGGGATTCATGATCGCTTGCCACGTGAACTTGACATCTGCCGAAGTGAACGGTGCACCGTCATGCCATTTGACGTTATGGCGCAGCTTGTAGGTAAGCGTTAGGCCGTCTTTGCTGATGCCGCCATTCTCAAGTGTCGGCACTTGTGCAGCCAGGACCGGCTGCGGGTTTCCATTGTCATCGACGGTCACGAGTGGATCGAATATCAGGGTGTCGACCATCACTTCGCCCGTGCTGGTGCTGAAGATTGGATTGAGCGTATTGGGACTGATGAAGAGTGCCGCCCGCAAGACTTCCGGCTGAGTCCATGCGTGCCGGCCGCCGGCGCTGCCGGACGTGCCGACTTTAGTGCAGCCTGCCGCGAACATCACCGCGACAAGTCCGCATGCGAGCTTCAGCTCGAGACGCAACGGAATTTCGCGTACATGTACGGATAGTCGTCAAAGAACCAGTTGCGAAAACTGCGGCGGATCAGCTCCGCTGCCGTCACCGGTGAAGCGCCTTTCATCACGTAGTGTCGACCGTCGAAGAAGTCGGCGGAGTACTGCGGGTAAGACGCCATCGGGCGAAAACCATCAAACGGAGCAAAGATGGTAGAAGTCCACTCCCAGCCGTTGCCGATCAGGTCGTACACGCCCCAGGCGCTCGCGCCATCCGGGTGCGCGTCGACCGGCTCCGGATCGTAGCGAGCAAAATTGAAGTTGCCAAAGCGCGATTCCGGCGGTTGTGTGCCCCAGGGGAATGCGCGCTCACCGTTAGGCGATCCAAAAGCCGCACGATGATACTCGGGCTCGGTTGGAAGACGCATGCCTCGCCAGCCGGCGTAGGCGTCGGCCATGCGATGCGTCACGTAGACCGGCCAGGACTTCGGCAGCGGCAGCTCTTCAAATGAAGCGCGCAGATGCCATGTTCCATCGCGTTCGATCCAAAACGGCGGCGCTGGGCCGCCGGCCTCGACGAAGTTCAGATAATCAGCGTTAGTCACGGGGAACGCATCGATCGAAAAAGCTGGTACGTCAATTTCCATCCGCTCGAATTCATTGTCCCATCCAAAAAGCTGCTCATCACGATCGGCGCCGAGCGTTGCGATGCCGGCCGGAATTTCGATCAGCGTATTCATGGGCGGAGCCTGATCGCGGTGAGTCTGGGGGACGCGCAGTTTTGAATCGTTATCGAGCTGATGGATGATGTAAAGGAGCGTCTCATGATGCATCGGCTCATGCTCGAGAATCGTGTACGCCGCTTCACCACGAACGAGCCGCGGAACGTCGTCATTCACGATATCCGCTGATGCAAGCGCCCTCTCAACTCGACGGTCGCAGGCTTCTCCGAACACTTGGATCGCTTCGCGCGAAGGCCAGTCGCGGCGTTCGGCGTTTGCAGCAGCCTGAACGCTGCCCGGATCGATCCCACGCTCGAACAATTTTTCGAGCTGTGCATCAACCGGTGCTTCGCCGAGCGAGCGCTCGTTGAGCGTTAAGAAACTGAACGCCGGCAAGTGCCCTTCGTAGAACGCGAACGGATGGCGCAGCGGAACGGGCCGCGAATAATACGCTTTGGGCTCAACGAGGGCGAAGAGCTGCCCGGACCGCTCGCGATTACGCCGATACCAGTCGACAAGCGCTTGACGATCGAGTGTCGCGATCATAGGGTGCCGCGGCGCTCCTGTTCGTGTTCGATCGCCACGAAGAGCGCTTTGAAATTGCCTTTGCCGAACGAGAGGCTGCCCTTGCGCTGAATGATCTCAAAGAAGACCGTCGGTCGATCCTGCAACGGCTTGGTAAAGATCTGCAGCATGTACCCGCGATCGTCGCGATCGACCAGGATTCGTCTTTCGCGCAGGAACTGCGTCGCTTCGTCGATTTTTCCCACGCGCGTTTCCAGCTCGTCGTAGTACGTATCGGGCGTATCCAGGAATTCGACGCCGTTATATTTTAGCGCATCGATCGTCTCGATAATGTTGCCGGTCGCAATCGCGACGTGCTGAACGCCCGAACCTTTATAGAACTCGAGGTACTCCTCGATCTGCGATTTTTTCTTGCCCTGCGCCGGCTCGTTGATCGGAAACTTTACGCGATGACGCTCATCGGTCATCACCTTTGAGCGAAGGGCCGTGTAATCGGTCGAGATGTCCTTGTCGTCGAACGAGATCAATTGCGAGAAGCCGAACGTGCGGGCGTAAAAGTCGCCCCACTTGTCCATCTCGCCCCAGCCGACGTTGCCCACGCAGTGGTCGACGTGCGTAAGATTCGGGCTTTCGATTGCCTTGGAGCGTTTTTCGCGCTTCAACAAAGCCCGGCAGGAACGGTCCCTGATAACCATCGCGCTGCACAAACGAGTGAATCGTTTCGCCGTACGTTGCAATAGAAGCCGTAACCACGTGCCCGAACTCGTCGGAATGCTCAGCCGGCTCGGTAACGGAAACGGCGCCCGCTTTCACGGCAGCTTCATGAGCAGCGCGCGCGTCGCGCGACGAGAATCGCAACGTCTTTGATCCCGTCGCCGTGCAATCGGACATGTTCCGAAATCGCATCGTCGGGACGCAAGCTGCTCGTCAAAACGAATCGCAACTGGTTCTGCGTCAGATAATATGATGCGCGGTCGCGGACGCCGGTTTCAGGACCGGCATAGGCGACCTGATCGAAGCCAAATGCGGAACAGTAATAGTGGGCTGCCTGTTTGGCGTTTCCGACGTAAAACTCGAGATACGCCCAATCGATATCTGCGAGAGGATGCTCTCGCGCCGCGGTCATCGTGCTCATCCACGGCACTTGGCGGATGGTCGTGCCGCGTCCTCGGGCGCTGGATTTGTCGCCTGCTCTCCCGAACCAAGCGCGGTCATGAGCGTCCGACGCACACTCTTGCAGCAATTGATCGACTACGCCGGCCTCTTTCCCCCGGCGCAACTCTCGATGCCACAAGCGGTCGAAGAATA
The DNA here is from genome assembly GCA_963723515.1 of Vulcanimicrobiota bacterium. Lineage (GTDB taxonomy): Bacteria > Vulcanimicrobiota > Vulcanimicrobiia > Vulcanimicrobiales > Vulcanimicrobiaceae > JAFARW01. The sequence continues at coordinate 624,727 of CAVRQT010000003.1, forward strand.
CAATGCGATACGCAGTGGGTCTCATGCCTGGATCGCGGGACGCTTCATCGTTCCGGTTTCCCGGATCAGCGAGCTCATGAACTGCTCTTGGCGGCAAGGTGCGCTTTCCAATATCGGCGATTGTTGACGCCGGCAGCCATCAGCGCGATTGGCTCGGCAACGTGCAACAAAGAATCGGCGTCCTCTCCACCGTCCGCAATCCATCCTCGTTCGTGGATGTCGAGGCTATTGAGGCGGCGCTGCCGGCTCCGATTGCGGCCCGCGACACGTTTGATCCGGTAATCGGGCAGTTTGCGATGGTTTGCTACAACGCCGGCTTGCATGAATTGCCGACCTACGTTGAACTGCCTCGCACAAGCCGGTTCGAAGAACTGCTGCCGTCCGCGATGTTCGCCTTAGCCCGGAGCAAGCTCGGCGCAAAGCTGCGATGCGGCGGCGTGGAGCAAGCTGCCTTTCCCTCAGTCGGTGAAATAGCGGCGTTTCTCTTGCGAGCAAAAGAATACGGCGTTCCGTTTAAAGCGACCGCCGGCTTGCATCATCCGATCCGTGGCGTGGACCGCTCGAGTGGGCTCATGATGCACGGCTTCTTGAATTTACTCACGGCTTCAATTGCGGCGCAGCAGGGTGCGGATTGCACCGCAACTGGAGGCCATCCTCGAAGAACGCGACGCGCATGCGTTTCAGGTGAGCGAAGAAGAAATGTCCTGGTCGACCGGGCGTGCGGCCGCAACCGAAGTTTCGGCAATGCGCGCTCAAGGCTTTCGTTCTTATGGAAGCTGCAGCTTCAGCGAACCGATCGAGGATTTGATCGAGCTGGGTATTCTTTCGGGATCAGCGGCAGCGGTTTGAACAGCCGCTTGCAATCCTGGGTGTCGGTCCCCGCCGATTCTGATTTTCCGCTTGAAAATCTCCCCTACGGCGTTTTCGAATCGCAAAATCAAGAACTCCATATCGGCGTTGCCATCGGAAACTCGATTTTTGATCTACACGTCGCGGCGAACGCGGGCCTATTCGATCGGAGCTTCCATCGACCGCTCGATGCTGACCGCGCCAACGCTAAACTCACTATTAGCGTTGAGCGGACAGCAATGGAGTGCTGTACGTAAACGCACGACGGAATTGCTCTCCGCAGATAATAACGAGGTGCGTAGTTTGGAAAGCACCGATCGTGTTGACCGTCAAACAGCGCGACGTCACGATGAAGCTGCCCTTTGAAGTGACCGATTACGTCGATTTCTATTCGTCGCTCGAGCATGCGACGAATATGGGCAAGATACTCCGCCCCGGTTCTGAGCCGCTCTTACCGAATTGGCGTTACCTGCCGATCGGCTACCACGGGCGAGCGACTTCTGTGATCCTCGACGGCTCGCCGGTCGTGCGCCCAAAGGGCCAGTTCAAAGCACCCGATGACGCTGCGCCAAGCTTCGGTCCAACGCGATCGCTCGACGTCGAACTCGAGATGGGATTTGTTACCGGCAACCCGACCGAACTTGGGACAGCCGGTTTCGATCGATCATGCGCGCGAGCATATCTTCGGGCTCGTCATCGTCAACGATTGGAGCGCGCGTGATATTCAGGCCTGGGAATATCAACCGCTCGGGCCATTTCTCGGCAAATCGTTTGCGACGTCGATTTCACCGTGGGTCGTCACGCTGGATGCACTCGAACCGTATCGGTGCGCATCGCCGCACCAAGATCCGCCGCCTTTGTCGCATCTCACGCCGAGCGAAGATTTTGCTTACGATATCGCGCTCGAGATGTCGCTGCAGACCGAAGCAGATGCGCGAGCGCAACATCGCCGCAGAAATAATCGCACGCTCGAATTTTAAAACGATGTATTGGACAATGGCCCAGCAGCTTGCGCATCTCACGAGCAACGGCGCGAGAATTTCGCCCGGTGGTCTTTACGCTTCCGGGACGATCTCAGGCGATGATCCGAGCAGTTACGGCAGCTTGATGGAATTGACGTGGCGCGGCACGCGGCCTTTGAAACTCTCGTCGGGTGAGGGGCGTGGATTTTTGGAGGACGGCGACACGGTTATCATGCGCGCGTTGTGCACATCGTGATGGATTGCCGCGGATCGGCTTAGGCGAAGTCCGCGGCACCATCTTACCGACGGCCTAATGCGAAGCCGTTAAGGCGTCAGGCCTTTACCGGTTCGGCGACCCAACTGCGATAATAGTTCTTGTCCTCGAGATCGAAGGCCGCGTTTGAGATCATCAGCGGCTGGAACGTATCGACCATCACCGCGATTTCATCGGTCGATTTCTTGCCGAGGCTTTCCTCAACGGCGCCGGGCTGTGGACCGTGCGGAGCGCCGGCTGCGTGCAACGTGATCGATCCTTCGCCAACACCGCGCCGGCTCATGAAATTTCCGCTGACGTAGTAGATCACTTCGTCGCAGTCGACGCTCGAATGGTTGTACGGAATCGGGATCGCCAGCGGATGGTAATCGAAAAGACGCGGCACAAACGCGCAAAACGCGGCTCCCGGCGCTTCGAACGTTGCATGCGCCGGCGGCGGCTGATGCAGCTTGCCGGTGATCGGCGCGAACTCTTCAACGTTAAACGCATAGGGATAGCAGTAGCCATCCCAACCCACGACATCGCACGGATGATTTTGCACGATGTAGATTGCGTCCCGGCCGCTGTTCGTGACGTGAACTTCGTATTCGCCGGTTTCATCTTTCGGCGGCCCTAGAATCGGCGCGCGAAAATCGCGCTCGTAGTATGGCGCTTGCTCGTCGAGCTGGCCAAACTCGTTGCGATACTTCTTCGGGATGGTGATCATGCCGGTGCTTTCGTGGACCAGCAAGCGCGTCGGCGAAGAAGGCTGTAGCCGGTATGTCGTGCCGCACGGGATGATCAAATAATCGTGCGCGCGGTACGCGAGGTCTCCGAACGGCGTCTCCAGTACGCCGGCGCCGCGATGCACGAAGAGCATTTCATCGCCGCCGACATTGCGGTAGAAGTAATCCATCGGCTTTGTCGGCATCCGCAACGCAAATCGTAATCTCGGCGTTGCCTAAGAGCGGCACGCGACCCTCGACTGCGTCGCCTTCTTCACGGCTATTCTGCGAAAGAATGTGCCGATTGCGAAGCGGCTGATTCAATTCGAAGTGCACGCGCGGACGTTTCCATTCGCGTACCTCGAGCGTCGCGGTCGGCGGCCGAACGTGGTAGAGCAGTGAGTAAACGCTCTCGAAGCCTTTGGTGGAGAACAGCTCCTCCGCGTATAAAGCGCCGTGCGGATCGCGGAATTGGATGTGACGTTTTGGCGGAACGGATCCTTGACGTTGGTATGCCGGCATACTACTCCGCTTTTTTCTCTTCGGAACGCAGCGGAAGCGCGCATAGCGCGCGCTCGGGAGCATCGAAACTGTTTTGCTTGTGCGTTCCGTCACAGAACGGTTTTGTCGAGGAGCCGCCACAGCGGCAGAGCGCGGCGTTGACGCCTTCCTGAAGGTAGTATTGACCGCCATCGGCGTCGATCAGCGTAACGGGACCCGTAATCAAGTACGGCCCATTGTGGCGCGCCTTTATTGTGACTTCATTTGGCGAAGGATTCATAGCTTCTTAGCGTTTGTACAGGCCGACGATCGCGCCCTCGGCGAGCAGGTGCGGTTTCATCATCGCCAGCAGTTCGGGCCCCTTCGTCTGCGCGTTTGCACCGATGTGAAAAACGTTCAGCGCGTACACCGTAAAGCGATAGTGGTGCGCGCGGCCTGGCGGAGGACAGGGACCGCCGTATCCTGGCGCACCAAAAGACGTCATTGCGGAGACCCCTGCAGTTCGTCCCTCCGCGATGCGATGCGTTTGCGACGGAATATCAAAGAGCGCCCAATGCCACCATCCGCCGGGAGCTGAGGCGTCCGGATCCCAAGCGGTTACCGCATAGCTTTTCGTGCCTCTCGGTCCGGCGTTCCAGTGCAATTCCGGCGAGATGTTTTGGCCCTGACAACTCATGGCGTTGTTCACCATGCGATTGGGAACCGTCGCGTTCGCGTGAAAGGTGCTTGAACCGACAGACAACGTTGCCGGCATCGCCTGCGCGCTCTGGACGAAACCACTACCGGCCAGAAACGCCGCGATCGTGAGCGCAATCCAAAGACGCATTGTCTACCTGATTCCGCTGCCGACCGCGTTCACCGTGACACCGAACTCCCGATAAAACGCGGTGGGGCTCATCGGCCTTCCGAGAAACGCAGCGACTTCCGCGTCCGGCTCTCTGGTACGCGCCGGCGCGAGAATGTCGTTGCGATAGCGCATGCCCACCACCGGATTCTCCAAACCGCCCTTTTGGAAAGCCGTGAAGAGGTCTTGCGCGTAGACCTTGGACCAGAGATAGCCGTAATAGCCGGCATCATACCCGCCCATCAAGTGGCCGAACGAAGCTTGAGGATGCGTTCCAGGGGACATCGGTAAAGGCGTGTCTTCACGCGCGACTTTGGCCCAGATCGCCGTCGTGTCGACGTTGGGTCCCATCGTGTGGTAATCCATGTCCACTTTTGCGAGCAGAATCTGTCGCGTCGTAAAGTATGCGTAATCAACATACTTTGCCGCGGTCATTTTCGAGATCAGATCGTCGGGTAATGGCGCCCCGGTCGTCACGTTTGAACTGATCTCTTTGAGAATCGATGGTTGCCAGACGAAATTTTCGAGCATCTGCGACGGCGCCTCGATGAAATCTTGGCGGAAGCCCGCGCTGAGCGTTTCGTACGGCGCAGTCGTCAAGAGCGCGGCCATGTCGTGGCCGAACTCATGAAAGAACGTCACAACGTCGGAGTGGCTCAGAACCGCTGGATGTCCCGGCGCCGGTTTGGGCCAGTTGCCGACTATTGCTGCGAGCGGAGCGCGAAACGTGCCGTTGATTTTGCGCACCGGCAATAGCGGGAAGTTTGCGAAGTGGTCGTACTTGCCGGGGCGCGGATAGAGATCGAAATAGGTGCTGCCGATGAAGCGTCCGCTTCGCGTATCGTACACCTCGTAACCGAGCACGTCGGGATACCACACGCCGGGATTCGCAATCTTCACGAACGTGACGCCGAGCAGTTTATGGTAAATGTTCAATACGGCGTCGATCGTGTGATTGACAGGGAAATATTGCCGGATTGCGTCGTTGTCGACAGCGTATTTCGTCTTGTTCAGAAGATTGTCGTAGTAGACAACATCCCAGGGATCGATCGTCGCGTTCGGCGTTCCCATATCTTGCGCTTTGAGCTGGGCGAGCGTGGCGAGCTCTTCACGTGCCTTCGGTAGAATCTTCGCGTCGAGATCGTCGAGGAAATGAAAAACGCGCTGCGGCGATTGTGCCATCTTGTCGTCCAGTTGGTATGCGGCCCAATTCGGATAGCCCATCAGATGCGCGAGCCGATCGCGCGTCGCGATTGCTTCTTGTAAGAGCGCCGTATTGGTGGCGGCGTCGCGGTTATTATACGCAAAGTAGAAAGCTTTGCGAGCGCCCGCGTCTTTCGCATTTTGCAGGAAAAGCGTTACGGTGCTCTCGTTCACAGGCACAACGAGACTCCCGTCGGCATTCTTCTTGAGGCCGGCAATAAAATCGGCGGGCAGACCCGCTGTGGCTGACTGCGCAAGGGTGAACGTTGTGGCGTCGTTGCCCAGGTTCTCCTGATACTTGTTTTGGAGATCCGTCAACTTCTTTTCGAGCTGAACGAATTCGGCGCGCTTGGCCGCGGGCAATGCGGCGCCGGATCGCGCTAGCGACGTCATCCACAGTTGAAGCAGCTTCTTGTCATACATCGTTCTTGCGGTTCCGCTGGAACGAACGGCCGCGAGTGCGGCGTAGAGGTCCGGCCGAGCGCTGAGATCCGTCACATAGTTGCTCTGGTCGGTGCCGCATTGCAGCGATGCGCCGCGCACGCCTTTGTCCGGTGAAACTTCAAAGAGAAACGTTTCGGCGACGAGCCGATCGTTGAGATCCGCGGCTGCATCCTCCAAGGGCAAGAGCGTATTGCCAAATGTGCGCTTTGCGCGCCGAGCCAAAATACGCTTGACGGCGGTATCGACGTTGCCGATAACCGTTTTGCAATTCGCTTTAATCTGCGCTGCCGAGAGATTCCAGTTGACGATCGTCGGATGCGCCGGACCTAATACCGCGGCCGCTGCCGCCGGCCGGCTGATCGCAGGCGAAATGAAGGTGAAGAACAGGACGAACGCTGTCAGCGCTCGCGTAAAGGATGAAATCACGCTACCTCCTGGGGACCGCAAGGACTCGACCCTTTTAACGTCGTGGAGGTCCGTCCTGTGCCCCCAGGCGCATCTTTGGGACTGCGACTTTTGCCGGTTGCTTTGCGTCCGCGCGCCTGTGCTATCATTGTGCGAGCCATGATGGAGGTTGGGCTTCGCGCGGCGTAACCTCGTGAATCCCGCCAGGACCGGAAGGTAGCAACGGTAAGCGAGCCCTTACGGGTGCCGCGAACCACCTGGCCTTCATTATGGTCCGCACTTATGCAAACCAGCACGATCGCGGCGATAGCCGCTTTGGGCGGGGCGCTCCTTGCGCTCGCCGTCTACCATTTCGTTGCCGTCGCCCCGCACATCCGCCGGCTGCATGCGCTTATCTCGTCCTACGATAGCCTATTGAATACAGGCGCTGCGCAGACGGCTCGCAATCGGCTTTCTTCATTAGAAGAAGCCGCCGCCGAGCGCAAGGCTCAGGCCGAGCAAACCGAGATGCGTCTAGCGCATCTCGAGAAGGCCGCGCACGACGACCTCTCGCGTGTCGGCTTCTTTCGCTTCAACGCCTTCCCAGACGCCGGCGCGCAGTTGTCCTATGCGCTGGCGTTATTGAATCGCACCGGTGACGGCGTCGTTATTAGCAGCATTTTCTCGCGCGAAGACACGCGAACGTTTGGCAAAGCGGTGACCGCGTTTCGCCCGCTGCAAGAAGCCTCTAAGGAAGAACTCAGCGCAATCGCGCTCGCTCGCGACGGCTCCGCATCCGCATGAGAGAACGGTACTTCGTCAAGATCGTTCCCGCACGCGGCGACCGGATCCACCGGTTGGAGGTGACGCGCCGGCACATCGTCGCCGGACTCTGCTTGCTCGTTGCCGTGATCTTAGGCGCGCTGGGGTTGCATGCGTTTCAGCTTTACGATGCAAAAGTGCGTCTGAACGCTCTGCAAAACCTTGACCGCGTCGCAAAACGCGCGGCTGCAGACGATCGACCGCCAGACCAGCGATCTGCGCTCGCAACTGCAAATCGTGCAGAAGCAGAACCAGCAGATCGGGCAGTTAATGGGCATCCGGCCGCCTCGCCATGGCGCGCCTCGTCCGACGCATATAACGAAGCTCTCGCGTTTGAACGTGCATTCCCGGTTTTCGCGCGAAGCATCGCAGATCGAAGATAAGCTTCGCGATTTGGCGGCGGCTTCAGATGCGACATCCGTACAAGCGGCGTTCGTGCGCCGCATGACGCTACGGATTTTGAATCTGCGCCATATTGAAGCGCTGGAGCGCACGCGCATGCTGGCGGCGATTCCATCGATCGATCCTGTCGCCGGCGCCCCTATTGTGGGATGTTTCTGTTACCGCTCGGATCCGTCGTACGAATTTCATCCCGGGCTCGACCTCGGCGCAAGTTATGGCGACACGGTGAGAGCTGCCGCTGCCGGCACCGTTGCAAGCGCGGATTGGGACGGCGGATTCGGATTGAAGGTCGATATCGATCACGGCAACGGGTACCATTCCTGGTACGCGCATCTTTCAAAGGCACTCGTTAGCGCCGGCCAGCATGTCGTCAAAGGTGAGCCCATCGGGCTTGTGGGCTCAACGGGTTTTTCAACGGGACCGCATTTGCATTACCAGCTGATGTTGAACGGCTCACCGATCGATCCGACCGCGTATTTGAGCGGCGTCCCGCGAAACGTTTCGGCAACACTGCCGTAAGAGAGAGATATGATCGGCTGTCAGTTACTGCAAGGCGTGTACTGGGTGCTCTGGATCTATACGATCGTGATGCTGGCCTATGCGGTCACGTCGTGGATTCCGGACATTCGGGGACGGTGGAGCGATTACGTTGGGATGGTCGTTGAACCGGTCATTGCGCCTGTCCGCCGGCTGATTCCGCCCGCCGGTGGATTCGATTGGTCGTTTCTTGTCGTGCTGCTGGCCCTGCAGGTTCTGATCCGGATCATCAGTTCGTACATCGCGACCAGCTGCTACTTTTAGGACTTGCCCACCCTAAGAACTGAGAGCCACTCGCGACATGAAGTCGCCGAGCGCGTTCGCAATTTCTGCATCATTGCGCACATCGACCACGGAAAGACGACGCTTTCCGATCGCTTACTCGAACTCACGAAAACGATCGAAGCGCGCGACATGGAAGAGCAGCTGCTCGACACGATGGATCTCGAGCGGGAGCGCGGGATCACAATTAAAGCGCATCCGGTCACGATGGGCTATCGAGCGCGTGACGGAGAGCAGTACGAGTTAAACTTGATTGACACCCCGGGGCACGTCGATTTTTCCTATGAAGTTTCTCGGTCATTGGCAGCGTGCGAAGGCGCCATCTTGATCATCGATGCATCGCAAGGCATCGAGGCGCAAACGCTTGCCAATTATCATCTGGCGCTCGAGCACGACCTCGAAATTATTCCGGTGCTCAATAAGATCGATCTGCCTTCGGCGGATCCGGAACGCGTCATCGGCGAGATCGAGGAGTTGCTCATCATCGATCGTGACGACGTGCTGCTCGCAAGTGCAAAGAACGGCGTCGGTATCGAAGAAATCCTCGAAGCGATCGTCACGCGAATTCCGCCGCCCCGCGGCGCACGCGATCGTTTGCGCGCCCTGGTCTTCGATGCGCAGTTTGATTCATATCGCGGCGTCGTCTCCTACGTTCGCGTGGTAGACGGCGAGCTGCGCCCCGGCACAAGCTTCATGTCGATGGCGCATCAACGTTCGTACGAATGCACGGAAGTAGGCGTCTTCAGTCCGCAGATGCGCCAAACGGAGGCGCTCTCGCTCGGCAGTGTCGGCTACGTCATCGCCAACATTCGCGCGCTGGGTGATATCGACGTCGGAGATACGATCACCGAAGCCGGCAACCCGGCGCACGTTCCGCTGCGCGGTTACCAGAAAGCCGTGCCGATGGTCTACTGCGGGCTGTATCCGAACGAGGGCGTTGAGTACTCCGATCTGCGCGACGCGCTCGAGAAGTTGAAGTTGAACGATTCGGCGCTCGTCTACGAGCCGGAGACTTCGGTCGCCCTTGGCTTCGGCTTTCGGTGCGGATTTCTCGGCCTGCTGCATATGGAGATCGTTCAGGAGCGACTCGAGCGCAACTACGCTCTCGATCTCATTGCCACGTCGCCGTCAGTGGTCTTTCGCGTCACAAAGACCGACGGCTCGGTCGAGCTGATTGACAACCCTTCGAAGTTGCCGCCGTCGAATTACATTCGCGCAATTGAAGAGCCGTACGTCAAGGCGACGGTCATGGCGCCGCCGGATTACGTCGGCGCGATAATGGACATCGCGCAATCGCGACGCGGCACGCTCGCGAACATGGAGTACTTGCACGATGGGCGCGTGATCATGGCCTATGAAATGCCGCTGATCGAAGTGATCGTCGAATTTTTCGATGTGCTGAAATCGCGTACGAAAGGCTACGCTTCGCTGGACTACGAGTTGATCGGCTACCGCGAAGGCGAGCTGGTGAAGCTGGAAATCTTATTGAACGGCGAGCCGGTTGACGCGCTTTCGTTCATCATTGCTCGGGACAAGGCGGCCAGCCGCGGCCGCGCGCTCGCGGAGCGGCTGAAGGAGCTGATTCCGCGCCAGCTCTTCGATGTGCCGATCCAAGCGGCGATCGGTGGAAAAATCGTCGCGCGCGAAACGGTGAGCGCCTTGCGCAAGAACGTCCTTGCGAAATGCTACGGTGGCGACATCACGCGTAAGCGAAAACTCTTGGAGAAGCAGAAGGCGGGTAAAGAGCGGATGAAGCGCATCGGTAAGGTCGATCTCCCGCAAGACGCCTTCATGGCGGTACTCAAGCTCGCTGAATGAAGACCTATGTGGCGACGAAGAACATGGACAAACTTCGCGAGTTGCGCGCTCTCTTCGGCGGTTCGGAACTCGATCTCGCAACGTATCCTTCGTACATTGAAGTAGAAGAGACCGCGGCGGACTACACCGGCAATGCGCTGCTTAAAGCGTGTGGCTTGAGCGCTCAGCTTCGGGAACAACGCGAGATCGCGGCGGTCCTTGCGGATGACTCCGGGATTGAAGTTGACGCGCTCGACGGAAGACCCGGCGTGCTTTCTGCACGCTACGGAGGCGATATTTCGTGGCCCGTGCGCTTGCAGAGGTTGCTGAACGAAGTTGACGGCGTAACGAATGAGCAGCGCGGCGCGCGATTCGTGTGCGCGATGGCCCTCGTGCAACCGGACGGTCAGGCGCTGCAGAGCGAAGGAGAAGTTCGAGGGATCCTTGCGCGTAGCCCAATTGGAACGAACGGCTTCGGATACGACCCTATTTTTTATTATCCGCCCCTGCAAAAGACGTTCGGCCAGATTTCGGAAGAGAAGAAGAACCGGCTAAGCCACCGCTATCACGCGGCAGAAGCCCTGTTAAGCCTGTTGCGCACCGCTTGATCGCCGCGCAAATCGTTCAAGCGGCCGACGATGACATCGCGTATTTCGCGAAGCGTCGGTGTAAAGACGAGCATGAGCGCGCGCTCTGGTTCTATCTCGCGGAGCATGCGCCGAACGGCGTCTGGGTGGCCAAGGACGTCGAGACGGCGGTCGGTATCGCGATACCACACGCAGGTGATGATGAGTGGTTCTTGTCGGAGCTCTTCGTTGAACCGAGCTTTCGTAATCACGGAATCGCGCTCGAGTTGCTGCACGCTGCTGCCGGTCCCGCGGGCGACGTAACGCGAAGCGGCATGTTAGATCAAGCCGAGCTCGATGGCCTTGCCTTCTATGCGGCGCGTTCCGTGCCGATCGCATCGCCGGTGCTCTCGGTGTCCGGCGAAATTCCACGAGACGAAGCGCTGGCCAAAATGGCTGCGGGCGAGTACCGCTTTCGAACAAGGCAACTCGACATGCTCGAACATCGGCAGTCGTTGACGGCGCTGGATCACGAAGTCCGCGGTACCGGTCGCCTATTCGATCATGAGTATTTCATGAGCAGGGCGCATGGTGTTGCGTTCTACTTGGACGACGAGTTTGTGGCTTATGCGTATGCATGGCCAAGTGGCCGCATTGGGCCGCTTGCGACGACATCAGCAGTGTACGCGGTGCAGATTTTGGCCTTTATGCTGGCCGCGCTAAAGCACGTTTACGAAGCGTCATGGTGTACGATGCTCGTGCCGGGAATCAACGTACGAGTGCTGCGCGCGGCCATGCGCGCCAACTTAAAAATCGATGGAGTGCAAATATTCGCAACCGATGGAGCAGCCGGCGATCTTTCCCGCTACATCGGTTTGCATCGGCTGCTATTTTGAATTGAGATGGTCGGGGCGAGAGGACTTGAACCTCCGACTTCTGCGTCCCAAACGCAGCGCTCTACCAAGCTGAGCTACGCCCCGGCTCTGTACCAACCCCGTTCCCTTGCTGTCTTGCGACGATGACAATTTGCGCAGCGGACTTCACATTTTAGCATCTCTCTTCTTAACTGCGAAAGGGTGCAGCCGCTCCACGCTAAGAGGCAGACCTCAGTAAGCTTAGTCCCGCTCACGTGATCGAATTCCAAAACGATTGGGTCACGTTCTCCGCAGTCGACGCACGGCGATTTCAACAAGTACTGAAGCATGTACTCGCGATTCCTCTTAACGCATGACCGTTTGTTTCGATATCGCCTAATGTTATGTTCCGTGCTATGGCGACGGTAATGAGCCTTGCAATAAGCACTTTGACACTTTTTGCAATACGATGTCGGTGCTCCCGTAGCCAAGTCTCGGCAGTAAAATTCGTTTCGAGGCTTGCCTTCTTGACAGCGTGGGCATCGCTTCATGTATCAATTGAACAAAAGAGGTGTGCCATACGCTTGGCATTCTAAAACGAATTACCAGAGAAACGGAACAATGCGATAACGAACGCGATAAGTATAATCGTTGTAACCATCGAGTTCGCGTATCAAAAGCCGTTCTTCAATGGCGATCCGCACCATGAGTGACGCAATCGGAATAATCGCGAACAACGCAGCCGCGTAAGACCCCAGCCATAACGGGAGTCCAATAATTAGGAGCGCGCCGCCCGCGTAAATTGGATGGCGAACGATGCCGTAAGCCCCCGTATCGACGACCGTTTGATGTCGTTCTTCTTGATGCCTGACGACTGCCGCGGCAAATGCGTTTTCGCGCAAACCAGCCCACGCGATCGACCAGCCGATAAAGAACAGCACGAGGCCCAGAACTTGGATATGAATCGGCGGCGTGGACATAAGGTGCAGACGAAAGATGTCGAGCGCCGCAAACACGACCATCCCGTAGAAAGTCAGAATCAAAATCGCAAGGACGACTTTATCTGAGAGCGGCTGTCCCCGCTGAAAAGGCGGCTTCAAACGTTCTCGAAGCAGATCCATGCCGTCGTGCGAAAGATCGACAATGCTCAATACGGTGCCGATCGAGATAGAGTCCTAAAATAATCCAAGCGCTCGGCCAGTTCAGCGTGCCGGCCGGCACGAACAGCAGCGCGGCGAAGATGCCGACGCTTGCCACGGTGCTAACGATTAACCGAAGAGTCATCGAAAGATGTGCTGAAGGGCGCGCTAGTGGTATTCTATTGTGCGGCGTCGCGCTCAATGCGCCCGTGGTCTAATGGATAAGGCACGAGTCTTCTAAACTCGAAGATGGGGGTTCGATTCCCTCCGGGCGCGTAGATTTGCGGTCCGCGGTGACTGTAGCTCAGCCGGTTAGAGCGTCGGCCTGTGGAGTCGAAGGTCGCGGGTTCGATCCCCGTCAGTCACCCCAACAATTTGCGCGGCAGGGCCGTGTTTGAACCGGTGGAAGCAACGTGAGCGCTCGATGACATTCGGCGCCCGGCGCCTGTAGCTCAGTTGGTAGAGCAGCGGCCTTTTAAGCCGTTGGTCCTGGGTTCGAGTCCCAGCGGGCGTACGTGCACCGCTAGCTCAATGGTAGAGCAGTTGACTCTTAATCAATTGGTTGAAGGTTCGAGTCCTTCGCGGTGCACCATGATTTTTAGAAGTGCCGTCAACGTGAATTGGCACGCCGAGACCACGGTTTACAGCTGTGGTCCGTCGGCATTTGCTTCGGCGACGTTGGAGTGTGCGCTAATGAAAAAAGGTAGCCGCATATAACGTTTTCCTTAAGATGCAGCCGAAAGGCCGCGTCCTTCAATTTCAGGTGCAAGGTCCGGAAAACGGCAAACTGGTGCCCGTCCGCGCTTTAATTTACGATCAGAGTGGGCAGCGTATTGCAATTACGGACGACAGCGGAGACGCAGTTGCGCGTTGAAGGAAGCGATGGGCGAAACGGTCGTTCTGCAAGCAAGAGCGCCGCATTGGCCCTCCGCAACTGGGTCTTACGTCGTCGGCGCCTCCGAAGCGGGAAGCAAACTTACCCGCAGCACGGATTACGTGAACTTCGTTCTCAACTCCGAGGAAAGCGCCGAGCAAGAGATTGCGCTCCAAATCATGGTGTTCGGCACGAAGGACGGAGGCCGCGTGCCGATCGAGCATACGCTGATCTACGATGAGAGCGGACATTTTCTCACGAGCACCGACTCCCGTGGCCACGCAGCCGCGCTGGTCAAGGAGCCGTTTGGCGAAACGTTTCGCCTGAAGGCGGAAGCCCAACACTGGGGTTCGCAGACGCAAGCGTTGCTCGCACGATCGGAGACGCGCAACAGCTACGCTGGTCCTGTCGGCAGCAAATACTTGTATCAGCAGGTCAGGTTCACGCTGCCGGCGGCGACCAATGAAATCGGAGACCTGGTCGTTCAGGTCCTCAACAGAGACAACGACAAGCCGGTCTCGGGTGCGGCCGTTCGTCTCTATAAGCCGACCGGTTTTCCAGGCACGCTCGTTGGGGTTGAAAGTACGAATCAACAAGGCGAAGCGACCTTTGATGCGCGCCATGTCGAGCAGGCGCTGTCCGGACAAGAAGCCCGAGTCGGCGTGCAGCATGGCGGCTACTCGGAGGCGCTGCAAACGGTGGCCGGCTCCTTGACGACGGCGGAGTTGCCTCGTTACGTCGTGTATCTTAAACCGAAAAACGAAAACACGAAGTGGAGCGGCACGTGGTACGACGGCCCGTATACGATGCAGGTGTCCGGCGGAACGGGATCGCTTGGCTATACGGCGCTGCGTTCTTCAGGCGTTGGAACGTGCTGCCCCTCGTCGATGAAAGCAGTGGTAATTGCCAGGTGATTGGCAGCAAGGCGATCTGTCAATATCACGGGCATTACCATGACAGTGCGAAGGACGTCACCTATGGCGGCCATGCAACGCTCACGTATTCTGGAGAGTACATCCAGTACAGCTTCACGCAAGTTAGCGGATCGATTACGCTGTCGAGCGGTCAGCCTTGTCCGGCAATCGAACAATGCACGAGCATGCATCCGGGTGCAATATTTACCGGTTCCTGGACACGTAAGAAACCGTAAGATCGCAGACGGTCCTCCCAGGGTTCCGCAAGCTCGCAACAGCAGCGTGTTTCCGAACCTGATAGCGGGAGCGCTGCTCTTATTTTGCATCGTCTCTAACAGCGAAGTAACAGGTGCAAGCCCCTCCCGACCAATCATCTACGTTGCGCTCGGTGATAGCATCACGTGGGGATTGGCTGCATCGAAGACCTGCCAGCCGCAGATTCCGATGCCGGTCCGAACCAGCGTGCTTTGACGCGACGTCCTTCCCGGCTGTCTTCGCTCGCGCGCTTCGGAGCAGCGGACGAAGCGTTAGGGTTCAAAACGTGGCGATTTCAGGGGCGCGTGTAGGCTGGATGTTGCCGACGAGCTGCCGCAGGTCGCAAAAAACGCAAACCTGATCACGCTTTTTGTCGGCGCGAACGATTTCTCCGACATCGCGTTTCATGGTGCACGGTGGAAGATTTTGAACGCCAGTATACGGCGCTCGTCGCCTATCTCGTCGCACAGTATCCACGGGCGCGAATCATCTTGGCGAACGTGCCGAATATCGGTTACTTACCGTGTTGCGCGGACATACGGAATGGGACACAAGAAACGTGGCACGCGGGCAACGCCTTCATCGATTCGTTTGCGGCTGGGGTTACGGTAGCAGATCTGGTTTGCGATCCGACGCTCTACCAGCCTGCGATGTTTCCCATGCAAGGAAACATCCACCCCGGTGACCTAGGGCATGCTCGCATCGCAGCCGATATTGCTGGATGCGCTGCGGCACCGCCGAAAACCGGCGGCTTCTTGTCCGCCCTATTTCTAGCTCGTCTTCTCCGTCTGAAGCAACGCCTTCTTGCGTTCAACGCCCCACCGGTAATCCGCAACGTCTCCGTCCGCGCGAATCACGCGGTGACAAGGAATCACCAGGGCGACTCTATTGCTTGCGCACGCCTTTGCGACGGCGCGCGATGCCCCGGGACGTCCAATGAACGCGGCCACTTCATTATATGAACGCGTTTCTCCATACGGAATTTCCTGAAGCGCCTGCCAAACGGAAGATTGAAATGGCGTGCTGTCCAGGTCGAGAGGGACACGATCGCCGTGCGTGCCGCGAAGTTGCCGTTGAACCGCTTTTTCGGCAGCGTCGAGATGGGATTTCGTTTCAGCATCTAGAC
Organism: Vulcanimicrobiota bacterium; assembly: GCA_963723515.1. GTDB lineage: Bacteria > Vulcanimicrobiota > Vulcanimicrobiia > Vulcanimicrobiales > Vulcanimicrobiaceae > JAFARW01. The sequence goes on from CAVRQT010000003.1 coordinate 640,460, forward strand.
GATCAGAATACTGAACAAGCGTGGCATTGGGATATTCCGCGCGGAGATCCGCTTCAAGCCGTTTGGCATCGTCACCAAAGTAGATGGCGGCAACGCCGCGAGTGGTAGCCGCGAGCAACGCGAAACCAAGCGGCGTTTTCCTCGCGCGGAACGCGATGACTTTGCCGGCGCCGCGTCGTCTGTATTGTCCGGGCGTCATTCCAAGAGCTCGTAGCGCGTCCGGATAGGCCGCCCGTTCGTCGGGGTAACCCGCGTTGATCGATGCGCTTGCAACGCTTTCGTCTTTGCGAAGTCCCGCTTTTAAGCGTTCCGCGCGGCGTGTCGCGACGTACACGCGCGGCGAAACGCCGACGTGCCGCTTAAACAGACGCTGCAGATAAAACGGACTTAGGGCAACGTATTTCGCGAGATCCGTCAACGTTACGCGCTCGCCAAGGCGGCTTTCGAGTAAGTCGAGCGCCGAACGAACGATTCGTTCAGAATCTTGTCCGCTAACCGGACGGCACTTTGCGCACTCGCGAAATCCGCCATCGGTCGCGGCTTCGGGTGAAGCAAAGAAGAGCACGTTTTCTTTGCGGGGGCGACGCGCACTGCACGACGGTTTGCAGTAGACGCCCGTCGTCTTGACGCCGTACACAAAGGCCTGGTCGAACCGGTCGTCGCGCCGCACGACGGCGCTCCAACGGCGTCGATCCGAAAGCTGCTCGCTCATATGCGCGGACCCCATCCCGCAAACGTGGTCCTCAAGTCGCGCAAAGCGCAACGCTCGTTCGGGAATTCGGTACTCATTCGCCCAACGCTAGGCTGCATATCCGTCTTGATCATGCTCCTACTCTAGAGCGTTAGGAGCAGAGCGTCCATCCAAAAAGTTGCGCTCTAATTCGTTGGGCAAGGCTCCATGCCAAGGCTGGTCAGTTCGATGTCGCTGTAGCGAAAATTCGTTGATTCGAGTGGCCTGCGATCATCGTTCGAAACGCGATTTCGAATGTCAGCGAGCATCTGCTCCGCGTAACGCTTTTCGTATGGGCCGAGTTCGAGGGCGTCGCCCGCGAGCGTGCGGCCGACGATGATCCAGCGAGAATCGCTCCCGAGGTCTCTCATGGCTACGACCAGAGTACCACTCCCGCGCTACAGGAATCCCGGCAAAACCGTCTTATAATCGGCGACTTGGGCAGGCCCGCCACTAAAATCGCGGCGTAAAGGTTGGACAACCGGGAGGGCAAGTGGCGGAACTGGCAGACGCGCTGGATTTAGGTTCCAGTGGGGTAACCCATCAGAGTTCGAGTCTCTGCTTGCCCATTGGCGCGCCGTCTCGATGCGGAAGTAGCTCAGTGGTAGAGCATCGCCTTGCCAAGGCGAGGGTCGCGAGTTCGAATCTCGTCTTCCGCTCACTTCGCTTCTCCCCACAAATTGCAAAATTTGCGGGGGCCCCGTACAGTTTAACAGGCGCTCCGCTCGAGCAGCTTCGCTGCCCCCCGTGCGCAAAGCGCACGGGGCCCCCCAACCGTAACTAGTGGAATTTGCCTACCTCTATTTGACATGACATTAGCTGATGCGAAGTCGACCTTAACCAGGCTGGCGCCGACCGAGGTGCAGCTCGACATTCCGATATCCGCTGAAGAGCTCAGCTCCGCTGAAGAGCGCGCCTTTCGCACGTTGTCTCGCAATACGAAAATTCCGGGCTTTCGCCCCGGCAAAGTTCCGCGCAAGATCTTCGAGCAGCAGTATGGTGACGAGCTCATTCACAATCGCGCGATCGAAGATGTCGTCCCGGAGGCGTATTCGAGAGCGGTGCGCGAGCACGAGTTGGCGCCGATCGACCGTCCCAAAGTCGAAGTGCTGCCGGCGGAAGATGACCGCCCGTTGCAGCTCAAGGTCAACGTCTCGGTGCGTCCGGATATCGACCTTCATCCTTACAGCGGTATCTCACTCGAGCGTTTGCCCGTCAACGTGACCGATGAGGAGGTCGACCGAAGCCTGCAATCGTTGGCGCGCGACCGCGGCACGCTCGTGCCGGTCGAGCGATCCGCGCGCATCGGCGACTTCGTCGTCCTTGACTACCAAGGGAAGGTCGACGGCAAGCCCTTTGAAGGCGGAGAGGCCGAAGGCCAGACGATCGAGCTTTCGGAGGAACGGTTTGTGCCGGGGTTCGCCGCGGGGATCGCGGGTATGCGAGCGGGCGATTCCAAGGAAGTGCGCGCCGCATTTCCGGACGACTATCCGAAATCAGACCTCGCCGGCAAAGATGTCGTTTTCGACGTAACGCTCCATGAAGTTAAGGAAATGGAGTTGCCGGCGGTGGACGACGAGTTTGCAAAGACTGTCTCAACGCATGCGACGTTAGAGGCATTGAAGGGCGATATTCGTCAGCGCCTCGCGGCGATCGGAGAGAGCCGCGTTCGTAAACAACTCGAGCAGACGCTGATGCAAAAACTGATCGCCGAGCACGAGTTCTCGCTTCCGCAGAGTCTGGTCCAACGTGAAACGGAGAGTCTGCTCAGCGACGCACATGCGTTCGCGGAGCGGTTGGGGCTGAGCTGGGACGATTACCTCGCGCGAAGCGGCAACACCGAGGATCAGCTTCGCGCGGAAATGCATGAAGAGGCGCGGCGGCGCGTCAAGGGCGCCCTGCTGCTCGCTGCCATCGCCAAAACCGAAAACATTCGGGCAACGCCCGCAGACGTCCAGCGCGAGATCGTCGCACTCGCCGAACAGTACGGGCAACCGCCCCAGCGGATCCGGGAGGTGATGGGAAACAACCTCGCTTCGCTGATGGAAGGAATCGTTCGCAGCAAGACGATGGAGTGGCTCATCGAACACGCCAATATTCAAACGACCGATGGAGCTTAAGATGGATCACCTCGTCCCGATGGTTGTCGAGCAGAGCGCGCGCGGTGAACGAGCCTTTGACATCTACTCGCGACTGCTGAAGGATCGCATCATCTTCGTCGGTGGCCCGATGGACGACCATTTGGCGAACCTCGTCATCGCGCAGCTGCTCTTCCTCGAGCGCGAGGATCCCGACAAAGACATCGACATGTACATCAATAGCCCTGGCGGCAGCGTGACGGCTGGGCTTGCGATCTACGACACCATGCGCTACATCAAGCCGGACGTGGCGACGATCTGCGCCGGCATGGCCGCGTCGATGGCGTCGATCATCTTGACCGGCGGGGCGAAGGGCAAGCGGTTTGCCCTGCCTTATGCGAAGATTCTGATCCATCAGCCGTGGGTGCAGCAAGTCGGGGGGCAGGCAACCGACATTGAGATTCACGCCCGAGACCTGATTGCCACCCGGCGCATGCTCGCGAGCATTTACGAGGAGACGACGCAGAAGCCGATCGAGCAGATCCTCAAGGATATCGAGCGCGACTTCTACATGACTGCCCAGGAGGCGGCTGAATACGGTATTATAGATAGCGTGATTCGGAAAGACACGCGCGCGGTCGCCGCTCCGGTCAAGACCTAGGGAAGCGAAGCGCCTTCTAAATGTTTCGGTTTGGCGACGAAAAAGGGCAATTGAAGTGCAGCTTCTGCGGCAAATCGCAGGAGCAAGTGCGCAAGTTGATCGCCGGTCCCGGCGTCTACATTTGCGACGAATGCATCGAGCTCTGTAATGAAATCATCGAAGAAGAGCTCTACAAGAACGTTGACGAGAATCTCCGTCTGCGCAACATTCCGAAGCCCAAAGAAATCAATCACATCCTCAATCAGTATGTGATCGGTCAAGAGCGAGCCAAGAAGTCACTCGCCGTCGCGGTTTACAATCACTACAAGCGCATCAACATGGGCGGCTCCGCCGACGACGTCGAGCTGCAAAAGTCGAACATCTTGCTGGTCGGGCCGACGGGTTCCGGTAAAACCTATCTGGCTCAGACGCTCGCCAAGATCTTAGACGTGCCACTCGCGATGGCCGACGCAACGTCATTGACCGAAGCCGGTTACGTCGGTGAAGATGTCGAGAACATTCTGCTCAAGCTGATTCAGGCTGCAGACTACGACGTCAAGCGCGCGGAGAAGGGCATCGTCTACATCGATGAAATCGACAAAATCGCGCGCAAGAGCGAGAATCCGTCGATTACGCGCGACGTTTCCGGTGAAGGCGTCCAACAAGCGCTCCTCAAGATCCTAGAAGGTACGACTGCCAACGTTCCACCTCAAGGCGGTCGCAAGCATCCGCATCAAGAGTTCATCCAAATCGATACGACCAACGTGTTGTTCATCTGCGGCGGCGCATTCGACGGTCTCGACCGAATGATTGAATCGCGCGTTGCCAACAACAGCATGGGCTTCCGCGCTCAACCGGAAAGCAAACGGGAGTTTCGCGTCGGCCGATTGCTCGAGCAGCTGATGCCGGAAGATCTGCTGAAGTTCGGTTTGATTCCGGAATTCATTGGGCGACTGCCGATCGTGGTGACGCTCGATGCGCTCGATGAGCTCGCCTTGCGGCGCATTTTGGTCGAACCGCGCAACGCGCTCGTCCGTCAATTCCAAAAGATCATGGGAATGGACGGCGTGGAGTTGACCTTCACGAAGGAAGCGCTCGTCGCGATCGCCATTAAAGCGCAGAGCCGCAAGACCGGCGCGCGCGGCCTTCGCTCGATTCTCGAAGAAGTGATGCTCGACGTCATGTACGATTTGCCGTCGCTGAGCGGCGTGAAGAAGTGCGTGGTGAATAAGGAAGTCATCGAAAAACGCGAGCAGCCCACGCTGATCTACGCTGAACGTCAGAAGGACATGCCCGCCTAACCGTGCGCGCGTTCGGCATCGCTTGGTGTCTGTGCGGACTCCTCTGTGCACACGCCGGCGTTGCGCTCGCCAAACCACCCGCTCCGCCTGCGATTACGATGGTGTTCGGCGACATTCCGGTAGCGCCGGGCAGCTTTCCCGATTACCGGCCGCGTCAATTCGCGCTTCGTGGAACGTTGCAAGTCAAGCCGCAAGCGTTCAACTTCGCAAGCTACACGAATGCAAACGCGATGCTTGCGTGGTACCGCCGGCAGATGCCGGCCCACGGCTGGCACGTCCAGTCAATGCACGCAAACTACCCGTATCCCGGTGCAAACTCGCTGATTAGCTCGCGTCGCGGCGAGGCCGCGACAATCGTGGTCGAGCCGGCGCGCTTCGGTTCTCGCGTCAGCATCATCAAACTGAATACGGCGAAATAGCGTATCGCTAGCGAAGTCTCTAAAGCGTACGACCCGAAGGCCGTCGAGCAGCGTTTGTACGAGCGGTGGGAGAAGGCCGGCTACTTTCACGCGGAGCCGGACCCCGCGCGGCCGCCATACATCATCTGCATGCCGCCACCGAATGTCACGGCGCGCGCTCACTTAGGACACGGTTCGACCTACACGCCGATGGATGTGCTCGTGCGCTACCATCGTATGCTTGGCGAATTGCGCCGATTGGCTTCCCGGAACCGATCACGCGGCGATCGCGACGGAAGCCGTGCTCGTGCGTCAATTGGCGGAGCAAGGGCTCTCGCGCGAGTCTCTGGGACGCGAAGAGTATCTTCGGCGCGCCTGGCAGTGGTCGGTTGAAACAGGGGCCTCGATCGAGCAGCAATTCCGGCGGCTCGGATTCGGTCCCGATTGGGCGCGCTCGCGCTTTACCATGGATGCGTCGCTCGCAGCCGCTGTCACAAAAGTTTTTGTAACACTGTATCGCGACGGGCTGATCTATCGCGATAAGCGATTGATCAACTGGGATCCCGCCGCGCAAACGACGGTGTCGGACGCCGAAGTAGAACACGTCGAACGGAGCACGAGCCTGTGGACCGTTCGCTATCCATTCGCAGACGGTTCATCGGGCGGCGCCGATATTGCGACCACGCGCCCCGAGACGATTCTCGCCGACGTTGCGCTCGCCGTGCATCCTGAAGATCGGCGCTTTGCATCACTCATCGGCAGGCGGGTCCGCGTGCCGCCGATGCTCGAACGCGATATTCCAATTATCGCGGATGCGGCGGTCGATCCGGCATTCGGCACCGGCATCGTGAAAGTTACTCCGGCACATGACCAAACCGATTACGAAATCGGCCTCCGGCATCATTTGCCGATGCCCTCAGTCATCGGCCTCGATGCACGAATCAGAAGCGACGACCTGCCCGTCGGCAGATACGGCGGGATGGATCGCTTCGCGGTGCGACAAGCGATCGTCGAAGATCTTGAGAAGCTCGCGCTGATCGTTCGGATCGAGCCGTACGTGCATAACGTCGCAACGAGCGAGCGCTCCGGCGAGATGATCGAGCCGCTGCTCTCGCTGCAGTGGTTCTGCAAGATGAAGCCGCTTGCGGAACCGGCGTTACAGGCGTATCGCGATGGGCGGCTGCGTTTCATCCCATCGAGATATGGCCGCACCTACGAGCAATGGCTTGAGAACATCCGCGATTGGAATGTCTCGCGGCAGATTTGGTGGGGCCATCAACTTCCGGTCTGGTACACGCCGGACGATCGAGTCGTCGTTGCCGAGACGGAAGAAGAGGCGCACGAAATCGCGCGCCGGGAGTTCGGCACGACAGATCTTCGCCGCGATGCCGATACGCTCGATACCTGGTTCTCGAGCGCGCTGTGGCCGTTTTCGATTCTCGGCTGGCCGAAGCAAACGCCGGAACTTGCGCAGTGGTACCCGTCGCAAGTCCTGATTACCGGCTGGGAGATCATCTTTCTTTGGGTTGCAAGGATGGTAATGCTGGGCCTACGGTTCATGGGAGAAGTCCCGTTTCCCGACGCATTTATCACGCCGCTCGTCTTCGATGCCCGGGGGCGCAAAATGAGCAAATCGCTCGGCAACGCGATCGATCCCCTGGACATCGTCGAGAAGTACGGCGCGGATGCGTTTCGCATGGGAATGATGCGGCAGATGCGGCTCGAGGGCCAAGAGCTGCGATTTCAGGAGAAACGTTGCGAAGAGGCGCGCAACTTTAACAACAAGATTTGGAACGCGACCCGATACGCATTGAGCATACCGGAGGGTTTGCCGGCGCCATTGGCCTTGCCGCCGGCGAATCAGTTATCGCTGGCCGACAAGTGGATTTTGTCTCGGCTGCACGATGCGGTCGGAACGGTTACAGAAGCCCTGAACGGCTACGATTTCGGCACCGTAGCGGAGACGTTGTGGCGCTTCATCTGGTACGACATGTGCGATTGGTACGTCGAAGCGGCGAAGCTGCCGGCGCAGCTCGCGCGCGGCGGTGCTCTCTTTTGTGTTAAATACGGCGATGCGGTTATTGCATCCGATCGAGCCATTCATCTCCGAAGAAGTGTGGCTCTCTCTCCCGCATGACGGCGAGAGCATCATGACGGCGTCGTGGCCGGATAAAGCCGAGATTCCAAGTGACCCCCAAGCGGCAATGCAGTTTGAAAGCATGCAGCGGGTGGTCGAGCGTCTGCGAAACATGCGTGCCGAGATGGGCCTCCAGCCGAGCGCCCGCCTCAGCGTCCAGATGCCGCGAACAGTGCCGAAAGAAATCGCGGACTTACTTCTATGGTACGTCCGAGGCGATGCAGAACCGATCGATGGGCCCTCAGCGACGATCGAGGAAGCATTGGACGCGGTTCGTGCGCAGGCACCGCGTGACGTGCTTCTCGAGCGTTACCGCAAGGAGGCGGCGCACTTGGAAAGCGAGATCGAACGCGTGCGGCGGAAATTGAGCGACCGGCAGTTCGTCGGCAAAGCGCCGGCAGCGGTCGTCGAGCGCGAACGCGAGAAGCTCGCTCGATTTGAAGCGGAACTCGCGCGCAGACGCGCCGGACTTGAAGAGCTGGGGGAGATCGCCTGACGATGCGCACCGCTACGGGAGAAGACAACGCTCATCGGCAGCGCTGAAATCGAGCGGATCATCGCGCGGTTAGCGCATCAGATCGTCGAGCCGCAAGATGCGCAACGAGGCCTCTTCTTGATGGGCGTTCGCCGCGGAGGCGAAGCGCTCGCGATGCGCCTTGCGGAGAAGATAAAAACAATGAGCGGAGCGCAGCCGCCGCTGGGTTTTCTCAACATTAACCTTTACCGCGATGATGACGTTTCTCATGAAATGCCTGACTCGGTCATTCCGTCCGACGTGAATGGAAGGACCGTCGTGCTTGTGGATGACGTCCTCTACACCGGTCGCACGGTTCGTTCAGCGCTCGATGCCGTCACCGACCTCGGACGTCCCGGCGCGATTCGTTTATGCGTGCTGATCGATCGCGGATTGCGCGAACTGCCGATCCAGGCCGACTATGCGGGACGCACGATCGCAACGACTCCGGAGCAACGCGTCGTTGTTACGCTAGCGCGAACTCCGGATCAATCCGATGAGGTAAGCATTCTTGCGAGCGCGCCGTAGCCTCATCGATCTCGATGATCTCACGCCGGCGGAGATCGAGTACCTTTTTAAACGGACGCAGCAATTCGAGCAGAAGCTTCCCAAGCGCGGATTGCTCGATGAGATCGCATGCGTCAACATGTTTTTCGAGCAGAGCACGCGCACGCTGGCCTCATTCATGCTGGCACAGCAGCGCCTAGGTGCAGACATCATCACCCTCGATCCGAGCGACACGAGCCTCGGCAAAGGCGAGCGCCTCGAAGACGCGGCGATCACGCTCAATGCAATGGGGTTTTCGGTAATGGTGATCCGCCACTCGGAGCCTGGTTTTCCGCGCCAAATTGCGATGGCGTTTGACGGGCATGTTGTCAACGCCGGTGATGGCGCGCACGCCCACCCGACGCAGGCACTGCTGGACCTGTACACGATGTGCAAAGAGTTCGGCCAGCTCAAAGGGCGCAAGGTCGCAATCGTCGGCGACATCCTGCACAGCCGCGTAGCGCATTCGAACATTCAAGGCCTGAAGAACTTAGGCGCCCAGATCGTCCTCGTCGGGCCGGAATCATTCTTACCGGAATCGTTTGCCTCGGAGAGCATTCACGTCGAGCGCGACTTCGATAAGGTCTTGCCGGAAGTTGATGCGATCATGCTGCTGCGCATTCAGCGCGAACGTTTTGCCGTGACGCCGACGCTGATCTCTGATGAGGACTTTATCCGCGGCTACCGTCTCGATGCGAACCGCCTGACGCGCCTGAAGGAAGATGCAATCGTCATGCACCCCGGACCGTACAATCGCGGCATCGAGCTCGTCGATGAAGTGCTCGCATACGCCGGATGGCGATACGCGAATCAGGTTCGCCATGGCGTCTTCATGCGGATGGCGGTCCTCGACTTCTTGGTCAACGGTCAGCAAAAGAGCGCCTGATGCTCGTCTCCGGCGGCAGAGTGATCGATCCGGCGCAAGAGTTGGATCGCCGGCTTGACGTGCGCGTTGAGAACGAGAAGATCGTTGAATTAGGAGAGCATTTGACGCCGTCGGAAGATGAGGTCGTCTTCGACGCAAGCGGCGCGTATGTTGCGCCGGGATTCATCGACATGCACGTGCATTTGCGTGAGCCCGGCTTTCCGGAAAAGGAGACGATCGCGACCGGTTGCGCAGCGGCGGTCGCCGGTGGATTTACGGCGGTTGCGTGCATGCCGAACACGCAGCCCGCGATCGATGAGAAGGCAGTTCTGAAGAAGGTTCTAGATGCGGCAAAAGGGGCGGCCTTGGCGCGCGTCTACCCGATCGCCGCGATAACCCGCGGCAGAGCGGGACGCGAACTTCTGGATTATGCCGCTCTAGCGGCCGCTGACGCCGTCGCCTTCAGCGACGACGGCCAAGCTGTGGACGATGGGGGAATTCTTTTTGAGGCGGCCGTTCGTGCGCGCGATGTGGCACACCCATTCATCTCACATTGCGAAGATGAACGATTGAAGCGCCTGGGGGCTTCGGCCGCCGAAGACGTTGTCGTCGCGCGAGACCTCATCATCGCGCAAGCAACACGCAAGGCGTGGCATATCGCCCATCTCTCGACGACCGAATCGCTTGCGTTGCTGAGGTGGGCACGCAGTCGCGGAAATGCGGCAACCTGCGAAGTGACTCCGCACCACCTCTGCTTTACCGACGACCTGATTGCGCAATGGAACGGCAAAGCGAACGTCAATCCGCCGCTTCGGCGGGAAAGCGATGCGGCGGCGTTGCGTGAGGGCGTGCGCGATGGAACGGTTGATGCATTCGCGAGCGACCACGCCCCGCATGAGTCGCGCGAAAAGACGCGCTCCGTGGATCGCGCGGCGCCTGGATTCAGCGGGCTGGAAGTTGCGGCGGGTGCCTATGCGCTCGCCGTGCCCGACCTTTCGCTCATGCGCTACGTCGCATTGCTCTCGACGAATCCCGCGCGCATTCTCAACGTCGGCGGGGGATCGCTGCGATTGGGAGTGCCGGCGGACATGACGATTTTTGCGGATCGGCCGTGGACTGTCGATACGGCGCACTTCTATTCTAAAGGAAGATGCACGCCGTTCGAGGGCAAGCGGCTACCGCGAAAAGCGATCGCGACGATCGTCGGCGGCCGGATTGTGATGGCCGATGGGAAGGTGAAAAGCTGAAGCCGGCGGCGCTTTTTCTCGCCGATGGCACCCGCTTCGATGGGGGCGGCCTGGAGTTCGAAGGCGTGGCGCTCGGCGAGGCGGTTTTTTACACCGGCATGACAGGCTATGAGGAAGCCTTGACCGATCCATCCTATGCGGGACAGATTTTGACGTTCACCTATCCGATGATCGGCAACTATGGCGTCTCGCACAGCGCGGCACAGTATCCACGCGCCTGCGTTGCCGGCGCCGTCATCAAGCATTTGAGCGCCCATCCTTCGCATCACGCATCCGCAATCGGCTTGCGCGAGTGGCTCGGCGAGCAAAGGATCGCGACGATGGTCGGCGCAGATACGCGCTCGATCACGATCGCGCTGCGCGAACACGGCACGATCTGGGCGGCGCTTGCGGTCGGCGAAGACGCGTTGCAAAGGGCTGAAAGCGAGCTCACGACGTTCGCGCGGCGCGCCACGACGAAAGACCTCGTGCCCAGCGTCGCCACAAACCACGAGCACCACGAAGGCAGCGCGCGTGGACCCCACGTCGTCGTGATTGACTGCGGCGTGAAACGTGCGGTTTTGCGAGAGTTAGAAGCGCTCGACGCCGCGATCACGGTCGTGCCGTTTGACATGCCTGCCGAGGAAATTCTGAAGCACGATCCACGGGCGATCGTCGTCTCCCCGGGGCCGGGTGATCCGACGGATCTTGCGGGCACGATCGAAACGTTACATCAATTGGTCGGAAAGCGGCCGATCTTCGGCGTCTGTCTGGGGCATCAGTTGCTGGCGCTGGCTTGCGGCGGCAAAACGTACAAACTCCCCTATGGTCATCGTGGCGGCAACCAACCCGTTAAGGACCTGGAGGGCGGCGAAGTGCTCATCACCGCGCACAATCACGGGTACGCCGTCGACTCAGCGTCGCTGCCCAACCACTTGATTCCAACGATGGTCAATCTCAACGACGGAACGAACGAAGGCTTTCGGCATCGCGATTTGCCGGTCGCGGCGGTTCAATTCCATCCCGAGGCCTCGCCGGGTCCGTTCGACGCACGGCGTCTCTTTGCGCAATGGTTCAACGAAGTCGGACTGCTCTAGGCGCCCTCTTCGCCGTCGTGACCACGGCGCAAAGCGTCGCCTTTGCGCAAGCGCTGCCGCGCCTGCACGTCATTTCATTCACGATGCGCGCGGATATGCAGGCGCCGCATGCCGGAGAGCCATTCCATCTGGAGATCGAAGGTCGGCTACGCGAGCCGCTGAGTGGCGTTGATTTTGTCGTCCTGCCGAACTTGGCCGGCTTGGAGCCGCTGGGTGACGAGCGGCACGTGTTTACGATGCAAAGCGGGACCAACTTTGCCGAGACGCTCACAGTCGTCGCGCACAACGGCGGCGCCGTGCATCTGAACGGCGCTTATTTCGATGCGATCGATCCGCGTGACGGCAAAGCGAAGCGCTATTATTCGAACGATCTCGTGCTGAACGTGATCGGTTCGACGCCGGCGCCGGCCGAAGGCACCGGCTGGCTTCTGGCTTTGCTTATGAGGCTTGTCGCGGCGCTGCTTCTCGTTTTCTTGGTGGGCGGGTTGCTGTTCAGAAAGAAAGCGCGACGGCCTCAACCGCTGGTGCTTTCGACCCCGCCGCAGACGATCGGCCAGGCAACGCCAACCGAAGATGCAGTATCAATAGCACTCGGCGATTTGAAGCGTGCGCGAAGTCGCGATGCCGTTATGGCGCTGCGAGGCGCACTGTGGAAAACGGCCGGGGCGCGCGGCGGGGAGACGCTGGACGAGCTGCTCTCGCGCAACGGCGTCGCGGGACCGCTGCGTGCATCGCTGCGTTCGCTCGAGCGCGCTGCATTCGTCGCGGACGAGCGGCTCGGCAGCGCGATTGAGGATGCGATCGCGGTCGTCGGAAAGCAGCTTTCGTGACGCGTACCACGCCACAGCAGTTGCTCGCGGCGCTTCGCGAGACGATCGTCGGCCAGGAATCGGTGACCCAAGCCCTGGTTTTGGGCTTGATTTCAAACGGGCATGTCCTACTCGAAGGGCCGCCCGGACTGGCAAAAACATTGGCCTGCCGCGCGCTTGCGGCCGCCTTGGACGGCTGCTTCAAACGCATTCAATTCACGCCCGATTTACTGCCCAGCGATATTGTTGGAACGCGCATCTTTGACCAGCGACAAGCTGAATTCACGACGAGCTTCGGCCCGATCTTTGCAAATGTCGTCCTCGCCGACGAGATCAATCGCGCGCCGGCCAAAGTGCAGTCGGCGTTGCTCGAAGCGATGCAAGAGCATCAAGTCACGATCGGACCGCACACCCATCCACTTCCCGATCCATTCATCGTGATGGCGACGATGAATCCGCTCGATGCTGACGGCACCTACGCCTTGCCGCTCGCGCAGATGGACCGATTCTTGCTCAAAGTGAATGTCGGATATCCCACCGCAGACGAAGAGCGGCTCATTCTCGAGCGTTTTGCGATTGCCGAAACGCCGCTGCGCTCCGGCGCCGCAACGTTGAACGACGTGCTCGCTTGGAGAGAAGAGGCGCGCGCGATCTATCTCGACGAGAAACTGAAGGCGTATATCGTTGCGCTCGTTGGGATGACGCGAAATGCGGCTTCAGTGTCCGCGGTCGGGGACCACGTGATCGACCGGGGAGCGAGTCCTCGCGCCACGCTGGCGCTGGCCTTCCTTTCACGCGCCAAAGCGCTCTTGGACGAACGCGATTATGTGTTGCCGGACGACGTTCGAACCGTTGCGCCGCTCGTGCTGCGTCACCGCCTCGGACTGAACTATCGCGTCTTGGCCGACAACCTGGATCCGGAAGCGATTCTCTCGTCGCTGATTGCGGCGGTGCCGGCGCCGTGAAGGGCGAACTTCGGCGCGCGCTGCTGCTCGGGCGGCGGCGGCCTCGCCTCATTGGCGAGGGATCGCCTACCGCAATCCGCGGCGACGGCTACGAATTTGCGGAATTGCGTGAGTACGTCGCCGGCGACGATCCGCGCCGTATCGATTGGGCGGCAACGGCACGTGCGGGGCCGCTCCAGACGCGCGTTGTCTTGGAAGATGTTGCGCTAACGCTGGGCGCAATCGTCGATCGATCGGAGTCCATGCGCCTTGGACGGCAACGTCCGCTCTCGACTGCCGCATTCGAAGCGCTGCAAACCTGGTACGACGCCGCCGAAACGGACGATCGCTGCGTTCGGGTTACCGCTCGAGGGGTGCACGCTCCGCCGGCATTGCGCGGCCGCCGGAGTGCGCTGGTCTGCGCGAACATCGCAGACAACGAACCTTTCGTTTTGCGCAGAGCGCTTGAGATCGCCAGGCACGCGCTATCTCCGGGCGCGGCGTTTCTCGCTGTTAGCGATTTTTACGACCTTCACGACGGCGACGATTTGCTGCTGCGCAGCTTGGCTCGGCGTCTCGATTGCACGGCCTTGATTGCGCGCGATCCGTGGTTCGATGAGCTGCCGCTGCGCGGCTTCGTGGCCGTGCAAGATGCGGAGAAGAAGAGGCAACGGCGCCTCTTTATCGGCGCGCCGGAACGCGAGCGTTACCATCGCGCAGTCCTGGCGCGCGAGAAGTCCTTGCGGGACCGCTTTGAAAACGCCGGTTGGCGAACGGGTGTGTTGTATGAAAGCGACGGAAGGGCTTCGCTTTACCGAGCCTTCGGAATCCCGGCGGCAATCACATGATCGATTTCAGCCGTCCCCTGTGGCTGCTTATCGCTTTTGCGTTGACCATGGCAGTTTTGTTGATCTACCGTATGCTATTGCGCGGTCGAACCGCGAACGCGCTTACATACACAAATCTCGAGTTCTTCGTCGATGCGATGCAGCCGCGAAAGTGGCCGGCAGTTGCGATTTATGCGACCTTTGCTATCGCGACGGTCCTGCTCTCGAGCGCTTTAGCCGGCCCGCATATCAGCGCGCGACTGCCGGCCAAAGATGCTGCCGTCGTGCTCTGCATCGACACATCAGGGTCCATGAACGCAACCGACGTCCAACCGACGCGGTGGGATGCCGCTCGAAACGCGGCACGAACATTCATGAGGCAGCTTTCGGCCGGAACGCGGCTTGCCGTCGTCACCTTCGCATCGAGCGCAGAGCTGATTCAACCGCTAACATCGGATCGCGATCAAGCGCTCACGGCGCTCGATCGAATTCCGCCCGCAGACGGTGCAACCGCAATCGGCGATGCATTGATGCTTGCAAGCCGGCAATTACCCGCAGGAGGCCACCGCGCGATCGTCTTGATGACCGACGGCGTCAACAACCGGGGCGCCGATCCATTGCAAGCCGCCGACGCAGTAGCCGCACGCCATATTCCGATCTATACGGTCGGCATTGGCACCAGCGATAGCGGCCTCTTGATTCCGGGAACTGCTGAACCTGCACAACTCGATGAAGACTCTTTGCATGCCATCGCGCAAAGCGGCGGAGGAGCATATGCGAGAGTTTCCGATGCCGCAAGTTTGGAAAACGCGCTCGCGCATCTGGGGTCGAGCACCACGTTCGAACGCCGGCGGATCGACGCGTCGCTTCCGTTTGCGTTCTTCGGCGGTCTGTTGCTGTTGGCCACAATCTTGACGTCGCTTGCGGCAGGCCGGTTTCCCTAACGATGTGGGAACCGTTTACTGAGGGTGCGCGGCGCGCGATTGTCCTCGCGCAAGAGGCGGCGGCCAAATACGGCGGCCGCTGCATCGATACGCAGCACATCGTCATGGGGCTGCTCGAAATCGACGAAGGGCCACTGCTGCCGCTCTTCGAGCAGCGCGATCTCTCGATTGACGCCTACCGCGAAAAGCTGATCGGTGATTCGCATGAAGCGTCTTCCAATGATGAGGAATTCGCCTTCGCGCCGGACGCGAAGCGTTTGATCGAAGCCGCTTTTGAATGCGCGCGCGAATGGGGAATGGATTACATTTCAGCCGAGCATCTCGTCGGGGCGGTCGAGCGCGTCCCCAAGAGTAACGCAGCGCAGTATCTGCGCGAACTAGGATTCGATCTTGCGCAGATCGGTGCGTCGATGCGCGTCCAAGCGCTAGCCTCGCGCCGCTCCACTCCATCACGACTCCGCGCACACGCCCCTGCAGCACCGAATCTTCCCGAACTGAGCGAAGAGAACGTCGGGGACGATCCGATTGCATTACTGCAGCGCTGGCTGATGGACGCCGGTGCAGCAGAAGTGACGGAGCCGACCGCGATGGCGCTTTCAACGGTCGACGACAACGGACAAGCCAGCTCGCGTATGGTGCTGCTCCGCGGGCTCGACGAACGCGGCCTCGTATTTTACACGCATTACTTGAGCCGCAAAGGCGGCGAACTCGCGCGCAATAATCGTGCGGCGCTGCTCTTTTGGTGGGGCAACTTGCGCCGTCAGGTGCGGATCGAGGGGCTCGTCGAGTCGATCAGCGACGAAGAATCAGATGCATATTTTGCGTCGCGACCTCGCGAACATCAGCTCTCCACATGGGCCTCGGATCAAAGCGAGCCGCTGGAATCTCGCGCCGCGCTTGAAGCACGCGTTGAAGATTATCGTTCGCGTTTCGAAGGCGAAGCCGTTGCTCGTCCGCATTCTTGGGGCGGATATCGCCTGCAGCCGCAGCGCATGGAGTTCTGGCAAGGACGCGACAATCGTCTGCACGATCGCTTGGCGTTCATAAAAGAAGGCACAACGTGGCGCCTGCAACGCCTGAGCCCATGAGGATCACCTCGCTCACGGTAGCCCTGCCTATTTAACCCCATCCGCGTCGCAACGTCTGGGGGTGCGGACATGACAATAAAAAAGAGTACTAAGGATGGATTGGCTTGAGACGGGGCGACGGTTCACTCGGGGGTGTATGGAGCACACAGGATGCACGTAGTGAGAAGACTTGTGCGGAATCAAGAGAGCAAATTTGCACAAGTTGTAAATTTGGGAACGTCCGCCTGAGGGGACCGTCGCCTCGTAACAAGCCGTGAGCACGGGACTTAAACGAGCACTCGCCTAACGTAGCGACGCGGATGCCCCAGCGTAGTGTACTCGTGATCGGCTCCGGCCCGATCGTTATCGGGCAGGCCGCGGAGTTTGACTACGCCGGAGTTCAAGCATGCCGTGCGCTACGCGAGGCCGGACGGCGCGTCGTACTCGTCAATTCCAATCCCGCGACGATCATGACGGATCCCGAGATTGCCGACGCGGTATATCTCGAGCCGCTTACCAGTGCTTCGCTCGAGACGATCATCGAGCGTGAGATGCCCGACGCGTTGCTTCCGACGCTCGGCGGACAAACCGGTCTCAATCTTGCCGTTGAGCTGCACGAGAGCGGCGTTCTAGCGCGGTGCGGCGTCCAATTGCTCGGCACGCCGATCGCAACGATTCGCCTGGCTGAAGACCGCCGTCTATTCAAAGAGAAGATGATCGCAATCGGCGAACCGGTGCCTCCGAGCGAAGTCGTTACCGAAGTTGAAGCCGGCGTCGCGTTCGCAAGACAAGTGGGCTATCCGCTTGTCGTGCGACCCGCGTACACCTTAGGCGGAACGGGCGGCGGCGTCGTGCATGACGAGCCAGAGTTGCGCGAAACGCTCGTCACCGGCCTCTCGCTGAGTTTGATCGGGCAAGTTCTCTTAGAGACCTCGCTCCTTGGCTGGAAAGAGATCGAGTACGAAGTGTTGCGCGACCGCGCGAACAACTGCATCGTGGTCTGCAACATGGAGAACGTCGATCCCGTCGGCGTGCACACCGGCGACTCGATCGTCGTGGCGCCATCGCAGACACTCTCCGATCAAGAGTATCAGCTGTTGCGCACGGCGAGCATCAACGTCATCCGCGCGCTCAATGTCGAAGGCGGCTGCAACATTCAGTTTGCGTTGCATCCGGAGCGCAGCGAGTATCGGATCATCGAAGTGAATCCGCGAGTGTCACGCAGTTCTGCATTGGCTTCAAAAGCGACCGGATATCCGATCGCCAAGGTCGCAACGCGGATTGCGCTCGGAGAGACGCTCGACGAAATCCCAAATCCGGTTACTGGCGTAACAAAGGCCGCATACGAACCGACGCTCGACTACGTCGTCGTGAAGATCCCGCGCTGGCCGTTCGATAAGTTTCCGTTCGCCGACACCTCTCTGGGCACGCAGATGAAATCGACGGGCGAAGCAATGGGGATCGGCCGAACCTTCGGTGCGGCGCTGATCAAAGCGATGCGGGGTCTCGACCTCCGGCGGGAAGTCTTGACCGGTGACGGGCTGCGTCGCTGGAACACCGATGAGCTGATGTCGATCGTGAGCCGCCCAAATCATGAGCGGCTCTTTGCAATCGCGGAGTTGCTACGGCGAACTCCTCGCGAAACGCGCGCAGCGCAGGTCGATCTGATCGCCTCTCGCTCCAGCATCGATCGCTTTTGGCTGCATGAGATCAACGAGCTGGTCGATCTCGAAGCGCGCTTGGGCGATTCACCATCGAGCGCGGAACGTGCCGCAGCGCTTGAACTCGGTTACGCGGGAGCGAGTTCGGCGGACGGGACCGCCGCATTTCGCATGGTGGACACTGCCGCCGCCGAGTTTCCCGCGAAGTCGCCGTACTACTATATCTCGCGTAACGAACAAGATGAGATGCGAGCGCCTCACAACGAGCCGGTCATCGTCGTCGGGAGCGGGCCGATTCGCATCGGTCAAGGCATCGAGTTCGACTACTCGTGCGTGCACGCCGCATGGGCCTTGCGCGATGCCGGGCGCGCGTCGGTCGTCATCAACAACAATCCAGAGACCGTCTCAACCGACTTTGACATCTCGGACGTGCTTGTCTTCGAGCCGCCAGGCGCCGATGAAGTTGAGGCGGTCTATCACGCGACAAACGCGCGGGGCGTCATGCTCGCGTTCGGTGGGCAGACCGCGATCAATCTGGCGGATCAACTTGCCGCCCGCGGCGTTAGAATCGTGGGAAGCGATCGCCGCAGCCTTGATATGGCTGAGGACCGGCGAAAGTTCGACGAAGCGCTGCAGCGGCTCGGTGTTTCGCGGCCGCCCGGTCGTGCTGCGACGTCCTTCCGTGAAGCGCGTGCCATTGCGCGTGATTTAGGATTTCCGGTCTTGGTGCGTCCGTCGTACGTCTTAGGCGGCCGTGGAATGGAGATCGTCTACAATGAAGGACAGCTCGCGTCATACGCCGAGGCAGCGCCGCCGATTTTGCCCGAAGCACCGTTGCTCGTCGATCGCTATTTGCGTGGATTAGAAGCCGAGGTAGATGCGGTATTCGACGGCGAGGATATCCTGATTCCGGGAATCTTCGAACACATTGAGCGCGCCGGCATCCACTCGGGCGATTCGATCAGCGTGTATCCAACGCAGACGCTTTCCGCCGATATGGAAGCGCGCCTCGCGGACTTGACGGCTTCAATCGCACGTGAACTGCAAATTCGCGGCCTGATCAACATCCAATTCGTCATCCACGAGGGCCGCCCGTACATTTTGGAGGCGAATCCGCGCGCGAGCCGCACCGTACCGATCATTTCAAAGGCAACGGGCGTCAACATCGTCGCGGCGGCGACGCGCATCGCACTCGGCGAGCGTCTTGCGGACATGGAATACGGAACCGGCTTGCGCCCGCGCGCCCCGTTCTGCGTCGTCAAAGTCCCCGTTTTCTCGTTCGCAAAAATGCGCGGCGTCGAGACGATCCTCGGTCCGGAGATGAAGTCCACGGGCGAAGCGCTCGGCATGGACTTCTCCTTTGCCGGCGCGCTGCGAAAAGGGTTCATCGGCGCCGGCATTCGTTTGCCCGAGCCCGGCGGACGCGTTCTCGCGACGGTCGCGGATCAATCGAAGGCCGATGCGATTCCGGTCTTGCGGCGCTACGCCGATCTCGGATTCGTGCTCTATGCAACGGAGGGGACTCAAGCGGCGCTCGCGCAGGCCGGTATCCGCGCGCAGCGCATCAATAAGATCGCCGGCGGTTCACCGCACACGCTGGACTTGATCACCTCGCGCGCCGTTGACTTGGTCATCAACGATGCGACTGGTCCGCGCGAGATCAACGACAGTTATCGGATCCGCCGCGCCGCCGTTGAGGCCAACATTGCGTGTTTGACGAGTCTTGACACTGCGAACGCGCTGGCGGATGCATTGGAAACCACTTCGGGTCCGCCGCGCACGCTGCAAGAGTATCGCGCGCTAGAACTCGCCGTCGGATGACCAATCGCGTCATCGCGCAGCTGCGCACGCTCTTCGTGATCCTATTCGTTCTGCTCATCGCGCGTCAAATCTACGTTCAATTAGTGGCCGGACCGGGGTACGCGGCAAAAACGTACAATCCACGCCATGCGGTGCTCTCGCAACGTCGTGGCCGGATTCTTGCAAGCGACGGCACGGTGCTCGCGCAGACACTGCACAAGCAGCGGGTCTATCCGTTCGGAACGCAACTCGCGCAAACTGTCGGCTACGTCTCGTTGCGTTTTGGGGCATCCGGCATCGAAGCCGCCTACGATTCAGCGCTGACGCCGCCCGACACGACGGGCGATCCAATTGCGCAGGCTGCCGAGATCCTGCAATCGCTTGGAGGCCGTAGCTCGCAAGCCTATGGCGCGGACGTTGTGACGACGCTAAAGGTTCCGATTCAATCGCTTCTGGCAAGTGAACTGGCGCAACACGCGCGCGGCGCCGGCATCGTGATCGATCCCCGCAGCGGCGCGGTTCTGGCGATGGCGAGCGTGCCGAGTTTTGATCCGAACACGGTCGAACAAACCTTTCCGGAGCTCGCGCATGCAGATAATAGTCCGTTGATTAACCGCGCCACCGACGGTCTCTATCCGCCGGGATCGACGTTCAAAATGGTGACGGCTGCCGATGCGCTAGACAGCGGCACCGTTACGATGAGCTCGTCGTTTGACGACCCCGGATACTTCGTGATCGGCGATTACACGGTGCATGACAACGAAGGCGAAGCGACTGGATATCTCGATTTGACCGGCGCCTTTGCGCAGTCGAGCAATGTGGACTTCGCGCAGATCGCACTGCGTCTGGGTGCGGACCGTTGGTTCGATTACGCGCAGCGGTGGGGGTTAGGCGGCTCCCTCGACTTCCAGTTGCCGGCGCAGCGCGACCGGCTTCCGCCGCGCGATCAACTCTACCCGGGTACGCTAGCGCAGCTCGGTTTCGGACAGGCAAACTTGCTTGTCACGCCGCTGAGAATGGCGTTGATTGCTTCGACGATAGCGAACGAAGGAATCACACCGCGCCCATTCATCGTGCGTACGATTGTGCGCACCGGATCGTCCAGTTCATTCGGAGCGGCGCAACTCGCACAACCGATTTCAACGGAGACGGCGAGCAATGTGAAGAAGATGATGGTCGCGGTGGTCAAGTATGGAACCGGCACGTCTGCGGCGTTGCCGAACGTCACCGTGGCGGGGAAGACCGGAACGGCAACCAACCCGGCCGGCGCACCGCACTCCTGGTTCGTCTGCTTTGCGCCTGCGGAAGCACCGCGCGTCGTCGTTGCCGTCGTAGTTGAAAACGCCGGCTATGGTGCCGCGGTCGCCGCGCCGATCGCCCGCCGCGTCTTGCAAGCGGCGTTGCTGGCGGTGCCAACATGATCGAGCAGATGTTCAACAACCGCTATCGTCTCGACGCGAAGCTCGGCGAGGGCGGCATGGCAACGGTCTACTGCGGGACGGATACGCTCTTACGGCGGCGCGTGGCAATAAAAGTGCTGCGTTCGCAATACGCCGGTGATCACGAGTTCGTCCGGCGCTTCTATCAAGAAGCAGAGTCGGCGGCACGACTGCAACATCCAAACATCGTCAACACGTACGACGTCGGGCGTGAAGACGATACCTACTACATCGTCATGGAACTCGTTGACGGTCCCTCACTTGCGGACCTGATCGCTTCGGACGGCAAGATTCCCGAGCCGGTTGCGATCGACTATGCGACGCAGATCTGCAATGGTCTCGCGTACGCGCACCGGCAAGGGCTGCTGCATCGCGACATCAAGCCCGCCAATATCCTGATCACGCAAGACGATGTGGTGAAGATCTCCGATTTCGGTATCGCGCGGGCGGTGTCGCAGCAGACGATGGCGATGACACGCCCCGGAATGGTCATGGGGAGCGTTTACTACCTCTCGCCTGAGCAAGCACAGGGACACGAGCTTCATGAGAGTTCGGATCTCTACAGTCTGGGCATCGTGCTCTTTCAGATGCTGACCGGCAAGTTACCTTACAGCGGTGAGTCGCCCGTCACGGTCGCGCTCAAGCACATCAGCGATCCGGTTCCCACGCTCAACGTCGATGCACTCGGAATCAGCCCCGCGCTCGCCGCGATCGTCAATAAGTTGCTGCAAAAACGTCCGGAGCATCGGTTCGCCTCCGCGAGCGAAGTGGCAACCGCGCTCCGGGAAGCGCGTGAGCGCCCGGCATTTGCGGCGTATCCGACGCTCGACGATGCGCCGACGCTGATGCACGGTGCGTATGGAGGCGACCTTCCACGCCGGCCGTCACGCTCGCCCGACCGCCCGCTGCCATACACAAGTTTTACGGACGCGGAGGCGCGTAGCGATCGCTCTCGCGCGGCGGGAATGGTTGTGCTTGTCACCGCGTTGGCGCTCGCAACGGTCGCCGGATATTTCTTCGTCGGACGTGGCGGCATCGCGAAGATCATCGCCCCGCCCGTACATGTCGGCAACTACGTCGGTTTAAGCGATGCGCAAGCACAACAGCGGATCGTCAACGCGGGCTTGGCGGCGCACATCACGTTGCAGCCGAGCGAAACCGTTGCGCCGAGTCGCGTCATCTCGCAACGTCCCTCTGCGGGAAGCAGCGTTGCGAAGGACGCCACGATCGAGCTTCTCGTGAGCAGCGGCCTTCCAACCGTCGGTCTGCGCGACGTCCGAGGACTCACCGCAACGGACGCCGAGCGCATCTTAAACGAAGACAAATTCAAAGCGGTTGAGCGCCTTGTTTTCGATGCGTCGCCGAAGGACAGCGTGATCAGTCAAGACCCGCCGCCCGGTTCGAAGGTGCGTGAAGGGACGATGGTGACGCTCACGGTCTCTCAAGGGCCGCCCGCGGTCGCGATGCCGAATCTCGTCATGCAAGACGTCACGGCAGCGACGAAATTGCTCGCACGTCTCAAATTAAAGCTGAAGGTCATGGAGCGGTTCCCAAGCGACACGATTGCGGCCGGAAAGATCACGCAGCAAGACATTCCTCCGCAGACGCGCGTCGATCCGGGCACGGTGGTCAATGTCGCGGTCAGCCAAGGCCCGACCAGCGCAAACGTGCCGAGCGTTAGTACCCTCAGTCTCAAAGACGCAATTGCGAATCTGCAGGCCGCGGGATTTAAACCCATCGTGCAATACAGCGCCGGCCCCGACGCGAGCGTGAACGGGACGATCATTCAGCAATCGCCCGATCCGGGTACGCCGTTGCCGCGCGGCTCAGCGGTAACGATTCTGCTGTCCGTCAGCGGTGAAGTGCCGGATACGCAAGGCATGTCGCCTTCCGATGCTAAGGACACGCTCGAAGCCGCCGGCTACCATGTCGGAACGACAATCTTTATCCCGGACGGCGCCGACGGCCGCGTCGTCCGAACGGATCCTCCCGCCGGAACGAAACGCCCGCAAGGACAGCCGATTACACTTTACGTCAACAACGCGCCGCCGAGTCAGTGAGGTTGCGCGTTCTCGGAATAGATCCGGGACTGCGCGTAACGGGGTATGGCGCGATCGAATGCAATGGCAGCGCCGTCGCGTTGCTCGAAGCCGGCATCGTCGCTCCCGACGTGAGGGCGACGCTCGAAGACCGTCTCGCCTCGTTGCACCGCGGTATTTGCGAGGTCGTCGCGGCAACGCGTCCGGACGCCGTCGTGATCGAAGAGCTCTTCAGCGCCTACCGTAATCCGCTGACCGCGGTGATGATGGGCCATGCGCGCGGCGTTCTCTGTCTTGCCGCAGCGCAACAACGCGTGAGCGTCCACGCACTCGCGCATTCGGCGGTCAAGCGCGCTTTGACGGGCTCCGGCGCAGCACGCAAAGAACAAGTGCGTTCGATGGTCGTTCAATTGTTACGATTGAAAGAGCAGCCCGAACCGACGGACGTCTCAGATGCGCTGGCCCTCGCGCTTGCATTTGCGCATCGAAGCGGACGGGCTTCGCTCAATGGAGATCGGCACTAATCTTCTCTCGTATTCGCGGCCAGATCGTCGAACGCGGCGAAGATCGCGTGGTGCTCGAAAGCGGCGGCCTTTCGTACGAGATCTTGCTCCCGCCATGCATCTCGGAGAAGGTGGGCGGAACGGATGGAACAGACGTCGCGCTCGAGATCCACTCCGTCCTGAATTTGGAAGGCAATGCCGGCCGCTTTTCATTCTACGGCTTCACGAATGCGATCGAGCGTGAGTTCTTCGAGGCCTTGATCAGCGTCGCAAGCATCGGCCCAAAATCCGCTGCGCGCGCCTTTTCGCAGCCGATGTCGAAGATCGCTGAGGCGATCGAGCGCGGTGACCATGCGTTCTTGCAGACGCTGCCCGGAATCGGTCAGCAAAAAGCGCGCGATATCGTCGCCAAGCTGCAAGGAAAGGTGGCGCGCTTTCTCTTGATTCAAGAAGCGCCAACGCCCGCGCATCCACCGATTCCCGACTTCGCGGATGAAGCGCTTGCGGTGCTGCTGCAGCTGGAGTACAAGCGGAGCGAGGCGGAGGCGATGATCCGTTCAACGCTTGCGGCTGCGCCGAACATTCGCGACGCGGAGACGCTTCTCGCGGAAATCTACCGGCAGAGAACGGCGTGACGGAAAACGCACGAAAGAAGATGCTCGGACCGGAGGACGCTTCGGCGCGGGTTATCGATCCGGCAACGTCGCTCGAAGATGAAGTGTATGTTGCATCATTGCGGCCGCGCAGTTTCGATGAGTACGTCGGCCAAGTCGACGTCGTTGAAAATCTCAAGATCGCGATCGATGCAGCGCGCCAGCGCGATCAAACGCTGGAGCACATCCTCTTTTACGGGCCGCCCGGTCTTGGAAAGACGACGCTGGCGTCGCTGATCGCAAAGGAGCTCGGTAACGCGCTGCGGCCGACGTCGGGGCCGACGCTCGAGAAACCCAAAGATCTGGTCGGGATCTTGACGGCGCTCGAGGCGGGCGACATTTTCTTCGTTGATGAGATCCATCGGCTCGGAAGAGTCGTTGAGGAGTTCCTCTATCCGGCGATGGAGGAGTTCAAGATTGACTTCATCGTCGATCGCGGCGCATACGCAAAGACGTTAAAGCTGCCGCTCAAGCAGTTCACACTCGTGGGCGCGACGACTCGCGCCGGCATGCTCTCCGCGCCGCTGCGCGAGCGCTTTGGCATCACCTACCATCTCGACTACTACTCACCGGAGGAACTCGCAAAGATCGTCACCCGTTCTGCCACCTTGCTGACCGTTCCGATCGACGAAGATGCCGCGCGCACGATCGCTTCACGCAGTCGCGGCACGCCGCGCATTGCAAACCGCCTGCTGCGGCGCGTTCGGGACTACGCGCAGGTTCGCGCCGGCGGCCACATCACCAGGGAAGTGGCGGATGAGGCGCTGCGGCGCGAGGGTGTCGACGAGCTCGGACTCGACAAACTCGATCGAGCGTTTCTGCGGACGATTATCGAGAATTACGGCGGCGGACCGGTAGGCATGGCGGCGATTGCGGCGACGCTCACCGAAGATTCGGAGACGCTCGAGGACGTCGTCGAGCCGTTTCTTCTGAAAGAAGGGCTTGTCGTACGAACGGCAAGCGGACGCAAAGCGACGCCGGCAGCATACGAACATTTTGGAATCGCGCAGCGCGGAGCCGCGCGTCAAGAGCGTTTGATCTAATGATGAACCGCAAAACGTTCTGCCTAGCCTCGAGCGCCGCAGCGGCGTCGGTTGCATTCGCGCGCGCTGCCTTTGCCGTCGACGTTCCGACGATCCGCGTCTTGCTTGGCCGGGGAAGCGCGTTGCCTCTGGACGCCGATTCGTTCTCGTTCGGCACGCGAGTCTTTCGCGGACGGTTCTCCGCCTTGCCCGACGGTCAAGTGATCAACATCGTCACGCTCGAGCAGTATTTATACGGCGTCGTACCGATGGAGACACCGCGTGTCTGGCCGGCTGCGACCTTACAAGCGCAAGCGATTCTGGCGCGCACGTTCGCCTTGGCAAGAATCAATACGGAACGGCCGTACGATCTTGTCGCGTCACAACGCGATCAGGCGTACGGCGGCGTCAGCGCGGAGCATCCGGAGACAACCGATGCGGTCAATGCGACCGAAGGTCAAATCGTGATGTACGATGGCGCTCCCGCTTCCGTTTCGTATATGTCGTGTTGTGGCGGCCATACCGAGGCGGCGTCGGACGCTTGGACCGGCGGAGCGGATCATCCCTATCTGCAAGGTGTCGTCTGCAACTATTGCTCCGCTTCGCCCGATTACCGATGGACCGCAACCGTTGCGTGGCTCCCGTTTGTCAACGCGCTCTCACCGCAGTTCGACGGCTTTGGGCCGTTGCACAGCGCGACCATTGCTGCCCTAACACGCAGTGGACGCGCGAAGATGCTGCGCTTTTCGGACGGCGCTCAGCAACGTATGGTGAGCGGCGCGGACTTTCGGCGCGCCGCGGGAGCGGCGACCGTCAAGAGTCTGCTCTTGCGATCGGTACGCGTCGGTCAGAGCGGCACCGATCTCGCCGATCCGGCGGAGAATTCGCCGGCCATCGTGGTCGATGGAGCCGGGCGCGGGCATGGCGTCGGATTGTGCCAGTGGGGCGCCCGCGGACTTGGATTGCAAGGCCGCCCAGCGGACGAGATCGTCGGATATTACTTTCCGGGGACGCAAGTCGCCCGAGTTTCCTAGCGCAAGCCACGGCAATCGGTGCGGAGCGGCTGACTGCCGCATACGATTACGAACTGCCGACGGAACTGATCGCGCAAGAGCATGCGCGACCCCGGGATGCTTCGCGTCTTCTGGTCGCACGCGATGCTGCGCTCGAGCATCGCATCTTTCACGAATTGCCGGGCATCTTGCGCCCCGAAGACCTGCTGGTCCTCAACGATACGCGTGTCATCGCGGCGCGCGTGTATGGACGGCGCATTCCGACGGGCGGCAAGTTGGAAGTCTTGCTATTGCGGCCGGCAGCCAAACCGGAATACGATCCAAGCGCGACGCGCTGGTTGGCCCTCGCAAATCCCGCACGAAAGGCGCGCGCGGGCGATCGCATTCAATTCGATCGTTTCGGAACCGCGACCGTCACCGGCGTCCACGAAGACGGCGCGCGTGAGCTGCAACTCGATTTGGCGGTTTCGCTTGAAGAATTTCTTACCGCTGCCGGCCGTCTGCCACTGCCTCCCTACGTGCACGACGATTCCGCACGGAACCAAGAAGACTACCAGACGATTTTCGCGGCACATCCCGGAAGCGTCGCGGCGCCGACTGCGGCGCTGCATTTTACCGAGCGCACGTTTGGCGATCTTGCGAGGCGCGGCATCGAGAGTTGCTTTCTCACGCTGCAGGTTGGTTTAGGGACGTTTCGGCCAGTGCGCACCGAATCGGTCGATGCGCATCGGATGCACGTCGAGTGCTTCGACATTCCGGCGCGGACAGCGCAAATCGTGACGGATGCAAAGCGGAGTGGACGCCGCATCGTGGCCGTCGGCACAACCGTGGTTCGTTCTTTGGAAGGCGCTGCGGCGGATGACGGATCGCTTCGTGCCGGTCCAGCACAGACTGATCTTTTCATCACGCCAGGCTATCGCTTCCGCATCGTGGACGCGTTGCTGACGAATTTCCATTTGCCACGCTCAACATTGCTGATGCTCGTCAGCGCATTTGCGGGCCGAGAGCGCGTCCTCGAGGCGTATAAGGAGGCCGTTCGGCGGCGATATCGCTTCTTTTCGTTTGGCGACGCAATGCTGCTGTGCCGGGTAAAGCAGTAATCCAAGACGCGCTGGTACGCGTACCAGCAGCATGAAGAAGATATCTATCCTCATGCTTGCGACGCTCTTGGGCAGCGCCGCACTGATCGGTAGTGCGCCCATGACCTCAGTCGTTCACGTCAAAGACTTCGCATTTCGACCGGCGTCATTGACGGTGACGGCGGGTCAACGCGTTACGTTTCAAAACGACGACGATGAAGCCCATACGGTGACGGCGACCGACAAATCGTTTGACTCCGCCGGTCTGGATAGTGGCCAGAGTTGGACGCATACGTTCGATAAGCCCGGAACGTACACGTATTTCTGCGCGCTCCATCCCTACATGAAAGGCAAAATCATCGTGCTTCCGGAGAAGCGGTCGTGAAACGCCGCGACTTCGTCGAGCATGTCGGCTGGACCGGGGCCGGAATCGCTTGGACGTTAACTGCTGCCGGCACGCTGACCGCGGCGGCCAGTGCTGCCGGGAGCGGCTTGACGTTCGTGCAGATCAGCGACAGCCACATCGGCTTTTCGCGTCCGGAGAATCCCGACGTCATCGGGACCCTGCGCAAGACGGTACAAGCGATCAACCGGCGTGCGGTTCGGCCGGCGTTCGTCGTGCATACCGGCGACATCACGCATCTCTCAAAACCCGAACAATTCGATACCGCGAAGTCGGTCCTCGCGGAGCTCGATGCGCCTGTTTTGTATTTGCCCGGTGAACACGACGTGATTGGATCGCCCGCTGAATACTTCAAATTCTTCTCTCGGCCCGATGCGAAGGATGGGTGGTTCTCATTCGATCAAGCCGGTGCACATTTTGTCGTGCTGGTCAACGTCTTCAATTTCGAGCGCATGGGTCTCATGGGTCAGACGCAACTCGATTGGCTAACCAAAGATCTCGCTTCGCAAAAGACGTCAACACCCATCGTCGTCTTCGCGCATGTGCCGCTATACGCGCTGTATCCGCAATGGGGTTGGACCACTGAAGACGGCAGCAAAGCACTCGCGTTGCTGCGGCGCTTCGATCGGGTTACGGTTTTGAGCGGCCACATTCATCAGATCATCGAGCACACGGAAGGTAACATTCGATTTGCGACCGCGAATTCGACGGCGTATCCGCAACCAAAGCCCGGAACCGCTGCCCAGCCCGGTCCACTCATGGTGCCTCCAAGTCAGCTGCTCGGAGTAATCGGCTACCGGACGGTGCAACTTCAAAACGATGGGGGAAGCGCGCTTTCCGACGTCCGCTTGGGGTGATCTGCAGCTCGAAAGCGATTTTGCGGAACGCCGCGCCGGCGCATTCGAGCGAGCTTACACGGTGTTCATGCCGCTCTTAGTGTCGGTTGCCGATACGGTGCTGCACGATCGCATGGAAGCACAGGATTGTGCGCACGAAACGTTCATGAAGATCTGGAACGATCCGCAGAGCTATCGGCGCGGCCGCGGCGAGCTGTATCCGTTCTTGACCGTCTGCGTCCGAAACAGGGCGATCACGACAATTCGCGCCTCCGAGCGACGCGCTGAAATCGTGGCGGCGCAACCGCGCGAGAGCGCGATCGAGACGTTCGAGATTACGGACTTCCTGCAGCGCTCCCAGCTTGCGGCGGCGTTGAAGACCCTGCCGCGCGAACAGTGGGAAGTCTTGCGGCTTTCATTTTTCGATTATTTGACGCACGAACAGATCGCGCGGCGATTAAATTTGCCGTTAGGCACAGTCAAGAGCCGAATTTCGCTCGCCTTACGAAAGCTACGCGCCGCCTTGCCGGATGATGCTGCATGAATCACCTCGAGGAACTCGCCGAGCTCTACGCACTCGGCTCGCTTACCGCTGAAGAAGAAGTACGTTTGAACGCTCATATTGCAACGTGCGAAGAATGCCGAAAACGCGTCAACGACGCTGAGAAAGTCGTCGCTAGAGTGGCGACCGAGCAGGCGAAGAGCAGGATGCCGGGCCGACCGGTTGCGATTTCGCGCCGCCCTTCGCCCGTGTGGCGCTATGCCATCGGATTTGCGGCCGGTTTGATTTTGCCGCTGCTCTTGCTCGTTCCGCCGGCCTTACGAGCTCGTTACAATGCGCAAGAGTCGCACGTTGCTTTCTCGGCCCTTGTCAACAGTCACTTTAGTCATGTTGCGTTCGTGCGCCGAACTGCTGATGCGCCGCGCGCGAAGTTGCTCTACGAACGAACCGGTGCTTGGCTTCTTGTGGTCGCGTTGAACTCGAAAAGCGATCTGGCGGTCTTGCTGCGCAGCGGCCACACCGTCCGCGCCGCCGGAACGATTCACGCGAATCTTCCGGATGCGGAGGTGTTCGTCCCTGAACCAGGCGCCGTAAGCGAGGTACTCTTAGCGCGTGGCGGAGTCGTTGTTGGCGACGCGCGACCCGTATTTACTTCCCAATCTCCGGGGAACGGGGCGCCACGGTGATCGTCTTGGCGCCGGTGTAAGACACGAGCCCCGGCGCGGCGCCGCGGCGCTTGCGCACGTGTTTTCGCGACGTGTAGTCGACGTCGACTTTCTGTCGTTGCTTCGCGCGAGAAAAGAATGCGGCAAAGGATGCCGCAAGTTCGAGATCGTTCTCGGGAGCTTCCCTTCGGTCGTCCCGTTGCAAGATGACATGCGCGCCGGGAGTATTGCGCGCGTGAAACCACAGATCGCTCGAACGCGCGACCGTAAAGGTTAGCTCGGCATTCTCAACCGGCGAGCGTCCGACGAGAATTCTTGAGCCGCCCGGCGCGGTGACGACGATCCGCTCGCGCTTCGCGCGACGTTTCGGCACGCCGGGAGGCGGCTTGATTCCGAGCACCGTTTGAGCGGCTTGTGCGACGTCCGCCAGATCATCATCGGCGGCGCGTTCCAGCTCCCAAGCAATATTGTCGACGTCTTTGCCTTTTTGCACGAGCGCCGCGCGACGCTTTTCCAGCGGTGCAAGAGAGCTGCCCAAGCGCTTGTACCGCGCGAAAAGCGATGCGGCAGTCGTTTTGGCTGCTGCTTGCTCCCCTGGATTGCGCTCGTAGAGCGTGGCGAAAATAGCCTCGGCTTCCTTACGTAACGCGTCGCGTTCCTCGACCGCTTCGAGCTGCTTGTCGATGGCGGAGATTTGCGTTTGTATCTTCGATTGCTCTTGAGCGAGCTTCTTGGCGAGTTCTCGGCGGCGCTTCGCGGGCTCACCCTCGCTCGCCGCGCTCTTGCTCGCTCCGGTGATTTCATTGAAGAGCGGCAGCAATTCTGCTGCACGCGAGCAATCGAGCGCGGCGAATTGGCGCAGCGGCACCACGTGCGCCTGCACGAGTCGGCTGCCCTCGCGATACACGAAGAGCTGTTCCGACTTCGCGGCTTGCTGCGCGCGGTCCAGCAACTGATCGGCTTCGGCTAGAAGCTTACGCGCCCGCTGCTCGGGACGCTGCGACGCGTCCTCACCGTCGCTCAACAACGAATTCGCCAGCAGCTGCGGCAACTGCGGCCGGACGCCGCGCAAGGCACGCCCGGCAGCAGCTTCGTCTTGCGCTTGCAGTGCAACCGTGAGGTCGTCTACAGCCCGTGGCGATGGCTGTTGCGGCGGAGGCGGTTCGTATCGCGCGCCCGACCGAATCGTCCGGCCGGCTCGCGCGGCCGATCTGAACTCTTTGTAAGCGGCGACGATCGTATGGTCTTTCAGTAAGAGGAGGTTACCGAACCGCGGGATGAGCTCGGCAAGCATCTGGTAGCCGGCCTCAACGCCGAATCGCGACCGCGCTGCGAATTCGAAGCCTACGATCCGCTCGCGTGCAATCGCGCCTACCTGCGTGAGCGTTAAACCGCGCAGTGTGGCACCTGCCCTGCGAATAAAGCCCGCCTCCGGCGTGAGCCTAAGGGCGCCTGAGCCGATTGTGATGATCGGTACGCGTCCGAAGAGATCGAAGATGATAAAGCGTGTGGTCCCTTTGCGCCAGCACTCGAGCGCGACGCGCCCGTCGTCCAGGTGGCCGAGCGCGGTGACGCGAGAACGGCCGGCTGCGGCATCGAGCTCGCCGGAAAGCCGTTCGATGAGGAGCCAATCGGTGAACACGCAGCGGTCTCCGACAAAAATCGTCTTCGGCCTTCGCGGGGAGGCCTTGGCTCGATGAGTGGGAATTGCGTGCACTCGTGGTTGGCCCGGGTCTGCTCTTCGTGGTCTCGGGGCCATCTGGTGCCGGAAAGGATACGTTGGTCGAGGCGCTGCGCCAGCGCATTCCGCGACTGCGTTATTCGGTTTCGGCGACAACGCGGTCGCCTCGCGTGGGCGAGCGCGACGGAGAAGCGTACTTTTTCGTTACGCATGCGGAGTTCGAGCGGCGGGTCGCCACGAACGCGTTTCTGGAATACCGCGAGTATAACGGGCAGCTCTACGGGACGCCGCGCGATTTTGTGGAGCGGACGTTAACCGAAGGCTACGATCTGGTCGTGAAGCCTGAGGTCAACGGAGCGCTTTCAATCAAATCCGCCTTCCCGGATGCGGTGCTGATCTTTCTGCTGCCGGACAAGTTCTCGCACCTGCGCGAGCGGTTGCTGGAGCGGCGCACGGAGACGATCGAAGAGATCGCAGGCCGACTCGAGATCGCGCACGTTGAGATGAAGTACCTCCGCAGCTTCGATTACGTGGTGATCAACGAGCAGCGGAAACATGCACAAGCCGTCGACGACCTGGAAGCGATCATGCGAGCGGAGCGTTTCAGGATTCATCGGTGGGGAGATGATTCGATAAAGGAGTTAGAACATTCGTAATGGACCAAATTTTTGGTGATTTAGAGGCGCTGATGGGCCACGTCGATTCGAAGTTCACATTAGTAAACGTTGTGACGAAGCGCGCCAAGCAACTGAACAACGGCGCGCCGCCCCTGACGGAGCACGTCAACCCGAATAAACCGGTTTCCACCGCGTTCAACGAAGTTGCGGCAGGAAAAATCGACTACAAGCGGACGCGCGAAGGCATCAAGTAAAGCTCAGGGTGACAATCACGATGGGTATGCAATAGCATGTGTGGTATTGTCGGCTATATCGGGCGGCGCGACAGCGTTCCGATCATTCTCGACTCCCTGCAGCGCTTGGAGTACCGCGGATACGATAGCGCCGGCATCGCGGTACTTGACTCGAAGGGCACGCTGAAAGGCACGAAAGCCGAAGGCAAACTCTCGCGCCTAGCCGAGTTGCTAAGAAACGGAGCGCGGCTCTCAGGAGAGGTCGGTGTCGGTCACACGCGTTGGGCAACGCACGGGCGGCCGTCTGATGCCAACGCACATCCGCATCTCGACTGTGCCGGAAAAATCGCCGTCGTGCACAACGGCATTATCGAGAACTACGTGCCGCTGCGGGCGGGCTTGCTTGAGTCGGGACACACGTTCGTGAGCGAAACCGATACGGAAGTGCTCGCGCATTTGATTGAAGCACACTACACAGATGATCTTGAGGAGGCCGTGCGCCGCACGCTGCCCGAGGTGCGTGGCGCGTACGCAATCGGCGTCATCTCATCGGATGATCCCGACCGTCTGATCTTCGCGCGCAACGGTGCGAGCCCGCTCGTTGTCGGAATCGGCGACGGCGAGATGTTCGTCGCGTCCGATACGCCGGCGATTCTGCAGTACACGCGCAAAGAAGTGATCTTGCAAGAAGGCGAGATGGTCGTCGTCGGCCGCGACGGCTACCGCTTGACGGCATACGACGGGACGCCCGTCGAGCGCGATGTCGTCCAAGTCACTTGGGATGCGACGTCGGCCGAGAAGAGCGGCTTCAAGCATTTTATGCTCAAGGAGATCTTCGAGCAGCCTAGCGTGATCAAGGAAACGATGGCCGGACGGATCTCCGAAAAGAACGACGTTCAACTCGGCGCCGAACTTGGCCTGAGCCCTGAGCGCCTTTCGCAGATTTCAAAGATCGCCATCACCGGATGCGGCACGGCGTACCATGCCGGCATGGTCGGGATGTATCTCTTGCGCTCGCTCGTGCAACTGCCGGTCGAGCTCGAATTGGCGAGCGAATTCCGCTATGGCGATCCGGTGATCGATTCGACGGCGCTCACGATTGCGATGTCGCAATCCGGTGAGACCGCGGATACGATTGAGGCCGTCAAGATTGCTAAGGCCGCAGATTCGGCGGTGCTCGGCATCTGCAACGTCGTCGGCTCGCATTTGACGCGTCTCGCGGACGGCACGCTCTTTACGCGGGGCGGCCCTGAAATTGGGGTTGCAGCGAGCAAGACGTACGTCTCCCAAGTAACCGCGATGACGCTCTTGGCGCTCTATCTTGCGCGGCTGCGCAAGACGACGCCGGAAGAGCGGGCACGCGAAATCGCGGATAACATGAAGCTGCTGCCTGCAGCCGTTGACGTGGCTCTGAACACCTCAGATGAAATTCGCAAGGCAGCCAAAACGATTCGCAAGTGCACGTCGATTCTGTTCATCGGGCGGTATGTCAATTTTCCGACGGCGCTCGAGGGCGCACTGAAATTGAAAGAGATCTCGTACATCCATGCTGAGGGCTACGCCGCCGGGGAGATGAAGCACGGGCCGATTGCGCTCCTCGACGCGCGCGTACCGGTGGTCGGAATCCTCACCGATGGACGCGTGCGCGAGAAGACGCTGTCGAATTTAGCGGAATCGCGGGCGCGGGAAGCACCGATCGTGGTCGTTGCCAATTACGGCGACGAAGAAGCGGAAGCGATCGCGGACCATATCTTCTGGGTTCCGAAAGTCGACGAACTGCTCTCGCCGATCGTCAACATTATTCCGTTGCAGTTGCTCGCCTACCATATCGCGGACATCGAAGGCAAAGACGTCGATCAGCCGCGCAATCTTGCCAAGACCGTTACGGTCGAATAAAAAGATACTCCCGCTTTCCAGCGAAACCTGAAACTCCGTGCCTGCGAGAAGGCGGCGCGGTTGCCGGATCATTGTTGCGCTCGGACTTGCGTTCTTTCTTTCGGCGCAAAATGGTAGCGCATCTCGCCTCACGGAGCGGATTCGTGAAGAGCAGCTCCGTGTAGAGCAACACCATCGTCAGCTGGAGGAGCGTCGCGCGCAATTGCGCTTCGAGCAATTGCGTGAAAGCAATTTAAGCCAGCAACTGGATCAGACGAACCACGCGATCGGCGGGGTCAACGCGCGGCTCGATGAGCTCGATGGTCAAGTGCAGGTCAATCAGCGGCGCCTAGCTTGGAATCAGGTCGAGCTCGCTGCAGCGCAAGCGACGCTGCGGCGGCACAATGATGCGTATCGCAAGCGCCTCGTTCAGATTTACGAACATAGCGACATCGGCTATTTAAGCGTGCTGCTCGGCGCAACGTCGTTCACGGAATTCGTCGAACGACTGCACGATCTGCAGCTGCTCGTTAAAGCGGATCAAGAGGCGATCGCCCAGCGCAAAGCGGCGGAAGCCGCAGTGCGACGCGTGCAGGCGCAACTCGAGGGCACGCAACTGCAGCTTGAAGGGCTGGCGCAGCAGCAACAGCAGGCGCGAACGCAGTTACAGGGGCTGGCCAGCGAGCGCCAACAACTCGTCGCGGTCGCATCGGAACAGCGGCAACAGGTTGCGGCGGAAGTGGCGCAACTCGAAGAACTCTCAGCACAGGAAGAGGCGAATCTCGAAGCGCTGATCGCGCAGCGGCAAGCGGAACTTGAAGCTGAGCGTGCGGCAGCCGAACGCGCGCGCCGCGCCGGTCAACCCGGACCACCAGGCCCGGCAACGGCAGCTTCGGGGTACTTTCAGTGGCCGGTGCACGGGCCAATTACATCGCCGTTCGGGTGGCGGATCCACCCTATTGCCGGTGTCCGCCGCTTCCATGAAGGCATCGACATCGCGGCTGACTCGGGGACACCGATCGCCGCCGCTGAGGCCGGCCGCGTGATCTACGCCGGCTGGTACGGCGGCTACGGCAACTACATCTCGATTGACCACGGCGGCGGCGTCTCAACCGGATACGGCCACTGTTCGGCGATTTACGTCTCTGTCGGGCAGGACGTCTCTCGGGGGCAAGCCATCGGCGCTGTCGGGTCGACCGGATACTCGACCGGCCCCCACCTGCATTTCGAGGTGCGCATCAACGGCAAGCCGATCGATCCGCTGACGCGGCTACGTTAATGTGCCGGCCGCTGGCGGAATCGACGCGTCCTTGGCGAGAAGCAGGCGGCTGATGATCCGCAATGATGGCCGCGCGCCGAATCAGCTTCGCTCCGTGAAGATTGAGCCGAACTTCCTAAAGTTTGCGGAAGGCAGCGCGTTGATCTCCCTTGGCGACACACGTGTCCTATGCGCCGCCTCGATCGATGACAAGGTTCCGCAGTGGATGAAAGGCCGCGGCGTCGGCTGGGTGACGGCCGAATACGCCATGTTGCCGCGCGCAACCCAGGATCGTACGGCCC
Source organism: Vulcanimicrobiota bacterium (assembly GCA_963723515.1). Lineage (GTDB taxonomy): Bacteria > Vulcanimicrobiota > Vulcanimicrobiia > Vulcanimicrobiales > Vulcanimicrobiaceae > JAFARW01. The sequence goes on from CAVRQT010000003.1 coordinate 676,164, forward strand.
GGGAAGCGTCTCGCGGGCGCATCGGCGGACGCACGCATGAGATTCAGCGCATCATCGGGCGCGCGCTGCGAGCCGTCACCGACATGCACAAGCTCGGCGAAAGAACCGTTTGGCTCGACTGCGACGTGTTGCAAGCTGACGGCGGAACGCGTACCGCAGCGGTCACCGGCGCGTACGTGGCGTTGGCACTCGCGCTGCTCAAGGCGTTCGATCCAAAGACGGAAGGTTGGCCGCTGCGCGCTCAGATCGCCGCCACCAGCGTCGGCTTCATCGATGGTGTCGCGTTGCTCGATCTCCCGTATGAGGAAGATAGCCGGGCAGAAGTCGATATGAACGTTGCCATGACCGACGCCGGCCGCTTCGTCGAGCTGCAAGGCACCGCCGAAAGCGTGCCGTTCGATCGCGGCGCGCTCGACGTACTGCTCGCGCTGGCCGAGCGAGGCATCAACGAGCTCTTCGGGGTTCAGCGTCGCATTCTCGAACCGTTTGGATTCCCGTCGCTCCTGCATGCCGGTTGACGCCGCCGCGCTTCGCGCGCTGGTCTCTTTGGTCGGTGAGTTTTACATTACCCAACGGCGGATGAAGAACGCGCAGCAGCGAATCGCGGCATTGCTTGAGCGGGAGGACGTTTCGGAAGAAGAAGCACGGCGCTATGTTGCGGCCGTCAATGAGTACTTCCAGAGCTTCGAGCGCGAAATCCGCGCGCATCTGCGATCGCTGGACGGCCGGCTGGCCAACGCGTATCAGGTGCAGTTTAATTTGACCACCGAGCGCGAAGTGGCCGTAAAGCGAATGGAAGCGACGCGCGCGGTGATTGCGGCCGCGGTCAACATTGGAGATCGTGCGCTCTGAAAGCCCTCGAAGATCTCGGCAAAGGCACGACCGACGTCTTAGAGTACGCCGGCGGTCTGACGGAGCTCGGTGGCGAGACGCTTTCGTTCATTGCGAAGCTTCGCATACGGCTCGCAGAGACCGTTATCCAATGCTATTTGCTGGGCGTGCAGTCGCTGATCATCGTGCTACTGACCTCGCTGTTCACGGGCATGGTCTTTTCGTTGGAATCCGCCTCCCAAGCTGTAGCATACGGCGTAGGCAATCTGGTCGGCGGCGCAGTTTCTTATACGTCAGTGCGAGAGCTCGGCCCGATGCTCTCGGCGGTTGTTGTTGCGGGTCGCGTCGGCGCGGCGATCGCAGCGGAGTTGGGCTCGATGGTGATTACGGAGCAAATCGAGGCGCTGCAATCGCTCGGACTCGCGCCCGCGCGCTTCTTGGTCGTGCCGCGACTGCTCGCGTTGATCGTCATGTTGCCGCTGTTGGCAATCTTTGCCGACGTTGTCTCGATCGTGGGTGGAATGTGGATTGCGCAGGCGTACGCCCACATCAGCTACGAGACGTTCATGTCGTCGGTGCGGCAAACGATCACATTTTCCGACGTGACGCGCGGTCTCCTCAAGTCGGTCGTCTTCGGAATCATCATCGCCTTGATCGGCTCGTATCAGGGCCTGCGAACAAAAGGCGGAGCCGCGGGCGTCGGAAACTCGACCACGGGCGCAGTCGTCATTTCTATCATCCTGATCTTTGTTTCCAACTTTATCCTCTCGTATATCTTGTACGGCGGGGCGACGGGATGACCGTCCAAGCACTCGATGACAACCTGATCGCTCGCGTCGACAACGTGACGATGTTGTACGGCGACAAGATCATCCTTGAGGACTGCTCGCTCGACGTCGTTAAAGGCGCGATCACGTGCGTGATTGGCCTCTCGGGCGCCGGCAAGTCAACGATCTTGCGACTTCTCAACGGCTTACGCAGGCCGCAAAAGGGGCACGTCTATGTCAAGGGAGTCGACATCTGCCACATGCCGGAGCGCGAGCTGATCGATTTTCGCAGCGCCATCGGCTTCGCGTTCCAATTCGCCGCGCTGCTCGATAGCATGACGGTCGGTGCAAATGTTGCATTGCCGCTGCAAGAGCACACGCGCATGGCAACCGATGAAATCGAGGAGACTGCCAAGGCGACACTGGACAGCGTCGGCTTAGAGGGCACCTACGAAATGTATCCGAGCGAGCTCTCGGGTGGAATGCTCAAGCGCGCTGGATTCGCGCGCGCTGTCGTTACGAACCCCGATATCGTGCTCTACGATGAGCCGACGACCGGTTTGGATCCGATCATCACCAACCTTTTGACGGATACGATCAAGCATTTGCGCGCCAAATTGAACGGCACGGCGGTCGTCATCTCGCACGACTTGCATAGCATCTACATGATGGCCGACTATATTGCGATGCTTTACGAGGGCGCGATTATCGCGTACGGACCGACGCAGGAGGTTCGGCGTTCGCCAAATCCCATCGTTCAACAGTTCTTGCAGGGCAGCGAGGTGGGTCCAATCCCTGTCTAGCACAAATAGAAGCAGCGATGTCTAAGCAGGCACAAGTCGGATTCTTCGCCTTGATTGCGCTGGCGTTGCTTTTCGGCGTCTTCTTTACCATCACAGATTTTGAGACACGGCACAGCGGCTATCGGATTGGCGTTCATTTCAATACGGCTGCCGGTCTGCATTCGGGTGCGCTGGTGTACTTCAGCGGGGTAACGGCGGGATCGGTCGATACAATCGATCTGTTGCCCGATCACACGGTCGACGTGATCTTGGCCATCAACAAAGACATCGACATTCCGCGCGATTCGAAGTTCCTGATCCAAGCGCCGCTAACGGGAGATCCGAGTCTTGTCATTTTGCCGCCGCCGCCGCCGCCGCGACCGGAAGGCATCGTCGGCCCAACGCCGGCGCCGACTCCCGCCGCGTTGCTCGCCCGAGAAGTGCTGCCAATCGACCAGCAGCCACAGGGAACGAACACCGCGACGATCTCGGATCTGCTCGAGCAGGGCCAAGGCGAAGTCAAGCGGCTCGATACGATGCTTGCCGAACTGCAAAAGCGTGAGCCGGCGTTGCTCAGCGAGCTGCAAACGACGCTTGCTAACGCCAACACGCTGACTTCGAACGCCAACGAACAGGTGCAATCGCTCTTTGGAACGCTGCAGCCGGCGATTACGCGCGCCAGCGATAACATCGTCGAACTGACGAACACGTTGAATCAAACGGTGGCCTCGAACTCCGGCAAAGTCGACACACTTCTGACGACGCTCAATGGCACGGCCGTTTCGCTCAACGAATCGATCAACGCGCTGAAGAGCATCGCTACAAACCCGAACGTCAAGCAAAACTTGCTCCAAACCACGAGAAGCGTTGCGCAAACCACCCAGATTCTCTCGCAGCTCACGTCAGATCTGCGCCAGATTACCGGCAATCCGCAGACTCAGTCGCAACTGCGCGATACGGTTGCGCAACTCGATGCCGCAACGCAGAAGGCCAATTCACTGCTGGCCTCGCTCGGCGGCGTGAGCCACGTGTACGGCGTTGATACCGGCGCGACGCCGTCACCCGGCGGGGCGGGCGCACCGCCGCCGAATGGTCCGCCGGCCGGTCCAGGCGGCGTATCGCCGCAACTCAAAAACAAGATCTCCGGTATTGCGCGCAACCTCTATGCAATCCAAGTCCGAGTCAGCGGCCTCTCAACGCAACAAGTCAATAACGGCTCGAACCCGCTGCTGACGTCGGATCGCGGACCGCAGGCCGATTTCAACGTGATGTTCCTGCCAAAGGCGAACACGAGCTTGCTGGTCGGCGCGAACGACATCGGCACGAACAGGACGACGTGGAACTTCGCGGAGCTCTCCAATTTCGGAAGTGGGTTTCGCCTCGGCGGTGGGGTGTTATACTCGCGACTCGGCGTTATGGCCCAGTACTGGCGCGATCGCCTTGGCTTGGAAGGACGCCTCTACGACACGCGCCGTCCCACGCTCGACACGTATGTGAACGCGCAGATCACGCCGCTCTCACAACTCTTCATCGGCGAGCGCGATGTGACGCGGCCCGAGCGGCGTACCGTTTTCGGCCTCCAGCTTCAGTTTTAGCCCGCCGGAGCTAAATTCCAGGCAACGCCGGAAATCATGGTCGAGAAGCGGTTGCGGATCGGAATCACCGGCGCCGGCGCGATGGGAACGCTCTTCGGCTACCATCTCGCGCAGCTTTGCGATGTGACGATGTTCGACCAGAATGCGGCGTTGCTCGAGTGCATCAAACGCGATGGGTTGCGCGTAAACGACACACCCGCGCGTTCAGTCGCCGTTGCACGCACGGTAAGCGATCTCTTCGGCTCGTCGATGCTGTTCTTGTTCGTCAAAGCTGTCGATACGTTGCGCGCGCTGCGTCCATTTGCAGGACAACTGAATCCCGCTACGCCGGTTGTCTCTTTGCAAAACGGCATCCGTAACGAGAGTGCGATCAAGGCCGCACTGGGTGGAGCGGTTCCGGTTGTGCTTGGAATCACAACGGAGTCTTCGCTGAGCACTGGACCGGGTCAGGTGCATAGTCCACGCAGCGGTCACACGATTGTCGGTTCAGGAGGCGCTGCGCCCGAGACATCGCAACGCGTCGCGCAGCTGCTTTCGGCGACCGGCTTGCGGACGTCCGTCGTCTACGATATTCGGCCGCACCTGTGGGGCAAGCTCATCGCCAATACGGCGATCAACGCGCATAAGCGCGCTGCTCGACTGTCCCGCGGGGGCGATCATTCCCGACGAAAACGCGACGCGGCTCGCGAAGGCCCTTGCGCGCGAGGCGGTTGCGGTTGCAACGCAATCGCGCATCAATCTGCCGTATTCAGATGCGTGGGCGTATGTAGAAGAAGTGATTGCGGTCGGCGCGGATTCGAAGAGCTCGATGGCGTTTGACCTTGAAACGGGCCATCCGACGGAGATCGATCATATCAACGGTGCGATCGTTGCGGCCGGACGCCGGGTCGGCGTGCCGACGCCGTACAACGAGGCAATCGTACAATTAATCAAAGCGCGGGAATCGATCGCAGCCGCGGTGCCATCACTGCCCACGGTGCCTCCCGTGGAGTCCGAGGCGTCGGCCTAAGCGCTGATATCAGAGCTCTCGTGGACGCTAGCGCGCTACATTTGCGGCGTTAATTTCAGCATCCGAATGCTGCCGTTCGTCACGCGCACGTCGATCTTGCGGCTGCCGCCGCGGCCGATTGCGCCGACGATCGTTTCGACGTTTCCGCTTGCTGAGCCGCGCAGGTTGAAATCGGTAAAAATCGTTCCGTGATCGGTGTGCAGGTCGACGTTCGCATCGGCCGTTGCCGGCACCCAAACCTCGACGTCGCCGCGTTCGGCTGAAAAGTGCAGCGTGCCCGGCCACTGTGCGTCACCAAACAAGACGGTGACATTGCCCTCCTCAGTCGCCGCATTTGCGTAACCTGGGAATTTGAATTTTGATATCGCCGCTGCGTGCCCGCGCGTCAACGGGCCCGGCGACGTCCGTCGCGTGAATCGATCCGTTGGCGGTGAAGATCGAAAGCCGGGCTTGCTTGGGGACGCGCACGGTGTAGTCAATCGGCGGCGCTGAAGCGGCGAGGCAGCCCTCATTGAGATGCTGCACGCTGAGCGGTTCAGGGCAAATCGTCATTGCGGATCGATCGATTTTGATGCTCGTACGTGCCTGCTTCGAAGCGCTCATTTGCGTGACGGTGTATTGATTGGCCGGTTCGCCCTGTGCCGGCGCGTAGGCGTAGATCGTGCCGCGCTCATCGAGCACATTCATCACTCTTCCATTGAAGCGGCCCGTTTGCGTCATCGAAAATTGATGCCGGCTACACCCGCCCAACGCCAAAATGAACGGCAGAAGAAGAAGGGCGGTCGCGCGATTACTCACCGCGGTCCCGCGGATGCGCCTCGTCGTAGGCGCGTTTCTTATGTTCGAATGAGACGTTCGTGTAGATCTGCGTCGTTGCAAGACTCTGATGCCCGAGCAACTCCTGAATGGTTACCAGATCGACGCCGTGTTCGAGCAAGTGCGTGGCGAAGGAATGGCGTAACGTGTGTGGGCTGGCGGCGAGTCGCAGTCCGCTGATTTTGTAAATCGTGTGAAAGATGTGCCACACATGGCGCGGCGTCAGTCGCTTGCCACTGCGGCCTAAAAAAAGTGCCTCATCGTGGCTTTGCGGCCGGTGTGCTAGATAATCGGCGATCGCGCGGGCGGTCGTTGCATTGATGATCACGATGCGTTGTTTATTGCCTTTGCCGGTTACAAGGATCGTGCGGCGGCGCAAATCGACATCGTTGAGGTTGATGCCGGCGACTTCGGCGCGTCGGATGCCGCTGGCATAAAGTAATTCCATGATCGCATGGTCGCGCAGTCGTTGAACGTCGGAGCGTCCGGCCACCGTGGTGCGCAGCAATTTGCGGACGTCGGCTTCCGGAAGCACCTTGGGCAGTTTCTTGCCGATTTTCGGTGCTGGAATGTGGACCGCGGGGTCGTCCTCGCGATAGTTGTGGGTCTTGAGAAATTTGTAAAACGAGCGCAGCGAGGCGATCTTGCGGCGGACGGCGGTGGCTTCATACGCCCGCGGCCCGGCCAGGGTCATAATGAACTGCCGAATGTCAGACGATGTTGCCGTGCGCAATTGCGGCCACGTCTTTTCGGCCGCGCGTTTGCCGCGCTTTGGCTTTTTGTCTTTGGCAAGAAAGGCGCCGAAAAGTTCGATGTCGCGCCCGTAGGCATCACAGGTCAGCGGGCTGCGTCCGAGCTCCAAGCGCAGATGGGCGTTATGCGCGGAAATGAGGGGATCGGCGGCTAGGCGCATGAGGTGCTTTTTGTGCTCATTCCTATATCACAGAATAACAGTTTCATGATATTCGCGCAAGAGGCGAAACGGACGAATGCTCTCCAAATGCAACGGAAACTCGAAAATGCTCTTCTACGCCTCATGGAGAGCGTTCGTCCGTTTCGATCTGCGAATATCAAGAAACTGTAGAGACGAGGAGGTAAAACCATGCGCTGCGTTGTCCGAGAGCATGCGCCCGTTTCGATCTGCGAATATCATGAAACTGTATAAAGCAAATGGCGATGGCTGAAGGTCGATCCGACTGCGTGGCGTCGAGGCAAGCGTAGCAAGAACTGCTAGGGGACTGAAAGAATTTTGGGCATACGAACACGCCGTCGGAGGACCGCGATATGGTGTTCTCAGCAAGCCTCCTTAGCAAACGGCGTGGGTTTGGCGTTACGCTGGCATTCATAGTTGCCTGCGCCGGGTGCGGTGGATCGAATCTGACTTCGCCGATCCTGCGCCCAAAGCCGACCCCTTTGGAACGCGCCTATGTCGTGAACAGCGCCCCGCCGGGTTCTAGCGGGGATGTCTTTGGCTACGACCTCCCGCTGGCAGCATCAGCGCAGCCGAGCGTCGACCTTAAATTTCAGAATAACGCGTTCAACCAGAACGCCTTGCCGACCGACGATTGCGGTGACCGGCACGGTAACCTCTACGTCATTCTGCCATCAGCGCATCAATTGACCGGTGGTCCGCTCGATGCGTACACGCCGCCGATCACGTCGTCGTCAACGCCGGCGTTTACACGGAACGACGACAACTTTGAACATTGCGCCACCGATCCAAACGGCGATCTCTTCGTAACCACGCGATCGTTCATTGTCGTTACGCTCGGCGGTCTCGACGTTTTACGGGCACCTGTATCGACGACATCACCCTTGAAGGTAATCTTTCAAATTGTGGCTGGTCCGCCGTTGTTCGAATTCGTCGGATCGGTGACGGCCGATGCCGCCGGCGACGCTTTCATCACCACCAGCATTGGAATCCAAGAATGGAATATGAGCGGCAAGCTGCTGGCGACCTTCGGCACGACGGGACTAGGCAGCCTCGCGATTGGCCCCGACGGCAATCTTTACGTGCCGAATGGCGGAATTGACGTTTACAAGCCGGGCGGCTTTCACAACGGCGGCGTCAAGGATCACACGATCGGCCTCGGTGCGTTCAATGCATTCAACGTGGCGTTCGACGATGCGGCCAATATGCTCGTTCTTGGAAGCACATCGGCGGGAACACCGGAACTCCGCGTTATTCCGCCGCCGTACACAGCGGTCAACTTCTTGCTGCGCGTCATGGGCGACAACGGGCTGGCAATAACGCCGTAACGCTGCGCTACGCTAGCCAATCACGGGTCAAGAGCAACCAAAACGCAAGGCCCGCGAAGCGGCCGTAGCGTTTGAAACGCCGTTCGATCGTCTTATCTGTGCCGCGGCGTTTCCCCGAAATCGCGAGATACTTCGGGCGGGTCCATGAGTCGAAGACGAGTTTCCCATAGCGGCCCAGCAGCAACATGATATGAGCTGCGGCGTATGGGCCAACCCCGGGCAGCGCCAATAAGCGTTCTTCTGCTTCTTCATCTGTAAGGCCGTTGGCCGGACGCAACGCCTCAAGATCGATGCTCTTTTGGGAAACCTTTTCCGCGAGCGTGCGCAGATACGCACCACGGTAGCCGGCGCGTGCGACGTTCGTGTAAAAGTCCAGCGAAGCTTGTGCCATTGCCTGAGGCGTTGGAAACGCACCCTGGCCGAGGTGCTCGACAAGCGCGCCGACCATGCGAACGGTTCCCGACCAGGCGCAATTCGTCGTGCAGATCGTCTTAACGACGTCTTCGAAGACCGTTGGGCTCGCAAGTAATCGCCCCGCGCCCTCTGATGCCCACGCCAAATCCGGATCGTCGCGAATCGCGTCGTAGAACGGTCCCAAATTCTCGTCCAAGCGAAACATTCTGCGGACGATCTCCATCACGCGTCGTTCCTGCGTCGCGCTGAGTGTCCGATCGCATGAAATAAGCAAATCGGTATGCTGCGCTTCAAATTGCAGCGTACGAATGGCGCCATTCAGCCGCAGGCGATAACGATAGCGCTGCGTATTGGATCCCTCGACCGCCGGTGGGAGCGACGTGCAACCATGCGAGTCGATCGTGCGCGCAAAATCGATCGGTTCGCCTGAGGGACCTCGCAACGGAATAACCGCGATGCGATGCATCGCAGCTTGCCGTGAATTCGCTTTAGCTACGAGACGTAGGAGACGTTCACGGGGAAGCCGGCTGCCTCCGCATTCTGCAAGACGCCGAAGACATGGCCCAGCTCTTCTTCTATCGCGACGATTTCGCCGGCGCTCACGCCGACAGGCGCGGCATTTTGCCATAGGATGCGGCGCGCGGTTTGCAATGCAGCGCGCAATCGCTGCGGCGTCGCCTCCATAACCGGCCAATCTTGCATCGAAGCCGGCGGCACGATGCGCCAGCCATTTCCTGACGCGATGCCTTCATCGAAGAATGCATGCGGAATGCTGGCCAGCATCTCGACCGCTTCACGATCGGCCGGCCGAAGGGTCAACCCCATCTCGCTGAGCCGCACGATATAGCGGAAAAATGACGCATTGCCGACGGTGTACGAACCAGCCGGCGAGGCGACATTTACGTGGATGAGGTTCGAATCGTGCTGAAAATCCATTACGCTTTCTGTGCGATCGCTTCTTCAGGAAGTGCCTTCACCAAATCTTCTACCGCTTTCGCACTCTTCTGTAACGCGGCGTGTTCCTCCGGTGTGAGCTTGATTTCGATGATTTTCTCCAAACCGCGTGCGCCAAGCTGGCAAGGGACGCCGATGAACAGATCGCGGATCCCGTACTCGCCTTGCAGGTATGCAGCGCATGGCAGAATTTGGTGCCGGTCGTTCAAGATCGAATCGACCATCTCGGCGATCGAGCGCGCAGGCGCATAATACGCGCTACCACTCTTGAGCAAGTTGACGATCTCACCGCCGCCTTTGGCGGTACGTTCGACGAGACGATCTATGACCGCCGTATCCAAAAGCTCGGTGATCGGGATTCCAGCGACGGTCGAGTACCGCGGCAGCGGGACCATTTGATCGCCATGGCCGCCGAGCACGAATGCATGCACGTTGTTGACGCTGACACCGAGTTCGTTGGCGACAAACGTTGAGAAACGCGCGGAATCCAAAACGCCGGCCATCCCGAGCACTCGCTCGCGCGGAAAGCCGCTGATGCGGCGCGCGACTTCGCACATCGCATCCAACGGATTCGTCACGACGATCAAGATGCACGACGGTGAACGTTGCACGACCTGTCGCGTTGCATCGCCGACGATCTCAGCGTTCATCCGCACGAGATCATCGCGGCTCATGCCGGGTTTGCGCGGAAAGCCCGCCGTAATGACGGCGATATCCGAGCCGCTCGTGGCTTCGTAGTCGTTCGAACCGACAACCGAAACATCGGCTTTTTCGACCGGCAACGCTTGCTGTAAATCGAGCGCCTTCCCTTGCGGTACACCTTCCACGATGTCGACCAAAACGATATCCGCGAGCCCTTTTGCGGCCAGCCAATGAGCGGTCGTCGCGCCGACGTTTCCGGCACCGACGATCGTGACTTTCCTGCGCATGCTGCTCCTTATATGAGAGGAAGAAACCGCGCGACGCTTACTGCGCCATCAGCGGGCTCTCCTTTGAACGTCGTGCTATCATAGCGGCATGACCGATCAAGCATCCACGATTGCGCCGCCTGCACCGAGCCAAACCGGACTGCGAGGCGCCGTCGTCGGGGATACGAGACTCTCGTCAATCAACGGTGAACGCGGCGAGCTGATCTATCGCGGAATCGATATTCGCGAGCTTGCGGTTGCTTCGACCTTTGAAGAAGTCGCCTATTTGCTGTGGTTTGGCGCGCTGCCGACAAAGGCGCATCTCGACGATTTCAGAGCGCGATTGCAGAACCACCGTACGCTGCCGGCCGAAGTCGTCTCGCTGCTGCGATGTTTGCCGCCAAAACATACGCCGATGAACATCCTGCGCACGATCGTCTCGGCGCTGGGCGTCATCGATCCACAAGGCGCCGACATGTCCCCCGATTCACAGGTTGAAAAGGCGCTCGTTCTCACTGCCGGCGTTCCGAGCATCCTCGCGGCATACCACCGCATCTCGGAGGGGCTCGAACCGATGAATGCAGATCCTGCCTTCGACACCGCCGGCAACTTCTTGCTGATGTTTACGGGCAAAGCGCCCGATGAACAAGCGGTCCGCGTGCTTGATGCGGCGCTGATTTTGCATGCGGATCACGGCATGAACGCATCGACGTTTGCGGCGATCGTGACGGCAGCGACGCTTTCGGACATGTATTCCGCCGTCACCTCCGCGATCGGCGCGCTCAAAGGCCCCCTGCATGGCGGCGCTAATGAAGGCGTCATCATGAACCTGCTCGAGATCGGCGACATGCAAAACGTCGATCCGTGGGTCGCGCAAAAACTCGAGGCGCACGAAAAGATCATGGGGTTCGGACACGCCGTTTATAAGGCGTACGATCCGCGCGCCGCCGAATTGAAGCGAATCGCTAAGGAAGTCGGCACCCGTGCCGGCACGACAAAGTGGATCGAGATGACCGAACGGATGGAGCAATCCGTTTGGGATCGCAAACAGCTGTATCCGAACGTCGATCTCTATTCGGCCTCTGTCTATTACACGCTGGGTATTCCGACGCAATATTTCACGCCGGTCTTTGCGATCAGCCGTGTCGCAGGATGGTGCGCGCACATTATCGAGCAGTACGCGGACAACAAGTTGATCCGGCCACGCGCCAACTACGTTGGTCCGCGCGACGTCAAATACGTTCCCGTCGATCAGCGGAGCGAAGATATCGAACTCTGAAATGCTGACCGCGCCGCAGCTGCGCGGGTATAGCGATTCCGACGCACCCTCAGATGCGATCTACAATCGATGCGTGCGTTGCGGCCTATGTCTTTCGAGTTGTCCAACCTATCTTGAAACGCTCACCGAAACCTCCGGCCCCCGCGGTCGCATCAGTCTGATCAAATCCGTCGGTGAAGGGCGTTTGGATCTACTGAGTCCCGGATTCACCCATCAAATGTCGGAGTGTCTTGGCTGCCGCGCCTGTGAAGCGGTTTGCCCGTCCGGCGTTCACTACGGTCAGTTGATTGAAACGGCACGCGCGCAGATCGCACGCGCCGATCCGGGCGGATTTTGGGAAAGAGTCGCCCGCGTTCTCGCATTTCGGGTGGTCTTCACGAGCTTGCGCCGTATACGCATCGTCGCGAGAATATTGCGCCTTTATCAACACTCCGGCTTACAGAATTTTGTGCGCCGCTCAGGCCTCTTACGCTTGCTCGGACTCGAACGAATGGAACGGCTGGCGCCGCCGATCTCGGCCTCCTTCTTCATTCCGCGCGATCAACGGTACGATGTTCCCGAGGCACGCGGGACGGTGTTCTTGCACGCGGGTTGTGTCATGCACGTCGCCTACGCGACCGTCAATGAAGCTACGGTTCGGATGCTCCAGCGGGCGCGTTTCGCGGTGGTCGTTCCGACGGGTCAAGGCTGCTGCGGGGCGTTGAACGTGCATGCCGGCGAACGTGATTCGGGGCGCGCGCTCGCGAAACGAAACATCAGCGCGTTCGAGCGCTCCGGCGCGAATTTTTACGTCGTCAATGCTGCCGGCTGCGGCGCCGCGCTCAAAGAGTATGGCGAGTGGTTTGCCGGCGATCCGGTTTGGGAAGCGCGCGCGGCCGCTTTTAGCGCCAAAGTGCGTGACGCGCTCGAGCTGCTTGCTGATGCCGACTTGCCGGTGCCCAGCCGTCGCATTGAAGAGACGGTGACCTACCAAGAACCCTGTCATCTGGTGCACGCGCAACGGATCGCGAATGCTCCTCGCGCGCTGCTCAATGCTGTTCCCGGCCTACGGTTGGTTGAGATGACGGAGAGCAGCGTCTGCTGCGGCTCTGCCGGCCTTTACAACCTGACCCAACCCGCGATGTCCGGGCGCCTAGGCCGGCGCAAGATTGAAAACGCGCGAGCAACCGGCGCGCAAATCATCGCTACAGCCAACCCTGGATGCGCGATTCAACTGCGCGCTCTGTGCGAAGAATCTGCGCCGCAGATGCGTACAGCGCACGTGGTCGAACTGCTGGACGAAGCGTTCAATTAGATAGCGTTGCACCATGCGCAACGCTTGGCGCTACGATCGCTTTTGTCACGATGCGACAAAAAACGATCTCCGCGCCCCCGCCGAAACTATTGCGGCGGGCCCCCTCAGGCTTGCGCGGTGAGCGAGCCGGTGTCATCGAGCGCATCATCAACCGTTGGATAAATGCCGAAGACGCGCACGAGCCCGGTGATGTTGAAGAGACGCGAGAGCGGGCCTTCTTTCACGACGAGCCGGAGACACCCGTTGTGCTCTTGGGCTCGCCGTTGAGCGCCGATCAATGAGCCGAGACCAGTCGAGTCGATGTAGTCGACGCGCGTAAGGTCGATGATGATCTCTTCTTTGCCGGCTTGTGTGGCGTCAAGCAACGCCGAGCGCAGCGATGGCGAGGTCGCGATGTCAAGCGTTCCGCGCAACGCGAAGACCTGTGCTAGCGGTCGCGGCTCACCTAAAACGTCGATCGAGAGCTGATCGGAAGCCATCGGCTCGACGCTTCTGCGGGCGCTGTTGAGCGGTCCTGTTCACGGATGTGGGTATGTAGAATGACAGACTCCACGATTCGTTACTCGCGAGGAGGAAAATCAAGAAAACTATGGCCAGAAAAAAATCGAGCCGGAAGAAATCTTCGGGCAAGAAATCCTCGAGCAGGCGAAAACGCAGCTCGAGCAGCCATCGTTCTAGCTCCCGGCGTAAATCAAGCGGCCGTAAGAAATCGAGCAGTCGCTAGAAATCGAGCAGCCGCAAAAAGTCGAGCGGACGCAAAAAATCATCGCGTAAGAGCTCGGGCCGCAAATCTTCCGGCGGCCGGAAGAAACGGGGCGGCCACAAGAAATCACGTCGGAAATACGGTCCGAAGGCATCGCGCAAAGTCGAGCGGAGCATGCACGAGATGAAGCGTGGCAAACTGCGTTCCGGACGTTCCGGCAAGAAAGTGAAAAGCCGCAAACAAGCGATCGCGATCGGCCTTTCTGAAGCGCGTCGTTCAGGCGCGAAAGTACCCAAGCGCAAAGGACGCAGCCGCAAGAAGAGCTAGAACCTAACCTTCGCAAAGCGACCTCCGGCGAAGCCGCGTGAAGACTGCGCCGGAGGCTGCTACTCTTTAGGCGCAGCGAACGCCGCTGCGCCCTCGTCCCATCGCCAGAGGGAGTCGTTCGTGAGATGCACGCCGCCGATCCAACGGTCGCAGACGCGCAGCGCGAGCCAATCTTCCACTCCCGCGAGCACCCGCCGGCCCAGCGGCGTCAGGCGGTAGCCGTTTTGAATTTCTTGCAGCAGCGGCGCAGCATGGTCGCATAAATCCTCGAAACGTTTGTAAAACGGCGCGTCTCCTAGGAACGCTGCTTCTTCACGAAGTTGTGCTAGGCGGAAGATATCGTCTTTGGCATGCGCACCTTCGGCGACAGCTTCGAGGATGTGACGCTGCGTGCGCGAGAGGCCGGATTGGGACGAAGGATATTCCTCAAATAAGCGCCTTAGCGCGCTAGAGAGGTGCCTCAATTGTGAGGGCGTGCCGGCTTGAATTTGAAAAAGCCGCTCCGGCGTGGCGCTGCGATATGCTTCCCAAACGTCTGAGGCACCGTGCAATGTCTGCTGGGAGACCGGGCGGCGGCTGTTTTGTAAGGCAAGCAGTTCCGGCGCGGCGAGCAATCCTAAAAAATCATCGGTTTGAATCAGTTGTAATTTTCCGAGCGGCAAGGATTGACCGGCGAGGTAATCGAGGATTTGCAACAACTGCAGTTGGTCGTAGAGGTCATGCTCAAACCACAGAACGATCTCATCGAATTCCATGCAGCGCGCAATCGTTGCGTCGCGCTTTTCAAAATCGTGACCCAATTTGATTGGGTTTCCATATCCGGCGACGCCGAGATATTGCGCGCGCAGCGCGCTCAGTTCGGGAAGCGCTAAGCCTGCTGGAACCGGACCATCGTGCAGCGCGTCACGCCATGGCAGCTGCGTGCCGACGAGGCCGCCTTTGCGCCAGGTATAGACGACCGAATCGCCGTTGGTGACATGAAGTTTCGCGGCCAATCTATGGGTAGAGCCCACGCTCCGCGGTTGCTTCCGCCACGCGGCTGACGGCGACCGCATACGCGCCCCGTCGCATGTCAACGCCGTAACGCCGCGCTTGGTCCGCGGTTTCCGCGAAGGCGCGCGTCATCTTCTGCTTGAGCCGCTTGTTGATCTCGTCTTCTTCCCAGAAATTGTTTTGCAGATCTTGCACCCACTCGAAGTACGAAACCGTCACGCCGCCTGCATTCGCGAGAATGTCTGGCAAGACCATGATGCCGCGCTCGTAGAGGATGTTGTCCGCTTCGGGCAGCGTTGGACCGTTTGCGGCTTCCGCAACGAGCTTGGCTTTGATCGAGCGCGCATTATCTTCGGTGATAACTTTCTCCAAAGCCGCCGGCACGAGAACATCGCAGTCGCACTCGAGCAAGTCCCGATTTGGAATCGGCTCGCCGCTTTCGAAGCCGACGACCGAGCCGGTCGCCTCCTTGTGCGCGATCAACTCGGGGATGTTGATTCCGCGCGCGCGGTAAACGCCGCCGCGCGAGTCAGAAACCGCAACAATCGTGTAGCCGCGTTGGGCCATCAGCTCGCCCGCATGCAGGCCGGCGTTTCCGAAGCCTTGGATCGCGACGCGTGCGCCTTGGATTTGCATGCCGAGCGCGTTCATCGCTTCATCGACGACATACAGACAGCCGCGCGCGGTCGCTCGGTCGCGTCCCAGCGACCCACCGATCGAAATCGGCTTTCCCGTCACAACGCCCGGAATCGAATAGCCGTGCTGCATCGAGTACGTATCCATGATCCAGGCCATGATCTGTGGCGTCGTGTAAACATCAGGAGCCGGAATATCTTTCTCGGGCCCGATGATAATCGATATTTCGGTTGTGAAGCGCCGCGTCAAATTCTCAAGTTCTTGAAGCGACATTGCTTTGGATCGCAGATAACGCCGCCTTTTGCGCCGCCGAATGGAATATTGACCAGCGCACACTTCCACGTCATCCACATCGCAAGCGCTTTGACTTCATCGAGCGTCACGTCGGGATGAAAGCGAATGCCGCCCTTCGATGGTCCGCGAGACATGTTGTGCTGCACGCGATAGCCGGTGAAGACTTTGAACGCTCCATCATCCATCCGTACCGGCACGGAAACTTCCAAGACGCGCTTGGGATAGCGCAGGTACTCGTGCACTGAGGCGTCCAGGCCGGTCAAAGCCGCGACCTCGTCGAGCTGGTGTTGGGCCATCTGCCAAACGTTGTCGGTGCTGGGTGCCGCAGAGCGGTCGATCGTTAATGTCATTCCGTAACCCCGTTCTTTAAGAAATGCGGTTTTGAACCCCGTTGCGCCGTTCCTACAGCGTTGTTTTACGCCGCCGGGGGCACGCAAGGGGCGGGTGCCGTAAATCTGATGCACCCATGAGTTCAGAGCGTTTGCAGATGTTCGTCAGAGAGGCTGTTCCAAAGGATTGCAGTGCAATCGTCTCCCTGGCCAAGCAGCTTGGTTACGAAGTCGCTGTTGAAAGGATCGAGCAAACACTGCTCGAGCGAGCAGCAGATAACGACGTCTTCGTCGCGGTGATTTCCGATGCGGGCGTCATCGGCTGGATTCAAGTCACCGTTCGCAATGCATTGCTTGGCGCGGATGTCGCCGAGATTGAAGGCCTGGTCGTTGAAGAGCGATATCGCTCGCGCGGCGTCGGTCCGCTGCTCCTGCAGCGAGCACGCGAGTGGGCCGCTTTAAATGGATGCGCGGTGCTTCGTGTGCGTTCGAACGTGATGCGTGACCGCGCGCACGGATTTTACAATCGCCTCGGCTTCAGGCGCATTAAAACACAACACGTCTTTGAAGAACGGTTGTCAAAAGGACAAGTTTCTTAGGCACTGGGGCGGCTGGATTCGAACCAACGCATGCCAGATTCAAAGTCTGGTGCCTTACCGCTTGGCTACGCCCCAGCCGGCAATCGCGTCAGGCGTTTTGAAAAGGCGTCGGCGGGCGCCTGACGCCTGGCGCTCCGGTTGATTCTATCACGATGGAATAGAACCAACCTGCGCCGTTTACGCTACCCTTTATGCGCGACGCGTTTTGCGCCGAGGTATCGCGCCGCCCAATAGCTTTCGCCCAGGCTGCTGACCATGACCCCGCGGCTTGAACTGGCATGGACGAAGCGTCCGCCGCCGAGATAGATCCCGACGTGTGATGGCCCCGCTTCGTAGGTTTGGAAGAAGACGAGATCTCCGATGAGCGGTTGACCGCTCACGCGCCGTCCCGCGTAGAATTGCGCGTCGGCAGTCCGAGGCAGGTAGATTCCGGCCATTGCGAAGACGTGCTGCACGTAACCGGAGCAATCAAACCCATAGCCGGAGGTGCCGCCGAAAACGTACGGCGTACCGATAAATCGTAATGCGTCGCGGGTGAGTGCGCGGGCGATGGTCGACGCACGGCGCACGACCCGAACGGCAAGGCGCGTGAGGGTGCGCGGCGCCGATGCGGCCGCGGCGGTAGCATGCTCGTACGCCGGTTGGGTCTCAACGATGGCAGGCAGCGCTTCAGCGCTGGTGGCGGAGGCCGCAATGTCCGAATTGTCCGAGGCCGACACGCTATCCCGAATGGAATTTGCGACCGGTGGAACGCGGTGCGTGCCTTCATCGGCGAGCGCAAAGCCGGCGGTAGTGAGACAGTAAAACCAAAAATAGCCCGGCTGCGAATAGAATACGCAAAAGAAGCTCCTCTTCCAAACTACTTGCGGGGTTAGTTGACGGGTTCGGACGAGAAAGACTTGCCCTAGGGCCGACCGGCCCACTCACCCCTACCGGAGGAGTTCCCCCGCTCCACGTGCCCTAGGCACGCGGATTCAGTGACTAGCTAAGCCGCCCGGGTTTACCGCGCAGGCGGCATCTCCTTCCCTTCGCTGGCATACGATGTGCGATTTTCTTATACCGGTCGAACGCGAGTCGAGGCCCGCGCGATTTTCGTCGCTAGCTCGTTAGCCAACGCGATCGATCTGTGCTTTATCTTTGCCTTCGACCATGATGCGAATCAGCGGCTCGGTTCCCGACGGCCTCACCAGGATGCGACCGGTGGCTCCAAGCTGCTGCTCCGCGACGCCGATCGCCTCACGTACATCGGCATCGTCAAGCGCCTCCCTGTTTGACGCCCGTACATTGACGAGGATCTGGGGATACGAACGCATGTTCGCGGCGGCTTCATGCAGCGTCGAGTTGCTGGCGGTCAGCAAACTGAGCAGCGTGACGGTCGTCATCGGCCCATCGCCCGTCGTGTTGCGGCGCAAATCGATGATGTGACCCGATTGCTCGCCGCCCAGAACGTAGGCTCCGGCCCGCATCGCCTCGAGGACGTAGCGATCCCCGACCGGCGCCCGCAAGAGCGTGATCGCGCTGCCTTGAGCGCCTCCTCGAGCCCTAAGTTGCTCATGACCGTGCCGACAACCGAATCACCCGTTAATTCACCGTTGTGATGCAACGCTTGCGCCAAAATCAAAAGGACGTGGTCGCCGTTCAGCAGAGTGCCGCGCTCGTCGACGAACTGCGCGCGATCGGCATCTCCATCGTAGGCGACGCCGATGACGTGCTCTTCGCCGCGGTCGATCAGTTCGCGTACGCGCTGCGCGAGCGGTTGCAAATCGGTCGCTCCGCAAGCGACGTTGATGCGTGCTCCATCGGCATCACAATTCAGCTCGTGGACCGTCGCGCCGAGTTTGCGCAACACGTAGGGTGCGATTGCATATGCCGCGCCAAACGCGGCATCGACGACGACCGTCAAGCCGCTCAAATCTCCTGCGTGCTCGTACAAGGCGTCGTAATAATGCGCGCCGAGATTGAGCGCGATACGCGCAACGCCGACATCGGTACCGGTCGGCCGCGCGGCACCCTCATCGCGATCGAGCGCATCTTCGATCACCTGCTCCATCTCATCCGATAGCTTGAAGCCGTCGGCGCTGAAAAACTTGATCCCGTTATCGGCGATCGGATTGTGGGAGGCGCTGATCATGCAGCCGGCTGCTCCGCCGGTCCGCCGCGTGACGATCGCGACGGCCGCCGTCGGGCAAAATTCCCACAGAAACCACATCGCGTCCGGCTGACGTGATGCCTGCGACGAGAGCCGCCTCCAGCATCGTACCGGAAATCCGCGTATCGCGTCCGACGACGAACGGCGCTTTGGCACCCGCATTTGGAACGAGAATTCGGGCCGCCGCTCGCCCCAGCCGAAAGGCAAGCTCGGGACTGAGTTGCGTGTTTGCAATTCCCCGTACGCCGTCGGTGCCGAAGAGGCGGCTCATCGCTCAGCTGGTGTGAAGTGTGCGCGCACTCGCACTAAGTTTGGCGAGACTTGCACGCCGCTCACTTCCGTGCCGAGCGAATCGACGGCGATCGGCCGTACCATTGCATCGAACAGTCCGGCGGCGTTCGGCAATGGAACGTCGGCGCGAATCGCGGCAACGCGCGAGACTTCATCCGATGCTCCCCTAGCAACGGCTTGAACCGGCAAAATCTTGGCATCGCTTGCGACGACCGCGTGTCGCGTGCCCGAGTAGTAAATAGCGACGGGGAACGTCTTCTGCGCCATCCGTTCTATTGCGAGCGTGACCGATGCGGGACTCAAGGAACCAATGACGACGCTCGGCGCGACGAGGCGGATCGGGACGTTGTACACGCCGGCGCCTAAACCGTTCAAATCGAGCACCGCTTTAACGTCGTCGGGGCGAACCGCGCTTCCGCCGCGCTTGGGCGGCGCGACCGTTACGACGGCCTGCTTTTCAGTGAAACTCGCGATGTACCCTAATCCCAAATGCGTCGTCGTGATTGGTATGCTCAATTGCTCCGAGCGGGCTGCGATGACGGGGCTATTTGCAAACCGAAAGTATGCCCAGCCGGCCAGCGCCAGCACCAGCGACACCGCCTTAAGCAAGAAGTTGTTTTTAAAGATCTGCAACGCGCTGTTTTTCCGCCGGACGGCGTGCAAAGATCGCGCGGATTTGCGCAATGACGTCTTCGCGTACTTTGGTGCGCGGGGCGCGAATGCAGGCTAAGAGCAGACGGTCAAGGCGCGCTTCATCGCCGATGTCGCGGGAAAGGCGGCCTTCACGCGCAACGGCAACGTGTCCGGTCTCCTCCGAAATCACGATCACGACGGCATCGGCTTGTTCGGTCAAACCGAGGGCCGCGCGGTGACGTGTACCGAGACGAGGCTCAGCCAGCGATTGCTCCGCCAGCGGCAAGAAGCAGCCGGCGGCAACGATCGTTTGATCGCGTATCAGGACTGCGCCATCGTGCAACGGCGATCTCGGTGCAAACAGCGCGAGCAGAAGCTCTCCCGACAGTTCACCGCCGATCGCCGTCCCGCTCTCGATGATATCTTGCAGTCCGCTGGATTGTTCGATGACAATCAATGCACCGTAGCGGTTACGCGCCAACACGAAGGCGGTCTTTGAAATCGTGGCAATGACGCGATTTTCTCCGCGCAGCGTGCGGCTCTCGGAGCGATCGAACCGGAAGAGTCCGCCACGACCGAGGCGCTCGAGTAGCCGGCGCAGCTCGGGCTGAAAGACGATCGGCAAGCTGACGGCCGCCCCGAGCACGATTAATTGCAGAATCGTGCCGAGCAACAAGAGGTGCGCCATATTCGCGAGCCCGAGCAGCAGCACCAGGAAGAGAACGCCGCCGAGGATTTGCACGGCGCGCGTGCCGCGAATCAACAGCAACACGTAATAGATCAAAATGCTCGTCGCAACGATGTCGATAATATCGTTAATGCCGATGTACTGGCCGATTTCAGTGATCGGCATCGCCGAGCAAGGCCTCCAGGACGCGCGATTCGTTCAATTCAGGCTCTTGTAAGCCGTCGGCGGCAATCTGCGCCTCGCTCTCCGAGGTGATCGGCGAGAGCAGGGCGGTGCGGTGTACCGTCGACCCGTAGCGGCCCAATTCCACGTCAATGAGCGCACGCACGAGCCGCCACGATGTCTGTGCCGGCAAAAATTCGATGACCAAATCGCGCTCGATTACTTCCGCCGACAAGACGCCTTTCGGCGCTCCATTGCCGGTCAGCGCCGGAACGAGAGAGCGCAAACCTTCCGGTACCTCCGGCTCGATCGAGAGCGCGAGGATTGGCTCGGCAAAACGCCTTGTGTTTCCGTATGCGGAAAGGAATTCGTCGGCAGCGTCATCGCGCACCGCGGTCAGCAGTGCATACGAACGTGCGAAGCGTTCGCTGCGCCGAAGCTGCAATTCCCAGCCGGCGTCGCGCGCATCCGCTGCTAGCGAGGATGCGTCGGTTGGGGAAAGCATGCGATCGAATCGCAGCGAGAGATAGGTTTTCATCGCCTCCTGCATCGTTAGCCGCTTGCATGGGGCTTTCATCCGGGCACACCGTCGAACCGGTAGACCCCGCCTTACCCATATGGTACAATGCGCCCCGTGCCAAATATCAAAGCCGCCATCAAATCGGTCCGCCAGACGGAAAAGCGACGGCAACGCAACCTCAGCGCGAAGACGCGCTTGAAGACGCTTCACAAGAAGGCGCTGCAAGTACGCCGACGCAGCGTTTAGCCGCACCGTCGAATCGGAGTTCGACAAAGCCGCCGCAAAAGGCGTGATTCATCCGAACAAAGCGGCACGACGCAAAGCGCGTCTGGCGAAGGCCCTGCGTACGATCGCCGCGGCCCCTGCGCACAAAGAAACGAAGCGCGCCGGCCGCAAGAAGACGGCGACGCGCAAGTCCACACCGCGCGCGGCCGCTAAGAAACGAAGCTAAGCGACTAAGACGTAATCGCCCGGCGCGGCCTCTTGCGGCGGGTGCTCGGCTGAACCAAGTTTAGGAGCCGAAACCTTAGCGCCGCTGCGCTCCCTGAGCCACGCGAACCAATCGGGCCACCACGATCCTTCATGCTTAGTCGCCGATGCAAGCCATGCGTCGGGATCGGGCGGACAATCGGAAGCTCCCCACCACGAGCCCTTGCCTTTCCGCGGCGGATTGATGATGCCGGCGATATGGCCCGAAGCACCTAGCCGAAAGGCCGGCTGCCCGGCAACCAGCTGCGTGAGCTTATACACGGACTTCCACGGCGCGATGTGATCTTCGATCGTCGCCACACAGTAGACGTCGTTTTCGATTTCGCGCAAGTCGAGCGGCGTGCCGTCGATTTCGAGCGCGTTAGCGTGCACCAGGTTGTTCTCCATATACATGTTGCGCAAGTAGTACGAGTGCATCGCGGCCGGCATGCGAGTCGAGTCGCTGTTCCAGTAAAGCAAGTCGAAGGCCGGCGCTTCTTTGCCGAGCAGATAGCGATTGACCGCAACGGACCAAATCAAATCGTTGCTGCGCAGCATGTTGAAACTGTCGCTCATCTCTCGCGCATCGAGGTAGCCGCGTTCATCCATCTTCTTCTCGATATGTGCGAGCGCGTCTTCACCGAGAAACGCCTCAATCTCGCCCGCGTCCTCAAAATCGATCAACGAAGCAAGGAATGTCGCAGTGCCGATCGTGCGCTCACCGCGTTTCGCGAGATAGGCTAGGAGCATTGCCAAGAGTGTCCCGCCGATACAGTAGCCGACGGCATTGCACAGGTCGGCGCCGGCGATCTGGGCGCTGATGC
This sequence comes from Vulcanimicrobiota bacterium, assembly GCA_963723515.1. GTDB lineage: Bacteria > Vulcanimicrobiota > Vulcanimicrobiia > Vulcanimicrobiales > Vulcanimicrobiaceae > JAFARW01. Next base: position 698,688 of record CAVRQT010000003.1, read on the forward strand.
GAGCGCATTCGAGCGGCCCGCGCACGAGATAGTCCCGCATCGTCAGGTCGCGCATCGACGCATCCGGATTACGCCAAGAGATGACAAACGTCGTAAATCCTTGATCGACGAGCGCTTTGATCAAACTATTCTCGGGTTGCAAATCGAGGACGTAGTATTTGTTGATCCACGGCGGCACGATGATGACCGGCGTTTGATGGACCTTCTTCGTTGAGGGTGCGTATTGGATCAGCTCGCAGAGATCGTTGCGATGCACGACACGGCCGGGCGTCACAGCGACATTCTTACCGACGCGGAACGCCTTCTTGTTGACGAGGGCCGGACGGCCGGCGTTCTCGCGGATGTCTTCGATCAGGTTTTCCATTCCTTTGGCCAGGTTTTGACCGCCGGTTCGGAGCGTCTCCTCAATGACGAGGGGGTTGAAAAATGCGAAGTTGCTCGGGCTCATCGCATCGGCGAACTGCTTGGCAAAGAACTTCGCACGCCGGATCGATTTCGGATCGGCGCCCGGCGTATTTTCGATGCTTGCCAGCACGGCGTCGGTCGCGAGCAAGTAGGCATCTTTGAGCGCGCGCAGTCCCGGATTCTCTTCCCATGCCGGATGCGCGAAGCGTTTATCGGCCGGCTTTCTTTCCGCAACAGCTTCATCTTGCGCCTCGGCGGTGCCGCTTAGCATGTTGAGCCAGCCGCGCGCAAGTTGCTGCTGCGAACGAAAGAGATGTTCGGGATCGGAAAGCATCGCTTGCCAGACAGCAGCCCCGGCCTGTCCGATTCCTAGCGGATCGAAGAGATTCGTAAAGGTTTCTTTGGTCATCGTTTACCGCATGCGGCGCACCCCCAATTAGGGCGCGGCCAGTATCGTACCTTCCATCGGTTTACGGATCGACGTCGATCGTCGTGCGCGTCGTCCGGTCGCGGTGAGCGCGCGGCAATATTGCGTCGCGCAGATAGCGGCGCAGCGCGGGCGCTTGGTGTGTCTTCAGAGCGATTCGGTAACGCCACTCGTCATTGAGCCGCGCGATCGGAAAGGGCGCCGGTCCTAAGATTTCAGCGTTCCCATCAGCGCGCAGGAGCGAGGCATATGTATCGGCGCGCTCCACGACAGCCTCGCGGTTCTTGCCGATCACTCCGACGTAGATCAGCCGCACGTACGGCGGCCACTGGGCGGCTCTTCGTTCTTCAAGTTCGCGTTTTGCGAAAGTGTCATAATCGTGCTGCGCAGCCAGACGGATCGCGGGATGTTCCGGTACGTACGTCTGAATGATCGCTTCGCCGGGCTGCGCTCGACCGCTGCGTCCGCATAATTGCGCGAGCAGCGCAAAGGTTTGCTCCGCTCCGCGAAAATCACTTCCGTAAAGACCAAGTTCGGCTAAAACGACCGCCGCGAGCGTCACTTGCGGAAAGTCGAGCCCCTTGGCCACCATCTGAGTGCCGACGAGCACGTCGGCGTCGCCGTCGAACTCGTCCAGAAGGCGCGCATGGTCGCCAACGTGCGTCGTCGTGTCGCTGTCCATCCGAACGACGCGCGCACCGCTGAACAGGCGCTGCACCTCCGAAGCGACCTTCTCCGTGCCGATTCCGAAGTCGCGCGTTGTCGCCGCAGCACACTGCGGACACCGCTCGAAGAGCATTTCTTGCGCATCGCAGTAGTGGCAGCGCAATAGACTTTCGCTGCGATGCACCGTCAATGCGACCGCGCACCGTTTGCAGCTGGGCACGAAGCCGCAGTTGCGGCATAACAAGAAGCGCGCCGTTCCGCGACGGTTGATCAGCAAAACGCATTTCTCGCGCCGGTCGAGCCGTGCACCGAGCGCCTCGATCAACGGAGAACTAAGAACCGTTCGACTGCCTCCCTCCGCTTCTGCCGCCATATCGACGATGCGAACGGTGGGCAACGGCTGTGCACTGGGGCGTCCGTGCAGGCGCAGATACGTTAAGCGTCCCGCTTGAGCGGCCGCATACGATTCAACCGACGGCGTGGCGCTCCCCAGAACGAGGACCCCGTTTTCAAGTTGCATTCGCTTGCGGGCGACCGTGACCGCGTCGTAGCGCGGAACGTTCTCTTGCTTGTATGCGCTTTCGTGTGCTTCATCAACGATCAGGATTCGTACGTTTCCCAGCGGCGCAAAGACAGCGCTTCGGGCGCCTACGACGACGTCGATATCACCACGCGCCGCAGCTTGCCAAGCGTCGTACCGTTCGCGCTCCGAGAGCGCGGAATGAAAGACGGCCACGCGGCCGCCGAAGGCATCGCGAAAGCGACGCGCGGTTTGCGGGGTTAACGATATCTCCGGAACGAGAACGATTGCGCGGCCGCCGGCCGCGATCACCTTTTCGATGGCGCGAATGTAGATCAGCGTCTTGCCGCTTCCAGCAACGCCGTGCAAGAGAATTTGACTGAACCGTCGTTCCTGCGCGCGCGCCTGAATCTCGGCGACCGCATCGGCTTGCTCCGATGTCAGCGTAAAGGCGTCGATCGCGGCGTCACGTTGGAAAATGTTGTTCTTCGGCGCGCGTTCGACTTGGCGCAACGCGCCCGCCTTGACGGCTCGCGCGATTAGTGCGCGTGAATACCCAGCCAAGAGTGCGTCGGCTCTCCAAACGCCGCCTTGATCGGCGACGAACTGAACGAGCTTGGCGGCGCGGGGCCCGCGAACCACCCGGTCGCTCGCATGCAGCCAGGCTTCCGTGTACGCGTGCATGCGTGGATCGAGGAATGTCCGTCTGCGGGTCAACGCTCCGCCCCCTTCGAGCACTTGCACGTATCGCAGCAGCGAGCGACGGTCGCCGCATCGGCGTGCTTCAGGGTGTCTGAGCAAAGCGCCGAGCGTAAAGCGGTCCGGGAGTTCACTCCAAATCAGCTTGATGAGCCGCGGCGGTATGCTTGCGTATCGCTCCTGCGTAGGGGCCGTGCGTTCGCGCTCGAGCTCGTCGACATTGCGCGGAATCGCAGAGCTCAATACGACCGCGCACAGCGCTTCGCCGAGCGTACAGACATAATACTCCGAGATGAACTTCGCAAGCGCCAGCCCGGTACGATCAAAAGCCGGCGGCACGGCGGTCTTCTCAATGATGGGGCGCAACGGGCGTTCGTCAAGACGCTCGTGCGGCACCGAGATGACGAAGGCAAACGTTTGACGTTTCCCGAGTGGCACGCGAACGACGTCGCCGATGCGGATCTCGTCTTCGGTGCACGCATACGTGAGCGGCAGATCGAACCGCGACGATCGAAGTATCGGGAGCGCCTCGACGGCGCGCCGGCTTACGGTTTGCGTTTCGGCGCGCAGGTCTTCACGACTTCGCGAACCTGCTGCGTCGTTTGTGCCTCAGTCTGGGCAAGCTGCCCGCGCAGCGTCTGAACGTCTTCAAAGACGTTCGTCGTCAGCGCCCCGATGTCGCTTAGTGCCATCGAGGGATGGGCGGCCTTTGCGGCTTGCAGCTGTTGGGCCTGGACGCTTTCGGTAGGTCCTGAGGCTGCAACCATCTTGCGTTCCGTTTCATCGCCGCTATAGAGCAGACTCATGTCGGCGGTATCGGCATAGCCGTTGAGTTGGTCGGCAACCGCATTCTGTTGTGCGACGACCGTGTCCAGGGAATCGGCAACGTTCGAAAAATGGTGTGATTCTTCCGGGTTGGCGCTTGCGGCGGCAAGAACGTGCAGCTTCATCAGCTCCTTCTTCGCGTCGTCCAAGTTTTTGAAGATCTGAAGCCCCAGCTGACGCGTTCGGTTGACGGCGAAGCGCGTGGTCGCTTCGTTGGCCGAATCGACATTGGCAAGGCCGACGACTGCTTTCGAAATCGTGCCGTCGTTACGAATGAGCATCGGCAGAACGCGCAAGAGAGTCCGCTGGCCGTCGCTGCAGTGGCCGCGCGAATAAACGTTGCCGATCAACGGCGGAAGCGTCGGCTGCGGTGTTGGAATCGCTATTGCCGACGCTGTGATGACCGGAAGGAGAAACCCAAACATACTCACCTGTTATAACATAACCTCTGCCCTAGACAAACTCTCGCGCCGAGGGGACCGTGACGCAAGCCGCGACCGCGCGCCGCAGCACGCGTGCGGGGAGCTCGATGCCGCGTTCGACATCACCAATCGCCAGCGGCAGCACGAACTGAAGACGCCCCCCTTCACGCTTCTTGTCAACGCCGAGGCACCGAAAAATCTCCTCCGCGGGGACGCTTGTTCGTAGCGGCAGGCCAAGTAAGGCCAGCAGCGTGAGGACCCGCCCGTGCTCGACTCGGGTAAATCGACCGATCGCGAGCGCGGCGACGCCTGCCGCCCGCAATCCGATTGAAACGGCGGCGCCGTGCGAAACGCGATATCGGCTCGCACGCTCGATCGCATGCGCAAAGGTGTGACCTAGGTTCAGGATATCGCGAGCGCCGGCTTCGGCCGCATCGTCAGCGACGTGCATGGTCTTCACTTTTATCGCTTCTTCAACGACCTCGTTCCACGGCCAGCTTGGAAAGGGCAGCGCGGCGACCTCTTCCAGCAACGTGAACAAAGGGTTGCCTTCGATGATGGCGGCCTTGACGATTTCGGCGAGGCCCTCGCGAAGGCGCGCGTACGGCAACGTTCGCAAAGCGTCGAGGTCGCAAAAGACCGCGCTCGGCTGATGAATCGTTCCCGCGAGATTTTTTCCGCGCATCAGATTGACGGTCGTCTTACCGCCGATGGCGGCGTCAACCATCGCCAGTAGCGTCGTCGGAATTCCAATATACTCAACGCCGCGCATGCAAAGCGCGGCGGCTAACCCAAAGAGATCCGCGGCGAGACCGCCGCCGACGCCGAGGATCACCGATGAACGTTCGATTCCTGCGTCGATCAAGGCATCCAAAACGCGCTCGACGTTTTCAAGCGTTTTCCCGCGCTCGTCTAATGAAAAGCGTTGAATCTGTCCGCTTTTCTTGATTCCTCTAGTGAAGTGCTCCGCGAAGGACGCGACGTTTCGATCGGCCACGACGAAGACGCCGTTGCGATTCCCTAAGAACCGTTGAAGTTCGCTCCGAAGGGTATGTCCCACGACGATCGGATAGCCGAGATCGTCGTTGCGGATCAAAGAGCGAGTCTCTTGCGATGCATCCACTCGACGATGTGATCGACGATCTGCGGTGCTCGAAGATGATCCGCAGTTACGGTCAGGTCGGAACTTGCGTAGCTCGCGCTTCGCTTCTCGTAAAGCTCTCGAATGTGGTGGAGCGATGGATGCGGTCCAAGCAACGGCCGCACGCGGCGACTGTGGGCGAGGCGCCCGGCAATCACTTCGACCGGCACCTTAATGAAAATCCGATACGTGTGCTTCTTCAGGAGTTTGAACGTTGGCGGAAAGGTCGCCGCGCCGCCGCCGAGTGCGAGAACGGATGGACTATCTTCGACGGCGCGTGCGATCACATCGTGCTCGTACTCACGAAACGCCCCTTCGCCGTGGGCGTAAAAGATGTCGGCAATCGGTCCATGCTCGCGCGCGACGATTTCATCGACGTCAACGAAGCGCAGTTTCAGCTTTCGTGCGAGACGTTTGCCGATCGTGGACTTACCCGCGGCCATGAAGCCCACGAGCGCGAGGTGATTGCGCACGGCGCTACTGCGAAGCGCCCCTCCGCCGACGGGGCTTACCGAAAAATTCGTCGGCTGCACGCGTCGACTGTTTGAAGTTGGCCACGGTTTCATCCAGGGAATCGCCGCCGTATTTCTCGAGAATAGGCCCGGTCAACGCCAGGCGAACCATCGCCTCGCCGACGATCGACGCGGCCGGCACAACACAGACGTCGCTGCGCACAACGGTTGCCGGTGCGGCGGAACGCTCGTGCAAGTCAACCGATTGCAGCGGCTTTTGTAACGTTGCCAGCGGTTTGACGTAGGCGCGCAAAACGACCGGTTGTCCGTTTGAGATACCGCCTTCGATACCGCCCGCTCGATTCGAGACGCGTCCAACCTCAGAGCCGCTGACCGAGAAGGCGTCGTGCGCCTGCGAACCGGCACGGGCCGATATCGCCGTGCCGGCGCCGACTTCCACCGCTTTGACGGTTTGCATTCCCATGAGCCCGCCGGCAAGGATCGCATCCAAGCGCGTATCGGGCTGGCGATTTGACCCGATTCCAGCGGGAAGCCCGTCGATCTGCACGACGTACGTCCCACCCAGCGTGTCACCGGCTGTAGTCGCTGCGTCGATCGCTGCTTCCATCTGTTTGGTCGCATTCGGATCCGGGCAACGGACGCTGCTTCGCTCGATTGCAGATCGGTCCGGATCGCTATGCTCGGGCGCCTTGACATCGCCGATACTCCCGACGTAAGAGAGCGTTTCGATTCCTAGTATCTTCAGCAATTGCGCGCAGATCGCGCCGAGGGCAACGCGCATCGCCGTCTCCCGCGCGCTGGCGCGCTCGAGGACGTTGCGTAAATCAGCGTGCCGATACTTGATCGCGCCGGCATAGTCCGCGTGTCCCGGTCGCGGTGCGGTCAACGGTGGTCCCGTCCCGGTTAAGGGATCCATCAGCGCGCGGTTATTGTTATAGTCGCGGTTTCGGATCGCGACTGCAATGGGCGACCCCAATGTTTTTGAACCGCGCACGCCCGCCAGAAACTCGATCGCGTCAGCTTCAATCTGCATCCGCTCGCCACGGCCATAACCGCCTTGCCGCTTTGCGAGCAGAGCGTTGATTGAGGTAACATCGATCGGCAGATGCGCAGGCAGCCCGTCCAGGATGCCGACGAGAGCCGGCCCGTGCGATTCGCCGGCGGTAAGGTAGCGGAACACAGGGACGCTACCTTTGCTTTAGGGTGAGCGGCGGCCCCTCTGCTTAAAGCTCTGCGTCGTACCGGCACCGCGCATCGCGACGAAGCGCGGCGTGATAATGAAGCACAGTTCATCCTTTATATGTGCGCGCCGGCGCGCGGCAAATACGGAGCCGAGCACCGGCAGCCTCTCGAGAAAGGGCGCGTTTGCGATCGAGGCGGCGTCGAGATCGCTGAAGACGCCGCCGAGCACGATCGATTGCTTTTCCTGGAGCTGCAAGGGGAACGCGCGTTGGCGCGTTACGAGCGCCTGCGCTGGCCCCGCGAAGCGTTCCGGAATCCGGTAAGACGCCTGCACGAGCGCTGCGATGCCGGTGGCGTTCGGCGCTGACCTGATGCTGAGCTCCGCTCCAATCGGAATCAGTTGGCCCTGTACCCGAGTTGCATCGATGAGCATCGGGTACCGGTCGCCGGCCAACACGGTAACCGTTCGGTCGCGACGGCTTGCAACGTGCCAGCTTCCTAGACTCGTTGCTCGGCCTGCGCCGTTCAAAAATCGAAGATCTTTTCCGAGCGCATCCGTATTCTCGATCAACGCATACATCGCGCGGCCGGCTCCCGATGGCGGCGCATTACTGAGCTCTTGAGCGATATCCGTCTCCCCTGGCGTCAAATGTATGTCGAAGAGGCGCACTTCGATCGATACCGTTTCCTTCTTACTGTCCAGGCTCTTGAGCAGCGCGCTTGCCGTGTCCAGCGTGCTCGCATTTCCGACGATAACGATTTCCTTGCGGCGGTCGTCCGCAATGTACGTCGCCGCTGGAAGCACGTCGCGCAACGCGTCAAGAACGGAGGATGGGCTGAGGACTTGCAGCTGGATCGATCGGACGGCGACCGAGGAATCGATTGTCGGCGCGATGTCCTGGGGACTGGAGGCGATAACAACGGCCGGCAAGAGCCTATCGATATTCGCGCTTCGTTTTAGCGTCGGAAGAACATGGGAGGGTGCATCTACCGCCGGCAAAGCGCGCGCAAGAAGATAGACATTCCCTTCGCGCATGACGTGCAAACCGTGCGTACGCGCGAGCAGCCGAAGAATCGTGTAGAAGCTTGCATCTTCGATTCGAAGCGTTACGCGTTCGCGCCCGACCGATGAGCTCGCCATGACGTTTTCGCCCGACTGTGCTGCTAGCATGAAGATCACGTCGCTCAAGCGCGCGTTGCGAACATCGAGCGAGATCGGCGCATCTCGCTGTGTTACGCCCACGCAAAGCAGGCACGAAACAACGAAAGTGAGTTGCCGAATCAATGTCCGACCGGGATCGGCTGCTGCATGCCGGAAAGCCGCAGTCCGCCCATTCCGATCGCCGCAATCCTGCGTCCGTCAACCACGTCTCCTACCGTGACGATGCGCGTCTGTCCATGAACCGCGATGATCGCATGCGGCGATCCGCCCGCGCTTACTGCTAGAACGTGCTCTTGAACGGCTATTGGCGCTGCAACTTCACGAGCGTCTCGAGCGTGCTGAGATCGGCGCGGTCTCGCTGTTAGCGGCTGCGCGATCGTCACAAGCCGCCGCGCCGGCTTTGGATTGCTGCGGCGAGCGATCGTGCGCCGCACTTGCGCGTGATGTAAAGGGGACGGAGAAAGCGCGACTATTGCAGCATACTGAGGAACGGCGTCTGGCGGTTTGGTATGAATCCGCAATCCGGCAAAGAGCGCAATAGTAACGCCGCCCGCAACAGCGGCGATCGTTATGATTCTCCGATAACTCGATCCGTGAAGCGGGCTTCGAGAGACATCCGAGTGCAGAAAATCGAAGCGCTTCATCGTTCAGGCGGCCCACGTGCTGAGGCCGCCGGCCAAATTCCAATCCGTTCCGCTCGTTGGATTGCCGCCGAAAAGCGGCGATTCGGGAATTGAAACCTCGCAGCCGCTCGCAGCGCGCAGTCCATCTGCGAGGCCGCGTAGGCGAGCGCCGTTCCCTACGAGGGCGACTCGATGAACCGGTTTATCGCGTCGGCACGACGAAATCGCACCCGAGAGCATCCTTAAGAGCGAATCTGCTGCTGCTTCGCCCGCGCCGGTCGCGCCATGAATCCGTTTTCGCGCTTCGGCGCTGTGCGCGTCGATCGCGAGGTCGTCCATAATTTGCGACGTTATGCCTGCGCCGCCGATTGAAATCGAGAGCGTGCGTGGAACGGGGAAACCAAAGCGATGCACGCTTGTGCGCCGATGCCCGATGTCGATGATGACGTCGTAGTCCGGTAAGGCGCGGGCAAGCGCAAACGCTTCATGGTCCGCCGCGATTGCCTGCAGGCCCGAATCGGCAATGATCGCTAGCACTTTTTGAAGGAATTTGCGATCGACGGTTCCGACGGCGTGGAGCGCCTTTTTCTTGTCGATCGTGTGCCGGCGCAGGACCCGATCCTGTGACGACGTGGCAACGGAGCTGGTGCCTTGCCAACCTTTCTTTAGCTGCTCGCACCGCAGTTCAGCATGCGGCGTGCCGAGCGCAAAGACGCAGCGCCGCTCAGTTGTTTCGAGTTCCTTCCACGCTTCTGCAATGGCGTTGCCGGCTGAAGTGCCGTCCGTCACGTCGCGCGCCGCGCGCCTTGCAATAAAAAGAGCGCCATGCCGCAAACGCGATAAGACGATGCGCACGCGAGTAGCGCCGATGTCGATCGCAAGCGGCAACGTCAGCGCACGGCGCAAAGCGGAGCGATCTTTCGAAGCGCGCCGCGGTGCATGCGGGAAACATGCCGCGGCGAGTAACCGAGTTGCCTCGCGATTTCGAGTTGGCTGAAGCCGCCGTTGTAGACGCCCCACAACACGGCGCGCTCGGTGTCGTTGAGAATGGAAGTGGCGGCGTCGATCTGCAGGCGATCTAACGTCGCGTCGATGGTCGCTTCGCTCCCCAAGGCGCTTTGCGCGGGAGCAAGCGATTCAAGGGAGGTTGCAGTGGAGCGATTGCGGCATTCGTCTGCTGCAGCCAATTCGGCTGTCGTGATGCGGAGATGCTTCGCAAGCTCCGCATCCGTCGGCTTACGCATGAGCGCTCCACTCAATTCTTCATACGCGCGCCGCACTTTCAATTCGAGCGACCGGAGTTTGCGCGGCGGGCGAATCGGGCGTTCCCAGTCACGCACGTAATGCATCAGCTCCCCGATAACAAAAAGCCACGCATACGCTTCGAACGGTGTTCCGACCGCGGCCTCATAGCGGTCGCAAGCCTTTAAGAGGCCGATCGCGCCCACTTGCTCGAGATCGCATCGTTCCAAGCCCGGCCGCATGAACTTGCGGGCTGCCCGAACGCACAAGTACTCATGCGCATGGACGAGACGGCTTCGGTTCTCAGGCGTTCGCTGCTGAAGCCATCCCCGCAGAGCAACTTCCGCTGTACTGCTTGCATCGCGCATCAAGCAGCATTATCGCAACTTGCGCTGCCGGTTTCTTAACGCGAAGGCAAAGTCGTTTTACTTATGCACAGTCGCCTAACCGCGATAGCGCAGGAAGGCCGGCACCTCGATGTCGTCCATGCTGACGGGCGCAACCTTATCGATTGGCGCGTCGAACTTGAATGACGCGACGCGCCCCTCATAGCGGCGCGAGCTTCCGAAACCGGCAGCGAGAACCGTCACGCGCACCTTTCCGGCCATGTTCGGATCGATCGAGGCGCCGAAGATGATCTGCGCGTCGGAATCGACGGCACGGCTGATCATTTCGGCCGCTTCGTTTACCTCGTACATGGCCATATCGGGACCGCCGGTGATATTGAAAATGACGCCGCGTGCGCCGTCGATCGTTGTCTCAAGCAACGGCGACGCAATCGCTTTCTGCGCGGCATCAGCCGCACGGTGTTCGCCCGTCCCGTCACCGATGCCCATCATCGAATTGCCCGCTTCCGCCATCACCGTCTTAACATCGGCGAAATCGAGGTTGATCAAGCCGGGCTGCGTGATCAGATCCGAGATACCTTGAATGCCTTGGCGCAGTACATCGTCGGCTAATGCAAACGCATCGTTGAGCGGCGTCTTCTTTTCGATCACCTGAAGAATGCGCTCGTTCGGGATCGTGATCAGCGTATCGACCTTTCCCTCAAGTTCGGCGATGCCCATCTCGGCGATCTGCATCCGCTTGCGGCCCTCGAAGGCAAACGGCTTCGTGACGACCGCAACGGAGAGGGCGCCGGAATCACGCGCGAGCTCCGCGATGACGGGCGCCGCTCCGGTTCCCGTCCCGCCGCCCATTCCCGCGGTCATGAAGATCATGTCGGCTCCGTCGAGCATCATCGCTAGATCTTCGCGTGACTCATCGGCGGCTTCCCGGCCAAGATTCGGATTCGCACCGGCGCCCAAACCGCGCGTCAAACCCGCGCCGATATGAACCGTGTTCTCAGTCATCGACGCTCGTAAGGCTTGTACGTCGGAGTTAACGGCAAAGAACTCTACGCCGGACAGCCCAGCTTCGATCATCCGGTTGATCGCATTGCAACCCCCGCCGCCGACTCCAACGACCTTGATCGTGGCTGCGTGCTCGGGGACATAACGTTTCGCTTCTGACATCGCTGTGAGGGCCTCCTTAGAAACGTGCGGTTTTTTTGATTTACGCATAGCGAGCCTAATTCCAAAGATCGCCGAACCATCGGCCGAGCTTACGAAAGACCGTCGTTCCGCGACGGCTGTAGTGTCCGTTGAGTGCGCCGCCGTCGCCGGGTCCGAACAAAACGAGGCCGATTGCCGTTGCGTACTCCGGCTGCGCGAGCGCTTCGGTCAGCCCAGAGAGCGATTTGGGCGCTCCAACTCGCACCGGAAGACCGAACGCCTCCTCTGCCAATGCCTCGATCCCGCGCAAGTGCGCGCCGCCCCCGGTAAGCACGAGCTCACCCAAGATCAGATCGCGCGGCACATTGTCGATGATCTTTGTTTTCGCGAGCCGGAATGTCTCTTGAACGCGAGGCACGACGATTTGGCGCAACTGGACCGTCGAGACCTCGCGTTCGCTTCGTCCGTCAAGCGTTTGCGCGACGAATGTGTGTGCCGGTTCATCCGGAATCGTCCCCGCGCCGTAGGCGCGTTTGATCTGTTCGGCTTGCGCGGTCGTCGTTTTCAAGCCGAGCGCGATATCGTTTGTGAGAATATTTCCGCCGACCGGAATCGTCGACGTGTAGATCGCCCCGCCATTGCTGTACACTGCGATGTCGGTCGTGCCCCCACCGATGTCGAGCAGAACAACGCCGACCTGCTTCTCTTCTTCCAGCAGCGTTGCGGCCGACGATGCCAGCGGTTCAACGACGAGGCCGGCCGCCTCCAAGCCGGCGCGATGCACGCATTTGAGAACATTCGTGATAAAAGATGTGCCGCCGGTGACGATGTGTGTGTCGACCTCCAACCGGCCGCCCGCCATTCCAACGGGGTCGGCGACGCCATCCTGTCCGTCGACGGTAAATTGACGCGGCAATGCGTGGACGATTTGACGATCGGCGGGAAGATTGATGATTTTCGAAGCGTCGACGACCCGCCGCACGTCTTGGGGCACGACTTCCCGCTCGGACCCGGTGACGGCAACGACACCGCGGTTGTTCGTGCTGCGAATGTGCTCCCCGGTAATGGCGACATAGACGTCGGAAATGTGGACGCCCGCCATTCGCTCGGCCTTTTCGGTCGCCGCTTCGATCGATTTGATCGTCTCTTCGAGATCGGTAACGACGCCTTTGCGCATGCCAAGGGAAGGCGCTTCTCCCACGCCGAGGATTTCGAGGCCGTTCGGACCTTCGGCCGCGACGACAGTGCACGTCTTGGTTGTTCCGATGTCGAGCCCGGCCACGGTGTCATGTCTCATCGGCAAGGCGGCTCCGTCAAGACAGACGATGCCGCGACGCTCAAAAGAGCACCGCCTGCGCGTCCATATCTTGTGTCACTTCCGATGCTTACTACAAATTGTAGAGTACTTGCCGTGCCATCGGCCGCCCTTTCCTCGGAGGCGGCGGCGCGGTCCTTGAGGATAAGCCTGTGAACGCATTGTGGACGCTGTGGATGAACGTGTCTCTTAGCGCACAAAAACGACGACCGGCGTCTTTGCAGCCCGCAGATCGAGCGCACGAACCTTTCGCCCGTTTTGCGGTACTTGCGCGAGCACCGGATTAACGAGTCGTGCTTTGAGAACGATGTCGCTGTCGTCGCCGAACTCAACGAGAACGCCGGACCACAATCGTGCGTTGAGATTTCCCAGGCGATCGAGATGAAGAAATGCGACGGGGACGGAGGCGTGGAGCAACGCTTTGCAATCCCGTGCTAATTGCGCGAGCGGCGCGGAAGTGAACTTCTTTCCGACCGCTGCATCCGCGACCGTTGCCTGCAGGAGCGGCAGATCCGTGCGCACGGGGCCGAGCTCCAAGACGTGAAGGTCGCCGTCAACCAGGACGCGCGACGTCCCATCCGTCACGATCGCAAACGGTTTGCGCTCTTGGACGACGATCGTTACGTCGGCCGGCAGCCGGCGACGAATCTGCACGGTGTGGACATACGGAATCGCACCGATGCGCGCCGCAGCCGCGCCCGTATTTTGTAGCCAGATGTTGCGTTGCGGATCGAGGGCAGCCCGCTCGAGCACCTCCTGCTTTGAAACGACGTTCGTCCCCGTGACGGCGATGTGTCGCGCGTGAAAGCCTGGCCACTGCGCCCCATAGTAGGCCGCGACGGCAAGCGCAACCAGAGTAAGGACGATCAGAATCGAGAATGGCCGCATTCGCGCGACGATGTTCTTGCGCGTGCGATAACCCGTCATGCGATCACGTACCGTTCGATCGCCTCAGCGACGCCATCGTGCGCGACATCCGCTACGACCGCATCTGCGACTTCGAGCAACTCCGCCGGGGACGACGACATAGCGATTCCAAAGCCGGCGGCGCGCAGCAGCGGCACGTCGTTCCAGGAGTCGCCGATCGCAGTGACGTCCTGCGCCGCAACACCGGCGCGAGCAGCGACAAAATGCAGCGCCTGTCCTTTGTCAACCGATGGATTTAAGATCTCGATGAACTCGGGAAAACTGCGCGTGATATAGACCAGATTGCCGAAGACCGACCGCAACGTTTCGGCGTACGCTTGCGCACGCTCGGGACGATCGATGACGACCATCTTCGTTGCATCGTTAAAACGAAATTCTTCCAATAGCGACTGAACGCGGATTGGGCGAACGCCCGAGAGAGAGGCATACAGCTCCGAGAACTCGTTTTCGTCTTGCACGTAAAACTGATCGTTCGCGTAAAGCTGTAAGTGCATGCCGTCTTCCAGCACGCGCTTCGAAATCTCGAGCACGAGCGAGTTCTGGACCGCGATGTGCTGAAGAACCTCATCGGAACTGGGGTCGACGATCGCCGCACCCTGATAGCAGATGATCGGCTGCTCGAATTCGAGTTGACGCGCATACGGTAGCGTCGCTTGAAACATCCGGCCGGTGACGATGCAACCGGCGATACCGCGTGCTCTTGCGGCTTCAATCGCTTGCCGAACGCGCGGCCGTATCTGCAAATCGCGCCCGATCAGCGTTCCGTCGAGGTCGACTGCCAGAAGCTTCGTATGCTGGCGCATGGCTCTGTTGCCGTTATCCACCTACGATTTTTTTGCGATTCGAGGCGCGACGAGGGAGCAATCCCGCGGGCATTGTGACCGAAGAGCAACGCTGAAGCGCGATAGAAGCGTGGGTGGAGAACGGTGACGGGAGCCGTGCGTCAGCATACCTACTTAGGGCGCTGACTCACGCACGTTCGCTGCGCCGAAGATGCGGTCGAGCTCGCGTTTGACCAGATGACTGGACGAAACGGAACGCGCCATTCGCTGGGAAGCGCTCCCGGCGTGAATTACGACCGGCACGGTACCGGGCCACTCGTCGGCGAGGTGCGCTAAGCGATCGATCTGTTCGCGATTTTCCGCCACAACGTGCCAGCCCGATGGCTCGCGATTGTGAATCGGTCTGGCGAAAGGCGAAACCTCATTTGCCGTAACGGAATACTCGATCAGCGGCTCGGCGCCAGGCGTCGCGCCGGGCCGTTCTCGCAAGCGTACCCGGCCGCGAATCACCAAGATATTATCGGGAACGAAGTGCGCTTGGAAGAGCGGATATTGTTTCGAGAAGAGCACGACTTCGATGCTGGTGCTCAGATCCTCGATCGTCGCAATCAAGATTTGCTGTTGCGATTTCGTTAACGAGCGGCGCACGTTCATCACCATGCCGGCGACAGTGACGAACTCGTCGTCGGCACTGTTGCGCACTTCTTTGATCGGGATCGCACGCGTTTGGGCGAGTGCGTCGGCAACATCGGCCAGCGGATGTCCGGAGATAAAAACGCCAAGCGTTTCCTTCTCCCACGTGAGCATTTCCAGCGTCGTCGGAGGCGGACTCGGCCGCAGACGCGGTATGAGACCGCTGAGGTCTTGGTTTTGTTCACCGAAGAGCGACGCTTGGCCGCGCTCGGCATCTCGCGATGCGCTTGCGCCGAGCTCCAACGCGATGTCGATCGAGTCGAGAAGTGCCGCGCGATTCCCCGGGAGTGCATCGAGCGCGCCCGCTTTCACGAGCGATTCGAAGACGCGCCGATTCACGGCCCGCGTATCGACGCGCCGCGCAAAATCGAAGATGTCGGTGAACGGGCCGCCTTGCTCTCGCGCCTCCAAGATCGATGCGACGGCGTTTTCGCCGACGCCCCGAATCGCAGCCAAACCGAAACGAATCTGGTTGTCGACCACCGCAAAATCGACGAGCGACTCGTTGATATCCGGCGCAAGCACCGGGATGCCCATACTCTTCGCCTCGTCGATATACTCGACCAGTTTCTCCGTTCTATCGCGAACCGAGGTCATCAAGGCGGCAAAATACGGTAGCGGATAGTTGGCCTTTAAATAGGCGGTCTGGTAGGCAATCCACGCATACGCGGCGGCGTGGCCTTTCGGGAAACCGTAGCCTGCGAAGGGCTCGACGAACGCGAAGACTCGTTCCGCGAGCGTTCGCGAGACCTCGGATGTCGCGATCGCGCCTTCAACGAATTTCTTGCGGTACTCAGGCACCTTCTCTTTCTTCTTCTTCCCCATGACATCACGCAATTGGTCCGCCTCGGCCATGGTGAAGCCGGCGAAATCTCGCGCGATCTGCATGATCTGTTCTTGGTAGATCGGGATGGAGTACGTATCGCTGAGGATCGGCTCCAATTTGGGGTGCAGATATTCCGGTTTCGTGCGTCCGAATTTATTGCTGATGAAGCGCGGAATCAGTTCCATTGGCCCCGGCCGGTAGAGCGCTACGAGCGCAATGATATCGTCCAGACCGGACGGCCGCAATTCAGCGCAAACACGTTTCATGCCCTCGGATTCCAATTGGAAGACGCCCATCGTCTCGCCACGTCCGAGCATCTCGAACGTCTTCGGATCGTCATCGGGGAGATGCGCGAGATCGAATTGCGCATCGACGGTGCGGCGGATCTCATCGACAGCACTCTTCATGACGGTCAGATTGCGCAAACCGAGAAAGTCCATCTTCAATAGGCCGATGCGCTCGATCCAGCCCATCGAGTACTGGGTGTTAACTTCACCTTCCGCAAGTTTGATCAGCGGCGAGTGGTCGACGAGCGGGTCCGCTGAAATAACAACCCCCGCTGCGTGCGTTGAGGCATGGCGCACCAGTCCTTCGATTGCCTTTGCCGTATCGAGCAGCTTGCGAACCTCGGGCGAGCGGTTATACATCGAGCGCAGATCGGAAATCTGATCGAGCGCCGTTCCGATTGAAAGCGCGCCCGGGCCGGCTGGGATCAACTTCGCGACGCGGTCGACGTCAGGCAGCGGCACTCCCAGCGCGCGCCCAGCATCGCGTACCGCGGCACGCGTTTTCATCGTTCCGAAGGTGACGATTTGTGCGACGCGATCCGCTCCGTACTTTTCGGCAACATACCTGATCACTTCACCGCGGCGCTCGACGCAGAAATCCGTATCGATGTCCGGCATCGAGATGCGATCGGCGTTCAAGAAACGCTCGAAGAGCAGATTGAATTTGAGCGGATCGAGGTCGGTAATACCGAGCACATAGCTGACGACCGAGCCGACTGCGGAGCCGCGACCAGGCCCGACCGGGATGTCGTTGTCGCGCGCGAACTTGATGAAATCCCAGACGATCAGGAAGTACGACGCATAGCCCATCGTCGTAATCACGTCGAGTTCGTGCTCGAGCCGTTCTCGTAGCGCCAAATCCGTTGCGGCGCGCGCCGCGCCGTAGCGGGCGATCAAACCCTCTTCGCAGAGGTGCCGCAAATAACGTTCAGGCGTCGCCGCGCCGCTTCCATTCGGCGGCACAGCATATTCGGGCAGCCGGTAGAGCCGCTCAGGAAAGCGTAAATCGACGCGTTGCGCAATCGCGAGCGTGTTGTCGCATGCTTCCGGCAGATCGGCGAAGAGTTCGCGCATCTCTTCAGGCGATTTGACGTAGAACTCGTCGGAGTAAAACTTCATCCGGTTCTCGTCAGAGATCGTCTTGCCCGTACCGATACAGAGCAGAACGTCATGCGCCGGCGCATCGGCGCGGTTCAAATAGTGCGAGTCGTTCGTCGCGACGATCGGCACGTTGAGCTCTTGCGCAATCCGCAGGATGCCTTCGTTGATCAACTGTTCTTCCGGCATCCCGTGGCGCATGATTTCAAGATAAAAACGATCGCCGAAGATTTCGGAATAGGTCTTGGCCGCAGCGCGCGCTTTCTCGTGATCGCCTTTGAGCAGCGGTGCCGCGACCATGCCGGACATGCAGCCCGAAAGCGCGATCAAGCCGCTTTGATGTTCGGCGAGAAGCTCGAGATCGATCCGCGGCTTGTAATAATGGCTTTCAAGCGAAGCTTTCGAAACGAGCCGCACGAGGTTGCGGTATCCGCCGTGATCCGCCGCGAGCAGCGTAACGTGTGCTTCTTCGCGGATCGAACGATCGAAGCGGCCGCGCGGCGCAACGTACGCTTCACATCCGATGATCGGATTTAGGCCGTACTGCTTGGCGGCGTAATAGAATTCCATAGCGCCGAACATGACGCCGTGATCGGTAAGTGCAACCGCCGGCGCTCCATGCTCTGCAACGCGGCGAGCGAGATCGCCGATGCGGCACGCCCCGTCGAGCAGCGAGTATTCGCTATGGACGTGAAGGTGGACGAAAGAGTTGCTCACTTGGGCAACATCATATCCCCGGCCGCTACAACCGCCCAGGAGCGCGTCATCGGCGACTCTCTTTCGACGCGTTTGCCGCGATGCTTCGCATCGGCCAGGCCACTACTACTGAGGTAGTGGGGCCGGCGCTCTGCGCAGCGTATAAAAGAGAGGGCCACGGAAAAAATCGAAAGGCGCATCCTTTGATCAAACATGACGTAGTCGTCATCGGCGGCGGCTTGGCCGGCATGCGCGCGGCCGTGGAAGCAGCCGAGCGGGGCGCCGACGTTGCGATCGTCTCAAAACTGCATCCCGTGCGCAGCCATTCCGGCGCTGCGCAGGGCGGGATCAATGCTGCGTTGGGAAATGCAGCCGACGACACGCCCGAAAGCCATGCCTTCGATTGCGTTAAGGGCTCGGACTACCTTGGGGACCAGGATGCGATCGAAGCGATGTGCGACGATGCCGCGCGGCAGATCATCTGGCTGGAACATCGCGGCTGCATCTTCTCCCGGGTTCCAGACGGGAGGCTTGCGCAGCGCCCGTTCGGCGGCGCGGGTTCGCCGCGCACGTGCTACTCCGCCGATGTGACCGGTCTCGTCATCCTGCATACATTGTGGGAGCAACTCGAGCGTTTCGGCGTCAAGGTTTACGAAGAATACTTCTGCACGGCGCTTTGCGTTGAAGATGGTGTCGGCAGCGGCGTTGTTGCCCTCAACATGCGCACCGGCGAGCTTGAATTGATCACCGCCGGGGCGACGATCTTCGCGACCGGGGG
This sequence comes from Vulcanimicrobiota bacterium, assembly GCA_963723515.1. GTDB lineage: Bacteria > Vulcanimicrobiota > Vulcanimicrobiia > Vulcanimicrobiales > Vulcanimicrobiaceae > JAFARW01. Next base: position 717,370 of record CAVRQT010000003.1, read on the forward strand.
TGCCGGGCGAATGTATGCCAAGACGACAAATGGCTATTCCTCGACCGCCGATGGCCTTGGAATTGCGTTTCGTGCCGGCCTACCGATCATGGACATGGAATTCGTTCAATTCCATCCGACGTCGCTCAAAGAGAACGGTGTTTTGCTTTCAGAGGCGGCACGCGGCGAAGGCGCCTACCTTCTGAACGCCGATGGCGAACGCTTTATGTTCAAGTACGCGCCCACAAAAGGTGAGCTCGCCTCACGTGATGTCGTGTCGCGCGCGGAGTGGACCGAGATCACGCAAGGTCGCGGCATCGATGGTTGCGTGCTGCTCGATCTGCGTCACCTCGGCCGCGAAAAAATCCTGGAGCGATTGCCGCAGATCCGAGAGCTGGCGCTCGACGCGACCGGCAAAGATGCGATGAAGGAGCCGATTCCAATCCTTCCCGGGATGCACTATACGATGGGCGGCATTGAAACCGACATCTGGGGCAAGACGCGCATTGACGGCGTGTATGCCGCCGGAGAAACGGCGTGCGTTTCGGTGCACGGTGCAAACCGGCTGGGCGGAAATTCCTTGCTTGAAACGATCGTCTTCGGCTCGCGGGCGGCGCAGAACGCAACCGAATACCTCAAGAGTAACGGCGCCGTTCGTCCGTCGGAGCGAACGCTTAAAGCGGAAGCAGGACCGGATCGGCCAGATGCTGGCGCGCAAAGAGGGCGAGCGCGCGCCGCAAATCCGAAAACGGCTCAACGCGACGATGTCGGAAAACGCCTTCATCTTCCGCAACGAAGCGCAGCTTCGCAAAGCGTGCGACGACATCCGTGAAGTGCGCGAAGCGATCAAGCACGTCACCGTCATGGATAAATCGAAGACGTTTAATACGGACCTCGTCGGAACGCTCGAAACGGAGTTTCTGATCGAAGCCGCGCAATGCGTCGTGCACGGCGCACTGGCGCGAACGGAGTCACGCGGCGCACAAGCGCGCACCGACTATCCGGAGCGCGACGACGAAAAATGGCTCGTCCATACGCTCGTTTGGCGAACCGAGGGCGACCCTCGACTCGACTACACTCGTAAGGTGACCTTTACGAAATGGCGACCCGAGGTGCGAACGTATTAAGATGGCCCGAATAACGCTCGATATATTCCGCTTCGATCAAGCGACGGACGACGTTCCGCACCGCGATCGGGTCGAACTTGATATCCCTGAGACGACTACCGTTCTCGACGCCCTTGAAACGGCGAAGGCAGAGGTTGACGGCTCGATTACCTTCCGCCGCTCGTGCCGTTCGGCGATTTGCGGCTCCTGTTCGATGAACATTAACGGCGTGACGGGTCTGGCGTGCAAGACGCCGTGCAACACGGTGTTGCGTTCGGACGGCTCGATTCACGTCGATCCGATGCCGAACTTTCAGCCGATGAAGGATCTCGTCGTGCACATGGATCCGTTCTGGGACAAGTACACGCGGCTGAAACCCTATCTGCAGCCGGCCGATCGCGATGAAGATCACGAACGCGAGCGCCGCGTCAGCCCGGAAGACATGAAGAAGCTGGTCGAGGCGGCAAACTGCGTGATGTGCGCGACGTGCTACGCGCTCTGTCCGGTCGTGAGCGTCGATCCAGCCTTTGCAGGCCCGGCGGCGATCGCATATGCTTACCGCTTCATCGAAGATGTCCGCGATGGGCAGACCAACGAGCGGCTCGCGCAGATCAACGACGATTACCTCTGGCTTTGTGCGCACTGCTACGCCTGCTCGTATTGTCCGAAGCATGTCGAGCCGCACGATCGCATCGTGGACGTCAAGCGGCGGACGGTTCAAGAACGCGTGCATATGAACGCGCCCGGGCCAAGGCATGCGCTCGTCGTGAACAAGACGATTCGCCAAACCGGCATGCTCGCAGAGACGGAAGTCATTCAGGGCACCGTCGGACGATTCAATATCCGCGGCTTAATCAAGATCACGCCGCTCGCGCTGCGCATGGCGGCCAAAGGCAAGATGCCGCCGTTCTTCTTGCGGCCCATTCCGAAAATCGATGAAGTGCGTACCATTTTCGAATCGCTCGAGGTACCGGTATCTTGACAACCGCTTTACTTCCTGAACAGCAAGTCCGCGACGCGCATCGCCGCACGCGCTCCGCCGAGATGCGTAAATACGGCTTCTTCCCCGGCTGCGTCGCTAAGGAGTCGTGCAAGGAGCTCTTCAACTCGACCATGCTGCTCGCCGATAAGCTCGGCATCGAGCTCATTGAATTGACGGCCGCATCCTGTTGCGGCGCCTCGGTCGTCAACGATACGAATCGCGACATCGCTCGCGTGCTCAATGCTCGTACCTACGCGCAAGCAGAAGCCCTCGGGCTCGACGATGTTATTACGATCTGCTCGACCTGCACCGGGCACATGCGCGCGGCCAACAAAGAGCTGCTTGACTCCGAAGAGCGCATGCATGCGGCCAATGCGATCCTCGGAAAATTCGGCGCGAAGTACAACGGGGGCGTCGTCGTGCGCCATCTACTTTGGCTGCTGATTGACGACATCGGCCTCGACAAGTTGCGTTCGATGGTCGTGCGGCCCCTCAACGGGTTGCGCGTGGCGCCGTTCTACGGCTGTCACATCATTCGTCCCGAATCGGTCAATGGCTGGGAGTCAGCGCGCAATCCGCATTCGCTTGAAGACGTGATCGAAGCCATCGGCGGAGAGGCAATCGACTATGCCGGCAAGACGCGCTGCTGCGGCTTCCATATCCAACTAGAAAAGGAAGGCACCGCCGCGTCGATGGTCGGGCAGAACATGCGCATCGCGAAAGATAAAGGCGCCGAAGTTGTTTTAACGCCGTGTCCACTGTGCCACCTTGCGCTCGACGGCTATCAAGCCGATGCGGCGGCGCGCTGGGGAAGAACGGATCTGCCAACGTTCCATCTTCCGCAATTGGTTGCGTTTGCGCTCGGCGTGCCCGCCGAAAAACTCGGACTCAACAAGCACCTGATCGATCCGCGCCGCATTTTGACCGAACGCGAACTGATCGCCTAACGCCCCTCGCATCACGCGACAGCTTCCGTCACTGACGGCCAGGCGCAGTCGTTTTCGCCTTATGCGTTATGCGGCTAGCTCATGACTTCGGCGGCACGCCATTTCTGTATGCGCACGCTCGTTGTCGTTTTCGGCTTCTTGATGACTGCGGCCGCATCGCCGCAAGATAGTGCGCATCTTGATGTACAAATGTCGCTCTCCTCGCACACCGCCTTAGTCGGCGAGCCCGTGTGGGTGGAGGTCCGGGTTACGAATCACTCCCGGGAGGCAATGCGTGTTGATATGGGAACGGCGTGCTGTGGCGCTAAAGAAGTGACGATTCAGATTCCGCAGGCGGACCCTAGCAATCAAGAGCATATCCGCTGCGGCTCCGGCACCGGGCTCGCCATGACCTGCGGGTGCCTCTCCGAACTGCCGTTTGAGATCGGCCCCGGAGCAAGCCTTACGCGTCGATACGTTCTCGAAGGCGATTTTCGAATTACGCATGCGGGCACCTATCGTGTGCTGCTTGAGAAAAAAATTCCTTACGGACCAAAGCTTCCGGCATCGGCGGTAGGCACGCCGCAGGCCTATTTTGACTTGAAGCACTCGCAGACGGTCCGCTTAAGTGAGACGCTTAAAGAACTCCCGGCCAATGACCGCAAGCTATTGCGGATCGAACAAAAACTCGCCCAACGTGTCGCCTCTCCGATGCCGACGCCGTCGTATCCCCCGGACGTAGACATCGACAAGCTGCGCCGCATAATCGACGCCTGGAGAAAGGCGCAGGATCAGGCGTCGCGCCTCCAGCTTTCGCTGGCTCAAGGCATGATGGCGTATCCCGTTAAAGGCATGGAGCCGCTCTTTGGCTCATGGCTTGAGCAAAACAACACGTCGTTTGCGGACTGGGCGATTGTTGCGCTGTCGCACCTCAACACGCGCGAATCTCGCGACATCTTGGCGCGTCAAGCAGCATCACCCGATAAACCAACTGATATCTCGTTTCAAACGCATCGCTGGGAGGCGTTAGATGCGCTTGCCAAGATGGGCGATACGTCGTATGTATCTTTATTTGAAAGGCTTACCGGCGATCAAAATCACGACGTCCAGCGGATGGCGATCTTTGGTCTAGGTTTGCTCGGCGGAGAAAGAGAGCTTCCAGTGCTGAATGAATTGGCTCGGCATGGGGCCACCGCGTTCGACCGCGGCGATGCTATTCTAGCGATAGGAGAAACTCGATCACTGCGCGCCGTCCCGATTTTGATTCAACTTTTCACGTTGCCTGACTCCGACCAGCCGAGCGCCTCCGACTATTCGCTCTTTCTCTTGACGCACCACGAGCTCACAGCCGTAAATCAGTTGCGCACGCCGCTCGAAGCACAGAAGGCGTGGAACGATTGGTGGAGCACAAATGAGAAAACGGCGCGCGCGTACGGTCCTTTTGAGTGCGCAGTTCCAAATTCAACTAAAAGAACTGTCATGTCGGAGGCACGCTGTAAGGTGATCTTTAGTGACGACGGCGCCATGAGGCGAGAAAGACATCGACGCCTAGCTTTTTTCGAGCGCTCCGTTTTGGACCGATAGCTCCCACCGGTAGCCGTCCGGGTCGTGAAACCAGAGACCCATGTGAGGTGATCCCGGACCTTCGGGTCCGATTTCGTCACCAGGATCCTCGAGCTCGACACCCGCACGCTTGAGCGCCTGAAGCGCTGCTCGCAGCTCGGCCATGTCCTTCAGGTGAAACGACATGTGCTCCAGAGCGTCAGGAGCGGGCCTTCCTTTATATAGGGCGATCGTGATCGCATCGTTGCTGACGGCGATCCCGTCCGTGAACCGGAAGTCTTCCTTAAGATCGAAGTGGTCGGTCCAGAATCGCGCACTGCGTTCCGGATCGCTCACCGCCAAGCTGAAGTGCCCGACGACGCCGAGTCTTGATCGTCATTGCAGCCCGCTTTCGAAGTTGCCGACGTTGCCCGAATAATGTCGAGCACGCGATCTGACCGGCAATCCGTAAAACGTCACTCCCTGACGACCCGTCAACGTTCGTGCTGAAAAGAGGGCATCGTAGATCGCATATTCGGTCGCTTCCACGGTAGCTCCATAAAGGGCGTCGAGCGTATCGACGTCTTCGAGCGGTCTGGCCAGCCGGCGGCAAAATGTTATAGTCCGCCGTCACGCTTGTACAAATATCCGTGTGCTGAACGCGATGAAGAGATCGCCGCTGCCGACGTTGACGTCAAACCTACGCGCCCCATTCCGAGCGAGACGCGTTTCGCAAGTGCATGCAAGTTGCCGATGGTCGAGCGGCGCGTTCGTTGCGACAACGACGATGATGCTGCCGTCACTCTGCCGTCCCGCGCGGATTTGATGGCACCCGCGCGCTTCGGAAAAATGGGAAGGTACTCGTGCTGCGAGATGCGGCCAACATGAACGCCGTCGATCGTAAGCAAGGCGCGCGCGATGAACCGGTGTTGTCGTTGACGAGAACGCCGACGACATAGCCTCCCAGATTCGCGGGAAGCACACGCGATGCCGAACCGATGCCGGCTTTAAAGCCGAATGCTCGCATGCCGGTTCCTGCGCCGACGCTGCCGCGCGCAAACTGTCCGCTTTTGGCCGTTCCATGTAGTGCCGCGACATCATTGCGAGCTGACGTGGCGCCCGCGGATGTCGTTCAGCGATTGATCGTCGCACTCAGCGACGACTGGAAGCGGAACATCGTCACCGATGCCGATTTGCGGATACCGCTGCATCATCCAAGTGACGACGCCGTCATCCGCAAGTCCGACATCGAGCGTGTCAGTGAGCACGATCGGCGTTTCGAGATAGCCGGCTTCATCGACCCAATGGGTGCCCGTCATCTCGCCATTACCGTTGTAGGCTTCGGTTGCTGCCGCGACTTTGACATTCCAAGGATCGGCGTCCGGCAAAATCGCCGTCGCGCCGGTGCGGATATCGGTTCCTTCGATCTTTGTCAGATGTGCGACTCGCACGCCCGGTACATCCGTGATTCCATCGAAGCGTCCGCGTGCATACATTCCGCCTTCAGGCGCTGCACGGAGCGGCCAAAGCGGAGCGGTAATGCAAAAGAGCGCGAAAACGAGCGACAGCGCAAGCTGCGGCGTTACTTTTCGCCTTGACACGCGGCGTAGTTTACAGGACACTGGATGGACGCCTGCTCCTGCAGGCGTCACCTTTTCAGTCACCTAAAATGGTTGCAATTGCAGGTTTCGGAGGATGCCTTAGGATGCTGACGGTTTCACCTCAAATCAAGGCGGCTCGCGCCTTTGAAAATCTTTCGCCGGCAGAACTCTACGAGCACGCGCTCGCTCGCGGCGAAGGCGTCTTGGGTGCCGATGGTCAGCTGCTCGTCGATACCGGAGAGCACACCGGGCGTTCACCGAACGATAAATTCTTCGTACGCGAACCATCAAGCGAAGCGAACATCGCCTGGGGCAAAACGAATCGTCCGATCGAACCCGCAGCATTCGATGCGTTGTACGATCGTGTTGCAGCCTATCTTTCGGAGCGCGACGTCTATTCTTTAGATTGCTACGTCGGCGCCGGATGAGCGGTACCGTTTATCGGTGCGCGTCGCTCACCGAACTTGCTTGGCAAAATCTCTTTGCGCGCGATCTGTTCATCGTTCCGAGATCGCACTTCGACAAGCTCAGTGCAGGCTGTCGACCCATCGTTTGAACCCGATTTCACCGTCGTTGACGCCGCGCAGTTTCAAGCTCAGCCGGAGCGCGACCAGACGAATTCGGCGACGTTTATCCTCGTCAACTTTGCGAAGCGGATGATTTTGATCGGCGGAACACGCTACGCGGGCGAGATCAAGAAGTCGGTCTTCACGGTCATGAATTACCTGATGCCGTTGCGCGATGTGCTTCCCATGCATTGCTCCGCGAACGTCGGCCGGGACGGCGACGTTGCGATCTTCTTCGGGCTTTCCGGAACGGGGAAGACGACGCTTTCCGCCGATTCACGGCGCCCGCTTATCGGCGATGACGAGCACGGTTGGTCGCAAGACGGCGTCTTCAACTTCGAGGGCGGTTGTTACGCGAAAGTCATTCGCCTTTCGAAGACGGCGGAGCCGGAAATCTGGGCGGCGTCCCATCGCTTCGGGACGGTGCTCGAAAACGTCGTTTACGATCCGAACACACGGCGGCTCGACCTCGATTCTCAGGCGAAGACGGAAAACACCCGTTCCGGTTATCCGATTGAGTTCATCGGCAACATCGTTCCCGGTTCAAAGGCGGGACATCCGCGCACGATCATCATGTTGACCGCGGACGCCTTCGGCGTCTTGCCCCCGATCGCAAAACTCACGCGCGATCAAGCGATGTACCACTTTCTTTCCGGCTATACCGCGAAGGTTGCCGGAACAGAGCGCGGTATCACAGAACCGCAAGCCACTTTCTCGACGTGTTTCGGTGCGCCGTTCATGGTGCATCATCCGACGGTGTACGCGAAGCTTCTCGGGGAGCGCATCGATCGGCATGCCGTCGATTGCTGGCTCGTAAACACGGGGTGGAGCGGCGGATCGTACGGTGTTGGAAAGCGGATGTCGATTGGGCACACACGCGCGATGGTCAACGCGGCGCTCGAAGGCAAGCTCAACGATGTCGCCTTTGAAAGCGAGCCATTCTTTGGGCTGCATATTCCGGCGTCAGTGCCTGAAGTTCCGAACGAAGTGCTTAACCCGCGCAACTCTTGGAGCGACAAGGCGGCGTACGATGCGACCGCAGCGCGCCTTGCGGGTCTGTTCGCGGAGAATTTCAAGCAGTTCGAGGCTCAAGCTTCCGACGGCGTGCGGCTCGCCGCTATTCGCCCACTGTAAGCAAAGCGATTTCGCGTTTCTCGTTGACCTCGAGCTGAATTTTTGTGAGGTTGGCGATCGTTTTGTCCGCTGGCGAATGCGCCTTGCCGGTGTGACTGATCGCGATCACGCCCATGCCGGCCGCTCGTGCGGCTCGGATGCCCGATGAACTGTCCTCAACCACTAAACAGTGCTGGGCAGGGACGTCGAGCAGTTCAGCGGCGCGTAAGTACCCGTCCGGGCTCGGTTTCATTCGCGACACATCGTCAGCGCTGACCAGAACTGGTGGTGCGGGCAGGCGAGCGCGCCGTAAGAGCCGATCCGCCAGCGAGCGGCTGCACGACGTGACGATCGCCCATCGCGCCGGCAACAATCGTTCAACGAATTGCTGCGCGCCGCCGAGCGGAGCGCCGTGGCCGTCGACCAGCGTTCCGAAGAGATCGCACAATATCGCGTCGTAGCGCTCGCGCATCGTGCCAAAAGAGTTGTTCTGAAGTGCGCATAACCTTGCCGCATGGATAACGAAGCACTCGGCATCCTCGTCGGTGGAGGTCCGGCGCCGGGAATCAACGCGGTGATCGCCGCGGCGACGATTGAAGCCGCGCGAAACGGGTTACGCACGGTGGGAATTCTCGACGGCTACCAACATCTCGTACGCGGCGACGCCTCTCAGGTCGTGGAACTAAACCCTGAAGGCGTCGCGCGCATTCAGACGACCGGCGGATCGATCCTGCGAACTTCGCGCACGAATCCCGCCAAAGACGAACGATCACTAAAGAATTGCGTTGATGTGCTCGAGCGTTTGGGCGTGCGGTACTTGCTCGCAATCGGCGGCGACGATACGACCTTCGGCGCCTCAAAGATTGCGGGATCGACTGGCAATCGAGTTGGCGTCGTTACGGTTCCGAAGACGATCGACAACGATCTTCCGCTTCCGGATGACGCGCCGACCTTCGGTTTCGAGACGGCGCGTGCCGTCGGGAGCGCCGTTGTTGCGAGCCTCGTCGAAGACGCGCGCACCGCCCAGCGCTGGTATCTGGTCGTGAGCATGGGAAGAAAGTCCGGCTCGCTTGCGGTTGGCATGTGTTCGTCAGCCGGTGCCGTACTGGCGGTGATTTCGGAAGAGTTCGGGGCGGCAGAACTGGAGCTCGAACCCGTCGTCGATACGATCGTCGCGGCGATAATCAAGCGCAAGGCGACCGGGTACAACCATGGCGTGGCTGTCGTCGCCGAGGGCATCGCTGAACATCTGTCGCCTGGGGCGCTCTCAGGTTTGGCCGGCGTGACGCGCGATGCGTACGGAAACGTCCGCCTCGCTGATGTGCCGCTCGGAACGGTGTTGCGCGATGCGGTGCGCAAGCGTTGCTCCGAGCTCGGCATTTCGACGACGGTCCTTACGAAGGACGTCGGCTACGAGTTGCGCTGTGCGCACCCGATTCCATTTGATGTCGAGTACGCACGAGCGCTCGGTTACGGTGCAATGCGTTACTTGCTCGCGGGAGGCTCCGGTGCGTTGATCGCGCTCGCGCACGGCGATGCGGTGCCCTTACAACTGGAGGACATCGTCGATCCTAAGACGGGACGCATTCGCGTGCGCGCCGTGAACGTTTCGAGTCCCGCGTATCAAGTCGCGCGCCGATACATGGTCCACCTAAGCGAGGAAGATCTGCGCGAACCCCAGTTATCACGTTTGGCCGCTCAGACGAACCTGGCGCCGGCGCAATTCCGCGATACGTTCGCAACGCTGGTCGCTGGCGGGGCCGTTGCAGCGAGATGATCGCTTGAAAGTGATTGGCGCATTCGCCGTGCTCGCCGTTGCGGCGGCCTCGCTGAACGCCGCGAGCGCCGCGCTGCACGTTCCAGCGGGATTTCAGGTTCAGAGAATCGCTTCGGTCACGGGGGCGCGCGAACTTTCAGCCGCACCGAACGGCGATCTTTTCGTGGGAACGAATGGCAACGACGTCTACATCATTCCGCAAGCGGATAGTAATCGAGCGGGCGCGCCGCGCGTCTTCGTGCATCTGAACGACGCCCCGGCCGCCGGGGTCGCGCTGGCCGGAGCTTGGCTCTTCATCGGAAGTCAATTCGGCGTGTGGCGACTACCGTATCACAGCGGTCAATTGCACGCCGCTCAAGCGCCGCAGAAGATTGCCTCGCTTCGAACGAGTGGCGTTTCGCGGGACCACGTAACGACGACCGTCGCGTTTACCAGCGGCAGGTTGTACGCGAGCGTCGGCTCATCATGCAACGTTTGCGACCCGGACCTGGACGCGACGCGCGCCACGATTCAACAGATGGATCCGGATGGAAAACGCTTAGCGCCGCGCGCGGTCCACATTCGTAATGCGATTGCGCTTGCGGTGAATCCGCAAACAGGGACGCTTTGGGCCGGTGTCGCGGGGCAAGATGAATTGGCGCAAGGCCATCCATACGAGATCTTCGATCCAGTCACGCTGCATCCAGGCGTCGCAGATTACGGCTGGCCGTACTGTTATGAAAACCACCGTTCGACGGGCACCGGTCACAATTGTTCGAATGTCGTCGAGCCGCGCGTGATCTTTCCGGCTTACGACACGCCGATTGGGGCGGTTTTCTATCCCGCGAATCCGCATGGACAGCATATTTTTCCGCGCAAATATTTCGGGGGCGCCTTTGTCACGATGCACGGCTCGTGGCACCAGCCGCCCGTACCGCCGCGCGTGACGTTCGTTCCGATGCTGAGTGATACGCCGAGAAGGCCGGCGGATTGGAGCAATCCGAACACGCAGTGGAGCGAATTTGTGGGCGGTTTTCAAAGCGCGTCCGGAGAGCGCAGCGGGCGGCCAACCGGCATCGCTGTCGGCCCTCAGGGCGATCTCTTCATCGCGGACGACGTCAGCGATGCGATTTATCGCGTTCGTCCGAGCAAATAATGCCGACCGATTTTCGCGACGGTAAGACATTTCCGCGACGCGGGCGCGAACCGGTACACGGTTTTCTATGGCTTGCGCGCGTGATCGATAAAGCGCGGGCCTCCGCCGCGGGGACGATTCACGATTACATCTATCCCTGTCCGATGGATCGCGGTGTCTTCGAGCGATGGGGCATTCGAGGCGAAGATTTTGAAGCGGCGCTTCGCGCGCACGATAACGACGACGACATTGCGCAATGGCTGAGCGGTCGCGTTTCGCACAAGCAAAAAGAAGCGGCGAACCGCTGGCTCTTAGACCAGCGGCAGTCTAACCTCGATGCGCAGGATCGCGAGGAGGCTTAGCGGTCTAAGAGCGCGCGCATGGAGCGCAATTCGAGGGCATCGAAGGATTGCACGAATGCATGTCCCGGCGCCGGTTTGGTTCCATCTTGAGCGCGAACGATTTGCACGGTTCGCAACCCCGCATCACGCGCCGCATTTAATTCGGCCGCCGTATCGGAAAGAAAGAGAATGTGCTTCGCGGGCACGCCGATCTGCTCGGCGATCTGCCCGTATGACGACGGTTCGGTTTTCCCCCAACCGACGTATCGAAGTAGCCATCGAAGAGGTTAGCGAGATTGCCCGCGACACTATGGGTGAAGAACAGGCGCTGCGCGTCAATCGAGCCCGAAGAATAGACGTAGATCGCAATTCCGGAGGATCGCCAGACTCGTAAGGCGTCAGCGGCGTCGTCGTAGAGATGGGCGCGCAATGTGCCTTCTTCGTAACCGCGTGCCCAGATTAAGCCTTGGAGCCCTTTGAGTGACGTCGCCTTACGGTCTTCATCGATCCATTGACGCAGCGTTTGGACAAGCGCGTCTTCATCGCGCGGGTTGATTCCAGCGGATTGCGACGCGTCGTTCAGCGCGGTTTCCACGACTGGCTCGCCGCGGTGCTCGCGCACGAAGCCGGCCAGCTGCTCGCGCGCATACGGAAAGAGCGTTTCGCGGACAAATGCGATCGAGCCGACCGTGCCTTCGATGTCCGTCACCGCGGCATCGCAGGCGAATTGAAGGCGCATTAGCCGTCGAGGCGGGGATAACGCTGGGCGATCGGATCTCCCGTAAAATTGGCCACCCAGCCCTCGCGGATTGGTGAACAGACGGATCGCCGTAAACTCCGGAGCCGGCCCCATGTCAAACCAATGCTTCGTCCCCGCCGGAACACTGATCAAGTCGCCGCGGACGCAGATCGTCTGGTAGACTTTGCCGTTGGCGCGCAGATAAAATGCGCCTTTTCCTTCAACGAAAAAGCGGACTTCATCTTCGGAGTGGGCGTGCTCGTTCAGGAATTTTTCGCGCATCGGTCCAGTGTCCGGCGCTCCTTTCTTGAGCCGGATAACATCAGCAGCGGCGTAACTTCCCTCGCGTTGCAGGCGCTCGACTTGTGGAGCGTACGCGTTCAAGATATCTTCTTGCGACGCATCTGCGTCAAGGGAAACATCTGCGCTCCAAAGCTCGAAGCGTACGCCAATTTCTGCCAGGAGGCGCGCAATCTCACTGCTGTCTTGAGTTTCGTGAAGCACTCCACCCGATGGTCCGTCGTCGTAAACGCGGAGGATCGTCGTTGGGTACGAGGCTACGGTCATCGCCCTCTCCATTCTTCGAGCACGCACGCGAGCAAAAAGTCTAACGCTTCAACGTGGCGGCACGCCGCGGCGACGCTTTCGCCCCACGCGTACAGGCCGTGTCCGGCTATCAGGTAGCCGGGGACCGCCTCTTCGTGAAGCGACCGCTCTATCTCTTCTGCGAGTGCGCGTGTGTCTTGAGAGTTGGCAAAAATGGGGATCGAGAGCGCGCTATCGTGCGTTGTGAAGCCGGCAAGGGCCTTCTGCATTTCGTAACCATGAACGTCGATCGCTCCGCCGGAAGAAAATTGACGCGATGCAACGGTTGAGGTAATCGAATGGACGTGCATGATCGCTGCGATCGCGCCGTCGCGTTGGTATCGCGCCGTATGCAGTGGCGTTTCGGCCGACGCGCCGTCGATAATCGGTTGATCGATATCAACGATGAGGACGTCTTCTTCAGTCAATTTCGTCTTATCCGCTCCGGAGCGCGTAATCGCAATCCGTTGTTGATCAATACGGCGCGAAAAGTTGCCGCTCGTAGCGGGCACCCATCCGCGCTGCGCCGCGAAGGATGCCATTTCGAGAACGTCGGCGACGGCTTGAATGTACTCAGGCATGATTCAGCGCGCTAAAGATGCAGCCCGTTTTTGAAGCGTTGCATGCGCACCAAGCGCGGGCAGCAGCCCAATCAACGAGAGCGCAGCTAAACCGTACCAGGCAACACGATATCCAAAGTTGTCGATGACGACGCCGAAGATCGGCGCAGAGATCATCGCTGCGACGAAGATCAGCGTCAGGCCGAATCCCAGCGCGCTGCCGGAATGCTCCTCACCGCCGATTTCCGCCATCGCGATCACCGAAAGACCGACCCATCCTTCCCCCGCAAAACCAAGAACGCACGCCGCAAGCGTAGCGGTGAGCACGTTCGGAGAATGTAAGCTGCCGACGCCGATCGCCGCGACGGCGCTGAAGATGCACGTCAGACCCATGGGCAGTAGCCGGTTGCCGCCGAAAAGGCGATCGCTGATCCAACCCCACGCAAGGCGCCCGATGACCGCTGCAACTTGCGACGCGCCGAACATCACGGCGACGATCAATGTGCTGAATCCGGCGGCGCGGGCATACGTTAACGGCAAGAACCCCATCAGCGCAACCTGCACGCAAATTAGCACCACGGAAACGCCAACGACGAGCAAGAGCGGCTTCTCGAGTCCGATGCGCAGCATGCCCTCGAAGAGGGCGCGCGCCGAAGCGCGTTCTCCGCGCAGTTGTATGGGTTCCCGATAAGCGACTGCGGCGATCACCGATGTGACAAGACAAACGATGCCGGCCGCAGCGAGCGCTGCGGTGTATCCGTGCGTTGCGGCTAGGGATGGCAAGAGGATGGCGCCAACAACGCCGCCCAGCGGGACACCGGTTTGCCGAATTCCCATGGCAGTGCCGCGTGAACGCGGATCGAAAAAGAAGAGAATCGCGTGGCTTCCCGCGGGCGTGACCGCCGCATAGCCGACGCCGTAGACGAACAACCACAGCAGCAGCCACCAAAACCGCACTTCGAACGCTGCAACAACTAGCGCGAGCCCCATAACGATGCCGGCGATCAGAACAACCGTCTTATCACCGAAGCGATCGACGGCGAGCCCAGCCGTTGAAGTGAAGAGCGTCGATCCCAGCATCAGGACCGTTACGATTAAGCCGAGCTGTGACTTGGGGAGATGAAACGACTCTTCGAAGAACGGAATGAGCGTACCGATCGCAACGAGGACGACCGACGCGCCGAGCATTGCAACGGTGAACAGAGCGAGAACGACATCTCGAGGTTCGGTCGGATGCGTGGTCTGTCGCATGAAGCGCCCTATTTTGCGTCAGCTGGCGCGAAGTTACTTCTTCAGCCGGCGCCTCGTTCGCCCGAAGGCCTCTTTCCGGATCGGTCAAACATCCTGCGTTTCACGCATTGTTCGAGGATCAATCCTTATGCGAGATGTGATCGAAATCCGAAGAATGCCATCGCCGGCGCCGCGCCCGCAAGCGCTCGCTTCAGACGGGGAACATCTTTGGATGGGCAGCATCGAAACGTCGCGGCTGTACAGTATCGACCCGGTGCACTGGACAGTCCTTGAAGAGATTGATGCGCCAGGAAAGCCATGGGGGATGACGGTCGTCGGCAATGAGCTACGCGTCATTTGCGGCGAAGGTGATGACGACGACCGCTACATCCGTCGCTTTATCCCAGGTCACGGGTTCAAATCGGAGAAGGCGGCGTGTCCCGACTACACGGGCTCACAGTTAAGTTTTGACGGGTCGCGCTTGTACCTCAGCCAATGGTACAACAAGCGTATTATGCCGTTGAACGGTGATCGTGCCGCTGGGGAGATCTCATTGCGCCATCAAATCTGCGGCCAAGTCATTGCCAATGGAAAGCACTATGCGTTGACGACCGATGACGAAAATACCAACGATTATTGGATTACGTTGGTCGACCGCCAAGACGGAAAGCACGAAGACTTGGCTCGCGTTCCCTTCGCCGCGCGAGCATTGGCTTTTGATGGCCGTCAGTTTTGGACGAATCATCGCGAACAGCATGAAATCGTTGCGTTTCAGTTAGCATAGGGCGGAACGGCGCTTGTATGACATTTGCGGAGACGCTGGACCGCCATCTGCGGGCGATTGCGCAGCGCGATGCGACTGAGTTTGCGGCGACTCTAAGCGTCGATCCGGCACCGCACGTAATAGGCCCGGATGGTTCGATCATTGCAGGCCACGATGCGGTTCTTGCAGCGCACCGGGATTGGTTCTCATCAATGGAATTCACGTTTGATCCCAACATCATCTGGCAGCGGGAGAGCGGCGATCTTGGAATCGCGCTCGTGCGGGTCCGTTATGCGGAGCCTGAGAAAGAACCACGCGAATTTTATCTGCTGCTTGCGTTCGCGCGCAACGATGACCGCTGGGGCATGTTCTACGACCAAAACACGCCGATTGGCGCGGCGTAGCTCGCCGAGCCTAGAAGTGGTTGTTACTGTTTGCGCTTAGGTCGTTTGGTTGTCTTGACGCGCGACTCGTTGAGCGCCGCAGCGGCGCGAATAAGCGCCTTTAAGGCCTTCGCGTTGATCTTCTCGCCCTCGTGAAAATCGATCGCGCGCCTGACATTGCCGTCCAGACTGGAATTAAAGAGGCCTGACGGGTCTTCAAGCGTCGCGCCCTTTGCAAACGTCGTTTTCACATGGTCTTTGTACGTTTCGCCGGTGCAAATTATTCCGTCATGCGACCACACCGGAACGCCTCTCCACTTCCATTCCTCGATTACATCGGGATCGGCTTGCTTGATCAACATGCGAATCTGCGCCAGCAACTTTCCCCGCCAGTCGCCGAGCTCTTTGATTCGTTCGTCTATCAACCGAGATGGAGATTTTTCTTTTTGGGAGCCGCTTTTTCGCATTGTCTGATCCTGCTTTCGGTGGATATGCTTGATCTCGTTAGCGCCAGTCATCGATGACGTAAACGCCGGGCCGACTGAAGCCTTCCTTATTCGGCTTGTGCATCGCGACGCCCAACATCCCGATCCGAAAGCCGCGACGCAACACCATGCTGTAAGCCTCCTGCCGAGCGAGCATTGACGCCAAACGTTAATCCTCCAGCGTTACGGCTAACGGCAAACGACTCGCATGCATCGAGAAGTTGTTCGAAATGTCTCGCACCATCGTTGCTCGGGCGAACGCATGCGAACTTCACGTAGACAACATCGCTCCCCGCTTCACTTCCGGGACCATTGTGGCAAACGGCAAACCACAGCACGCCGCCGTCATCGGTTCCGATCAAGGTATCGCCGAGGGACTGTCCCTGCACCGCTGTAATCTCGCGTGAAAGGTCCAGGCCGTCGTACACTTGATTCGACGTTTCGCGGCATCCGCTCAATCGCTGCGCTCGTTCCGTTGCGTTCAGCTTTGAGAAAAGCTCGAAATTCGGAATCGTTTTCGGCGCTGCAGGTTGTTTTTCAAGTAGCGCGGTCAAAAAGCGCGGCCAGAAGCCGAATTTCTGATAAAGCGCTTGATGTTTCGGGCTGTCGCTGAACGTGAAGAGGCCATAAAGGGAGCACTGCCACTGTTCAAAGCGTGCCATGGTGGGCTGGAGCAAACGCTGGGCGATGCCTTTGTCCCAAAGAGCGGGCTCGACTGTCAGCGGTCCAAAGAATGCAAAGCTGCCCCACTTTGTCAGGAAATTCGAACCTACGACGCGCCCGTCCAACTCCGCTACAAAAGCGCAATCCGGGGCTGCGTAGTAGCGCGTACGCGCAAAATCGCGATCGCCGAAGGACTCCTTCGGGTCATCGATACCCAGAAACGTGCCAAAGGCCACGGGCAAATCCGTTCGCATTCATCAAGATCTTCTTCGCGCGCAGCGCGGACTTGGACGTTCATAGCATGCGTATTCTACGGCAGGCGCCGTCGACAACTTTACGACCTTACGAACCGCGGCAAAACAAAAAGCCCGCCGGCGTATCGCCTTGCGGGCTTCTCTTTGTTAAATCTGGCACTGACCTACTCTCGAGGGACCCTGCGGTCCGACTACCATCGGCGCTGGTGGGCTTAACTGCCGTGTTCGGGATGGGAACGGGTGGGGCCCCACCGCTAAGAGCGCCAGAAAACGGATCCCTCCGTCACGTCGAGCCGGAGCTCAAGACTGTGACGAAGGAAAGCTGCATACAGAAGAACTTTCAGTGCCAACGACACGAAGCGTTAAGTCAAATAAGTGTCCGGGCGATTAGTACCGGTTAGCTGCACACCTTGCGGTGCTTCCACCTCCGGCCTATCAACGTGGTAGTCTCCCACGACCCTTCACTCTTACGAGATCGAAGTCTCATCTTGAAGCCAGTTTCGCGCTTATATGCTTTCAGCGCTTATCTGATCCGAACATAGCTACCCGGCTATGCTCCTGGCGGAACAACCGGTTCACCAGCGGTTCGTTCGACCCGGTCCTCTCGTACTAGGGTCGACTCTCCTCAAACTTCTAACGCCCACGGCGGATAGGGACCGAACTGTCTCACGACGTTCTGAACCCAGATCGCGTACCGCTTTAATGGGCGAACAGCCCAACCCTTGGGACCTACTACAGCCCCAGGATGCGACGATCCGACATCGAGGTGCCAAACCTCCCCGTCGATGTGGCAATCTGCAATCGCTTGCAGCCTAGACTATATCTTCATCTCTTTCAAGAGCGTTGCGTCTTATGAACGCGATAGATTTTCGTGGCGCTTCAACAGCGTGACACGAACGCACGTTCATCCAGCACTTTCGCGCTGAGTCGTTACAGGGAAAAATCGCGTAGCATGCTTCGCAATGCGAAGTTTAGCCCGACAATAACGCCGGCGATTTTTCTTCCCTCGGTGTTGCCTGCTATAAGAGGAATTTCACCGATATGAGCAACGAGTTTGCCATCCGATCGCTCGGATGGAGAGCCCGAGTGGACTCTTGGGGGAGATAAGCCTGTTATCCCCAGAGTAGCTTTTATCCGATAAGCGACGGCCCTTCCATTCGGTACCGCCGGATCACTTAGCCCTGCTTTCGCACCTGCTCGACCTGTCCGTCTCGCAGTCAAGCTCCCTTTTGCCTATACACTCTAACGAACGGTTTCTGACCGTCCTGAGGGAACCTTTGGGCGCCTCCGTTACTCTTTAGGAGGCGACCGCCCCAGTCAAACTGCCCGCCTGACCATGTCCTACCGCCAGATAATGGCGGCTAGTTAGAATCCAGAAATTTTCAGGGTGGTATCCCAAGGTTGGCTCCGCGCGAGCTAGCGCCCGCGCCTCATCGCCTCCCACCTATCCTGTACAGAAAACTTCCGAACCCAAGATCAGGGTACAGTAAAGCTTCATGGGGTCTTTCCGTCCTGCCGCGGGTAACCAGCATCTTCACTGGTACTGCAATTTCGCCGGGATCCCCATCGAGACAGCGCCCAAGTCGTTACTCCATTCGTGCAGGTCGGAACTTACCCGACAAGGAATTTCGCTCGCTTTTTTCCGGCGCTTTCACGCCGGAGCGGACTCTATCTTCATCCAGTAAGAGAATCGCGGACGATTCAACTCGTTTCTGGAGCTCAGCGTATAGTCTCTGAGGATCCTCCGCATCAACAGATGCGAAGTTTCCTGCGGATTGTCCAATCCCAAACCATTGTTACTGCTCGTTAATGCAAACGAACGAGTAGGTTGGGCTCTAAAGGATATTCCCGCATACAGCTGAGTTGATCGATCGCACGTTACCGCGCGACGAGGCAACGATTGTTGTCACCTTAGGACGGTTATAGTTACCGCCGCCGTTTACTGGGGCTTCAGATCAAAGCTTTGGGCTTGCGCCCTAACCTCTCCCTTTAACCTTCCAGCACCGGGCAGGAGTCAGCCCCTATACGTCTGCTTTCGCATTCGCAGAGACCTGTGTTTTTGTTAAACAGTCGCTTGGGCCTATTTTCTGCGACCTTCATCGGCTTTCGTTGTGAAAACTAGTCCGACAAAGGCACCCCTTCTCCCAAAGTTACGGGGTCAATTTGCCGAGTTCCTTAACAGGGATTCTCCCGTCGCCTTAGCATGCTCTGCCAGTCTACCTGTGTCGGTATGCGGTACGGGCACCTATGATCCTAGCTAGAGACTTTTCTTGGCAGCGTAGAGTCCGTCACTTCGAATCCGAAGATCCTCGTGTTCACTTCTCGGAGTTAGCCACACGGATTTTCCTATGTGACCTCCTACCAGCTTAAACGCACGCGTCCATCGGTGCGCTGACGTATCTTCCTGCGTCATCCCTTCGCTACAACAACTTTTCCGATCGATAACAACGTCGCGGGTCACGCTCAGTTGTTACGGATTCGGAAAAGTCGTAACGGTCATCGGTGGTAGCAGAATATGAACTGCTTGTGCATCGCCTACGCTTCTCAGCCTCGGCTTAGCTCCCGACTCACCCTGAGACGATTGACGTTGCTCAGGAAACCTTAGACTTCCGGCGAGAGTGGTTCTCACACTCTTTTCTCGCTACTTATACCTGCATTCGCACTTGTAGTTCGTCCACTCGTCCTCGCGGTCGAGCTTCAGCCTACGCTACAACGCTCCCCTACCGATGCATCTTGCGATGCATCCCAAAGCTTCGGTTAGATGCTTGAGCCCCGTTGAATTTTCGGCGCCCCATCACTCGACTAGTGAGCTATTACGCACTCTTTTAAGGATGGCTGCTTCTAAGCCAACCTCCTAGTTGTCTCGGCGACAAGACTTCCTTTCCCACTGAGCATCTATTAGGGACCTTAGCTGTTGATCTGGGCTGTTTCCCTTTTGACGATGGAGCTTATCCCCCACCGTCTGACTGCTGCGATGTGCGCCTTGGTATTCGGAGTTTGATTGGGTTCGGTAAGCCGGTAAGCCCCCTAGCCCTGTCAGTGCTCTACCCCCAAGGATTAAATCGCAACGCTAGTCCTCAAACTATTTCGGGGAGAACCAGCTATCTCCAAGCTCGATTGGCTTTTCACCCCTATCCACAAGTCATCCAATGTTTTTTCAACAACAACAGGTTCGGGCTTCCACATGAGTTTAATCATGCTTCACCCTGCTCATGGATAGATCGCTTGGTTTCGGGTCTACTGATACGGACTTAAAACGCCCTATTTAGACTCGCTTTCGCTACGGCTCCGGCTCAACACCTTAACCACGCCCGTACCAAGTAACTCGCAGGTTCATTCTTCAATAGGCACGCGATCACACATATAAAAATAGTGCTTTCACGGTTTGTAAGCACGCGGTTTCATGTTCTCTTTCACTCCCCTTTGGGGGTTCTTTTCACCTTTCCCTCACGGTACTGATGCGCTATCGGTCATCACAGAATATTTAGCCTTGGAAGATGGTCCTCCCAGTTTCAGACAGGGTTTCTCGTGCCCCGCCTTACTCACGAACAACTTCACAAGCTCGATCGATTTTGCGTACAGGACTATCACCTACTATGGTGCGGCTTTCCAGCCGGCTTCTGCTATCGATCGAGTTTTTGACTTGTGTCCAGGTGTTCAGCTCTGGAATAAGTTGTCGTTCAACCCCGTTCATGCAACGCCTGAACGCTTGCACATGAACGGTTTAGGCTGTTCCCATTTCGCTCGCCACTACTCCGGGAATCTCGTTTGATGTCTTTTCCTCCGGCTACTTAGATGTTTCAGTTCACCGGGTGCACTCTCGCGCGACTATTGAATTCATCGCGGAGTTCATGCCCATGACGGCATGAGGGTTGCCCCATTCGGAAATCCGGGGATCATCGCTTCTTAGCAGCTCCTCCCGGCTTATCGCAGCTTGGTACGTCCTTCGTCGCCTGTGATGCCAAGGTATCCACCTCGTGCTCTTATTCACTTATACTTGACTTTTTGAAATTGCATCACTTGCGCTGCGGAAAACAACGCAAATGACCGCTTCACGTGTCCGAAGACACATGAAAGTTCTTCTCTATGCAGTTTTCAATGATCGCAAGGAACCGTGCCGATTGCTCACGTCAGATATGCGCGAAGCATCCTGAACGTGCCGGCGGCCCGTTCCCTCAAAACTGAACAGTACAGCAGTATATCGCCATTGCGCTCAACCATACGCTCGAATCGAGCGATAGATCCCTGCGCGCTTCGACAAGCTCAGCGTGACAATCACGCTGCGTGCCCATCGGCAAGCGTTTTCGAATGGCATCGTCTGTGGTCGACTTTAAGAATGTACGCTATTGCATTTACGCTCGGCGCAAATCAATAGCACGTACTCCTTAGAAAGGAGGTGATCCAGCCGCACCTTCCGATACGGCTACCTTGTTACGACTTCGTCCCCCTTACCTAGCACACCTTAGACGCCTTGCTCCTTACGGTTGCACGGGCGGCTTCGGGTACACTAAACTCAGGTGACGTGACGGGCGGTGTGTACAAGGCCCGGGAACGTATTCACCGCAGCGTAGCTGATCTGCGGTTACTAGCGATTCCGACTTCATGAAGGCGAGTTGCAGCCTTCAATCCGAACTGAGCGCCGGTTTAAGAGATTGGCTCACTCTCGCGAGTTTGCTGCTCGTTGTCCGGCGCATTGTAGCACGTGTGTAGCCCGGGACGTAAGGGCCATGCTGACTTGACGTCATCCCCACCTTCCTCCGGCTTATCACCGGCGGTCTCGTGTGAGAGATCTTTTGGACCAACACACGACAAGGGTTGCGCTCGTTGCGGGACTTAACCCAACACCTCACGGCACGAGCTGACGACAGCCATGCAGCACCTGTCTTGCGGTCAGATTGCTCCGAAGCCTACTTTCGTAGGATGTCCGCAGATGTCAAGCCCCGGTAAGGTTCTTCGCGTTGCGTCGAATTAAACCACATGCTCCACCGCTTGTGCGGGCCCCCGTCAATTCCTTTGAGTTTTAACCTTGCGGCCGTACTCCCCAGGCGGGATACTTACTGTGTTAACTACGGCACATATGGAGTCGATACCACATACACCTAGTATCCATCGTTTACGGCTAGGACTACCGGGGTATCTAATCCCGTTTGCTCCCCTAGCTTTCGCTCCTCAGCGTCAGAACAACCCCAGGTGATCGCCTTCGCCACTGGTGTTCCTCCCGATATCTACGCATTTCACCGCTACACCGGGAATTCCATCACCCTCTGATTGCCTCAAGAAACGGAGTATCCGTGCAGTTACCTGAGTTGAGCCCAGGTCTTTCCTCACGGACTTCCATTCCCGCCTACGAGCGCTTTACGCCCAATAATTCCGAATAACGCTCGCCCCCTACG
The DNA here is from genome assembly GCA_963723515.1 of Vulcanimicrobiota bacterium. GTDB lineage: Bacteria > Vulcanimicrobiota > Vulcanimicrobiia > Vulcanimicrobiales > Vulcanimicrobiaceae > JAFARW01. The sequence goes on from CAVRQT010000003.1 coordinate 739,472, forward strand.
TCTTACCGCGGCTGCTGGCACGTAGTTAGCCGGGGCTTCCTCCAAGGGTACCGTCATTATCTTCCCCTTCGACAGTGGTTTACGACCCGAAGGCCTTCTTCCCACACGCGGCGTCGCTCCGTCAGGCTTGCGCCCATTGCGGAAAATTCCTCACTGCTGCCTCCCGTAGGAGTCTGGGCCGTTTCTCAGTCCCAGTGTGGCTGGTCGCTCTCTCAAACCAGCTACCCATCGGAGCCATGGTAGGCCATTACCCCACCATCTAGCTAATGGGACGCGGTCCCGTCGTTTTGCGAATTGCTTCTTTCATCTACGGCGGATGCCCGCTATAGATCGTATGCGGTATTAGCTAACCTTTCGGCTAGTTATCCCCCACAAAACGGAAGGTTGACCGCGTGTTACTCACCCGTCTGCCACTGGAGTATTGCTACTCCCGTTCGACTTGCATGTGTTAGGCACGCCGCCAGCGTTAATCCTGAGCCAGGATCAAACTCTCCATAAAACATTTTTTATGGAGCCGTTGTTGGCTCTATAAACTTGTACGATCGAACTCGCTGTTGTGATGAACCGGTGGAGCCGGAGCTCACTTCGAATTCGATTTAAAAAATCTCACTGAACAAAAAGAAAAAACGCCTTTACGGCGCTTGCGTCTTTTTGGTCGGGAGACCCACAGACTTATGCGCTACTGCACTGTTCAGTTTTCAAGGAACGAACGATTGGCCCCGACCACGTCGACCGACCTACAAGCTTTAAGAGTTGAGGACGGTGGGCGCATTGGCTCCAGAGTCACGACGACCAGTATATAGGAGCGCCCTAGGGGCGTCAAGGTAACGCGACACGCGTCCTTGTGGAGAAACGCTCGCGCGATCGCCCTTTATAACCCGGCGGCGGTCTCCGTCGTTGCGGTGCGGCGCCGGCGCCGTTGCGCCTTTGCGCGGTTGCCGCATACGGCCATGTCACACCATGCGCCGGACCCATTTTTCGAGTGATCGTAAAACGCCCAAAGGCAGGTGTGTTGCCGGCACGCTTTCAACCGGCGCCACGTTCCGGTGCGAAGCGCATCATAGATGGCGGCCAAGAGCCGTCCCATCGCCTGCTGTTCGCCCGAGCCGCTCGCGGCTAGCGAAGCATCCCCCGGTGTTGGGCCTAAACACATGCGTAACGGCACATGCTGTCCGAGCGCCCGGACCTGCTCCCAGCCGGCGGCCGGATCGGCTTCGCCCGTGTGGGAGAGCAGCGCGGTCCGAAGCGCTTCACGAAATTCACGCAAGCGCCCCGTGGCTGAGGGGTCAAGCGGCGCGGTTTCCTCTAGTAGGTCGTTGTCTCGCAGCCAAGCAGTCGCCGTTTCCGGCGTTGCAAGGTGATCTTCGGGTTCGTCTGTGTGGCCTGAGTTGACGAACCGGCGGACGCGCTCGAGTTCTCCCGGCGCGGTGGCATCCTTAACGCCCATCGTTGTGTGCATACTATAGCACCACTAAAGCGTGTTGACAAGTTACTCTAACTACCGTACAATCTTAAGTGGTTACTGACAAAATACATAGAAAGGTTAAAATGATGGCAGACCCTCGTCCAACAATCCCTCTCGTGCCCGAGCTGATCGACATCACCCGACGCATCCCGGGCCACGGTGCCGACGATGCGCTCTTCGGTGGCTGGGGCGTGCGGTTGCCCTTCGCGATCCCGCGCTAAGGGGCGAAGGGAGCTACTCTTAAACAATTAGTTGACAATCAGCTATGGCGCCCCTATACTGCTCTTAAAGAATTAGTTTTAATAAAGGAGTGCGCCATGGTTGATCCCCGCCCGACGATTCCCTTAGCGTTGCAAGCAATCCATCGCCGGCACATTATCCCGCCGGCTGACGATGCGTTGTTCCGCGGGTGGGGCGTGCGCTCGCTCTTCTCGATCGGTCGTTAGATCACAGAACGCGTCAAGGCGTGCCCGGCAGCAGCTTATGGGCAGTTGCAGCCGGCACGCCTTTTTGATTAGCTAACGTAGATCTCAGAATCCCTCGGCCTCTTCACCGGCGTCTTTGGCGCTCACTTTGGCTGCAACCGTCTTGGCTTGTAAGAAGAGTAAGAGGTAATCGTGACTCCCGGCTTTTGAATCCGTTCCCGACATGTTGAATCCGCCGAACGGATGAGCTCCCACCATTGCGCCCGTACACTTCCGATTGAGATACAGATTGCCGACGAAGAACTCATCGCGCGCACGTTCGAGCTTGCGCGGGTCTTTCGAGTAAACCGACCCCGTTAGGCCGTATTCAGTGTTGTTTGCGATCCGCAGCGCATCATCAAAATCTTTGGCCTTAATCACCGCAAGCACCGGGCCGAAGATCTCTTGTTGTGCGATCGTCGCATCGGGCGCCACATCCGCGATCACGGTCGGCTCGATGAAGTACCCAGCACCGCCGCTGCGGCGTCCGCCGGTCAGCAAGCGCCCTTCTTTTTGGCCGATCTCGATGTAGCGGCCGATCGAGGTCGCTGCGTTCTCATTGATGACCGGCCCCATGTAATTCTTTTGCTCGACCGGATCGCCGACTTGAATTTTACCGACACGATCCTGTAAGCGCGAAACGAATTCATCGTAGATCTTCTCGTCAACGATGGCGCGCGAGCACGCCGAACACTTCTGGCCTTGAAATCCAAAAGCGGAAACGGTGACGCCTTCGACTGCGGCGTCGAGATCCGCGTCGGCCGCAACGACGATCGAATCTTTGCCGCCCATCTCGGCGACGACGCGTTTGATCCATTTCTGTCCCGGTTGCGGCTTCGCCGCCAGCTCGTTGATCCGCAAGCCAACTTCCTTCGAACCGGTAAAGGAAATGAAGCGCGTCTTCGGGTTTGTGACCAGCGCATCACCGATTGTCGAGCCCGAGCCGGGCAAGAAGTTTAAGACGCCTTGCGGCAATCCCACTTCTTCAAGCAAGTCGACAAAACGAGCCGCAATGACGGCTGAATCGCTCGAAGGCTTGAGCACGACGGTGTTGCCGGCAACGACAGCTGCAGTCGTCGTTCCCGCCATGATTGCAAACGCAAAGTTCCACGGCGGGATCACTACGCCGACGCCAAGCGGGATGTAGCGCAACTCGTTCTCTTCGCCGGCGATCGGCTCGACCGGATGTGGGCCGTCGTAGCGCAGCGCTTCGCGCGCGTAAAATTCCAGAAAGTCGATCGCTTCAGCCGTGTCGCCATCGGCTTCGGGCCACGTCTTGCCAACTTCGTACACGAGCAACGCGTCGAATTCGAAGCGGCGTTCGCGAATGCGCTGGGCGGCTTTGAGCAGATAGCTTGCGCGCTCCGAAGCGCTGACATTCTTCCACGTTTCAAACCGGCGGGCTGCCGCGTCGATCGCGCGATTCGCCTGCTCGAGTGCCGCCGAAGCGACCAGTCCAACAACTTCCTGCGGATTGGCCGGATTGATCGACTTGATCCAGCGCTCTGTTTCTTCACGCCGGCCGTCAATGACGAGCGGATATTTCTTTCCAAAATTGCGCTTAACCGCCGCAAGGGCGCCTTCCATGGCGGCGACGTCGGCGGGATCGCTGAAGTCCTTGACCAGTTCGTTTTTGAACGGTGCGAGTGTTTTTTCCAGTGTTGCAGCCATGCGTTAGACTGCGCTCAGAAATCCGGCAGTCCTTTCTTCCGCCCAAGCTTCGCCTCGGCGGGCTCAGGCGGTGATGCTTATTATTAGCGAAGAGGGCCGCTTCTTGCGGCCCTCTTCCTTATTTTGCGGCGCGAGCGATTGCGCTGTGGCTAGCGGACGAGTTCTAAGACCGAAAGTTCTGCAGCGTCGCCGGGGCGCACGCGTGACTTTGTTATGCGCGTGTAACCGCCGCTGCGGTCTTTCAAACTGGGCGCAATTTGTTCGCATAGCTTGCTGACGACTTTCGGTTCGGTCAGGTATTCAGCAACTTGGCGCCGGGACTGTAAGTCGCCGCGAGCAGCCGTCGTGATCAGCCTGTCGGCGACTTTGCTAATCTCCTTCGCTTTCGCGGTCGTCGTCTCGATCTTTTCGTGCTTGAAGAACGCCGTCGCAAGATTACGCAACATCGAGCGACGATGGCCGTCCGTACGTGAAAGGCGCCTCTGTGAGATTTGATGCGGCATAATATTCGGCGCTACGACTGCCGGAGGGAGAGTCCCCGCTCCTCGAGGACTTGCTTTATCTCGTCGAGCGATTTCTTCCCGAAGTTGCGCATTTCGATGATCTCGTCTTCCGACATGTCAAGCAATTCAGAGACTTTCGAGATGCCGGCACGCTTCAGACAGTTAAACGACCGAACGGAGAGGTTGAGCGTTTCAACCGGCACGTCCCACTCGCTGACGGGCGCCGGTTGAGCAGGCTTCTCTTCGGTGCTGAAGCTTACGAAGAGATCCAGTTGCTCTTGAACGATTCGAGCGCCAATCGAGAGCGCTTCATCCGGGGTGATCGAGCCATTTGTTTCGATTTCAAGCGTGAGGCGATCGAAGTCGACGTTTTGTCCGACGCGCGTGTCGTCGACCGTGAAATTGACTTTGCGAATCGGCGAGAAGATCGAATCAAGCGGAATGAGACCGATCATGTGCTCGACGTTGCGCTGACGATCCGCCGTGACGTAGCCGCGATGCTTTTCGACGCCGATTTCCATCGAAAGCCTTGCCCCTTTCGAACTCAAGGTGGCGATGTGGTAATCAGGATCCAAGATCTCCACGTCGGCGTCAGGCGTGACGTCCGCCGCAGTGACTTCTTTGGGCCCGGTTGCAGACAACGAAAGCACCTTGGGCTCGTCGGTGTTCATTTTCACCGGCAAGCCTTTGAGGTTGAGCATCAGATTGGTCGTGTCTTCGACGACTCCCGGAATCGTTGAGAACTCGTGCAGCACGCCATCGATTTTCATGTACGTCACTGCCGAGCCCGGAATCGAGCTGAGCAGAACGCGGCGCAGCGCATTGCCGAGCGTTATTCCGAAGCCGCGTTCCAGCGGTTCGATGATGAATTTGGCATAGTTGTCGCGGCGCTCCCGAATTTCAATTTCGGCGCCTTGCGGTGTCTCTAATACGGTCATTGTTTTTCTATAAGTCCTTTGCTGCTCAAGTTATCCGCGGGCATCCCCGATGCCGCACGATCGTACTCCCAGCAGCGGCGTGAAGTGGTTTACCGCGAGTAGTATTCGACGATCAGTTGTTCCTCGACCGGAGTGTCGATCTGCTCGCGTGACGGCAGCTGCAGCACTTTGGCTGAGCTGTCTTGATCGTTGAATTCAAGCCATTCGGGTGCACGACGGCTGCGTGCGACTTCGAGGTTGGCTTGAAAGACATTGGACTTGTGAGAGCGGTCGCCGATCGTGATGACGTCGCCCGGCCTCACCATGTAGGACGGAACGTTCACGATGCGCCCATTGACTCTGAAGTGGCGATGCGTAACGAGTTGTCGCGCTTGGGCGCGGCTCGTCGCCAAATTCAGACGGTAAACGACGTTGTCGAGGCGCCGTTCCAGGAGTTGCAAGAACGTTCTGCCGGTTTGTCCCGGCACGCGTGCCGCTTCCTGAAAGTAGTTTTCGAATTGGCGTTCGATGACGCCGTAGTAGCGGCGCATCTTCTGCTTCTCGCGCAACTGGCGACCGAATTCCGAGGTCTTCTGGCGCGACTTGCCTTGCGTCTTCTGCCCCGGCGCTGTGCCGCGACGCTCGACCGCGCACTTTTTCGTTAGGCAACGGTCGCCTTTGAGAAACAGTTTGATCTTCTCGCCCGTTTTGCTCGCTGCAGTTTCGCGGCGGCACATGCGGCAGACCGGACCAACGTAGCGCGACATTAAACGCGGCGCCTTTTGGGCGGGCGGCAGCCGTTGTGTGGAATCGGCGTCACATCTTTGATCAACGTGATCTCCAAACCGGCGGCTTGCAACGACCGAATCGCCGCTTCACGGCCGGCACCGGGACCTTTCACCATAACTTCTGCCGACTTCATGCCGTGATCCATCGCTTTGCGCGCGACGGCCTCGGCAGCCATTTGCGCGGCAAACGGCGTCGATTTCTTCGAGCCCTTGAAGCCGAGATTGCCGGCGGATGCCCATGCAATCACGCTTCCTTGATTGTCCGAAATCGTTACGACGGTGTTGTTGAACGACGAATGAATGTGAGCGACGCCCGATTGGACGTTCTTGAACTCACGCTTCTTGCGTGATTTCGCTTGCTTTTTCGCAGCCAAACTCTAGATGAACCTCAAATCCTTAAACTAGTACGGCAAAATTCCGATGCCCCTTGTTGGGGCCCCGCACGCTTTGCTGGTGGGGGCGTGCAGGCGCTTGCGCCGGAACACCTGTTAAACAAGCGGGGTCCCCATTGTGCGAAGCACATTGGGAGTGCCAAACGCTTATTCTACGGAAGGGCCGCTCTTCGGTCAAGGGATTAAGGCGCCTCGGGCTCGGAAATTAAAGGACCCCGCCGCGAGGCGGGGCCCTTCGTTTCACTCCGGCTAGCGGGGTTAGAAGCGGAGTCCTAAGCCAACGTAGCCACCGTTATGCGTCGCATCGATCGGAGCGTTGGAACGATTCGTCCAGCGATCGCCGATCCACCCGAGGTCGATGAAGAACGGTGAGTTTCCGAGCGTCAGCGTTCCACCAACCTGATACTTGAAGACGTTGTAGGCCAGGGTGTACGGACCGGTCGGACAGACGCTCGTGCCGCAATTTCCCTGAACGTTCCAGAAGTACCAGGCACTGCCGTAGATCGAGAAGACCTGGTTCAGATCCGGCAGCTTTTCGATACCCGCCCCGAAACCGCTGAGGTTCGGGTATCCGTAGTTGGTCGTTCGCCACATATACCCGACACCAATGTAGATCCGCGGGTCGATGACCTTAAGCCCGAGGCGTACGTCGAAGTCGGTGTCTCGCGCGGTGAACGCCGGAACGAAGGTCTGCGACATGCCGCCGATCGTCGTGACGCATCCCGTGTCACCGAGCGGTGCGTGTCCCGCTAGACCATCGCACGGCAGACCCGTGTTGGTCATGATGTCATAGTTACCGCCCGTGCATCCAGGGGTCGGTTTGGGCGGTGCGCCCGGCGGAGGCACGAAGCCCACAGGCACCGTGCAAGCGGCGGTCGGTACGCCTTGGCTGTGCGGATATCGCCATTGAGTCCACGTACCTTCGAGCATCCACGGCAAGTTGAACAGTGAAAACTCGAGGCCGCCGGCAGCGTGATACGACCCGGTTTGACCACCGGTGTTACCAGGATTGAACTCGTTGTACACCTTCGGACTGAAGATGTAGTCACCAACGATGAAATGGTCCTGATAGACGGCCGGTACGGGTGCCGGCGTTGGAGCCGGTGTTGCGGGCGGCGGAGGCGGCGGTGCCGGCGGCGCTGCTGGAATGTAGCGCACGACGACGAGCCGTTTCTCCGGTACCCATTGGACATAGGCGCCCATGCCTTCGGAAATCACGCGCACCGGCACGACGACGTGTCCCTGATAGATTTCAGGCGGCACATCGAGCGGCCGGGTCTCCCCGTTGATGACGACTTCCGGTTTGCCGACGGTCACTTTGACGTCGGATCCCGGCTTGCTGACATCGACGGTTTTATTGGCGGGATTGTAAGACACCGTTGCGCCCATCTGTTCGAACATCGAGCGCAGCGGAATGAGGATCGTGCCCCCGCGCACGAGCGCGGCTAAGACACGGCCCTGTTTGAGCTTGTCAGGTTTGGCGTAGACGTGATGGTCGTTGTAGAGAATTGGAATCTGCCCCGACGGCGGTGAACCGAAGTTCATCGGCGGCGGAGCCGGGGCTGGGCTGGCCTGAGCAATCGCGTTGGTTCCAATGTTGCCATGCGAATGCCCCGGAGCCGCAGCCACGGTAAGCCCCATGCCGGCTGCTATCAGCACGACAAGGACTCCGGTGCTCAGTGTTTTCAAGTCAACCCTCCCTTTAATAAAAACGTCCATTGCTGGAGTCTACGGCTCTTATTCCCACTCCGCGCTTCAACTACCCGGCGCCCGCCGACTTAAAGCTAGGCAAACGCCAGATCCAGGCGCTCCCGATAACGACCTCGACGGCCGCCATCCCAAGCGCGTACAGCGGTGCATGAACACTTGGCGGCCTCACCACCAGCAAAACACCGGTTGCGAGAGCCGGCGCAACGATCTGCGAACCCGCCACCGCAATGTTCCAAACACCCATTGCGGTTGCCATCGCGCTCCGCGGTAAAATCGCGCAACCCAAAGCCCAATCGGCGGTCAAGAAAGCGCCCCACCCGAGACCCGCAAAAGCAGCAGTTACAAAGAGCGCGTGCGCATCGCGCAGCACGATAAAGATAATGAGCGCGGCCGTCAAGAGCGCGGTGCCGGCATTGACGATCAATCTGCGGTCAAAACGATCCGCCGGTCGCCCCGAAAGAGCGGCGCCTAACGCAGCAGCAACCGTGAAAATCAAAATGACGACACCGGTCGTCCTTGCGGCCGTTGCGATCTGTAACGTATCCCGGATGTAAAAGAACATGTAACCCAAGATCGTGTAGAAGCCAATCCAAAGAATCGCGCGCGAGATGAAGAGATCGACCGCCGACGTCGGAACGTTCACTTTGCCGGATTCGATTGCGCGCGGATAAATTTCCGTCATATGAACGATGGTGACGAGCGCACCGCCGGCCAAGAACAGTGCCAGAACGATTGCAACGCCCAACGGCGTCGCGATTAGTGTTGCAGCCAGCGCCCCGCAGGCGTTGCCTCCACTCTGGAACGCGGCCATCCATGACGAAGCCACGCCGGTGTCTCGCGATGAAAAGTAGTCCGGTATAATCGCTTGGTAGGGTCCAATCGCGATGTTCACGCCAAATTGCAGGAAGATCATCGCCCCAATAAGCGCGCCGAACGTGGGCGCGAGATAGAATGCAAGAACGCCGAGAATCCCGCACAAGGTGCCGACCACCAAGAACGGGCGCCGGTCGCCGCCTGCATGGCGCCGGCGATCGGAGATGATTCCGACGAAAACCTGAACGAGCATCGCCGTGAGCGCACCCGCAGTCGCGATCTGCCCGTAGGCAATGAGCGTATCGTGTGGATGCAGCGCGCTGCTGCGAGCCTGTAATGAGATCCCCAGCAGCGCGCCCCAGAGTGCCTGAACGCCGAACCAAAGCGCCGCCAGTCGCGCCGCGCTAACCATGGCGGCAGGCGTACAGATAGTCATCTAAATCGTCGACATCATAGCAAAGCTCCGGCGCGCAATCTCGAATCGCGCGCGTCGGGAAAACCGAGTACGCTTGCTGCTCGGCGCTCGATGTCGGCGATTTGCAAGCGCCGAAGCGCGAACTTGAGCAGCAGGGTGGGGCCGAGCAACATTGCCATGCGCAGCAGGCTTTTTCGCGCATTGAAGAAGCGTTCGACGACGATTGAAATCCTTGCGGCGGCACCGGCGGGCAGCGTGAAGACGGAGCCGTTTGCAACGCGCTCATGCCCGATAACGGTTGCATGCGCCGGTGCATCTGGGAAGCGGCCTTCATATGCGCCGGCATCAGCAATCGGCATCGCGATTGCTCCAGCGGGGACGCGATCCAGAAAATTTCGAAGCGTGGGGGCGCTGATGAACGGCAGGTCGCTGCTTAAATAGACGACGTCTCCGTCGAATGCCCGAAGCGCGTTGCGCACGTTTTCCGCGCCGCTAACGCTTTCGGGAATGACGCGATCGGCAAGATAGCCACATTTTTCGCGCGCTTCCTCGCCGCAAACGATTGCGATTTTCCGTGCGCCGGCACCGCGGGCCGCATCGATCGCGCGCTGCAGCATCGTGCTTCCATTGACGACGGCGAGCGCTTTGACCGTCGTCCCGATCCGCTCACAAAGCGGCGGGCCGACGCGGCCGCCGGCTGTGATGACGGCGTCCAGTCGCCGTTACTTCTTGGCGAGCGCTTTCTTTTTGTTGCCGACCGTCTTCTTTGGACCCTTACGAGTTCGGCTATTTGTCTTGGTCCTCTGGCCGCGCACTGGAAGTCCGCGGCGATGGCGCAGGCCGCGATACGAACCGATGTCGCTCAGTCGCTTGATGTGTCCGCTGACCTCACGTCGCAGATCGCCCTCGACGCGCAACCGCCCGTCGATCGCATCCCGCAGCTTCTTCTCATCTTCTTCACTGAGATTCTTGACGCGAACGTTCGGATCGACGCCCGTTTGCGCGAGCAACTTCTGGGCCGTTGAGGGGCCGATGCCGTAGATGTAGGTCAGCCCGATCTCGATGCGCTTTTCGCGCGGCAAATCGATCCCCGCGATGCGCGCCATCAGCCCTGCACCTGCTTATGCTTAGGATTGGACTCGCAAATCACGCGCACTTTGCCTTCGCGGCGAATGATCTTACATTTCTCGCAAATCTTCTTCACTGACGGTCTGACTTTCATGTTTTTATCCTATTCACGCAATTTAGTTTCCCGACTTTGTCACCCTGAGCTTGTCGAAGGGGCGCTTACTTATATCGATACGTTATCCGGCCGTGCGTCTAAATCGTACGGCGAGAGTTCCACGAGTACCCGGTCGCCCGGCAGAATCCGAATAAAATGCATTCGGATCTTTCCGGATACGTGCGCCAGCACCCGATGCCCGTTTCCCAATTCGACGCGGAACATCGCGTTGGGCAACGGTTCGACGATCGTGCCCTCAACCTCGATCGCCTCTTCCTTTGGTGTCGCCGTTACGGCGGCACGATCCGCCTTCTTCGTTCGCCGCTCCGGCCGAGTGCGGTTATGACCGCGCGCCACTACGGAACCAAACTCAGGCTGCTACCCCGGGCGCATAGTCGTAGGCTTCCGGACGTTCGCCCACATCGCGTAACGTGAGAATCTTCGGACCGGTTTCGGTGATCGCAACCGTATGCTCAAAGTGCGCTGCGAGTCTACCATCTGCGGTCACGACTGTCCACCCGTCGCGGAGTGTTTCAACCGCGTAGTCGCCCTGGGTGATCATCGGTTCAATAGCGAGCACGAGCCCCGCTCGCAACTCGAGGCCGGTTCCGGCTCGGCCATAGTTGGGCACCTGCGGCTCCTCATGCATTCTCGTGCCGACCCCGTGTCCCACGAGCTCGCGAACCACGCCGTAACCATGCGATTCTGCGTGCGCTTGAACCGCCGCCCCGATGTCGCCTAAATGCTTACCAGGCCGCATGCAGGCGATGCCGCGCATCAAGCACTCCTGAGTGACACGAAGCAAGCGTTGCGCCACTGAGCGAATCTGTCCGACGCCGACCGTCACTGCGCTATCACTGACATACCGTTCAAAAGTCGTTCCGATGTCGATTGAGAGCAGATCGCCGTCTTGCAGCACGTAACCGCTCGGAATGCCGTGCACGACTTCCTGATTGATCGACGTGCAGATCGATGCCGGGAAGCCGTTGTAGCCCTTGAAGGTCGGAATGCCGCCCAGTTCGCGAATTTGCTGCTCCGCGAGAGCATCGAGTTCGAGCGTTGTGCGTCCCGGTTTGCATGCGTGAATCAAGTTCGAGAGGACGCGGGCCGTTATTTCGCCGCTGCGCCGCATCGTCTCAATCTCTCGGGCGGACTTGATCGTGATCATGGTGCGGCTTGTGCTTGTTTTGGCACAGCGACCTTGAGGATTTGTTGCATGACTTCATCGACCGGCCGCAAGGCATCGATTTGGACGAGCCGCCCCGTCTTCCGGTAGAAGGCGATCAAAGGCATCGTCTGCGCCTCATACACTTGAAGACGACGGATCACGGTTTCGGGCTGATCGTCATCGCGCTGAACGAGCGGGCCGCCGTCAACATCGTCGACGCCGCTAACACGTGGCGGATCGGTGATCGTGTTATAGGTACGACCGGTGCGCGGATTCGTCCAGCGCGAAGTCAAACGTGCGATCAGCGTCTGCGGATCGGCAGCAAAGAGCACCGCTGCATCGAGTGCAAGGTGCTTTTGGGCAAGCAACTGGTCCAGCGCTTCGGCTTGTGCCACCGTTCGCGGGAAGCCGTCCATGATAAAGTTCGTGCCTTTCTCGAGCTCGGCTTCAATCATTTTGATGATCACCGCGTCCGGCACGAGGTCTCCGCGGTGCATGTAGCTTTCCGCGAGCTTTCCGAGTTGGGTTTGACGTTCTTGATTTTCGCGCAGAATGTCGCCGGTCGAAATTTGCCGTCCTCCAAAACGCTCGGCGAGCATACGCGCTTGCGTACCCTTGCCCGCGCCGGGTGGACCCAGGAATACGAGCCGCAACGTCCTTACCGCTTGATGAACCCGCGATAGTCGCGCATTGCCAGGCGTGCCTCGATCTGGGTCATCGTGTCCAGTGCTACGCCGACGACGATCAGTAGCGACGTCGAGCCGAGATAGAACGTCGTGATGCCGAGGCCGCGTTCAAGCGTCGTCGGCAGCACGGCGAGCAAGCCGAGATAGATGGCGGCAGCCGTCGTGATGCGCAAGAGAATGCGGTTCACGTAATCGACCGTCGGCTGTCCGGGGCGAATGCCGGGCACGAAGGAACCGCTCTTCTTCAGATTGTCCGCGATGTCACGCGTGTTGACGACGATAGCGCTGTAGAAGAACGTGAAAACCACGACGAGGACAAAGTAGACCGCGTTGTACCAAAACGAGTTCGGGCTGAAGTAAGCGCCCAGAAAATTGGAGACGTTCGCGAGCGCGCCGGTCTGACCGCCGCGCGCAAACCACGTTAACGCTTGTTGCGGGAGGAGCAGAATCGAAATCGCGAAGATGATTGAGATCACGCCGGCGTTGTTCAGGCGCAAGGGAATGTACGTTGAACGGCCCGCGAACATTTTGCGTCCAACGACGCGCCGCGCTTGTTGAACCGGAACGCGGCGCTGTCCCTGATAAAGGAAGATGATCGAGATGATCGTGATCAACGCGATTGCGACGAAGACGATCAGATTGAAAGCGGAGATGCCTCCGCCGGCTGCCGAGGTGACCGTCTCTCTGACGTAGGTGGGATACCGAAGCACGATGCCGATGAAGATGATCAGCGATACGCCGTTGCCGATCCCGTGGTCTGAGATTTGTTCGCCGAGCCACATCAAGAACATCGTCCCCGCGACCATCGTCAAGACGACGAAGAGCTGGAACGTTATCGTGTTGTCGTAGAAGACGCCGCCGGAGCTCATTGCCCTCGCCATCATCGTGCCTTGGATCAGAGCGAGCACAATCGTCAGCCAGCGCGTATATTGCCCGATCTTGCGGCGGCCTTCTTCACCGCCTTTCTTCGCCATTTCTTCGAGATTGGGCAAAACGACTGTCATCAATTGCATGATGATCGATGCGTTGATGTAAGGCGTGATGCCCATCGCGATGACGGAGAGATGCTGCAGCGCGCCGCCGGAGAGAAAGCCGAGGAAGTTGTAAAACGTTCCGCTCTGCAGTTCGCGCTGCCACGCGGCCTCGTTCACGTTCGGAATCTGAACGTGAATCATAAAGACGAAGAGCGCGAATGCGCCGAAGACAAAGACAACCCGTTGCCGGATGTCTGGAACGAGCAACGCCGCGCGAAGGTTGTTGAGCACCTAGCCCTCTTCGAACTGGGCGCCGGCCGCTTTGAGCGCTTCCTTCGCGCTGTCGCTGAAAAGGATATCGCGAAAACGCAAGCCGTTCGGTAGCGTCTTTCCACTGCGCGACCGGCCTAGGATCTTGACGCCATCTTTAAAGCGCGAGAGTTTGCGCGCTACCTTCAATGTTTGCGGCGTCACCTCGACCGATGGATCCCAGTCGGTGAGATCGTGCAAATTCAAGACGGTGTACGTGGCTCGGAAATGTCCGATATCACGTGCCTTTTGCGAATATCCGCGACGGTGCGGTAAGCGCCGCTGCCAGGGCGTCTGGCCGCCTTCGAAGGCCGGCCCTTTGCCGCCGCCGGAACGAACCGTTTGGCCTTTGCCGCCTTCTCCGCCGGTCTTTACCATGCCCGACCCGTGCCCGCGCCCGACGCGCGTTCGCTTCGGTCGCGAACCAGGGGTTGGACGCAACATGCCGAGCGTCAAAACATTGCGCGCCGGTTGTGGGCTGGGCATGGCACGCTCTTTCTTTGGGACCGCTGCTTTGCGCGGCTCTTTAGCCGTCGTCAGCTTTCGAGCAGCAGTCTTCTTGGCGGGCGTCGCTTTTTTTGCGGGCGCTGCTTTTCTCGTTGTCGCCTTGCGCGTTGATTGTTTCTTGGCCGGCATCGTTCGCTAGACCCTAAGCCGCAAAGATCTCGGCCGCGCTTTTTCCGCGCAGCTCGGCAACGCGCTCCACCGTCTTCAGGGATTTGAGCGCTTCAACGGTTGCGTACACGACATTGATTGGGTTGCTCGTGCCGAGCGACTTGGTCAGGATGTCGTGGATTCCGGCAAGCTCGAGAACGGCACGCATCGCGCCGCCCGCGATGACACCGGTTCCGGGTGCCGCCGGCTTGAGCAACACGCGCGCCGCGCCAACTTGCTTGGTAATCTGATGCGGAATCGTCTTCTCCACCATCGGCACGGTGATTAAGCTCTTGCGCGCGGATTCGACCGCTTTGCGTATCGCTTCCGGCACTTCGCCCGCTTTCCCGTTGGCGAAGCCCACGCGGCCTTTGCGATCGCCGACAACGACGAGCGCGCTGAAACTGAAGCGCTTGCCGCCCTTGACCACTTTCGCGACGCGATTGACGCGCACGACCGTCTCTTCGAGTCCGCTGTTGTCCCGATCTCGTCTATATTGCACTTACTAAAACTCCAAGCCGGCTTCACGTGCCGCTTCCGCGAGCGCTTTGACACGCCCGTGATATTTCAAGCCGCCGCGATCGAAGACGACGGCGGTGATGCCGGCCTCCTTTGCCTTTTGCGCGATCGCGCTGCCGACTTTCTGCGCCGCTGCGAGGTTCGTTTTCGATTGCAGACCGTCAGCAAGGTCGGATTGCAGCGTCGATGCCGCAAGGAGCGTATGTCCTTTGCTGTCGTCAATCATGGTTGCATAAATATGATGCAGCGTTCGCCGTACGAGCAAACGCGGGCGTTGTGCCGACCCGGACAGGCCGCGTCGCAATCGCCGGTGGCGGCGCTTACGGGAGAACTCTCTAGATCCCGGCATTACTTCTTGCCTGCCTTACCGGCTTTACCGAGTTTCTTGCGGACCGCTTCGCCTTCGTAACG
Organism: Vulcanimicrobiota bacterium; assembly: GCA_963723515.1. Taxonomy (GTDB): domain Bacteria; phylum Vulcanimicrobiota; class Vulcanimicrobiia; order Vulcanimicrobiales; family Vulcanimicrobiaceae; genus JAFARW01. Next base: position 754,553 of record CAVRQT010000003.1, read on the forward strand.
GATCCCTTTGCCTTTGTACGGCTCGGGTGGCCGCAAGCTGCGAATCTCCGCGGCGACCTGACCGACTTGCTGCTTATCGATGCCGTCAACGTGGATTCGGTTGGTTCCCTCGACCGTAAAGTTGACGCCTGACGGTCCGTCATAACGAACCGGATGCGAGAAGCCGAGGGTAAGGTTCAGCTGATTGCCGCTCTTCGCAGCGCGATAGCCGACGCCTTGGATTTCAAGACTCTTGCGATAGCCTTTCGTCACGCCTTCGATCATGTTCGCGATCAGCGTACGCGTGAGCCCGTGCGCGGCTCGATGCGTCTTGTCGTTGCCGCGGCGCTCGACGGAGACTCTCCCGTCGTCAACGCGCACGGACACATGTTCAACGAAGTGCTGACGCAACTCGCCTTTGGGACCTTTGACGTGCACCTCGTTGTCGCGAACGTTCACGTTCACGCCTTCCGGCAAGCTGAGCGGCAGTTTTCCGATTCGACTCATGCGATCACCATACGTAGGCGAGGACCTCGCCGCCGCAGCGTTCTTTCTTTGCCCGCTTGCCCGACATGATGCCGCGCGACGTCGAGAGGATGACGAGGCCTAATCCGCCGAGCACGCGTGGAATCTCCGTCTTGTTTGTATAGACGCGCAACCCCGGGCGCGAGATCCGCCGCAGTCCGGTAATGACTTTCTCTTTTTCGGGGCCATACTTGAGCGTGATGCGCAACGTGCCTTGCGGTCCGTCGTTCGTCCGCTCGAAATCGGTGATGAAGCCCTCTTCTTTGAGGATCTTTGCAACAGCTATCTTCGTTCGCGAGGCCGGCACGTCAACAATCGGATGATTGGCGGTATTCGCGTTGCGAATCCGCGTCAGCAGATCGGCGATCGGATCGGTGATGACACCCATGCTACTGCCTTCCTCCTACCACGACGCCTTGAGGATGCCCGGAATGACGCCTTTATGGGCGTTCTCACGAAAACAAATGCGGCAAAGGCCGAACTTCCGATAGTACCCGCGCGGCCGTCCGCAGAGCAGACAGCGATGATGCCCGCGTACCTTAAACTTCGGCGTGCGCTTTGATTTCTCGATTAACGCGGTCTTAGCCAACTATGCTCGCCCTTTCTGTAACGGCAATCCCATCGCGCTCAGAAACTCCGTCGCTTCCTCATCATTGCGAGCGGACGTGACGATGACGATGTCCATGCCGCGTGCCTTATCGACTTTATCGTAGTTGATCTCGGGAAAGACAAGCTGCTCGCGCAGGCCCAAATTGTAATTCCCGCGCCCATCGAACGACTTGCGTGCAAGCCCTCGGAAGTCACGAATGCGCGGCAGAACGATGTTGAAAAGCTTGTCCAAGAACGTGTACATGCGCTCGCCGCGAAGCGTTACTTTCGCCCCGATGTTAGTGCCTTCACGCAACTTGAATGCCGCGATCGATTTCTTCGCCTTCGTGATGACGGCGCGCTGGCCGCTGATCGACTGCAGCTCTGAAGCCGCCGCCTCAAGCACTTTGGCGTTCTGAATCGCCTCCGAAACCGACATGTTGATGACGACTTTCTCGAGCTTCGGAACTTGATGCACGTTCTTGTAACCGAACTTCTCCTGCAATTGCTTGCAGACTTCGTTGCGATACTTCTCGTGTAAACGAGTTGCCATTATGTCGCCTTGACGCTTTCACGCGCAGGCTCGCCACATTTGGCGCAAACGCGCTGTGAGCCGTTCGGCCCTTGGCGGTGACGCAATCTCGATGGCGTATTGCAGCGCGTGCAGACGTACATCAGCGCGGAAATCGGCAACGGAGCTTCCTTTTCCAGAATGCCCCCGGTTTGTGATGAGGCCATGCTGCCTTGTTTGGTCTGCTGCTTGGTGTGGCGCTTGACGACGTTGAGCCCCTCAACGGTCGCCATCCCTCGGCCGGGAAAGACGGCTTTGACGGTGCCGCGCCGGCCGCGTTCCTTGCCACGTCTGATGATGACGGGATCGCCTTTGACGAGGTTTGCCATGATTAGAGCACCTCAGGCGCAAGCGACGCGATTTTCAAGAAACCGCGTTCGCGCAACTCGCGCATCACCGGTCCGAAGACGCGGGTCCCGCGCGGATCGAGATTGTCTTTCTCGCCTTTGATGATGACGCACGCGTTGTCGTCGCACTTGACCGTCGACCCGTCCGGACGGCGGATCGGCTTAGAGGTCCGTACGATGACGGCTTGCACAACCTGTCCTTTGCGCACAGCGGCGCCGGGAATCGCGCTCTTGACGGTGCCCGTGATGACGTCTCCGACGTGCGCGTACGGATGTCGGCTCCCGCCCTTCACGTGGATGCAAAGCAACTCGCGCGCGCCCGAGTTATCGGCCACCTTGAGCCGCGTCTCTTGCTGGATCATCGCGCTTTCTCCACGATCTCGACCAAGCGCCAGCGCTTCTCGCGCGAAAGCGGCCGGCACTCCGCGATGCGCACGACGTCGCCGATGTTCGCTTCATTGCGTTCATCGTGCGCCTTGAAGCGCGCGGACTTCCGCATGATCTTTCCGTAAACCGGATGCGGCACGCGCGTCTCCGCCACGACGACGATCGTCTTGTCCATCTTGTTGCTCGCGACGCGACCTTGCTTGATGCGCCTGCGGTTGATTCGTTGCTCCATCTTAGGCGACGCCCTCGAGCCGCTTCTCGGAGATGACGGTGTGAATGACGGCGTAGGTCCGGCGCATCGCTCGCACTTTGCTGAAGTCGGAAAGGTGACCGGTGCGCAACGCAAAGCGCAGGTTGAAGAGTTCTTCTTTGGCTGCGCGAGCTCGTTGTTGCAATTCGGGCATCGTCAATTGACGCAGCTCCTTTAGCTCCGCGCGCTTCATGCCTCAACCTCAGACCGTGAAACGATCTTGGTGCCGATCGGCAATTTGGAAGCGGCCAACTGCAGCGCTTCCCGAGCGACGTCGTCCGTTACGCCGGATAACTCAAAGAGAATGCGGCCCGGGCGCACGACGGCGACCCAAAACTCTGGGTTGCCCTTACCGGAACCCATTCGAACCTCGGCCGGCTTCTTCGTGACGGATTTATCCGGAAAGACTTTGATCCAGACTTTGCCGCCGCGCTTGATGTGGCGCGTCAATGCGATACGAGCCGCTTCGATCTGACGGTTAGTCATCCAACACGGCTCAAGCGCCTGAAGGCCATACTCGCCGAAGTTTAATGTGCTTCCGCGGAACGATTTTCCGCGCATTCGGCCGCGGTGCACGCGGCGCCATTTCACACGTTTTGGCGTCAGCATCGCTTACTCCGTACTCTCCGTGGTTGGCTGCGACGGCTGTTGATCGCCTTGCGGCGAGGTCTGCTCGGGAGATGAGGACTCCTCGCTTGGCGCAGGCGACGTATCCGGCGAAACCTCGGGATTGGTCAGCTGTGTAGCGGCGTCATCGAAGTCCGGTTTGCCTTCGCCCGTATGCTGCTCAGCCGACGGTGCGGATGATTCCGGTACATGCTGTGCCGCTTCCGCAACGTCCGCAACATCGAGCTCATGCTGCGCAGCGGCCAGAACTTCTTCAGCTTGCGGGGGTTGTTGAACGTCGCTCGGCGCAGCGGCGATGTCATCGATTGTCGGAGCGGGCGCAGCCGGCATCGCTTCCGCCACCGGAGCACTCGTCCGCGCAGCGCGCGGCCGCGCCGGTCGTGTGGCTCTTTCGCGACGGAACGTCGTTCGCTCCGTCCGTTCCGCACGGCCTTCGCCGCGCGCTTGCTCGGGGAGCACTTCACCCCGATAGATCCAAACCTTCACGCCGATGCGCCCGAACGTCGTAAACGCCTCGACATGCGCATAGTCGATGTCGGCGCGCAGCGTATGCAAGGGTACCTTGCCGTCGTGGTTGCGCTCGCTGCGCGCGATTTCCGAGCCGCCTAAACGCCCAGCAACCTGCACCTTAATGCCGCGCGCGCCGGCCTTCATGCTTCGCATGATCGCCTGTTTCATCGCCCGGCGAAAGGCAATGCGCTTCTCGAGTTGATCGACGATGTTCTGCGCAACCAGCCGTGCGTCGAGCTCGATTTGCCGAATCTCGATGACATTCACTTGAACTGTCTTGCCCGTCAGCTGCTCGAGGTTCTTGCGGATTTCTTCAATTCCAACACCGCGCTTGCCGATGATGATGCCGGGCTTGCCGGTGTTGATGATGACGCGAACCTGATTGCTGCGGCGCTCGATTTCGATTCGGCTGATCGCTGCCGGCCGCATCCAGCGCGCAAAGTACTTGCGAATCGCCGTATCTCCACTCAGCCATTCGGCGTAGTGCTTCTTCTCGAACCAGCGGCTATCCCAAGTTCGCGTGATGCCCAATCGCAAGCCGACCGGATGAATTTTCTGACCCATTAGCTTTGCTCCGCCGGCTTGCGCTGCGTCTTCTTACGAGCCGCCGTCTTGCGACGGGCGGTCGTTTTCTTCGCGCCGGACTTCGCTGCTTCGCCTGTATGCGGCGAACGGCGCGCCTGACGCTTCAACGAGATCGATGCCCCTGCACGCGCCTGAGGAGCGCGCCGCGGCGGCGTTTCGCTCACGACAACGGTGACGTGCGAAAGGCGCTTGCGCTTGAAGTTCGCGCGGCCTTGCGCTCGCGGATCCAAACGCTTCGTAAACTTCCCGCCCGGACCGCCATCGACGGTGATGCGGGCGACGTACAGAGTGTCGGTGTTCATGTTGTGGTTGTTTTCAGCATTTGCAACGGCGCTGCGCACGAGCTTCTCCAACGGTCGCGCGGCAAAGACGCCGGCAAACTGCAGCAACACGAGCGCTTCCTGAACTTTCTTGCCGCGAATCGCGTCGGCGACGCGGCGCAATTTACGAGGCGCCATACGCGCAAACTTTAGATGCGCCACGGCTTCCGTTCTGGCTTGAGCAGCGGTTTCGGTCATGTCTTCACTGCCGACTTATCGGAGCCGCTATGCGCGCGGAAAATACGCGTCGGCGCAAACTCACCGAGCTTATGCCCGACCATATTTTCAGTGATGAAGATCGGAACGTGCGCCTTTCCGTTGTGAACGGAAATCGTATGCCCGACCATCGCCGGAATCACGGTTGATGCTCGGCTCCATGTTTTGATGACGCGCTTCTCTCGCGCCTTATTGAGCGCTTCGATCTTCTCAAGCAGCGGCTCGGCCACGAAAGGGGCCTTTCTTCAGACTCCGGCTCACTTAGAGCTCCTGCGACGCACGATCATCTTGGCCGTGCGCTTGTTACGGCGGGTCTTCTTGCCCATCGTCATTTGGCCCCAAGGCGTGGTCGGTGCGCGACCGGATGTCGAACGCGCTTCACCGCCGCCGTGCGGATGGTCAACGGGATTCATGGCAATGCCGCGCACCGTCGGACGACGGCCGCGATGCCGCTGGCGTCCCGCCTTGCCGACGACTTCATTTTCATGATCGAGGTTGCCGAGTTGGCCGATCGTCGCTCGGCAGTTCACGAGTACCTTACGCACTTCACCCGAGGGCATGCGAATCTGCGCGTAGGCATCTTCCTTAGCCATCAACTGCGCTGAGCCGCCGGCGCTGCGCACGAGCTTGGCGCCTTCACCCGGACGCAGCTCGATGTTGTGCAGAACCGTGCCGAGCGGGATGTTTTGAATCGGCAGGCAGTTCCCGGCTTTGATGTCGGCTGACGGACCGGACTCGATCACATCCCCGACGCGTAGTTCCGCCGGCGCAAGGATGTAGCGCTTCTCGCCATCACGATAGTGCAATCGCGCGATGCGCGCTGACCGGTTCGGATCGTATTCGATCGTGGCGACCTTCGCCGGAATCGCATCTTTCTGCCGCTTGAAGTCGATAATGCGATACAGCTTGCGGTAGCCGCCGCCTCGATGCCGCACGGTGATGTGGCCGTTGAAATTGCGTCCCGAATGCTTCTTACGAATCTCGGTCAACGCGCGTTCCGGCCTTACCGCACTCAGCTCGGAGAAGTCCATTGTCGTCATGAAACGGCGCCCGGCACTGGTCGCCTTATATTTTTTAACCGGCATTATTGCTCGAAGTAGTTGACGCCGCCAAGCTCGATCTTCTGGCCTGACTTCAGAGTGACAATCGCTTTCTTCCAATCCTTTTGGCGCCCAACCGTGCGCACGCCCCGCCTCGCGAAATGCCGCCTCTTGCCGCCAACGCTTGCGGTATTGATCTTGATCACGTTGACTTTGAAGATCTCTTCGACCGCGTGACGGATCTGTGTTTTCGTCGCATGCGGGTGCACGGTAAAGGTGTACTGATGCGAGAGGGCGTTGTGCATCGCTTTTTCCGTGATCCGCGGTGAGATAATGATGTCTCTTGGGTTCACTTAGAAGGCGCTCCGCTCTAAGCGCGGCTTGTCCTGAGCAGTGTCGAAGGACGCCCCCCAGCCGAGCTGGGGCCCCCAAAACAGCGCTCCCTCACGAAATCGGAAAGAGCACGATCCCCCGTGGGGTCGCGTAAAGAACATCATCGTTTTGTGTCCAGGCGTTTGCGGAGTTCGTCGTACGCAGCCGAGGTCAAGATGAGGCGGTTAAAGCGCAGCACGTCCTTCACGTCGAGTGCGCCGGTATGCGTGACGCCGACGCGCCGGAGGTTTCGTCCGGCGAGATGTAACTGCTCGCCAACCGGCCGATATTCGTTCTGACCATAGACGATCAACGTTGAGGCCGCGTCCTTGGGCGCCGTCGTACTGCCGTAGAGAAGAGCTGCAAGATCGCGCGTCTTCTTCAGATCGATGCCGTTCGGTTCGAGCAACGTCACCGCGTCGTTTTGGAAGCGGTCCGAAAGCGCGGCGATGAATGCGGCGCGCCGTTCTCTTTTGTTGAGATCCGATGCATAGCTGCGTGGCTTAGGGCCAAAAACGACACCGCCATGTCGCCACTGCGGTGAACGAATCGATCCCTGACGCGCTCGGCCGGTGCCTTTTTGGCGCCAAGGCTTCCTCCCGCCGCCGCTGACTTCATCACGCCGTAATGTCGAGGCCGTGCCTGCCCGCGAGCTTGCGAGCTCGCGATGAACGGCACGAAAGATCACGTTCATCTTGTCGGCGGCCGATGCGCCGAAGATGGAGGGCACCGGTTCGTCACGCTGCACCTTGCCCGCCATATCGATCACCTGCATTAGCCGGCCGCCTTGACCGAGTTGCGGATGATGAGCAAACCGTTACGCGGTCCCGGCACCGGGCCACGAACGAGCAACAGATTGCGCTCCGCATCAGCGCGCATGACTTCTAAATTCTGCTGGGTCGTGCGATCGACGCCGAAGTGTCCGGGCCGGCGAGACCCTTTCATGACGCGGCCGGCATTCGTGTCGCTGTTGGAAGCCGGCTGGCGATGGATCATTGAGCCGTGGCTGGCGCCGCCGCCTGAAAAGTTATGCCGCTTGATGCCTCCCGCGAAGCCGTGTCCCTTGGAGATGCCGACGACGTCCACGCGATCGCCCTGCGCAAAATCGGCCACGGTGACGACGCCGCCGACGTCGGCGCCCTCAAGATCGGTCCGAAACTCTCGGATATAGCGCTTGGGATCGACGCCTATCTTCTTATAATGACCCCCGAGGGCGCGATTGGTCCTCGCCTTCTTGGCGTCGGCAAATGCAAGCGCGACGGCATCGTAGCCGTGGCTCTCTATCGTCCGGCGCTCAATGACCGTGCAGGGACCGGCCTCGATCACCGTTACCGGCACAGATCGGCCGTCATCGGTGAAGACGCTCGTCATCCCGACTTTGCGGCCTAGGATGTTCTTCAATCGCTCCTCTTAAGTACACGGGGCCACGCGTGTGGTACTTTGTCTTTCTCCGGTCGCGGCAAGCTACGCCGCGGCCGAAGTGGACGGCAACCCCCGTACTTTAGCAAATCGCTCCTGGGCCGTCAACGAACGGCTCCGGATTTGCGGGCGGGTCTCCTTAGGTGAAAGCGGCGTGGCCGGTGATGGTCTCGCCGAGAATCAGCGTATGGATCTCGCTCGTCCCTTCGTAGGTCAACACCGATTCGAGATTATTCATGTGGCGGATCACGGGATACTCCAGCGTGACGCCGTTGGCACCAAGCACGGCGCGCGCTTCACGCGCAATTGCCAGAGCCTCTCGAACGTTGTTGAGCTTGCCGAAGCTCACTTGCTCTGAGGTCAGCTTCTCACATCTTTCATTCGACCAATGTGTAAGGCGAGTAGCGTGCCTTTGTTCAATTCCAGCAGCATGTTGACGAGCTTCTGCTGCGTGATCTGAAACGCCGCAATCGGGCGTTCAAATTGAATGCGCGTTCTTGCGTACTCCAAAGCCGCCTCATAACAGGCGCGAGCGGCTCCCATTGCGCCCCAGATGATCCCGTAGCGCGCTTCATTTAAACACGCGAGCGGGCCGCGCAATCCGTTGGCATGCGGCAACTGCGCGTCGGCCGGAACGCGGCAATCGGTCAGAACGAGTTCCGAGGTCACCGAGGCACGCAGCGACAACTTGCGCTCGATGTCGCTGCTGGTGAGTCCCTTAGTTTTCGTCGGAATGCAGAAACCGCGAATCCCATCGTCGGTTTGCGCCCAGATGATCGCCACGTCGGAAATGCTTCCGTTGGTGATCCACATCTTCGTGCCGTTGAGCACCCAATCCGAGCCGCTGCGTCGCGCGGTTGTCCGCAGGCCGGCCGGGTTGCTGCCGTAGTCCGGCTCGGTCAAACCAAAGCACCCGATCGATTCCCCACGTGCCATGCGTGGGAGCCACGTTTCTTTTTGCTCTTGCGACCCCCAGCGATAAATCGCGAACATCGCCAGCGAGCCTTGAACGGAGGTGAACGATCGGACGCCCGAATCGCCGGCTTCCAACTCAAGACATGCGAGCCCGTATGCCGTTGCCGAAGCGCCCGTGCAGCCGTACCCGTGCAAATGCATGCCGAGAAGCCCGAGCGCGCCAAGCTCCTTCGCCAATTCACGCGGAAAGACGCCGTCTTCAAACCACTCTGCAATTGAGGGCAGAACGCGCTCGCGCACAAACGAACGAACCGTGTCGCGGATCATGCGCTCCTCGTCGCTAAGGAGCGCATCGATATTTAGAAGATCAACCGCCGCGCTCATCGCCGCAAAACGCGTGCGATCTTATCAAATAGTCCTTCAATCGAGCGCTCGTTGGCATCTTCAAGCCGCCGCCACAACAAGCGCCCTTCGGTATCGCTCAGATCAGCGTCGATCCGATGTTCGACTTTCGTCTGCTTGCCTTCGCTCGATACATAGAAGCCATGCGTGCCGTCAACGCCCTCATTTTGGATGCGCCAGACGATATGTTCTTCCGGCACGACCTCTTCAAGGACCGCGTGAAAGCCGTTATGCCACTCTTCCGTACGGCCGGGAACGAGTGGCCCGGGCGAGCGCATAAACGGTTGCGACGCAAACGGCCAAACGATGTCGTTCGACGTCCCCATATCGACTAACAGTTGGAAAATTCGGCGCTTGGTGCCTGAGAAAACGCGCTCGCGCTTCTCGTGCAGCGGGATCGACATGGCGGCCTGTTTCGCCCAGCGGCTGGCCGGTTCTTCGTCAGAAGTAGTCGCCGCAAACGAACGACACCGCGTTCGTCGGCAAAGCGTTCGTCAATTCGGTTCTAGCGCGCTGAGGTCACCGCTCAAATCTGCGCGTCCTACTGTGAGCTAGGACGCAACCTTGTCCAAGATATACTTCGCGTACCAGGAGGGCCAATCCGCATCAGCATGGCCCAAGCGCTTCTCGAACTCGGCGTGCGCTGCTTCAGCTTCACAAAGTAATTGCGTCAACCGCTCTTGGGCGTTCGTCCCTAAATCAATTTGCATTGCTTGCGACCTATGCTTTCGGGCCGATGTCACGTTGGGCGATTTTGCCGAGATTTTGCATGACGACGACGGCGATAATTGTAATGACGAGCGCATAGATAAACTCTGAGAGTATCCCTTGACCAGCCGGGAAGAAGTGCTTGAAGAAATCGGTGATCGCCGTATTCCAAGCCAAGGCCGCGATCAAGCCGAAGGCTGCGGTCGCTAGGGCGATCATTGTCCCGAGATAGGTTGGCTTTATTTCCATCAGTACTCCCTCAAAGAAAAAGCACGAGTTCATCGTGCTTCTGTGATTCTCCTAAGATACGCGCGCTACGCCTTGAGCTCGATATCAACTCCCGCCGGCAGATCGAGGTGCATGAGCGCGTCCATCGTCTTCGCGGTCGCTTGCAGGATGTCGATGAGCCGCTTGTGCGTACGCATCTCAAAGTGCTCGCGCGACTTCTTGTCGACGTGCGGCGAGCGATTGACGCAGAAACGATTGATCTCCGTCGGCAGCGGCACCGGACCGCTTACGAAGGCGCCTGTCCGCTTAGCGGTATCGACGATCCGCTCCGCCGATTGGTCGAGAACTTTGTGATCGTATGCCTTGAGGCGAATACGGATCTTTTGTTTAGCCATTATTTCCGTTCAAGCTTTGTTTGTATAAACTACCGGGATGATCTAGTCCTGGACCGCGGTTACGACGCCGGCGCCTACAGTTCTGCCGCCCTCGCGGATCGCGAACCGTAAACCTTCTTCACACGCGATCGGTGTGATCAACTCCACGTCCATCGCGACGTTGTCGCCCGGCATTACCATCTCGACGCCTTCAGGCAACTTGATCGTGCCGGTCACATCGGTCGTGCGGAAGTAAAATTGCGGCCGGTAGTTCGCAAAGAACGGCGTGTGGCGCCCGCCCTCTTCCTTAGATAAGACGTACACCTCGGCTTTGAACTTCTTGTGCGGCTTGATCGAGCCGGGTTTGGCCAAAACCTGACCCCGCTCGATCTCGTTGCGGTCGATACCGCGCAGCAGCACGCCGATGTTGTCGCCGGCAATGCCGACGTCGAGCAACTTGCGAAACATCTCGATGCCGGTGACGACCGACTTCTTCGATTGATCCTGTAGCCCGACGATCTCGACTTCCTCACCTACTTTGACCTGGCCACGCTCGACACGGCCGGTTCCGACCGTTCCGCGTCCAGTGATCGTGAAGACGTCTTCCACCGGCATCAGGAACGGTTTATCAACCGCGCGCTCCGGCGTCGGGATGTACTCATCAACCGTGTCCATCAGTTTGTAGATCGGCTCGGCATCCGCATCGCCGCGCTTCAGCGAGCTGTTCAGCGCCTTCAGCGCCGAGCCGCGAATGATCGGCGTATCGTCGCCGGGGAATTCGTACTGCGTCAAGAGTTCGCGGATCTCCATCTCGACAAGCTCGAGCAATTCCTCATCTTCGACCATGTCGGTCTTGTTCAGAAAGACGACGATGTATGGAACGCCGACCTGCTTCATGAGCAGAATGTGCTCGCGAGTCTGCGGCATCGGTCCGTCCGTTGCCGAGACGACCAGGATTGCGCCGTCCATTTGCGCTGCTCCGGTGATCATGTTCTTGATGTAGTCGGCGTGACCCGGGCAGTCAACATGCGCGTAGTGACGCTTCTGCGTCTCGTACTCCTGATGCGAGATCGCGATCGTAATGCCGCGCTCTTTCTCCTCGGGCGCATTGTCGATGTCGTCAACGCTGCGCTTCTGAATGGTCGAATTCTCGCTGGCGAGGCAGTTGATAATTGCCGCGGTAAGCGTTGTCTTACCGTGGTCGACGTGCCCCGTCGTGCCGATGTTCACGTGCGGCTTAGAACGTTCGAATTTTGCCTTCGCCATGTTTTCCTTTACTTGTCCTTATGATTGTTGATGCTTGTAGTTTACTTCTTCTTCGGATCACCACCGTCAGGCGGCGCTTTTCCTACCGCCATTCGACGGCTCAGTGTGCGGCACTATGCTGCCGTCCTCTTACCTGCAGATTTGGCGATGATCTCCTCCTCAACGGACTTTGGCGCTTTCTCGTAGTGCGAGAACTCCATCGTGTATGTCGCGCGACCTTGAGTCGCCGATCGCATATCCGTCGCGTAGCCGAACATTTCGGAGAGCGGAACGTTCGCCGTAATGACCTGGGCTCCGCCGGGCGCTTCTTCCGTTGACTGAATCAGCCCGCGGCGCCGGTTCAGATCGCCGGTGATCGCCCCCATGTAGTCTTTGGGCGTCGTCACTTCGACCTTCATGATCGGCTCGAGCAAGATCGGTCCGGCCGCCCGATTCGCTTCCTTGAACGCCATCGAGCCGGCGATCTTGAACGCCATCTCCGATGAGTCGACGTCGTGGTACGAGCCGTCAAAGAGCGTCGCTTTAAAATCTAAGACCGGATAGCCGGCCAGCACGCCACTCTGGGAAGCCTCGCGCACGCCCTCCTCAACCGGCTTGATGAACTCTCGAGGAATGGCGCCGCCGACGATTTTGGATTCGAAGAGAAAGCCGCTTCCCGCGTCTTGGGGCTGCAAGCGCAGCCAAACGTCGCCGTATTGGCCTTTGCCGCCGCTTTGACGCACGAACCGACCCTGCTTCTCAACGGTTTTGGTGATCGCTTCTTTATATGCAACCTGCGGTTTACCGACATTCGCGTCGACGCGGAACTCACGGCGCAAGCGGTCGAGGATGATCTCGAGATGCAGCTCGCCCATCCCGCGGATGATCGTCTGCTGCGTCTCCTCATCGGTGCGCATCTGAAAGGTCGGATCTTCTTGCGCCAAGCGCGTTAAGGCGATGCCAAGCTTATCTTGATCTCCCTTGGTCTTCGGCTCGATCGCCTGCGAGATTACCGGCTCCGGGAAGGTGATCGACTCGAGAATAATCGGGTGTTTTTCGTCGCAGAGCGTATCGCCGGTGCGAGTATCGCCCAAGCCGACCGCCGCCGCGATGTCGCCCGCACCGATCGATTCGATATCTTCACGGTGGTTCGCATGCATGCGCAAGATCCGTCCGATGCGCTCTTTCTACCCGAGCGCGGATTGAAAACGTACGATCCTTTATTCAGCGTCCCGGAGTAGACGCGGAAGTAGGTGAGGTTGCCGTACGGATCGGTCGCGATCTTAAATGCAAGGGCAGCGAAAGGCTCACCATCATCAGGCTTGCGTTCGACGGCTGCGCCGGTCTTCGGATCTAGCTCCGACGATCGGTTTCGCGTCGAGCGGCGACGGCAAGAAATCAACGATCGCATCGAGCAGCGGCTGAACGCCCTTGTTCTTGAATGCGGATCCGCAAAGCATCGGCAGAACGGTGCCGTCGATCGTCGCGATACGTAGGGCGCGTTTGAGCTCTGCTTCCTCGATGTGCTCGCCAAGCAAGAATTTTTCCGTGAGCCCCTCGTCGCTTTCCGAAATCGCCTCGATCAAATCGTGACGCCACTTTTCGGCGGTGTCTTTGAGGTCGGCTGGAATCTCTTGCACCTCGACCGTCTCTCCGAGATCATCCTGATAGATCAGCGCCTTCATCGCAAAGAGATCGACGATGCCGCGAAAGTGGTCTTCCGATCCCACTGGAATCTGAATCGGCGTCGCGCGTGCGCCAAGGCGCTCGCGAATCTTGTAGACCGCGTTGAAGAAATCGGCGCCCATGCGATCCATCTTATTGACGAAGATGATGCGCGGAACGCGATACTTGTTCGCTTGGCGCCAAACCGTTTCGGATTGCGGCTGCACGGCGGCCACAGAATCGAAGAGGGCGACCAGGCCGTCGAGGACACGAAGCGACCGCTCGACCTCGACCGTGAAGTCCACGTGGCCAGGCGTATCGATGATGTTAATGCGCGTGTCTTTCCAAGTGCAGGCGGTCGCAGCCGAGGTTATCGTGATGCCGCGCTCCTGCTCTTGCGGCATCCAGTCCATCGTAGCCGCGCCTTCATGCACCTCACCCAGCTTATGTGTGCGGCCGGTGTAGAAAAGGATCCGCTCCGTCGCCGTCGTTTTGCCGGCGTCGATGTGGGCAGCGATTCCAATGTTGCGCGTTGCCGCTAGCGAGAAATCTCGTTTGGCCATGTTCTAAAAGTGGGGCGGCGCCTACCAGCGGTAATGCGCGAAGGCCTTATTCGCCTCGGCCATCTTATGCGTGTCTTCGCGCTTCTTGATCGTCGCGCCGAGGTTGTTGGCCGCGTCCATCAGCTCCTCAGCAAGCTTCTCTTGCATCGAATGGCCGGGACGCTTGCGCGCAAACTGAATCAGCCAGCGCATCGCCATCGCCTGGCGCCGATCCGGCCGGACTTCCATTGGGACCTGATAGGTGGCGCCGCCGACTCGTCGTGGACGCACCTCGACCAGCGGCATCGCGTTCGAAAGCGCCTGCGAGAAGATGTCCATCGGATCGCGGCCCAGCTTCTCCTCAACGATCTTGAGCGCGTCATAGCAAATCGACTCCGCGACGGACTTCTTGCCGCAGAGCATGACCTTATTAATGAAGCGCGACAGTACTTTTGAATTGTACTTTGGATCCGGGAGAATCTGGCGCTTGGCAGCCGGTCCCTTACGAGGCAATCTCTACTCCTAAATCTTTCTTATTTCTTTATGCGCTTGGCGCCGTATTTCGAGCGGCCCTGTTTGCGATTCGCCGCACCCGAAGTGTCGAGCGTACCGCGGATGATGTGGTATCGCACGCCGGGCAAATCTTTCACGCGGCCGCCCCTGATGAGAACGACGGAGTGCTCCTGAAGGTTGTGGCCGATGCCCGGAATATAGGCGGTGACCTCTTCGCCGTTGGTTAACCGCACGCGGGCGACTTTACGCAGCGCCGAGTTCGGCTTCTTTGGCGTGATCGTCTTAACTTGCGTGCAGACGCCGCGGCGCTGCGGGTTGCCCGCAACTTCAAAAGACCGCAATGGCAAGTCGGGATGGCCCGGCTTCGGCCCTGTCTGGACCACGCGGAAAGCCGGCGTCTTGACCTTCTTTTGGACCTTTTCGCGGCCTTTACGGACCAACTGACTAATCGTCGGCAACGATCTTCCTTCTCAATAACGGCTAAGGGCACACACAAATTCGGCCGCACCGCGAGGTGGGCCGGAACCACGGCATTATAACAAGCGGCGCACGGAGCGTCAAACCGCGGTCAAACGGTCGCTTTGGGACGCCTTATTATAAGGAAGGCACGCGACAATAACCCTAGGCGCCGAAAGAGGAAGCACAGAAAGTGGGTTGCTCGCTTCGGACACGAAGGCATCGTCGTCATGGTGGGTGATGCGCCGCCCAGCGGGACGCTGACATTTCTCTTCACCGACATCGAAGGCAGCACGCGTTCGTGGGAGCGCGACGCGAAGCCGCATGTCCGACATCTTGAGCCGGCACAACACGGTTTTGCGCGACGCGATCGAAGGCGCGGGCGGCGTTGTCTTTAAGACGGTCGGCGACGCGTTTTGCGCCGCTTTCGCAACGCCGGACCGCGCGCTCAATGCAGCCATTGCAGCGCAGCGTCAGTTGATTCCGGTGGTCCCGGTGCGAATGGCGTTGCACAGCGGCACGGCGGTTGAGCGTGACGGCGACTACTTCGGCCCAACGCTCAATCGCGTCGCCCGTCTTATGGACCTCGCCCACGGTCGCCAAATTCTGCTCTCCGGAGTGACCGCAGCAATTGTGAGAGATGGCCTTTCGGGCACGCAACTGCGCGATCTCGGCATGCATCGCTTGCGCGATTTGAGCGAACCGGAACGCGTCTTTCAAGCGACAACCGACGATCTGCCGGCGGATTTCCCGCCGTTGCCCTCCGCTTGACCTGCGACCGCATAACCTGCCCGCACAACTGACGACCTTCGTTGGGCGGGAGGAAGAGTTGCGCGAGCTCAACGCGGCGCTTCGCGCGACGCGACTCTTGACGCTCACAGGGCCCGGCGGCATCGGCAAGACTCGACTCGCGCTTGAGGTCGGATCACATGCGCTTGAACAATTTACGCATGGCGTCTGGTTCATCGATCTCTCCACAATTCGCGAGGGGGCACGAATACCGGAGACGATTGCCGCGGCGCTTTCGCTGCAAGAGCAGAGCGATCGTTCGCATTGGGATGTCGCGATCGCATATTTGCGGGAGAAGCAACTTTTGCTCATCCTCGACAACTGCGAACATCTCGTAGACGATTGCGCGCGGCGTGCAAGTGAGATTCTTCAGAATGCCGAGGCGGTTCAAGTTCTAGCGACCAGCAGAGAACCGCTCAGCGTTCCCGGCGAGCGGCTTTGGGTTGTGCCGTCGCTGCTTGATGCGCATAGCGCGGAGGAACGTGCGGATAATCCCGCTGTCAGACTCTTCATCGATCGCGCAATGCTCACCGGCAGCCAACTGGAGCTTACTGACGCTGCACTTGAGACGATTGCGGAGATTTGTCGCTGTCTTGACGGCATACCACTCGCGCTCGAGCTTGCGGCCTCACGTGCGCAATCGCTGACGCTCGAGGAGATCCTGGGCCACTTGAGCGATCGTTTTCGATTCTTGGCCTCAGGCGATCGGACGCGGATGCCGCGCCAGAAAACGCTGCGCGGGGCCATCGATTGGAGCTACGATCTGCTGGAAGCGCGCGATCGTGCGATCTTTGCACGCAGCGCTGTCTTTACCGGAGAATTTAGCCTCGCCGCAGCGGAGGCGATTTGCGCAGACGACGCTATTGCGCAGCATCGACGTCCTCGATGGCATCTCCGCGCTTGTCACCAAATCATTTCGTCGTGCGGCACGAGCGTGAGCGTGCATCACGCTATCGGCTCCTTGAAACAATGCGCGAATACGCCCATGAGAAGCTCTCGACGCAGGCCGAAGTCGAGGACGCACGCCGGCGACATTTTGACTTTTATCTGGTGCATGCGAAGCAGCTCGATCGCGAATTCAGCGCTCGACCGGCCGAAACGCTGCGAGCATTTGATGCTGATTATGAAAACATGCGCGCTGCGTTGGCGTGGGGCTTTGAAGCGTCGTTCGATCATAACTGCTTACTGCAACTCGCGACGGCGCTTTCGCGCTACTGGGAAGTCCGTGCCCACGTGAACGAAGGGGGGCTGTGGTTTAAACGCTTACTTCATGGCTTGGATTCGGTTGAGGCAGACCCGGCTGTTGCCACCGCGTTTGCCAGAGCCGGCCGCATTGCAGGGATGGAAGGCGACTATCGCACTGCAATCGGCAAGGGCAGGGTGGCGCTTCGCATGCGACGAGCGCTCAACGATGAAGCAGACATCGCTGAATCGCTGAACAACCTAGGCGCCGCGCTAAACGATGCGGGCCGCAGTAAGCAGGCCGCTGTTCTCATGCGCGAGGCCCTCAAACTCTTTCGTAAGCAAGGCAACCGCAGCGCAGAAGCGCGCCTGCTGTGCAACCTGGGTCTTGCGGCGATGAATGGCGGCGACCAAAAAATGGCCCTGGAAAGACTTCGCGAGAGCTTGACGCTGAGCGAAGGGTTGAGCGATCTTCGAATGCGGGCGTTCGTTCTGGGTGCCTTGGGGACGGTTTCTCACCACACGGGCGCGGTCGCGGAATCGTTTGACTACAATTCGCGCAGCCTGGAGATCGTGAGATCGCTAGGCGATTTCGTCGGTCAAGCGCGCGTTCTGAATAACCTTGCTGATGTGACCTTAGAGACGAACGACCTTCCTGCGGCGCGCAGCCACATCATCGAATGTATCAGGATCTGTGAGCAGCGCGGTTTGCGTCATGAATATGCCGATGCGCTCGACAATCTCGCGGTTGCCGAACAGCGCTCGGGTCGTTCCGACCTCGCGGCGCAACTGATCGGCGCAGCGGACGCAATTCGAACGGCTTCGCGCCAACCGCTTGCGCCGTACTTCGCGTTGCACCGCCAAAAAGTTATTGCGTCAGTCCAGCATACGCTCGGTACCGAAGGATTCGAACGGCAACGCCTCAGTGGCGAGCAGGCCGATCCGAAGCAGCTAAGTAGAGCGGCCCTCGGCTAGCGGCCCTCGTTCTTTTTGCCGCGCACGTAGTTCAGACAGTGCTGGAGCACTTCTTCGATACGATCCCAACTGTCGATCTTCGGAAAGCCTTCGATTTTTTCGTGCGTCGGGTTGTGCTGCGTGTAATCGTGAACCGAATCACCTAACTGGTTGACCATTCCACAAAACGTTTTGGGGTCCGGAATCGACGGATACGGCATTTGGTTTCATCCTTCCATGAGAAGCACGATAGCAACGCGCTAACGAGCGACTCGCCTTAGGCACGACTCGAAGCCGTCCTTCCCGAACGGCGCTTCTTGATGGCCGGCAATCGCCTTGGCGTCCTCGATGGACTGCGCGTCATCTACGCCGTCGAGCGACCGCTCCTGCGGCTCAACGTTCCATCAGGAGCACGCGCATGACGCGTCCGAAAGGAAGCGCGTCGCTCGCGTACGTTGGTCTGATCTACGTCGCAGCTGTTTGGGGCCTCAATACCGTCGCGGTGAAGCATGCCGTCAGCGAAATCAACCCGTTCGCGTTCACGGCGCTGCGTTTTATTCTCATGACGCCCTTGACGATCGCCTTAGCATTGATTGCCGGCGAGCGATTGCGCTTCGACCGCAGGGATTTGCTCATGCTGATCGCCTGCGGCGCTTCGGGATATGGGCTTTACCAGTATTTTTGGGTCCTCGGCCTCTACAACACGACGGCGTTTGCGTCATCGCTGCTGATCACGTTTACGCCGATCATCACCTTAGGGATCGTCGCGGTGCTTCGAACGGAGCGCGTGCGGAGCATTCGCTGGCTCGGCGCACTTATTGCGCTACTCGGCATCGCGATCTTTGAGGGAGCATTTTCGGGGGCCTTTGCGATCCGGTTAGGCGATACACTCACGCTGATCTCAGCAACGATCTTTGCAATCAACACGATTCTCTCCGCGCGTCTGCTCAACCGATACTCTCCATTGAAGTTGCTCGCAATCACGATGACAATCGGCTCGTGCATGATCATTCCCGGCATGCTGCCCGCACTGCTGCACACTGACTTGCGTAAGATACCGCCTCTCGACTGGGCAATCTATGGCTATTCCGTTCTCTTTCCGCTCGTGCTGACGTATCCGGTGTGGAGTTATGGCATCACGCGAATCGGGGCGGCGCGCACGTCGCTCTTTCAATTCTTGGTGCCGATCATTGCCGGAGTTTTAAGCGTGCCGCTATTGCACGCGCGGATCGCGCCCTATCAGATCGTTGGCGCTTTCGTCTGCATCGGCGGCATGGCCCTTGCGCAGGCGCTCGGCGGTTTTTCGCTCACGGCGTGGTGGCTGCAACGGACTTCGCCGGTCGAGCGATGATGAGAAATTTGCAAACAGGCACCGCGCTGAGCGAGAAGAACAACGCGGGCCAATGAAGCGCCGCGTTTGGTATTGGCTCTTGCTTTTGCCGTTTGTGGCGACGCTTTTTCCGCCGTTCTACGCGCGCCACGATCCTGTCGTATTCGGCTTCCCGTTTTTCTACTGGTATCAACTCGTGTGGGTGGTGCTCGCCGCAGTCGTGGTGGGTATTGTCCTCATTGCGACCGGAGATCGAAGGGATGTCTAGCGGCGCGATCATTTTTGTCGTGCTCATCGTGCTGGTTACCGTCATGGGGTTTGTCGCATCGCGCTGGCGATCGGGCAACCTTGGAAGACTCGAAGAATGGGCGCTGGGCGGCCGGAGTTTTGGAACGATCGTCAGCTGGTTTCTGCTCGGCGGCGACCTTTACACGGCCTACACGTTCATCGCCGTTCCGGCGCTTGTCTTTGGAGTGGGCGCGATCGGCTTTTTCGCGGTACCATACACGACGATCGCCTATCCCTTTGTTTTCGTCGTCATGGCGCGCTTTTGGACCGTCGCCCGAAACCGCAATTATGTGACCGCCGCCGACTTCGTTCGCGATCGCTTCGGAGATCGATCGCTCGAGATCGCTGTTGCGTTGACTGGATTCGTCGCGGCGATGCCGTACATCGCGCTGCAGTTGCTCGGCATGCAAGTCGTCATGGCGCAATACATATCCGGGACGACGGCTGAAAACATTGCTTTGGTCATCGCATTCGCAATCTTGGCCGCCTACACGTACACCAGCGGCCTGCGGGCGCCCGCGCTGATCGCATTCGTAAAAGACACGCTGCTCTACGTCACCATCCTCGCCGCAATTATCTATATTCCGGGGAAGCTCGGCGGATGGGGCCATATCTTCACCGCCGCCGACGCCGCGTTAGGCACGCATAAACCGCCCGGGACCTTGATCTTGCCGCCGAAGTTGTACTTCGCCTATGCTTCGCTCGCATTCGGTTCGGCGATGTCGCTCTTCATCTATCCTCACTCCATCACGAGCTTGCTCAGCGCCAAGAGCCGCCTCGTCATCCAACGCAACTCGGCATTGCTGCCGCTGTACTCGATACTTTTAGCACTGCTGGCTTTGCTCGGCTACTGCGCCTTAGCAGCGCACATTCATACGAAGGATGCAAATTACGCGATACCATTGCTCTTCGGCTTCTTCCCGGATTGGTTCCGCGGGATGGCCTATGCTGCTATCGTGATCGGCGCGCTCGTGCCGGCAGCGATCATGGCGATCGGATCGGCGAACCTCTTCGCAAGCAACGTCTTTCAAGAATTCGTTCGGGAACGGACGCGCACGCAAACGCACTACGCAAAGTTACTCTGCTTGGCCGTTTGCGCCGCGGCGCTGCTGATCAAGCTGTATCTGCCGGTCCAATATGCAATCTATTTCCAATTGCTGGGCGGCAGTTTGATGCTGCAAGCCTTTCCCGCGACGGTGCTCGGGCTCTACACGCGGTGGTTTCATCCGAAGGCGCTGCTCATCGGTTGGGCTGCCGGCATCATCGCCAGTGTGCTGATGGCGAAAGCCGCGAACTTTCAAGCGATTTTCGCGCTTCCAATCGGCGCGGGCCACGCGTTGCCCGGTTACATCGCCCTCTATGCGTTGGTGGTCAATCTGATCGTCGCGGTTACAATGACGCTCGTCTTCCATGCGACGGGCCTTAAAGCCGGCGCCGATCTTACCGTCGCGGCGGACTACGCATGAGTCATATATTGCAACCTTCGGGCTGGATTCGTCCCACCGGCTATGCACACGGTATCGTCGCGGAGGGCCGTTACGTTGCCATTGCGGGACAAATCGGCTGGAACGAGCGCGAGGAATTGCTCAGCGATGACTTCGTCGAACAGGCCGCGCAGGCGCTTCGCAACATCGTTGCAATCCTGGCCGAGGCCGGCGCATTGCCGCCTCATCTCGTCCGCCTGACCTGGTACGTGCGCGACAAGAACGACTTTCGCGCCGGCGCGAAGCGTTTAGGAATTGCATATCGCCAAATCATCGGCGCACATTACCCCGCCATGACGCTGGTCGAAGCCGGCTTACTCGAAGAGCGCGCCAAGGTTGAAATCGAAGCCACCGCCGTCGTCCCGCTCAACGAAAATCGATGATCACATTGCGCTGAGTCGTTTCACCCGGCGTATTACGCGCCACGATCTCAATGGTGTACGGCCGGCGATAGATGACCGGCAGATCGAGCGCATGAAAATGGAACGCGAACTCACCCGGCGCCTTACGTGGCACACTAAAGGCGAAAAAGGGCCAGCGAACTTCAACGCTCGCGACGTTTGTTGAGGTGACGATCCGTCCGCTCCACCAGGACCCCGGCGCTACATGCGCCGGCGCTAAGATCGAGGGCCAGAATTTCCGGTGATGCATTCGTCTGGGCGAATCGTGGCGTCGGCCACACTCGCGGGGAGAGGATCGCGTGGCTCGTTTCTTGATGCTGCGCACACGCCTGCAACCCGATCGATGCCGCAACTGAAGCCAACGACGAATGCGCGCATTAGCGACACAGGTTGGCATCGCATCGGTTCGAATCCCTGCGCGGTGAGGCAGCGCAGCATCGCCTTCGATTGGACGATGGCGGTCGGCGGATTGTGGCTGATCGGCGGCCTTTTTACCGATCTGGGATGGCACATTCGGGAAGACGTCGATTCATTCTTGACCGGCGCGCACGCGATGCTCTACAGCGGCCTGATCATCTTGTTCATCGCCGCGGGCGCCATGGCAATTCGTGGCGTTCGCTTAGGCCTTCCGCTGCGGCGCGCGATGCCGCCGGGATACGACCTGGTGTTGCCGGGCTTGGCGATCTTCTTGCTCGGCGGCGCGCTCGACGCAATTGGCCACTACCTGTACGGTTTCGAAGCGGGCTTCTTGGCGCTCTTGAGTCCGACGCATCAATTGATCGGTTTGGGACTTATTCTCGTGCTCACGAGCCCGATTCGCGCCGCGATCGTTGCCTCGCCCCGTCCAATCAAATTCATCGATCAACTTCCGGCCATCATCGCCGCCGCATCATTCCTTGAACTGATCCACTGGGGAACAAACTACATTTTTCCGAGCGGCGCAGAACAACGGCTTGGGCCGGTACATCTTCCGGCCGCGAGCACCGAAGCGTTAACCGCTCAGACCCTCGCCTTCAGCCATCAAGCCGGCGGGTTAACCTCATTCGTCTTGCAGAGCTTGGTGCTCGTCGGCATAACACTCTATCTCGTTCGGAATTTCTTGTTGCGGCCGGGTTCGTTGACCTTGCTCTATTTGCTCGGCAACGGGTTCATCGCAATTGCGCTCGCGACGACGTGGCCGCAAGCGCTGGGGCCGATTGTCGCGAGCGTTGTAGCGGGCATCGTTGCGGATTGTTTTCTGCTCAGCGGTGCATCGCTACGCGCCAATCGTCTGCGCTACGGTGCGTTTGCTTTCATCGTTCCGGTCGTGTACCACGCCACATTGCTACTGTACGTGATCGCGTTGCTCGGCGGAACGTGGTGGCATCCGATATTCGCGCTCGGTGCCTTGCTCTATACGGGAATTTTCGGCTTCTTGCTGAGCTTGGCCGCATTTCCGCAAGCCGAAGTCTCCACGCCATCGGCGTGAGCCTAAACTTGCGCCTGCTCTCGCAACACGTAGCGCTGAAGTTTTCCCGTCTCGGTCCTCGGCAGTGTGTCTACGAATTCAATTGCGCGCGGCGCTTTATACGGAGCAATCTTCGCTTTGACGAATTCTTGCAGCGCCGTGACCTCTGCTTCGCTGCTCGCGCAACCGGCATTGAGAACGACGAACGCTTTCACGATATTTGTGTGACGCTCAGGGTCGGGTGCCGCGACCACGGCGCACTCTTTGACGTCGGCATGGCTAAGGAGCGCTTCCTCAACCTCAGGTCCCGAGATGTTGTAGCCCGATGCGATGATCATGTCGTCTGAACGAGCGACGTACCAGAAGTAGCCGTCTTCATCCATCCGGTAAGTGTCTCCGGGAAAATTCCAACCGCCTTGCACGTATTGTATCTGACGCGGATCGTCGAGATAGCGGCAGCCGGTCGGACCGCGAACAGCGAGGCGGCCAATCGTTCCTGGCGCTACCGTTTGGCCGCCTTCGTCAACAATGCGTGCCTCGTATCCCGCGACGACTTGCCCGGTTGAGCCGGGACGGATCCTCTCTTCAGGCGATCCGATGAAGATGTGCAGCATTTCAGTGGCGCCGATTCCATCAATGATCTTCAGGCCCGTTTTTTCGAACCAGGCTTGCCATGTCGGCAAAGGCAACGTCTCGCCGGCCGAAACGCACTTGCGCAATGGCCCTGACGCGTAAGGCTCGATCAGTCCGGCCATCGCGCGGTACGCGATCGGTGCGGTAAAAACGACGGTCGCTTGATACTCTTGAATCGCATCCAAGAGCACCTCGGGCGAAGGTTTTTCTAAGAGCAGCGTCGCCGCGCCGATGTCGAGCGGAAAGAGCAGCAAGCCGCCCAACCCAAATGTAAAACCGAGCGGCGGGCTGCCGCAAAATACGTCGTCTTCCGACGCCTTGAGCACTGATTTCGGAAATGCATCGCAGATGGCGAGGACGTCGCGATGAAAATGCATCGTCGCCTTCGCTTTGCCGGTCGTTCCCGAAGTAAAGCCAATCAGTGCAACGTCCTCGGCCGCAGTCTCGACGTTCTCAAACATCCGCGGCTTGCCCGAGAGGCGTGCCTCCAGAGCGTTGGGTTGCGAACCACCGAAGGTGAGGGTTGCAACTCGACCGGTTCTCCCACAAGCGGCTTCAAGGTCGTCGATGAAGCGCTCGTCGCATAACGCATGCTGAATGCGCGCCTTCTCGATCATGTACTCGAGCTCAGACGCGCGGTACAGCGGCATCGTCGTAACGGCAACAGCGCCGGCTTTCATGACCGCAAACCAACATGCAGCGAGCATAGGCGAATTCGGCCCACGCAATAAGACGCGGTTGCCGGGTCGCACGCCAAGATCCTCAACCAGCACATGCGCGACCTGATTTGCCTTCTCAAAGAGATCGGCGTAGGTCCACGACTCCTTTGGGGAGAGCAAGCATTGCTTTCGTGCCCGCCCGCCGGCGATATGACGGTCAAGTAGGCGTGATGCGCAGTTCATGCGCTCCGGATATTGGAACTCGGGCCGCGTGAAGATCAAGTCGGGCCATTCCGATCGCGGCGGCAGATGATCGCGCGTAAAGGTGTCGAGGTGACCGGTATACGCTGCCCTCATTTTGGATGCAGGACTTGGCGAGCGATGATCAGCTGTTGAATCTCGCTGGCGCCTTCGTAGATCCGTAAAGCGCGAATCTGGCGGTAAAGCCTTTCCACGACCTCGCCGTGAGTTACGCCTCGCCCGCCAAAGAGCTGCACCGCCGAATCGATGACGCGCTGCGCCGCTTCAGTAGAAAACCACTTTGCCATCGCGGATTCGGCGGTGACCCGCGGCTTGCCGCGGTCTTTCTCATACGCCGCACGATACACGAGCAAAGCGGACGCGTCGATATCGGTTGCCATCGAGGCGACGCGTGCCTGCGTCAACTGCAAAGCGCCAAGAGGGGCGCCAAAGACCTCTCTCGTTTGCACGTGCGCAACCGTTTCCTCAAATGCGCGTCTAGCAAAACCTAGCGCGGCCGCACCGACGGTGGACCGGAAGAAATCCAAGGTTGCCATTGCGATTTTGAAGCCCTCGCCCTCGGCGCCGACACGACGATCTTCCTTTATTATGCAGTCCCGAAAGCGCACGGTCGCCAGCGGATGCGGCGAGAGCACGTCGATTCGCTCCACAATCTCCAGACCGGCAGTCTCTGCATCAACGACGAAGGCTGAGATGCCTCGTGAGCCTGCTTCTCCGGTACGAGCGAAGACCACATAAAAATCGGCGATGCCGCCGTTTGAAATCCACGTCTTCTCTCCATCGATTGCATACCCAGCGTCGCTGCGCCGGGCAACTGTGCGCAGCGACGCAACATCCGAGCCGGCGTCTTTTTCGGAAAGCGCAAAGGCGGCAATCGCGTGACCGGCTGCAACTCGCGGCAAATAGCGCGAGCGAACGCGCCTCGCTGCCGAACAGCGTAATCGGTGCGCTGCCCAAACCTTGCATTGCGAAAGCAAAATCGGCAAGCCCGTCGTGGCGCGCGAGCGTCTCGCGTGCGAGGCATAACTTCCGCACGTTCAGCGGCCGCTCGACTGCGACGCGCAACCATCCCCCCTCAGCAAGCCGTGCGACCCATGTGCGGCACGCGACATCTACGTTGGAATCATCGACGCGCTGCGTTGCCAGCCAGCGCGAAAGTTCGCGGGCAAATTGACGGTGTGCGACTTCGAAAAACGGCCATTCTAAGGCGCTGCGCTCCTCGGACGTTGTCAGTTCCCCTCAAAACGCGGGTTCTTGCCGGCGACAAATGCGTCGTACGCACGGCGAAAGTCTTTGCTGAGCATGAGATGCGCCTGAGCTTCCGCTTCCGCATCGATCGCATCAGGAAGCGGCATGGCCCATTCTCGCAGCAGCATCTTCTTCGTCATCGCATGCGCGAGTATCGGACCTTCAGCGAGCGATTTTGCCATTCGCTGCGCCGCTGCCGGCAGATCGTCGACAGAGTGCAGCGCATTGTAAAATCCATACGCCAGCGCCTCCTCTCCATCGATCGAACGGCCGGTGTAGAGCAACTCCGATGCGCGTCCAAGGCCAATGATCCGCGGTAACATGGCGCATGCCCCCATATCGCATCCGCCTAAGCCGACACGCGCGAAGAGAAAGGCGACTCGGCTGCGCGGCGTCCCCAAACGTAGATCCGATGCCATCGCGAGAATCGCCCCCGCGCCTGCGCAAACGCCGTCAACCGCCGCGATGATTGGCTGCGGACACGATCGCATCGCTTTGACGACATCGCCTGTGAGTTTCGTAAATTCGAGCAACTGCGGGTAGTCGCGTTCCGTGAGCACCCCGATAATTTCTCTCACGTCACCACCAGAGCAGAAATTCCCACTTGCGCCGGTCAGGACCACCACCCGTGTCGTAGCATCCGTCGCAAGCGCCGCAAAGCGCTCGTACAGCTCTCGATACATCGCAAACGTCAGGGGGTTTTTCCTATCCGGCCGAGACAGCGTGATGGTGACGATCCCTTCGCGCTCGCTCCACAATAGATCGCTCACGCTCACCTCATCGAAAAAGGTGCTTGCTCAACTTGCGCCGTTCCGGCCGTGTTCCGCGCGATGACATCGAGCGTGTAGGTATGCAGTCTCGCAAGTGGCGGCAATTCGAGAACGCGCGTCTGAAAACGAAACTGCCCGGCCGCGACGTGTGAAGAGTTGATCGAAAATGCAGCGGTGCGGACTTCGACAGAAGCGACGTTCGTGGTCGTTGCAACGGCGCCGGCCAGCGTACTGCCCGGACCGATCCCTAAACTCGACAACCAGACGCGAACGATTCGCGGCGCTGCGTCGGGCGGGGCCGGAATCGCCTTCGGCCAAGGTTGCGGCATGTCGGACGAAACGGTCCAGTTCGCCGGCGCCTTCGCCGGGGTCTCCGTTTCGCAGCCGCTGCAAATGATCGCCACAACCGACACGGCGACAAAAAGGCCATTCTTCACGCGCCGTAGCATCGTCGTCGCAATTGCGCCGTCCCTCCTCTACCGCCATGCGCATCGCTGAACGTCCGCCGGCAAATTTCGTGCTGGACTGGCTGATGACGTTCGCCGGCATTTGGACGATCAGCGGACTCTTCATCGATGGCCACCACCATCTTTTTGAAAGCGTGGAGAGCTTCTTCAATCCTTGGCACGCCATCATTTACGGCGGCGGCTTCTTCGGGATCGTTGTCTTGACGTGGACGGCGCTCAGGAATCGCCGTGCCGGATATCCCCTGTGGTACGCCGTTCCCGAAGGTTACCAGCAGTCGCTCGTCGGCGTGGCCTTCATCATCATCGGCGGCATCGCGGACATGATTTGGCACGCATTTTTCGGCTTCGAACATCAGCTCGATCTGTTGGTCAGCCCGCCGCACCTCGTCTTATTGGCTGCGCTTTTCTTTGTGGTGACGGGGCCGGTGCGCAGCGCGTTTTCCAGAGCCGACCGGCCGGCAACGTTGCTTGCGCAGCTGCCGATGCTCATTTGCATGGGACTTGCCGCGCAGACGCTGCAGTTCATGACCCAGATCGCGTTTTATCCCGAAGCACTGATGCGCGACCGTCCGCTCTCCCAGATCGTCTACCACAACGACCAGTTTGTGCTTTCCGCGTTCCTCTTCTACCGTCAATCGCTCGAAATGATCATTGTGATTTGGCAGAGCGTGCTGCTGGCGGCGATCGTCCTCTATGTCGCCGCACGCTGCCGACCGGCGGCCGGAGCATTGATCGTCTTATGCGTTGCTGAAAAGCTCTGGATCGGGGCGGATCTCTCGCGCGATTTCAAAGAGTTCGCACTCGTCGTTTCGGCAAGCGCGGTTGCCGGCGCAGTCGGCGACATAATCGTGAGCCGCCTGCGACCCTCACTCGAACGACCGAACGCATTTCGGCTGCTGGGCTTTATCGTGCCGGCAGCATACTTTTGTGCTTATTTTCTGATCGCGGTGCCGATCTTCGGCGGAACGTGGTGGAATATGACGTTCGTCTTCGGAGCGATCGTTGAAGCCGGTATTGCGGGACTTTGCGTTAGCCAGCTCTTTCTCTCCGGTTTTTCCACGCGCACTGCGGCGGCATGAGGCTTACTTGGCCCGCGTATGCGTGGGCGGCCGTCGCGATCGTTTTGCACCTCGCGTTTAACCATCGCTACAACTACTACCGCGATGAGTTCTACTTCATCGATTGCGCCAAGCATTTAGCCTGGGGATACATCGATCAACCGCCGCTGGCACCGCTGCTTGCGTGGCTCACGACGCCGCTCCACTACGCGCTTTGGGCGCTCCGGTTTCCGCTGGCGATCCTCTCCGGACTGACGGTGCTGGCCGGCTGTCTGATCGCGCGAGAGTTTCGTGGCGGCACGCTTTGCCCAAGCTCTCACCGGTCTTGTGCTGGCGGTTGCCCCCGGTTACTTGGGACAAGGATACGCGCTTTCAACCGAGTTCTTGACGCCGCTAGCGTGGAGTGCGCTGATCTATCTTTCGATGCGGCTCGTTGCGACCCGCAACTATCGCCTCTACATTCCAATCGCGGTCGTCATTGTCGTAGGTCTCTATGCGAAATATTCAATCGCGGCGCTTGCCGCCGCATTGGGCGTCGCGCTGCTTTGCACGGGGCAGGCGAAGCTAGCGCGCACGCGTTACTTGCCGCTGGCGATCGCGCTTGTCGTGCTCCTCGTGCTTCCCAACCTGTTGTGGCAGTACGCGCACGGATGGCCGATCCTCGAAGTGATGCACAACGACCAACTCAATCGTCACGCGTTGGCCAACGGCATCGCGGTCGAGTCCCCGAATCTGGCGATCAACGCGCTGTACTTCGTCGTCATGCAGGTCGTCTACCAGCATCCGATCCTTTCGATTATTTGGATTTGGGGGCTCGTCACCCTGATTCGCACGCCGCAGAACGCGCCGTACCGTTATCTTCCGCTAACATACGCCTTGCTTTTCGTCTTTATGGTGCTCAGCGTAGCGCGTGGCTACTATCTCGAGGGATTCTATCCGACACTTTTTGCGGCCGGCAGCGTCGCGATCGAACGCGCGCTCCAAACGCGACCCTCGTGGATGCGCCCGACGGTGATCGCTGTGGCTACCGTTTCAGCCGCGTTCATGCTGCCGCTTGCCTTGCCGATCTTTCCGTTGCCGCTCTATATGAAGTACGAAGTTGCAATCGGGTTGAGCCGGCCTGCGCCGCCCGATGGAAAGCGCCACCTGATCGATCCGATGTATGCCGATCAAATCGGCTGGCAAGGGATGACGCAGGTCGTCGCCGGCGTCTACAATTCATTGCCGCCGCAAGTGCGCAGCCGGACGGCGATATTTGCGGACCGCTATGCGTATGCCGGCGCAATCGATTTCTACGGTCCGCAGTACGGATTGCCGCCGGTAATCAGTCCGAACAATTCATACTATCTCTGGGGAACGCGAGGCTACTCGGGGCAGCCGATGATCGCCGTGGGAGCCACCGATTACCATCTCCTCGTACAATCATTCGCGACGGTGCGGCAAGTGGCGGTCTACCGCAATGATTACCGGTGGATGCTCGAAGGACCGCTGCCGATCTATCTGTGCACGCAGCCGCGCGCGTCGCTTGCGGTCTTGTGGCCGCGATTCAAGTACTTCGGCCTGTGAACGCGAACGCAATCGCAGACGCGCACTCCAGCGAACGAGCAGCTCCCTAGGAGGTTTTCATCGTGCCTCTCCATCGAAAGCGACATCATTCCGACGGCGCCACGGCCGATCCATATGCAACTCATGCCATGCAGGTCGCCGTCCCGCGCTTGCACATGCCGGCACAAGGCCTGCGTCCGGACGTCGCTTTTCAACTCGTCAACGACGACTTGATGCTCGACGGCAATGCTCGGCAAAACCTTGCGACGTTTTGCCAAACTTGGTTCGACGACCAGATTCACAAGTTGATGGATTTGAGCATCGATAAGAACATGATCGACAAAGACGAGTATCCCGCGACCGCGGAGATCGAGAGCCGCTGCGTGCACATTCTTGCGGAGCTGTGGAACTCGCCCGCGAGCGCCGATACGATCGGCTGTTCGACGACGGGGTCCAGCGAAGCGGCGATGCTCGGCGGACTGGCGCTCAAGTGGAAGTGGCGTGAACGCCGCGCGCTCGACGGCAAGACGGCGGATCGACCGAACCTGATCACCGGGCCCGTGCAGGTGTGCTGGCATAAGTTCGCGCGCTATTTCGATGTGGAGCTGCGCGAGGTGCCGCTCGAGCGCGAC
This sequence comes from Vulcanimicrobiota bacterium, assembly GCA_963723515.1. Lineage (GTDB taxonomy): Bacteria > Vulcanimicrobiota > Vulcanimicrobiia > Vulcanimicrobiales > Vulcanimicrobiaceae > JAFARW01. The sequence continues at coordinate 784,485 of CAVRQT010000003.1, forward strand.
CGGCTGGGCATGACATCCGATGAAGCGATCAAACGCATCGACGAAAATACGATCGGCGTCGTTCCGACACTCGGGGTCACGTTCACATGCCAATATGAGCCCATCGCAGAGCTCGCAGCGGCATTGGACCGTTTCCAATTGCAAAGCGGCCTTGACGTTCCAATCCACGTCGACGCCGCATCAGGCGGCTTCATCGCGCCGTTCGTTGCGCCGCAGCTTCTTTGGGACTTCCGCCTCTCGCGCGTTCACTCAATCAATGCGTCAGGACACAAATTCGGGCTCGCGCCGCTCGGCGTCGGTTGGATCATCTGGCGTGAAAAACAAGATCTTCCGGAAAGTCTCGTATTCCGCGTCAATTATCTCGGCGGCGACATGCCGACGTTTGCACTGAACTTCTCTCGCCCCGGCGGACAAATCGTCTGTCAATACTACTTGATGCTGCGACTCGGAAAAGACGGCTACCGGTTGATCCACGAGACGTGTTATAGCGTCGCTCAGCACATCGCAAAGCGCATCCCCAAGCTGGGGCCCTTCGACGTGCTCTTTGACGGCGACAGCAACCACGGCATTCCAGCGGTTTCATGGACGCTGCGCAACGCCGCCGAAGCAAATTACTCGCTCTTTGATCTCTCGGACCGTCTGCGGTCTCGTGGCTGGCAGGTCGCCGCATACAGCATGGTGCCGAATATCTCGGATATGGTTGTGATGCGCGTCCTCGTGCGGCATGGTTTTAGCCGCGACATGGCGGACGCGCTGCTCGAAGATCTGGAACGGGCACTCGATTATTTCGATACGCATCCGGTTTCACGCAAGATGACCCCCGAAGAGGGACGTTCTTACAACCATGACGCCGTCAAGCCGCCAATGCCGGCCAAAGTTACCGCGTGAACGGGAAGCCGGAGTTCTCCAAGACAGCAGAATTAAGCGAGCGCCGTACGAGAGCCGTGGCGCGCGGTATTTCGACGGCGCATCCAATTTTTGCGTCACGCGCGGAGGGGGCGCGGTTATGGGACGTCGACGGAAGAGAGTTCATCGATTTTGCCGGCGGCATCGGCACCATGAACCTCGGACACCGCCATCCCGCGATCGTTGAAGCGGTCCGCCGGCAGCTCGAACATTTCACACATACGGCCGCTCAAGTTGTGATGTACGAAGGGTACGTCGCACTGGCAGAACGATTGAACAAACTCACTCCAGGATCGTTTGAGAAGCAGACGCTGCTCGTGACCACCGGATCGGAGGCGAATGAAAACGCCGTCAAGGTTGCGCGAGCTGCCACCAACCGTCCCGCGATCATCAGCTTCTCCGACGGATTCCACGGCAGAACGTTGCTCGCGCTTTCATTGACCGGCAAAGTTGCGCCGTACAAGCAGAACTTCGGACCGTACGCGCCCGAGATTTATCAAGCGCCGTATCCGAATCCGCGGCGCGGCCACGATACCCGAAGCGCATTGCATGCGCTGGACGAGCTGTTTGAAACTCGTGTTGCGCCGAACCAAGTCGCAGCTATCGTCATCGAACCGGTGCTGGGCGAAGGCGGCTTCGTTCCGGCGCCGTTCGAGTATCTGCGCGAACTGCGCACGATAGCCGATGAACTTGGCATTCTGATCATCGTCGATGAGATACAAACCGGCTTCGGCAGAACCGGCACGCTCTTTGCGATCGAACAATCCGGTATCATGCCGGACCTGCTCACGTTCGGCAAGAGCATCGCCGGCGGGTTACCGATCGCGGGCGTCGTCGGACGCAAATCAGTGATGGACGCAGTGCAACCCGGCGCCCTCGGCGGAACATATGGCGGTAATCCGCTCGCCTGTGCGGCCGCTTTGGCAACGCTTGACGTCTTCGAGCACGGTGACATCCTGGAGCGTGTGAAAACGCTTGGCCCAACCTTGCGCACTGGTCTCGAAGCGATTGCGTCGCGCTATCCGCAGGACGTCGAAGGCGTCTGGGGATTGGGACCGATGCTGGCGATCGGCTTTCGAAACACCAAGGCGCACAGCGGCAAGAGCGTCGCTCAGCACGTCGCTGCTGCGGCGCTCGACTGCGGCCTCATTGCGCTCACCGCCGGTCCGGGCGCGCATGCGATCCGGATCTTGGTTCCGCTCGTGGCAACCGACGATGATTTGGAGCGCGGTCTGGCGGCGCTCGAAGAGGCTTGCGAGCGTGTTCTCGCGCGGGATGCCTCTCTCGTCACCTCGCGTTCTTAAGTCGTCGCATGCTCTTCATGCTGATCGAGCGCTTTAAGCGTGGCGCAATGCCGGTCGGCGAGCGCTTCCGGCACGAAGGCCGCATGCTGCCTGATGAAGTCGTTTACCACTCAAGTTGGGTGGAACACAACGGCGAGCGTTGCTTTCAACTGATGGAGGCTCCCAGCGTTGGACCTCTTCAGGCCTGGACGTGCACGTGGGAGGATCTCTGCGAATTTGAAATCGTGCCTGTTGTTACGTCACGGGAGTTTTGGCCCTCGAAGTAATCGCGAGAGCGATCAGGATCACCGGCAAGAAGAGATCCCAGTATAAGATGATGCCGCCGTTGTTCGGCGCGTAGTTATGGCAACAGATGATCTGATTGATGTGCTGAATTGCGGCCCCCCAATAGAAAATTGTCAGAACGATTGTCGCCGCGATTCGATATGGACGGCCGGCCCATAATTGCATAAGCGCTATGGCCGCTAAACCGAACGTTGCAAATGCCAGCTCCCACTCAAACGGGCTGGGAGACCATCCGATCGATGATGCGGAGACCCCCGGCGCAAACGCATGAAAAAATCCAAACCAAATTCCGCTGATTCCGACGGCGTAGAAGACGATTTCGGCAAAAAAGATGTCAAGCTTGGCAGGGTTGTCCGCCACACGGCGTCCTTTTACGCCTGCGACAATTAGGGAGATGCCAAGAAAGACGAGGTAGATGTAAGTAAGAAACGCTGTGATCGCCGATTCCATTTTCTAAAGCGACCCCTCCGGTAGCATAACTTCCCGCCCGTTCGCATCGCCTTGACACAACGCGACGACGGCTCGCGCCACTTCTTCCGGATCGACGATCCGTCCACCGGGATTCATCGCCGCAAGTTCCTTCCGCGCCGCAACGGTTGTCTTGCCAGTCTTTGAAGCGACATTCTTGATCGCTCGTTCGAGCATTTCGGATTCCGTATAGCCCGGACAGACGGCGTTCACGGTGATCCCTGAACTCTCCAGCTCGGCGGCCAGCGCGCGCGTGAGACCGACGACGCCGTGTTTTGACGCGCTATAGGCGGCGATGTACGGCGCGCCATAGAGACCGGCCAAGCTCGCGATGTTTACGATGCGGCCAAATTTCTCAGTCACCATATCCCCAAGCGCCGCCCGCGAGCACAGGAACGTGCCCGTCAGATTCGTCGCAATAACGCGGTCCCACATTTGCGCGCTGGTGCGTGAAAGCGGCGCCGACTCGGCCACACCGGAGTTGTTGACGAGAATCGTCACCGGTCCGTTTCTTTCGCGAAGGACATCAAACGCTTGCGCAACCGCATTTTCGTCCGTTACGTCCACGTCGAGGTTCGTATACTGACTCGCATGTTGCGTTGCCGTTCGGCTGATCACGCTCACCCGGGCTCCCTCTTGCGCGAGCGCGTCCGCAATCGTACGCCCAATGCCTTTGGCTCCGCCGGTTACAACCGCATGCCGCCCGGTAATCCCGCTCAAATCGTTTGCGCCGCTTCAGCTGCGCGAGCCAGATTGCGTTCGTACTGCCCTTTACCGGCCAAATATTGGTTGGGCCACTCCATTTGCGTGTAGCCGAGTTGCGCCGCGGCGTGCAAGCTCCAATAAGGATCCGCGAGATGCGGCCGCGCCAGCGCGCAGAGGTCCGCACGGCCGGCCGCGATGATGCTGTTAACATGATCCGGCTCGAAGATGTTGCCGACCGCCATCGTCGCGATGCCGACTTCATTGCGAATTCGGTCGCTGTAGGGTGCCTGCCACATTCGACCGTACACCGGTTGCGCCGCGCGCGATGTTTGTCCGGTCGAGACGTCGATCAGATCGACGCCAAGCCGCTTGAATGCGCGCGCGATCTCGATGGAATCTTCACCGGTAATCCCACCATCAACCCAATCCGTCGCCGAAATACGAACCGACATCGGCTTGTGTGCGGGCCAAGCGCTGCGCATCGCTGCAAACACCTCAAGCGGATATCGCAAACGGTTTTCAAGCGATCCGCCGTACTCGTCCGTACGCTGATTTTGCAGCGGCGTGATGAAGCTCGAGAGCAAGTAGCCATGTGCGCAGTGCAACTCGAGCATATCGAAACCGGCTTGATTGCCCATCTCGGTCGCCCGGACGAACTCGTCCCGGATCAGCGCCATCTCCGAATGCGTCAGTTCGCGCGGCCTTTGATTTTGTGGACCGTAGGCAATCGGTGAAGGACCGACGACTTCCCAATTGCCGGCGGGCAACGGCTCGTCCATGCCCTCCCACATCAATCTGGTGGAGCCTTTGGGTCCCGAGTGGCCGAGCTGCAAGCAGATCTTCGCCGGCGTGTACTGATGCACGAAATCTACGATGCGCTTCCAGGCGGTCATATGTCCGGGCAGATACATACCCGTACACCCATAGGTGATCCGACCTTCAGGTGAGACGCAGGTCATCTCCGTATAGACGAGCGCCGCGCCGCCAAGGGCGCGCGTTCCGAGGTGCACGAGGTGGAAGTCGTTCGGAATGCCGTCGACCGCGCTGTACATATCCATGGGCGATACGACAACGCGGTTGCGGAGTTGCAGCTCACGCAAACGGAAGGGCGTGAACATTGGCGGAACGGCCGTTGGTTGAGAACCATCCGCGGCTCGCGCTGCCAGCCACATCTCCACCCGCTCGACATAGCCCTTATCGCGCAGCCGCAAGTTCTCGTGACTGATTCGTTGGCTGCGAGTCAGCAAGCTATAGGCAAATTGCTCGGGCGGCAAGACGGCGTACCGGCGGACGTTCTCAAACCACTCGGTGCTGTTCCGTGCGGCGTTCTGTAGGCGCAGCACCTCGATGCGGCGCGACGCCTCGTATGCCTCCAGCGCAGGCTGAAGCGATGAATTCTGCGCCAGCGCATCGTGCAAGCCGATCGCATCTTCCATCGCCAGCTTCGTTCCGGAGCCCACTGAGAAGTGCGCCGAGTGCGCGGCATCCCCCATTAGCGCGATCTTGCCGTCCGTCCAGTGCTTGTTGTTGACCCGAACGAAGTTGAGCCAATCGCTGCCGCGCAGATGCGCGCTATTTGCCAGCAGCTTCTCACCGTCGAGATACGGGGCGAAGAGCCGCTCGCAAAATGCAATCGTCTGCATCGTGCCGGCTTCTTCAAGGCCTGCGGCGCGCCACGTCTCCTCGAGGCATTCGACGATAAAGGTGCTCGTATCGCGGTCGAAGCGGTAGGCATGGACCGTAAACCAGCCCCACTGCGTATTTTCAAAGACAAACGTAAAGGCGTCGAAGCGCTTATGCGTTCCCAGCCAGACGTATTTGCATTTGCGGCGCTCGAGATCGGGTTCAAAACGTTCTGCACGCAATGAGCGAACGCGACTGTTGATCCCATCTGCTGCGACGATCAAATCGGCATCCAAGTACGGCTGGAGCTCGCGCACTTCGCACTCGAAGTGCAGCTCGGCGTCGAGTGTAGTGGCGCGCTGCTGAAGAATGTTGAGCAATCTTCGACGCGCGATACCGGAGAAACCGTGACCGCTCGAGGTGATTAACCGCCCTTTGAAGTGAATGTCGATGTCGTCCCAATGTGCGAAAGCGGCGACAATTTGATCGTGCGTCGGTGCATCCGCAGCTCGCAGATTATCTAAGGTTTGGTCCGAAAAGACGACGCCCCAGCCGAAGGTGTCATCGGAGCGATTGCGTTCGAAGACGCGGATATGATGCTGCGGGTAACTCTTCTTCATCAAGATTGCGAAGTAGAGGCCGGCGGGACCGCCGCCGATGATGTTGACGTTCATGCTTTAGAATGCGTAATCGATCGTGACTGGCGCATGGTCCGAGAAGCGCTGCTCTTTGTAGATCGACGCGGCCCGCACCGTTTCAGCAATCGGCCGGAGAAATCAGATGGTAGTCGATACGCCAGCCTAGATTGTTTTGCCAGGCCTTGGGCCAGCCGGCCCACCACGTGAATTGTTTGGGAGCTTGATTGACGACCCGAAAGGCGTCAACCCATCCAACCTCTTGAATGACGCGATCGAGCCAGGCGCGTTCGCGAGGGAAGAACCCCGTAACGTTCGCACAGCTGCGTGGACTGAAGACATCGATGTCTTTGTGCGCGATGTTATAGTCGCCGCAAAGGATGTACCTTCGGTTGTCGCCACGCATGCGCTGAAGTTCGGCGGAGAAACGCTCGAGAAAATCATACTTGACCGCTTGCCGCTGCGGCCCGGACGTTCCCGATGGAACGTAGAGCGATGCAATGCTGAGCTCGCCGAAATCTGCTTGCAGAAACCGAGCCTCTGCATCGATATCGGGCCATCCTAATCCGCGCACGATCCGATCCGGTTCGTTTCGCGAGTACAGCGCGACGCCGCTGTAGCCTTTCTTTTGCGCGTCGACAAAGTAGCCGACGTAGCCGGGTACTTCGAGCGCCTCGGGCGGCAGTTGATGTTCTTGTGCCTTGGTTTCCTGGAGACAGACGACGTCCGGCCGCTGCGCTAGCATCCACGGAAAGAAGCCTTTGCGCACGGCGGCACGCAGTCCGTTCACGTTTAGCGTGATAATCCGCATTCAAACTGACTGTCTCACGCTCAACGTTTGCGCACCAGCGTCACGCCGTCGCCGATCGGCAGCATCGCAACATCGACGCGCTCGTCTCGCCCGATCTTAGCGTTGAGTGCGCGCAAGGCTTGCGTGTTCTCGTCGTTTTCGTTCCGATCGGCGACCCGTCCGCTCCAGAACACATTATCGATTGCGATGAGCCCGTTCGACTTGAGCAGTTCGAGAGCGCGTTCATAGTAGCTATCGTATGCGGGCTTATCGGCATCGATGAACGCGAAATCGAACGTTCCGCGCTCGCCGCGAGCGAGCAGATCGTCGAGTGTTTCAACCGCCGGGCCGATGCGCAGCAAAATCTTCTCCGCTACACCGGCACTCTTCCAATATCGTCGTGCGATCGCAGTGTATTGGTCGCTAACGTCACAAGCTACGAGTGTCCCGTCGTCGGGCAGCGCCAGCGCAACCGCGAGCGCACTGTACCCCGTAAAAACACCAACCTCGAGGCAACGCTTCGCGCGGATCAGCCGCACGAGCAGCTGCATGAATTGCCCTTGATCCGGCCCGATTTGCATGCCGGCGTGATCCGGCAAGAGCCGGTGTGTCTCTTCACGGAGCTCCTGCTGCAACGACGTCTCGCGCAACGAGATGTTGCAAACGTACTCGTAGAGCTCAGGGGACAAGTTTTTTGTACGGCTCATCGAGTGCGGGAGTTAGCGGTCGCCGCCTAAAAATCCGCCGCTTGATGACAGCGCGCAATTCACAGCATCGCTACGATGCAATCGTGATCGGCGCAGGCCACAATGGACTTGTGACGGCTTGCTATCTCGCGCGTGCGAAGCGCAAGGTGCTCGTTTTGGAGCGGCGCGCGGTTGTCGGCGGCGCATGCGTCACCGAAGAGACGTTTCCCGGCTTCAAAGTCTCGACCGCTGCGTACGTCAACAGCCTCTTTCGCCCGGAGATCGTGCGCGATCTGCGCCTGAACGACTACGGCTTCGAGCTTCTGGAGCGCAATCCATCATCGTTCACACCGTTCTTGGACGGCCGCTATTTGATGCTCGGCGCAGATAAAGCGGCGACGTTGCGTGAAATCGGCAAATTCAGCGCCCGCGACGCTCAGGCGTATCCCCGCTATGAGGCAATGCTCGAACGCGTTGCGGCTGTCGTTGAGCCCACGCTGATGCAAACGCCCTCGAACGCCGCGCACCCCGGTGCATCCGATCTCTTGAAGATGGCAAAGCTTGGCCGGTCGCTTCAAAAACTCGGAGCCGGCAATGGGCGAGGCGATCGAAGTCTTGACCGGATCCGCCCGCACGATCCTCGACCGGTGGTTCGAATCGGAGCAGTTCAAGGCGGTGTTGGACACCGATGCGATCATCGGGGCTTTTGCGGCCCCTTCGATGCCCGGAACCGCCTACGTCCTCTTTCATCATGTTATGGGTGAAACGAACGGTAAACGCGGGATCTGGAGCTACGTTCGCGGTGGAATGGGCGGCTTAACCCAAGCGTTGGCACGAGCCGCCTGCGACATGGGCGTGGAGATTCGAACCGATTGCGAAGTGCGCCGAATCATCGTCAGAGACGGTGTCGCGACGGGCGTTGTACTCTCAAACGGTGCGGAAATTGAGGCGGTTAAGGTTGCCAGCAATGCGGATTGCAACGTGACCTTCAACAAGCTGCTCGACGCGCAAAGTTTACCCGAGGATTTCAGAGACGCGATCGCGCGCATCGATTACAGCAGCGCATCGCTGAAGATCAACGTCGCGATGTCGGCCTTGCCCAACTTTACCGCATGCCCCGGAAACAGCGAACCGGGGCCGCAACATCGCGGCACGATTCATCTCGTGCCCGACCAGGACTTTATCGAACGTGCCTACGACGACGCGAAGTTCGGTAACCCCTCGCGCGAACCCGTGATCGAATGCACGATTCCGTCGGCACTCGATGCAACGGTCGCGCCGCCCGGCAAGCATGTCATGTCGATGTTCGTGCAATATGCGCCGTACACAATCAAGGACGGCACGTGGGACGAGCGCACGAAAGATGAGTTCGCCGACCGGTGTTTTGGGATGCTCGAACGGCATGCGCCCGGATTCACGTCATCGGTCCTCGCGCGGCAAGTACTGAGTCCCGTTGACCTCGAGCGTATGTTTAACTTGACCGGCGGCAACATTTTTCAAGGTGCGATGGATCTGCATCAGCTCTTCATGTTCCGGCCGGTAGCGGGATTTGCGGACTACCGCACGCCGATTCGCAACCTCTATCTGTGCGGTTCTGCGGCGCATCCAGGCGGCGGCGTGATGGGCGCTGCGGGTCGAAACGCAGCTCGAGAGATGTTGCGGAGATGATCGCGATTTACAAGACTGCCTTGGCGATTATTCCGATCGCGATGCTGACCGTCGCCGTACCTTTGGTCAATCGTGTCGAGCCGCGGATCTTCGGTCTGCCTTTTCTTCTCGCATGGATCGCGTTCTGGGTTCTGCTGAGCCCTTTGTCCATCTACACGATCTACCGGCTCGATAATCGTCGTTGAGCGCTCCCATGATGGCGCTCTCGATCGTCGCCGCGATCGTTTGCGCGACGATTGCGTTTGCGCTCATCGCAATCCACCGTCTCCCGCGCGATCCAACCCAGTACATCGTGGGCGGCCGTTCGTTTGGAGCGTTGTTCCTGTGGATCTTGCTGGCGGGTGAAATCTATACCAGTTTTACATTTCTCGGTGCGGCGGGCTGGGCGTACGGCAAAGGCGCCCCCGCATTCTACATCCTTGCGTATGGGACGACGGCATACATCATCTCGTACTTTCTGCTGCCGCCGATTTGGCGCTTGGGCAAAGAGCGTGGGCTGCTCACTTCCGCGGACTTCTTCGTCGATCGCTACGGGAGCCGATGGCTCGGCGGAGCAGTCGCGCTCGTGCAGTTCGTATTGATCGTGCCATACGTCACGTTGCAATTGACCGGAATGCAGATCTTGCTGACCTTGGCAGGGTACGGAAAATACAACGCATCTATCGCGGTCGCCGTTGCCTTCCTCGTCGTTGCGCTGTTCGTCTTTACCGCCGGACTGCGCGGCACGGCATGGGCAAGCGTAATCAAAGATGCACTTGTGCTGGGCGCGGTGATCTTCGCCGGCGTCGTCTTGCCGATTCATTTCTTCGGTTCACCCGCCAAAATGTTCGACCGATTGCTCGTCGCACACCCCACATGGCTGACGTTGCAATCCGCCGGTCCGTATCCGCCGCTCTGGTATATCACAACCGTTATCCTCAGCGGCGTCGGTTTTTATATGGGCCCACAGAGCTTCGGCGCGGTTTACTCGGCCAAAGATGGCGACACGCTGCGGCGTAACGCCATTTTTCTGCCGCTTTATCAGCTGGTGCTCATGTTGATGTTCTTCGCCGGTTTTTCCGCGCTCTTAATCGTGCCCGGATTGCACGGACCGGCCGCCGACCAATCGTTTATGCTCGTGGTCCAGCGTTTCTACGCGCCATGGGTGCTGGGTCTTGTCGCGGGTGCGGGCGCGTTGGCGGCGCTGGTGCCGGTTTCCGGCCAGTTGCTCGGCGCGGCGAGCGTCCTTGCGAAAAATGTGCTCGGCGATCTCTGTCACGTCGGGGAATCCGATGTCGGGCGAACGACGGTCACACGGGTGCTCGTGATCGTCATCGCGGTTTTAGCGCTAGTCCTTTGGCTTTACGCGAAAACGACGCTCGTCGACTTGCTGCTGATTTACTACAACGGCATAACGCAGATGTTGCCGGGCGTCGTCTTTGCCCTGATTTGGCCGCGCGTACGCGCGGTGCCGGTGGCGGCCGGAATAGCGGCCGGACTCATTACGACAATCCTCTTGCGCGACTCGATCAGCGTGCACGGTCTAAACGTCGGCTTCTTGGCCCTTCTCGTCAATCTGCTCGTCTGCGTCGGGCTGACGCTCTTGGGCAACAAAAAACCCGCTGATCGCTCAGCGGGTTCTTCGTTGTCGACTCTACTTTAGCGGTACGACGGCCGCGATGCAAAGCAATCGCGACAGTAGACCGGCTTATCGCCGCGCGGCTGAAACGGAACTTCCGCAACGCCGCCACACTGGCTACACGTTGCGGTGAACATCTCACGCGCGCGGCCGCCACCCGATCCCATGCCGCCACCTTGGCTGCGCATTGCTTTGCGCGCCTGACGGCAATCGGGACAGCGGTTTGGTTTGTTTTGAAAACCTTTCGATGCGTAGAATTCTTGCTCACCGGCGGTGAAAGCGAACTCACGACCGCAATCAACGCAGGTCAATTTTTCGTCAACGTACACGAACGAGTTTCTCCTTATTTTGACTTACTAACGCTTGGATTCGACTCGTCTAGTACTTGAAAAAGTGACCGTGCCGAGCTTCGAAACCTGCGGTCATCCTACCATGCAAGTGCCGCAAAAGCAAACAAGCGCGCCTCTATGTACGTGCTTCGTGCTGCGGCCCGAGGCCGCTGCGGACTGCGAGCGCGAATAGACATTGTATGACCGCTATTCTGATTCCCGAAGATTTGCGCCATGAAGTGATCGCGACGCGACGCGCTATCCACAGCCACCCCGAACTGGGGTTCGAAGAGGTTGAAACGTCGCGTCTCGTCGCAGGCCGTCTTCGAAAGCTCGGCTACGACGTCCATACCGGCATTGCGCGAGACCGGGGTCGTGGGCGTCATGCGCGGTACTGCGCCTGGGCGCACGATCATGCTGCGCGCCGACATGGATGCCCTACCGATACAAGAGGAAAACACCCTCGACTTCCGTTCGAATATTGCGGGCAAGATGCACGCGTGCGGCCATGACGGACATGTCGCAATTCTTTTGGGCGCGGCGGCGCTCATTGCAGAGCGCAAGGACAACTCGCGGGAACGATCTGCCTTCTCTTTCAGCCCGCTGAGGAAGGGCGCGGCGGCGCTCGAGCGCATGGTTGCGGAAGGCGTGATCGAGCGCTTCGGCATCGAGCGCGCGTATGGACTCCATCTTTGGTCGAATCAACCGGTTGGAACCCTTGGGTTTCGCGAAGGGCCGTTTTGCGCATCCGGCGATACGATCGAGATCACCGATTCGCGCCCCCGGTGGCCACGGCGCAATGCCCCATCAAACTCCGGACCCCATCGTGACTGCGGCCAATTTTGTTACTGCGGTCCAACAAGTCGTCTCACGATCCATAGACCCCATGCAGCCGGCGGTTGTGACGGTCGGCTCGATCCATGGCGGAAGCGCGCCGAATGTTATTCCCTCCACCTTGCAGATGTTAGGCACGGTCCGCGCCTTTTCAAACGAAGTTCGCGAAGCCATGCCGGAGCGAATCGAGCGAATCTTACGCGGCTGCTGCCAGATCTCCGGAGCGGAGGCGGATTTCGAATACCAATGGCGCTTTCCGGTGACCGAAAACGATCGTGAGCAGACGCGTTACGCCCGCCGGCTCGCGACGACGCTTGGCGAAGAGCGCGTTCTGGATGTCGATCCGCTGACCGGCTCGGAGGATTTCTCGTTCTTCGCGCAGCGCGTGCCGGCGTGTTTCTTCGCCCTTGGCTCGCAGGGAAGTGCGTCAACCGGGAATCCACACCACAGCAACACCTTCGATCTCGATGAACGCGCGCTGGAGGCCGGCGTGCAAATGATGACGGCGCTCGCCTTTGACGCACCGCGCAACGCACCGTGAACGTTCGTGAGACCTCAGCGCTACTCGACGATCCCGGGACGCGCGCGAGCCTGAGACATTGGACGGATACTTGGAGGTGATGACACGCGCGGTCTTTCAGGCCGGCGTCAGCTGGGCGATGATCGCACAGCGCTGGGATGCTTTTCGCCGCGCGTTTTGCGATTTCGACGTCCAGCGCGTCGCAGCGTTCGATGACGTCGACATCGACCGTGCCCTTGCGGAGCGCATCCTGCGCAGCCCCAAGAAAGTGCGCGCAACGATCGCAAACGCGCAAACGATCTTATCCCTCGAAAAAGACTACGCCGGCTTCAAGAACTATCTGCGCTCATTTCGATCGTACGACGGTTTGTGCGCCGACATTCGCAAGCGCTTCAAGTTTATGGGCGCAATGAACGTTTGGTACTTTCTCTTTCGCGTCGGGGAGCCGGTGCCCAACTTTGAGGAATGGGTGAAGACGATTCCCGGCGACCATCCGCGCATGCAAGAGATGGTCGAGCGCGCGCGCCGCGAGGGCACGCTCTAAGTCTTACGGCAAAGAGCGCACCGCGCTGCGCAACATCGGCGATCCGCTATTCCAGCGCACCGATCGAAGTTGGAGTCCGTCGAATCCCTGCAACACCGCGACCGGTCGCGAATACCCGCTAATCGTTCCGTTTTGCACTTGCACCGTGCCGTTCAGTCCGGCGCCGGCGCTATGCGGTAAGAAATACACGCCGATTAGGTTCGGCCAACTGCCCAGTGCGGTCGGCGACGCCTCAACGCGAAAGTTATCCAGGACGAGACGATCGCGTCCCGTTGAAGGGGATGTGACGGCAAAATCGATTGCGGCTCCGGGACTATAGCAGTTGACCAAGGTGATGTTCTTTAGCACCGTGTCAACCGACGCCCCACTCTCAGCCCCCACGCCGACGAGAATCCCATTCGAGTTGACGCCATAAACGTTTTCGACCGTGACATTGCGCACGAAGCCATTGGGAACGTTCGCCACGAGGGCCAATGGTGTGCCGGAGCCGTTTTTCGATGCTTTACTAAGCGGGGCGCCATAATTCCCAAAGCGCGATCCCTGATAGCGAATGTTCGTGATCCGAACGTCACTGATAATGGTGTTCGTTGCCGGATTGATTTTCACGGAGTTCGCTCCACCGACCGACACTGAATCCGAAACGGTCGTTGAAACGCCGTTGATCGAGACGTTTTCGATTCTCCCGAACTGCCCGGCTGCCGGGTGGGAAACGCCATCGATCACGACGCGGTCGTCGTCGATGTTGTTTTCATTTATGAACGACTTCACATCGTCGATCCGTATGTCATGCGCCCTCGACGTGACGCCGTTGCGGGTCACAGCCTCGAGCGCCATTTGAATGATTCCGCTGCCATTATACGAGACAATATGTTGAAAGGTAGAGATCGTAGCTTGGATTGGCGGGATCGACGCCAAGATCGTAGTCGTTGAATCCTAGGAAGCCCTTTGGCCCGATGTTGATGCCGTTGTACGGGCGACGAATTTGCCCCCAGATCGAAGCGCACGTTTTCGAGCGTGAAGTGCTGCAGCGGCCGCATGTATCCGATGATGCAGTTGTACGTGCCGATGCTGCTCAGCGTAAACGATTGCGTGCCGGCGCGTGGATCGCAGCCCAAATCGCGGATCGTCACGTTGCGCAGCGGACCGGTTGCGGTCGGGCCGTCCAGCCAAAGCATCCCGATGTATTGACCGTCGTTGCCGCGCCTCACGCGGCTGGGATCAAAGCCGAAGTTGCGCGAGGCGACGAGCGTCGTGGTGTTCATGCCCGCGCCTTCAAAGGTCACATCTGAATCCAATGCGATGCCGGTTGATATGACGCATTTACCGCGCGGAAGCCGCACGATGCCTTTGGAACGTGCGGCAGCGTCCTCGGCCGATTGAATCGCTTTGGTATCGTCCGTTGCACCGTCGCATTTTGCGTGGAAGTTTCGCACATCAAACACCGGACGTGTCGCTGCAGTAGCCGTGGTGCTCAACGCAAAGCCGAACATGATCATCGTCAGCAGGGCTGTCGTCGTCAGCCGTGATTTGGTCAAAGACTCCATGGACGTAATTATTCGTTATCCAGGCGCCGGCTCGTCTAAATGCCGGCCGGCGGCTGAGGGTCCGGGTTGCGAGTCCCGGCGGCTGTTGTGGCGGCGTGCCCGTTCTGTTGGCGCCGGCATTTTGTCCACCGGGTTGACCGTTGCGCACGATGTACAAGCCGAGCTTTGGCGCATAGTTGAGCGCAGGCAACCGTCCGCCATCGAAACCGGCAGCCTTTAACTGATCTGTCGTGGCAGCGGCCACTCGTCCGCAATTGAGCAACGACGGTAACGCGCTCAAGTCATCATTATCGAGTTGATACCACGTTCCACCGTTTGCGGTGTGCGGCGTGATCTTCCAGCTTTGCGGTGCCTTGCCGGACTTGAAATACGCTTGCAGCTCTGCGAGCAGCCGTTGTGCCGTCGGTTTGATCTCCGTTGTGCATGCGTCGTTGGCGCTCAGCTGGAACGGCGTCGTCGGAGCGCTCTTCGGCAATTGATAGAGCCGGAAGCTCTGTTGTCCCGGCTGCTGCACCGGACGCGCGATGTAGAAGCCGACTGCGGGCATGAACTCGAGCGAGGGGCGGAAGAACAGCGAGCTCTTCGGCTGGTAGAGTCCGCGGCTTTGCACGTCTTCGGGTTGCGCGATGTGCACGGCGATGCATGCCGGCAATGCTTGCAGATTCGATTCGCGCCGCTGCACTTCAAAGCTAAGGCATACGACGAGCCGACTTTATGGTAGCTCACGTTGACGCCCGGAATTTGCGGCGCGCCGGGAACCGCATCCGGATAGCCGCTGCGCGTCTTCGCCGCTTCAATTTTGGCGACGTACGGCTTTGATCTGATCCAAGAACGGCTGCACCGTTTTCTGGCCGTCGGCCGTGCAAGCGGAGTTCGACGTCGCCATCGCAAGCGGATCGCTGGGCGGGCTGGCCGGCAACGGCGTGAACATAGGGCGTTGGAACCACACCGGTCCGCCCGGACCCCCGCCGATGAGCCCCGCCCGGGCCACCGCGATCGCCTCCGCTCGCCGGCGCCTGCTGCAACAAGACTTGAACCGTTGTTCGCAGCCGCAGCACTCGCGCCAAACGGAACGGTGTAGGTTACGGTGAATTGACGCGGTGAATTCGGACGCGCGATCGTCGCGATTTGCTCTCCACCTAGCGTTGTGTATGGCACGGCGCCGACGTTGGTCGCAAAAATGCCGCCATAGGTATTAAAGAGATTATTGCCGGCAATCGTGAGGTCGCCGTGGGCCAAATGTAGATCGATGCCGGCGTCGATCACCGTGTATGCCGGCAAGTTTTGCGAATTGTTGGCCCCGACATACTGCGCTGAGACGAGCCCTTCGACAATTGAATGCGGCGCCTTATAGTCGAGGGTCAGCCCCGCTTTATGGAGCGGAGTATTCGGCAGCTGCGCTCCTGGGATGACGATCGAATATGGATTGTTGATCCGCGGATCGCTTGAATTCGCTTTGGCGACGGTGATGTTGTAATACGGTTGCACGTTGAGGTTGCCGAAGTTGAAAGTGGCCGCTACCTGTGCGCCTTCGTAGATCCGCTGCACGCCGCCGATCGGCACGCTGAAGTAGACGTTTTGCGCGCCAAACGGCACATCTGGTCCCGCGTCGCATCCGCCCGCAGACTGGAAAACCTGCTCGACGGTCGTGAAATAATCCGGCGGCAAACTTGCGTTCAGAACGGTACCGTTAACCAGCGTCGGCAACACAACGCCGTTTTGCACTTGCCGGTAGACTTGTGCGCTCAAGAGCCCGTTGCGAAAACTGTGCGCATAGCCGAGACGGGCCGACGTGGATGAACTTGCGGCGGGCTCATCGCCCGGCGCATTGCCGTATGCGACGTCGCCGTTGCAATCGTATCGCAAGGATTGCGGATCGCTGAGCACGCCGTTACGGCCGACATGCGGCGCAACGCCGCCGATATCATACGGCGGCCGTGTACGTGTCGGCCGTAGTCGGCGTCCACGTCGCCGCCACGCCGGCCAGGAGCGATGACGACGCATTGGACGCTTGGCTAAGCCCAAAGTGGTCGTTCAACTTGAGCTTGGCATTGGAACGAATCGTGTCGTTGACCGTTAGACTGCTGTAGTTGCTCGTCGAAGGGGCGCTAACATACGGCGTGCGCCGGAGCTTATCAGCGGAGTTGAGCTCGTCGTCGTGCTTGTCGAGTTGGCGCTGATGCTGATCGTATGCCGCTCTTTTGCCGGCAGCGTCGCGTTAACGGAAAAACCTTTAGAAGTCGTATCCGTCAAGAATCCAGTCGGATCGGGAACGCCGTTGAGATACCGGTTCAATAAATCGCGATCGAATTTGACCGAGTTTTGATAAACCGAGGCCTGCACCGCCGTTTGGCCGATCAACGCGCTGTCAGTCAGCGCATACAACGCAAAGTGGCTGGCGATGCTATTATCGGGACCGTAACCGCACGGCAGAGGGCCCGTGATCTGCAAGCAGAGCAGCGAATTTGACTGGTTCGTATCAAGATACGTCGCACTCAACGTTTGCGATTGGCCGAGGCGATAGCGCAACTTCACGAGATCGCCTTGCGTGTCGTTGATGCCGTCGTGTTCATAATCAAGACCGCTCGCATCAAGATATCGCAATCCGTTTGCGAGGCTCGGCGTGCTGCGCGACGTGTGCTGTACGGCGATACCGAGATTGCCGAGCGATCCCGTTTCTCCGAACGACCAGTACCCTTTGCCGTACGAACCGGCGCTTATGCTGGCTGTACCCTGCCACGACAGCGTCGGCTCCAGCGTGCGGAAGTTCACGCCGCCGCCTAAGCCGTTGGTTTGCGGACCAAACGAAACGGATGCGCCCCGAAAAAGATCGGAGCTAATCTGCGCGAGATTGCCCGCGGTTCCCGGAGCGTTCAGTGGAATGCCGTCGAGCGAGAGCGCGGTTTGACTCGGATCGTGGCCTTCGAGCGATACCGTTTGGGTTGCGTCCGTGTCGGCACTTGACGTCGTTACCGAAACGCCTGAGAGTTTATTGAGCGCGTCTGCAAGCGTATCCGAGAGCTTGCGTTGCGCGCTCGTGTCACCGATCGAGCTCGTTGAAATAGAGGCCGTGGAGTGAACGGTAACGCTTCCGATCTCTCTAAGCTGCTGGCTCTTGGCGAGCGAAACTGAAACCGTAACCGTCTTGCCGTTGATCACTTCGAACTGGTCCGACGTGACGGCTTGGTAATCACGTTTGAAAATTCGAGCGGTGTAAATCCCATCCGGCACATCGGTAAATTTCACCGAACCGGTCGGACCGGAATACTCGCTCGTCATCACCGGGCCATTGAGCAAAACCCGCGCCATGTCAATCGGTGCCTTGCTCTGGCTATCCATAACATTGATGATGATCTGGCCGCTGTCCGCTTGCGCAAAGGCAGCAAAGGGCGCCGCGGCAAGGCTCATCGCGACGGCCAGAGTGAAGGTCAACGCTCGTTTGGTCAAGCTATGGCGTCTCATGAAATATTAAAAAATGCGCACACGGCGCGTTCTGCGCTAGTCTAGCGTGCCGAGTTTAGAGATTACTGTGATTAACGAAGAGAGCGCCAATGTGTCACGCTGGGCTCAGCGAAGCGCCACCACCCCTGTCACGCTGAGCTTGATCGAAGCGCCACCGCGCCTCTCACGCTGAGTTCATCGAAGCGCCACGATTACGGATGCCCATCGATCCTCGACATTCGACGAGCTCGTGCAGCAAGCTCGGGACAGGCGCACTGCTCAGGGTGACAGAGTTTTTGAAGCGGCGCCCGATGATCGTTAGATTTTTATCGTGACCGTCGTACCGTGGCCAGGGGCGCTATCGATGCGAATGTCGCCACCTGCGCGATCAACGGCGCTTTTAGCAATCGCAAGCCCAAGACCCGTACCGGTAATCGCTCCCCGTTCGTCGCCCCGGTAGAAACGTTCAAACGCATGCAAGCGTTCTGACTCCGTCATTCCAGGTCCATCGTCGCGCACCATGATCGCCGTCTTGCCGTCATCACGCGCGGCCCGCAAATGGATCGGCGCGCCCGGTGCATACTTCAGCGCGTTCTCTACAACGTTCCAAAGCGCTTCGCCGAGTTCAGCGCGGTCTCCGACGACTTGCGACGCGCCGTCGACGCTGTAATCGATCTGGCGTTCGCTGTCGAGTCTTCGGGCGGCGTCGCATTGACTGCGCAGCAATTCAGTGAGGTCGATCTGTTCTTGATGCGGCGGCGTTTCTGCGTCGAGCCGAGCGAGGCGCATCAAGCGATCGATCAGCGAACGCATATGCTCTTTTTCAATTGCCATCGTATTGAGAATCTGTTTGGCGACGTTCGGCTCGGCAACCGCACCACGGCGCAGCACATCGATGTATCCGGCAATTACAGTCAGCGGCGTGCGCAACTCATGGCCCGCATCGGCTACGAACTGACGCATTCGCTCTTCCGTTCGCCGCCGTTCGTCCATCGAGGCGGCGACATTCGCGGCGGCCTCATTATACGCACTCGTCAAGGATGCCATTTCTTCACCGTCCGCTAAGAGAAAACGCTGTTGGGCATATTCTCCGCTTGCTAAAGCATGGAGCGCTTGGGCGACTGACTGCAACGGGCGCAACGCTTGTTTTGAAAAATACCAGCCCAAGAGCCACGCGAGTGCGACCGCGAAAATCGCGATCGTAACGATGATCTTCCAGTATGGAAGCAACGCAACCCAAATAACACCCAGCGACGGCTCGAAGGCGACAAAGCCGCCGTTTACTTTGGCAAGCCCGATCGGCTCGCGATGCGGTCCACCCGGCCGGCCGAGCATCTCACGCATGATCATGCGCTGCGCAGGGTTTCCCTCATGCCGCAGCACTGGCGATAGGTTTCCCGGAGAGAGCAGCCGCGGGTGCAAGTCCTTGTCGCCGGCTAAATAGTGGCCTTGGCTGTCGAAGACCGCAATATTGAGCCCGATTCCGCTTAATTCGTCGATGATGCGCGGCGCGGCTTGTTTTAGCGACATGCCTTGCGACGCGTATTGATCGGCCAAAATCCGCGCCTCTTCGTGTTTTGCAACCAAGACGTCGCCGCTGAACGCGCCCAACTTCGAGACCAGAACTAATGACGACGCGATGATCACCATTAGCACGATCACGGCGAGCATCAGTGCATAGGTCGTCGCGAGCCGGGTTGCGATTGACTTATGCAAGGCCGTACCCAACGCCGCGCACCGTGCGCAGCATCGAATTCTCGCCGGCGGTGTCTAGCTTGTTTCTCAAATACGAGATGTACGTTTCAACGATGTTCGTGCCGCCTTCGAAGTCGTGGCCCCAGACAAGCTCGAGCAAGTGGTCCTTACTGAAAACTCGGCGAGGCTCGCGCATGAAGACGGCGAGCAGTTCGAACTCTCGCTGCGTCAGATCGATCAGCCGCTCGTTTCGATAGACTTCGCGGGTTTCCAGATTCAACGAGAGATCGCGCCAGCGCAGCGCGACATCTTCGATCAACTGCGGACGCCGTAAGGCAGCCGTCAGATCTCGCGATCAGCTCTTCGAACTGAAACGGCTTAACGAGATAATCGTCTGCGCCGCTCGTCAATCCCGCAACTTTATCGCCGAGCTCTCCTTTTGCCGTGAGCATCAGTACCGGCACATGCGGTAATCTTGCGCAGCATCGGCAGCAAGGCAAGACCGTCGATCTTCGGCATCATGACGTCGAGCACGATGACTTCAGGCTCCCAGTCACGCACGAGCGTAAGCGCCTGCTGACCGTCGGCCGCCGTGCGCACCGCAAAGCCTTCGCGTTCGAGCCCAAGCTCGAGCATTTCTCGCACGAAGCGGTCGTCGTCGACGACCGCCACGCGTGATTTGGCACCCATCGTACCTACCTTAGGGGTGCATTTCGGGGCGCATATGCCCCATCGCTCCCATCAGCAAGTACTTGCCGGCGTCCGGCGTTTGATTCGCACCCATACCGAAGCGGCCGCGCATCGGCATCTGCTCGAACATTTTGGCTTGATCCGCATTCAGCAGCGGTTTGATTTGGTTGATGGCCGACGCATGAAGCGCCGTCATCTTTGAGTGCGCATCGTTGCCGATTGCGATAACGGATTGCTTTTCGCTCGGTGAGAGGATCGCATCGATTTGTGAGACGAGCTTCTCGTGCTGCGCGCGCATCGCGCCGAATTTGCCCATGTCGGGATGCGGACGCTGTGCGTTCG
Source organism: Vulcanimicrobiota bacterium (assembly GCA_963723515.1). GTDB lineage: Bacteria > Vulcanimicrobiota > Vulcanimicrobiia > Vulcanimicrobiales > Vulcanimicrobiaceae > JAFARW01. The sequence continues at coordinate 805,112 of CAVRQT010000003.1, forward strand.
GTCCCGATGGAGGCATCGCGGGCATCATGCGTTGCATCGAACCGCGTGCTTGATCGATGATCTGTTGCACTTTCGCACGGTGGTCGGCAGATAGTGCCGCCATTTCGCGATTGTGCGCATCTTCAGTGATCGAGCGCATCTGCGTCATCGTCGAGCGCATGATCGGTTGAATCTTCTGCCGTTGATCGGCTGTTAGGTTCAGGCGACCAGCAAAACCGTGCGGACCGCCCGCCGGGCCAGCAGCCGGAGCGCCGGGCATCGCAGCGCTCCCACCTGCGGGTGCGCCGCCTGTATTCTGTCCGCAGGCGGACATGGAAAGAGCTGCCGCCGCAAGGACGGCAATAAATAATGGCTTCATGACAAGATTTTCCATTGGCATCCTCAATGCTGGCTGAGAGCGGGCTAGGCGGCTTTCAAACCGCCTCGCCAAGCTTGGTAGCGATGCCGGGCGATGAGGGCTGCTCGCGAGACGTCTTCGAGAGGATGCCTGTGCAGCGTGACGCCGGCTGCCTCTATCCGTGCCATGATCTCTGCCGGTGGCTCCCAATGCGCATAGAGGTGAATTTCTGGTGCGCCCGTCGACTCGGCAATGATGCGCACGAGGTCGTCAAAGCCGCATTCCCCTTGCGCTATGAGGCGAGATGCCACGGCGCCGTCAAATGAAGCCACGCTATAGCCGGAGACGACCGTCAAGAGCTGCCGCACTTCCTCAAGCGAGGCGCCGTCGAAGTCTACCAGCACGACCTCGGGCTCGTGGTCGCCGTCGAGCTGGGCGTGCAAGGTTGCGCCGATGATCTTGGCGGTTTCCCCGGTCTCAAGGATGGCGCCGCTGCCGATGAAGTACCCTTCCATGGTCACAGTGTGCGATTTCAGAGTGCCAACTGGGTGGCACTTTGCTAAGTGCTGAAAAGACAATGCGGATCATAGCCTGCCTGGCGACGGTCATCCTGATACAAGGTTGCGCCCACCCGGCTGCCCATGGAACGCGCGACGGTAGTCTCGCTGCGCCTTCCGGCTACCGCTGCGATCAGGAGATCCCACCGCGCCTTGCAGCTGCGTGCCGACACTTTCGCCATATGCTCGCCCCGACACCGCCGCCAACAACGCCGTTGCCACTCCGGAAGAAACGATAACGATGGAGCCCATCGCGATTTGACGCAGAACGATTGGGCTCGCAGATGACTAATCGGTTAGCAGTTGTGGCACTCGCCATTTTGCTGATTGCCGGATGTGCGAGGTCAACGCCACGCGCAGCTCCACGTGGCGGCTCCGTTGCGCATCGTCCTTACCGTTGCGATCGACTGCCTTCCCAGCGATTAGCCCCGCCTGCCACCGACGTAAGACCGGCGGGCTGGTCGGAGCATTGGTCCCACCGAAGCATCCAGCCCGTCGCAAGTAACTCGCTACGCCGTCGAGGCGAGCTGCGTCCTTTTCCGAGCACCTGACACGAGCAACGCCACCAGCTGATCGACGACCTCCGGATCCCATTGCGAGCCACGTCCGTGCTGCAGTAACTCCAGGCCCTGTCTAGCCGGAAGCGCTGCACGAGCTTTCGTGGACGAGATCATCGACTGAAATGCGTCGCTCACCGCAAGGATCCGCGCCTCAAACGGAATGCTGTAGCCGAACAGCCCATCGGGATAACCCAGTCCGTCAAAGCGCTCGTGATGCGCACGAACGACAACGCGCAATGCTGCAGTGCGGGAATCTGGTTAAGGATATGTTCCGATGTCACGGGATGCGCCCGGAGTTGCTCGGTTTCTGTCTCCGTCAATGCGCGCGTATTGAAAACAACCGGATCGGATAGAGCGATCTTCCCCACGTCATGCACAAGCGCGCAGAGCTCAACGTAGGCGATCCCATCGCGCGACAGCCGCATCGCCGTTGCGAACCGCCGCGCCCATTGAGCCGTACCTTTTGAGTGCGCGTATGTCGTTTCGTCGCGTTCTTTCATCATCGCAAGCAAGCCCATCGCGACTAGAAAGGATTGCGGCATCATGCTGGGCGGCATGTAATACTAACCGAGATTCGGCGGCATTATCATGATCAAGTGATGCACAAGTGCGGCAAGACCCAACAAGATAAGATGCATGGTAACTCCTCCCTGAAGACGCCGAGTGTCATAATGTAACCACAGTACGGGTCCGTCGTCCTTAGCCAAAACTGACTATCAATTTAGCGTATGAGGCCTTCTTGCCGCGCCATGGCAAGGGCTTCCCCTCGGCCACTGCAGCCAAGTTTGTCTATTACGCTTCGGATCTGTGCATGGATGGTATGGATACTGCGCCCGCGTTCGCTTGCGATTTTTTTCGCGGCGGTGCCGGCCGAAAGAGCTTCTAACACCTCGATCTCCGACCTCGTAAGCCCAAGAATCGCCTGTTGCCTCTGTTGACGTAACATGTGGAAAACGGCCTCAAGCAGTAATGCGTAGCCGCCGTATTCGTATTTCATGTAGCCACTTAGATCGGCATATAGCATTCTGTCATACGCTGCGCTCTTAGCAGCCTTAAGCAACACCACGCAAGCAGAGCACAACAATGCCGCGGAGGCGTTTCAGCAAGCTTCTGATTGCGGCGTAGCACTTGAATACCATCGTGCTGCGCCCGAGCAGTCCATACGCTAAGCCGATCAGCGCTTCGCGAAGTGCAGCTGCTGAAATTCGTATCGCGAAGACGGCTCGATCTGTTCTTACGTCTTTAACGCCTGGTCCGCATAACGTAATGCTTCATCGCGCCTTCCATCGGCGCTAAGAAACACAGCGCACTCCGCTCGCCTCAGCGCTCCTAGCACCACAAACGATTGCTTGTCGCACAAGCCGCATGTTAGCCGATAGGCCGCCCCAAAGTCTCCTCTCCATGCGAGGCGCATTGCGCGCAATGGTGAAATGACTGCTGATCTGAATGGATCGCTCGTATGCAGTGCATCGATTTCATCTTCGAGCTCCTGCATTCGCTGCTCACGACCGCGCCGCGCTTCAATCTCATACATTTGAAACAACGCTGTCTGGCGCCCTAGTCGGTCGCCACCTTTCGCGGCGCATGAGGCATTCTGTTGCGTGTACCAAAGGCTCTTAGATACGTCCTCATCGCATGTCATTTCCGTGACAGCCAAAACGCTGTAAGCTCGAGCCGCCAAGATATAGTAGCCGAGCTCCTCACAAACCCGAGCGGCTTCGGTTGAAGCGGCACGTGCTGTATCGTAGTCAGCCGTATAAAATGAGGCGAAACCAATTCGTTGCAGACATCTGACTCGGACGCCCTCATTGTCGCAGTCGTCCGCTAATTTAATTGCGCGTGGAATCAGTGCTTTGGCTGCGTCTATGCGGCCAGCCGTAGCGTGTAGGCTCGCTAGTGCAGCCATTGCTTCAGCACGAAGCCCGGACGGGAGTTCAGGCGCTCTGGATCAGAGGTTCCAGCGTTGCGATCTCGTTCTTGCCCTGGTTCATCATCAGAATCATCAGCTGAATTGCCGCGGATGCCTTAAACGTCTCATCCTCACTAAGAGCAATCGCACGTTTGTAGAGATGCTCCGCGCTGTCAAAACGGCCAGCCGCCATCTCTGCCGATGCACGGATCGCGAGCACGCATAGGATTGTGCGTCTGCATTTCGCTTGGCAAACTTAAGATAGCGCCGCTCACGACGTCACCATGGCCATGCTCTATAAGCTCTAGGCCGCGCCGTTCGATTATCTCAAGCGCTTCATCCGCTGCATCAGCACGCGAGAACAATGCCAACGCCTGCGCATCGCGCCCGCTGCACAGTAGAGCTCGCGCAGCCTTCAACTGCACGCCTCGATACGCTACGTCGCCGCGCTGTCGTAGCTCGTATTGCAAGAAGTCGCGGAACAAATCGTGGCAGCGAAAGCGCTCTTCCGCTTCCTTATATATAAAGGCAACACGTTGGCGCAGGCGCTCAATAATCGTCTCGGCTCTCTGGATGCCGGCGGAGCGCAAGATCGCTACATCGATTTCCGGCAGAAAAGACGTTAGCAACAGCAGATCTTCTTGCTCAGGGCTTAGCGACTCGAAGACTTGCTCTGCAAGATAGCGGTAAATCTTTTCCCGCGTCTCGGTTTCCAGATGCTGCAAGTCGGCCGATCTTAACGTACTGCGCAACGCGAAGGCCAGCGCCGTTGGCCAGCCGCGAGTGAGCGCCAAGATCTGATTAAGCTCGTCATCCCGAACGATCACGTGCGCCATTCGTGCGGCACTCCGCGCCTCGTCATAGGTGAATCGTAGATCCATCTCATCGACGCCTAATCCCGTGTCGCCGTAAGCCAACCAGGATGCGACGGGCAAATCCAATGTCGAACGCGTCGCGATGATCCAGCGAATTTTGGTTTTTGAGCGCTCGATAATCGACGCCACGAACCTGGAAACTTCGGGTTCCAGTTCTGCAACGTGTAAATCGTCGATCGCAACGAGGCCGTCATATTCTTGGATGTGCGCATACATCCAAATGGCGAGCTCCGTTCCGGGGGACGTTGCACTCAGCGCCCCATCGAACGCCTCCGCCAGCGTGTTGCGCAGGTTAGGCGCAACCTCGCTAAACACGTTGACGAGACCGCGCACAAAACCAAGCAGCGTCGCATTATCCGCGCGAACATCGTAGCGAAGTGTCGGACAATCGATCGTCGAGAGAAACTGTGTCAGCGCAACAGACTTGCCGTAGCCAGCCGGCGCGACGATGAGCGTAATGCGCTGTTGCGCTGCCTGCGCGATTCGCTCAACAATACGCTCGCGGTGAATCGGCGTGAAGACGCCGCCGGTGTCGATTCGACCATCAGACCCAACGGACCGAATCACAAGTCGCGCTCGCTTAATGCCAAGCGTATGGCACTCCTGCCGCTCACATTATGTGTATAAAACTATCCACAGGATGTGCATACCATGAAAAATTCGCTCGACCAATCGCTATCGAAGATGGAGGCATTGCTGCGTCAGGCAGCCTCGCTGGTCGGTGCGCTCTCTGATGCGCTAGCGACCCAGGCTCAACCGCAGATTGCCGATGAGAAGCAGGCAGAAAGCATCTACGCTAAGGCCCGACAGCGCCATCCGAATACCGGTAAACCGTGGAGCGGCGAAGCGGACGAAGAACTGCGAAAGCTCTTCGAAAGCGGCAATACGATCGAAGACCTTTCGATTTACTTTCAGCGGACGAAAAACGGTGTGCGAGCGCGCCTCGTGAAGCTCGGCCTACTCGAGGCGACTCAATTTCAACCAAGATTTGTGGCCTAATGATCTCGCTGTTCGATGTCGTCACCTTCATCGGCCGACGTCGGCGGCTTTGTAGCGGACGTGGTCGCATGGTCTAGCGGCCGCATATTCAGCCGGACAAGCTGCGCGTTGAGTCCGCCCAACCCGCTGACAAAGGCACTCACGGCGTGCACGCGTTCATTCGTGAGCGCGTGCAGCGCTCGTCCTTCGCGCTCTTCTTCCGCTGTCGGTCGCCTGAAGGTGTCGAACAAGAAAAGCTGCGCCTGCACACGTTCGCGTAGCACATCTTTGAGGAAGTCGTCGTCCTGATCCGCTTTAGGATCGGAAGTCAACGTCGCTTGCAAGGCGGCAGCGCGCGTTCGGGCCGCCGCCAGTTGAGAGACCAATGCCGGATTGCTGCCGTCCTTTTCCAGCGCATTCTTGCGCGCGTCGCTCTCTCGTTGAATCGTGGACAGCGTGTTCAACGCCGTGTCAATGCGAGACCAATCGGCGTACATTTCGTGCTCTAAACGATAGCGCGCGATATGATCCAATAGCGTCGCATCGTCACGCGGATCACGATGGACCGTAATCGGGGCACGCAACGTGCGGTTGTCCACATGAAGCATTATCGAATAAGTCCCTGGCACAACGGTCGCACCACTCTCAAACTGATTCCAATCACCGGTTGAATCCCACGCGACCGGCTTGTCTTCGGTCAAATCCCAAGAGAAACGGTTGAAGCCCGCTTGATTCGTCAGGTCAGGCATGCTCTTTCCATTTTCGGTATGCGAGCGAAATGTGTGCACAACATTGCCGCGCAAATCAACGATCTCCGCGCTCGGGTTGTGTCTTGCCGGCGTACTCAAATAAAATGTGATGATCGCACCGTACGGCGGGTTCTCCCCGGCGCCGAGCAAGTTATTGCCACCCGAATGTATCTCGTAGAGATACGCCGGTCGCACCGGGAAGACGTACGTTCCGGCGACTCTTGCGCGTGATAGCAGCTGAAGTGGCGTCGCGTCATCAAGAATCCACGCACTACGCCCGTGCGTGCCGATCAGAATGTCATCAAAATCAGGCTGTACGCGAATGTCGCGCACGGACGCAGCGGGTAAATTCTGCCGGAACGATTGCCAACGCGCTCCACGATCGAAGGAGACGTAGAAACCAAATTCCGTCCCAAGGTACAGGATCGATCCATTGCGCGGATCCTGTCGGATGCTGCGCGCATAATCGTCCGCCGGTAAACCGGTCGTAATCGTGTTCCAATGACGTCCGAAGTCAGCGGTTTTGAACACATGCGGCGCCTTGTCGCCGATCATGTGCCTGTCGTAAATGACGAACGCCTCGCCTGGATGTTGATTCGATGCGGAGATGCTTGCAAAACGGCCGAACGGTCGAATGTTGGTCGGTGTAACGTTGCGCCAATGTTTGCCACCGTCGCGCGTTAGCTGCACGAGACCATCGTCCGTGCCGACCCAAATTTGGCCGCGCGCAACTGCCGAAGGCTCGATGTATAAGATCGTCTCCGATGTTTCTGCGCCGGTTCCCTCGCGCTGCGCGCCGCCGGTCATCACCTCATGCGACCGGAGGTTGCGCGTCAAATCGGGGCTGATAACCGCCCAATGTTGGCCACGGTCAGATGATTTGAAAACGACGTCGCCTGCAGCGTACGCAACATGCGGATCAAAAGGATCAAAAGCGAGCGGCGTCTCCCAATTAAAGCGGTAGCGCAACTGCGAGGGTGACGTGGCATTTTGGTCGCGCAAATAAGGCGACGCGGCGATGGTCTGCTTCGTCCGCTCGTTGAGAATGTCGATCTCGCCGCCATTGTTACCGCCGCCGCTCGTCAACCATGTGTAATTCCGATTTGCTGGATCGGGAATCACCCAGGTGCCATCACCACCGCCGACGTCTTCCCACTGCGCCGCGACGATGCCGCGCGGCGTGAGCGAATGGTTCGGCGCGCACCAAACGCCGTTGTCCTGCAGCGGCGCGCAAACCCGATACGGATTTCCACGATCGTAGCCGATGTGGTACAGCTGCCCGATCGGAATCGTGTTGTGCCAATTCCACGTTGCGCCGCCATCGCGTGAAAATGCAACGCCGCCATCGTTGCCTTCGATAATCCGTTTGCCGTCTTGCGAGATCCACATCGCGTGGTGATCGCCGTGAATGCGCTCGCCGGTCTTCTTCCACGTTTTTCCACCATCATTGCTGACGACAAGGTGTACTGAATCCGACCAAAGATGGTCTTCGTTTGTCGGATCGACGTAAAGGCGGCTGAAATAAAACGGACGCTGATTGATATTGCTGTCGCTCGAGATGAGTTGCCAACTCTCGCCGCCGTCGTCTGAACGCCACATGCGCCCCTGACTGGATTCGATTACGGCATAAACGCGATGCGGATCCGACGGCGCTACGGCCAGGCCGATTCGACCAACTGTATCGGTGGGCAATCCGTGGCCCTGCAGTTTTTGCCAGGTGGCGCCGCCATCAGTGGAGCGAAAAATTCCATCGTCCGGACCGCCGCTATTGGAAGACCAACCGGTGCGCCGGTATTGCCACATGCAGGCAAAGATAACGTTCGGCGCTCGCGGGGAACTCGCAAGATCGCAGCCGCCGCTCGATGGACCCAGATACAATGTTCGCGTCCACGTTAGGCCGCCGTCCGTTGAACGATAGATTCCGCGCTTTGTGCTATCTGCAAATGCATCGCCGAGCGCTGCGACAACAATCGACCGTGGATTGCGGGGATCGACAAGGATCTTTGCGATTGAAGCGGTGCCTTGCAAACCGGAAAGCGCCCATGTTTTTCCGCCGTCGCGAGAAACGTAGAGCCCGTTTCCTGGAATGACATCGTTGCGCGGATTCGCCTCACCCGTGCCGGCCCAGACAACGTCCGGGTTTGCCGGATCGAGCGCCAGCGCGCCAATCGCCGCCACGGGTTGGTCATCGAAGAGCGGCGTCCAATCGGCTCCGCCGTTGGTGCTTTTCCAGACGCCGCCGCCGGCGGCGCCGATATAGTAGATCGAAGCGTCACGATCACTACCGACGACGGATGTCAAGCGGCCGCCGGCACTTGACGGACCGACATTGCGAAACGTCAATTGCGCAAATGGCGATGGCGTAGGACTCGGCGTCGCCGATGGCGCGGGAGAAACTTTCGTTTCGGCGGCCAACGCGCGGCTTCCAATAAGGGCGCAGAACAACGCCACAACGCACAAGATGTAACGCACGATCATCTTTTTCGTGGTCTTTGTTGCCTTGCGCCTGTCGAAGGAGCAATCCACAACCCGCAATCGCGTCGCCAAGAGGTTTCGTGATGAAGTGCCGTAGCAAGCCGCATGTTAGTTCATTTGGGTCACATCCAACCACTGTTGGCGCTCGGCGTCGTCGCGACGACGGCTGCCACCGATGCGGTCTATGTCATGTTCACTTCAGCCGTCTCGGCACGGCGGCGTTTTTCAGCGGCCACGTGGAGCGGCGTCTGGTATCTCTTGTCGTCATTCGCTGTGATCACATACACGAAGGATTGGATTTACGTCTGCTTCGCCGCAATTGGCTCATGGATCGGTGCCTACGCTTCGATGACGTGGCTTCACCACTCGGCGGCACATGGAGATCTGCCGCTTCAGAGGCCGCTTGATTCCGGGCGATGATTGGCTTTGATCTAGTGCGGCGTTTGAGAACCCTCGGCGACGCCTACTTGATCGCGGTAGACCATTTGTCCGCCAAGATAACCGGAAATGGCCAACACGATGATGCCGATGATTTCCAGCACATAGCCCGGCGCGGATGTCGCATTTGCTAACCGAAGATAAAATGCGATCGCGAAGATGACGACGGTCAGCAGATTGAAGATCATGTGGGTCGTTGCCGTCTTTTTTACAGAATCGGATAAGGCGCCGTCAGGTAATCGGTGAAACCGAAGACGGCCGCCAACAAAGCGCCGATGATCCCGAGGCCAATCAGCACGATCGCCATGCGCGGCCAGAACACGGGATCACCCCAGTGCGAAATGATGTCGCAGAGCGAGGGCGCCAACAAAGAATGCTATCGGAAACGGAATCAGCATCGGATGAATCGGGTGGCCGTTTATCGTCGCTTTGCCTTGCATCGTAATGACCTCCGGCAAGGCGCTTACCCGCTCATCAAGCGCCTCGCAAACTCACGCGCGATAATTTTGCGCCCTAGCGGACGCGCGAAAGCAAGAACTGGGCGATGAGATCTGCTTCAAAGAGCAGATGATGCGTGAGCCAGCGGATTGTGCGGGGCACGTCAGTTCGCCAAGTTCGAGCACAAGCGCCGCATCGGACGCGTGGACTTGCCGAAAAGCGTAATAGTCGCGCAAATTGTCGGTGAAGTTGTCAGGCTGAAAAAGGAATGGCCAATAGCGCTGATACAGCGACCGCCAAGAATCGGCTGCTGCACGAGCGGACTGCGCGTGATAACCAATAGATGCGCCGCTCGTGCATGGCGACGAGGTGCCGTCGAAGTGGATGAAGACGGCGTCTTTCACGCCATATTGTCCATCGAAATCGGCCGGGACACGGATGACCGAAACGCCATGCGATCGCAATATCCGCGTCACTTCATCGGCAACCTTGGGCGTTAGCTCTTTCTCACCGGCCGTTCCCATGTTGCATTTATGTGTCGGAAAGCGCTTACAGCTCGCCGGCCTGCCCTCATGCCCGGCGCCTATGAGCACATCAGCGTGAAACGGCGTGGGACTTGCGCTCGCCGCTAGATCACCAAAGCCGATGGCAATTGCAACGAGCGTTGCAACAATAGCAAAATGCGTTTCGCATGTGTCACGCTGAAAGCTCAGGGTGACACTGAAGCAATCGATGACACATGAAGCTGACGCGTCACGCGGCGCGTTGAGCCGTACTTTGCTGCCCCGGCCGAAACGCACGAACGCAACGACGCCGGCGCCGAATGCAAGCACGGCGCAAGCCACCATCGCGGCCTCGAATCCTCGCGTGAACGCATCACTCGACAATCGCCGAAACTTGCGCGCGCTCGCTGCCATGAATGCTGGAGGGAATGTACCCTGTCACGATGCGATTGCGATCTCGGTGCAAGCTTGCGCGGCTAGCGGCCGACAGAGTCGCCGACCCGACCGCTCGATCGTACCTGGCATAAAACGCGAACGTCAACACTAATCCAAGCGCCGCAATCGCCAGCAATCCCGCCGTCCTCGCAATGGCGTTATTGATGCCGGATGCGATCCCGGCATGGGTGCTTTCAATCGCATTCATCACCGTTGCCGTCAAAGGCGCCACGAAAATGGCTGCCGCGATTCCCAACACGACCGCCGCTGGAAAAAACGAGACCCAATACGATTTGCCTTGACCCGCCATTGCGAACAACACGTAGGCAATTGCCGCAATGACCGCACCGGTCACCAACATAACTCGCGGGCCGACTTGCGCTTGCGCCGCTCCGCTGTAGCGTGAAAACAAGAACAGAATGACGATCATCGGCAGTATCGCCGCGCCCGCCGAAGTGGGCGTGTAGTGCTGCACGTTGATCAAGTCAAACGGAATGAAGAACATTCCGCCGCCCAAACCCGCGTAGAGCAGCAGCGTGTAAGCGTTCGCTCCCGCGAAAACAGAAGATCGAAAAAAGCGCAGCGGCATCATCGCGTTGCTGATCCGGCCCTCGTAATAGACGAAAAGTACGAGTAAAATCAGTGCCGCGATACCCACAGCGATCGGAATCAATTGAAAGCCGTGGCCCTGAGAGGCGATCAACGCGTAAACAAGTCCGCCCAACCCGAGTGAGGCCAAAACTGATCCGCCAACGTCCAGCTTCTTCGAAACCGTCTCATCGTGGCTTTCGGAGATGTGCCGCACCGCTATATAAATGATGAACGCCGCAATCGGCACGTTGATCAGGAAGACCCAGCGCCATGAGAAGTGCTGCGCAAGGTAGCCGCCGAGCACTGGTCCGATAGCGGTGCTGATTGCCGAAAAGGCGGACCACGTGCCGATCGCTTTCCCGCGCTCTTTTGCCGAAAATTGTGCGGTAATGAGTGCCAAACTTTCGGGCACGAGCAACGCCGCGCCGATTCCCTGCACGCAACGTGCGGTCAGCAGCTCCGCCGCATTTAAGGAAACGGCGCACGCCGCCGACGCCACCGCAAAGACTGCGCAGCCGAGCACAAACATCCGGCGCCGCCCGAAGACATCGCCCAAACCGCCGCCGATCAGCATCAGGGCCGCGAGGAAAAGCGCGTAGCCTTCGACGATCCACCAAACCGTTGCCGCATCCGCGTGCAAGTCGCGCTGTAGAATCGGCAGTACGACATTCACCGCTGTCCCATCGATCAACGGCATCGCGCTGCCGAGCACCGTTGCGATCAGAACCCAAGTTCCGGCGCGAACCGCGTGTCGCTCGCGCGCGAGCGTATGCGCGACGCGCTCGCAGGGATGCTCGATGAAGACGGCCATTAAGTGGCCGTCAAGTTGTTACAGCCGAGAGAGAATGCCCTGCGCGAACGAAGGCGCGAAGTGTTGCAGCACTTGCGGGTTGCTCGCAATGAAGCTCACCACGGCTTGCTTAGCACCGCCGCCGCCGCCGGATTGCAATTGCGAAACGAGGCTCATCGCCTGTTGCGCGAGATCGCTTTGCCCCTGATTTTGCAGATTGTTCGCCGCAGTTTGAAGGTGATCGGCGATCTGCCCTTGATCCATCGAATCGAGATGATCGCTCGCGGCTTGCTGCACCTTTTGCTGATCGACATTCCCGCTCATGACCTGTTCGGCCATACCCTTCAGCTGATCAAACATCGTGCGGCCTTCCTTTCAATAGATAGACGCCAAGAAGTGTGTTTTGTACCCTGATTTAAAGCGGGTACACCCTCGCAAATGAACACTGAGCCGCAAGTCGCAATCGCCGGCGCAGGACCGGTTGGCCTTTCCCTTGCGTTAGGACTCGCTCGCATGGGAATCCGGAGCGTCATCTTCGAGCAAGCGACGCAGCTGCCGCCGTTCTCGCGCGCAATTGTCGTGCTAACGCGCACGCTTGAGGCGTTCCAGGGCTGGAACGTCGGCGATAGGTTCATGAACACGAGCGAATTCTTGACCGAGTTCAGCGCCTATAGGGCTGAAACGAACACTCCGTTTGTTCACCTCGACTTTACGACGCTGCATGATGTCACACCGAAGCCAGGAGTCGCCGTGCTGCCGCAAGATCGAACTGAAAAGATCCTCTGCGACGAGCTGCTCAAGACTGGACTGAGCGAAGTGCGCTTTCAGCATGAGGTTGTCGGCGCAACGCAAAACGGCGATGGCGTCCGGCTGACGATTCAATCGGGTGACGCAACGCGCTCAGAAGCTCAAGCCCAGTATCTGGTCGGTTGCGATGGCGCGCACAGCGCCGTGCGGCAGTCACTCGGCATAACGCTTGCCGGAACGACGTATCCGGTTCATGTTTTTCTCGCAGACGTGCGTATCAGCGACCAACGCGATGCTCTGCCATGGCCTCGCTTGGCATTTGATGCCCCGCATTTTCTCTTCGCGGTGCGATTTGAGCCGGGACGATGGCGCATCGTCGGCGCTCTCGATCGGTCGAATGCCGATGCAACGCTAGATCAAGCGTTCTACCAAGAGCAAGTGGAGCGAACGCTAGGTCCGGGCCCTTTCGAGATCATGTGGCAGAGCAAGTTCAATATCCATCGCCGGCATGCAGCATCGTTTCGCGAAGGCCGAATTCTCTTAGCCGGTGACGCTGCGCACTTGAACAGCCCCGCGGGCGGACAAGGCATGAACGCCGGCATCCAAGATGCGCACAATCTTGCCTGGAAATTGGCATATGCTCTGCGCGGCGGTGACTCTAAAGCGTTGCTCGATTCCTACGATGTTGAACGGCACGAAGCCATCATGGGAGGCGTCGAAGTGGTCACCGATCGGCTGTCGCGCTTCGGGCTTTTTACATCACGAAATATGCGCGACATGCTTGCAACGCTCGCCGGCAGGCTGATTCGACTTCCCTTGTTTAAACGACGAGTGCTCTTTACGATGTCAATGTTGGCGACGCGCTATCGGCGATCGCCGCTGTTCTTCGGTCGCAGTTCGTTGCTTGGACGGCGCTCTCCGGAACTTTCCGCCCTCGGCGAATATCGCCCGACGCTCTTCCTCTATCAGCCCAGCGAAGACGTCGCTGATGCGGCAAACATGCTGGACGTTCCCGAACTGCGCGTAGCCGAGACGACAGATTGGGCGCTGTGGAAATGCGCGCAGCCATTTGCGGCACTCGTTCGTCCTGACGGCATCGTCGGATATTTCGAACGCGTTCCGAGCGCTGAAAGCCTCGCTCAAAACGTCCGTGCGGCGCTCGGTTTTCCGCACGAAACGGCCCTGCAAGTCGCGCACGAGTACTAGGGCACATGAGCGTACGAGTTTACGGCATCAACCATATCGCAATCGAAGTCGACGACATCGAAAAGGCAGTCGACTTTTACGAGGATGTCTTCAATTTAGAAAAACTTGACGAGGGAGAGGGTGACGCATTCTTCCAAATCGGCGAGCACCAGTTTCTGGCGATGTTTGAAGTGGATAAGGTCAGTCCCGACAATACACGCCACTTCGGCCTCATCGTGCGCGACGAAGCGCAACTCGCCGAAGTCCGCGATAAAGTTCAGAAGAAATACGGACTAAAGCTGTTCCCGCGATTCCGGTGCGACTTCATCGATCCGTTCGGCAATCGCGTTCAAGTCGTCGATCTGCATGACGAATCGCTCGTTTGGCTCTTGCCGTATCAGGAAGTTCAAAAAGCGGGCATCAACTTCAACGACTGAACCGCTGGTTGCACTTCCTGTCACACTGAGCTAACCTGTCACACTGAGCTAACCTGTCACACTGAGCTTGTCGAAGTGCCGAAGGATGGCTTAGCTCAGGAAGCGGCGTTGCGTTCATGCCATGCTTCGACAGGCTCAGCATGACACCGGGACTATTTCATTAGGAGATTGCTTCCACGTCTTGATGGATGCACACGCGGTTCCCTTAGCGGCGGATACCATGACGAAAACGCGTATCGCTTTCCGCGCCTGACGATCTCGACCGACCGATCGAACACCGCGAGTTCCTCTCCCTCCGGCAACACGGCCGATCGACATGCAATGCCGTTAGCATGCGGGATGGCATACGCTCTTCTTCCTACATCGCGCGTACGCACCCACGTGACGCTTCTTGGGATAACTCGCCGGCAACCCGGCCTCCCGGAGCCCCTCATCCGTGGCACAGTCCACAAACTCCGACAATCGCACGTTCACTTGCATCAACACCGGTTGAAATTCCGGCTCGAGATCGAAGAGCGTGTGAATCTCGCCTTCGAAATGTCGGCGCGCGTTTGCGGCGGCTACATCAACCGTGGCGCAAAGATGCAATACGCCGAAGGTATCGGGCGCATTCCAACGACCGCCATCTCTACGCGAGAACGAGATATCGAGACAATCAAGCCACTCGGGGTCGCAAACGCGGTAATGACGTCCACCGCGTTTGGTGAGAATCACAAACCGCTATAGGAGTAGAGCCGCTCGAGATATTCGTAGATAGGCTCAACACCGCGCTGTGCCACCACCTGAAGCACAGTCTGCCCTTGAAGACCGCGTCCCTCCGTACGCACAATCTGAGGCAGTCGGTCGCTCTTCAGTCGCCGCTTCAGCAATTGTGCCAGCTCGGCAACGCGCGCCACGTCTGCCGCGCGGCCGGGTGGAACAGAGCGCATCTTCCATTGTTGCGCTGCTTGCCGGCTGACATTGAAGAGCGCCCCCAACTCGCCATCGCTCAACCCGAAGGCCTCTTGGATCACATCAATGGGCTTCAGGGCTGCGGTTCGGCGTGGTCGCGCTAACGTTGCTTGCATTTCATCCTTAGTGTACCGCTATGTGCAAGCAAACTGCAAGCAACGGCAAGCGCCTTGCGCGTCCGCTTAGTCGGAGCGGCGGCTGCCTCCGAAGATCTGCAGCAACGCGAGAAAGATGTTAATCGCGTCTAGGTAGAGTTGCACGGCAATCTGCACCGGCGGATAGTTATCGCCACCCGCGCGGATGCGTGCAAAATCGATCAGCGTGATGAACGAGAAAATGCCGAGCGTGAGCCAGGCGTAAAGCGTGGGATGAACCCAATGCGTAAAGATCGAGACGATGCCCGCGATAACTAGCAGCAGCAAAGCGCCCATGGCGATTCCGCTGAAGCGGCGCAAGTCCAATCCGGTTGCGTAAACGATCACGCCGAGAGCTAACATCCCGAGCCCAGTCGTCGCCGCGGCTTCAACAACAACGCCCGGCCCGATCGCGCGCAAGTAAATCCCGATCACCGGCGCGATCCACACGCCCATCAAGAAGGTGAAAACATAGTAGAGCAACAGCGCCAGCGGTTCGTTGTTGCGAACGCCATGAATCGCGAAAAGCAAAATGAATCCCGCAATAAACGCGATCCATCCGATCGGGCTTCCCGGAGCGAGCACATTTTGCAGTAAGTACGCCGCGATCGCCGTCACGAGAAGACCAATCGCCGTGATCCCGAGCACTTGCGCGAGCAACGATTGCACCGGTATCGCCGGCGCGTATGCTTGCGGTTGCCGATAACTTAACGCCATATGCTCCTTCTTACCGTTTGATTAATAACGCGCTGTCAATCTGGCTTCTGCAAGCCGGCTGCTTTTAAGGCTGCGACCACCGCCGCGACGAGATCTTCTGTGCGATTGCCTTCCACTTTGAAAAGGCCAATCAGTTTTCGCTTACGCGGCTGTTCCGTCTGCGCGTCGCGCTTAGGCTCGTGCTTCATAGTTTTTCTACCACTTAATTACAACGGAAGTTGCGCGCGTCACCCGGCCTGTTGCGGTGCCGACAACGCAGATACGGCCACGTCGTGGCGCCGAACTGCTAGCCGATCAGGCCGTTTTTCGGGGAGTTGGCGTCCACCGCCCTAGGAATTCATATTTTGGCAACGTCTGAGCATAGTGCCAGCCATATGGCACTGCCCTCCGCCATCCTTCCGGTATGGACGTTGCATCAGCCCGATACGCTTTCGTGGACGTGGAGACGACCGGCTTCAGTCCGGCGACCTGCGCGGTCGTCGAAGTCGCGTGTCTTATCGTCGAGCGCGGCGTCCTCGTGGAGACCTTTGAGTCCCTCGTCAACCCGCAGCAGCTGATACCGCCATATGCCACGGCAGTCCATGGAATCACGGACATGGACGTGGCGGGTCAGCCTACATTAGAGGCTGTTGCTCCGTACGTCGAGTCGATGTGCGCCAACGCGATCGTCGTCGCGCATAACGCTGCGTTCGACCTCGGTTTCTTGCCGTTTCTCAAAAAATTCCGGAGCGTGTGCTCGTATCGGCTCGCCGCGCGCGTCGTTCCGGAAGCGCCGAATCATCGCAATCAAACGCTGGGTGCCTTCTTTAACGTCACCGACCCGCTCCTTGAATCCCGCCGCGCACATCGCGCATTAGCGGACGCGGTCGTGACGCGGCACGTCTTCTTCGCATGCCTATCGCGTTATTTGCGTGCCGGCCTTCCGGACGACGTCGCTTCTCTGCTTGCCTTCACGCGCCGCCATCCGCAACTGTGCCGCTACATGCTAGCGATCGCGTTACCCTTGTCACCCGGCCCCGCAAACGTGTCACTCTGAGCTCGTCGAAGCGCCCCTAAATCGTGGCGCTTTAGCATGGTATCCACAACCACCTTACCTAAATAAGAAAAGGAGAACAGAAATTGATTACTCTCGTAGGCTGGATCTTAGGAAACGCTCTCGTCTTTTTCGTCTGCATCGGCGATTCTGAAGCTGATGGACTGCTACGACCGCCACCGGTATTAGATAGCATTGCAAAAAATCGGCGATCGCATCATTTACTCCGCCTCCGATCTGAATAAGTATTTGGAGTGCGATTATCTTCTTGCGCTCGATCTTGAGGCGCTCCGGGACAAACTGGAGCGCCCGAAGGCGACCGCGTATTCCGACCTTATTACAAACAAAGGCGTGGCGCACGAAACTCGCCATCTCGAACAGCTGCGCGCAGCCATAACGGCGGCGTGGTCGAACTGCCGGCCAAAACTGAAGACAACACAATTGCCGCCTTAGAAGCCGCTGAAGCCCAAACGCGTAAAGCGATGGAGAGCGGCGCCAAGATCATCTACCAAGCGGCGTTCTTTGATGGACAGTGGTTTGGCCGCGCTGACTTTCTGCAGCGGGTGGAACGTCCGAGCAACTTAGGCGACTATAGTTACGAAGTCGTCGATACCAAACTCGCTGTCCACACCAAGCCCTACTTCATCGTTCAACTTTGCTTCTACAGCGCGCAACTCGCGCGCGTGCAAGGCGTTGAACCCGAGTTTATGCACGTCGTCTTAGGGAGCGGCGAACAAGAAGCGCACCGCGTCTCTGATTACAGCGCCTATTGCGCTCACTTGGCAGAGTCGTTCTTAAAGGAAATGGCACGACTTCAGGCGCTCGACGATCCGGTTAATGCAACGATTCCCATGCCGGTCAAGCACTGCGAAGTGTGCGCTTGGGATTCGCTCTGCGTGCAACGCCGCGAAAGCGCGGACCATTTAACGCTGGTTGCCCGAATGCGACGAGATCAAGTTCGCAAACTAGAGGGCGCCGGCATCGACACGGTCGCCGAACTCGCCGTGGCCACGGATGATCAGAAGCCGCCTCGCCTGCGCAAAGAGGCGTTCACACGCTGCGGCAGCAAGCGCGGCTGCAACTCCATCATCGCCACACCGGCGCGCACAAACACGAACTTTTGCCGCTTGAGGACAAGCTCGGTTTCGGGCTGTTGCCTGAACCGGACGACGGCGACATCTTTTTCGACATGGAAGGCGACCCGCTATACGAGCCGGCCCGCAATCTCTATTACCTCTTCGGCGCATACATGCCGAAGGAAGATCGTTACGTTTCATTTTGGGCATGCGACCCGCGTGACGAGAAGCGCGCCTTTGAGCAGTTCGTCGACTTCGTTGTCGAGCGCCGCCGAGAGTACCCGGATCTGCACGTCTACCATTACGCGCCCTATGAGAAAACTGCGCTTCGGAGGCTGAGCGTTCAATATGCAACGCGGGAATCCGAGGTAGACGAATTCTTGCGCCGCGAGGTGCTCGTCGATCTCTATGCGGTCGTTCGCCAAACGATGCGAATATCGCAACCCAAGTACGGCATTAAATACGTTGAGCCGCTCTACGGCTTCACGCGCGAAGGTGACGTGCGGCGTGGCGACGAGTCGATCTTAGTCTTTGAGACTTGGCGTACATCGCAAGATGCGAAGCTACTGCAAGACATCGAGCGCTACAACGATGCGGACTGCCGCTCTACATCGCGCCTTCGCGATTGGCTGTTAGAGCGGCGCACTGAAGCGATCGCACAATTTGGCGTTGATATTCCGTGGAGACCCTCGCGAGAGCAGAAAACTAAGGCCGAGGAGCGCGAGGAAGAGCTCAATCAGCTTACGGCATTGCAGCGCGAGTTGCTCGAGCCGGTTCACGACATCGAAACGAAATCGGAGTTCGATCTTCTCGATGACGACCGCAAGGCACGCTGGCTGTTCGGCCACTTGCTCGGCTACCATCGCCGTGAAGCGAAGCCGGCATGGTGGGCGCTATTCGACCGCGGTGAGAAGACGCTGCTTGAGCTGCAGCTCGAGGATCGTGACGCTCTCGCTGGGCTCGAACTGCGGACGGATGTTGACCCGGTGCGGGTTGGTCCACGCGACACTACGCTGATTTACACATATCGCTTTCCAGACCAAGAATACAATCTCGGCAACCAACCGGCGGATCCCGCAACCCAGCAATCCGTTAATTTAGTTGACGTCGACGAAGATGCCGGCATTGTGCGGCTCAAAGTCAAACCCGAGCGGGCAGCGGTCATTCGCGCGCTGATTCCCGGCGGACCGTACAGCACGCCAAACCAACAAGCCTCACTGCGCGCGAGCGCGAGCGATTATCTTGCTGGAACGCTTGAGCGCAGCCGTCCGGTCATTTTGGATCTTCTGCTCGCCCGATCTCCGCGCTTTAGAACGAGAGCCGCAGGTAGCGTCATTCAGCCCGACGTCGTTGATGTTGGTCACATCACCTCGCTTGTCGAGGACCTCGATCGCAGCTGCCTCTTCATTCAAGGGCCACCAGGAACAGGCAAGTCGACGAAGGGTTCCGAGGTTATCGTGCGCTTGCTCAAAGCGGGCAAGCGCATCGGCATTATGTCCAACAGCCATAAAGCGATTCAAAATTTGCTTTGCATGGTGGAACAGTGCGCCGACAAGGGTGGAGAGCGCTTTAACGGCATCTATTGCGGAAGCAGCGACGATGATGCCGGTTATCAGTCACCGCTCGATGAGCCGATGATTCGCGAAGCGTCTTCTAAAGAGTGCGATGGTTGTTCGGAGCAGCTTGTGGCCGGCACATCGTGGCTTTTTTCGCGCGAGAGCATGGTGGATGCATTCGATTATCTCTTCATTGATGAAGCAGGCCAAATCGCGCTCGCGGACGCAATTGCCGTCGCCCGCTGCGCAAGGAATCTCGTATTGCTCGGGGATCCGCTGCAGTTGGCGCAAGTGTCCCAAGGCACTCATCCGCCCGGCGTCGGTGGTTCAGTGCTGCAGCATCTGCTCGGCGAGCACGCGACAATACCGCCTCGATCGCGGCATCTTTTTGGATGTATCGTATCGGATGCATCCAGAGATCTGCTCCTTTATCTCCGATGCGGTATACGAAGGGCGTCTCAAGGCCGCCGACGGAACGGCGGATCAATACGTCGTTAGCGAGGGCCTAACAGGCTACGGTTTGCGATACATTCCGATCGAGCATTCCGACAACAGCCGTGAATCCGTTGAGGAAGCCGAGCGCGTCGTCGAAGAGATTCGAGAACTGCTCAAGGGTCGCGTTAAAACGCGTGATGCTGATGAACGACCAATAACCCCGCAAGACATTCTGGTAGTGTCGCCTTACAATGCTCAGCGTAAGCGAATCCGTCGGCTCCTAAAGGAAGCGGGCATCGACGTTCGCGTCGGGACCGTCGACAAATTCCAAGGTCAAGAAGCGCCGGTTGTATTCTATTCGATGGCGACGTCGAGCGGCGATGAGCTACCGCGCAGCGTCAACTTTTTGTTTGAAAAGAACCGCCTAAACGTTGCGATCAGCCGGGCTCAATGCATGAGCGTGCTTGTCGCGAGCCCGCGCCTTCTCGACGTCCGCTGCTCTTCTGCGGAACAGATCGCAATGGTAAACCTGTTATGTTTATACGCCCAGCAGTCGCTGAGCTATGATGAGAGTCGACTCTCGACAAACGACCTCGTCTCTTGATCCATGAAGTAGATAAAACACCCTTTCAACCCTCGGGTGAGCAATACACGGTACGTGTTCTTTATTAAATTAATGAAGGTTTCAGGAAGAGCTTGCTTTACCGCCGAGTCGTGTGACGCGGCTTTGACCCCTTTCCATCCGCCTTCTGAAGGACGGTACACCAGATCCATACCCCAGATCACGCCGACATAATCGAACTCGAATCCCTGCGCCGTATAAATGCAGCCTATTTGATCAATGCCGTGCGGATCCGTTGCCCAGTAGTCGCTTTTCGGAATCGTACGGGGCAAGTAACAGACTCGGGCCTTGCGTTCCAAGGGCGCTTGTAATCACCGATGACGACATCGTCGACTAAGATGCCATCCTTTGCTCTTGACCACTTCCAGCAGAAGCCAGCAGTCAGCCGAGCACTTTCGCGGTTCATGGCCTTTGTTTTGATTGCGCGCTCCAACTGCTCCGGGCTATCGAAGATTTTCAGCTGAAAGTCGCCAGCCGTATCGTATTCAAACTGATCTGTAGATCGAATATTGAGTAGTTCATCGACCCAGTCAATGAACTCGTCTGATCCGTTACAGCGGAACTGCGCCTTGAGCTCCTGCTCCCTTAAATGTGCACCGGCCGTTATCGCAGCCTCACGAATTAACAACGACGACCCGACCTCTCCGGGACGTACAACTTGCTTGTCGTCGATGAAAAATACTGAGACTTTCGCCGCGCCTATCAACTCATCTATCTGGGTGCGCTGTGAACGCTCGCTTCGACGCGTAAAACGGTTGTTGCTCGATTCGCGAATCCGATGCGCCTCATCACACAGCAGCACATCTATGTCTCCGCGCTCAGTTGCGGCATAGCTATTGAAGTATTTCAGCTGCGCTGATGCCCGTTTACCGATGGCGCCTCGCAGATTGCCAGTAAAGGCGCGTAAGCCCGTCGCGTGCTGAACATTGTAATTTGCCTTCAGTAGATCCGCCATAACATAGAGACAATAACTGATTTGCCAGTGCCCGGGCCGCCTTTGATAATCACACCGTGCGCGGGTCGGTTTCAAGCGCTGGCCCGAACGGATATAACTGCTTTCCGGCTTCTGTAAATATCTTTTGGTAGGCGACCCGTTGTTCGCGCAATAACACGTACTCTTGCGCCTTTCCGTGAACCATTGTGGCCACGTGTTCCAATAGTTTTTTGCTAGGCGCATACGGACTCGACGTCACCCGCTCCAAGATTGCATCCCGTTGCCGCATGACAGACGATCATTGAGGAACTCCGCTAGTGTAGGACCGTCTGCCGCAGTAAACAAGGGCGTCTCAGTCACTATTCCTCGAAACTTCTCAGCAAGGAGCGCGGAACCCGGATCAGGTTGCAGATTATGAAGCCAGCTGCACGCCGCCAAGCCGACAGTTGGCTCCTCGTGAAAAACCGTTCGATTGTCACGTAGGTATTGTGCATAGTCGCGCGCTTGTACTGAGGGGTGCAGTTCTTCGCTTGGGCGCGGCCCATATTGGACAATGACACATTCTTCCTCTTCAGCCGGTTGCGCGTCAGACCACTGCTTCAATTAAAGGATTACGGCGTTCGGCTCACCCTTGGTACTAATGCCCGTAACATGCAATCAAGGCGCAGCGACGTCAACGGCAATTGCATCTCGAGAATAACGCCGTGGTCTCTAAGGCCCGTCAAGCGCATCTGACTCGACAGCGCGTGTAGCGAATAGCGCCAGGAGTTTTGTTCAGACAGCGATGGTTCGTGATTGTAGTAATCGAGAAAGCTGACCCGCAGTCGATCGACCAGCTGTCGCTCATCTTCTAAGCGATCGAAATCTTCTGCTGACCCCTTAAACAGCTCCATTTTTGAACCTTTCTAATTAAAGATCGGCAGTTCACGGCCGCGTTCATAATTAAACCCGAATAGTGGTGCAGTGCTGTATCCCGCGTCCTCAAATCCGGGCTGCAAGCCGCCGAAATACTGGCGGAGCACAAGGGCGCACGCCCGCCGCCCTTCGCTGTGGCGACAGCCTTTCCACCCATGTTGGTGGTTGGATCGTAGCGCTAGTGCACCAAGAGCAAGAGCGAAGCGCCATAGAGCGAGCGCGACGAAGCTAATTACGGTGAAGCCCATGACGCGGCGGATGCTGATGCCGGCGATCGCAATAATCGGTAGAGCCCAGAACGGCTGTATCATGTTCGCGACTTCTTCTCCCATCGCAACGCCCATGCTTGAAGCGGCTTGTGAAGCGTGCAGATGCACTGCCGCTGGAACCACAAACGGACCTTGCACCGCCCAGTGGCCGCCGCCGCTCGGAACAAATAGACTGATGATCACGGAAGCGATGTAACTCCAGAACGGCAGCGTCGCTGCGGTTGAAAAGGCGACAAAGCCTTGTGCGATGACGCCTGCGAGCCCGGTACCCGTCATCAACCCCATGATTCCGCCGTAAAGCGGATACTGCAGCATCAACGGTCCCGTGATGCTCGCCGCGTTGTTGACGGCTCGCACGTACGCGATCGGGCGCCAATGAAGCAGCAGCCCAAGGATTAGAAAGATGAAGATTACGGACTTAATGTCGAGCGCAAAGCCGGTCGTTGCCCATGTCACGACAATGTAGGCGATGCCCGCTGAAGGCAAGGATAAGATTCAGGATCCACGCATTCTCGAGCGCACTCGCGAAGGTTCGGCCCGATGACGCAAGGTGGGGCCGGTTCATCTTCTCGACGCAAGCGCTCGGCGTCGGCGTAAACCGATGCGCTTGCCGGCGGCTGCATCAACGTGTAGATGATCGGAATAGCGATCAGCAACACGATGACCGGCACGAGATTGAACGCCGTGAAGATCGACTGACTCAGCGGCACAATGGCGCCGGTTAGCTTGTGCACGATATTCAAGTTCGAGCCTGGCGTTGCTTGAGCGAGAGCAATCGAGCTTGAAAGGCCGCTCGCCCAGATTAAGAAGCCCGAGTACGCGGCGGCGACAAGCCAGCCGAAGTCGACGCGAACCCGTTTCGCAATTTCGCGAGCCATAAGCGCCGCCACGATTAATCCGAATCCCCAGTTCAGCCAGCAGGCGACGGCGGAGACGAGGAACGTGACGACGATCGCTTGACGCGGCGTCGTCGCGAACGACGCGATTGATTCGAGGGTGCGGCGAATCGGTTTCGCGTTCGCGAGCGCGTAGCCGGTCACGAGAATTAAGATCATCTGGAACGCGAATTCCAAGATGTTGAAGATTCCGGCGTACCAAGCGCCGAGGAGCTGCATCGGCGCGTGATGCGGCGCGAAGATTAGCGCGAGCACTGCGGTCAGCAGCGTTAGGAGCACAGCGAGCAGGTACGGGTCCGGCAGTATGCGTTCGAACAGCGCGACGAAAGCGCCGACGATCGCGCTTAACGGCGAAGGGCGTTCTGCCACGTCTACATTGGTTGCCATGTTCGCGTGTTCGAACGGCGCGCGTCTAAGTCATACGCGCCAACCAATCACCCTTCGATGCTTCGACGCCGCTCAGCACAGGCGCACTGCTCAGGGTGACACAGTGGCAAGACACTCCTCAGCCACAGCGCGCATATGGGCACGATCACGGCGGCGCTTCGACAAGCTCAGGGTGACACAGTGGAAAGACGCTCGTTGGTCCTTACGATCCCACTGCATTATCGCGGCGCTTCGACTAGCTCAGCGTGACAGGGGCACGCATGATTGCCGCTTGCCATCCTTCGACAAGCTCAGGATGACACTGGGGCTGCTTTGTTCGTTCCGATCACGGTGGCGCTTCGACAAGCTCAGCGTGACAGGGGCACGCATGATCACCGCTTGCCATCCTTCGACAGGCTCAGGATGACACTGGGACTACCTTATTCGAGGGCCGTAGGCTTGACATTATAATACTATACCGTTTAGTATTGTAATTGTGCAGCGGAAGTCAACGCGCGGGAGGCCGCGTGATATCAGGCTTGACGATCGCATTGTGGCCGCGACGCTGGGATTGATTTCCGAACGCGGGCTTAGCGGGATGGCGATGGATGAAGTTGCCGCCCGGAGCGGCGTCAGTAAAGCGACCATCTACCAGCGCTGGCCGTCAAAGGACGCGCTGGTTCTTCATGCCCTGCGGCAACTGCAGCTCCATCTCCCGAAACTTAAGTCCACGAATCCACGCACCAATTGCATCACGCTTCTGCGAGACGCAATCGATATGGACGATGGCCATCCGGCGGAACGGATCCTTGCGCGCGCAATCGCGGAATTACCCGATCATCCGGATCTCGCACCGATCTTGCGTGCTCGAATCGTCGATCCGCGACGTGACCTCTGCACTCAACAACTCGAACGCGCGATCGCAAAACGCCAACTCTCAAAGCGGACCGATATTCCGCTCGCTGTCGATCTTCTGACCAGCCCGATCTTCTTCCGCCGTTTGATCAACGCCAACGGCGATCTCAAAAAGGCGCTACCCGCAAAACTCGTCGACGCCGTTTGGAAGGCGTTCAAAAACTAAACCAACGGAGGATCTATGTTTATCGTTACACTGCTCGTTCTCTCGGTCTTCATCGGTTACAAACTGCTCAGTGCCATGCCGCAGCTACGGGCGCGGCGTCGTGACGACGATGGGAGTCCGCCGGGGATGTGGTGAGCCCGTATACATCGGGCGCGGTGTCACCACAGGTTCCGCTGTGAACACCGTTGTCGGCCTGACGTGCGGCGCGAGTTGTTCGTTCGGCCGCATCGTGCGCAGCGGCGCCGGCCCAAGACACTCGACGTACAATTTGCGTGAATCGAGGTCGTAACTCACACGCGCGCCGAGCAAACGCAACGTTGGAGCGACCGCAACATAGTAACCTTGTAGTGTTGCTGGCTCGATAACGCCGGTGAAAATGCGCGCGACACGACCATCGCGCCGAATCACCATCACGTCCCGCCGATAACTAATCCGATCCGCACAACGCGTCACGAACGGAATGACGGGCGCCATAATCCGCGCATGCAGCAGATATGGATGATTGTACGATTGCACCGGCGCACCGCCGATGATAATCGTAATTGGAATCGCGGCAAGTGGGGAAATCACGGTCCAGCCGCGATATACCGCATCGAATGAGACGGCTCATCTTCGCCTTTCGAGAAGCCGGCCTGCGGTTCTCACGCGACGGATGCGCCTTCTTAGCGCAGGCGATTGCCTACAACGCGCTCTTCACGCTCTTCCCGCTCGTGGTTCTTTCAATCACGATCGCGTCGCTGTTCTTTCCGGATAGCCAACAGCGCGTCTTGAGCTTCGTCGACACGCTTGCGCCATCACTGCACGACTTCATCGCGCAAAATCTTAGCAATTATCTCGGCGGACGCGCTGCGTCCAGCATTATCGCGGTCCTCTTCCTCATTTGGTCGGGCAAGAATCTCTTCTTGACACTTGCCTACGCGCTCGATCGCGCGCTTGGCGTGCCCAAAGGGCGGCCCCTGGTCCACGACATCGCACTATCGCTGGTCATGTTGCCGCTCGTCGGCATATTGCTTCTTGTCGCGATGACGCTGCCGATTTTGATTTCGATTATCGTCGCGCTCATCACCCTCCCCGATCAAGCGTTCGTCACGCGGCTTCTCGGCTACGGCGCGTCACTGCTGATCGTCTTTGTACTGACGATCATCATGTATACGTTCTTGCCGAACCGCCGGGTCATTTGGCACTTCGCCGTGCCGGGCGCATCGTTTGCCGCCTTGACATGGCCTGCGGTGCAATATCTCTTCGAGCAATACACGACGCACGTCAATTTTACGCACGTCTACGGCGCACTCTCGGCGCCGCTCGCGCTACTGCTCTGGTTTTATCTTATGGGATCGATCTTTCTCTTTGGTGCGCAATTGTGCGCGGGCTGGGCGCATGTCAAAGGGACGATGAAAGTTGCACCGATCGTCGATGAAGTCGCCGCTCAGTAAGTGATTATCTTCATTCACGGCTCCGGATTCACCGGTGCTATCTTCCGGGATCAAGTTACAGCCTTTGCAAACAGCATCGCGCCGAACTTGCCAGGCCACGCATCACATGGCAGCGCGAAGAGCGTTTCAGAGTTCGGTGACTTCATCGGAGCCTTTATCAAAGAGCACAAACTCCACGACGTCACATTGTGCGGCAATTCGCTCGGCGGTGCCGTTGCGCTTGATGTTGCCTTGCGAAAGAATCCGGTCGTCCGCTCCATTGTGCTGCTGGGCTCCGGGGCGCGGCTGCGCGTTGCGCCCGCCATTCTGAACGGACTCCGCGATGATTTCGAACCGACAATTAATGAAGTGGCCAGAATGCTCTATGCCGACCCATCCGAAGAGCAGATTGCGTACGCCGTTGCGGCGATGCGTCGCGTTGGCGCTAGCCAGACGTTAGCGGATTATGAGGCCTGCAACGCCTTCAATGTCATGGAGCGGCTCGACAGCATCGCGATCCCGGTCCTGGCGATCACGGGTGAGCACGACCGGATGACGCCGCCGAAGTACGCCGATCTTTTGGCGGCACGGGTTCAGCGTGGAGAAGCGCGAATCGTCTCCGGCGCCGGACATATGGTGATGGTGGAGCGTCCGACTGAAACGAACCGCCTGATCGCGGAGTTTCTTAAGCAGGGCCTGGGATGACGGTTGCGCTTCGAGCTTCGGCACTGCTCAGCACAGGCTCACTGCTCAGCGTGACACAGAAAAGCTCAGCGTGACACAAGGAGCATTCGCGTAAAGGCGCGTGACAAGATGAGGTCTATGAGAGGAACGGAAGTTTTGCGTCGTTGTTTCGCTGTTTTCGCAATGATCAGCGTCGTTGCGCTGATCGGCGCTCGTCCCGCGAGACCGCCGGCCACGCCCACACCATCGCCATCGCCCACGCCGACGCCGGCTCCGCCGACTGTCCTCATCTATCCGTTTACGGTCAATGGGGAAGCCGATAAGCGCGCCGGCGGAAAACTTGCTTCCTTATATACGAAGGAAATTCAGACGATGGGCGGCGTGGTGATCAAGGCTCCATCGACTCCGAACGTCGACCGCAAAGCATATCTGGACAGCGCGATCAAAGACGGGGTCGACTACTACCTTTCCGGCTATATCACACCGCTCGGTGAACAAGTCGCAGTCGTTCAGCAACTCGTCAGCACCCAGAGCGGCGCGATCATTTGGGCATCAACCGCGCAGATGCTCACGTACAGTGACGCCGCCGATCAAGCAGACACGATCCGTAAAGTCGTGCTCGCGCATGCCGGTCGTATTGAAGCCTCGTACCAACAGCAACAAAGCGCTGCCACCGCCGCGCCCGAGGAGCACGGCGCACAAACAAGTATCGCCGCGATCCTCGGCATTTTCCATCGTTTACGCCCCGGTCCCAGGCCGACATTGGCGCCCGAGAAGAAACCGAAGCGCGGCGTTCTAGTCGTGCAAGTTGCGGCGAGTCCTTCAAGCATGGACACCGCTACGACCACCGCGCTCGCTCTTTCGCTCAACCGCACTTACAACGTCGCGCGCTCTGCTGTCGTTACCCAAAATGTACCGAGTGATGCCCATATCATTTGCGGCGCGCTTTCGAACGAAACGATTGCGACCGGTGACTTCCACCAGGACCGCAACCTGCGCCACGACATCTCAGATGCGTTTACCTTAAGAGTTTACCGCTGCGACGGCTCACTGATTTTCACGAACACTGCACGCAGCGGATCAGTCGGCGGTGCTATTGACCTTACGGTCAACGCCTACATGAAGGACCATCCCAACAACGACTAGTCCAGCAGACCCGGCGGTAGCTTGACTTCGATCTGACGCACCATCAGGTCGATTCTCTCAATAAAGGCACCCACGAGCGGGATGCGACCGTTGCTGACGACGAGCATATCTTGCGACGGGTAATGCTCGATGGCGTTGACCGTTCCTAAGTCGCGGCCGTTTTCGTCGCGTACTTGACAACCAATGAGATCTTCATCAAGGTATTCGTTTGCGCCCAGCGTGAATGCGTCTCGTGGAGCGAACAGTTCACCGCCGACGAGCCCCGCAGCGGACGTCACATCGTCGAAGCCTTCAAATTGAACGAGCTGCCGCGTTTTATGTTCGCGCACCGACCATACCGTCAGATCTCGCGATTGATCGCCTTGCGAGAAGCGTAACGCCTGTCCCGGCTTGAAAACCGAACACCCCGCGCTCGTCGCCTCTATTTTTAGCTCGCCTTTGGTACCAAAGACGCCGGCAATTCGTCCGGCGCGACGATCATTCGGCGGTTTGGTCGCCGTTTGACTCCTCATCTTCGAAGTTGCCTTCGAACTCATCAAGATCAAAGAAGTCGACGATAACGCGCTCTTCAGCCGTGGCGCGAACGATCGTCCGAAGTGCGTGCGCCACGCGTCCGCCGCGACCGATGACCTTGCCGAGGTCTTCCGGATCGACGGCAACCTCAACGACTCGTTCGCCTTGTTCGCCCGTGAAGGCGTCAATCTCGACAGCATCCGGCTTTGCGACGAGTCTCTTCGTCAGAAATTCGAGCAGCGCGGTTGCTTGGGCGTGGGCAGCTTGCGGATCTTTCGGCGCGCGCGGCGCTCGCGCTATTCGTGGTGCGGTATGCTCGCGTGGTTCACGCGGCGGCATGCGTTTTGCCGGTTTACCGCGACGCGGCGCCGGCTCATCTTCCGGCTCGACGTCATCGATGACCGTCTCATCCGATGCAATCGTTCGCGCGCCTAAACTCGAACGGCGCTCTTCCTCTTTTTCGTCTGCCTCGTCGCCGAAGAGTCCGAACTCATCATCAAAGGAGCTCATCAGCTCGCTTTTTTGGCTTTCGGCGGCCGCTTCGTTTCGGAAATTGGACCGCGCTCGACCAGACCGCGCTCGGCTAGCAACCGCCGCACCGGATCGGACGGCTGTGCGCCTTTCGCGAGCCAATCTTTGACCTTATCCTCGTTGATCACGACGGTTTTCGGCTCGGTACGCGGATTGTAATGCCCAATGATTTCAATGAACCGCCCATCGCGCGGCGAGCGTGCATCGCTCACCACGAATCGGTATGTCGGTTGTTTCTTGGCGCCCATGCGCCGGAGTCGAATCTTAACCATTATTCCTCTTAATTGCGGGTTTTTGCGTCAATGTCACACTGAAAGCTTGTCGAAAGGGCGAACCGTTAAATACGCGGCGCTTCGACAGGGCTCAGCGTGACAGAGTGTGTGACCCGACAGCATGTTCCATGACGTCAGCGTGAGAGTGCGCCGCGACGGGCGACCAAGCTCTGCATTTGCGCCGCGCGCCCCTTCATGCCGCCCATCTTGCGCATCATTACCTTAGCTTCATCGAATTGCTTGATCAGCCGATTGACGTCGGAGACTTGCGTGCCGCTGCCAAGCGCAATCCGTTTGCGGCGCGAGCCATTCAAAACTGACGGATTTCGCCGCTCTTGTCGGGTCATCGAGCAAATGATCGCTTCAACCTTACCGACCTGGCTCTCATCCACCTCGAAGTCTTTCGGCAACGCCCGTGATACGCCGGGAATCATCTTTAGAATATCGCCGAACGCGCCCATTTTGCGCACTTGACGCAATTGGTCGAGGAAATCGTCGAGCGTGAATTGGCTGCGCGCAAACTTCTGCTCGAGCTCCTTTGCTTGCGCCTCGCTATAGACGCTTTGCGTGCGCTCGATCAACGTCATCAGGTCGCCCATCCCAAGGATCCGCGATGCTAAGCGATCGGGATGAAACGGCTCGAGAGCCGGCAGCTTCTCACCGACACCGATGAACTTGATCGGAGCCCCAGTCACTTTGTGGATCGACAGCGCCGCGCCGCCGCGCGCGTCACCATCGAGCTTCGTCAGGATCACGCCGGTGATGCCGAGGCGCTCGTGAAAACCTTTCGCGACATTCGTTGCTTCCTGACCCGTCATCGCGTCGGCCACGAGCAAGATCTCAACCGGCTTAACGGCTTCCTTAATACGCTCGAGCTCACGCATCAGCTCGTCGTCGATTTGCAAACGGCCGGCCGTATCTAAGATCACCGTCGAAAGCGCGAGCCGTTTCGCTTCGGCGACGGCATCGCGCGAAATCCGAACCGGATCTGCTTTGCCGCGTTGATAGACCGGTAAGTCGATCTGCTGCCCGAGTTTTTCCAACTGCTCGATTGCAGCGGGACGATAAACATCGGCCGCAACGAGCAAACTGCGACGACCCTGCTCTTTCAGCCGCAGCGCCAGTTTCGCGGCTTGCGTTGTCTTGCCGGAGCCTTGCAAGCCTACTAGCATGATCACGGAGGGCGGCGCATCCGAAAACTGCAATCGTGCCTGCGCTCCGCCCAGCAATTCTACGAGCTCATCATTGACGATTTTGAGAATCGTTTGCGCCGGCGAAAGCGACTCGAAGACATGGGCGCCGATTGCCTTCTCTTTGACTCGGTTGACGAAATCTTTCGCTGCCGGAAGCGCAACGTCGGCCTCAAGCAAAGCGATGCGCACTTCGCGCATCACTTCATTGATATCGGCCTCGCTGAGTTTGCCTCTGCCGGTCAGGCGCTTAAAGATCGCGCCGAGGCGTTCGCTTAAACTTTCAAACATATACTTCTCGTATAGTTGCACTTCGACAAGCTCAGCATGACACTGGCACTCTGCGAAACTCAATCACAAGCTCCTCACGTGCAAACAATTACTCCTTGGGGACCTGCGTTTCGTCGATGCGCTTCACGGCGTCGCCGACGGTCTTGATCTTCTCTGCTTCTTCGTCCGGGATATCGATATTGAACTCCGTCTCGAACGCCATCACGAGCTCAACTTGATCCAATGAGTCGGCGCCGAGATCGTCGGTGATCGACGCTTCGGGCGTAACTTCATCTTCGTCGACGCCAAGCTGCTCGACGATGATCTTCTTCACTTTGTCAAACGTTGTTGCCACTATCGTCTCCTACATCAAAATGCCACCGTCAACGACGAGCGTTTGCCCCGTCATATATCCGGCGGCTTGCGAACAAAGAAAACTGACGACTCCGCTCACGTCTTCCGGCTTCCCCGCACGGCCGAGTGCCGTCGACTTCAGCAACGACTCTTTCGCCGCTTCGGGCACCTTCTGCGTCATTGCAGTCTCGATGAAGCCCGGCGCGACGGCGTTGACTCTTATGTTCCGTGAACCTAATTCCTTTGCTAACGATTTGGTCAGTCCGAGCAGTCCGGCTTTCGATGCAGCGTAGGCGCTTTGTCCCGCATTGCCGGAAAGTCCGACGATGCTGCTCATCAGCACGATCGAGCCCGAGCGCGCCTTCATCATCGGACGCGCAACCGCAGCGCAAAGATAAAACGCCGATTTCAGATTGACAGCGAAATGCTGATCGAGCGCCTCGGATTGCA
The DNA here is from genome assembly GCA_963723515.1 of Vulcanimicrobiota bacterium. Classification (GTDB taxonomy): domain Bacteria; phylum Vulcanimicrobiota; class Vulcanimicrobiia; order Vulcanimicrobiales; family Vulcanimicrobiaceae; genus JAFARW01. Next base: position 836,923 of record CAVRQT010000003.1, read on the forward strand.
ACCGCAAGAGCAACGTGTCCAGCGTTTGACCGGCGTTGCTGATCGCGAAATCGAGCCGTCCGAATTGTTTTACTGTCTTGCCGACGGCATCTTCAACAGCGCTCTGGTCCGCGACATCGGCGGTGAGGACGAGAGCGTTTGTTTCAGAACGCGCATCTCTACATGCGATGGCCGTCTCTTCAAGTGCCCCCATATCGCGACCGACGAGCGCCACGTCGGCGCCGTCCCGGGCCAGATCGACTGCGATTGCGCGGCCGATGCCGCGGCTTGCGCCCGTAATCAGCGCGACGTTCCCTTTAAACTTCATGCGCTGGCGAGCTCGCCCGATCTTCGTACGCAGTTTTTCAACGCTCGCGGCGTCGCTGACATTGAACACCGCCGGCGCATCCGGTAGCCGGCGTATCAACGGTCCAAGCACCGGATTTGCGCCAAATTCGACGACCAAATCGCAGCCCGTTTCAAGCAGCTTGACGGCCGCATCATGCCACCGCACTTCGTCGACGATCGAGCGGACGAGATTGCGCTTGATTTGATCGACGGATTCGTACGGCTGCGCATCAACGTTTGAAATAACGGTGATTTGCGGCTTCTGAAACGCCGTCTTCTCGATCGCCGCCGCAAATTGAGCAACTGCCGGCTCCATCAACGCGCTATGCCAAGCACCGGAGACGTTCAGCGGCACGACGCGTTTCGCGCCCGCTTCCATCAATGCATTCGGATGCAGCAGTGACTGCTTCCTGATCGCCGCTGATCACGATCTGCGACGGCGAATTGAAATTCGCAAGCTGCAGGCAAAGACCGGATTCTTCTCTTAGGCGCGAAACGATGTCCCGAATCGTCTGCGCGTCCGAGCCGAGCACCGCCGCCATCGAACCGGGTGCCAGTTCGGCAGCGGATTGCATCGCTCGTGCGCGCGCATCGACGACACGAACCGCATCCTCGAAGGTCAATGCATTCGCGATTGTCAGGCTGCAGATCTCGCCAAAGGAATGCCCGGCACTTGCAACCGTGTTCAAGAAGGGCCGCGCCGCTTCGTACAGCGCGAGGTTCGTGACGAAGATTGCCGGCTGCGAGAACCGCGTCTCACGCAACGTCTCTTCCGGACCGCATTGCATCAGCGCGAAGAGGTCGTACCCGAGCACCTCATTAGCGCGATCGAACAGCGCCTTCGCGCTTGCGTGGTGGCGCGCCACATCGGCGCCCATGCCGACCGATTGCGAACCCTGTCCGGGGAAAACAGCCGCAACACGCTGCATTAGGCGGCGCGTTTTTCTTGTGCGAGCGCCGCCCACTTCCAAGCCACAGCGCCCCATGACAGACCCGCCGCCAAAGCCGACGAAGATGATCACGTCACCGTCGTGCAGCTTGTCTTTCTCCACGGCTTCGGAAAGTGCCATCGGAATCGAGGCCGCCGATGTGTTGCCGTATTCATCGATGTTGACGAGCACTTTCTCGCTCGGCATATCCAAGTATTTAGCGGCCGCATCGATGATGCGCTTGTTGGCTTGGTGCGGGATCAGAAAATCGAGATCGCTGTGCTTGAGATGTGCCTTGGCCAGCGCCGCTTCCGTTGCGTCAACCATCTTGTTGACGGCGAACTTGAAAACTTCGCGCCCTTCCATATAGATATAGTGTTCGCCGGCGTCATAACGCAGCGGATCCATTGCGTAGCGTGAACCACCGGCGGCAACACGCAAGATTTCCGGACGGCTGCCGTCCGAACCCAGCTCGCTGCTCAAAAAGCAATCGTTTGGGGTGCGCTCCAACACGACCGCGCCCGCACCATCACCGAACAAAATGGCAGTGCCGCGATCTTTCTTATTGACGATCTTGGTCAGTGTCTCCGCGCCGATCAGCATGATGCGATTGTAGACGCCGGTGCGAATCATGCTCGAGGCTACGGTCAAGCCATAAATGAAGCCGCTACAGGCGATCTCGATATCGAATGCGGCTTTATTTTGCGCGCCAAGCTTCGAGGCGACGATGCAGGCAGTTGCGGGGAATGGGAAATCCGGCGTGACGGTCGCCACGATGAAGCAGTCGACATCTTCAGGTTTGAGAGCAGCGGATTCTAATGCGCGGTGCCCCGCCGCGAGCGCGAGATCACTCGTTGCTTCGTTAGGCGCGGAAACATGACGGCGCTTCATGCCCGTGCGCGACGTGATCCACTCGTCGCTCGTATCGAGGACCTTCTCGAGATCCTCGTTCGTCAGAATGCCGGCGGGCGCGTAGTGGCCGACGCCGACGATCTTAACGCCGCTGCCGTCCAAGCTGCGCTAGGTCGCTGACGCCGTATGCTCGTCCTTCGGCTCGATCACTTGACGGCCGTTGTACGTGCCGCAGGCCGGACAGACGAAATGCGGACGTTTTGGCGCATGACACTGCGGACACTCCACCGTCGTGACCGGAGTGAGTTTCCAATTGGCGGCTCGCCGGCTGCGCGTCTTCGAACGCGGTGTCTTCCACTTTAAGTTTGCCACTTTTCAGACTCCCTGGCGCACGTGCACGCGCCGTCATTCTTGTTTTGCCCACAGTATTGGCAGAGGCCGCTGCACTCGCGGGCTGCACAGCACTGCGAACGATGCGGTGCTGTCGACCAGTTGCCTCGTCAAATCCGCGATATCGAGCCGCGATCCGACGAGGACATTGGTTTCGCTCAGCGGCTCGTCCTCGCGCAGTTCCGTCGGCTTCGAGTCGCTCATCGACCTCGATGTGCATCGGCCGCTTGACGTCTCCTAAGCAACGATCGCAGGCGCCGCAGTGCGACCACATCAACGGTCCCGGCGACCTCAACCATCCGATGCGCGGCCCGAACGTCGAGTTGGACGCGCGCCGGCTCGGGAAAGCTCCAACCCTCAAACGGTTCAAGCTTCACCAACTCATCAACACGCAGCGTGTGATGGCCGCCTGCAAGCAAGCTGCCGATCTCGACCGTATTCGAAGAAGCCATAACATAGAGGAAGGCCCCCGATTTGTGGGGCCTCCGAAACCCGCCTCATTGTAGAGCCGCCCCCGGCTCTTGTCAAACCGCGTGCGGCGCGTGATTGGCGCGCGTGACCGAGATTTCTGCACTACCCGCCGTAACTCGAGAGCTGGCAAGCGATGGAGTGGCCTACGCGCCGGAGATTGCCTCTGCGGCACGCCGTCACGGTGTTGATCCAAAACTGTTGGCGGCAGTGGCTGCTCAAGAGACCGGCGGCCCCGGCGCAAATGCCGGGCACAACATCGTCGGCGACGGCGGACACGGCCACGGGCTGTTCCAAATTGACGATCGCTGGCATGACTTCGCCAGAACCGCTGCCGCGATGGATCCGGCGCAAAATGCCGACTACGCTTCGGGGATGATTGCCGGCCTCTTGCACTCGTACGGCGGGGACGTTCACAAGGCGCTCTCCGCATACAATGCCGGCAGTCCGGACGCAACCGGCACGGTCACCGAATGGATGGACGGGGAGCGCTTGGGATACGCGGATTCCGTCTTACGGCATTGCGCGCAGCTTGGCGAACCGATGCCAGGCGGCGCCGGCGGTTCAAGCGCTACCGCGAACAGCCAGAGCGATCAGGCTCAAGCGAGCATCGATGGCGGTCATGCAAGAGCTCTCGCAATTAAACGCTCTGCAATCGTTCGAGCAGACCTCTTCGCTCGACGAAAGTCTGTTGCAACCAAGCGTGACTTCTGCGACGGCGCCGAGCTACACGCAATTCGGCCGGCCTCGATGCGTACGGACACTCGCGCTACGACGTCTCATACGCCGGCCTATTGACCGATGACGACGGTTCATCGGCGGGAGATTCCTAATGAGCTTCAATCTGTTGAACGGCATCGTTCAGGGTGCCGAATCGTTTTTCGCATCGGGCGGCAATCCGATCGCGGGTGGTGCAGGGGCTTTAGCCGGCGGGTTAACCTCCGGCGCCAATACTGGAACAACTGTGGGCAACATGGGCAATGGAGCCATCGGCGCCCTCAACGCTGCCAATGAAGCCGACACCGTCGCGATGTACGCCGAAAACTTGCGCCATCAGTCGGCCATGCAATGGGAGGCCACGTGGTTCAACGAGATGATGGATGAGAAGTCCGAACGCATGCGTCAGATGAACGAGTTGCGCGATCTGACGATGGAGCAGCGTAAAGCCGACAATCAAATTACGAAGAAGTTCATTCAATCGATCACTGAATGATCACACCGATACAGCCCGGTCGTCAGCGAAGCGCGACCGCCCAGGCATCCGATCGCAATCGGCGATGCCAAACCAGCTCCCGATCAGAATCAAATCGCGCACGACCAAGCCGCCTTGCTTGCCCAGCAAGCCACGTTTAACTTTGCGGTGCAAGAGCGGGCGGAGCTAATGCGCGAGTTCAACGAGCTGCGGGCGCTTCAAATGGAGCAGCTCAAACATGACGATGAGATCGTCAAAAAATGGATCGACTTGATCTGAGGCGGAATTAAACCGAGCCGACAAGCTCGCAAAACGTTGCGAGATCGATGTTGCCGCCCGAGATCACGGTGACGATCGGTCCGTTGGCCTGAACTCTTCCCGAAAGCGCCGCAGCAACCGGTAAAGCGCCCGCCCCTTCCGCAATGACGCGCGCCTTTTCGGCGACCGTTTTCATCGCACGTTTTGTTTCATCAAGCGTGACCACGACGCAGCCATCGACAACGTCTTTCATCCGTTCCCACATTCGCGGGAAGACGCTCTTGCCGCCGGCGCCGTCAACGAAGGTTGCTTGCCAACCCTCAAACGTGGAAGCTTTGCCTCTCGCGAATGACAACGAGCCGGGCGCTGCGGTCTCAGGCTCGGCGCCATAAACACGGACGTTCGGATGCCGCGCTTTAATCGCCGATGCGATGCCCGTCAGCAAGCCGCCTCCGCCGAGTGCCGCGACGACGACCTCCACATTCGGCAGATCTTCAGCGATCTCCAAACCGATGCTGCCGTTGCCGGCAATAAAATCGGCATCATCGAACGGATGGACGAACGTTCCCTTAACGCCGGGAAACTCGCGCCGCTCGAGCGCTTCCCAGCACGCATCGAACGGGCGCTTTAACGAGCGTTGCGCCGAGCACACGCATGCGTTCGACCTTTGTTTCAGGGGCCGTTTCGATCGTCACAACGGTGCACGGCACACCGGCGGCGCGCGCCGCGAAGGCGACGCCCTGACCGGCATTTCCGGCGCTGATCGTCCAAACGCCCGCTGCGCGGCGATCTTCCGGAAGCATCGCAACCGCATTTGCTGCCCCTCGGAGTTTGAACGAATTGATCGGCTGCAGATTTTCGAGCTTCAAGTAAATCTCGGGTCGACTTGAACCGAGCTCCAACTTGACGAGCGGCGTGCGCGCAATTGTCGGTGTAATGCGGTCGCGCGCTGCTTCGATCTCGGAGATTGCGATTGGCCGAATCGCCGGCAGCGTATCCGTCATGCGTAGCGGATTAGCGTGAGTCTCTCATGATGCCTGGCGCAAGGCGCATTGACCGATTGCCGCAAAGTCCGGTACAATCGCCTCCGCTTAAGGGCCATTAGCTCAGTTGGTTAGAGCGCATGCTTGATAAGCATGAGGTCCCTGGTTCGAGACCAGGATGGCCCACCATGATCGCTCAGAGTTCAGTGATAGAAATAAGGATCTAAAACCGACACCGGCACGATTGAATCTACCGGCAGCCCGTTTTTCTCGGCCGCCTCTGCGATCGCGGCCTCATTCGGTCCGTCGTAGATGCAGTACGTCTTCCTCTTATCTTGTGTCACGTATGAGTGGACCCAGGTCACGCCGCCGGAACCGTTTTTATCAACAATCGCCAGACACGCTTTAGCGCCGTCGCTCGTTATCGGTACATCGAGACCGCTTGGAAATGTTCGCTCAACCATGAATCTCGGCATAGCAACTCCTCTTCAATTCGCCTTCGCGGCATGTTCCGCACTTCTCTCAGAGTCCTGTCAGGATAGGGGCGTAGGGTCGTGGCGATGATTAGCGTGCCGCAGCAGGCGCCTCGCCGGCGGCGATGGCGCAGCGTCGTTGCATTCTTCAGCGGCTCTACGCTGTTGCACTTGACGCTTCTGCCACTGCTCATCACGTCTGCTCGGCCTGCGCATTTTCAATCCGGCGTTCCAGCCGGAAGTCTATCACGTCAGCTCTTCCGCGATTCGGATCGAGCGCATGACGCGTCCCATGCCGCACGCTATTCCAAGACCGCGCCCGCTGCCGCACGTCCACCCGATCGTTCAACCACGTGAAATTGTACACAAAGCTGTGCCGAAAGCAGAACCCACCTCTGTTCCTGTACAAATCGCGTATCAGCCGCGCATACGCGTGACTCCAGTACAGAGACTACCGCATCAGCAGATCGATCCCAAGACGCTCGCGGCGCAAGAACGGACATATGCTGCAACGATCGCAGCAGCGCAGGCCGCGAGCAATCCGCTCAGCATTTCAAAGTCGGAGCGCTCTGCGACGACGCTTTCGCGCGTCAACTACAACTTTGCCGGCTCAGAAGCACCGGCCCAGCGCGGTGACGGCATCCTGTATCCCGTCAAACGGTGGACGGACGGCAGATTTGTTTACTACTACCTGCGATACACCGTGCATTATGCGAGCGGGGATTACGAAGCCGGAGATGTGCCTTGGCCGGTTCACTACACAATGAGCGATGACCCATTTGCGGAAGGTATCAGCGAGCACATTCCGCTTCCAGGGCCGGCGCCGAATTTCGTCGCCTCAAACGACACGGTAATGAAGCCCTTGATCGCGCACTGCTATCGGTTGCGGGAACAATACTGCGAGATCATGCCCTCGCCGCAATAGCGGGCCTTAGCTAAAGTACGTCGCCGGTAATGTGTCGGGAAATTTAAAGCTCGAGTAATAGTACTCGCCGAAGAAATCCGAGTATTGCGCGAACTCGTGGTAGCGATATTTCCACGTCACATGATTGATGACGACATACTGACCCACTTGGTCAAGTTCGATTTGAAATTGCGCTAAGCGCGGCGTACGCTGATCGTCCAAAGCGATCGGTAGCGTTCCGCTCAAATCCACTTTCCAAATCTCCGCGCTGACGGTATCGATCCAGAGGCCGTGCAACGCGGGGCGCTCGGGATGCGTGCTTTCGAATGACAGGCGAAAGGTTTGGTGCCCGCGATAGTTTTCGATACCCTCGACCGTGCACGTCAATCCATCGGAATTATGGGCACGCACTTCACCGATTAACGGTGGTGATGGCGCCTCAGGCGCGGGCACGGGAAGCCAGACGCTGCGCCTTGATCCATACGGACCAAGTTCGGGCGGTCCGGGATCGCTCGCGCGCGTTACGTACGGATCGTACCCGAAGCGCTCATCCCAAACGCGCGACACGCCATCGTCGCGATAGGCGACGCTTTCGTGATTGCGAATGAGCGGATCGCCGTTGTCGGTCACGAGCGACAGCTCGTTATACACAACAAACGGCGGATGAGTAGCCGCCGCACGATGGCGCAACGCGCCATAGACGATGTCCCAACAATTCGGCAGCGGATCGGCGACGGCTCGAGCGCACGCGAACGTCGCAAGCAAAAAAGCCGCCAAGAGGACCGATCCCAAACGCTTTGCGTTCACGCGGTGTTGCATGGCCTCGTGCCTTGCCGTTATTATGAGCCGGACACGACCGCTTCGCAAGGGCCACCGCTTGCTTAAGCGGTAGAGGCGCTGAGTCTCGGGGATGTAGCTCAGCTGGTAGAGCGCCTGCTTTGCAAGCAGGAAGTCAGGGGTTCGAGTCCCCTCATCTCCACTTCGATTCCACTTCACTTCGATTCCACTTCGATCTGCGGAGCAACTAAACCGGCGAAACGGCAAGAAACAGCTGCCTCATCGCGAACGATTATGCAGCGCTCGCTTCCTTGCTAGGGCAAGGCCGCGACGCAGGCGAGCGGCCGCTTCCACTAGCCGCGAGACGCATTCATTCACACAGCGTCATTCATCTCGCTACGAAAGGATCGCACCATGAGATCAGTCGGACTGATCTTCGCCGCGTTTGTACTAGCTCTAAGTGCACCAGCATGGGCTACGGGAAACCTTCGGATCCAGCAGAGCGACGGTTCCGTGCAAACCTACACCGGCGTGACCATGAAAGTAGCCAACAAATCGCTGACTTTGATATCTGCCGACAAAGTCTCGACGGTTGTCATCAGCGGTGCCGCTTGCGCTCACAACCGCGCAATCATAAAGTGCACCGGCGGAGGCTTCTCACTGCTTCAGGATAGGCAACGGCACATGGTTCCGTTCAAGGCGGCGACGTTTTACTTCAATACAAGCGGCCAGAGTCAACCGCTACCCGCTTCAACAAACACAATTGCTCCCTACTCGGTAGTCTTTGCGGTGCTCACCGCCAAGGGAACGCATGTGACCGGGAGCGGAAAGCTCGATCAGGAGTCCAAATAATGAGGAACGTATCGATTATTCTCATCGCGGCACTAGCAATTGCACCATTGGCGGCCGATGCCCAACGAGGCGCCCGCGCGCCGCGGGCGGCGGCTCCGAACCAAGGTCGCGGCTTTAACCTCAGTCGCGACGTTCCGGCTCAGAGAGTCAGCGCCCCCAATACGGTTCCCGCCCGCAATCCGAACACGAATGCCGGGGCGGTGCAGACGAGAAACGGCGGCGCATACAACGGTCGCAACACCGCCGGAGCATACAATCGAAATACTGGAAACGCCGCAGTGTATAACAAGAACACCGGAAATATGAACGTGTACAATAGGAGCACCGGCACCGCGTCGAGGTACCACTACAATACGAACGGCCGCAACGGCTATTACTACCGTGGACCCGTTATCGTGAACCCGATCTACAGAGGGCCCGCCTGGGGATGGAATCGCGGGGTCGTCTGGGCGCCGGTAGGAGGGTATTGGGGCGGCGGATTCTGGGGGCCCTTTGCAGCAGGCGCAGCGGCGGCAGCCGTCATGGGTCGCGTAGTCTATGCGAATCAGACTTATACGTCGTACCATGTTAGCCCCGGCAGCCCGGGCGCAACGTTGCTATCGAATTATGGGTCCAACAAGTAACCGTGCGGACCCGCCGGATTGGTCGTCATCTACGGGCCTAATTTCGGTGTGATCTGCGCGAATCCGAACGGTCGCATCGCCGCCGGCAGCTACGCAGTAAATGTTGACAACCTAACGCTTCAATCACAATAAGCTCAAGGCAACCTTAAACGCAGATGACACGCCTGCCAGTCGGCAGGCGTGTTTGCAATTACTGGTGCTTCTTTTTAGGGCTTGCCTTTTTCGGCGGCGCGTTGGTATTAGCGCCATAGTTCGCCGCGTTTATCTGAGCCTGCTGGATCTGAAGCAGCTGCAGATTCTGAATATAGCGGAAATCCTGGATCTGCTGATCGAGCGCTCCGCGGATCTGCAGCGCATTGAGGGCGCGCTGTGTCTCTAAGGTGTTCGCCTGTGCCTGCAGGTTCAGCGATTGCAAATCGAGCTGCCGCTGCATACCTTGCGAAATCTGCTGCCGTGCCAGCTCATTCTGCACCGCCGTCTGGGCCTGCTGCTGCAAGATGTTCTGCTGGACAACCCACCAAACGGGACCTTGGTCTGCTCGAACCATCGCGGGGACGATCATAAGAGACGCGAGCAGCGCGACGGCAAACGAACGCTTCATGCGATCATTTTAGCAAAAGATCGCAAACACCGGAATACTGGCGGCGGTCGTGATCGACACCCGAACGCCAAAAGCTGTCGTCGCCCAGATAATCGCTGTGAATCCACATATGCCAGAGCGGACGGAAGAAGCTCGAGGACAAGCGCGCGTTTGCGCACACGACCCGCGGCTGGGACGCACGAGCACCGTGCGCACGTGCCGCCCTGCCGACGCGAATTGTCGACTGGTACGATGCAATCTCGTTTGCGACGATGTCGTTGAAATACCAGTAATTCGCCCAAAAGATACCGTTCCGGTTATCGCCGTCGTCCAAGACCGAGGCGTCTTCCGTAAAGAGACGACCGTAAACGTCATTGCGCCAGTGATCCGGCGACACTGACATGCTTGGTTGCCGCACATCAAAGAAAAACTTCGTCTTCTCCAGCGCCGCGCCGAATGTTATGAAGCCGCGCAACCGTTCCCAATCCGCTGCCGCCAGACCGTCTTCGGCGTAAAGCTCGTGCACGTTCAAAAGCGCATCCATGCTGATCGTTGAACCAAGGCTATGGCCGGCGACGAAAACCCGATCGTAAAGCGGTTGCGGAACCGCGGGCTCCTTCAACGTTGTTGCGGTTGTCACTTCGACCGTCGTCGCGGGCGCGTTTTGCGATCGTAGGACTTGCAAAATGATCCCTTCCACCGTCGCAACAATTTCTTTGCGAAACTGGTAGAAGCGCGCATTTTCATCGTGCGTTGTATAAATCTGCACGTCGCCGAGAAAGTTCACGAAGAAGCCTTGCATCACGGAGATCGCGCCTCGGACCAATGCCACAAACGCCACCATCTCGATCGTTGAAAGAGCTAACACGTGATACGGATCCGGTACGAACGCATGCCAGATCGGTACATAAATCAAGCCCAGGAAGGCGACGGCCCCCAGCACCACGAGAAACCAAAACCGCCAAATTTCATAGCGCCCAAAAATTGAGGAAGGCGTTGAGCCAGGGGTGATCTGCGCATGGATTTTGGACGCATTCAAACGCCGGCGCCACTCCGAAAACGCGTTGTACGCTCCGATCGCAAGTTGAGTCGCCGCAAGCGCGCCGATAAAGATCACGACGACATAGCCAAGCGCACTGAGCGCAAAACCGGGCAAGGCGGTCGTGGGGTGGAGCACCATATCAATGATGCTCGGCACCTGGGAGACGCAGCGCTGATGTTCCGCGACGTTGGTAATTCCAGCACATTTCAATGCGACCGCTGCATGCGCGAAGACATTATATCCACTCACGCCGACGCGGGCCGCCACGGCTAACAGAACGATTGCAATGAGCAGCATCGCGGCGACATAGCCAAGATCGAAGAACGTCTTCCAAAAGCCGGCGTAGAGCTTGGCGCTCGCATTCAGGGGCGCGAATAACGCGCGCGACATCCAGGCAAGCACGCTTTGCGGCGTCGTCTGATTCTTGTCGATCGGACTCCAGTAGCCCTCAAAGATATCGAAGGCGTCTTGCTGTGGGTCGTCCGGCCGATCGCCGTCCTGCCAGATGCGTAACGCCGTTGCGTGGACGTCTTCGGGTCCAGCGCTGGGCGTTGAAATCGGCGGCCAAAGGATCGAGGTGTGCCAATGGGCGCCGCCCGCGCTCCGTTCGTTCAGACGCGCCGCAAATTCCGTCGTAAAGGCATCCTGAATCTGGTATCGCGGTGTCGGACAAACGCCATGGACGACGATGACGGCTGTTTTCATACACGCATCCTCCGCTCATGAAGCATTACGCAACACGACCGTCAAAGCACTTTCTTCAGCGCGTACGACGGCGTCATCGTTAGCCTGACCAACCAACCACTGGAACTCTTCGGAAGCGCGCTGCCGCTAGTTCAGCACTCGGCTGTCACCCAGCCGAACTGCATGTAGCCTATACGTTCCGCTTCCGCACGGCCCGCGGGATACGCTAAGCGCGTCGATCTGCGTGCTTGCGTTCATCTCGGTTCTCGTTACGATCGGCCGGGTTCTCAGATAAGAAACGTGCGATAAAGTCGGCGATTGCGCCGGGGCTCGTGACGTAGATCGTCCGACCCGAGGGAACGTGCTGTATGGATGCACGCCAAGCTCGCGCTTCCAAGCCGTCGTCGGTCCACACCCGAACAAGAAAAAGACTTTCGTTCCGCGAGGACATCAACCGTACTGTACACGAGGGCCGTGCTACGGTCGTGCCGGAGCCAGACTGGGTTGCTCGGGCGTACCGAGAAAATCGCCCCTGTGCTGCGCATAAAACTCCTCGGCAACGCTCACCTGTCCGACGGGGATATCGAACTCAAGATCCCTAGCCGGCGATTGTCGCTGCCACTGCTCGCCTACCTTCTGTTGCACCGAAATAAAGCGATCGCGCGATCGCATCTGGCTTTTACCTTGTGGCCGGATGATAGTGAGGAGCATGCGCTAGCGGAGTTGCGGCGACACATCTATCTGCTAGGAAAGGCGTTCGCGACAGTTTCAAGCGGGGGACCCTGGCTGCTGGCGGATACGGAAACCGTCGCCTGGAGCAAGGATGCGACGTACTGGCTGGACGTCGCCGAGTTCGAGCGCTGCAGTCAGGATGAAAGTTGTCGCGCTGATGCCGTGACGTTATACGACGGGGATCTGTTGCCCGACATTTACGACGATTGGCTCGTCAGCGAGCGTGAGCGGCTGAGGCGCCTGCTGCTTGACGACCTGTGGGCGTTGATCCTCGCACGCCGAAGTGATCGCGCCTTTAGCGAGGCCCAGCATTTTGCGCAGCGGTTGCTGGATGTCGATCCGTGGCGCGAAGACGCATTGCGCCAACTGATGTCCATCCGCTACGAATCAGGAGATGCAGCCGGTGCGCTGGCCGCTTTCGATCGTTTCGCGCAGAGGCTTCGAGCCGAAATGGACGTTGAACCGATGCCGGAAACGCTCGCGTTACGCCATGCCATTGTGCGCGGCGCCCCCGTCGAAGCCGCGCCAAAATCCGAAGAAGCACGGGTGCTCCCGCTTCGCGGACCATTCGTTGGACGCGCATCCGAGCTCGAACAACTGCGTGCCGTTTGGCGTCGTGCTGCACGAGGCCATGGCTCCGTTGCCGTCGTTTCCGGGGAAGCAGGCATCGGCAAAACACGACTTGTTGGCGAACTCGCTCTGGCGGCCGAGAGCGAAGGTGCGCGGGTGCTCTTCGGGTCCACAAGTTTTCCGGAGCACGAGCCATACCAGTGCATCGCCAGTGCGCTGCGCTCAAATCTCCCGCTTCTTGCGAATCTTAGCTTATCGCCTTCGCTGTTGGGGATCATCGCGAAGATCGTTCCCGAACTGCGCTCCGGGCGCCCCGACCTGCCTCTGCCTGTGCCTTTGACGGACGAGTCAGAAAAATCTCGACTGTTGGACGCCGTGGCTCAAGCGATGATTGCGCTGGCGCGCCCGCGACCCATGGTACTCATTCTCGAGGATCTCCATTGGTCCGGATACGCAACCGTCGAAGCCGTCGCGTCGCTTGCGAACCGTATTGCGGCAACTCCAATCTTAATCGTCCTCACGTATCGCGAAGAACAGGTGGGACGCGCGCATCCGTTGCGGCGTTTGGAGCACGGTCTGCAGAGCGCTCATTTGACGAGCCGCGTAACGCTCGAGGGGCTAAAGCCTGAAGCGGTTGGCGAGTTAGTGACCGCGATTGTCCCGGGACGCAATGACGCCGCCGAAATGGTGCGATCGGTGTTCGAAACGAGCGAAGGTAATCCGCTGTTTGTAACGGAGATTTTGCGCAACATCGCTGGAAACGGCAATCGGGATGAATTGCCACGGAGCATCCGTGCGGCAATCGCCGATCGCTTAAACACTCTTGAACCGGCAACACGCGCGATCGGCGAGATCGCTGCGGTCGCGGGACAAGCGTTTACCATAGAGCTGGTACGCGAAACAGCCGGAGTCTCGGAATCTGAAGTATTGCAAGCGCTCGATGAACTGCTGGAGCGGCATTTGGTGCGCGAAGTTAGCGCCAAGAACCGTTTCGATTACGCGTTCACGCATCACCTAATTCAAAGCGCCATCTACGAAGAGGTCGAACCCAAGTCTCGCCGGAGGCGGCATGGCCGTATTGCGCGCGTGCTGCAAGATTTGTATCCGGAGGTCGCGGCAGAGATGGCGGCCGAGATCGCATTTCATCTGGACCGCGCCGGTGACGTCGAGAGTGCAGCGCAGCACTACGCTGTTGCTGCCCGTCATGCGGCAGACTTGTATGCGAACGACGACGCTCGCGCACTGGCGGAGCGCGCTTTGGAACTCCACCCGGGAGCCGATCGGCTGCGCTATGAACTGCTGCTCGTTTGCGAATCGATCGATTCTCGATTAGGAGAGAAGGCAAAGCAGAAAAGCCGGCTGGAAGCTCTTGAGGCGCTGGTTCCCGTGCTGGATGAACGTGCATCGGCCGAGGTCCTAATGCGTCGGATCGAATGTGCATTTCGCAACAACGATCGCAGCGAGGAGCTGCTCGCCATTGAAAAGCTGCGAGAACGCGCGCTGGCGGCGCACAATGCGTCATGGCTGGCCTTTTCGATGGAGGCGTTGGCGCAGCGCAAGCTTGCGACGTTCGACTACAGCGGGGCTCTTGCTGACGCAGAGTCGGCCTTCAGAAGTTATCAGCAACAAGGCAGTTCCGCCGGTTGCGTGCGCAGCCGCGCCATTGCGTCGTCGGCTGCAGCCGGGGCTGGAGATGCAGAAGGGGCCGCGCAGTACGTCGATCAAGCGATTGCAATTGCCGAACGTAGCGGGGAACCGGCGCTGCTGGTGCGAGCTCTGCAAACTGCAGCTACTACGGCTCAGCAACGCCAGGACTACGTGCGTTTCGCCGAGTTTGCCGAACGAGCACTCGTGCTCTGCCGCACAATCGGCGACCGCGAAGCTGAGGGATTCGCGCACAATCAGATTGGCACGGCGAACTGGTCGCTTTGGCGGCCGGAAATAGCCTTTGCTCATCTACGCAAAGCAGTCGACGTCTTCACGTCAGTCGGAAGTACGCGCTTGGCGGTAGCGCTGACCAATTTGGGCGGCTTCTTGATGGAGCTTGGGGAGTTTGAGGCTTCTGCTACGACTTCAGAGCGCGCACACAGACTGGCGTTGGAGGAGCATCTCTATGACGCAGCAGGCGTTGCTCTGAGCAACCTTGCCGAGTTGGCTCGATTCCGCGGCCGCGTTAAGGATCTCCGGGCCGTGGCGGACCGGATGGCAAACGCGCCATGGCGCGTTGCGGCGCCGCGCCAAGAAGCGATTTTCCTGGAGATTCAGGGCTGGCTGCTGCGCGCTACTGGGAAGTTCGAAGCCTCGCTGCAAGCTTTCAATGAAGTAAAACGGCGTCATTTGGAGTTGGGGCGTCTGCTCGACGCGCGGGAGGCCTTAGACGATTATGCTCTTGCGCTGCTCGGTGCCGGGCGTTATGCAGACGCGGTTGCCGCGCTTAGCGAAGCGAACGACCTGCGCGGGCAGCCGAACATGCTGATATATGAAACGCTGCACTATTGGATCACGGCGCTCGTGCATCACGCGGTGGATGACGTTCCAAAAACCACGGAGGCCCTGGCCCGCGCCAAAGCTTTGTTCGAGGTGCGTCGTGCTGCGATCGAAGCACCCGAGATCCGCGCCAGGTTTGAAACCATACCACACCATGTGGCATTGGTTGCCGCGTCCGAGCGCAACGTTTGGCCGGCACACGGAGCCATTGCTGGCCCCGCAAACAGCGTGCCGGACGATCAACGATAGTGTACTACGACGTCATCATCGTCGGCGGAAGCCTAGGCGGTGCAGCGGCGGCCTTAAGCGCCGGCTCCAGCACGTATTCCGTCTGCCTTTTTGAGGCGAGCGATTGGATCGGCGGTCAGTTTTCATCGCAAGGCGTGACCAAGCCCGATGAAAACCGCTATATCGAGAGCGTCGGGAGCACCGCAAATTACCGGAATTTCCGGCATGCCGTACGCGCGTTCTATCGCAATAACTACCGCCTCTCATCGCAAGGCGCAGGTCAGCCGACCCTCAATCCCGGCGGACCCTACCCCGGATTCTCAACCGAGCCGCGCGCCGCAAGCAATGTGCTCCTTCAGAGGCTCCAAGCGCGGCCCAACATTCACGTTCGCCTGAATACGCACATTACAACGGTCGACGTTCAAGGCGATCAAGTGCAAAGCGTTACGGCAGTCGGGCCTGACGGCACGCAAACCGTCTACACTGCAAAATATTTTCTCGATGCGACGGATCTCGGCGATCTGCTGCCGATGGCCAACGTTGAACACGCACTTGGCGCCGAGGCCAAAAGTGACACCGGTGAGCCGAATGCACCCGATACTGCGCGGCCGGATTGGATTCAACCGATTACGAGCGTCGTTGCGCTTGAACACCGGCCTTCCGGCGAAAACCACACGATTGCGCCGCCCCCGAATTACGCAACGCTCAAGACGCAACAAAACTACACCGTCGTGGACGGCTACATCTCAAAAGTCTTTCAAGCCGGCGTCGACATGTGGACGTACCGCCGCTACATCGATGCCGCCAACTTCAACGATCCAGCGTTTCCGAATGACTTGAGCATGCTGAATATGGGCGCCAACGATTACCAAGGCGCGACACCGCCTTCCGGTTCGGCCACTCAGGATGCCGCGATTATCGGACGCGCTCGTCAAGCCGCACTCGGCTTCGTCTATTGGCTGCAAACCGAAGTTCGGCGTGATGACGGCAGCGGCAACGGTTATCCGAATCTAAAGGTCCGCACCGATCAATTCGGCACATCCGACGGTACGTCGGCACAGCCGTACATCCGTGAGGGGCGCCGCATCAAAGCCCGCTATACGATCGTGCAGCAAGATCTCGATCAGGCGTATCGCGGCGGCCCACGGGCGAAGAATTATCCCGATTCTTGCGGCATCGGTTTTTACGGCGGCCTCGATATCCACGCACTCGCCGCAGTGGGCATGCCGCAGCAATTCATCACGATTTGGCCGTTTCAAATTCCGCTGCGCTCACTGATCCCGGTGCGCGTCACGAACCTGATTCCAGCATGTAAGAACATCGGAACGACACACATCACAAACGGCGCCTACCGCTTGCATCCCGTCGAGTGGAACATCGGAGAGTCAGCCGGCATGCTGGCGCGCTTTGCGATCGCGAACAACGTTAGCCCGGGCACGGTGGCAACGACGCCCACCCTCCTCCGTTCTTTTCAGCATCTGCTGCTGAGCGTCGGCGTTCCGCTCTTCTGGTGGACCGACATAACCGTGGATAATCCGCAACTGTTTTCCGCCGTGCAATTGCTCGGCGTCGACGGCATCATGAGCGGCAATCCGGATATGAGTTATGCGCCCAACGCAATCCTCACCGATCTGGAGCGCGCCGATATCGACAGCGCCGTCGGACGGCAACTCAATTGGCCCGCGACGACGATGACGCGCGGTCAAGCGGCATTGTGGCTCGTCAACCAACTCGCGCTGTAGCGGGTTACCAAAGGAAAGGCGACGCGGGGACTTCAATCAGAGCCGGGCATTCGGGGGCATAGCTCAGCTGGTAGAGCATTACGCTGGCAGCGTAAGGGTCAGGAGTTCGAGTCTCCTTGCCTCCAAGTTTTTTCAATCACACCGGAGGACTTCCATGGAAACAGCCACCGCCAAAGACGTTCAAATCACCGGAATCGACATATCGACGTTTCTCGTCAAAGATCCCGATCGCGCGACCAAATTTTGGCGCGACACGATGGGCTTAAACGCAACGCAAGTCTGGGATGGACGCGGCGCCGAGTTCGAATTGCCCGACGGTTCAACATTCGGCCTCTGGAAAATGGACGACGGCTCATGGTCGCCGGGCAGCAGCATCATGTTCGCCGTTCCCGACATCAAGCGCGCCGTCGAATATTACCGTTCGCGCGGCGTCGAGATCAGCGAATCGGAAGAAACGCCCGTCTGCCATATGGCGTTTGCTGAGGACAGCGAAGGCAATCACTTCATCCTGCATCAGCGGAAGAGCAACTAACGCTATAGCCGCTGTGCATCGTGAACGGGCCCCGTGCCGGAATCGCGGATGGCGCGTTTCTTGCTTTGGTGACCGCATGAGTGATGAAATGCCCGACTGGGGATGCTCGCAAAGCGATCCCGCCGGCAACTGCATCAGTTTGCTCTGATCGACTTGGTCCCCCACGCCAACCCAAAGAGCGCCGGAAATCACGCGTGAGGTTATTCCGTGTCGCTATGAAAGTGCGCCGGGAAGGTCGTGTTCGCCGGCAACTTCAGACGAATCGTGTAGGGGCCGGAGTTCGTCGGATCACCATAAGAGAACGGCAATCTGCAGATCCCGCGATCGGTCCGGTGCCGGCAATCCAGTCACCTTGTCAGGCGTGACGACAGTAGGAGTTGCGGCGATTGCGATTCCGGTGCTCAAAAATATCATCGCCGCAACAAAGAAAGCAATTTGTGCATCATAAATCGCCTGGAGAGCGTTGTCTTCTTGTGAACGGCATGGCCGACTATTGTATTACAATGGCTGACGGAGTACGCCGGATGACCGCGCTTCCCAGCTCGTCAAGGAAAGGTGAGGAAAGTCCGGGCTTCACAGGGCAAGGTGCAGGATAACGTCCTGTCGGGGCAACCCGAAGGAAAGTGCCACAGAAACATACCGCCGTTTTGGCAAGGGTGAAATCGTGAGGTAAGAGCTCACGGAGCCGCACGGAGACGTGCGCTCGGGTAAACCCCACCTGAAGCAAGGGTGCTCGATGCTCGCGGAGCGATCCGAGAGCCGGACGGCCCGTCCGAGCGAGCTTGAACCGCATTGAGGCGCACGGTAACGCGCGCCCCAGAGAGATGGTCATCGCGCGGAGATTCCGCGTACAGAATCCGGCTTACAGGCGTACTCCGCTTGCCGCGGCGCAACCGTGGCCCCGATGCCGGCGATTTCAAGAAACGAGGGGACCGGCGTCTAACGCCACCTAAGAAAAGGAACCAATGAGCGAACAGCACTTTAGCCCGGAAATGACCGTCGATGAAGCGTTCAAGTTGCATGCCGGAGCCCGACGCGTCTTCGCGCGCTTCCATTTGGGCGGCTGCTCGAATTGCGCGATTAGCGAATCGCATACGATCGGCGCCATCAGCGAGGATTACGGAATTCCGCTGCCGATGCTGCTCGACGCCTTGAACGGCCTCTTCGATCAGGGTGCGCTTGCCGTTGGCGACAAGGTGCGAATCCCGGATGAGATCCGCACGAAAATTCCGCAACTCGCGAACGTTCCTGAGCTCGGCGAGGTGCGCAGCGCGGACGCAGGCGCCTACATCGTCGAATTCGGCGAGGTGCGCTTACAGGGTTTGGCCGAAGACTTTATTCCGGTTCAAGCGAGCGCCACGCCCGCAGCCTAATTCAGCGGCGCCTAAGCGATCCGCTTGCGATCCATGAACGTCTCGTCCATGCGATGCCAATGCGCGATCGACGGCTCCCCAGCTTTCCAGCACAAGTAGATTTGATCGCCGTCGCGCAGGGCTGGAAAATCGATCAGCCCGAGATCCATGTCTTTGACGATGCAGCCGTAACCTTCGATGCGGTTGATCAGCCGTACGATTTCGGCTTTCAGTTCGCTGAACCGGCGGGGCGCAAAGGGCGAGCGTAAGCCGGCCAGCCGCGGTTCGCGCACGCTGTGAGCGCGCAACGCCGGATCGTTTTCCAACAACTTGATCGCTAACTCCCGGCGCTTCGTCCACAGTTCTTGGACGAGCGGCGCAATCTTCGGAATGAGGGCGTTAGCCTTTTCAGGCGAAAACAGTTTCATGACGCCTCACCGCTCGCGGCGGCCGACTTGACGAAGCCACGAATCGTTTTCGTGACCGGGCTTTCAGGTGCCGGCAAGAGCCAGGCCATGAAAACGTTCGAGGACTTGGGATTTTATTGCGTAGACAACCTTCCTCCCGCGCTTGCGACGGAGGCAATCAAGCTGCTGACTGCCGGCCACTTGGAACGCATCGCCGTGGCGCTTGATGTTCGTAGCGGGGGGCCGTTGGGCGAGGCAAAGCGCGTCTTCGACACTCTGCAACTAGACCACACGCGCCCCGAAATACTATTTTTGGAAGCGCAAGATGAAACGCTCGTTCGCCGCTACAGCGAAACGCGCCGCCGCCATCCCCTCGCGGGGCAAGATACGCTCATTGAAGCGATCGCGGCAGAACGCGCTGCTCTCGCGCCCGTACGCGAGCGCTCAACGCAAGTGCTCGACACGACCAACTTGACACACGCCACCCTGAAGGAACGCATCGCAGCGCTCTATACCTCGGCCGGACCGGCGCCGCGGCTGCTCGCCTTTGTTATCGCCTTCGGATTTAAATACGGCATTCCGCTCGACGTCGATTTGCTTTTCGATGTGCGGTTTTTGCGCAACCCGAACTACGACGACAAACTTCAACCGTTAACCGGCCGCGACGCGGCAGTGGGCGAGTTCATCAATGCCGATCCCGCGTACGAGCCGTTCATGAAACGCGTTGAGGACCTGCTCGATTTTCTCGTGCCGCGCTACTTGTCCGAGGGAAAATCACAGTTAACGATCGGAGTTGGCTGTACCGGTGGACGTCACCGCTCCGTGTATCGTCGCGGAACAACTCGCGCTGCACTTAGAGCGCAGCGCGCAAGTCGAAACCCATGTTGATTTTCGGGACATGACTCGCTAATGCGCGACCGCTCGCTGCGGCTCTTCGGTTGGCTGTATCCGGGCATCGGCGTGAAGCGCTGGCTCGTTGTTGCAATCATCGGTGCCCTGCTTCTGGTCAACGGCATCAGCCGCTGGCTCGTCGCCGAGGGCATGCACCTCAATATCAACGAGTGGCTCGACGACTTTGTCGACGATCTCTTCCCGCCGTCGTACCTCTCGTGGATTTTTATATTCCTGGGAGTCGTCTTGATCGTCTTCGGCATCCGCCAATGGATGCGTTCACTGTTGCGCGCATCAACCGTCGGCGGCGCCGACCGCATTGTCGATACGCTGCTCGAGATGCGCATGAAAGACGGCTATAAGATCGTCGCCATCGGCGGTGGAACCGGACTTTCGACGCTCTTACGCGGCCTCAAACGTTACACGCCAAACTTGACTGCAGTCGTTACCGTTAGTGACGACGGCGGAAGCTCCGGGCCGCCTGCAAAAAGAGCTCGGTGTCTTGCCGCCGGGCGACATTCGCAACTGCCTCGTGGCGCTTGCCGATGATGAAGCACTCGTAACGGATCTTTTCCGCTACCGTTTCCGCGAAGGCGACGGGCTGTCGGGGCATTCGTTTGGCAATCTCTTTCTCGCCGCCATGACCGGAATCACCGGCAATTTCGATGAGGCGATTCGAGAGTCGAGCCGCGTGCTCAACATCAAAGGCCGGGTGCTGCCCTCAACGCTCGGCGTGGTGCGTCTTTGCGCGACGCTCACCGATGGAACAACGGTCGAAGGCGAATCGAACATTTCCGCTTCGCATGCGCGAATCGATCGCGTCTACTTCGAGCCGCGCCACGCAGCGCCGTTGCCCGAAGTGATGGCTGCGATCCGCGAAGCTGACGCGATCATTCTGGGGCCGGGCAGCCTCTATACTTCAATCATTCCGAACTTTCTTAGTCGATCGCGTCGCCCAAGAAGTTGAGCGCTCGAGCGCGATCAAGATGTACGTCTGCAACGTGATGACGCAGCCTGGTGAAACCGATTCGCTGACTGCATCCGAGCATGCCGCTGCTTTATTGCGCAACGCCGGAGCGCGCGTCTTTGACTACGTGATCGTAAACGAAGAGTCGCCAAGCAAACTGCTCGAGGCGTACGCGGAGGAAGGCCAAGTCCCCGTTGAGGCCGACGCGGAACAGATTTCAGGATTAGGCTTGACGCCGGTGAGCGCGCGAGTCATCAGCGAAACCGTCAACGTGCGACACGATCCGGCAAAGCTCGCATCGGTCGTCCTTGGGCTGATCGAGCGCGCCGTCGCTCAACGCGCTTCGTTCGTAAAGGCGCCTGCGGCGGCCGTCAGTGCGAGAGCTTCACTGTAACGGTCGCGGTTCCTGACGGTTCGACCGTGATCGTGTCGTTGAAATTCTTGTAACCGTCTGCGACCACTGCATAATCAACCGATCCACTCGGGACGTTCGCAACGCTGAATGTCCCATCCGTACCTGTGTGGGTCACTATGGCGGAGTCAACCGTCACCGTCGCATTCGCAACCGGCGAAGCAGTCGCGGCATCGACGACGACGCCTTTAACGATAGCGTATTTGGCTGAGGGCGGAAGCTGGTCGTCGTTGCAACCTACGGCAAAGGCGGCTAGGAGTGCGATCAATAGCAAGCGCGCGATTTTCATAAGCATTTCATCCTCAAAACTGCGACGCAGATTTCTCTCTTCGTCGTCCGCCGCCATAGCGCATTCGAAAGGCGCGATTGTGACTCGCGCGGAAGCGCCATTTGATGGCAACGACGATCCCGGCTGAGGTAAAGACCGGACCGGTTTACTTCGAAAACGCGCTGCAGGCCGTCGGCAACACGCCGCTGATTCGACTGAACAAGATAACCGACGGTGCGCGGTGCTTGGTTCTGGCGAAGGTCGAGTACGTGAATCCGGGCGGCAGCATCAAAGACCGGCCGGCGGTCGCGATGCTCGATGCGGCTGAACGCGAAGGGCTCTTGAAGCCCGGCGGAACGATCGTGGAGCCGACCAGCGGCAACACCGGTTCGGGCCTTGCAATGGCCGCGGCGATTCGCGGTTACCGCTGCATCCTCGTCATGCCGGACAAGATGTCGACGCGAGAAAATCGATCTTCTGCGCGCCTACGGCGCCGACGTCGTCGTCACGCCGACCAACGTCCCGAACGACTCGCCGGAATCGTACTATGGGGTCGCAAACCGCCTCGCGGCCGAAATACCGGGCGCTTTTCAACCGAATCAATTTCACAACCATGCGAATCCAGAGGCGCACTACCGTACGACGGGCCCCGAGATTTGGGAGCAAACCGGTGGAACGATTACGCCACTTCGTTGCCGGCCTGGGAACCGGCGGCACGATCTCCGGTGCGGCGCGCTATCTTAAGGAAAGAAATCCGAAGATCCACGTGATCGGCGCCGACCCCGAAGGTTCGATTTATTCGGGTGATACGCCGAAGTCGTACGCCGTCGAAGGCATCGGCATGTCGTATCTTCCGGAAACCGTCGATCTCAAGGTGATCGACGAGATGGTCAGAGTATCGGACCGCGATTCGTTCCTCATGGCGCGGCGCATCACGCGCGAAGAGGGTTTGCTGGTCGGCGGTTCATCGGGCACCGCAGCGGTTGCCGCCATGCGCCTTGCAAAGACGCTTCCGCAGGATGCGGTTATCGTCGTCGTCTTTCCCGATTCGGGCCGTGGCTATATGTCGAAGATCTTCAACGAGGATTGGATGATCGCCAACGGCTTCATCGCCGAAGGCAAGCGCAAAGCAACGGTCGGTGATGTGCTGCGCAGCAAAACGCCGCTGCCGCCGATGATCACCGTCAAGGACGATGACGTCGTCCGCGACGCCCTCGAGCTTTTGCGCAAATACGAAATCTCGCAGATTCCCGTTATGCACGATCGCGAACAAATCGGCAGCATCAACGATGTTGCTGTCATGCAAGCGGTTTTCGACCAAGCCGACATCCTTCACAAGCCGGTCCGCGAGGTGATGGGCCGCGCGTTTCCCGTTCTGGAGCAATTCGCCGAAATCGATCAGGCATACAAGCTACTCACGCTGGCCAACCCAGCCGTGGTCATTGCCGATGAGGGAGAGCCGGTCGGCGTGCTGACGCGTCAAGACATCATCTCGTATCTTTCGAGCAGCTCCGAGATGCCCAAAGCAAGGTAAGGCCAGTCTGAAATTTAGCACAAGGCCATTCACATCGGGCAGGATGCCGATCCCGCAACCGGTGCCACGATCGTTCCGATTTACCAGACCTCAACCTACACGCAGGACGCCGTTGGCCAGCATAAGGGATTCGATTACAGTCGAACGGTTAATCCGACGCGCTTAGCGCTCGAACGGCAATTAGCAGCACTGGAAGATGCAGAATACGGTAGCGCGTTCTCAAGCGGAATGGCGGCGACGTCTGCGGTGCTCGGCATATTATCGGCCGGCGACCATGTCGTCGTTACCGACGACCTTTACGGCGGGACGTACCGCCTCTTCTCGCGCGTCCTCGCTCGTTACGGTGTGGAATTCTCGTACGTCGATATGACCGACGCGAATGCGGTTCGCAGCGCGATTCGGCCAAACACGAAGATGCTGTGGCTAGAGACACCGACGAACCCACTCTTGAAGCTCATCGACATTCGCGCCATCTGCAACTCTGCGGCCGGCCAACGTGCATCGTCGCGATCGATAATACCTTCGCGACGCCGTACTTTCAGCGACCACTCGGGTTCGGCGCCGATATCGTCGTTCATTCGACAACCAAATACATCGGGGGCCACAGCGATGTTATCGGTGGCGCGGTGCTCACAAACAATTCGCAGTACTATGACGCGATCAAGTTTATTCAGAATTCGGCCGGAGCCGTCCCAAGCCCAATGGATGCATATCTGACGATGCGGGGCGCTAAGACATTGGCATTGCGTATGCGCGAGCACGCGAAAAATGCGCAACGGATCGCCGAATTTTTAGAGGCGCGCGAGGACATCGACCAGGTCTATTATCCCGGCCTGCCGTCCCATCCGCAGCACGAACTCGCGAAGCGCCAGATGTCCGGTTTTAGCGGCATGCTGTCGTTTACGCTGAAAGGGCCGCAATCACGCGCGCTTGATGTCGCGGGCCGAACGAAGATCTTCAGTTTGGCGGAGAGCTTGGGCGGCGTAGAATCGTTGATCACCCATCCAGGAAGGATGACGCACGGTTCAATCCCGCGCGCAAGAGCGCGAAGCGCGCGGTGTAACGGACGGGCTGCTACGGCTTTCGGTTGGAATTGAGGATGTTGAGGATCTGGTCGCGGATTTGGAAGCCGCGCTCGAAGCCACCAAACCCCAAACAGCACCGCTCTAAAGCCTGAGTGTCACCCTGAGCTTGTCGAAGGGCAGCTCTGATCGTGGGCGCTTCGACAGGCTCAGCATGACAGAATCGAACCACGTCGATCGGAGTGAAACGCCGCGGTCATTCTCAGCAGCGAATTAGTCCCGGTGCTGATCGACGGCGCCTCGGGCACTCAGTTTCGAAGCATGGCCTAAGTTGATCTGGCGCTAAGCGACGATCAATATCGCTTAGGCACAATCGCGTTACTCGCGATCACGGTAGTCACTGTCACCCTGAGCTTGTCGAAGGCGCAGCTCTGATCGTGGGCGCGATTATGCCACGCCGATCGCGTCTGTCAAGATGGATCAGCTTAGACATGCTTCGACAAGCTCAGCATGACACTAGGACTAACGCTAAAACGAGAGCATGACCGACTCTACTCATGCTTCGGCCCTTCGACAAGCTCAGGGTGACAGAAAATTAGCAACACGTGACAATTATCGCGGCGTTAGAACGATCGCGGTAAGACAACCGCCAGGTTTCGGAGCGCGTCTTTCGCTTTGTCTTCGTCGATAATACCGACGTGGCCCGAAACCGACACGACTATTCCGCGCCGGCCGTCGATCGTCGCATATGCGTATTGCTGCATCGAATCGAACCCTTCGCCGTAGGCAAACTTGAACCAATAAGCCGGCATTCCGTTGGGCAATCGCGTCAAGACTTTCTTGCTCACAAAGAGCCCGTCGATTTGGTTGCGCAAATCGTTTTCGACGATCTGTTCGAAATCGTTGAGCCCGCTTGGAAAGAGCACCATCATGATCAAGATCGTGAGCTGATCTTCCTTACCCCGGTTGTGAACGTACGCCGCTACGGGCGAGAGATGCGGCTGCTCCGATAAATCAACAGGCGGCACGGTGACGGCATCAAAATCGGGCGGCGGCTGAAACCGCACCGTATCGTCGGTATAAAGCGGCGCATCTGCCCTTGCGGGCGCCGGATTAACAAGCCCTATTCCGCAAACAATTACGGCGCAGAGGCAGGCTGCCAGCGAAAAACGGTTCATTCCCTCTCCAAGATGTTCGTCAAGAGCGGCATCGATACCGCGTAACGATACCCGACATTGCGATGGTCGTCATCGAACTCTTCGTGGATGACCTTCAACCCGAAGTCGCGGACGCGCTGCGTAAAGACACGCGCTCCGATATCGAGCCCGTACTCATCGCGGCGGCCGCAGTCGAGGTAACGCAAGCGAAGCCTCTCCAGTTCCGGCTGCTTTGCTAGGCACATGTCCGCCGGATCGTGCGCGCGCCAGCGCGCGAATACTTCTTCCACGAGCTGGCCCGTTTTGCGATCGACCGGCAAATCCAAATCGAATGCCGTCGCGCTGTGCGGAGAATACGCAGAGGCGTATCCGAGCATTTCGATTGTCTGGTATTCGGCGGTTTGCCGCTTATTTTGCTCCTCGAAGTGCTCCACGAACTTGCGGATGTTCCAGTCAAATTTTTCCAGCGTCCGATGCAACGCCGGGAAAGCCGGTGGATGCGCATAGGTGAAATACGAGTCGCCGCTGTGCGAAGCAAATGCCGCAAAGGCTCCGGGGCGCGTCATGCACAAAAACAGCGATCCAAAGCCGCCCGACGACTTGCCGAGCACGGCGCGGCCTCCTTCGGCGGCGATCGTTCGGTACGCGCGATCCACATGCGGAATCACTTCGTCGATAACATAGTCGGCATAGTTGCCGTTGTGCACCGAGTTCATGTATTGCGATCCGCCCAGGCGCGTGAAGCCGTCGACGATCGCGAGAATCGCAGGCGGCATCTTTTTCTCGCCGATCAACCGGTCGATCCACTGCACGACATTGGTCTCCCAAGGCCGCGCTGAGACGAGCGCCGCGACGTCCCCAGTATAGCCGTGCAAACAATACAGCGTTGGATAACGCTTGGAGGCTTCGGCATCGTACCGCTCCGGTAAATAGACCGCAATGGCGCGTTGCGAGGGGTCGCCCAATGGATTGTCGCGCAAGGCTGCGCTGTCGATAAAGTCGATACGAAGATCGCCCTCGAGACGCAAGAGCCGCGCAAGGTCTGATTGAGCCATGCCGGCGTCATTCTCCGCCGCGAGGGCCCACTCCGACCCCACCGAATCCGGAGCGCCACATGATTCGCGGTGTCGGATTGCGTGGCGCGATCTCCGTCAACATCATCACGATGATCGGGATCGGGCCGCTGATCACGATTCCGCTCGTCGTCGGCGCATTGCACGGCGGTCTCGCGATCGCCGGATGGGTGATCGGCGCGATCATTGCGCTTTGCGATGGACTCGTGTGGGCGGAGCTGAGCTCTCGCTATCCCGGTTCAGGCGGTACGTATGTCTATCTGCGCGAGGCGTTTGGGCGGAAAAGCTGGGGCCGGCTGTTCGCCTTCCTCTTCAATTGGCAGTTCTTCTTCTGTGCACCGCTGCTTCTCGCGAGCGGGTATATCGGATTCGCACAATACGCGAGCTATTTGTTTCCGCAACTCGGTGCAAATCTTGGACTGCAGCATCTTGTTGCGGCGGCGCTCGCGATTGTGGTTTTGGTGTTGCTCTATCGTCGCGTAACAACGGTGACGCTCATCGCAACCGCCCTTGCCATAACGGCGCTCATCACGCTTATCACCGTCATCGCAGCCGGCGCGCCTCATATTCATGCGGCTGCCTTCTCGTCCCCGAAGCCGCCGAATGCAAGCGCTTTTATGCTTGCGCTCGGGACGGCGCTCGTCATCACTCTCTATGACTATGCCGGTTACAATAGCGCAGCGCTCATCGGTGATGAGATCGTGGCGCCGGTGCGCACGATTCCGCGATCGATCGTGCTCTCAATTGCAATCATCGCGGCGCTCTACATCCTGCTTCAGGTTTCTGTCTTGAGCGTTGTTCCTTGGCCACAGATTGTCGCTTCAAAATCACAATTCGTTGCTGCCAGCGCGATCGAAAACGTTTGGGGCGCCGCCTCGGCGCGCGTGGTGACCGTACTGATCTTGATCACGGCGTTCGCCTCAACATATGGGGTTCTGCTCGGTTTTTCTCGCATTCCATATGCAGCGGCACTTGACGACGAATTCTTTCCTGTGTTCGGCCGACTCCATCCGCGCGGCCGATTTCCATATGTCTCGCTGCTGGTAATCGGGCTTTTGGCGATTCCAGCGTGCTTTTTTACGCTTGATGCCGTCATCTCGTTTCTCATCGCGGGAATCGTGCTGATTCAATCGATCGCCCAGATCGCCGCCCTCTTGATCTTCCGAAGGCGGGAAGGGGCGGCTCCGTTTAGCATGTGGCTCTTTCCGATCCCGGCGATCGTCGCGCTGCTCGCTTGGCTTTTCATCTTCTACTCTTCCGGAAAGAGCGCGATGCTCTACGGAACGCTTACGTTGTTGGCGGGTGTCATCGCGTATCTGATCACGGCACGCGTTCAGCGACGGTGGCCGTTCTTGGTGACCGTGGCTCTCGTAGCGCTTTGCTGCACGGCCGGCCGGCCCGCAAACGCGGCAAGCTTCGGCTCGAGCGCCATCGTGCAGCGCAATGGTTATCCCATTTTCACCGTTGACGGTAAACCGTTCTTTATCTATGGCGCGGCGTTCTTTTACGAGCGCATTCCGCGGGGGCTCTGGCGACAATCGCTCGTGGCATACAAAGCGCTTGGAATCAACACGATCGACCTCTACGTCATTTGGAATTGGCATGAATTGCACGACGGCGATTTTGATTTTACGGGACGCACGAATCCACGCCGCGATCTACGTGGACTTTTGCAGCTGATCCATCGTTTCGGATTTCATACGATTATCCGGCCCGGCCCCGTGATTCGCAATGAGTGGCGCAACGGCGGCTATCCGGCGTGGCTTCTGGAGCGCCCGGAATACAATATGCCGCTGCACGACGTGCTCGAAGGGCGCTATCCCGCAACGGCGACCTTGCAGAATGCGCATTCCGATCAAGCAGCCGCCGAATGGATGAGCAACTCGACGCATCTCCGCTACGCCGATCGCTGGCTAAGACGTGCGTTGATGGAAGTCGCCCCGTGGGGACGAGATGTGCTTGCGATTGCGCTCGATGACGATCAAGGCGCGTATCTCAACAATCAAACGTGGCCCGCGGCAAATTTTCAAGCCTACCTTCATCATCTGGCCGGCACGGTGCGATCGGTGGCCGGGACATCGATTCCGCTCTTCATCAACACATATCAGATGAAGGTCACCGCGTCGGCGCCGGTTTGGGCGTGGGGCAACTGGTATCAAAGCGAGGCATATCATCTCGGCGAGCACGACCGTCGCGAGTTAGAGTTTTCCACTGCGCTCCTTGCGACGCAACCGCATCTTCCCGTTATGCAGAGCGAATTTCAAGCCGGCTGGCTGCAGGGTCCCGATCAGGCGCATCCGCGGCGTGTTGCTCCGGAAAACACCGCACTTGCTTTACACACCTTGCTCCAGTCAGGGACGCGCGGCATCGTCAACTTTCCGGTTCAAGATACTGTCTATCCCAGCGGCTGGGAAGTGCCGTTTGCGAATGCCTCCTACGCCTGGGATGCGGCTCTCACACTCGACGGACGGCACAATGCACGGTACCGCCCGACGATGGAGTTCGGGCAGTTGATTTCCAAGTACGGAAGACTTCTCGCGCAGACACATCGCGTTGCGGACGCCGCGATTGCCTATACCGTTAGCGCGTATGACCCCTTACAACTCAACGATGTTCGGCTTGACCAGGCTGTTACCGCGACCCGCGACGCCCTCACGGATTGCCGCACTCTGCGCCTAAGCTGCGATCTCGTCGATTTGCGGTACGCAAAGGATCGCGACTTGGAGCCTTACCGCTACCTTGTCGTGCCTCTCGTCAACGCATTGCCGTTGCAAGCAGCGATCTCAGCGAAACTCAAGCGGCTTGCGCCGCGTGTGCATATCGTCAGCTCGGTCGTCGAGGTGCATCCAGCAAAGCGTGCGGTCAATATCGCCAATGCCGTATTAAGTGTCAGCAGCGGGAAAGAACCGTTCGGCTTTCTCGATATCGTCAATTACGATCTGCGGCCTCGCTCAACAGGGCCAATACGGATGCAACTCACACCAGCCAAGCAAGTGCGTCTTCCATCGGTTCGCCTCGCGGGCGCATCCGGTCTGTTGATTCCGATCAATCTCAGGCCATCAGATGTTGCGCAAAAAATCGCGGCACGACCAAGCGGACCGCCGACGCAACGACCTTGCCTTCAACCAGCGGCGCTGCTCTTTGCCGGCATCTGTTGGCGACTGCCGCCGATCCGTTCCACAGCAGCCGCTCCAAGTGTGCCAATCGCGCGCCGCGTCGATGTAACGCAAGACGGCGAACCGTGGATCCTCCTCGCGAACCCAACGGCCACCCTTGGCATCGCCCCGTTAGCCGGTGCGCGAGCGTTCGTCTTTCAAAATGGCCAAAGCGATGCATTTACGTCCACCGGTGCACTGCGTGACGACGTTGATCCCGCACCAACGCCGTCGGCCCGAGACTACATCAGCACGTACACACATCAATTTCCGGCCGGTACCTTCAATCGTGCCTATGACTGTCGGATTCTCAAGGATGGCGCTCAGACAGCGTGCATGTATTTCGCGCCCGACCTCGGCACGCACTTTGAGCGGGCGATCACCATGCAACCAAAATCGCCGGCCTTTACATTACGACTGCGCATGACGTCATCGGACCCGAAAAAACGAGGCGTGTTGCTGAGTGCGCTTTCGATCTCGAGCGCACTATCGCAATTCGTATCAGGAGCAATCAGCCGCTACACAGCGGGGGCAACGACTCCCGTCATGGACGGCGCTTTTGGATTCTACGATCCGACGACGCGAAAAGTGGCAACGGTCTGCTGGCCGCCACAAGAGCCGTTACAAGTCAACGTCGATGAGAAACCGGACGCAGCGATCGTGCGAGTCGTCTACCCTCCGGACACTTGGCAGAGCATCACGTTCGGCTATTATGCGGTTGCTGATCTTACCCAAGCGCGCAGCGTTGTTCAAGAGCTAAAAGGACGCGCATGCGTCGACGCGAACGGGCGGTAAGCCGTTAGGGGAAGTGGCGGAACGGTAGACGCAGCCGCCTCAAAAGCGGCCGAGCAAAACTCGTGTGGGTTCAAATCCCACCTTCCCCAGGGCACGAATTTTGACTTCAGACGTTGAACGAACGGTTATCTTTAGTCGGCGGCCGCTGCACGGCAACCTACGTGTGCCCGGCGACAAGTCGATTTCGCATCGGGCTTTGATCGTCGGCGCGGCGCTCTCCGAGCCGCTTCAAATACAAAATCTCAATACGGGCGCCGATGTTCTTGCAACCGCAGATGCGCTGCGAGCGCTCGGGGCCGCTATCTCGCTCGATGGTCAATCAGCGACGGTAACGCCCGCGCATTTGCATGACGCCGCCGAAACGATTGACTGCCGAAATTCTGCTTCAACGGCACGGATGGTTCTGGGTGTTTGCGCCGGCGCAAATCTCAACGCACGGTTTGACGGCGACGCTGCCTTGCGCCGGCGGCCCATGGAACCGGTGGCTGCGCAGCTGCGCGCTTTTGGCGCACGGATTGAAACGGACGAAGGTCTTCTCCCCGTCACGATTTCCGGCACACCGTCAATTCAGACCCGCGACTTTATCCTTTTAGCGCCCTCGGCTCAAATCAAGTCGGCGCTTCTCTTCGCGGCGCTCTTTGCAAAGACCGCGATCTCAATTGTCAATGACGCAGGCTCCAGAGACCACACCGAGCGCCTCCTGGAGAGTTTCGGTGCCAATATTCGCTACGATCGCCGCGCCGTTGAATTCCAACCCGGTGCCTTAAAGGCGAGAACGCTGCAGATTCCGGGCGATTTTTCGGCCGCCGCATTCTTTATTGCCGGCGCGACGATCGCTCCGGGAAGCGCAATCGTGGTGGAAGACATTGGCGTCAATCCGACGCGCACAGGCCTCGTTGATGCGCTGAACGGAATGGGCGCCTCCATTTCACTCTTCAACGAGCGCGAATGGAACAATGAGCCTGTCGCCGACATTCGCGTCGAAGCCGCCTTCTTGCGGGGCGCTTCAATCGGCTCAGAGGTTGCCGCCCGCGCCATTGATGATATCCCGGCGCTTGCCGCGGCGGCCGCACGCGCTACTGGGGTCACACGAATCGCCGGGCTGCGCAGCTTGCGAGAAAAAGAGTCCGACCGGCTAGCCGTCATTGCGCGCCTGTTGGAGCAACTTGGGATCACGGTCGAAGCGGGCGCCGACGATCTGACAATTACCGGCAACCACGAAGGGCTACGAGTTGAACCTGTGCTCGTTGATACGGACGGCGATCATCGTATCGCGATGGTTGCTGCGCCGCTAGCCGCTGCAACAGGGCCCGTGATGATCGATGATGCGGCGGTGCCGGATGTCAGTTTTCCAAATTTTGCCGACGCGTGGAACGCGGCGCAGAGCTAGCGCAAAACTTCTAACAGATCTCGATACGAGTTCTCGATCGAGGTAATGTCAGCGGAGAAGGAGAGCCGGCGAAACTCCGCGAGCGATGTTGTCAGTTTATCTTGCGCCTCTTTCAGCACCGCGAGCTGCGCTTGTAGTTCACCAATCGAGTGGTTGAGGCGCTGCAGGTCGCCTGAGGAATTTTTCACCGCGGTCATCACCGGCGATTCCTTGATCGCATCGACGTGTCGCTTGATCTGCTTGACGCGTCCTAACAGCCAAATCGCCGTAATTGCAAGCCACACGACGACCGCAACGATGAGGATAACGACCGCCCATGTCACTGTCACGCCGCCGATTCCTTCGAGCCGCCGGATTTAGGTTCCGATTTTGAATCAGCGCTCTTTGTGTCGCCGGTTTTTGTGTCGCTGCTCTTCGTTTCGCCGCTTTTCGATTCTGAAGGCTGCTTGGAGGTGGTCTTCTCTTGCGTTGCTTTGCGTGAGTCGGTGATGTAAAAGCCTGAGCCCTTGAAGACGATGCCGGCGGGGTTGAAAAGCCGTTTCAGCTCGCCACCGCAGTGGGGACACGGGTCGCTATGCCGCTCGTCAAACCCGTGGCGCACCTCAGTAATTTTCTGGCAATTGGCGCATTCGTAATCGTAAAGGGGCATTACGCGCTAAAGTTGCCTTTAGAAGTCCGCAAGTAAGGCGTCCGGGTGGCGCTCGAATTCCACCAGACCTTTGAAATGCGCGAGCGAATCGACCAGAGCAGTCGCAAGCTTTCGTCTCGCGGTGATGCGGTCGATTAGCGCCGCAATTCTTCCGCCGTAGGCCGGGTAGTCCAAGCGCAGGACGATCTTCGAGGTCTTCGATTTGCGCTCGATTCGAAAATCGAGACGTCGTCGAACCGAGTACGCTCCTACGAGCGAAAGAAAATAATTTTGTATGTACTGATCGACTTCGAAGAGCTGCTCGCGTTCACCCGGGATCGTCGAACGCAGCACGACCTCCGAGCCCGCTTCCAACGGCTTCTTCGGATCCGCTAAACGCGCACTTCGCAGGAATGAAAGCCAAACCGGCCACT
Organism: Vulcanimicrobiota bacterium; assembly: GCA_963723515.1. Classification (GTDB taxonomy): domain Bacteria; phylum Vulcanimicrobiota; class Vulcanimicrobiia; order Vulcanimicrobiales; family Vulcanimicrobiaceae; genus JAFARW01. The sequence continues at coordinate 870,033 of CAVRQT010000003.1, forward strand.
TTGCGATCTCGCAGATTAATCCGAACGCTTTCTCCGCATCCGAATGCACATCGACGGCATATGTAAGCGGCTTCATCGTCGTCATGCTCAACCGTTTTTCGAAGCGCTTGCGTTTCGCCCTTCCACAACTATTCCACAACTGGTTGTGGAATGATCGAGCGATCGCAGACGCCGATCGCAAATTTCGCCAGCGTCTCGACGCCTATCGGCAATGCCGCTTCATCAACGCGAAATTTCGAACTATGACCGGCGACGTCGGTCCCCTTTGCCTCATTCCGAATTCCAAGGCGAATCGCGAGCCCGGGCACACGCTGCGCGTAATACGCAAAATCTTCGCCGCCCATCGTCGGAGGCGGGTGAACGATTCCGACGTTGGAATGGCCGCGCATGTACTGCGCGAAGTCGTTTGCAAGCTGGCGGTTATTGACGACCGGCGGATATCCGTGATCGAGTTTGAAACGAACCCCCACACCGTACGCATCGGCGACGCCTTCTAAGATGCGCCGCGCACGCTTTTCGAGGGCGTCGCGCACATCGGTGTCATGCGAACGAAATGTTCCCGTCAATTCGACGCGATCCGCGATGATATTATTCCGATAGCCGCCGACGATCGTTCCGATGCTGACGACAACACTCTTCAGCGGATCGGTTTCGCGCGCCGCGATGTTCTGCATGGCGAGCACCATTGCCGCAGCCGCGGGAATCGCGTCTGCAGCCAAATGTGGGTGCGCGCCGTGACCGCCGCGTCCAACGACGGTGATCGCAAATTCATCGGTCGCCGCATTCACCGCACCGGGCGTGATGCCGATCGTTCCCGTTTCTATCCTCGGATCGACATGCAGCATTGCAATGGCACACACCGGGGGATCCTCTAGTACGCCCGCCTCAATCATCGGAAGCGCGCCCCCGGGACCTTCCTCCGCTGGTTGAAACAGACAAACGACCGTTCCGTGAAGATCCGCTCGTTGTGCTTGCAAGGTGCGCGCGGCGCCGAGCAACATTGCAGTATGCGCATCGTGACCGCATGCATGCATCACGCCGGGACTTTCCGACGTGAACGGTTCACCGGTTTCTTCGGTGATCGGTAACGCATCCATGTCGGCGCGTAGCCCAACCGCGGGGCCGCCATCGTGACCTCGAATGACCGCGACGACCCCTGTCTTAGCGACTCTGCGGTACTCGATCCCCAGTTGCGTCAGCTCTTCCTCGACGAGAGCCGCCGTCTTTTCTTCCTGAAAGCCCAGCTCGGGGTGGCGGTGAATTTCGCGGCGCAACTCAACAACGCGCGTTAGCGTATCGTTGACAATCATACGCACTTGTCGCACGTCATGCTAGGCGCCATGCGGGCGACCTTATCCAGCGGTAAAGAGGACGCCTTTTCGCGAATTTCAAGCGATCATGCTCTCGCCGGACATCGCATTCGCGCAACTCGTCAACGCAACGGCCAAAGCGTACGTGGCGAACGCTCCGGCCTATATCACCTATCGCGAGCATACGCACATTACCGGTACCGGAACGATCCGTCAGGACCGGGACATCAACCGTTTTGTCGCCGTGCGCCAGAGCGACAATACGGCGGTCATGCGCGACCTGCCCAACGGCGGAGAATCGCAAGGGCAGGCGTTTCCGATCATTCCATACTTTAATCCGTTCACGGCATTCAGCTTCAGTTATTTTGCGAACCTGAAGCAGATCTCGATCACCTTAACCCGGGCCGCGCCGTTCACTTTCACGCTGCCTCAGCCGTCTCACGATGTGGATGAAAACATCTTCTACATTCCGTTTTGGAAGCCGTCGTATGCGGCGGGCTCTACGGATGATGCGCCGCACTTCAACATTGCATTGACCGCGCACCAGCCCCGCGCCGCATACCTGAGCGACGTCGTCGTGGATCCGCAAAGCCATTTGCCGTCGCACGTCGTCGTTAAGTTGGAAAACGATCCGACGACGATTTCACTGGACTACGCAATCGTGCAAGGCCATTGGGTCGTTACGCACGGCGCGATGGCCACATCGCAGACGGTTGGCGTCTTTAGTTTTCACGTCGTCGCAGAAACCACGTACACCGACATGACGTTTCCACCGACTTCACCGGACAGCCGAATCTAAAAGTCGCGCGTTTGACCGCAGCGGCCGCGCCCCGCTGTCGGCAAGCTCAGCGTGACACGTGCCGGTGGCAAACTGATTGCTTCAGAGCGTCTCTCGAGTTCGAACGCTGCCTCCCGTTTACCAAGTATGCAAAGAGCCTGCACCGCAGGCCCTTTGCATACTTCGGAGAGGGAGAGATTCGAACTCTCGAGACGCTCATCACGTCTGCCCGCTTTCGAGGCGGGTGCCTTCAACCACTCGACCACCTCTCCCCAATGTGCTTCGCACATCGTTAGCGACTTTGGCGCTTCCGCGTAAAGAACGCCTGCAACTGCGCCGCCGTTTCATCCGCTAACACGTCGCCGGTGACATCAACACGATGATTCAACTCTTCGAGCGCAAAGATGTCGACGACGCTGCCCGCCGCGCCGCCCTTCGGATCCGCGCAGCCGAAGACCAAGCGGTTGATGCGCGCCGCAATCATTGCGCCTGCGCACATGACGCATGGTTCCTTTGTCACGTAGATCGTTGCGTCGGTGAGCCGCCATCGGCCAAGCGCTTGCGCCGACGCTCGCAGCACAAGCATCTCCGCATGTGCTGTTGGATCGGGCCGACGCTCTTTTTCGTTGAACGCTTCAAATGTCACGCCGTCACAGATTAGCATGGCGCCTATCGGGACATCCCCATTTGCAGCCGCATGCTCTGCGAGCACCATCGCACGGCGTACGCATGCTTCATCCGCGGACTGAACCGCTGTCATAAAACGAGATCTGCGCCCGGAGGGATTCGAACCCCCGATCTCAGCCTTCGGAGGGCCGCGCGTTATCCAGCTACGCTACGGGCGCACATTTCACACTTCCTAAAGTTCAGTGCGCTACCGCGGATTCTCCGGAGCGGAGCTTTGACTCGGGATGTGCTTGAAGAGATCCAGCTTGTGATCGACGAGACCGCGATAGAACTTCCGTACGCAGTCCGGATGGCCGAAGAAATAGGTGCGCGCATAGGCCAGATCGTCTCCGGAAGAGTCCGGAACATAATGCGAGATTTCGATCTCTTCCATCTGCGCTCGATCGACCGGATGCGGGCAAAAATCGCATGGAATCGTCGACATCCTTGTTGTTACCTCACTTAAGAGCCCAGAGTATCGCGGTCCAGCTTCCATTACAAAAGAATGTGACTCGGGTAGGATTTGAACCTACGACCTAGGGCTTATGAGTCCCCCGCTCTACCGCTGAGCTACCGAGCCACCATTTCACGGTTCGACGCGCGACCGGCGTCGAACCCGCCGGTTAGCGGAGCGACCTAATGTACGTTATAACCGCTTGCGCATCCGGCGGTTTCATTCGGAACTGCGGCATCAGTAGTTCGGTGCCGTCCTTTCGGATCGACAACGCGACGATGTTTGATGCAATCGCGCGGTCGGAGGGACTCGAACCCCCAACCTACAAGTTCGTAGCCTGTTGCTCTATCCAATTGAGCTACGACCGCGTATTGTATCTGCTTCGGAGAGGGAGGGATTCGAACCCTCGATACGCTTTTACAACGTATGACGGTTTAGCAAACCGCTGCCTTCAGCCGCTCGGCCACCTCTCCATGCAGCTCGACCTTTGAACTACGCCGCCGCAGCTCTCCTTCTCGGCCGGAACAACACCGTGTCGAGCGCCCAACGTGCATCCGTCGGTAGAACAACGTTGAAGAAGCTAATAACGATCGCGACAAAATCCAAACTGCCGTAGCCGTCGGATGCTCCGAATGCGCCTTTTGCGAGCATGTAGTTCAGGCCCAAGAACATGCCGCCCAGACCGCCGATTCGCGGCAGCAATCCGAGCACGAGCGATATTCCCACGAGCAACTCACCGGCGCGCACAAGTTGCGCAAAGGTTGCGATGTTCGGCATCACCGTATTTGCAAGAAAGTCGTGGTAAAAACCGGTCGTGCTGCCAATCGATTTTTGAATCATCATCGGCATGAAGCCGCTGGGCGGTAAGAATGAGTCCGGGCTCGTGAACTTCGGCACCGCGTGAATCAACCAAAAGGCGCCCGTATAGATTCGGAAGATTGCCAACCAGCGAGCGTAGGTCTCAGAGGACAGCATGCAGTCTCCTTTCGCTTGGATGCTCGGCGATTTGGGACACTAAAGTGGCGATATCTCGCGCGGCGTGCGGCTTAGCGATCAGTGCTCCAGCATCTCGCATTCGAGTTCGCGTCGCCGGCGAACCCAAGAGCTGCGTGACGATTCGCGTGAGTTCCCGTCGATTCTTCGACCGTAAGGCGGCATTTCGCTCCACGAGATAACGGGTGTTTCGCTCTTCCTGACCCGGCAGTGGCTTAACAAGAACCATCGGGATGCCGGCGACCAGCGCCTCGGCGGACGTCAGTCCACCCGGCTTGCTCAAAAGCACATCGGCGGCATGCATATACTCGTACACATTGTCAACGAAGCTCACGACGCGCAACGGGTAATTCACACGTTGCGCCGCTTCAAGGACGCGTTGCTGCAGTCTCGCATTGCGGCCGACGATCGCGACAGCCGCAAGCGGCACGTCGACCTCTTCGAGCGAGTGCATCATCATCTCGAGCGGGCCGATTCCAAGTCCGCCGCTCATCATCAAGATGGCACAGCGATCCAGCGGCAGGCCCAACTTCTGACGCAACGCATCGCGATCGGACGACCGCTCGGCAAAGGCCGACGCGACCGGAATGCCGGCCACAATGACCCGTTCCTTTGGAATGCCGCGCGCTACGAGCGAGCTGCGCATCTCCGGGGTGGCGACGGCATACGCGTCGATATTACGATGGATCCAAAATGAGTGCACGACGAAGTCCGTGACGACGCCGAGGACCGGCGGCGCATCGGCGAACTGTTTCTTGTACTCCGACATCACGCCGCATGGAAAGGCATGCGTGCAGACGACGGCATCCGGCCGGATGCGCTCAAAAAGCCCGCGCAAGTTCGCGGCGGTGAATTGGTGCACCCAGGCGCGAAAAGGACCGATTTGCGTCGCTTTTTCGGCCCGCGAATACAAAAAACGGTACATCTGCGGGATCGTCTTGACCATACCGATGTAACCGTCCGACACGACGCGCGAGACGATCGAGGCCGCATACTTGTACGCATTAACCGTCTGAGAGGTCGTTGCGGGGTCCCGCTCGTGCAGCGCATCTTGAACGGCTTGAGCTGCCGCCGTGTGGCCGGCGCCGACATTAACGGATAAGAGCAGAACGCGAACTACTCGGTCCTCTGGGGAGGCGCTGCTTCTTCTGCGAAGTCTTTGAAGTCCGCTATGATTTCTTCGACGAGCTCCGGATCGGTAGCGAGCGCGCCAAAGGCATCCGTCACTATGAGCTCGCTCTTTTCGTCACAGCAGCACACCGCATATTTATGACCTTCATCGTCTTCGAAAAGCGCTAGAACTTCGAACGTTCGCTCTTGCTCGTCATGCGTACCGATCAGCAGCTTATCCCCTAACTGCAGGGGTGTCTCTCGCGGCGATTCGCCGTTATCAGATGCCATCAGATTTCCTATTTCAGATAACGCGCCTTATTCGCGTTATGCTCGGCAAGCGTTCGCGCAAACGCATGGTGACCGTTGCCTTTGTAGACGTAATACAAAAACTCCGAAGCTTGCGGATGGAAGGCCGCCCACAGCGAAGGCTGCCCCGGATTGGCGATCGGCGTCGGCGGCAAGCCGGCGTGTTTATACGTATTATACGGTGAATCGACCGCGAGATCTGCATAGGTGATTTCAGTCTTGTGTTCCGGAAACGTGTATTCGATTGTAGCGTCCACTTCGAGCGGCATACCCAAACGGAGCCGATTGTAATAGACTCCCGCCATGAGCGCGCGTTCATCATTTGCTTTCGCCTCGCGTTCGATTAACGAAGCGAGCGTGACGATCTGCGGTATCGTCATGTGTCGCGCCCGGGCCACAGCGACCGCATCTTTGGGCAGCTCCTGCCGAAACTGGCTCGTAAAGATCGCTTCAACCGCTTGCGGCGATGCGCTGGTCGGAACCAGATAAGTGCTTGGAAAGAGATAACCCTCCATGGATCTGGTTCGAACGCCACCGAGCGTGATCGAATCGTGCGCAAACGCATCCGCGAAGTCCGAAGACTGACCAATACCGGCCTCTTGCAGTCGCTCGGCAATCTGACGCGCCGTAAACCCCTCCGGAATGGCAACCCAAATCGCAATTTGCGCCCCACCGGTTCTCAGTTGCTGCAGAACGTCGCTCGCGTTCTGATGCGGTTAAAGCGGTACTCGCCGGCACGAACGTCACTTTCAGCATGACGAAGACGCGCTAAGATGCGAAACGCCAGCAAATGGTCGATGACGCCTTCACTCTTGAGCTGCGATGCAATCTGAGAAAACGTCGCGCCCCGCGGTATGATCACGTGCGTCGTCTGTCTGGGTAAGGCCCGATCGCCGTAGATGTCGTAGCGAAACCAAAGCCCGGCAATGGCAACAATCAGGCCCGCTCCCACGACGCACCCGATGAAAATGACGGCAAGTGCGCGGCGTACATCTCTCACCGTCGCACCCCGCGCCGACGGCTCAGGAACGTCTCCAAAATTAAGGTCGCAGCAATTTTATCGACAAGCTTTTTTCGCTTTGCACGCGAGACGTCCGCGTCGATCAGCGTGCGCTGTCGCCTGCGCCGTCGTCAACCGCTCGTCAACACGGTGGATTCGACCGGTAAACTGGCGCTGCAATTTTACGATGAACTGATCGACGGCATCCGAGGCCGCCGCTCGTTCGCCTGAGAGACGTACCGGATCGCCGACGACCAATTCGCTCGCCTCATGTTCTCTGGCGAGCGCGACGATGCGATCGATGTCGGCGCGCAGATTCGTGCGCACGATCACCTGCAGCGGCAACGCAAAGGATTCTGAGGGATCCGAGAGCGCGACACCGATCCGCTTTGTCCCCAGGTCGAGCGCCAGTACCGTCATGAGGCCGGGCGCACGAATTCGCTCGTGTGCGTGCCGGCTTTTGGACGGCGGCCGAGATGGTAGGCAACAAGCGCGTCGATTGCTCGCGCGACCTGCGGGCGTCCGATCAACGTCGCTCGGCGCGCCGAATCCTTGGCCGCGGCGAGCGCTTGGAAATTGCGCACATCATCCGCGTCGAGCTCGAGTACGTTCATCCATGCCGCGCGGCACTCCATGCCGGCCAAGCCGCCTGAGTCGGTATCGAGCCACGCCGGTTCGTCCTTCAACGATGCGCCGCAGCGTACGCATTGTTCGGTCGGCGGAGCGAGGCCCAATGCGTCGAGCAAGCGCAGTTCGAAACGCGGCAGAAGCATCAGCGAATCAGCGGAGGTGCGCACCGCGCGCAACGCCAGATGCAGCAAATTGAAGATTTCCGGAACCGCAAGATCGGGCTCGCAGAAGGCGTCGATGAGTTCTCCCATGACGCTGGTCGCAACGAACGCCGCCGGCTGCACGACCGCATCGAAATATGAACGCTCGATTTGCGCACCTGTGATCACGTCAAGGTTCCGCCCCCGGTGCAGCGTCAGCGCGACTTCATTCATAAACTCTAGCCGTCCGCCCAGCGAGCTTCGCGCCCGGCGAACGCCTTTGGCAACCGCTTGCACCTTACCGTGCTCGCGCGTAAAAAGCGTGTAGATTTTATCGGCTTCGCCCAGATTGCGCGCACGAAGGACGATCGCCGTCGCCTTATAGGTGCGAGGCGCGCTCAGTGAGCCTGCCCTGTGCTCTCCCGCGTTCCTGAATCTTGCGGGGCCACGCCGGGCACGCCGTTGCAATAGACCCGCACGGTCATGATGCGCTTGCCTCGTGTGCGATCGACTTTGAGACGCGCGCTGCCATCCTCGCTGACGATCTCCTCGCCTTCCTGCGGTAAGCGGCCAAAGCGCCCGACCGTGTAGCCGCCGATCGTTTCAAACTCTTCGTGCGGCAAATGCGTGCCGAGCTGCGCGTTGACGTCTTCGATGTTGACCGCTGCATCGATGACCGCTTCGTTTTCCTTGACGATGCGGATCGGCTCTTCTTCGCCTTCGTCGTGCTCGTCGCGGATCTCGCCGACGATTTCCTCAAGCAAATCTTCCATCGTCACTAGGCCTGCCGTACCGCCGTATTCGTCCACGACAATCGCCATCGAAAATTTGTCGCGTTGCATCTCGCGCAGGAGTTCTGCGATCTTCTTGTTTTCAGGCACATGTGTCACCGGGCGCATGAGCTCACGCAACGGCATCGACGAAAGCGTCCCGTTTGCGAGGCTAATCAGCAACTCGCGATCGTGGACGACGCCGACGATGTCATCTTTCGTATTCTCAAAGACCGGAATCTTCGCGTAGCCTTCCGCGATCACAAGATCGAGCGCGCGGCGCGGTGAGTCGTTGATCTCAACCGCGACGACATCTTGGCGATGTGTCATCACTTCACGCACGATTGTATCGCCGAACTCGATCACCGAATGGATCATCTGGCGCTCTTGTTCTTCCAGCACCTTCTGCTCCGCGCCGACGTTGACGAGCGCGCGGATATCTTCTTCTGTTATGAAGATCTGCCGCGAATGCGGCATGCCGAACGGCCGGAGCAACAGATCCGTAACAAACAAGAAACTCTGCACGACCGGAGTGAGCAGCCAGCAGACCCATAACATTGCGGGCGCTAAACGGAGCGCCCAGCGATCACTGTCCGAGACCGCAACCGTCTTCGGAATGATTTCGCCGAAGAGCAGAAAGACGATTGCCATGATGATGGTTGAGATCACAGCTGCGGACGGCACACCGGCTCGAATGAAGAGGTACGTTGAAAGCGAGTCGGCGGCGAGCAGCACGATTGTGTTACCGACGAGGATCGTCGTCAGCGACCGATTGCGATCTTCCTGGAGCTTGACGACGGCGTGGGCGCGGCGCAAGCCACGGTCCACCATTCCCTTTGCCCGCACGCGCGAGAGGGAGACGAGCGCGGCTTCAGACGCCGCGAAAAATGCTGCCCCAATAATGAAAAGCACCAGGATCAACACCTGGAGCCAGAGGACCGCGGGGCTCATGGGCGCGGCGACCGCAGAACCGAAGGTAGGGGGTCGGGGTCGTCGTTCATCAATGCGGGGCCATTATAGCACATGGGGCCGGACGACCATGTAAATCGCCAACGTAACCGCGGTGCCAAGAATCGCGCCCCAAGTGACCTCGGCGACGTTGTGGATTTGGGCCTCGACGCGACTTTGCGCAACGAGCGCCGCGAGCCCGAAGGCCAGCAGCGCGACGAGCGGGCGCTGGTAGTATCAGCGAGAGGATCGTCGCGGCGCAGAAGGCGAGCGCGGTGTGACCTGAGACAGCGCCTCCTTGTAAAGCTGAACCGCGCCCGACAAGCGCTTTTGCAATGATCGTTCCGATCACGACGACCGCGACGATCACGAACACGGTATTTGAGGGCACCTGCGCGAGCGCCGCATAGACGCGTGCGCCGCTGCGGAAAATCCCCTCGTAAAACGCCAAGTAGCCGACCACAACCGCGGCCATCGTCGCGAGCAACACGGCGCCGGCAGCCGCATCTTTGGCGGTCTTCGCAAGCGGATGGTGAGCGACCGTCAACAGATCCACGATCGCTTCAACAGCCGTGTTGACCAATTCGAGCGCCAGCACCAGCGCGATCAGGATGACGATGCCGATCACATAACTGCGCTCGAGCCGCAATGCGAGCGTCGCAATCAAGACCCCGGCCGCGATGATCAAGTGGATGCGCATGTTCGGCTGCGTCTTGGCCGCGTAGATGATGCCCGAAAACGCGTGGTGGAAGCTGCTCCAGAACTTGCTTTCCGTGATGCGCTTGTAGCCCGGTCCATGCGCTTCGTGCGCGTGCGTATGGTGTTCGGGCGGCGGATGTTGTTGCAACATTATCTTGCGTAGGGCCACGGCATGCCGATCGCCTTAGCGATGCGCCGTTCTTCTGCTTTCATTCTTTTTCGCTCATCTGCTCGCTGATGGTCGTGACCAACGACGTGCAGCACGCCATGCACCAGCAGACGATGGATCTCCGCTTCGAGCGACGCATCATAATCCGCTGCTTGTCTGCGCGCCGTATCAACGCTGATCACGACGTCTCCAAGAAACCGCTCGGGACCTGCGGGATCGCCAGCATCGGCGAGCGGAAAGCTCAAGACGTCCGTCGGCCCCTCTTTGCCACGATGAACGCAGATTGAGTTCGCGCATCTCGTCATCGCCCACGAGTGATAACCCCAGCGCCGCATCGTGCTCACCTATGGACTTTAGGATTGCGCGAGCCGTGCGCTTGAGAGCGTTTGCGTCGATGCCGCTGCGTCGCACCCGGTTACGATAATGAATCATCCCGGAATCGGGTCGTGCTCCCGGCCGCTGTCACCCTGAGCTTGTCGAAGGGCACTATACGCGCGGATGATTCGGCCGACCAGCGGATGCCGAACGCAATCCGTTTCGTTGAGATAGACGATCGCGACGTCCGGCACCATGGCGAAGAGCCGAGACACTTCTAAGAGGCCGGCGGTCGAGCCACGCGGCAAGTCGATCTGGGTGATGTCTCCGTTGACGACCATCTTCGACGCGTTGCCGAGCCGCGTGAGGAACATCTTCAACTGTTCGCGCGTCGCATTTTGCGCCTCGTCGAGAATCACAAAGGCGTCGGCAAGCGTTCGTCCACGCATGTACGCCAGCGGCGCAACTTCTATCACGCCGCGTTCGATGTACCGCGCGACGAGCGAATCATCGAGAATTTCGCCCAGCGCATCGTAGAGCGGGCGCAGATAGGGATCGACTTTCTCTTTGTAGTCGCCGGGAAGGAAACCAAGCTTTTCACCGGCTTCAACCGCGGGACGCGAAAGCACGACGCGCGCGACTTTACGGTCGCGAAGAGCGCGAACTGCCATCACGACCGCCAAGAACGTCTTGCCCGTGCCGGCCGGCCCGATGCCGAAGGTCAAAGCGTGAGAATCGATCGCGTGCACGAAGGCGCGTTGCCCGCGCGTCTTCGGACGAATCTCCCTGCCGCGATGCGCGACGAAGAGCGTTTCGGGAATGCCGTCCTCTTGCGGCTCGAGCGCGTCGGCCGCCGCTAGCGCGACATCGTCCGGCGTCAGCGTGGCGCCGTTAAGCGCCGCATCGAGCATGCGTCGAAAGGCGCGTTGTGCGCGATCGACCGCCGCTTTCTCGCCATGGACGATGAGCGCGTTGCCTTCAACATGAATCGAAACCGGGAAGGCCGCTTCAAGCGCCGAGATGTTCTGATCGAATTGTCCAAAGAGCCTCACGGGATCGTGCAACCCGTCGAGGTCGATTTTTCGTTCTGTTACCGCTTCTGCCAGTACGCGTTCTCCCGCAGTGCCAGCGGTCTATCCAGCACTTCTGCCGCGACGACCGCCCGCACTAAACTGTTCCCTCCTTCGAAGAGTCCATGCAGCGGTCCGCGTTCCTGACGGCGACCTTCGATGGGGGTGGGGGACGGGTGGTGGTGGAGGCGGGGCAGGCCGAGGCGGCGGAGCAGCTGGTTGCGCGGCGGCGGAGCGGCGATGGGACTTGCAAACGGCTGCGTCCCGGCGGCACGCGCGCGAAGTTCTTCTAAGATGCGGCGATAGCGGTCCGCATAGACTCAGAAGTTTGCGTTGCGTTGCGCCGTTGCGCGAGCGATCTGGCGGCAAGCTCGATTAATTCGTCCAAATCTTATCTTTGCTGTTGTGGTGGTGGTTGCGGTGGCGGCTCGGGCGCCTTGTCAACCGTGTTGCCGATTGCGCCTCGCATCTCGGTATCCGCCTTGATATTGTTCAAACGGTAGTAATCCATGACGCCGAGATTTCCGCTGCGAAACGCCCCCGCGATCGCAACGGGAATCGTTGCTTCGGCTTCCACGACTTTCGCGCGCATCGCCTGCGTCTGCGCCTTCTGCTCTTGTTCGGAAGCCTGCGCTGCGTACTGCCGTTCGGATGCTTTGGCCTGCGCGATGCGGCGATCGGCCTCCGCTTGCGAGGTCTGCAGCTCGGCGCCGATGTTTTTCCCGACGTCGACGTCGGCAATGTCAATGGAGACGATCTCAAAAGCCGTCCCGGCGTCTAAGCCTTTGGCAAGCACGGCCTTCGAAATGCGATCGGGGTACTCCAGCACTTCTTTGTGATCGACTGCTGCGCCAACCGCAGAAACCACGCCTTCACCGACGCGCGCGATGATCGTCGGTTCACCGGCGCCGCCGACATACCGGTCGAGGTTGCTGCGCACGGTAATCCGCGCCTTGACGTTCAACTGAATGCCGTTTTGCGCAACGCCCTGAAAGGTCGGCGTTTCAATGACCTTCGGATTGACCGAGGTTTGCAGCGCCTCTAAAACATTTCGTCCCGCCAAATCGATTGCCGCAGCGCGCTGCCACTCGAGTGGAATCTGCGCACGTTGCGCCGCAATCATGGCGAGCGTCACGTTCTCCACGTTGCCGCCCGCGAGAAAGTGCGACTGCATCTGATCGACCGTCAGCGGCAAGCCGGCTTTGCGCGCACGAACGAGGTTGTTGACGATCACGCTCGGCGGAATGCCGATCAGTCGCATGCGGATCAAGGCGATGATCGAGAGCGGTACGCCGGCCGCCATCGTCCGAATCCACAATCCGATCGGAAAGTAGTAGAGGAACACGAAGAATAGGATGATCGCGACGAAGAAAATCACGATAGCGCCGAAGGTATAGACCAAACTTCTTCTCCTCTAGCTTACGGGCTTAACGAAGACACGCGCGCCTTCGACTCGAGAGACGCGAATCGGCGTTCCAGCCGGAATGAAATCGCCCTCCGTCAGCACATCCACGCGCTTGCCTTCGATCGTGGCCACGCCCGCCGGGCGCAAGAACGATGACGCAACTCCCGATTGTCCGCGCAAGAACGTCAAGTCACGGCTCGTGACGTAGTCGGGGCCTTGAACTGCGGCAAACGTCAGCCGGTTCATGAAGGCGTTCTCCGGCCAGTAGCGCGTAGCGAGCCAAAACAAAGCGACGGTCAAAATGATCGCCGTCGAAATCGTTTGGATCGCGACGAAGAAAAACGGAATGCCGAAAGCCAAGAGCACGGCGAGCAAGAGCGCTATCCCGCCCAAGATCCCGGGCGCTCCGTGTCCGGGCACGACGTGCAACTCATAGAGAATCCCGAAGACGCCCAAGACAGCCAAACCGATGACAAGGCCATTGCTGAACCCCGCGTAGATATGCGTCCCAAAGAACAGCGCAAACGCTAGCACGCCGATCAGTCCGGCGATGCCGTGCAGGGTTTGCATCTCGATCAGGAGCCCAAGCATTCCGATCGTCAAGAGCAAGCCGCTCACTTCGGGGCTGGTCGCGAAGCGCGCAACCTGCTCGCCGAACGAATACTCCGCGGTCGTCGTCGGCACGCCTTGCAAATGATAGTCGCGAAGCACGTCCGACATCGACATGTCAATCGAATCCGCGATGCGAGCGCGTTTTGCGTCGTCGGCTGTCAACGTGAGAATTGCGCCATGCTTCTTGTAATCCGGAGCATCCGCGTTGACATCGACCATCGCAGCGGCAATTTTGGGATCGCGATGGTTACGCTGCGCGGTTGATTCAAACTCTGCGCGAAGGTAGGAAACCGTCTTTACGGTCGTTGGAATCGGCTCGGCGGCGCCGATGCTTGCTCCGGGGGCCATCGCGATATGCTGGGCGCTCAGCGCGACGAGTGCGCCTGCGGACGCCGCGCGCTCGGAGATGTAGGCGATCGTCGGCATGCGCGCTGTGAACATTGCATCGCGAATCTCAGTCCCTGCAGAGACAAGGCCACCGAACGTGTTGATGTCGAGAACGATTGCACGCGCGCCGCTAGCGTTCGCATCTTGGACGGCACGTTGCACGAGATGCGCCATGCCCTCATCGATCGTGCCGTGAATCGGAATGATGACGACCGAGTTTTGCTCCGCACCGCCACGACCTGAAAGCAGTAATCCGGCACAGCCGGCGGCGATGAGCCCGGCAAAGATGAGCCCGCGAAGGCGTAGCACGGTCTTAGCTACTTTCGACCGCCTGCCAAAGTTGCATCGTCTAGCCGAGTTCCTCCGCAACGATTTGCCGGACCAGATTGCCGTCGGCTTGGCCCTTAAGCTGCGGCATGACGGTCTTCATCGCGGCGCCTTGATTCCGGCCCTCCGGTGGAATGTTTGTCAGCGCTGCGCGCACGATCTCGCGAATCTCCTCCGCGGATTTCTGCGCGGGCAGATACACGGTCAGAATATCGCGTTCGCGCTCTTCCTTAGATGCGAGGTCTTCGCGCTTCGCACGACGATACTCCGCGATCGAATCATTGCGCTGCTTTACCTGGCGCCGAACGACGTCGAGTTCATCCGCTTCGCTCAGCTCCTTGCCGGCTTCGGTTCGCTTGTACGTAAAACCAGAAAGGGCCGACCGCAATGTGTCGACCCGAAGTTGATCTCGCTTTCTCATGGCATCCTGCAGTTCGCTTTGGATGCGATCTTTGAGCGCCGCCACTACACTAAGTGCGGCGTTTGCGTGCGGCTGCTGACTTCTTCTTACGGCGAACGCTGGGCTTCTCGTAGTGCTCGTGCTTGCGCGCCTCAGCCAAGACGCCGGCCTTCTGGGTGGCTTTCTTGAAACGGCGCAGCGCGCTCTCGATTGTCTCCCCCGGAGCAACGCGGACTTCCATTCTTTACAACCCTCCCTTCAGCTCAATCCTTCGACAAGCTATAGGACCAGCTCGGAAAAGGATGCAAAAATCGGCCGGTGTTTTTGGGCCTTGCACACTTTAACACAGCGCGCGTCCCTTCGACAAGCGCAGGCGATAGTGGCTGATGACCCGTTATTTTAACCAGGCGGCCAACGCATGTGCCGGCCGCCGAGCACATGGATGTGCAAATGGTCGACCGTCTGACCGCCTTGCGCTCCCTCATTGATCACAAGACGAAAACCGTCATGGCTTCCCGCGCGACCAATCTCTGCGGCTTTTTTGAACAGCGACGCAACATATTGCGGATCCGCCTGGTCGAGAAATGCGGAACCGTTCTTGGCATGTATCACCGGCAGGACGAGAACGTGCGTAGGCGCCTGCGGATTGACGTCTTCGATCGCGACGATGTGATCGTCCCTGAAGATTTCGCGTGCCGGAATTTCTCCGGCTATGATCTTACAGAAGATGCAGCCGGGCTCTTGTGGAGTCGCCACTATGCTTTCGGCTTCAGCAACTCAAAGTTGATCGCAGTATCGGGGCGCGGTATGTAACCGCCAATCGAGGATTTGAACGCAACCGGCACCGTCGTATGAACGATTGGAACCGCCGGCACCTGGTCGAACACCATCGCATTTGCCTGCCGATAAATCGCCGCACGCTTCGCATCGTCCGGCGTCGCTTGTCCCGCGAGCATCAACTTGTGGAAGTTTGGATCGCGCCAGAATGAATAGTTCTGCGCATTCGGTTTATGCGCGCTATCCTGATCGAGCAGCGGATAAAAGAAATTATCCGGATCACCGTTGTCACCGGACCAGCCGATCAAGCACATCGGGTGCTCGCCGTTTCGAATTTTGCTCAAGAAGACGCCCCATTCGAACGGCGCCAGCGTGACGGTGATTCCGACGGCCTTCAAATCGGCCTGAATCGCCTCGGCGATGCGTTGCGGCTCGGGCATGTACGGCCGCGGCGCGGTCGGATAGTAGAGTTGCGTTGAAAAATTCGCCGCGCCCGCTTGCGCAACCAGCGACCGAGCTCGCGCCGGATCGAAGGCATAATGCTTCACCGACGGATTCGCGCCCAGCATCTTCGGCGGCGTCCAATTGTCGGCCACGATTGCGCCTTGGCTATAGAAAGCGTGAACGATCTGAGGCACGTTCATCGCGTAGGCAATCGCCCGTCGTACCTCAAGTTTTTGAAACGGCGCCTTCTCCAAGTTCATCGCGACGTAGGAGTTGTTATTACTCGGTTGTTGGTAAATCGTGATGCCCTTTTGCTTTGCAAGCTGCGCCGCATCGTCCGGGCGCGGATCCGTCAAGACGTCGACGTCACCTTTTTGCAAGGAGAGGACGCTCGTCGCTTGGTCTGGGATATCGCGAATGATGATCGTTGTGTATGCCGGTTTGGTCGTCCATTTAAAGAGCGGATTCTCTTGCAGCGTGATGTGGTCGTCCTTGACCCATTCCGCTACGGTGTACGGGCCGTAACCGACCGGTTGTTGAGCGAACGCCTCGTGCGAAGCGCGAATCGCCGTCGGCGATCCGATCGCGAACGACGGCATTGCGACATCATGCAAGAACGGCGCGAGCGGCCTCGCCAGCGTAAAAGTTACCGTCGTTGCGTTCGGCGCCCAAACGTCCGCGATGATGCCGGGGAAACCGCCGAACATCGCGGCGTAATATTGGTACGTGTCGTTGCCGTGGTTCGGATTGTTCGGCAAGCGCCAACGGTCGAAATTCCACTTCACGGCGCCCGCATCAACCGGCGTTCCGTCCGAGAACTTCAGGCCTTTTCGCAGCGTGAAAGTCCACCGTCTGCCGTCGGGCGATGATTTCCAACTTTGCGCCAGCGCCGGCTCGATGTCAAAGCTGCCGGGTTTGAAGCGCACGAGGCCCCACAGCACCTCTTGCGTCAAGTTCAGAGAAAGACCGTCAGTCGCTTGCGCCGGATCGAGGATCACGGCATCTTTGACACGGGCGACCACGAGCGTTGAAGCGCCGTTGCCACCCGCGCTGCCTCCGCCGCCGCAACCGGCTAACGTCAAAACGAAGACCAGCGCGATCGCAAATCTCATCTTCTTAATGCATTCTGACGGTGAACGTCCAACTCTTCGAAGTCGAATTGCCTGCCGCGTCCCCCACGCGTACCATCACGCGAACCGGCCCATCTCCATATGTAGACAACGGATGGTATTCGATAAATTTCGTCGTTCGCGTGCTGCTTGCGGTCACATCGTGGCCGTTCACGACCAAGACGATGCTTGAAGCGCTGATCGGAACCGCACCGGCGGTAAATGTCGCGTAGATGCTGGGCTGCGGATTGTTGACGGTCTGTCCTTGCTCCGGCGCGATGTCACCAACGCCGGGCGGCAAACTTGAGGCGGAGATCTCGCCCATCGATTGCGCCGTCGGCGCTTGCGTGCCGTGGACGTTCAAATGCCCGAAGATTGGAGCGGCCGCGAAATTTGCGCCCCGCGGAATCGTGTAGCGTGCGGTGTAGGTTCCAGGCGAGGTTTCCCTGAGCGGTAAGCCCGCGAAATACGCACCGACGTCATAGGTCGCCTCTCCACCCGGCGTGCCTTTCATCAGAATCGAAAACGAATCGCCTTGCCGCAGCGGATGGCTCACCGAAGGTTCGATCGATTCGATCTCGACAAACCCGGCTGCGACCATTCCCGTGGGCGCTCTGCGCGTAGCGATTATTTCACGGACTTCAGAGGATTCCAGATTGTAGCGAACATCAACATCATCGCCGACCTGCAAATCGCTCGTGTGCGCTCCCTGCCCGTTGAGCGAGAGCGCGGTCACGCCGCTCGGGACGATCACTTGACCATCGTTCAACAAGATCGTGCTGCCGCTCAGCGCAGCGATCTTTCCACGTGAGGAAGCGAAGGAGTCGACGACGCGATCGATCGAGCCGTCTTTGCGCACGGATATCTTCGCATAATCTCCGACATGAACGCTTTCCAGGGAACCCGGAACCGTCGTATTCGCAGCAACATCAGTGATCAAAAAATGAGCGCCAGGTGAGATGCGCAGCGTCTTGACGGATGCCCCGCTCGTTACGGTGATCGAGGGCGGCCGCGAATCGTTGTCCACCGCTTGCACCTCGCCCGTGTATTCGCGCGCGCCGCCGGAAACGGAAACGAGGCTTGAATGTCCGACCGAACCGGAGATGATCTCGACTTTATTTCCGCGCCGATCGTATTCGGCGCTGGCACCCAAACCTTCACTAAAGAAGCGCAGCGGCGCGTACAGAACGCCCTTGAGCTCCGAGCCGGATGTCAACGTGATCGTTCGGTCGCCGGCTTGGGTCGTGATCGACTTGCCGCGCTGGTCGAAGGGCAGTCCCAACGCGTCGAGAATTCGCCTGACCGGCACGAGCAACCGTCCGCCCACAAAACGCGGCGGCGGTTCAACGTTGAGCGGCGCACCGTTGATCGAAACGGCGATTTCGTTCGGCGACGGCGCCGCATGATGACCGGTCTTCGCAATCGCCGGAAAATGCGCGATCGCGACGATCGAAACGGCAATGCCAAGAGCTCGTAAGCTCACCTTTGCTCCTCCAAAACCTCACGATAGACATCCGCAGTAGCGCGCGCACAACGATCCCACGTCAGAAATTGCGCACGGGCACGACCTTCATTGACGAGAGCAGTCCGCAGCCCCTCGTCCTCAATCAGCCACTCCATGCGCGTGCGAAGCGCGCCGGCATCACGAGGCGGAAACGTCAGGAGACGCGTCTCTAAGACTGCGGGCACCGCATCCTCGCATGCGATGACCGCAGTCCGCGACGCCATTGCCTCTACGATCGGCAAGCCGAACCCTTCACGCAATGAAGGATGAACGAGCGCACGCGCGCCGGCATAGAGCGGCGGCAACTCTTCGGGCCGCACTTCGCCGAGAAAGACGATCCGGCGCGACGGCCGTTGCCATTTGATGAGCTGCATATCGAGATCGTTGTGGCCGGTTAAATAGAGATCGAACTCATAACGTTCGGGCAAGCCGGCCCACGCCTCAAAGAGCGTGGGCAAATCTTTGTGCGCGCGATGGTTTCCAACGTAGAGAAAATAGGGACGCGGCGCCGCTCGAGGCGTGGCCTCCCTCAAGAAACGGTCTTCGACACCGAGCGGGACGACGCGAACGCGTGAACGCTCAACCTTCAAGAAACGCTCGAGATCGAAAACGGTCCGCTCATCGTCCGTGATCACGCGGGCCGCTCGGCGTGCCAAGAACTTCACAGCGGTGCGATAGTACGGACCCACTTTTGCCTTGAAGAACTGCGGAAAGCGCAGATGGATCAGGTCGTGAATCGTCACGATGTATGGCCGCGGCGCAAGAACCGGTGCGTAGAACGAAAGGAAGTGCGCCAAGTCGATGCGCGCTTTACGCATCGCTCGCGGCAACGCAACGTGCTCTGCTAAACCAAAGTTCTTGCCCTCTTCGAACGTGACGAATTCGAATTCGGGCGCCACTTGCGGCAGCCGAGCGGCGAGTTCAATCGCATAGCGCTTCATTCCGACCGACATCTGACGAGTCAAGCGGCGATCGAGCCCAACTCTGGTCCTGAGCGCGCTCGAAGGAGCTTTCACGTCCGCCGCACGAGCGCTTTATGAAATACCGTCGCGCGGTAGCGTGCCGACCACCATGCCACAAACAACCCGCGCCACCCATCCAGCAGTGCACCGCGAACGATCGTTAAGTAGAGAAACCGCAGGAGCGAGCGCAGTTCTTCGGCGGCAACTTTAAATGGGGTCGCCGTTATCGCCGCCGACTCGAGGTCGGTATAGCGTTCGAATTTCGCATGGTACGATGCTGCGCTGGGATAGGAAAAGTGCAGCAAAACGCCGGGCAGATCGTCGACGCGGCCGGGAACAGACCAAACTTCGTGCACCTGCGCATCGTCGCTCACCGCACGTGAGCGCAAAATCCCACGGTGCGTCTGAAAGAGACGGACGATCCGTTCGTTCGTCCACAACCGCATCGGCCGGCCTGCAGAAAAACGTCGTTCTTGCGACGCGATACGCTTGCGCTTCTCCGTCTGCGTCCAGAACGGCCCGCCGCAACCTCGCGTCGAGCGCTTCATCGGCATCGATCATCAGCGTCCATGCGGTGCGCACCGCGGCCAGCGCGAAGAGCCGCGCGTCGATAAAGCCTCGCCACTCGCGCTCGAGAACTTGGGCCCCCCGTTCCCGCGCGATTTCGGCCGTGCGATCCTTGGAGTTCGCATCAACGACTAAGATCGCGCACTCGGGCGGCAAGCTATCCAAGACGCGCGGCAGATTCTGCCGTTCGTCTTTGGTTAGGATGACCGCGGTAATGTCTTGTGGATTCAGCTCGTAACAGGCGGCGCGAGCGTGCGCTGTTCGGCGGATCCCTCGTGCACGAGCGTCGCGCCGATGAAGTCGCGATAGAGCGGCGCCGGCCGATTCGGCCGCGACTTGAATTCCGGATGGGCTTGCGTTCCCAAGAACCAGGGATGCAGATCGGCGGGAAGCTCGATTACCTCAACCAGAGTCGTCTTTCCGACGCGATGGTAGCCGGAGAAACGCATGCCGTTTTCGGCAAACAGGTCGCGATAGCGATTGTTGAACTCGTAACGGTGCCGATGCCGCTCGCTGATTTCCATTTCGCCGTACGCCCTTGCCGCCAGCGTATCTGGCTCTAACGTGCACGCATAGGCGCCAAGGCGCATCGTGCCGCCCATCAACTCAAGATTTCGCTGTTCGGGCAAGAAGTCGATGACCGGATCCGGGGTCGTTTCATCAACCTCGCTGGTCATTGCCTCGCCCAGCCCGCAAACGTTACGTGCAAATTCGACGCACGCGAGCTGCATGCCGTAGCAAATCCCGAGGAACGGAACTTTATTTTCGCGCGCATGCTTGATCGCGCGGAGTTTTCCCTTGACACCGCGCGCCCCGAATCCAGGCGCAACCAAAATACCATGGCAGTCGTGCAGCACGCCGACGCCTTCGTTTTCAACGGTCTCCGAATCAACGCGCGCGATCTCGACGTGCGCATTATGCGCCACCCCTGCGTGGTGAAGCGCTTCGGTGATCGAGATGTACGCGTCTTTGAGCTCGACATACTTGCCGATCAGCGCAACGCGAACGCGGCGCTTGGGCAGCATGATGCGATCGACGATGGCGGCCCAGTCCTCGAGTGCCGGCTCCGCGTGCGTCAGGTGCAGCTTGCGAACGACCGCTTGCGCCAGGCCTTCCGCTTCAAGGTGTAAGGGCACTTGGTAAATCGTCATCGCGTCGGCATTTTGCACGACCGCACTCGCTGAGACATCGCAGAAGAGCGCAATCTTCTCTTTGAGCTCCATCGACATCGCTCTGGCGGATTGCGTGCGGCAAACGATGGCATCCGGTGAAATCCCAATCGCTCGCAGCTCCCGTACGGAGTGCTGCGTCGGCTTGGTCTTCTGTTCATCAGCGGCACCCAGATGCGGGACGAGCGTGAGGTGAGCGAACATGACGTTTTCATCGCCGACGTCGTAGCGAATTTGACGAATCGCTTCCAAGAACGGCAAGGATTCGATGTCGCCCACCGTCCCGCCGACTTCAACGATGCAGACGTCGGCGTGACTCTCTTCCGCAACGCGCTTGATGTGCGCTTTGATCTCGTTGGTGACATGCGGAATGACCTGAACGGTCGCGCCTAAATAGTCGCCGCGACGCTCTTTTTCAATGACCGAATCGTAAATTTGACCGGCGGTGACGTTGTTCGCTCGCGAGAGGTTCTCATCGATGAATCGCTCGTAATGGCCAAGATCGAGGTCCGTTTCCGCGCCGTCGTCGGTCACGAAGACCTCGCCGTGCTGATACGGGTTCATCGTTCCGGCATCGACATTGATGTACGGATCGAGCTTCTGAATCGAAACGCTGACCCCGCGGCTCTTGAGGAGGCGGCCAAGCGAGGCCGCCGTGATCCCCTTCCCCAGCGAGCTCACGACGCCGCCGGTGAAGAAGACGAATTTCGCCATTACGGGATGACCTTATTCAGCGCTGCGCGTAGCACGGCCTGTTCTCAACCGCGATGAAGCGCTCGAGCTGCGCGTAATCGCGATGCACGGCGATGTGCGCTTGCGGGAAGTGTCGCCGGCACAAAAACGAGAGTTCGCTCATCACAGGCGGGGCCGCTTCAAGCAGCACAGCGCTTCCGGCGCGAGCAGAGCATGCAACTGCGGCATCAGGCGCCGGTACAGCTCCAGCCCGTCGGCTCCGCCATCGAGCGCGCCACGCGGCTCAACGGCCGTCGGATCGGGCGCTCGCGGCAACTCTGATGTAGGCACGTACGGCAGATTTGCAACCACGCACGCATACTGTTGACCGTGCACCGGTGCGATCAGGTCGCCGGCAAAGAATTCGCATCGTCGATCAACGCTGAGCCGCATCGCGTTCTTTCGCGCGACGCCGATGGCCGCAGTACTGATATCCGTCGCATAAACGGTGACTTGCGGCAATGCTGATGCAATTGCGCACGCGATTGCGCCGCTGCCGGTGCCGATGTCGAGCACCTTGACTTCTTCGCCGTCGCCGCCGGCGCGATTGCGCAAGAATTTTACGCGGCTTCAACAAGATGCTCGGTCTCCGGGCGCGGGATGAGCACATCTTCATTGACATCGTACATCGCGCCGAAGAAGCCGGACCTGCCCGTAATATACGCGATCGGAACGCCAGATCGCCGTTTTTCAACGGCTTTAACAAGTCGCTCTCGCTCCTTTTCGGAGAGCGTCGCTGAATCGTTGGCAATCAACTCCGACGAGGTTTGACCCAGTACGTGCTCGAGCAAACGGTAGGCATCTATCCGCACGGAAGCGCTCGTGCGCGCGCAGGTCGCTGATCGCCCACTGAAGCGCCTCTCTTATTGTCATGCGGGTAGTCGAACTAGCGTCATCATCTAGTCAAACGCTGTGTCCCGGTGTCATGCTGAGCCTAGCCTGCACTGAGCGGCGTCGAATGTGACATTACGCTAAGTCATGCTTCGACAAGCTCAGCATGACACTGGGACTCCGCCGAAGATAACGATTTCGTACCGTCATCATTTAAGCCGCGCCTTCTTCGCCGGCGAGCAGACGAGCGCGCTCGTCTTTCTGCAGCTCCTCAATGATGTGACCGATATTGCCTTCCATCACACCGCGCAGATTGCCGAAGCTTTGGTTGAGACGATGGTCCGTGATGCGATCTTGCGGAAAGTTGTACGTGCGAATCTTCTCGGAGCGATCGCCGGTGCCAACTTGTGAGCGACGCATCGAGCCGACCGCTTCTTGCGCCTCGCGACGTTTGCGATCGTACAGAACGCTACGCAGCATCTGCATCGCGCGCGACGCGATTCTGGAGTTGCGACCGCTCCTCGCTGCAGGCAACGACGATTCCCGTCGGTACGTGCGTGATGCGTACGCGCTCTCCGTTTTATTAACGTGCTGCCCGCCCGCACCACTGGCTTTGAAGGTGTCGATCTCGAGATCTTTCGGGTCGATCTCGAACTTCGCCGTGTCTTCCTCGATGAGGGGCAGCACGGCGACGGTCGCCGTGCTCGTATGGACGCGGCCCGCGGCTTCTGTGACCGGAACACGTTGCACGCGATGGACGCCGGATTCATGTTTGAAATCTTTGTACGGCGCGTGGCCCTTGACGGCGAAGACGATCTCTTTGTAACCGGCTGACTCGCTTTCGCTCATCGACACCGTCTCGGTCTTCATCTTCTGCGACTCGGCGTAGCGCATGTACATTCGCGCCAGATCGGCAGCGAAGATGCTCGCTTCGTCCCCCCGGCACCCGCGCGAACCTCGATGAAGACGTCTCGCTCGTCGTTCGGGTCTTTGGGTACGAGCAGCGCCTGCAATTGCTGCTCGATCGTTCGCTGGCGGTCCCGCAAAATGCGGTCTTCTTCTTGCGCCAGCGCTCGGAGCTCCGGATCGTCGGTTTCGCGCAGCAATTCCGCATTGGCGTCGATCGCTTCGCGCGTCGCTTTGTAGTTACGGTACGTCTCGACCGATTCTTCCAGCGCAGTGCGTTCTTTGGCTAGCGCCGTAACGCGCGCCTGATCGTACTCGCCGGGATGTGCGAGCTCCGCCTCGATCTCTTCGAAGCGTTTGAGCGTCGTCTCTAACCGTTCATATCGATCCATAATAATAAGAAAAACGAGCTGCGCATGCGCAACCCGCTCCCTCGAACACTGGCCGCGTTACAGCGCGGTTTCGGCTGTTTTTTGCTCCTTGCGCGCTTTGCGCTCCGCCGCTTCTTCCTGCTTGCGGCGAGCCGAGGCGACGCGCTGGTTGAACTTATCGACACGTCCTGCCGTATCGACGAATTTCTGTTGTCCCGTGAAGAGCGGGTGGCACGACGAGCAGATCTCGACCGCGATCTCCGGCACGGTCGAACCGGCGACAAAGGTGTTGCCGCAGGCGCAGTGGACCCGTGCTTCTGGGTACCATTTCGGGTGAATCTTCGCTTTCACAGCTCCCCCATTGTAACAGACGGCGCAACCCGGGCCCCGCTAACGGGCAAGGCGCGGTGGGGTAATCAGAGCAAGCGGCGTATCCACAGCGCTGCCCGAAGATAAACCGCGAAGACTCCGACTGGAAAACCACGGAGGCCGACCTAAGTGAACCGTAACTTCTTTCCGCTCCTCATTGCCGCCATCGTCTTGGCGCCGTTTGCTGCACTCGCTCAAACGTACCCGCCCACCGGGCCGCAGCCGCAGGTTCAGACACGAGCCGAGTCCGGATGCGACGCCTACGCCCGATCCGAATCGCAAGGGCCTTGATGGCGTTTGGGAAGTTCAGATTCAACATCAAGACGGCTCAACGACGTACGACCATTTCCAACTGAAACAATCCGGCAACGCGATCAGCGGCCAGTTTCTCGATAACGAGCACAACAATAAGAAGTATCCCGTCACCGGTTCACTCGACGCAAAGACGATCCACCTTGTTGTGACGCGCGATGACGGTTCAACGATGGTCTTCAACGGAACGGTCGACGGCACGACCGACATGGTCGGCATGATGCAAGACGGCGCGCAATCGATTGCGTTTACGGCAGCGTACCGGCCGAAGTATCGCTTCATCGACACGATCTCGCCGGTGCCCGGCGGCATCGGCGGAGGAACGCTCACCCCGCCTTAGGGTTTAGTCTTT
This sequence comes from Vulcanimicrobiota bacterium, assembly GCA_963723515.1. GTDB lineage: Bacteria > Vulcanimicrobiota > Vulcanimicrobiia > Vulcanimicrobiales > Vulcanimicrobiaceae > JAFARW01. The sequence goes on from CAVRQT010000003.1 coordinate 894,930, forward strand.
GGCCGGAGCTTGTCCCGAACCGGGTTGAAGGGCCGCTTGCTCGCGCGAGCCGCTGCTCCACATAGGCCTGAAGACCACCGGCGTCGATCAGCGATTGCATGAACGGCGGAAATGCGGCGGCTTGATATTCGCGGCCACGCGTCTTGTTTCGAATCATGCCGCTCGCCGGTTCGATCTCAATCTCATCGCCTGACGCAATGTCCTCGACGGCTTGTGGACTTTCAAAGATCGGCAGGCCGATGTTCAGTGCGTTGCGGTAAAAAATCCGCGCGAAACTCTTCGCGATGACACCGGACACGCCGGCACCTTTGATCGCGATCGGCGCAACTTCACGACTCGAGCCGCAGCCAAAATTCGTCTCGGCCACGATCAAATCGCCCGGCTGCACTTTGGATGAAAACTCCGGATCAAGTCCCTCGAGCGCATGTTTGCCGAGTTCGGCCGGATCCGTGATGCTGCAATACTTCCCCGGAATGATGACGTCGGTGTCGACGTTCTTGCCGTAACGGTGCGCGTGCCCGGCTAATGTCTTTGCGGCCATGGTTCTCCTAAACGGCTACCAATGAAAGCGTGCGCGGATCGGTGATCTTTCCGGCCAGTGCCGATGCGGCGCAGGTCGCCGGCGAAGCAAGGTAGATCTCCGCCTTAGGCGATCCCATCCGGCCGACGTAATTGCGGTTCGTCGTCGAGATACAGCGCTCGCCGTCGCCGAGCGTTCCCATGTGGCCACCGAAGCACGCTCCGCAACCCGGCGTATTGACCGCGCAACCAGCGGCGACGAGCGTCTTGAGAATTCCCTCGTCCGCAGCTTGCATGTAGACTTTCTGCGAACCGGGATTGACGATCACGCGCAACGACGGCGCGATTCGCTTGCCCTCGAAGAATGCGCGCGACGATCCGCAAGTCTTCGATATATCCGTTCGTGCACGAACCGATGAAGACTTGATCGACCGCGACATCCTCTTTGACGTCGCTGATTGGATGAACGTTCTCGGGCAGATGCGGAAAAGCGATTTGCGGTTCAAGTGCGCCGATATCGATCTCAACGACGCGCTCGTACTGCGCATCCGGGTCCGCCTTCTCGATCGTAAACGGGCGATCTGTCCGCTCTTTCACGTATGCGATCGTCTTTTCGTCAGCGTGAAAGATGCCGTTCTTTGCACCGCACTCGATCGCCATATTGGCCATCGTGATACGGCCTGTGATCGAAAGTTCGTCGACCGTTGTCCCGTGATACTCGATGGCGCGATAGGTTGCGCCGTCGATGCCAAGCGTGCCGACGGTCTTGAGCATGATATCTTTGGCGTAAACCATCGTCCCGGGGCGTGCCGCTATAGACGAGCTTGATCGATGCCGGCACCTTGAGCCAAACTTCGCCAAGCGCGAACGCGGCTGCGACATCGGTAGATCCCATTCCCGTGGCGAAGGCGCCGAACGCTCCGTACGTGCAGGTATGTGAATCACCGCCAACGATCAGCTCGCCAGGCGCAACGAGACCCTCTTCAGGCAATACGACGTGTTCGATTCCACCGCGACCCACGTCGAAGAAATTTTCGATCTGCTGTTCGGCGGCGAATTCTTTCATCAACTGCGCGAGTTTCGCGGATTGCGCGTTATTTGCCGGAACGAAGTGATCTTCAACGAGCGCAATCTTCGAGTGGTCGAAGACTCTTGTCGCGCCCTTGAGGTTTCGGAATGCAGCAATTGCGACCGCGGCCGAGAGTTCGTTCGCCAAGACGAGATCGACTTTGGCGTTGATGATTTCGCCAGGGGAGACTCGATCAAGGCCCGCGTGGCGCGCGAGAATTTTTTCGGTGAGCGTCATGCCCATGGAGCGAAGATCCTTTCGTTCGGAGGTTCCGGCTCTACCGTTTTACCCGCCGGCTCGCATGCCTCTCGGGCACGCTATGGAACCAATGACCGATGTGGCTATCCGTTTGTTTGCAGGCCCGCTTGCTCCGAGATTGACCGGTGAACCTCAGCATCGACTACCGCACTGAGGCGGCCGCGCTTGATGCCGAAATCCTGGCTACGATCGCCGAGGTGGCAAGAGGCCGACGTTTCAAGGACTGATGACCCCTTTTGTTCGCTTGCTTTGCGAATTTTTGCGCACCAGCTGCGCTATAATGCGCCGTATGCACGATTCTGCGCATCGCTAGGAGTGACGCCGGAAACATTGCCGGCTGGGTGGCAAGAGATTCCGGCCGTGCCGGTCAGCGCATTCAAAGATGCGACTCTTGCAACCTTTCCTCCGCAGAACGCCGATTTGCAGTTTGAGACGAGCGGTACGACCGTGGGGCGAACGGGGCCAGCATTTGATGGAAAACGCCGCGCTCTATCGTGCGTCACTCTTAGCCGGATTCGATCGCGCGATTCTTTCACAGGGTTCGGATTTACGCTATCTCAACATGTTGCCACGCTGGCGCGATAAACCGCAGTCATCGCTTTCGTACATGATGGAAGTCGTTACGCGAGAGCGCGGTGACGGCCGCGATGGCTGGTATGTCGATGACCAGGTTCCTGCGGTCGACGCGTTTATCAAAGATGTGCGATGCGCGATCGGCGGAAGCGGCCGCCGTTTGTATCACCGGCACCGCATTCATGCTGGTGATTCTTCTCGATGAGTTGCAGGCGCGAAAGGAGCGCTTTGAGCTGCCGCCTCGATCCCGCATCATAGAGACCGGCGGCTTCAAAGGCCGCGCGAAGAGAAATCGAGCGCAGCGAATTTTACCGTCTTCTCGCAGATCGCTTCGGCATCGAAATCCAAGCCATTATTGCGGAATACGGCATGACCGAGTTGACGAGCCAGTATTATGACTCGATCGAAAGCCGTCGGGACGCCGAACGCGTAAAAGTCTCGCCTCCATGGTTACGCTGGCGTATCGTTGATCCACGCGGTCGCGATGTCACCGCTGGAGCGAAAGGAACGCTCGTCCACGTTGACCTCGCAAATCGCAGCTCCGCAATCGCGATCGCGACCGACGACGTAGCGTACCAGAGCGGTGGCGGTTTTGTGATGTGCGGCCGCTCGAGCGACGCCGAGTTGCGCGGGTGCTCGCTGGACGCCGAGGAGTTATGGTCGAGCGTCCGCTGATCCGCGGCGCGCTGCGCCAGCTTCCCGCGACTGCGATTATCGAAGCGCTCGCTGCAAGCGCCCAAACGTGGGCCGATCCGAGCTATCCGCCCCGCCGGCAATGCGCTCGGGCGATCGAAGCGAGAACCGGGTACTCGGCACCGGTCGTGCGATTTGCGCTCGATCAACTCTTTGCATCGATCACCCGCCATTCATTAACGGCGACGATCTGCGCCGAAATTGGGAGCATCGATGCGCTCGATCGATTTGTCGCGCGCGACGGCCGCCCGGATGGCTTTGCAAAGGCCGTCGGCGAGGTATGCGTCATCGCGAGCCGGACGACGGTCGGCGTCGCGCTCCTGCCCGCACTCTATGCGCTCTGCGCAAAATGCGACGTCACCGTCAAAGATCGTGAAGACAATCTTATCGCCGCATTCTTCCGCACATTGGAAGAGCATGATAAGTCGTTCGGGCATGCGGCGCACGCCGAAGCCTTCAGCTCGCATGACGTGCAGCCGGATTTTCTCCGCCGATTTTCGTGCGTCGTTGCTTTCGGCAACGATGACACGCTGGCTCACCTTCGCAATGCCTGCAATGCCGATGCACGCTTTGTCGGTTTTGGCTCGAGAGCCAGCGCGGGTTATATCTCGTCGGATGCGGCGCGATCTGGAACGCTGGATCAGCTGCTCGAGAACGCGGCGCTCGATGCGGTGCTCTACGAAACGGAAGGCTGCATGTCGCTGCACATGCTCCTTGTCGAAGGTGCTGACAACGCTAAGAAGTGTCGCGCAGCGCTTTGCGGCGGCCCTGAAAAACGCCGGTGAACTGTTCCCGCGCGGTGCGAAGGACGCTTTTGGTGAAGCGCGCTTCTTAGCCGCCCGCAACGCAGCTGCGTTTCGCGCATCGCTGGGTCAAGGCGCGGTTTTTGCGGGCGATGATTACGTCGTCATTTTGGATCCGCCGGCCGAACAGCCTCCGCCCTTCGCACCGCGATGCATTCCCGTGATTGCGGTGGATGAACCGGGCGACGCGTTGCGCCGTTTCACGGACCACGGCATCGCACTCGAAGCGTTTGCGCTCTCCGACGAGCGGCCCGATATCGTGCAGATGGCACTCGAATCAGGTGCGGTTCGTCTCACGCGCTTCGGCGAGCTGCAAAAACCTTCACCGGCCGGCAATCATGGTGGCCGAGGCAGAATCACAGATTTTATTCGCTGGATCGACCGCGAATTATGAGCCCTGCATCTCCGGGACTGAAGTCGCAGCGGCTTGCAGCGCTGCTCGAGCGATACGGGTCTCGCGGCGCCCATGTCGCCACGCATTCGCCGATTTTCTGGGAGTCAGCGGAGGATGCGCGCATCATCGACGTTGATGGCAATGCCTACCTCGATCTGTGCGCGGCGTTCGGCGTCGCCGCGCTTGGGCATTCGAATCCGAACGTTGCAAGGGCTATCGGCGATCAGGCTGCTCGGCTGATGCACGCGATGGGCGATCTCTATCCGGCCGGCCTGCTCGGGCAGTTGCTCGAAAAATTGGCTGAGATTTCGCCGGGCGACCTTTCAAAGAGCTTGCTCTGTTCGACAGGCACCGAAGCGGTGGAAGCGGCGCTCAAAACCGCGCTCCTATATAATGGAAGGCCTGGGATCATCGCCTTCAACGGCGCCTACCACGGCCTCTCGCTGGGCGCGCTCGAGGTTTGCGGGCTGCCCTTCTTTCGCAAGCCGTTCGAGCCGGCGTTAACGCATCGCGGCATCTTCTTCGATTATCCGCGCGCAGGTGGTCAATCAGCGGTGGATCGCACGATGACCGCGATTCGAGAGAAATTGCGGGACGATCGCGCGGTTGGCGCGCTGATCGTCGAGCCGATCCAAGGCCGCGGCGGCATCGTTCTGCCGCCGGACGGCTTCTTGCGGGCCCTGAGAGCGCTCTGCGACGAAGAGGGCGTCGTCCTGATCTTCGATGAGATCTACACCGGCTTGGGACGGACCGGCGCGTTCTTCGCCGCCCAACACGAGCAAGTCGTTCCCGATATCATGTGCGTCGGAAAAGCGCTCGGCAATGGATTTCCAATTTCAGCGGCAATTGCAAAGCCGCAGATCATGGATGCATGGCCGGCGGCAGGCAGCGAAGCGCTGCACACTTCCACATTTCTCGGAAACCCGATGGGATGCGCGGCCGCTTTAGCAACAATTGATCAACTCCAACGTCGTCGGCTTCCCGAACGGGCGCGCGAACTTGGCGAACGCGTCCAACACCGGCTCGAAACGCTACGCGGTAAGGATAGCGTTGTTGACGTTCGCGGGCGCGGACTCTTTTGGGGCGTGGAGATGCGCGATGTCCAGACCGCGCAAGCAATCGTCCAAGACGCTTTACGGCACAAGTTGATGGCCTTCGCCGAAGGCGCGGTCATCGCGATCATGCCGCCTTTAACGATTTCCGAGGAACGGCTCGATCAGGGGCTCGACATCTTAACGTCCGTGATCGCGGATTACGCCGTGACGGGCACGCGATAGTGCTTTACAAAGTTGGCGTCGCCGGTGCCGGCTTCGGCGAGAAGGCGCACATCGCGGCGTACCAAGCGCATCCGGCGTTCGAAGTGGTCGCCGTTGCCTCGCCGCACTCGGCTCCACGCGTTGCGCGCGAACGGAACCTCAAGCACGCGTTCAAGAGCGTCGCTGAAATGCTCGAGCACGCCGAGCTCGACGTCGTCTCGATCGCCTCTCCTCCGTTTGCGCACCATGAAGATGTTCTCGCCGCGCTCGCCGCAAAAAAGCATGTCATTTGCGAGAAACCGTTCACGCTGAGCGTCGCGCAAGCTGAAGAACTGACGAGCGCCGCAAGAAAAGCGGGAACGGCTTGCGGCATCATGCATGAGTTTCGGTGGGTGCCGCAGCGCCTTGCGATGCGTGAACTGATCGCGAACCGCCATCTGAGCCCGCTGCGTGAACTCGAAGTGACGCAGTTGAGCAGCAATCTGCGCGCCTCGGGCGACCGCAAGCGAAGTTGGTGGTTTCAGAAATCAAAAGGCGGCGGCCTCGCCGGTGCATTGCTATCCCATTTGATCGAACGGCGAATTGGCTCGTTGGGCAGCATCCTGTCCGCAGCACCGGCTATTTGAGGACCGCCAACGCTCGCCGGCACGATGCCGAGGGCCAGTTCACGAGTACCGTCGATGATGGGGCGTTCGCGATAATCGACTATGGCGAAGGCTTGATCGGACGATTAACTGCAGACGGCACGTGCGCCGTTGACTCGTTTACGCTTGCCGCTCACGCGGAGAATCGAACCGTCGTCGCGAGCGGCCCCGGCATGGTCGAGAATCGCCTCTTCGCGGTCGACGCCGATGAAACGTCGGAGCTGGAGTGCACTCCAATGAAATACGCGCGCTTCGAATCGGTGCATCCAAACGTTCCACTCATTATGGAGCTGCTCGACGAGCTCGTCAAAGAGATTGAGAGCGGCAACAGCGCGCTGCCGACATTCGAGGATGGGCTTCATACGCAGCGCGTCCTCGAGTCGATCGGTTATCGCGCATAAAATGTTGTCCAGAGCAGGCCCAGCGCTGCAACCGTAGCGCGCGATTGGATCAGTTCGCGCGAACCGCGCAGCAGCAGGCGCTGCGTCCGAACATCATCACCGCTCGCGATGCCAAGCCACACAAGACCAACCGGTTTCTCCGGCGTGCCGCCTTGCGGCCCGGCGATGCCCGTCGTTGCGATGCCGACATCCGCGCGCAAACGCAGGCGAACGCCGCGCGCCATTGCGCGGGCAACTTCAGCGCTGACCGCCCCAAATTCAGTCAACAACGACTCCGGCACATCTAATGCCTCCGCTTTGACCGCATCGGCGTAGGAAACAATACCGCCCAAGAACATCTGTGATGCGTTGGGGACACTTGTAACGCGCGCCGCGATGCGCCCGCCCGTGCACGATTCTGCAGCCGCTAGCGTCCGACGATCCGCGATGAAGCGCTTGACGAGAACTCCTTCGAGCGTCTCATCATCCGTGCCGAAAATGTGACCGCCGAGACGTGTAACAATCGTCTGTTCGAGTGGCGCAATCGACCTTTGTGCACCGGAATCATCCGCCGCTTTCGCCGTGAGTTTGACGTCGCATCGAAAGTCGTGCGCCAGCACCGCGATCTTTGGATTCTCTTGCGACGCGAAGAGATCGCCGATGCGATGATCGATTTCAGACTCCGCGATTCCAATCGTGTGCAGTACGCGCGTCGTTATGCGGCTATGCAACGCAAAACGGGTCCGCAGCCAGGGAACGAGATGCTCGTCGAGCATCGGCATCATCTCGTGCGGCACGCCCGGCATTGCCGCGACGAACTTTCCTTCCTTTGAAAAGGCGATAAAGCCGGCAGCCGTCCCATTCGGATTTGCAAGCGTCGTGGATCCGCGCGGAAGCAGCGCCTGTTTGCGATTGTTCTCACGCATCACTCGGCCCGAGCCCGCGAACACTCGCTCGATCTGACGAAGCGCGTCGTCGTTGAGTTCCATGTCGAGCTCAAGGGCATCACAAATCGCTTCCTTTGTCAGATCGTCGGTCGTCGGACCGAGGCCGCCCGAGGTGATGACGCCGTCGGCCCGAGCGAGCGCGTCTTCGATCGCCTTGCGGATCCGCGCGCGATTGTCGCCCACGGCGTGCGTCGCATAGACGTCCACGCCGTTCGATGCGAGCGCTCGGGCGATATAGCCGGTATTCGTGTCGGTTAGCTGACCTAAGAGCAGCTCCGTGCCGACGGCAATGATTTCACATTGCGGCATCGTGATGCGCCGAAGCGCTATTCGACGATGTGCGGCCGCTGCGCGCGTTGCTCGTCGTCAAACCATGCGGGATAATGCAAAACGACATCTGCACCAAAACCTCGTGCTGCAGCGATCATCGCCTCTCGTCGCTTCGCAGATGATTGCGGATACCGTTGGCGATTGCGCTTTTTCAGCGTGGCCTGACACGAAATGAATCGCGCAAAGGTCTCGTCGAGTGCCTTTTGGATACCGTTGCGTAGCAGTTTTCCGACTCGCGGCGCCAATCCGGCCGTTGAGATCGCAACTCGAACCGGGCCCGCTTGCGCGATCGCCGCCATCGATACGAAACCGTGCGCGGGCTGATCGATACAGCACAGCAAGAATCGTTCTTTATCGGCCAACGCACGCAAACGCGCGGAGAGTACGTCGTCTTGCGGCGTAGAGATCACAAAGAATGCGCCGGCAAGGCGCCCATCCTCGGCAGCCGCGCCGTCGCGGATGCGCTCGACGTCGGCGCCCGATTCGCGTAAGGCCGCCTCTTTTCGATCGGCTTCGCTATCGTCGCCGATCACAACGCATCGCCGGCCTTCGAGATTCAAGCTGACCGGAAACGGCACCCGATTACCGTTCTCCAACTAAAAATCCACTGGTCGGAGGTAAAATTCGTTGATGGCGGTGTTCGAGAGCATCGCCGTCGTCGGAAGATGGCGCTTCCAATGTGTTCCTTCGACGCGCTCGCGCACGAGCTTGATTTCATCCGCGGCAAATCCGCGTTCGCGCAATTGTGCGTCGCCGTAGCCCAGCAGCATTTGGGAAAGAATCGCGTCGGCGCGTGAGTAGGTGATTCCCAAATCGCCCTCGTCGGTCTGATTCGCCTCGAGATCCGCACTGGGCGCCTTATCGATCAGCGGCTCCGGCACACCTAAGTAGCGCGCGAGCTCCCAAACCTGCGTCTTGAAAAGATCGCCTAGTGGATTGAGTGGCGGCGAATCGTCCGCGTGCCACGTGAAATACCCGAGAAGCCGCTCGGTTTTGTTTCCCGTTCCAACCGGCAGCGCGCGCAATTTCGATGATTGGTCGAAGAGGATCAGCATGCGCATGCGCGCCATCACGTTGCCGCGTCGCCGGCCATCCGCCTCGGGTTCGAATTGCAAGTAGCCGTCGACCGCAGCGCTGATATCAACCGTCCGGCATTTCAACCCTAAGGCATCGATGACCAGCTGCGCGTCCGTCAGGCTTTGAGGACTCGAAGTGCGATACGGCATCCGGATCGCATAGACGTTACGCGACCCCAGAGCGCGCGCGCAAAGATATGCCGTGACCGCTGAATCAACACCTCCGCTAAGCCCGATGACCGCGCGATCGATGCCGCGCCGCTCGATCAATTCATCTTGCAGAAACGCTTCAAGCCAGCTGGCCGCGACGGGCGCGTTGATCGTCGGCCCAAGCTCTTGAATCCGCGCGTGCGCTTCAATGACTGGCAGCATCGATCGCTCGCCGCGGAAGCGGCAATTCCTCATCAAGCAGCAAGTCCGGTAAGGCCGAGGAGAGATCTCCCAGCAACGGCAAACCGGCGCGCGCGATGTCCACTTCGTCGAGATCGACTTTCGCGCGCAAGATGCACGGCCCAAGCGGAGGCGCCTGCACGACAACCTTTCCGCGCGGGTCGATGACGCACGATGAACCGGTCATACCTTTGCCGCCTTCAAAACCTGTCAAACCGGCGTAGAAAATGAAGACGCCGTGTTCGCTCGCGGCATTACTCAATAGAGAGCGCCAAACCGTCAGACTCTCCAATTCATTGTTTTCATGGGCCTCGACGCCGCGACCGGGCGCCGCGCTTGGAACGATCAAACAGCGCGCCCCTTTGATGGCAGCGATCGTCGGCATGATGCTGTGCCAAATGTCTTCGCAGATCAGCAACGCCATCGGACCGAAACGTGTTTGGAAAACGCCGAGGCGCCGCCCACGCGAGAGAAACCGTTCTTCATCGAAGACGCCGTACGTCGGCAAGAACATCTTTCGATGCACGTGCAAGATGTGATGCCTTTGCGCATCGACCTGCGTGTAGAGGGCGCTGTTGTAATACGTCCCCGAATCATTCTCATAGAATCCGGCGGCAATGTCGACCGCGGCTTTCGAACCGGCCTTCTTCCATGCATCGGCCAAATCGCCGGCGACCGCATCAGCGCTGCGGGCCAGATCGAAAACCGCACCTTCGAGAAAGTAACCGGAAAGCGCCGCCTCCGGCAGCACGATCAAATCGGGCGCGTCGGCGGCGAGCTGCCTGAACACTTCTCGAACATCCGCGAGATTTCGTTCGTAGTCGCCCTTGTGGGGTTTGAGCTGAACGATGGCCACATCGCACTGCCGCGATGCGCCGGGCACGCGATCAGCCGGCACTTTGCGCGCGCAGCGGATTCTCTTCGACCTGAACTGCCGTCATTTTTTCGGCAATCTCTTCGGCTGGATAGAGCCAAATCTCGGCCATCGTCGGATGCAGGTGCGGAATTTTCATGAACTCAAAGACCGTTGCCGAGTAGTTCATCGCTACGATCATTTCATGGATGAGATCGGAGCCATGCGGACCGAGAACGGAGGCGCCGAGTATGCGGCCGCTGTCCGCCGCGGCGAGCATCTTGACGAACCCTTTGGTCTTATTGATACAAATCGCCTTACCGTGTTCGGCGAAATCGTATACTCCCTTGATATACGAGACGCCCGTCGATTGCAGATCCCGCTCGGTATCGCCGACGACGGCGACTTGCGGATCGCTAAAGACCGTGTGCGTTTTCACGAGATGGTAGTTCGCGGGCTCGGCCGCATTGAGAACAGCATTGCGCGCGGCAAGTTCGCCCTGATAGATCGCGACGTGGACGAGCAAAAACCGACCCGTCGCATCACCGACTCCGAAGATGTGCGGGTTCGACGTTCGTAACGACTGGTCGACTTCCACACCGGTCTTCGGATGGGCGCGTACTCCCGCAACGTTCAATTCGAGGCCGGCGATATCTGGGACGCGTCCGAGTGCATAGAAGATCTCCGCGGCCTCGATCTCTTCGCCGCCCCCATGATGCACGACGTGTGCCACTTTCTTGCCATCTCGCGAAGAGACGCGTTCGATTAAAGTCTCTGTGCGTACGTCGATTCCCTCATCGCGAAAGTAGTCAGTCAAAGCGTAGCCAACATCATGATCTTCACTCGAAAGCAAGTGCGGGCTGCGCAAGATGATCGTTGTCTTGACACCGAGCCGCGCGAAGAACTGCCCTAATTCGGTACCGACGTATCCGCCGCCCAAGACGAGGATCGATTCGGGCAATCGATGCAGCTCGAGCGCCATGTCACTGTCGATGTAGCCCGTTTCTTGCAGTCCCGGCAGAACAGCCGGCGTCACCACGCTGCCTGTCGCGATGATGAATTTCTGCGCCTCGAGCGTCGCATGGTCTCCAACTTGAAGCTTCGTCGGCGAAACGAACCGGGCGCGACCCTCGTACAGCGGAAATTCGCGGATCCCATCGATGCGATATTGCGCGAAGCCGGCGATAATGTCGCGCTTGCGACGCATGATGTGCGGAAAGTCGATCTCGATCGAACCAACGTCGATGCCAAGTTCGGAAGCGTCGCGCACATCTTGCATGGTATCGCTGCTGGCGATCAGCGTCTTCGAGGGCATGCAGCCACGCAAGATGCAAAGACCGCCGAGGGGTCCGTGATCGACGAGCGCGACATCCGCACCCAATGCGCGCGCGGTTCGCGCCGCCGCGAATCCGCCCGATCCGGCGCCGACGATAACGATGTCATGTCGCGCATCAATCATTCTTCTTACGTTTGCTGGCTACAAGGGAGCGAGGGGTTTTCCTTTTAACTTTGCTTCTCTCGTGTCAGCGCAAGCCGAACAGCCCCGGCGCGATATTTTTCGGTTCTTCGGTACCGAAGCAACCTCGTCGGCCGGACTAACATCGCTCGTTGTCGTCATCTTGGCCGGTGCAACGATCGGGTTTTTCGGCTGGTATTACGCCGTTCTGCCGTTGCACCACGAACTGCTCTCCCAGTTCGCTTTGCCGCTCGCCGTCCTCGCCGGCGCAGCAATTGCGATTGCGCTCTGGCAATCGTACGCAATATATTTTTCACGACGAGCCGGCATTAAGCTGGAGCGCTCGTTGCAGTACGACGCAATCTCATGGCTCTGCTGGCTCCTATTGTGGCTTTCATTCATCTTACCGCTGCAGCTCACACACAGCGGTCGAATGATCGCGCTCAGCGGCGCGCTTCTTTGCGCTTGCGAAACTTGCGGTCGCCGTCCGGTTCAATCAGACGGTTCGAGAAGTGCTGACGGACTTCGCCATCACGCGGTTTGCCATCGTCGTCATCGCCGAACTTGCAGCGGTCATCATCGGCCAGCGGGCCGGAACGCATGTGGCGGAATCCCGGCATCTGCTGCTTGCTGTATGGGGACGCTGGGACGCAGTGCACTACATCGATATCGCTACCCAGGGCTATCACGGCACGAATATGGCGTTCTTCCCGCTCTTTCCGCTGCTCATCGCGATCGTCGGCTTCTTCACCGGCAATCACCTCATCGCCGGGCTGCTCATTTCCAACGCGGCATTTTTCTTCGCGCTGCTGTACCTCTACAAACTTGTCGAGCACGAATTCGATCGAACCGTCGCGCGACGTGCGATCTTTTACATCTCTATTTTTCCGACCGCCATCTTCTTCTCGGCCGTATATACCGAGTCGCTATTCCTTGCGCTCACCGTTGCATCGTTCTACTACATTCGCGAACGAAAATGGCTTCTCGCGGGCATAATCGGCATGCTCGCCGCCTTGACGCGCGCGGAAGGCCTACTCCTCGTCATTCCTTACCTCATGGAATGGTTCAACGCGCAGCAGCCCAGCGCGCCGCCTGAGTGGAAGAGGATCGCCGGCCTGGCGCTGATTCCGTTTGGCCTCTTCCTGTATATGGCGTGGCTGTGGGTGCTCAACGGCGATCCGCTCTATTTTTCGCACGTCCAGATTCATTGGAACCGCCACTTTGCGCCACCGTGGGTGAGCGTCACGCATGCGCTTTACGTCATCGCGCACGCAAAGACGGGTCAAGTCGTCGCGAACCAAATTCTCGAGATCACGTTCACGGCGTTGATGATCACCGTCTTGATCGCAGGGTGGAAGCAGTTGCGCCTCTCGGCGGCGGTTTACATGGCGCTTTCAATCCTAATTCCGATGTGCACGTCAAGCCTGATGAGCATGCCGCGGTTTGCGCTCGTCCTCTTCCCGATGTTCACCATTCTGGCGTTATGGGGACGCCGTCCGGCAATCAACAACCTGATCGTTGCGCTTTCGTTGCCGCTGCTGGGACTCTTCACGGTCTTATTTGCTGACTGGTATTGGGTTGCATATAACACTCGCTCCGTCGGGTCACGCAACGCCGCGGCGTGCGGCAATTCGTCAAGTTCGGAGTCGTCGGCGCATCCGGCTTTGTCGTCAATCTCATCGTTTTCACGTTGTTGCAGCGCCTGGTTCCCAACCATGCCGATCCGGTGCCCTACAGCATCATCTACTCGATTGCATTTCTGGCCGGCGGCGCTTCAAATTACTATTTGAACCGCATCTGGACGTTCCGGTCGGAAGGTCACGCGCTCGTTGAAGGCGCGCAATTCTTGACCGTCTCAGCGCTCGCACTTGTGGTTGGTTTGATCGTCTCCGCGCTCGTTGCGCCGTATCTCGGCCATGGCCACCGCACATGGCTCTTAGCGACGGTCGCCGGCATCTTCGTCAACTTCTTTCTGAACAAGTATTGGACGTTCAAGAACGTCTCCTAGTCCTGCGCGGCACCAACGTGCCCTGGGATACAGTTGTTTGGATGCTCCCGCTTGCGGCGATTCTCTTGCTTGCGCTGATCTTACGGCTGCACGGCCTCCATAATCCGATCTTGGACCATCCGGGCTGGCGACAAGGCGATGAATCGGCGATCGCGCGCAATTTCGCAACCTTGCAATTCAACCCGCTCTATCCGCAAGTCGATTACGATGGCCCGCCGCCAAATTATGTCGAGCTTGAATTGCAAATCGTTCCATTCTTGATGGCGACGCTCTATAAGCTCTTCGGAGTCCATGAAGTCTTTGGCCGATTGATCTCGATCCTCTGCGGGTTAGGAACGGTCGCGGTGATCGCGTATTTCGGGCGCTGGCTTTTTTCAAGTGCCATCGCGGGTCTGACGGCGGCGCTGCTCTTTGCGATCATGCCCGGAAGCATCTACTACGGCCGCACAATCACGCCGGAAGGGATCATGCTGCTGGCGCTAACCGCCGGACTCTTTGTCGCGACGCGCTATCTTATTGAAGATGAAGCGCTCTCGTGGCGCGGCGCGATTTGGTCCGCCGCGTTGCTAGCGCTGGCATATCTGGCAAAGCCCGTTGCGATCGTTGCGATTTTCCCGTTAGCTGCGATTGCGATCCGGCGCGCCGTGGAAGCGCGGACGATCCGGTGGCTTCCGCTGGCGCTGCTCTTCATTGCGCCGCTAATCATCTTCTCCGCCTACGACGGCTTTGAGTCTGGACATGCGGAGTGGCATTGGGCGAGCGGCATCACATCGCTTCACGTCGTGCCTTCATTAACGAAAGCCCTGACACACTGGGGTTTGTTCGTGGACAAATGGCATCGTTTCAACGACGTTCTCGGAATGCTCGCGCGCACGATGTTAGGGCCCGCGTGTAGCGCCCTGTTGATCTTGGGATTTCTCTTTGGCATGCGTCCGCGCTCACCAGAGCTGCTTTGGGGATGGCTGATCGCCGCAATTGTGTATACATATGTCGTCGTGACCGTCGAGCGAGTCGATTACTATCTCTACCTCTGGCTGCCGCTTGGCGCTCTTGCGGGCGCAAGTTTCATCACGCGGCTCGTTATGGCAATCGCGCGAACACCGTCGCGTGCGCTCCAATATGGCGCGCTCGCCTTTGGCACACTTGCGCTTGTCGGCGTCACCTATCAAAACCGGCAAGAGATTCGACCGTACTACCGATTCAGCAAGGCGGTGTACCGGAATGCGACTGCGCTCAACCGCACCTTAGATCCTAACGCGCTCATCGTCATGGGGCATTACGATCCGTCGGTCTTGTATTATATCAATCGCAAGGGCTGGGAAGAGGACCCGTACCTTTGGACGCCGTTCGATCAGCAGAGTGCGATTCGTAAAGGTGCACGCTACTTTATCGCCATCGAGCGCAACCGCTTCGAAAAGAACGTTGAGCTCTACAATTGGATGCAGCGCTTTCCGGTCATCAACGCACAAGCGAAGTGGCCGGTGTATGTGACCGACTACTCCAAGGTGCTCCCGGGTGCGGAAGCGCGCTGGCGCGCATTTCGGCGGGCGGAAAAAGCCGGCGAACTCAAGTAGCGCTTGAATGTTTTCGGCGGCTCCTAAAATTTAGGGCGAGGGGAGCGATCGCGGCAAGAGCAGCCCTAGTGGTGCGCAGGCACCATCCACACCGTTCCGCCGGCCCACTGAACCCGCACAGGCATGCAGACCGACGTTTTCGCTCCGGCGTAAACCACATCGTTGTAAAGTGGCAACGTGTGATTGATCGTCGCATGAGGTGCAAAAGACCCAACGTCGGTTGTCCGGCGAAGGTAATTGTGTTCTGCATTCCGATAGCCAACCGCAAACGTGACGCTCTCTGCGGTGCGCGATCCAAGATTTGTATAGGTGATCTGTGTCCCGCCGGCCATGCGGCTGAACGGCTTAGGCTTGCCAACCGAACAGCTTTTGACATGAATTGGGGCTTGTGCGGCCGCAACTGCGACCGGCAGGCTAGCCACCACGGCGACCGCAGCGCACACAACCGTCAACCGGCTAAAAATATACATAGCGACTCCTAAAAAAAAGAAAGACGTCGTCAGCTTTCCGGCGCTTGTTAACAACTCCTGGGCGAAAGCGAGGAACCGTTCAAGGCAACGGCAATAGTGACATCGGGCGAGCCGTTCCCGGTTCTTCAGCCGCAGCGGCGCCCGGCACGCCTTGCTCGAGCACCTGGCGATAGGCGATCAAACGGTTCGTATTGCGCGCGACTTCGAGATTGAGTTCGTACGATTGCCGGATCGCACTCGTCAATTCCGTGACGTTAAAATTGTAGTTGAACTTGTTCAAGCTCGCGATGATCTTCTGGTTCATGAGCTTGAGCGCCAGGTAGGAGTGCGTAATTTGGGATCCCGTCTCTTTGAAGGTCGGATAGTTCGAGACGATGATCTCCCGCTTGATCTTCGCCGCTTCGACCTCCGAGCGCAGCTCTTGGAGCCGAACGTTCTGCGGATCGTACTTTGCGGCGCCTGAGAGCGTAACGAGCGCGTCGTCGAGCCGGCCCGCTTTGAACTGATCGTCTGCGATGTCGGCCGCGACGAGCGAAAAGCCGGTTCGTGCGCGCTGATCGCTTGGATCGATCTTGAGCGCGAGCCGATACGCCAGCTGGGCCTCCGAAAGACTGCCTTGCTGCAACGCCGCATCGCCCTGATGTACGCGAGTGTCGACGATCCATTGCTCGATCGGCCCCGCGCAACCGCTCAACGTGACCGAAACAAATAGCGCAAGCGCCACTTTCTTGACGTTCATCATCTGTTAACTACCTGCTGTGGTTGACTAGGTGCGCCACGAAGGCGATTACTTCCGCCGCCGGCACGAGAATCAGTTGGCAGAGAATCCAGCCAATGATGGCCGTCAGCGCGAGGTAGAAGACCATCGCCTTGACGTCGCGCTGCGGCCGCTCTCCTTTGACCGCTTCATCAACGATGATCGACGACGTTGGATCGACGAAGAGCGTAAACGCAATCGTTCCGATCCCGTTGATGATGCCGGAGATTCCGATCGCGGTGCGAGCCACGTTGACGTCAATCACGCTCGCATAATACGCGGCCACGACGCCGATTGCATAGATGCCGGTGACGACGACATTGAAGATCAGCAGGCGCTTGGGAACCTCGCGCGCCGAGAAACTCAGCAGCTCGCTGAGAGCGGGCCAGCGCAGATGGCGCAGCAGATCGACAATGACGCGTGGGTCGAAAAGACGTACCAGCGAATGCGGCACCGACTTCGTGCGTTCGAACGATCGGACACCGCGCACGTAGAGCTCGGTAAACATCGGCAGCATCAGGCTCCCCAAGATCGTGCCGACGAGACCGGCCAGCACGATCGCGCGCAGTTGCCAATCAAACGTATGGCGGATTTGCGCGATGGGCGCGCTTGCGCCAGCGGCATTCGTATGGAGCGTGATGACGCGAATCGCATTTCCCGCGCGGTCCGATAACGGTCCCAGCATCAGCGTATAGACGAGCGTTGCGAGACGGCTCGCGGTGACGAACAAATTGAAGAGCGCGATCGAGGTCGCGATTCTTCCCGTGCGTACTCCGGCAAGCCGCGCCGCATACGCTCCGATTTGGATCGCTTGCACGACGACGTTGATCGCCAGCGCGACGCCGAGTTGCCAAGTCCAGAACGGGATCAGAGGAGATTCCGAATGAGCCGGCGTGTCTGCGCGTCGCGACGATTTTTCGCCACTTCTAGGAACGAGGACGGACGCAATGCCAGAGCGCATTGTGGCCGCCGCAGTAACGACGAAGTGGCGGAAAAGCGCGCGGCGATCGGGCGCGTACGGTTCGTTCGGAAGCTCCTACTATGCGGCGCTGCGATTAAAGTCCAGCTGCGCTTCGTCGACCGGCCCGAGTACGCATAAGCCCAATTGGTCTTCGCGCAGCAGTTCGTTCGCCAGCATCTGAATCTCATCGGAACTGACGGCTTCGATACGGCTCTCGATTTCTTCGGTGGTCAGGTTGCGGCCGAGTGAGAACTCACTGCGTCCAAGGCGGATCATTCGGCTCGAAGTGCTCTCGAGCGAAAGCGTAAGGTTACCCTTGATGTGTTCTTTTGCGAGGCGAAGCTCATCTTCGCCGACCTTCTTGTCGCGTAATTTTGCGAGTTGATCGCGCACGACGCTGATGCATTCGCGCACGTTGCCGGGCGAGGTTCCTGCATAGACGGCAAAAAGCCCGGCGCCGCGATAAGCCGCCTGAAACGAGTAAACGGTGTATACTAAACCGCGCTTTTCACGGATCTCCTGAAAGAGCCGGCTCGACATGCCACCACCTAGAATTGTATCCATAACGGAAAGCGCGTACCGGCGCTCGTCTCGGACCGAAAGGCCGCGCGTTCCGAGAACAAGGTGTGCTTGCTCGCTATCCTTCGTCCGAAAGAGCGTCGAGGGCGTCGTCGTCGGATCTTCAGGCTCGGGCAAGTCGCATTGCCCTTTGAATTCGACAAACGCGGAGCCGAAGAGTTCGACAATTTCCGCGTGTTTGACATGGCCGGCGGCGGCGACGACGACCGAGTTGGGAGCGTAGCGCCGGCGCATGTGTTCCTTCAGATTGTCGCGCGTCAGCGACGTCACCGTGTCGGCAAAACCGATCGTCGGCGCGCCGAGGCTCGAATCGCTCCACATCGTCTGGATGAAGAGATCGTGGATCAGCTCATCGGGCGAGTCGTCGTACATCTTGATCTCTTCCAAGATGACGCGCTGCTCTTTTTGCAGTTCGGTTGCGTCGAAGGTCGAATGCAAGAACATATCGGTCAGCACGTCGACCGCTAGGGGAACGTGGTGGTCGATCACCTTCGCGTAATAGCACGTTGTCTCTTTATCGGTGAAGGCGTTCAGATTGCCGCCGACGCCGTCCATTTCTTCGGCGATCACGCGAGCGCTGCGACGCTTCGTGCCTTTGAAGAGCATATGCTCGACGAGGTGCGAGATGCCGCGCTCCTGTGCGCTTTCAACGGCCGAACCAACATCCGCCCAGATGCCGATTGCTGCGGAGCGAACGTGCGGCATCGTCTCCGTTATAATGCGGACGCCGTTCTCCAGAGTCGTTTTACGGTACATCGAGGTTGACTTCAGATTGGCGGAACCGCAGAATGCCCCTTTGATTGGTCGCGCAAGGCATCGCGCGCCCAACTTGCATCCCAATACATCGCGCTGCTCGCCGGCGGGCGGTCTTCCCGACGCACCGTCACTGAAAAGACGGTTCGTTCGGTCGGCTGCGCAAGGTCACCAGAAACGACTGCGCCTTTGCCGACGCTCAGCGGTACGACGCACCACAGATCGACTTCCTCAACGGGCGCAGCATCGAACGCTTGCGTGACGATCGCGGACACTTCGTTCAAGAAGAGCGCTCGCGTGAGGGGTCGATGGAACTTCACGCCGGAGAGCACGATGCCGGCAATTTGATGTGATCCGGAGCCATCGACGTAAATTCGCAGGATTTGCGCCTCCCAGCGCCGCTCGAAGAGTCGCTCACCGATTCGCACCGCAGTGTCTTTTCTCGTACCGAATGCCCGCGCGTGCGCGTTGACGACATTGAGTGCCGGCGTCTGCGCTGATGCGCTTTGCATGGCGACGCCTAGCGACAACGCGAGAAGAACGAGCGCACTAATACGTCTGGGCAAAATACGCTTGAACGGTCGCCGGCTCGCCGCATGCGACGCACGTTGCAGCGGGTTCGCGCAGTTCTCGTAACACTCGCGTCGTTGCGCTTGTGCGCGCTTTTACGCCGGCTTCGCATTCCGGCCGGTTGCAAAACGGAATGTCCACCATTCCGGCGCGCGACTCGCACAACTTGAAAAACTCGTCGCGATCGCTTACGACATAGGTGTGCGCGTCGAGAAAGGCTTTGGCTTGCGCATGCAGCGAGCGCTGAACGTCGAGGAGCATTTCACGAAGCCGCGGCGCAAGCTCCGAACGCGAGACGGAGACCTTCGCGCCGGCTTCTCCCTTTGTCTTATCGCGACGCACGAGCGTAACGCTCTGCGCCTGAACGTCGCGCGGACCAATTTCGAGCCGCACCGGTACGCCCCGCATCTCCCATTCACTGTACTTCCAGCCTGGCGTGTAATCACGGTCATCGAGCCGTATCCGAAAATCGGCGCGCAGTTCACGCGCAACTTCGCGCGCCTGGGCGAGCACTTCTGTATCGCTTCCTTTGATGATCGGCACGATAACGGTTTCGATCGGCGCTAGCTGAGGCGGCACGCGCAGCCCGCGGTCATCTCCGTGCACCATGATCATACCGCCGAGCATCCGCCACGACATGCCCCACGATGTCGTATAAACGTGCTTGACGGATTGATCCACATCCGCGAACTTGATGTCGTACGCCTTCGAAAAATTTTGCCCCAAATCGTGTGAGGTGGCCGACTGCAACGCTTTCCCGTCCGGCATCAACGCTTCGATCGCGAACGTTTCAACCGCCCCCGGGAAACGCTCGGATGCGCTCTTTCGCCCGGCATAGACGGGCACGCCGACGACATCTTCCGCAACTTCGCGATAGACCTCAAGCATTCGCAGCGTTTCTTCGCGTGCTTCAGCAGCGGTGGCGTGCGCCGTGTGCCCTTCTTGCCAGAGGAACTCCATCGTGCGCAGGAACGGGCGCGTGGCCTTCTCCCAGCGCACCACATTTGCCCATTGGTTGATCAACACCGGAAGGTCGCGGTGCGATTGAATCCACTTCGCGTACATCACGCCGATGATCACTTCCGATGTCGGGCGGATCGCCAGCCGCTCGGTGAGTTTCTCTTGGCCGCCTTGCGTCACCCAAGCCACTTCCGGCGCAAAACCTTCAACGTGCTCTGCTTCTTTAACGAGCAGATGCTCCGGAATCAGCAGTGGAAAGTATGCATTTTCATGGCCCGTCGCTTTAAAGCGTTGATCGAGCGCTTTCTGCAAATTTTCCCAAATGCCGAATCCGTATGGCCGAAGAACGACGCAGCCGCGCACGGGCGAATACGAAACGAGCTCGGCTTTGAGCGTCACTGCCGTGTACCAAGCCGACAGATCCGCCGCTTTCGGCGGAATTTCGGTAACGAGCGGCTCGAGTTGCTCTAAGCTCTCGGACATGACCGCCGTCCATTAGCCCGCTCGCGCTGATGGGCCTGCCGCTGTGCTATGTTGAACGGAGATCGCAGTATGCCGAAGTTGACTCGTATCTACACGCGTACCGGCGACGAAGGCACGACGGGATTAATCGGCGGTGGTCGCGTGAAAAAAAACGACTTGCGCATCGCCGCGTATGGAACGGTCGACGAATGCTCGAGCGCAATCGGGCTTGCACGAACGGCGCTGCGCGAAACGCGCACGACCGATTCGCGCGCCGGTCGATTGGATCGATGGCTCGCATGGACGCAAGACGCGCTTTTCAATCTTGGTTCGGATCTCGCTACGCCCGTTGAAAAACGCTGGGAAGGCATGCCGCTTACAAGCGCCGGCGATGTCAAAGCGCTCGAGCGTGCGATCGATGAAGCACAAAATGATCTGCCGCCGCTCGACAACTTTATCCATCCCGGCGGCAGTTATGCCGGCGCGTTCTTGCATCTTGCACGGACGATTTGCCGGCGCGCAGAGCGCATTCTCGTTACGCTTTCCGAGAAAGATACGATTGCGCCGGAAGTGATGCAATACGTGAACCGTCTCTCCGATGCGCTCTTTGTCTGGGCGCGCTGGGTCAATACGGTGCTCGGCGAACCGGAATATCTCTGGAATCCAGAGACGAAGCCGCCGGAGTAAAAGCCGGTAGGGCGGCTATGATGCTTCTGCGAACGCACGCCTGATGTCGCTCGCGTCACGATTATTTTCGACGACGCAGATCGAGGAGTTGCGCGCGCTCGGCGCGCGCACAATCCTCAAGCGCGCGCTGACCGGCAAAGATCTCATCGCGATCGGTCTAGGCGCAATGATCGGCGGCGGAATCTTCACGACAATTGGGCCGGGCATCGCCAAAGCCGGTCCCGCGGTTATGGTCGCGTACGTGCTCGCCGGCGCTGCGTCGTTTTTCGCGGCGCTCTGCTACGCGGAGCTCGGTTCGATGGTGCCGATTGCCGGGAGCGCTTACACCTACGCGTAC
Source organism: Vulcanimicrobiota bacterium (assembly GCA_963723515.1). Classification (GTDB taxonomy): domain Bacteria; phylum Vulcanimicrobiota; class Vulcanimicrobiia; order Vulcanimicrobiales; family Vulcanimicrobiaceae; genus JAFARW01. Next base: position 916,689 of record CAVRQT010000003.1, read on the forward strand.
GCGACGCTCGGCCAAATCATCGCGTGGATTATCGGTTGGGACTTGATCCTGGAGTACGGGATCAGCGCCGCCCCGGTTGCCCAACAGTGGTCCGCGTACTTCCAAGACGCGTTGCTGAATCTCTTTGGTTGGAGCATGCCGGCGTGGGGCGCATCCGCCAAATACGTCTACAGCGGAGCGTGGTGGCACATGGACTTGGCGCACTCGCAATATGACATCTTAGGAGCGCTTTTCGTGCTGCTGCTTTCCGCGCTGCTTGCGATCGGCGTCCGCGAAACGGCTACTTCTAACAACACGTTCGTCGTTGTCAAAGTCGGCGCGCTGATCGTGTTCATCATCGCCGGCCTCTTCTTGTTTCACGCGAGCAATCTGCGGCCGTTCGCACCGCTGGGGTGGGTCGCCGGAGGACCCGGAGGACTAGGGATCATCCCGGCAGCAGCGCTCGTGTTTTTTTCGTACATCGGTTTTGACACGGCAACGACCGCCGCCGAGGAATGCAAGAACCCGCAAGTCGACATTCCGGTTGGTGTTCTTGGGTCGCTGCTGATCGGCACGGTGCTCTACTGCTCGGTTGCGATTGTGCTTCTCGGTGTCGTTCCGTGGACGCACGTCGATCAAAAAGCGGCGCTTGCCGTCGCCCTTCGCCCGCTGCACAGCGCCGTTCTTGAATGGATCATCATCGCGGGCGCCCTCGCTGGAACTACCAGCGTCGCGTTGACTTCGTTATTCGGCCAGAGTCGAATCTTTTACGTGATGGCACGCGACAAGATGCTGCCGCCCTTTGTGGCTCGGATTCATCCGAAATTCCGCACGCCCGCGCGCATGACGATGATCACCGGCTTCGTCGTTGCGTTGCTGACTGTGATCGTGCCGCTCGATTGGCTCTTAGAGCTCGTCAATATCGGAACGTTCAGCGCCTTCATCATCGTCTGTGCCGGTGTAGTGTTCTTGCGCTACCGGCGCCCTGACTTGCCGCGAAAATTCCGCTCGCCGTTTGTGCCGCTGTTTCCGATCCTCGGCATCGTGCTCTCGCTGTACTTAGCGACACAGGGCCTCGGAAAATTCACGTGGTACCGCTTCGTCGGCTGGCTGATCGTGGGCTTGATCGTCTATCTGGCTTACGGTTTTCGAAAATCCGATCCGGCAAAGATCAATATTCTCGAACCGGAGCCCGAAGCGCTCACAATCGAAGCGTAAGCGTCAGCGCGAGATTTTATCGCGCAGTTGCGCTGCGAAGGTCGCAGCATCCTGATCCGGCTCTAGCTGCACGATGATCTCTTTGTATGTTTCGTCGCGCGTCGTTATGGCGAGACAGTTTTCTCCATTCGAGTAATCGAGAAACGCCCAACCGCCGTGGCCGAAGAACGTGCCGGCCATCTTAAAGCCCGGGGCGCTCGTGCCCATCAGCTTGCGCCAAGCGTCGCGCCAACCGCTGCGGTCTTCGATTGAGGCATCAACCACGTGCGAATACGGTACGTGAAGCGACCCATGCAGCGCGAAGAATTTTTCAAACGGCGTCAATTCGATCGTCAGGCTCGTCCGAGTCAAGGATAATTCTGGCCATGACGAGTGCTACTGAAGAACCGCCTGCGAGTTACAACGAACGCCTAGCGCGTGGAAGCTACGGGCTTTGTTCGGTGTCTGGTTGTGCGCCGGCTTCGATGACGCCCGGCGTATCGACGTCGATGCGCGCCGTGCGCCGGTCATAGCGCGTCTTGACGCCGAATGCGAGCGCGATTGACCGCAGCCCGACCATGACACGTCCGCGCACGCGAAATGGAGCGTGCCGGAGCGTCATGCGCGCGCCGTCGAGAGTCGCCTTTGTCGAGCCGACCCGAAACTCTAAGGTTTGAGCACCGCGCACGATCTCGATCGTGTTTTCCTTTGGTTCGAATCGCGTGTCAGCGCCGAGCGCCTCTGCGATCGCGCGCAACGGGACGAAGACGTCTTGGTCTTGCGTAACAGGCGGAACATCGGTCACGATTTTCTGACCGTCAACATGGACTTCAAGCGGACGCGAAAATGCCAATCCCGCCGAAACCGCTAAGGCGATGACGCCTGTGAGCGCAAGCGTTCTCAACCGTTCACGCATCGCCATCGACTTCAGGTGTGCACGATCTCGTGGGCATAGTCCGGATACTGTTCCTCGATCACTTTTTCGATTTCCACCCGCAAAGCGCCGAGCAACCGGTCTTCAGGAAACGTGCCGACAAGCTCGCCCTTGCGGTAGATTGCGCCCTTCCCTTTGCCACCGGCCACGCCGACGTCCGCCATCTTTGATTCGCCCGGACCATTTACTACACAGCCCATCACAGCGACCTTAACGGGTGCTGAATATTCCTTCGCAATCGCTTCGACGCTGCGGCCTAATTCGAGAACGTCAATATCCGCTCGTCCGCACGACGGACAGGCCGTTATCTCGAAGCCCTTTTCTCGCAAGCCGAGCGCTTTGAGAATCCCCCAACAGACCGGTACTTCTTCAACCGGATCGGCCGCAAGCGAACAGCGCAGCGTATCGCCGATACCTTCGAAAAGCAGCATTCCTAGGCCGAGCGCCGATTTGATCGTGCCGTCGCGTATCATGCCGGCTTCGGTAATTCCGAGATGAAAGGCATAAGGCGTTTTGCGGTCTACAAGCCGCTTATCCATCAAACGGTAAGCGAAGACCGTTGTCGGAACGTCGTGCGCTTTCAGCGAGATGACGATATCCGTGTGACCGAGATCTTCCAGAATTTGCACGTGCCGCATCGCCGATTCGACCATCGCCTCCGCGGTGTGTCCCATCGCTTTTTCCAAGTCAGGCGCGAGCGAGCCCATGTTGACACCGATGCGGATTGGCGTGCCACGCTGCTTTGCTAGCTCGACCACTTCTTTCGTCTTATTGTAGTCGCGAATGTTTCCCGGATTCAGGCGCAATTTCGCGACGCCCGCTTCAATCGCGGCTAGCGCCATGCGGTGATCGAAGTGAATGTCGGCCACGATCGGAACCGGTGAACGCTTGACGATGTGCGGCAAGCCGGCGGCATCTCTGGGATCCTGGACGGTGCAACGAACGACTTCGCAGCCTTCCATCGCGAGCGCATACACTTGGGTCAACGTCGCATCATAATCTGCCGTATCGGTCGTCGTCATCGACTGTACGACGATCGGATGATCGCCGCCAATCCAGACGCCTTTGGCGTCCGATTCGTCAACTTTATTCTTGAGAAACACCGGCTTGCTGGGCCGGCGCAGCCGTATCATTCTAGAAAACCGCCTTGCCTTGCACGATCTTTGCGATGTCGTGATATGCGACAAATAGCATTAGCATCATCAGCATCGCGAAACCTGCGACGTGCACGAGCGCTTCCTTCTCCGGATCAACGGGCTTGCCGCGTAGCGTCTCGGCGAGAATGAAGGCCGCGCGGCCGCCGTCCAGCGCCGGAAGCGGCAGCAAGTTCAGTATGCCGAGCGAGAGCGAAATCATCGCCGCCAAATCGATGTATGGCGCCCACCCGAAATCTTGAATCGTTGCGGCGGCGCGGCCCATGCCGATGACGCCGGTCAAGCTTCCCGCATATCGCGCGGGATGCATGACAATCATGGCCAGTCGCTGCACGCTCTGCTGCACCATGTCAACCATCGACGATCCGGCGTAAACGATTGCAACGCCGAACGGAACGCGCTCGTAGCGCGGAATGGGCTGAAATCCGATACAGCCTTGATGCGGCGGGTTCGGCGGCGGACACAGCGCTGCCACGAGGGTCTTTTCGAATGTAACCCCATTGCGTTCAAAGGTAATCCGTAGTCGCTTACCTTCCGAGCGGTGGATCACGTTGACGAGTTCGTCACCATTTCGAACGGCCTGTCCGTTTAGCGCCAAAATGCGATCGCCGACTTGCACGCCGGCTTTTTGCGCCGGCATGCCGTCCATCAACGGACCGACGATGGGCTGCTCTTGACGGCTCGCGACGCCGAATGCAAAAGCCGCCACGAAGAGCAACGCGAAGGTCAAAATGAAATTCGCGAGCGGCCCGGCCAAGACGATACCTAAGCGCGTCATTGCGGACTTGCTCTGAAAATTCTCGGGATCGTGCTCGCGAATCCCGGCGGCGCGAGCGTGCCGCTGCTGCTCCGCTTCAGTCGATTTTCCATCCTCGCCTTGCATCGCACAGTAACCGCCGAGCGGCAGCAAGTTGAGCGCATACGTGGTGCGCGATCGTGGGCTCGTCCATTTCAAGAGCTTGGGCCCGAAGCCGACCGCAAATTCATTGACCCGAACGCCGCTGCGCCGCGCCATGAGAAAATGGCCGAACTCGTGCAGCACGACGAGCACCGATAACATGATCAAGAACGTGACGATCTTCTCGACCTGCGTCAGATCGACAAGCAGTGTGGCGAGCATCAAACCCCTATCCGTTCACGATGTTCTTGTACCGCCGAACGCGCCGCCTCTCGCGCCGAGCCGTCTGCCGCCCGGACGCTTTCGCCCGATACCGCAGCGGAAGGCACCGCATCCAGCGCCCTCTCTATAACCTCGGGGATCGCGCAAAAGCCGATCTCCCCCTTAACAAACGCCGCGACGGCGATTTCGTTCGCCGCCGAGAGGATGGCCGGCGCTGTGCCGCCGAGCGCCGCCGCACGGTAAGCGAGCGTAATGCATGGGAAGCGCACGGGATCGGGCGGCTCAAAATCGTAGACGAGGTGCGTCTGATCGGAGCGATCGCCGAGCGTCGTAAGCGAGCCCGCGAATTCCGAGGCGCCGCGCAAGCGCTCCGGATAGCTGAGGGCATAGCCGATCGGCAGGCGCATATCCGGCGCCGCGACTTGCATCTTTACGCTTCCATCGGTGAAGACCACCGCACCGTGAGCAATGCTTTGCGGGTGGACGACGATCTCAACGCGCTCCGCCGGAATGCCGAAGAGTTGCGCCGCTTCGATCACTTCGAGGCCTTTGTTCATGAGCGTCGCCGAATCGATCGTATTTTTCACGCCCATCTGCCAGGTTGGGTGTGCCAGCGCTTCTTCAAGCGTGACGGATCGCAATTCGACTGCGCTCCTCCGCCAAAACGGGCCGCCGGACGCCGTCAAGATGATGCGCTGAACCGCATCGCGATCCTCGCCTACGAGGCATTGAAAGATGGCGCTGTGTTCGCTGTCGACCGGGATCACTTGCGCGCCGCCTTTACGCGCAGTGCGCATCAGCAGCTCGCCCGCCGCAACGATGAGTTCTTTGTTGGCAATCGCCAGATCGATTCCGCGCTCCGCAGCGGCAAAGACGGCGTCAAACGCCGCAAAACCGTCGGTCGCTGCCAAAATCATGTCCGCGCCGCTTTCGAGCGCCACGCTCGACAAGCCGGCGCAGCCTGAAACGATGCGCGGCCCATTGGGAAGCGCGGCACGCAAGCTTTCCAAACTCTCTTCGCCAATCGAAACGATCGCCGGAGAAAAACGGCTTGCCTGCGCTGCAAGTTTGTCGGCGCTGCGTGACGCTGCTAATCCGACAACCCGGAATCGCTCGGCATGCGCACCGATGACATCCAGGGCTTGCGTACCGATTGAGCCGGTCGATCCAAGAATCGCGATCTTCTTAACCATCGCTGTCACCCTGAGCTATTGCCGAAGGGTTCTTCATTATTGAACGCTCAGGACGCCGGCTAAATGCAGCGATCCAAAGAATGCCATGCCGCCGAAAAGATAGGAATCAAACCGATCTAAGACGCCGCCATGACCGCCGATCACCGTGCCGGTATCTTTCACGCCTGCGTCGCGCTTCAGGGCCGACTCAACGAGATCGCCGGCCTGCGCCGCAATGCAGGTCAGCGCACCGATCAACGTGCTTTGCCACCAAACGAGGTGCAATGGACCATAGAAGCTGGCACAGTAGCCGACGGCCGTAACGACGATCAGTGCGCCCAGCGCGCCTTCAACCGTTTTCTGTGGTGAAACGGCCATGAGCGGCGTACGGCCGGCGACGCCACCGACCAGCATCGCCATGATGTCGGTCAGCGCGATCAGAACGATGACGAAAATCGTGTACATGACGCCGATACCCGGCAGCATGCGGATAAAAATGAAATACGTGAGCAGCTTACCGATGTAGAGCACGGCTAAGAGCGTATAAGCGGTGCGCGCAAAGTAGCCTTTTTGTTCGCCGTACATGCCCAGCCAAAACGAAGCGATGATGACCGCGGCGAGCAAAACGCCTTCCCACTTATGCAGCAAGTCGAATGTCGCCAGGACGACGTACGCCGTCACGGCGACCGCGGCAACGGGCAGTTCGAGCCCTTGGCCTTTACGCTCGCAAAGCTGTGCGAGCTCCCAAAGCGCGATCCATCCGATGATCAGGACGAGCGCGTAAAACGCATAGTTGTAAAAGACCGCGCCGATACCCAGCGCGGCCAGCCCCACACCGACGGCGATCCGCCGGTTTAAGCTCCCCCAAACCGCCGTTGACGCTTTTGAAACTCGATAAGTGCTCGTCGAAAGTGTTCCTTCGTAAAATCCGGCCAATAGACGTCGCACATATACAATTCCGTATAGGCAACTTGGTAGAGCAGAAAGTTCGAGAGCCGCTGTTCGCCTCCCGGGCGAATCAAGATATCGGGGTCCGGAAGCTGCGATGTGTAGAGGTACGACGCGATCGATTCCTCATCGATCGAATGCGGATCGAGCCGGCCCTGCGCCGCATCGGTTGCCATGGCGGCAATCGCATCGCGCAACTCGGCACGAGCGCTGTAATTGACCGCGAGATTGAGCAATACGCCGTGATTCGAAGCCGTCTCTGCGACGAGCCGCTCGAGCGCCGCAACCGAAGAACGGGGCAGCGCGCGGTAACGGCCCAAAAGGTTGACGCGAACGTCGTTGCGCTTCAGCTCCGCAAGCTCGCTCTGCGCGAAGTAGACGCAGAGGTCGAGCAGCAGCGAAATTTCTTTTGAATCGCGGCGCCAGTTTTCTGTCGAGAAGCCGTAGACCGTCAGAATGCGGACGCCGAAATCGCGCGCCGCGTGCGTCGCTTCCCGAAGCGCGATGATGCCGCGGCGATGGCCTTCGATCGCCGGCAAATGACGCTCCCGCGCCCAGCGACGATTGCCGTCCATGATGATCGCGACGTGGCGCGGTGCGTGCGCCGAGTCGAGCTGCGTGGTCGGAAGTGCCTTAACGCTCGATTCGTTCATACCAATCGTATCCGGCCACGACCTCAAGCTCAGATTCTTGCTTGCGGGGGCGTATCCGCAGCGCCCGCAACTTTCCGCATCCAAAGGCGGGAACGACCGGACGCAAGATCGTCAAGGTGATCGGCTTACCCTCGCTTTGCAAAAGACGCCGCGCTTGCACCTCAGGCATCAAGATCAGGTCCGCATGATGAGCTGGCCGCGGTGCGGCGTGCCGTGGGTCTGCTGCCATTATCCGCCTGCGATTTTTTCGTGATTCGAGGCGCGAGGAAGGAGCAACGCCGTTCCGTTGTGACTGAGGAGCAACGCTGAAGCACGGGAAAAGCGTAGGTGGAGAATGGCAACGTGATTCACGGTGCGCCGCACTACACTTCCAAAATTTCTTTTTCTTTGCTGGCGCCCAGCGTGTCGATCTCTTTGACGTACTTGTCCGTTAATTTTTGCAATTGGTCTTGGAAGCGCTTGTTGTCGTCTTCCGTAATCTCGTGCGTCTTCAATTGGGCGCGAATGTCGTCGTGGTAATGATGGCGGATGTTGCGGATAGCAACTCGGCCGTCTTCCGCTTTCTTGCGAACGACTTTCACGAGCTCTTTGCGGCGATCTTCGGTGAGCGGCGGGACGCTCAAGCGGATCGTGCTGCCGTCGACATTAGGCGTCAGTCCCAAGTCGCTCTTCTCGATCGCTTTTCGTATGTCGCCCACGGTGTTCCGGTCGAAGGCGGTGATCGCAAGGGATCGAGGATCGGGCACGCTGACGCTGGCCACTTGTTTGAGGGGCAACGATGATCCGTATGCTTCGACGTGAAGCCGGTCGAGCAACGCCGGCGTGGCACGGCCCGTGCGAACCGATGCGAACTCCGCGCGCGTCGCTTCGATCGCCTTTTGCATCTTGGATTCCGCTTCTTTGAAGAGTTGCTCGGTCATCGCGTTTGGCCTGCGGCCGGTACGACTGCATCGGGCACCTCACTCGCGGCCACACTGCGCATCCTTTGCGAAGCGGCGACTTTCCCGACGAAGGTGCCGATCTGTTCGCCCCACACGACGCGCCGAATGTTGCCGACAACGGACATATCGAAGACGATCATCGGCAAATTGTTGTCCATGCAAAGCGTTAACGCCGTACTGTCCATCACCTCGAGCCCGCGCTGCAACACTTCCAAGTAATCGAGCTGCTCGAAGCGATCCGCACTCGGATGCTTCTTTGGATCGGCGGAGTAAATGCCGTCCACCTTTGTCGCCTTGAGAATCGCTTGCGCGTTGACTTCTACCGCGCGTAATGCTGCTGTAGTATCCGTCGTAAAGTACGGGTTGCCCGTTCCGGCCGCAAAGATCACGACGCGGCCCTTTTCGAGATGCCGGATTGCACGGCGCCGGATATACGGTTCGGCAATTTCGTGCATCGCAATTGCGGTTTGCACGCGCGACGGCGCGCCCATGCGCTCGAGCGCATCTTGGAGCGCCAGTGCGTTGATGACGGTCGCCAACATTCCCATGTAGTCCGCAGTGGCGCGATCCATCCCATGGGCCTCGTGCAACTTCCCGCGCCAAATGTTGCCGCCGCCGACGACGACCGCCACGGAGACGCCGTCGTGGGCGACTTCGGCAATCTGCCGCGCCATGCTCTGCGTCGTCTCAACGTCAACGCCGGTTTCCGTGCCGGAGAAGGCTTCTCCGGAAATCTTCAGCAGAACCCGAGCGTACTTGGGCGCCGTGCTCTTTATTGCGAATCTCCTAACGCAAAGCGCGCGAAGCGCCGTATGACGATGCGTTCGCCGAGGATGCCGACAGCACTCGCGATCAATTCGCCGACCGTCAACGTGTCGTCTTTGACGAAGGGCTGATCGACCAGGCACGTTTCCTCGTACCAGCGACGCAACTTGCCCTCTACGATGCGTTGCGCGATCTCTGCAGATTTTTCTGCCGGCACATCCTCTGCGAATTCATCACGTTTGGCGGTAAGGACATCGGCCGGAACACTTTCGCGGTCGATGTAAAGCGGTGACATGGCGGCGACATGCATCGAAATATCACGCGCTAAGGCCACGAATTTCTCGCTGCGCGCGACAAAGTCGGTCTCGCTGTTCAGCTCAACCAGCACGCCAATTTTTCCGCCGGGATGAATGTAGGAGGCGATCAGGCCTTCATCTGCGGTACGCTCGGCCTTCTTTGCCGCCTGCGCTTGACCACGCTCGAGGAGCAATTTTTGTGCGTGTTCCGTATCGCCGTTCGCTTCAATCAGCGCATTGCGGCAATCCATCATCGGCGCTTGCACCTTATCACGCAGCGCTTTGATCTCGCTCGGACTCGGTTGGTAGGTCGTCGTCATGAACCGGCGGCCGCCTCCTCCACAGCGGGGACCGATTCGGCGTAGGCGCTGTAGTCGATCGTTTCACCGTCGCCCTCGATGTCGAGCGAACTCTCGGTTTCGGTCTTGCCCTCGATGATCGCATCCGCAATCTTGCTGACCATCAATTTGACGGCCCGAATCGCATCATCATTGCCGGGGATCAAATAATCGATTTCATCGGGATCGCAATTCGTGTCGACGACCGCAATAATCGGAATCTTCAATTTGCGAGCCTCGAGCACCGCGATGCGCTCTTTCTTCGGATCCACAATGAAGACCGCATCCGGCAAGCGATGCATCTCTTTGATGCCGCCCAAGAAGCGCTCCAGCCGGCTCAACTCATCCTGCAGCTTGCTGACTTCCTTCTTGGGAAGCATCTCGAAGCGGCCTTGTTGCTTCATCTCCTCAAGCTCGCGCAATCGCGAAATTCGCTTTTGGATCGTCGAAAAGTTCGTGAGGGTACCGCCGAGCCAGCGCTGGTTCACGTAAAAGGTGCCGGCGCGCTCCGCTTCGTCTTTAATAACGTCTTGGGCTTGCTTCTTCGTACCAACGAAGAGAATGATCTTATTTTCGCGCGCCATCTGACGCAAAATGTCGTAGACCTGGCGCAGGCGCGCCACAGTTTGCGAGAGATCGATGATGTAGATGCCGTTGCGCTCTTGGAAGATGTAGGGCTTCATCTTCGGATTCCAGCGGCGCGTCTGGTGTCCGAAGTGCACGCCCGCCTCAAGCAGCGCCTTCATTGAAATGACCGACATGGCGGTAAGTTTCTCCTAACTGGTCCCAGGCGGTCGGCCCTCCTGGCGCCGCCTACGTGGAACCATCGCCACCCTTCATCCTGAGGGGTGAAGTCCAAACTGGGGCCGAGTATAGCACGCGTCCGAAACGAGCGTCCAGCGTAAAGGCCGCAGGACCGGGTCGCGGAACTGGAAACGGGATTCTCATGCGCTGTTTAGTGACGGGCGGCTTAGGATTCATCGGATCGAACTTCATTCGGCTGCTTTTGCACGAGCGGCCGGACGCGCGCGTGATTAATCTGGACGCGCTAACCTACGCAGGCAACCCCGAGAACCTGCGCGATGTCGAAGCCGACCCGCGATACCGGCTCGTCAAGGGAGATATCGCCGACGCTGCCACCGTGCGCGAGTCCCTTGCCGATGGTGCCGATGCAATCGTCAACTTCGCGGCCGAAACGCATGTCGATCGCTCGATCTTGGAGCCCGAGGTCTTTCTGAAGACAGATATCCTCGGCACGCATGTGCTCTTGGAAGCCGTGCGCGAGAAAAAGATTCCGCGCTACGTTCAAGTGTCGACGGATGAAGTTTACGGCGACGTACCGAGCGGACTCTCAACCGAAGAGTCGCCCTTACGGCCGCGCAGTCCGTATAGCGCCAGCAAGGCGGGCGCGGATCTTCAGGTGCTTGCGTACTGGCATACCTATCAAACGCCGGTGATGATCACTCGCGGCTCCAACACCTACGGGCCATATCAGTATCCCGAGAAATTGATCCCGCTCTTCATCACCAATCTCTTCGAAGATCGACCGGTGCCGGTGTACGGCGATGGCAAACAGATACGCGACTGGGTGCATGTCGAGGATCACGCGCGTGGCATTCTTCATATTCTCGAGAACGGCGAAGCGGGAAACGTGTACAACATCGCCGGCGAAAATCTGCGCACGAATCTTGAGATTACCGAGCGGTTGATCTCGCACTGCGGGCGATCGCCGAACACGCATATCACTCATGTGCTCGACCGCGAAGGACACGACCGGCGTTATGCGCTCGATACCGGCAAAGCGCGCTCCTTGGGGTGGCAGCCCCGCATCGATTTTGAGAGCGGTCTAGGCGCAACCGTGGAATGGTATCGCGCCAACGAGCAGTGGTGGCGCCCAATTCGCTCGGGCACATTTACCGAATACTACCGGCGTCAATATGCACACCGCTAACCCGCCGAAGGGCGTCATACTCGCGGGCGGATTGGGTTCGCGTTTGCGGCCTCTCACAAAGGTGACGAACAAGCATTTGCTGCCGGTCTACGATAAGCCGATGATCTACTATCCGCTCGAGACGTTGCGCAGAGCCGGCCTCGACGACATCATGATCGTGACGGGCGGAAACTCGGCGGGCGAATTTTTGCGCCTGTTGGGGAACGGCAGAGAATTTGGCCTCAGGGACATCTACTACACGTACCAAGAGGGTGAGGGCGGCATCGCTGATGCGCTCAAGCTCTGCGAACATTTCGCCGAAGGCAGCCGCGTGGTCGTCATTCTGGGCGACAACATCCTCGAGGAAGATATCTCGCCGTACGTCGAGCGATTCTGCCTTCAAGAGAGCGGCGCGCGCCTTCTATTAAAGGAAGTTCCGGATCCCGAGCGCTTCGGCGTGCCGGAGCTGAACGGCGAGCGCATTCTGCGCATCGAAGAGAAGCCGGTCGAACCAAAGAGCCGCTACGCCGTAACCGGCATCTACATGTACGACGAAAACGTTTTCGACATCGCCCATAACTTGCGGCCTTCAGCGCGCGGCGAACTCGAAATTACCGACGTCAACAACGAGTACATCCGCCGCGGCAATCTGTGTTACGACGTTCTCTCAGGATGGTGGACGGATGCGGGTCAATTTGAGAGCCTGTATCTCGCCTCGAACCTTGTGGCGAAACAGCGCCGCAAGAACCGGGTCAAGACGAAGGTTTAGACGGCGGTTCGGGCACCGCGCGCTCAACACGCCGAATCTGCACGCTCTCGGGCGCATCGATGCCGAGCTTGACCTGGCCGCCACCGATCTCCAGGACAACGATGCGCACCGCATCGCCGATCGTCAATTCCTGACCCACGCTTCGCGTCACCACGTACATTGAAGAACCTCGCCTTGGAGCGCCATCCTAGACCGGATGGTGAAACCTCTGCGGCAGCGCCCCGGTATCTCCGTCAGAGTGAAAATTTGCGGACTCTCGCGTTAGGAGAAATTTCTCGTGGATTGTTATTTTCACAGTCACGTTCCCTCGGTTGCCCGCTGCTCGGATTGCCTTAAGCCGATCTGCGCGACATGCCATGCCGGCGACGGGATGTGCCCGAGCTGCCGTCTGGCGACGAAAATCGACAGCGCGAACGCCTCACGTCAAGAGCTTGGCGGAAGCGTTCCTCAGCGACAGAAGCCTGCGCGCGTCGCGACGATCGGAGATTCGGTTGAATCGCGCGCCCTCGTCGCGCTGGGTTACCCGTTGCCGCCGCTTGCCGTCCTCGCGCTCTTCGATCGCAAACAATCCCCCTATCTGCGGCGCCAGGTCTACCAGTCGCTTGGGTTCACGGGGGGAATGGCGCTCTTCGGCCTCGTTCTCTCGTGGATGCTCGCCATACCGTTCCTCAACATTAGCGCGATGTTGATCTTGGCGGTGCTTTTTCCGGTTTGGCTGGTTGCCAGCGTCGTTTATGGGATCAAGACCTACAACGGCGACGATGTACGCATTCCAATCGTCAGTGATTGGATCGAGGAACGTCTGCCGGCGTAGCATTCACGAACTCACTGTAACGCGCTAAGTAGCGCCGGGCGGCGGTATCGTGATCCAAGACCGGCGGCGGATAACCGTTTCGGCCGAAGAGCGGCAGCGCCGGCTGCCTCTCCTTATTCGGGGCCGGCACCGCATGCGCGAGCTCCGCGATCCACTTTTTCGCATACGCTCCCTCGGGATCGAACCGGCGCGCGCCCTTGACCGGATTGTAAATCCGGGGGTATGCGGCTAAGTCGGCGCCGACGCCGGCGATCCACTGCCAATTGCCGGCTGCCAGCGCCGGTTCGTCTTCGATCAAGAAGCGATCCCATTCGGCAAGTCCGACGCGCCAATCAACTTCCAGATCGAAGCACAGAAACGACGCCGCGATCGAGCGCGCGTGCGGATGCATCCATCCCGTGGCGTGTAATTGCCGAATGCCGGCGTCAACAAGCGTAAAGCCGGTCATGCCTTGCTTCCATGCCTCGAGATGCTCGTGCGCGGCCAGAAACGGAAAGCGGCGCATCTTCGCCTGGAGCGATTCACTCTGCGCGTCGGGCTGATACCACGCGAGCTGCAAGAAGAAATCGCGTTGCGCTAAGGATCGAAGGAAGCGGCGCAGCGACGCCTTCTCTTCAGCAAGCAAGAACGGATCATCGGCGCGACGCTTCGTTTCACGCACGACGGTTCGTGCCGCGATCGTCCCAAAGCAAAGGTGCGCGGCCAAATGCGAGGTGCGGTCGTCGGCCGGCACGTTGACCGCGACATCGTACTGCACGGCATCCTGCCGCAAGAACGTTGTCAGCCGCCGCATTGCCCCACTAGGCGTCGCGTCACCGCCGATCGGCTGCGCGTTGAATTCGCTTTCCGAGGGCAGCGGTTCGCTGACGACGCTTGGCTTTGCGAAACGCCGGAAGAGCGGCGCTTCGTGCGAGACGACGTCAATCGCACGCCAGGCATCGATATAAGGCGCAAGGGCGCGGTAGCCTTCGCCTGCTCCAAGTTTTGCGGCCGCCGTTTCTCCCGGCGGAACGGCAGGCGCATCATGAACGATCGGCGTCGCAAGGCCGCGTTCCTCAAGCGCGGCACGCAATTCGGCCTCTTCTTTCATAGCGGCGGCATCGTATGAGGCGCTCCAAAGCGCCGCGTTCGGTTTCAGCTCCTCGACGAGCTGCAACATCGTCGCGCCGAGCGGACCACGCCGTACGATCAGTGCCGATCCTTCTTCCCGTAACGCTGCATCGAGCGCCGCCACAGCGTGAACAAAAAAGGCCGCCCGGCGAGGGGACGTCGCAATGCGCGAACGCAAGAGCGGATCGACGATCAACACGGGTACGATTGCCCCGTGTCGCGCCGCCTCGGCTAAACCGGCATGATCTTCGAGACGCAAGTCGCGCCCGAACCGGAAGAGGACGGAACGCAATGCCTGGTTCTAGGGAAACCTCTGATTCAGTCTTCGTGGTTCAGCCTCGTGGCGATTTTTTGCCGAGTTCGAGGCCCGAGGACGGGCGCAATGCAGCACCATTGTGGCCGCCGCAGGAACACTGAACTCGGCAAAAAGCGACCGAGGACGGGCCGCGTGAGACTGGATCAGAGGTTTCTAACTACTGTTGTGTGGCCGCGCGGAACGTAAAAGCGTCCCGATAGATCCCCGGCACAGGTTTGCCGTTGATCATCTTCGGCCGATAGTGGATCTTCATTGCCGCCTTGCATACGGCGTCATCCAGCACCGGCCATCCCGAAGCTTTCGTGATAATGCATTTGGTCGGCGCACCGGTTTCATCGATCACCACTTCGAACGCCGACGTGCCCTCGGCGCCTTCAAGCATCGCAATCTGCGCCGGCTGAGGATTAATCGCTGTTTCGCCGCCATCCGGGGCGGCGTCGCGAATCGTATAGCTCGGCGCGATCGTAATCGGCTCGGACTTCGTGGCGCCGAACGATGCCGTTTCGCCGCCATAGTGCACGGCGCCGCGCCGCCACACCGGGATCTGTGACTGGATCGTATCGCTGCTATCGCTGCCCTTGACACTCGACCCACGACCGACATCACTCGCCGTCGACTGTTCGAGCGCTACTTCTGTTTCATGACGCTGCGACTTTTGCACGTGAATCGGCACACTCGTTTTCGCTGGGGCGGTGTTGGCAGCGGGGACCCGCGGCAGTTGTACGATGTTGTGCACGACGACCATGCGGGGCGCGGGTGTGGGCGATTTCTCATCGCGCACCGAGCGCCGCTCGAAAACGATCTTGTTGCTTTCCAAATTGACGACGATCGGATCGGCGAGGTCGGCCGATTTGCGCTAAGCCGGAACCGACGACAAAGTGCCCGATCAGCGATACGAGCAAACACGCTGCGAGAATACCGAGCCCATACCGCGCGAACCGTTTCGTGCGCGAATTCGCACGCGCCAAGACCGGGCTGCTAATGTCCGGCTCCCACACTTCGCCGTCTTTGGCTTCGCTGATAACGCCATGCAGGCGGCCTAGCTCATGCTCGCCGCCGTACGTAATCAGGCAGGCTTGGCAATGCGCAATGTGCTGCCGGTACTCGATGCGCTCTTCATCAGTTGCTTCCCCTAAGATGATCGCGCCGGCGAGGACCTCAGTGCGGTCGTGCCGTCGTTCTTTCACGTTCTTGTTGAGCGCTCCGTCATCACCATGCGAAGGGTGCGCATTGCGCGGCAAACTCGCTGCCGCACGGCATCGGCGGTCGTGCCTAAAATCGTCGCTGCTTCATGTGAGGAGTAGCCAGCGTAGCTGGTCAGCATGATCGCCGCGGCCTGTTCGTGAGGCAACCGGTGCATCGCCGTCTGCAGATCGAGCGATGCGGCGCTGCGCTCGTCGATACGCAAGCCACGAACTTCCCAATCCCGGTCGAGCGGCGTAAAGCGAACGATCTTCTTTCTCCTCAAGTACGAAATCGCGTTGTTTGTCGCAGTCTTATAGAGCCAGCCCGGCGTCAGCGGCCGATCGGGCTCGTTCTGCAGCGTGCGATACGCTGCAAAGAACACGTCCTGTGCTATGTCGAGGGCAACATCGGCATCACCGACCATCCGACGAACGTAGCGCGCTAATTTCGTCTGATGCTCGCGCACGAGCGCTTCGATGCGCACATGAGCGACGGGCGCCTCGGCGGTGGTAAGGTAGACCTGTTCCATGGGCTGGGGCCCCCCTAGTCTCTAGGTAACGTGAGACTTCTTGAGCCTGTGACCCTACCCCCGATTTCGGAGAACGCCCGCATGCGGGCTGCCGGCGTTCCCAGCTGCAGGTGGTGCCGTTCTGGCTTGATCGTCATCGCCGACTGCAGCAGGCGCATCAGCTCCGTTCGTGACGCTCCCGCGCGAAGCGGCGTGCGCAAATCGAGGTGCTGCTCGCCGAAGAGGCACATTCGAAGCCGGCCATCGGCCGTCAGACGAACGCGATTGCACCGCTCGCAGTAGTCGTGCGAGAGGGGACTGATGACGCCGACCGCCCCGCGAGCGCCTGGAAACGAGAAGTAGCGCGCGGGGCCGTTCCCGGTGGCCCGCCAACAGGCGCAAGGTCGCCGATGGCGGCGATTCGGATCGAGTATTTCGTCGGTCGAGACGTACGTCTTCGCCTGCAGCGCCGCGTTTTCGTGAACCGGCATCACTTCGATGAAGCGGACGAAGATCGGGCGGTCGATCGTCAGCCGCGCGAAGTCTTCGATTTCATCATCGTTCTGATCGCGCATCACGACGCAGTTGATCTTGACTGGATGCAAGCCGGCGTCGATCGCGCTGTCGATGCCGCGCATCACTTTTTCAAGACCTGTGCGTCGCGCGATTGCAAAAAAGCGATCTTCCTGCAGTGTATCGAGCGAGATGTTGACGCGTCGCAATCCGGCGCGAACCAAATCGCCGATCTGCTCGGATAAGAGTAGCGCGTTTGTTGAAAGCGCGATGTCTTCGATGCCCAGCGCCGCTATCTGCTCGACCAACGATGCGAGATCGCGCCGAATTAGCGGCTCGCCACCGGTGAGACGAACGCTTCGCACCCCGGCATCCGCGGCCGCCGCGACGATTGCGGTAATCTCTTCATACGAGAGAATATCGCTTTTCGGAAGCCACGGCAGACCGGCTTCAGGCATGCAGTAGATGCAACGCAGGTTGCACTTGTCGGTGACGGAGATGCGCAAATACGTGATCGGGCGGCTGAATTGGTCGGTGCAGCTGCGCGGTCGTCAGATCGATCGTTTCAAGCGCCACGCTTTTGAGGTTTCGATAGCGCCAACTCTGTCACCCTGAGCCGTACTCTGTCAGCCTGAGCTTTACTCTGTCACACTGAGCTTGTCGAAGGGCGCACGTGCAATCGTGTCAGTCGAGCTGCTCTCATGCTCCAGAGTGCATCGTTACAGGCAAACAAAAGTCCCAGCTGCTACGCTGGGACCTCCTCATTAGCGACGATTACCGTTGCGCTTCGACCCTTCGACACTTCGACGAGCTCAGTGCAGGCTGTTGCTCAGGGCGAGCTGAGCTCAGCGTGACAGGGAAAATCTATTGCCTAAAGATGCTGTCTGGCCCTTCGACAAGCTCAGGGTGACAGGCGCGATTATTACCTAAAAAGTGAGTCTGGTCAACTCGGGTGGGTTCAGTTTGTAATTTGAAAACGACGACGTCAGGTCAGCGGTGTAGTTCGGAACCTCGACATGGCCGCTCTGTGCCTTGGGGACGAAATTGCCGTCGACGACCATGAACTGCTGATTGAGGCGCGCATAGCCACCGTCGTTGTACTGCCACACCATTTGGTCCACGGTTGCATCCTTGTCGTCGACTTTCGCCGTGATGTGATCGATGCGACCACGAATGCGCGGGACAAGCTTGAACGTCGTCTGCTTTCCGTCGTCACCCTCATTGGTGATGTAGTAAACATCGCCCCAACGCGAGGGACTCTCAACGTGCGGATAGACCTTCTCAAACTGCTTCGCGATGACCGGCACCGTGCGGAACGAGATCTTATCTTTGGACGGCTCCTTGTGGTAGTACGTGCCGTCTAAGCTCGGATTTAGATATGGAAACGTATGCAGCGCGATGTCAACGTGCACCGACGCCTCGAACGTCTTGAGATGCGGGTTCAGCGACGCCATACGCTCCAGCATATCCGCGCTTCCCGGGCTCGGCGTCGGCAGCGCGGCCAACGCCAAGAGGGCCAAAGCGGCGCCAAAAATTCGAAGCTGTTTCATTTCACTTGCATAACGCGCGTTCTTGCGAGAAGGGTTCCAGCGCGCTTACGATCTCCTCTCTCACGGTTTCTGTTCTTTCCCCGCTTAGTTGCTTTTGTAGCACAGCGATTGCTTGCGGTGAGCCGATTCTACCGAGGGCCCACGCGGCGTGCCCGCGGACCATCGGATGGGGATCGCCCTCAGCAGCCTCAGCCAGCGCCGGAACGGTCGAGCGGTCGAGCGTGTTGCCGAGCGCAACCGCTGCATTGCGACGCAGCACCGCGGCGCCACGCCAGCCGATCGCCGTCGGAGCAAACACACGCCGAAATTCGCTGCTGCGCAAGCGCAGTAATCGTACCAACAATGGTGCCGCGGCGTCCTGAGAAACGGCTGAATTGTCGGGGCTCGAACTGAAGCCGGCTTTCTGCGTCGGCGGACAGATCTGCTGACAGAGGTCGCATCCCCAAACCCACGTGCCGATCAATGGCCGCAACGTCCGTGGGATTCCGTCCGTACGTTGCGTGAGGTCGGAGATGCAACGAGTCGCGTCGATCGTGTAGTCGCCGCGCAACGCTCCGGTTGGACAGATGTCGACACAACGGCAGCACGAACCGCAATTCTTCTGCAATGCCGGATCCGCGTCAAACGCAACGCTCGTCACGATCTCGCCGAGGAAAACAAACGAACCATGCGTTGGGTCGATCAGATTGGTATGTTTGCCGATCCATCCCAATCCCGCGCGCGCCGCAAATGCCCGTTCTGCCAAAGGCGCCGTATCACAGACGATTCGAGTCGTTCCTTTTCCCGCGCTTTCCTCGATCACTTCAGAAACAGCTTTGAGAATCGCTTTCATGCGACGGTGATAATCGCTCGACCATGCGTAGTTCGAGACGCGCCCGCTCAGCGGCGGGCGTTGGGACGGCGGGGTTGCATAGGGCATCCCGATGCAGATGACGCTGCGCGCATTGCTAAGCAAAGTACGAGGCGACGTTGCTGCATGCGCGTAGCCCTCGTCGTACCGCCACGTCGCTAAGTCGCCGCGCGCAAACGAGCTACGCATGCGCCCGTCCGTTTGTGCATCGGGCCGCGCGCTTGTGAAGCGAACGGACAGCGCACCAAGCTCTCGCGCGCAGGCGATAACCTTAAAGCGTAGCGAGTTGTCCCTGATCGACGAGAGGGAAGGCTTCGTCGATGCGGCGGATGTCATCAGTCTTCAGTTCCCAACCTCCGGCTCCGGCATTCTCTTCGACGTGAGCAATTTGCGCCGCTTTAGGAATCGCGAAAACGGCGACGTCACGCGTCAGAAAGTTCAAGATGACCTGATGGACCGTCTTGCCATGCTCGCGAGCGATTCGTTCTAAGACCTGCGAGCGTGTGGCCGACAGGCCGCGGCCAAAGGGCGTGTATGCGACGACGGCGACATCGTGCGCCTTGCAATAGGGGATGAGCCGCGCCTCGATGCCGCGCTCGCGCAGATGGTAAAGCACTTGATTGCAAGCCAGCGGTACGCGCCGCAGCGCGCGCCGCGCCTCATCGAGCTCTTCAACATCGAAGTTGCTTACGCCGATGAACCGCGCTTTGCCGTCGTCCACCAACTGCTCGAGCGCGCTCATCGTTTCGGAAATCGGAATCGAGCCTGGCCAATGCAAGAGATAGAGGTCTAAGTAATCGGTGCGCAGCCGGCGCAACGAACGATCGCAAGCCGCAATTGTCCTCTTAAATGAAGCGTTGGACGGCAGCACTTTGGTCGTTAAGAACACCGACGAACGGTCTAGGTCTGAAATCGCATCCCCAACGATCTCCTCAACTCGGCCTGAACCGTACATCTCCGCTGTGTCGATGTGATTCATTCCCAGCTCGATGCCGCGACGAAGCGCCGCCTTCGCTTCACGCAGTCGCGCGCCGCGTTGCGGAAATTCCCAGGTGCCTTGTCCGATCCGCGGCAAAGCGATCGTCGTTGTCCCGAAGCGGCGTCTCTCCATTACAGCGCTTCGTCTTTGGTTGAAAGGATCGGGTGGCGGCCATCGAGCGGCCACGCGATTGCGACCTCCGGATCGCGCCAGCTCAGTCCCGCCTCGGAGCGCGGATTGTAGGGCGCACTCTGTTTATACACCACGATCGCCTCATCGCTCAGCGTTAAGAACCCGTGCGCAAAGCCCGGCGGGATAAAAACCTGCCGGTGATTCAGTGCGCTGAGCTCAACCCCGGTCCACCGCTTGAACGTTGCGGACTGCGGCCGAACGTCAACCACGACGTCGAAGATGCGCCCGCGTACGACGTAAACCAGCTTTGCCATTCGGAGATCGTAATGCATTCCGCGCAAAACGTCTTTGCGCGAATACGAAACGTTGTCTTGGATGAACGTCTCGTTGATGCCGAGGGCCACGTATTTCTCTTTTGAGAATGCTTCCTGAAAGTAGCCTCGTGGATCCTCAAAGACCTCGGGCTCAATGAGCTTGACTTCAGGAAAATCGGTCGAGAGCAGCTTCAGCATTCTACTGCGCGGTATCGCTCAAAATATTGCCAATTGCGCGTTGTGCGCCGCGTAGGCAAGCAGACCGCCGCGCAGATGCAGCAGACGGCGAAAGCCGGCGTCTTGCAGACGGCGGATTGCCCACTGAGATTGCTGGCCCAAGCGGCATGCGACGACATAGGTCTGCGCCGTATCCAATTCATGCATGCGCGCCAGCAGCTGGGACGACGGGATGTGCAATGAGCCCTCAACGGTTCCCAGCACGGCCTCATGCGGTTCGCGAACGTCAAGCAATGTTGCCGCCGCAAGCGCTTCCTCTAAGCACTCGGGTTCAATCTCGGGAACGCCTGAATGCGGCGGCTCTTCGAGTTGAACGTCGCGAACCTCAGTGATGGAGCGCCGCGGGCCACAGATTGCACACGCGAGATCCCGCGTAAAGCGAACTTCGCGCGTTACGCCGCGCAACGCTTCGATTAAGAGCAACCGGCCCGAAAGCGGCTCGCCGATACGCAAGATCGCTTTCAGCGCTTCATTCCCTTGAAAGGCCCCCGCGATTCCGGCTAAGACGCCGAGGACGCCGCCCTCTGCACACGTCGGCACCGTCTCGAGCGGCGGCGGCAACGGAAAGAGACAACGGTAACAAGGACCACCATCAAGGTTGAAGACGGTCACCTGCGCATCGAAGCGGAAGAGGGATCCGTAAACGTCCGGCTTTCCCTCCAACACGCAGGCATCGTTGATGTGATAGCGTGACAGAAATCGATCCGTGCAATCCAGAACGACGTCGTAAGGCCGCACGAGATCGCGCGCATTGCTCGCATCGAGCCGGATCGGGTATGCGTCAACTGCGACCTGCGGGTTCATCGCCATCAAGCGCTCTGCGGCAACTGCGACTTTCGGACGGCCGATGTCCGCGGTCGAGAAAAGCGTCTGCCGTTGCAGGTTCGTTTCATCCACAACGTCGTCGTCGACGATGCCGATGCGGCCAACTCCCGCGGCAGCCAGATACGAGAGCACGGGTGCGCCAAGACCACCGGCTCCAACGCACAATGCTCGCGCAGCGAGGAGCCGCTGCTGGCCTTCGAGCCCGACCTCCGGCATCAGCAGATGGCGGCTATACCGCCGATGCGTCAACGCGGGTGCAGCTCGTTCAACCATTGTAAAACCGGCGCCCGCGATGCATCGGCCGCGGTCGTATGATCGCTTTGGACTGTGACAAATGTCTTCGGTTCCGGCGCACGAGTGAATAATTCGCGAACGCTGGCCTGACTCACCATCATGTCGCGGTCGGCGGCCACGTAGAGCACGGGGCGGCCAGCTAACATCGGAAGTTCTCGCTCGAACGCCGCATCGAGTGCTGCGCTAAGCGCCGGTAAGGTCAAGCCGTCCACGTACGAATCCCGAAAATCTGTTGCGCCTAAGGAGCGCAGCGCAGCCAGCGCCGACGGGCGGCCGTAACCGGTCGCAATAGAGATCGCTCCGCTGATCTCTGTATCGCGCGCCGCAGTGCGCAATGCCGTCATCGCACCCATGCTATGTCCGATCGTGTAAATCGCACCATCCGTTTCTTCTCGCGCGCGTGCCACGACCGATTGCATGCTTGCGACCAGATCTTCGTCCGAGTTCAAACGGCCGCCGCTAGCGCCCAGTTTATGTCCCGGAAAATCGAGACTATAGATGCGAAAGCCGTGGCCGGCCAAAAAACCGCACAGAAAATCCAAATTGTGTTTCGAGCTCGAATAGCCATGGCCGGCGACGAGCGCAACATTGCGCGGACGTCGCGCCTCGTACACCAATACGGCGAGATTCGCGGCGCCCGAGGGAACGCGGAGCAGCTCAACCTTCAGGAGGTTGCCCCGCTTGCAACCGTATCGATCCAGTGCGCCGATCCATCAGCGTACCGCTCCTGCTTCCAAATTGCCGCTCGCCGTTTCAATTGCTCGATCGCATAAGCGCAGGCTTCAAATGCATCTGCGCGATGTTGGCATGCCACGGCGATGGCAACGCTCGCTTTGCCGGCCGGCACCCTTCCAAGACGGTGCTGCATTGCTACGGCACACGGTCCCCACCGCGCCCGAACTTCATCGGCAATGCGCTGCATCTCGCAAAGAGCGAGCTCCTCATAAGCTTCATAGTTGAGCTCTTGTACTCGCCGGCCGGCGCCCGGCGTCCTCGCGAACGACGCCTTCAAAGAGCACGACGCCGCCGAAACGTTCGTCCCGCACTGCAGCGTTCACGGCACTGCTGTCGATCGCTGTCCGCGTCAGCTCGATCATCAGCCGCCGCTGCTTGGCGGCAAGACAGCCAGTTCGTCGCCGTCGCTCAACTTAGCGTTTGGATCGACGATTTCGCCATTGCGGGCAAAGCGCAATGCACCGCGCAACGACGAAAGCTGCGCGACGTCTTTGGCGACCGAATCCCAAACCGACTGGACCGTCGCGTCTTGTGCCACATCCAAGGGTTTCGGATCGCCGTTGAGCAGCTCGCGAACTCGCGCAAAGGTCCTCAAGCGAACCTTCATGCCGTTCTCTGCTGCGTCCGCGCGCCACGGCGAAGCGCAAATCGCTCGATCGCGGTCGCGACACCATCTTCGTCGTGGTTTTCGGTCACATAGCGCACCGACTCACGGACTTCGCGCGCTGCGTTACCCATTGCGACTCCTACTGCGGCCCAACGTAGCATCGGCAGATCGTTACGGGAATCACCGATAGCCATGACACGCTCGCGCGGAATCTGAAAATCTGCGCAAAGCCGGGCGAGCGCTTCGCGCTTTCCCGCTTCGTGACTCGTGATCGCAACCTCAGGAAAAGAGCCTGTGCTGAGCAAGGTCGAAGCATCCCACTGTTCGTGACGGAAGTTTAACGGCCAATCGCCGAACCGCCGCACGACTTCATCAACCGAAGGCTCTCCGAAGAATCGAATCAGCGTAGGCGCAACATGGAGCACATCAGAGAATGTCTTGACGCTCTGCCAACTTGAACCAACAACATCGTTGCGAAGCATCCGATCGCCCTCGAGCCAATAGAACGCCTCTTCGATGTAAACCGCGAGTGAGAGCTCATGGTGTTCGCCATACTCGACGATCGGTTTCGCATATTGCAGCGGCACCGGAATATGTCCGAGCGTGCGATTCGCTGTGAAATCCTTCGTGAGCGCGCCATGGCAGCAGATAATCGGGAGATTCAAGCCGAGGTCTTGCGAAAGACGAATCGGCGTGGCAACGCCGCGACCCGTTACCAGGACGATCCGAATTCCGGCGTTCAGCGCCGCACGGATCGCTTGACGGTTGCGTATGCTGATTTCGCCGCTCGAATCGAGCAGCGTCCCGTCGAGGTCGAGCGCGATCAAATCTATCGTCAAAATACAATCTACAGGTCAGCTGCAAGTCGTGGGCGCAACATTTAGCAAGGGTCAGGCGTTGTCATGCATATGAGATTCCTCCGAGCAACGCGCCGCGGCGCGTTCATCGGCCTGGTGTGGCTCGGCGCGCTCGCGCCCGCTGCGGCACAGCCGCAGAGCCACTGCACGCGCGAAACGCTGAACGTGACCGGCACACGGGTAACGGTCAGCTACTGCGTCCTCTCAGCCGCGAGGAGTCCCGATGGCCGCGAAACGATCGCCAACGTTCAAGAAACCTACAGCTCGGCGCGCGGTTCCTTCGGCCAAACCGCGCCGCTCTCGTTCTTGACTGGTGACGACCCGTCGCGTGTCATCGAAGACGTCTCGCTGGCACGTTTAGGAATGACCGGGACGCTTCATCTAACGCTCATCATGCGTGCGCAACGAGTGGTCGTTGAAGCCGCTATCCTAACCCCGGGCGCCATCGTCGTCAAATAGCGAACCAAACGCGCCACTTCAAGCCGGCGCTTGCAACTTCTGCCGCGGAGTGGGTATTGTAGAGCATGATGCGGCGGCGATACATCGCCTTTAACTCGTCGAAAATCCCCGAAGGCTGTCGATAGCGATAACGATGGGCTGTACGGCGTTTCAACCGAATCTCACGGCTCGAGAGCAAGCGCGTTTCCTTTACGAAACGATTCCCCCCGGTCTCTTCAAAGTCGAAGGCGACGAACAGAAAGTACCGTGGCGCGTAGCTCCCGAGCCGTTCGCATTGTCACCCGCGACCTACGAAACGATCCTTCGGATCGGTGACGATCTGCTCGCGTTCTACAAAGCGCTCAATGCGCTCTACATCCGCAGTTCGCGCGGCACCGCCCCACCCTTCATCGCGGAGTATCTCGATCAGGGCAAACCCGAGCACATCGTCCGGCTCTCACGACAAAATCGCTTCAAAGCTGAATTGCCGGCGGTCATTCGGCCGGACTTGATTCTGACGGACGACGGCATGATTGCATCGGAGCTCGACAACGTTCCGGGCGGGATGGGATTCGTTGGAGCGATGGCCGAGGCGTATTGCAAGCTCGGAATGGAAAGCGTCGGCGGATCGTACGGCGTCCCTGGGCGTTTCGCAGATATGATGAAGGCGTTGACCGGCAATGCGGCGCCTACCGTCGCCGTGGTCGTTTCCGAAGAATCGCGCGATTACCGTCCTGAGATGGGATGGCTTTGCGAAACGCTTCGGCGCGAAGAAATTCTCGAAGCGTACCTTTGCGCGCCGCAGGACGTCGTCTTCACCGAAGAGGCGCTCTTCATTCGGCTGCCGGAAGGCCGCGAGCAGAAGATCGATGCGCTCTATCGCAATTTCGAACTCTTCGATCTGCTTAACATCCCAAAACAAGAACTGATGTTATATGCGGCGCGCCATCAGCGCGTCCGCATGACCCCGCCGCCAAAAGCGCAACTTGAAGAGAAGCTGGCCTTCGCGCTGCTGCACCACCCGGCGCTGGCGAATCTTTGGAAGGCGGAATTGGGAGCGCAGGTGCTGCAGCGGCTCAAGACGCTCTTTCCGCAGACGTGGGTCATCGATCCACGACCGCTTCCGCCGCAAGCCGTCATCGCAAATTTGAGCGTCATGGGCGAAGCGGTCAACGACTGGATGCAGTTGTTGAAGGCAGGGAAGAGCGACCGTGATTTTGTCGTCAAACCATCAGGTTTTTCGGAGCTTGCCTGGGGATCGCGGGGAGTACGCGTCGCCAACGACCTCACAAAAGACGAGTGGGCCGCAACCTTACACGAAGCGCTCGATCGGTACAACAAGACACCGCGGATTCTGCAGCGCTTTCATAAGGGCAAACGCATCCGACAGGAGTACTTCGATCCGCAAACTGACGAACTTCGAACGTTCGACGGCCGTGTGCGGCTCTGTCCGTATTATTTTATCGTCAACGACCGCGTCGAGCTTGGGGCCATTCTTGCAACCGTCGCGCCAGCCGACAAACGGTTGATCCACGGCATGACCGACGCCGTCATGGCGTCGTGTATCTTATCGGATTCGGGAAACTAGCGCCTTAAGTCTTACCGTCTTCGGATAATCCGCAGGTTTTCGCCCGGGATGTCAACTTCGTCCACAACGAACGTCGTTGGATCGTACCACTCCACGAACGGCACTTCGCCTTGGCAGGAGAGACTGACGTCCCCGGCCGGAACACCCGATGGCCGCTGCGAGACGACGTCGCGCAACACGCTGACGAACGCACGCGAGCCGAGCCCAGGCACCAGCGCGGTCGCATCGGCGTCCTTCCACGCTTTCATCTGCGCCGGCAACATCAAGAAGCCCGACATTGTCGCGTTATCGAGGATGATGAAACTCTTACTGCTGCCGCCCATTTGAATCGTCCGCTGATCTGAACCAGCCGTTATCGTTGCAGAACGGCCGTCGAATGAAACGCTCGCCTGCATCGAGTCGTCTTGCTGCCGGTACGATGACGTGTAGCCCACGGGAACTAATGACGGATCCAACAGCATCGTAGAATTCGTTTTCGTGTCGGTCCCTTGCAGATGCGACGTGCTCGATTCCACGAGCTTCGTCCCGGGAGGCGCGGCGGTCACGGTGACGCTTGTGCTGCCGACGGATTTGCGATCGATCAATGCTTCGTAACGATAAGTGCCCACCGGCGGCGCAACCGCCGCGCTGTCAATTGCCAGCGTAAGGATCAGCGGAAGCATTTGATCACGCCGTCGCTGCGACGGCCGGAACGAGGCCGCTCATCACCACCAACAGTTCGTCGATTTCATCCTCGGTATTGTATCCGTGCGGCGACACGCGGATGCCGTTCGTGCGGTACGTCGTGATGATGTTCTCATTCTGCAGCGCGCGACCCAATTCGATCGGATCGCGCTGCGGCATGTTAAACGTCACGATGCCTGACGACGTTTCGGGCCCGCGATAGCTCGCGATTTCCGCGCCGAGGCGCTGCAAGCCCTCGCACAGCCGGTCCGTAAGATGCAGCACATGCTTTGCAATTCGATCTTTGGGCTCGGCTAAAACCTGAATGGACTTAGCCATTGAAAAAGCTCCAATGAAATTTGGCGTTCCTCCTTCGAATCGGGAAGCATCGTCCACCGGCGGTTGCTCGTAATTGAAAAAGTCCCAGAGATTGACTACGGAGCGCCATCCCGGCGCGGCCAACCGCAATTGATCGATCAGCTCTTTGCGCACGTAGAGAAAGCTGACGCCTTGTAGCGCCATCAGCCACTTCGCTCCGCCGGCATAGACTGCATCGACGCCGGTGCCTCGAACGTCGAGTGGAAAGGCTCCGAGCGACTGCATCACGTCAACGCACAAAAGCGCGCCCACCTCATGTGCTGCTTCGGCCAGCGCGGCGAGATCGTGGCGGTAACCATCTGCGAAGCTCACCCAGCTTACGGCGACGACACGCGTGCGTTTCGAAAGGTGCGCTCGTAGAACATCGGGGGTTAGACGCTCCTTCGCCGTTTCGACGAACGTTACGTTGACGCCGAAATCACGACATGCGAGCCACGGATAGGCATTTGACGGGAACTCGTTATCGCCGAGGATGATTTCATCACCGGCTCGCCACTGGATGCCGGCCGCGATCGCATTTGCAGCCTCAGCAGTATTGCGAAGAAAGGCAATCTCCGAGGCGCCGGCTCCGATGTAGCGCGCTACTTCCGCCCGGTATTCCGGCATTTGCAAATCGTATGGATAGACCCCCACAATCCCCGCGTTTGCATGCTGCTCGATAAATTCGATGAGCGCATTGCGCGTCGGCACCGGCAGAATGCCGACGGCGGCATGGTTGAGGTAGTTGAAGTGTTCGGTTACCGGAAAGAGTTTTCGGTCGAGCGGCGTCTTCAAGCGCCGATCATGACCTTCGTGTGCCAAGCGATGTTTTGGGCGCGATCG
The DNA here is from genome assembly GCA_963723515.1 of Vulcanimicrobiota bacterium. Classification (GTDB taxonomy): domain Bacteria; phylum Vulcanimicrobiota; class Vulcanimicrobiia; order Vulcanimicrobiales; family Vulcanimicrobiaceae; genus JAFARW01. The sequence continues at coordinate 944,600 of CAVRQT010000003.1, forward strand.
CCGACGCGTTCAAGCCCGGCGAGCACAAAGAGCATCCGCGTGCCCGCGCGCACGAGCGCCGGGTCGGCCTGCATCTCCGCTCGAAGGGCTTTGATGCCGCGCTTGTAGAGTTTGTCGACTTCATCGTCGCTTTCGATCACGCGCTCGGCCAGCGTATCATCCTCGTCGGTATAGGCGCGCATTGCATCCACAAGCATTGCATGGGCAGTATCGGCGATGCGATCGACCTCGACGCTCGCCGGACGGAGCGGCACGTCGGAGAGCTTGATCGCATTCTTGGCGATCTCGACGGCGTAATCGCCGATCCGCTCGAGGTCGGTCGCGATCTGCAGCATCGAGGTGATCGCGCGCAACTCTCCCGCCACGGGCTGCTGCTTCCAAATCAACTCGATGCACGCCGCTTCGATCTTCCGGCGAAGGTCGTCAACGGCATCATCGCCGGCAACAACGCGCGCGCCGACGGATGCATCGCGGCGTTCCAACGCCTCAACCGCCGTCTGTATCGCGTCGGAAACGAGCGCGCCGAGTCGAACGACATCGAGGCGCGTCGCTTCAAGAGCTGAATGGTAAGCCGTTCGCATGCGTTCAGTATAGCACGCCGAAAGGGAGCAGCAAGCCAACGGCAGTAAGGCGTTTTCATGACTGAGATTCGCAAAGTCGGTGTATGCGGCGCCGGTTTGATGGGCAACGGCATTGCACAGACCTGCGCCGTCGGCGGGTTCGACGTCAAGTTGATGGAGATCGCCGACGGGCCGTTGCAAAAAGGCATGGCGAGCATCGCGAAATCGCTTGAGAAGTTGGTCGAGCGGCAGAAACTCTCAGCGAGCGACCGCGATGCCGCATACGCGCGCATCACGACGACGACCGCATTAAACGACCTTAAGGATTGCGATCTGGTCATCGAAGCGATCGTCGAGAACGTCCACGCGAAGACGAAACTCTTCAAGCAACTGGACGATCTCTTAGCGCCCCAAGCCATCATCTGCTCCAATACCTCGAGCCTTTGCATCATCGAAATCGCCGCTGCCACGACGCGGCCGGACCGGGTGGCTGGGTTGCACTTCTTCAACCCCGTGCCGATTATGAAGCTCGTCGAAATCGTCAGGACAATTGCAACGAGCGAGCAGACAGTTGACACGCTTTACGAGTTTGCACGCCGGCTCAGAAAGGAGCCGGTTCTCGCCAAAGATACGCCCGGCTTCATCGTTAATCGCCTGCTGGTGCCGTACTTACTGTATGCGATTCGGGTTTATGAGGACGGGCTTGCGACTCGTGAAGACATCGACAAAGGCATGAAGCTCGGTTGCGGCTATCCTATGGGTCCGCTGGAGTTGCTCGATTTCGTGGGCCTCGATACGACGTACTATATCGCGCAAATTATGTTCGATGAGTTCAAAGATCCGATGATGGCGCCGCCGACGCTTCTCAAGCGCATGGTTCTTGCGGGTCAATACGGTCGAAAGTCCGGGAAAGGGTTCTATGACTACGGCGCCTAGCGTTACGGCGTTTGAGACGATCCTGCTCGATCGAAGTAGCGAGCACGTCGCAACCGTTACCCTAAACCGGCCGAAGGTGCTCAACGCGTTGAATGCGCAGCTGCTTGCGGAATTGCGTGCAGCGTTAGAGCAACTCGATAGTGACGAGCAGATTCGCGCGATCGTTATGACCGGCAGCGGAGATCGCGCCTTCGCCGCGGGCGCGGATATCGGCGAGCTGAACGCCATCGAAGATGCGCTCGAGGGCGCGCGCAAAGCGAAGATCGGGCAAGAAGTGACGCTCTTCATCGAGCGCATGCGAACGCCGGTGATCATGGCAGTCAATGGATTTGCGCTCGGTGGCGGATGCGAACTCGCAATGGCCGGCGACATTCGTATCGCAAGCGAAAGCGCGAAGTTCGGCCAGCCGGAAGTCAATCTCGGATTGATTCCCGGCTACGGAGGAACGCAGCGCACCACGCGGTTAGTCGGCAAAGGCTATGCGAAATTTCTTTGCTTGAGCGGCGATACGATCGACGCCCAAACAGCGCTTCAGGTGGGGCTCGTTGAACGCGTCGTTCGCCATGAGGATCTGATGGTCGCGGCGCTCAAGCTAGCGGAAACAATCGCCTCGAAAGCACCGCTTGCGATTCAGGCGTGCAAAGCCGCGATCAACGAAGGCGCAAACATGTCGCTTTCTGAGGCACTGTCATTAGAAGCGCTGACCTTCGGCACGCTGGTGACGACGGAAGATTTTCGCGAAGGCACGCGCGCGTTTCTCGAAAAGCGCCCTGCCAATTGGAAAAGCAAGTAGCCGGCCCACTGTATCGCGGTGAAATAGGAACGCGGTCACGCCTCACGGCACGCTGATCTTGTTACTCTGTCACGCTGATCTTGTTACTCTGTCACGCTGAGCTCGTCGAAGCGCCGCAGAAGACGTGCGGGGCAAGATGCTTGCTTACCACGCCAGTCGCGATGACGGTTGCCCTTCGACCCTTCGACGCCGCTCAGGGCAGGCTGAGCTCAGGGTGACAGGCTACAGAAGCCCAGACACACTGCTTTAGTTGCGCGTTAGTTGTGACTCTGCGTTGGCCATGTTCAAGCTGATCGCCGGATTCAAACCAGGCCACATTGCGCGAACGCGGCTGCGCGGATCGACGACGACCATGGTTGGAAGTCCGATGACGCCGAACCACGCCGCCGCTAATTGATCGCGGTCGAGCGCCACGCTTTGCAATCCAAGCTCTTGCGCAAAGCGTGACGCGGCTTGCGGCGTTTCGCCGACATCGACGGGAACCACGTCGACTTCCGGATGCCCCCGCGCAAAGCGCTCAACGATGGGCAATGAAAGCCGGCACGGCTGGCACCACGACGCATAAAAATCCAAGAAGACCACGCGCCCGTGATGGTCCGCGAGTGCAAAGGACTTACCATCAAGCGTCTTCAGAACGACCTGCGGCGCCGGTCGTGCGGCAGCCATCGGCATGGCGCGCGGCGCAACAAGCAACTTCCACACAACGAAAACAATGACGAGCGCCGCGAGCATATCCCAAATGCGCGCAGTCTGTCGCCACCACGACCGTTTAGTTGGCGGAGAAGATTGCTGCAATTCCTTGTCCGCCACCGATGCAGGCGGAAGCGATGCCATAGCCGCCGCCATTCCGGCGCAGATCGTGCAACGTCGTTAACGCTAAGCGCGCTCCAGACGCCCCAAGAGGATGTCCAAGCGAAATTGCGCCGCCGTGCGGATTTAAACGCATGCCTAACTTTCCCGATTCTTTCGCACGCTTGAGGATCGATGGCGACATCTCTTCCAAACACGCGAGCACTTGCGGAGCGAAGGCTTCATTGATCTCTATAACGTTTAACTCGTTTTGCGCAAGCCCAGCGCGCTGAAGCGCACGAGGAATCGCATACGCCGGACCGATGCCCATAATGTCGGGATCGACGCCCACGACGCTGCCTGTCACAAGCGTGCCGAGCCATTCAATTCCATCGGCTTCGGCCTGCTTGCGCGTCGTCAGAACGACGGCGGCCGCGCCATCGGTAATTCCACTCGCGTTGCCGGGGGTCACGACCCCGCCTTTCTTAAAGCGCGCCGGCAAGTTCGCCAAGCGCTCCATCGTCAGACCGGATCGCGGCCCTTCATCACGGTCCACAACCGTCTGCTTTCCTTTCGGTCCTGGAATCGTTAGCGGCTCGATCTCCTCGGCAAAGAAGCCGTCTTGCTGCGCCGCAACCGCATTCTCTTGGCTGCGCAACGCGAACTCATCGGACTCTTCTCGGGAAATGTGATAGCGCTCGGCAAGGTTTTCAGCGGTGATCGCCATCGGCAAGTTGTTGTATGAATCGGTCAGCGCTTCCCACAGCGAGTCTTCGAGCTTGCCGTCGCCGAGTGCAAGTCCCTTACGTGCGCCCCGAATCACATGCGGCGCTTGACTCATCGACTCGGCGCCGCCCGCAAGTGCGTACGTCGATTGTCGCAGCAAGAGCGAATTCGCTGCGGTCAGAATCGCTTGCAACCCGCTTCCGCACAGCCGATTCAGGGTCAGCGCAGGCGTTTCGATCGGGATGCCGCATCGCAGTCCGACGTGGCGCGCAAGGTAGATAGCGTCGGCGCTCGTCTGCATGACGTTTCCGAAAACGATGTCGTCGATTCGGTCCGCCGGAATCCGACTGCGCTCGATCGCTGCTTGAGCAGCGTGTGCCGCGAGATCCGTCGCGGTTAACTCCGACAGGACGCCGTTGAAATTGCCGAACGGCGTGCGCGCTCCAGCGACGACGACAACTTGATCTTGGCTGTGATTGTCCCTCAATGTCTTCCTTTCAATCAGCGGGGAGGCAACGAGCGGCGGGTTTCCGTATGAGGACCGCATGCGGCCCGCGCGTCCTGCAGCGATCACTCTTGACGCTCGATCGCTTTCGCCTGCCACGAAGACGGCTCAGATTCTGGAGGCGTTCGACCGTCTAGGCGTTGGAACGTTCCTAGAAATCAACGAAGAGAGCGACCCACGCGCGCTCCGTAATGAGATGACCCAAGTTCGGCCCGGAAGGTTTTCGTGGGACGCGCGGAACCTCGGCGCCGGCCGCTGGAGCGTACGGCTGGAGCGCATTGACGAGGCGGCGCAAGGCGAGCGGTTCTTAGAACATGTCCCGCCATTCGCCTCAGCAAAGGCATCGACGTTGCGCGAGCTCTCCGCTCAACTCAGCGAACGATCGTACAAGACCGGCGAGACGATCTTCGACGAAGGGGAGCTGTGGCCGTATCTCGGCATCGTCAAGAGCGGCAAGATCATCTACACCCTGCTCTCGCCCGACGGAAAGACGCACACGCTCGGCGAGCGACTGACGCACGACACGTTAAACGAGAGCGGCACGTTCGATGGCGGCGGCGCAACGACGCGCGCTGAAGCCCTCACCGATACGACGATCGTCACGTTGCCGAGCGAAGCGGTTTTGCACGCTGCTCGAAACGATAGCGAGCTCGCACTGGGCTTTCTACAGGCCGCGTCCCAAGCGCGCCGCCGCTCGGTCGACACGATCGCCGACCTTGCGTTTGCGCACGTCTTGCAACGCGTGGCAAAGTTCTTGCTTGGCTACGCCCCCGCATCCGTCGGCATGGCGAAAGGCTTGCCGGGCGTCGAGAATCTTTCGCAAGCGCAGATTGCTGCTGCAGCCGGGACCGTCCGCGACATGGCAGCGCGCGCGCTTTTGCGTTTAAAGAATGCCGGGGCCGTTGAACTCGATCGCGGTCGGGTTCAGGCTATCGATCGTGCTCGGCTCGAAGCCTTTGCGCACAACGTGCAAGCGCCGCCCGTGTAGCACGAGAGCCGACGTAGAGCACCGGCTCGGCGTTGAGGGCGGGGTGCACGTCGACGAGGCGATCCGCCCCTGGATTTGGATCATCAGCGAAGACGTGCACGATTCCCGGAAAGCGTGAGATGAACGTAAAGAACCCCTGTTCATCCGTATACGTCGATTGCGTGACTTGATTGTTCGCTTCCGCCGTCACGCGAACGCCGCAAACGGGCTGATGCGTATTGGCCGCATACACGTACCCGTGCACGACACCGGTATTTGAATCGCCGAACACCGGCGCCGCCGAGCACAGCGTTGCGAGTGCCGTCAGCATGAGCGCGCGAGCTACCATCTCACTTTTCCTTTCCGACCATTGAAACGCTTCGGCCGCCTCTTTGGTGACGGGCGCTTGCCTCAACATTCAGCGCGCGCAATGCATCGTTAAATGTATGCACCGGGACGACTTTAATGCCGGCAACATGGGCAATTTCCGCGAAGTTCTCGCGCGGAACGAAGAACAGTTCGGCCTGCGCTCGCCGCGCCGCGATCAATTTCTGCGTTGCGCCTTCGATCGGTCCAACGGTTCCGTCGTAAGAAATCGTCCCCGTTCCCGCAATGCGATCGATCCCGAGCGGCGGTTGATCATGCAGCGTACGGTAGATCGCAAGCGCGAACATCAATCCGCCCGAGCTTCCGGAAACGTTGAAATGGCGGTACTGCACCGGAATAGGCAGCTTCGGCGGATCGAATTCGGGCAGCAGCAAGATGCCGAGGCGCGTCTTGCCCTTCATCGCTATCGTGGCAAAGGCGCCGCCGTGAACGATTCGATCCCGACGGTAGACGACGTGAACGACGGTTCCAGGTTTGCGTTTAAAGAGCAGGTTCATGATGTCGAATGTGCTGCGCACGAATTTTCCATCGATGGAACGAATGACGTCGCCCGGCTCAAGAACACCGCGTGCGTGCGAGAGCGAGAGCACCTGGAAGACCACGACAAGCGATTTCGGCGTTGGAACGTGTAAATGGGCCGCGCGCTCCGCGACAAAGGCAGCAATCGCTTGACTTTCGTCCATCGCGCGCCGCATCCGCCCTTCGAATTGCGGTGCCGTTTCATCGCGCGAAATCACCTCATCACGGCGCAAGACGCGCGTTCCGGGCAGCAATCCCGCGAGCAGCATGACGGGCGTCGTTCTGGTTTGCAGCGTCACGTCGGTCAGATAAAAATGTTGCGGCGGCCAGGCGTGTCCCAGCACCGTCACGACCCCACGCAAATCGACGGCCGACCCAGGCATGATCAGCGCGTAGGGCGTCGGCACAAATGATAATGCGGCCGCCAAGAAGGCGGCCGCAGCATAAAACGCGACGCGACGGCGGGTCGGGAAGCGCACGCTATTTTTTGACGAGTTCGGCCGAATCCAACGTTGCAGTCTCTTCAGCCGCTTGCGAATCGAAAGCCGCACGCTTGCTCTTCGCCGCGGCTTCAGCAAGCGGTGAGGGTGCGGCTGCAGCAGGCCGCGAGGTGAGTGTTTCACGACCTTTACGCACGGAACCAAGTGCGTTTGCGAGGCGCGCTTCAAGTTCGGCTAACATGTGCCCGGCGTATTCGTCCGCGCCGGCACGAACCTTATCCGCTCGCACTTCTGCTTCACGCAAAACCGTTTCGGCGGTGGCGCGCGCACGCTGCACGATCTCGTGTTGATCGAGAAGCTGCTCGTGCGTCGAACTTGCTTCGGTTACAATCGCTTGCGCCTTCTCATGCGCGGCGCGAATCATTCGGTCTTGCCCTTTGGCGATCGTCTTCGCCCGACCGACTTCCTCGGGCAGGCTCGAACGGATCTTCTCAACGAACTCGACGAGGCGTTCCTCGCTTAGAATGCGATAGCCGGCCGGCAGCCACGTACCTTCATGAACGTACGATTCGAGCTTATCGAGAACGCGGTAGACGGACATGAGCAACCTCCTGTTACGTTGAGCCGCGCAGCAGTGCGCGCTTCTTGGACATAAAGCGCATCACCGGTTCGGGGACAAGCGCCGCGGCGTCGCCTCCCAAAAAGAATACTTCCTTTACGATGCTGGAGCTGACGAATGAGTACTTTTGATCGGACATGAGGAACATCGTATCCACATCCGAGAGAGCGCGGTTCATCAGCGCTGTGGACATTTCACTCTCGAAGTCGGAGACGACGCGCAACCCTTTGATGATCACATCGGCTTTCTTCGCCTTGACGTAGTCGGCGAGCAGACCGCTGAATTCTTCGACCGTGACATTGGGAATGTGGGCGACGGATTCGGCGATCATCGCCTTGCGCTCTTCCAGATCGAACATCGGCTCTCGTTTTTGCGGGTTGAGCACGACGGCGACGGTCAATTCTGAGAAGATTCTTGCAGCGCGCACGATGACATCAAGATGGCCGTTGGTGGGGGGATCGAACGAGCCCGGATAGACGGCTCTCGGCGAACGCACCACACCATTCTTCAACGCGCGCTACCCTGGCACAACTTCGAAGAACGCGAGCGCCACATCGCCATAGACTTCTTCGCGCGTGCAGCGGTACCCCGGTATTTCCGGCAGGATCATGCGCGCGCTGTGCTCGAGAATAATCAGCGCATTATTTGCGGGGATCTTGCGCTCGCGCAGCAGTTCAAACATCCGCAGCGGAACCTCGTTGGCGTATGGTGGATCGGCAAAGACGAGATCGAACGGTCCCTCTAAGCGATACAGCGCGCGATCGACGGGTGCTGCAACAACGGTCACTTTGCGCGCGATGCCGAGCGTTTGAGCGCTTTCTTCGATCGCTTGCGCAGTTTCGCGATGTCCTTCAACGATCGTGACGGATTTTGCGCCGCGCGAAGCTGCCTCGAACCCGATTGCCCCCGTGCCGGCGTAGAGGTCGAGAAATCGCGAGCCTTCAAGTCGCGGCGCGAGAATCGAAAAGAGCGCCTCTTTGACGCGTCCCGGCGTCGGGCGGATGTTCGGACCTTTCGGAGACGAAACTTTTCGGCTGCGCAACTCTCCCCCGGTAATTTTTATTTTGAACGGCGCTCCACTTGGCGCCCCGAAGTAGTCCCAGTGTCACATTGAGCTTGTCGAAGTATGACAATGGCACTTACGTCACATTTCGACGAGCTCAATGTGACACTGGGACTACTCGTGTAAAGCGAGCATGCTGCTAAAAACTCACCGGTTCCATTGGTTCGCGCACCCGATCGACCCACGATGCATCGCCCAACCATTCGTAGCGGATTGTCGAGTAGGGAACCGTTCCATAAGAAAGCAGCTTGTTGTGAAAGGCACGCAGCGAAAAGTTCTTTCCTTCCCGATCCTTGACGAGTCCCAGCAGCGTCTCAATCTCTGTCTTGCCGACGAGATAGTCGATCGCTTGTCCCGGGCCCATCGCAAAACGCGTGCCTTCACCGTATGCGGTGTCATGGTCGATGCCGGCGTTGTGGCTGAAGTATTCGATTGCTTGCGGCAGTGACATCTCGCCCGTCGCGAGGCCCACATCAACACCGATGCGCGTTGCGCGATGACGCATCAAGTGAATGACCGCGGCCCGGCCTGCGGGGTCGTGCTCGTAAAGACCAGCGCGCATCAGCATCTCTTCACCGTAAAACGCCCAGCCCTCCGCGAAGACGCCGTCGCCTTGTACATGCCGGATGTAGTCGGGATTGTGGTACGCAATCGAAAACTGCATGAAGTGCCCTGGGATGCCCTCGTGAGCGAGCACCGGCAACACCGCCTCGCGCGCCTGCGTGGCGAAGAAGCTCGTATTCTTTGGGTCGTAATCCGGCACGAAATAGAAACCGGTCGGATCTTTATCGAAGACGCCCGGCGGATTCATGAAGCCGCCTGGGTTTGTCGCCGCCAACGCCTTGGGCAGTTCAACGATCCGAAACGTGCCAAGATAACGGGGGACGTCAACGAGCTGATGCGCAGTAATGAAGGCGCGCACTCGCGCCGTCTGATTCTCGTAATATCTCAGAAATGCGGCCTTATTGCGAAACGTCGGCTGATGAATGGCGCCCTTTTCATGACCGGCACGATTGACTTCCCACTGCTCGAGGGCGCGATCGCGGGTCAGTTCCAGCTCGCCGATGTTGCGTACTTGGTCGCTGGTATAAGGCAAGAGCAGTACGCGTCGCAGATACCAATCGTACTGATCTTTGCCGACCGCAAAACCGCCCTCGTGCCATTGCGCTAAATGCCCGTCAACCCACCGCTTGTAATCGTGCAAGGCAGTAAGGGCGTCTGTTTGGGCGTTTTTCAGTTGCGGTCTTGAGGTTTGGTGAAGCGTTTTGCGCCATTGCATCCAGACTCGTCGTAAACAGCGCATCGCCCGAGGCGATATCTTCTGAAGCCACCTTACCAAATTCGCGTACGGCGTCGGTGAGATTGGCTTTGCCCTCGTCGAGAACGCGGCGGCAGTCGTGTAGACGCCCGATCGCATCGCGGACGCGCACATTGACGGGTGCAAACGGTTTCTTTATTAAGCTGAAGATGCCGTTGCTGCACTCACCTTCGTAGACGCTCGGATTGCGTTCGTTGGGTTTGAGAACCGTTTCCGTCCACCACGCACCTTCGATATTGGCACGCAACAGCAGATAGTTCACCTGATCGTGCGCACTCGCGCCGGCCGGTGGCACGAGACGCGCAAGCTCATCGCGGAAGTCATGCAAGCGCTGGAGGTAATTGAGACGAGCAGCAGGTGAGAAGTCTGCGAGCCTACTGTCGGCGGTGTGCAATCCGGCATCGGTTGAACCGGCCGGATCGACGCTGTATTCGTAGGTGACGAGGCGGTGCGCCAGGTTCTCTAAGACACTGCCGTAGTACGGTTGCGACTGCGCGCCGGCCGGCGATGCAAGCATGCCAATGAAAAGCAGGCTGAAAAGCAGTCGCTTGACCATCCGCGCGGCTTCTACGTGAGAGGTTTGAGCCCTGGAGAGACTTTACTGCGCGGGCGCGACTATTGGGGGAAGCTGACGCAAATCGGTGATCGCGGCCGTCGGCACCGGCAACTCTTGTGGATAACTGCCGCCTTCGTCAACCCAAACAGCACGCAGTCCCGCCTTGATGCTGCCGGCAACGTCGGCGCTCGGATTATCGCCGACGTACCAGGTCGCATCGCGAGGCGTGCCGAGACGCTCCACGAGCGCTTGAAAGGCGCGAGCATCCGGCTTTTGCGCGCCGATGCGATCGCTGACCAGAACCGGACCCTCAAATCCCACGCATTGCGCTTTGCGATCTTGCAGCGGACTCCAGCCATTGCTCAAGATCGCCACCGCAATTTCGGCCGCGCGCAGATCGTGCAACATGTCGCTGAGGCCTGGCAACGCGACGACGAAATCATCCACGCCTTCGAGCGCAAACTTCTTGAACCGGTCAACATAACGGTCGAAGTGGTCCTGGGCCCCGTGCGCGCGCGCGTAGCGTTCGATCGCCTCATCGATCGTGAACGCCCCGGAGCGTTGCTTCGCCAGAAGATTGTCGATGTGTTCGGTCTCTTGTGCCAGCGTCAATTCTTGTCGCGGAAAGACTTCCAGCAGATGCAAGAAGGCGACGCGTTCCAATTTGTTGTCGATCCCAAGCGTGTGGTCAAAATCAAACCCCACGCGCAACGCGCTGCGGGCCGTTTTTCATTTTGCCGCCGGTCCTTGGATCACGCGCACGAAATCGTTCGGCCGAACCCACTTTGCCAGCGCGTCCCGCAACATCTGAGGCGTCATCTCGAGTTGACGCTGCGCATCGATGAGGTTCTGATCGAGCGGCAGACCAAGCCCAGCATAAGCGAGCATCAGGTCGGCCACGCCGTCATAACTTTCGGCGCGCAACGGTTGCTGCGAGACCAGCATCGCCTTGCCGAAGAGGATGTCGTTTGGCGGCATCGGCGAGCGCTGCGCGGCCACGATATCCGCCATCGCCAGGCCTTGGGCCGCATTTACTTTGTTCGGATCCGATGCAAAGTTCAGATCGAAGGTGGAGCGCGTCTTATCTGCAGCAAGCGCTGCGCCGACGCCGTACACGTAGCCATGGCGATCGCGCAGATCGTGAAAGAGAATCGAATTACCGCCCGGATCCGAGGACCGCCGTCGCCAGCCGCAACGGTGCCCAATCCGGATCGAGCCGCGTTAATCGCAATGTTTCCGACAGTTTGACCGAAGACTGCACGCGCCCGGTTGCGGGAACGGTAACGTCCGCCGGCTTGTTGTCCGGCACGGGTGGCGGCTCGATGTTCGGCTTGGCTCCGCTCGCGTGCCATCCGCCGAAATATTTCTGCACTAAGGCCTGCGCTTGCATCGGCGTCGTATCGCCGATAACGACGATCGTCGTTAGATCCGGGCGATAGACCGTGGCGTAATATTGCTGCACATCGGCGAGCGTGACGGACTGTGCGCGTCTGCAGCCGTTGCAAACCGTCGTGCCGGATCGCCGACAGGATACAGCGCATTTGCCATTGCTACCTCGGCAAGATGCGCGGGAGAGTTTTCTTCGCCGCGTAGCGCATCGACGGTTTGCGTTTTCACCGTCGCGAAATCGCCTTGGGGGAAAGCCGGATGCAGCTCTTCATCTGCCAGCAGTTGCAGCCCACGATCGAAGCGATCGCTCAAGACCCGTAGCGAAAAACTCGTGCCCGCGTCCGCATCAGCGGCGATGTTATCGAGTTCCCTGCGGAACGCAAGCCGGCTATACGTCGTCGTACCGTAGGACAAGAGCGGATCGGTGATGTCGGCCAGCCCGTCCTTACCAGCGGGCGTTTGTATGCCGGGGTTGTTCTGGATTTCGCCGCGCACGACGACCGTCGGTGTGATGCGTTCCGGAATGACGATCAAACGCAAGCCGTTCGCCAGCGTCGTGTCCGTCGGGTGGATCGTTTCCGCCGGTACGCGCAATTGCTTGAGCAACGAAAGCGCCCACGACGGCAGCGGATCGTGGTGCGTCACGGTGATTTTGTTGCTCTCCGGCGCTTCACGTGTCGCGGCGTTCGGGTTGATCTTGCCGAGGTTCTTCGGGACGGCATATACCGCGACGGAATGCGCGTCATCCACATACTTGCGTAACACGCGATTGACATCAGCGACCGTAACGCGCTTGAGAGCGCCGAGGAACTGATCGGGATCGGTGCGACCCTCAACGGCGACGGCCTGACTCCACTCAAAGGCAAGGCCCTCAATCGAGTTGCCTTTGAACTCGGCATCGGCTATGGCTCGCGTCTTAACGGCCTCAACTAAATTTGCCGGCACACCATCGCTCTTATATTTTGCAAGCACCGCGCGCAGGTCAGCATCGGCTTGCGCGGCCGGTTTACTCACGGGCACAGCGCTGATCACAAATGCTGTTGAAGCATGCGGAAAATCGCGAGAGTCTATTCCCGTATAGAGCGCTTTGCCGCTAATCACGAGACCATAGAGCTCGCTGCGCTGGTTGTTAAGAACCGATTGCAAGATCTGCGATGCTGCATAGTCCGGATCGCGAAAGCCAGGGAAGCGATATCCGATCAAGACAACTGACACCGGCTGATCGCTGTCCTCGTGGTAAACGGCGCGCTTCATGGGACGCAGCACGACGGGCTTCCGCGCCGGCAGCTGGCGCCGCTGGAATTGCGCCAAAGTATTTCTTCACTTCCGCAATCGCGGTGCTGCCGTCAATATCACCGGTAATGACCAAGACCGCATTGTTCGGGTGGTACCAGGCATCATAGAACGCGCGCAGCTGCGGTGCATTGATCTTCCGCGTGAACCCCGCAACCGATCCAAGAACGTCATTTGCGTACGGCGTGCCGGCAAGCAACGCCACTGTGGCCCTGCGAAACGCACGATAAACCGCGATGCTGTTGTCCTGTGTCACTTCATTGAGGATGGCGCCGCGTTCGATATTCCACGACCTTTGGCTCAATGTGAGAGCCCGAGCGCGTGATGCCTCGAGGCGCAATGCGATGTCAAGATATTGCGACGGCATAGAAAAGAAGAATTGCGTAACTTCATTTTGCGTATCGGCATCGTTGTTGCCGCCGGTGATCGCGGAGATGTCTGAGAGCTGCGATTCGCTGATCGTCTTGCTGCCGCGGAACATCATGTGCTCGGTCGCATGCGCCAAGCCGTCGATCGGCTGATCGTCGCCGCCGGCTTTGTAGTTCATGATCGTCGTGACGACCGGCGCCAGTGCGTCGCGAACGACGATCACTCTAAGCCCGTTCGGCAGGGTTGCTCGCGTGACGGGTAACGAATCCGCCCTCGCAACACTCGCTCCGAGCGCGAGGATTGCGATAAATGCAATCGTCATTACTCTTATGGTGCTCATTGGTTGCGGCGATTTCTCATCATCGTGACGCGGCGCCTTTTCTTCTTACGATGACGCGAGCATCGCGCGCGATGTCGGCTGCTCCTGAAGCAACCCCGCTAGGCCGCGATGTTCAGCATCTTCAAGGGCCGGATCGCGTTTCACGATCTCTTCCGCACACCGCTTTGCCCGGCGATAAATATCGATGTCGCGCACGAGATCGGCAACCTTGAAGTTGACCAAGCCGGATTGCGCGGTACCCGCAAATTGGCCCGGTCCGCGCTGGCGCAGATCTTCTTCTGCGATCTCAAAGCCATCGGAAGACTGCGTCAGAAAGCTGAGCCGTTCAACTTCACCGGCTTCGTCAGGCGCGATCAGCAGGCAATACGACTTCGCCGCGCCGCGTCCGACGCGGCCGCGAAGCTGATGAAGTTGCGCTAGACCGTACCGATGTGCATCCAGCACCACCATGACGGTCGCATTTTGAACGTCGACGCCGACTTCGACGACCGTCGTTGAAACGAGCACGTCGACGTCGCCACTTACAAAGCGGCCCATCACCTCATCTTTTTCGCGCGGCGTTAGGCGCCCATGGAGTAAACCGACACGCAACTCGGAGAACTCGTGCTTTTTCAGCCGCTCGTATTCCGCCGTGACGCTGGTCGTGCCGGTCTCCGACTCTTCAATCGCCGGGGCAACGACATACGCTTGCGCGCCGCGTTGCACGTTGAGCCGCACAAACTCATATGCCTTCGATAGCCGGCTACGGCGCAAAGTAAACGTTTCAATCGGCGTACGTCCTGGGGGAAGCTCATCGAGCACCGACAAGTCGAGATCGGCGTAGACCGACTGTGCCAGGGTGCGCGGAATCGGCGTCGCGGTCATGTGCAACGTGTGGGGCCATAGCCCTTTGGCGCGCAGCTTCGCTCGCTGCTCGACGCCGAAGCGGTGCTGCTCGTCGATAATGACAAGACCGAGTTGCGCAAAATCAACCCCTTCGGTTAAGAGCGCGTGCGTTCCAATGGCCAGCCGCGCTTCAGCACTCGCTAATTTGCGTTTCGCCTCCTCGCGCGCACGGCCGGTCTGACTGCCGAAGATCGCTTCTACGGTGATGCCCAACGGCAAAAGTAGCGGCGCCAGCTTTCCGGCATGTTGTGCCGCCAAGATTTCCGTGGGCGCCATCAGGGCGGATTGCACGCCGTTGCGCGCGGCCATCAAAATCGCGGCCGCAGCCACGAGCGTCTTACCACTCCCCACATCACCTTGCAGCAGCCGATTCATCGGGGCATCCCGCGCCCATGTCGCGCCAGATTTCCTCGATGGCGCGTCGTTGCGCGGCGGTCAGCGCGAACGGTAGATGGCTTTCAAACTCGGACAACAGATCGGCGGGTTGTTTGAGCGCGGGTGCGCGTTCGGCCGTTTCGCGCTCGACGCGCTTAATTTGCGCTGCTAATGCGAGCGCCAGAAATTCGGTAAAGATAAACCGCTCGCGCGCGAAATTCGCGGCTTCCGGTGTTTGGGGGCCGTGAATGTCCTGGTACGCTTTGGCGGCCGGCGGAAAATGAAACGCGCGGGCGAGCTTCTTCGGCAACGGATCGTCCGATAGAGCCACGAGCCGCTCGACGTTGCGGCTGATGACTTGTCGGATTTTGCGCGAGGTCAATCTCTTGCTGGCTGGGTACACCGGCACAATTTCGCCGCGATAACGCTCATCATCGTCGAGCGTGCGGTGCAGAGCGACGTTCATCCCCGTGACGCCGCGCATTTTGCTAACGCGGCCCCGTACGAAGATGCGCTGACCCTTGCGAAGCGCGCCGATTAAGTAGGCGCGCCCAAACCACGTCGCGACGAATCGACCGGTCTCATCTTCAATCTCGGCTTCTATGATCGGCAGGCGCGCGCGCCGCTCACGCACCCATACGATGGAACCGATCGCGTTTTCCTCGTCGTCGCCTCGCCCGAGCTGCGATGCCGGGGTCACGATGCGCAAGTCGTCATAGCGGAACGGAAAATGATTTATGAGATCGAGCGGTGAGCGCACCCCGAGCTCCTCAAATCGCGCGGACAATTCTTTGCCGATGCCCGCAAGATCTGTAAGCGAGTTCACGCTACCGCCGGCGGCTGCAGCGCTTTAGTGAGCGCGTAGATCGTTCGGATCGTCGGAATTTTGACTTGAAAGTGGTCAGCCACTTCAATGACCGCGCCGACGATCGGCTCCAATTCCAGCGGGCGGCCTGCTTCCACATCCTGAAGCATCGACGTCTTCACATCGGCTAAACGCGCCGCCATGGCGATGCGCTCCTCGATGCTAATATCGAGATGAACTCCGCTCGCCGCAGCGGCGCGCATCGTCTCTTCCATCAAGCGCGCGATGAGCCGGCGCGTTGAGGAATCTTCCAGCATCGGGCGGATTGTTTGCCGCGTCAGTGCACTAACGGGATTCAGTGAGACGTTGCCCAGGAGCTTGCGCCAAACGGCCGGCCGCAAATCCGGCATTGGATTCGCGTCCATCTCCGCCGCGTTGAAGAGACTCACGACGTCGTTTAGCCGCACCGTCGACTGCACGCCGGGCGGCACGCCGAAGAGAAATTCGCGATGTCCCGAACTGATGTAACACGCCGGGTGCGACGATTTCGCCGGATGTATGGATGACGGTGCCGACAATTTGATCGCGTGGAATCGTCTTTTGAATGCGGCCGCCAGGATCGACGCTTTCAAACGAGCGATCTTCGAAATACCAAAACGGGATGCCGTTTTGGAGGGTGACGATCGTTGCGGCCCGCTTAAGCGCAGACGTCAATTGAGGAAGGACCTCAGGCACCTGATGCGCCTTCACAGCGAGCAGGACGATGTCAACGTCGCCGAGTTCGCGGAGATCGGCAACCGCAGGCGCATGCAGCGTGAAATCGCCGGCCGTGCTTTTTATCTTTAAGCCATCGCGCTGAATCGCACGCAGATGTTCGCCGCGGGCGACGACGCCGACCGAATTGCCGGCTCTCGCCAGCATCCCGGCAATGAAGCCGCCGATCGCGCCGGCGCCAACGACCGCTAGTTTCAAACTGGAGGCCCGCCCGTGCGCTTCGACGAGCTCAGCATTTGGCGGAATAAACAAAAAAGGCGACGCCCAGATTCGAACTGGGGAATGGAGCTTTTGCAGAGCTCTGCCTTACCACTTGGCTACGTCGCCGCAAGCGGGTAGCGGGAATCGAACCCGCACATCAACCTTGGGAAGGTCGCAGGCTACCATTACATCATACCCGCGCCGTTGCGGCTCCGACCGTTCTGTGCACCCCGCCGGCACCCCTCGCCATCGTCCGCCTTCCTTTATATATGCGTAATCCGCCCGCTCTTGCATGACCGCATCAATCTATTTTCGGCATTCGGTCAGTTGATTGCGGGGTAGATTACGCTCGTGGCCTTGCCGATTTCGCCGCCGTTTGCTCCGATGGAAGCGCGCCACGAGCGCGACCTCCCGAAACCCGGCGGCGTACTATACGAACCGAAATGGGACGGATTCCGTTGCATCGCGTTCAGAGACGGTAAGGAGATATTTTTACAATCGAAGGCGGGGCAGCCCTTAGCCCGATATTTCCCCGAAATCGCCGAAGCGCTGCAATCGCTCTCCGCAACGGCGTTCGTTCTGGATGGCGAATTAGTCGTGCCGGTTGAAGACCGCCTCGACTTCGATCAGCTGCTGCAGCGCATTCATCCCGCTGCCTCACGAGTGGCGATGCTCGCACAAAAATTTCCCGCGACGTATTTGATCTTCGATCTCTTGGTAAACGAGCGACGCGGCGAAATGTGGAAGCTCCCGCTGCGTCAGCGGCGACCAACGCTCAATGCCTTTGCCGAGCGGTTTAGAGATCTAGAAGGCTTGCGTCTTTCGCCGGCGACCGAAGATCCGAGGATCGTTGAGCGCTGGCTGAAAGGCGTCGGGGGCGCACTGGACGGAATCATCGCAAAGGATCTCGATGCGCCGTATGCGTCCGGGGAGCGAACTGCGGCTGTTAAAGTGAAGCGTATGCGCACGGCCGATTGCGTGATCGGCGGTTACCGCGCTTCCAAAGACGGCAACGCCGTTGCTTCACTGTTGCTTGGTTTGTACGCTGCCGATGGGACGTTCGACTACGTCGGGTTCACTTCTGGTCTAAACGCAACGGAGAAAAAGGCGCTGCTTACGCGGTTGCAAGCAATTCGCGGCGTCTCCGCTTTCACCGGGCGGTCGCCGGGCGGCCCGAGCCGTTGGAGCCGCGGTATGGAAAGCGAGTGGTTTCCCGTCGAACCGAAGCTTGTGCTTGAAGTTGAGTTCGACCACGTGAGCGGCGAGCGTTTTCGGCACGGAACTCGACCGCTACGGTTTCGGCCAGATAAGGCGCCGCGTCAATGCACGATCGATCAACTGCAGCAGCCTCGCGGCCGTTCGCCTTTTACGCTCGCGGCCGCCGACTAGGCTTCGGCTCGGTCACGAACTTCGAAAGATCGAAGCGACCCTTTTTTGCGACTAACGGCTCCCAAAGGTCGCCCAGCTTAGCGATCCGTTCCCGAATGTTGTCGATGCGAAAATCTTCGATCTCGCAGCCGGCTTCAATCTCTTTCCAGGTTACCGGAGCCGAAACGGTCGCCCGCGGTGTCGGACGAACGGAATAAACCGACGCCAGCGTTCGTCCCCAAGCGTTTTGATTGTAATCGACAAGCACGCGTCCCGCGGGGCGCTTCTCCACACGGTATTCGGCGGTCGCAAGCGACGGATAATTGGTTGCCACCGTTTGCGCGAATGCTTTTGCGAAACCCCAAACCGCTTTCTGGGTTGGGCCGCGCACGATCGGAACGTAGACGTGGATTCCCTTAGAGCCTGACGTCTTGGGATACGCGGGCATGCCGATTCCCTGTAGGCCGTCGCGAACGATCACTGACACCTCGCGAACCGCCGAGAACGGCGCGCTGCCGGGATCTAAATCGAAATGCAGATAATCCGGGCGATCGACATCATCGCAGCGCGCATACCACTGATTGAGGTCGATGCAACCTAAGTTGATTACCCAGAGCAGTGCGGCGACGTCGTTGATCATTGGAAAGGCAATGACGTTCCCGGAACCGTGTGTGATGCTGCAGGTTTGCAGCCACTCCGGTTGCGGCTGCGGCGTGCGCTTCATAAAGAAAAAATCGCCGCCGATGCCGTGCGGATAGCGCTTCATGACCATCGCGCGGTCCTTGATGTGCGGCAGCAAAACGTCCGAAACATCGGCATAATATTGGAGCAAGTCGCCTTTGCTGACGCCCAAAGCAGGCCAAAAGATCTTCTGTAGGTTCGTCAGGCGAACGGCGCGCGTGCCGATGCGCACCGTCGCGTCGCTCTCGTCCAGCGGTAATGCCAGGCTTCGTTTGCGGCTCACGCGAATCGATGCGCCGTGATGCAGTGGGTGTATAGCACTTCAACACCGCTCTTCACTTTGCTTATGGTCGCGATCATGGTCGTCGTTTCATGCGGCGCGCACCTGATCGTCCGACGCTTCGCCCCCCATGAAGTCCTCAAACGCCACAACGATGTCGCCGGGTTCGTTTCATCACTCGTCGGCGTCATCTATGCGGTCCTTCTCGCATTCGTCGTCATTGTCGTTTGGCAAGAATGGGATACCTCGACAAATATCGCGCAGCAGGAGGCCAGCGCCGTTGGCGACCTCTACCACCTTGCCTACGGTTTTCCGCCGCCACTTCAGATCAGGCTGCAGCACCACTTAGCCAACTACATTAATCTCATGATTAACGACGAGTGGCCGTTAATGCAATTTGGACATCAAAGTGCGAAGGCGGATCGCACCGGCCACTTGATTCTTCACGACATCATGGACCTCAAGCCGAAGAACGATGCCGAGAGCGGAATCCAATCCGCCGCCCTGCAGATGGTTCAGAACTTCTTCGATGCACGACGGCAACGACTCAACGAAAACGCGACCAGCGTCCCGGGCATTCTTTGGTTTACGCTGATCATCGGGGCGATCTTCACGATCGGCTTTACGTTCTTCTTCGGCGTCGAGAACGCGAGAATTCAGCTCACGATGACTGCGATCGTGGCGGCCATGATTGCAATGATGTTTGTCCTGATCCTTGAATTGGATCTTCCGTTTCGCGGCGCAACGCGCATTGGGCCTGAGGTCTGGCTCGAGCTGCAGCACAACATGGGAACCGGGTCAACTGAGAATGTTTATCGCACGTGAAATGATGATTGCGATTGTCACGAGCGACACGAGTGCTTCAGCCAGCATGAGCATCTTCGCGAGTCGCGTGAGCGGAAGCGTATCGGCTGCGCTTAGCGCCGTCGCAGTGGAGAACGCCAAGAAGAGATAATCTCCAAAGAGCGGTTTCCAGGTCGGCTCTGTAGACGCGCAATTCCGTCGACATTTGCGGGAAGAAAAAATCAGGTTGTTCGAATGTCGCTGCGGATTCAGCATGCGCGCGTTGCTCCGGTCCGCCGGCATCCGCTTCCCAATACCACATCGCAAAGACAAGAATGTTGGTCAGCCAGATTTGTATCCCACCGACGAGCAGATGTTGTCCTGTCGCGGGCGGCACGTGCGCCGGACGATTGAGGAGCGAGCTGACGAGCAACGCCAATGACGCGATGTTGAACAAATTGACGATCGCGATCAAGATGATCGACAACAAGCGCTGAGCCGTTGTTTCGTGGCGACGCATCGGCGCGAAGATTGAAAGCGGAACCAGCAGACTTAAGACGAGCAGCGGAAAGAGCCACAGCGGGCCAAACGTGACCTTCGACGGCAGAGTAATGTAGAGAATCAGCGCCGCGATTACAGCGAGTGAGGCGTGCCAACGCGGCTCATCGTTCGCGACGGAGCGATCGGCCATTGGTTCCCAGTTCGCATCAAGGTCAGGCGATGCTTGCAACGAGAGGGTCGCCTGCCAGGCTATCGGAAGTATTCTAACGCTCGAGGAGGGGTCTTCATTGACGACAGTTCGTGAGACGGCGCTATTTGCCGCCGCACGTTTGCCATTCTCATCGCCATTAACTCCGCGATGACAAGAGGTGCGTTGCTTTGAACGAGCTGCTCGATTGCTGCGTGTTGCCGGCTCGATAACAATTATGCGCGCAATCTCCATTGGTTTGTGCGGCCTGATGATAGGATGCGCTGCACACGCCCGCATCGCTGACCAGCCGACTGCCGAACCTGTCAAGACGGTTATCGCGCAGTACGGTGAGCTTTCACCAACGATCACGATTGCCGGCATCATCGCGCCGTTGCAAAATGTCGGTATCTCCAGTTCGCTCCAAGAGCCGGCAGCCAACGTGTACGTTCATGAGGGACAGTATGTCAGCGCCGGCAGCGTGCTCGCAGAACTCGATGTCTCCGATCTGCAGGCAAACCTCGCCTCCGCTGAGCGCAGCACCGCCGAAGCCAATGCGAAAGTCTCACAAAGCAACTATCAAAGCACGCTTGCGCTTTCTCAAGGCACGAGTGATTTTGTGAATGCGCGGGCGCAGCTGCAACAAGCGCGCCAACATCTGCAATACGACGAGCTCACGCTTATTCGAAATCAATCGCTGCTTAAGCAAGGATACGTACCGCAGCAGACGGTCGATCAGATGCAGACGCAGGTTCTGACCGATGAGTCACAAGTGCGCGCTGCAGAGGCGGCTTTACGGAATGCGGCCGTGAACGTGAAGGTCAACGGTACGCCTGAGCAGGGGTTGCAGGCCAGCAATGTTGAGGCATCGCGCGCGGCCGCTGCATCCGCTCAAGCGCAAGCTCAGCAGCTGCAAGTGCAAATTGCCAAAGGAACGATCGTCTCTCCGATCGACGGCGTCATCATCAATCGCAACCTGAATCCGGGCGAGTACCCAGGTTCGCGTCAAATCTTCACGATCCAACAAACCGACACGGTTTATGCGATGTTAAATGCGTCGAGCGATGAAGTCTTTCGGATCCAGCCCCATCGTCGCGCGCTCGTCCACATCGGCAGCCTCGGAAACGTGACGACGACCGGTGTCGTAGAAGCGGTGCTTGGCCAGGCTCAGCCGGGTTCGACGAATTTTGTCGTCAAGGTCCGCATCCCCAACCCGCAACACCGGTTGCAATCCGGCATGGTGGTCTCCGCGGACGTACCCTTACCTGCGGTCACCGGCATCATCGTACCGATCACCGCCTTCACCGATGATTCGCATACGCGGTGCGAACGACCGATGCAGACGGCACGGTTAAACAAGTCGACGTGCGCGCGATCGCCGACGATGGACATCGTGCGGTCGTCAGCGGGGTGCGAGCCGGTACGCGCGTCGTCATCGGCACTTGAGCAAGCTCACCGCTCTCTTCGTTCATCGGCCGACGCTCGCGGTTGTTTTGATCGCGCTCGCCGTGCTCGCGGCGGTCACAGCGTATCCCGGTTTGGTGCAGCAGCAGTTCCCGAACGTCAATCTGCCGGTCATTCAAGTCTTCGCCAGTTTGCCGGGCGCGACGCCCGATGACATCCGCGATACTGTTGCGCGCCCGATTGAAGATCAACTCGCAGGCGCGCCGGATCTCGACCACCTGCAAACGACGATCCAGCAGGGCCGCGCAACAGTCGCGGCCTTTTTCTCGCTCGCTTCGAGCACGACGCAAGATCAAGTCGAGGTGCAACGGCGTGTTCAAGCGGCGCAATCGGAGTTGCCGACCACACTCAAAACGCCTACGATCGCGACGTACGATCCGAGCCAAGGAACCGTCGTCGAGCTGACGGCATCGTCGAGCTCGCTCGACCTCTACCAACTTTCAAATATCGTTGACAACTCGATCGTCTTGCAGCTCGCACAACTCTCGGGCGTCTCGCAGGTCCAAACCAGCGGCGACGTGACACCGGCGATCGAAGTCGCGGTCGATCCGCTTCGTCTGAGCGCCTCGGGCGCCGCAATGACCGACGTGCTCAATGCCGTTTCCTCGAACAACGTTCGTGCGCCGGGCGGCATCGCGACCTCGCACGGGCGCGAGACGAGCCTCGATGTCCGCGGGGACATCCAGTCGCCCTCATCAGTCGGGAATCTCTCACTCGGGCAAATAACAGGCTCGACGCAAGGCCTCAATCCATGGACGTACTCCCCGCGCGCAGTGCAAGTGCGTGATGTTGCTAATCTTTCCTACGGATACGAAACGCAGCGTGTCTTCGCATATCGTAACGGTGTCCCATCGATCGTCCTGGATGTCCAAAAGCAGAGTTCTTCGAGCGAAGTCAATGTCTCCGATGCAGCTCTTGCCGCGCTGCCAGATCTCCGGCGCCAATACCCCGACATCACACTGGACGTCGTAAACGTTCAATCAAACTACACGAAGGAGCAAATCCATTCCGTCTGGCGATCGCTCATCGAGGCAATCGCGTTGACCGCGATCGTCATGCTCTTCTTCTTGCGTTCTTGGCGCAACGCGGTCGTCGTCTGTGTTGCCATCCCCACATCGCTCTGCATCGCAATCGTCGCAATTCGGCTTTTTGGATTCACGCTCGATACCGTTTCGCTTGCCGCGATGACGCTCGTGATCGGCATTCTCGTCGACGACTCGACCGTTGTCCTCGAGAACATCGAGCGGCATCACCAGCGCGGCGAGGATGCGCAAAATGCGGCGATTAACGGGCGAGGCGAAATCGCGCTTGCGGCGCTGACGTTGACGCTCGTCGACGTCGTCGTCTTTTTGCCCCTGGCATTTTTGCCGGGAACCGTCGGCCGTTTCCTCAAGGAATTCGGTATCGTCGTTGCGGTCGCGACGCTCGCATCGCTCGCCGTTTCATTTACGATCACCCCCACGTTTGCGGGACGGTGGGCGCTCTTCTCACATTGGCGTCCGTGGAAACCGGTCGAGGTCTTCACCGCCTGGTTCGCGAGCCTTCGCAACTGGTACGTCACACATGCGCTGCCGTGGGGATTGCGCCATCCGAAAGCCGTCATCACGATCAGCGCCGTAAGCCTTATCGTCGCGCTTTCGCTTGTGCCGCTTGGGCTTGTAGGATTCGAATTCATCCCCGCGGTGGACCGCGGCGAGGTGACGGTGCAAGTCCGCTATCCGGTCGGCACGTCGATCCAAACAACGCAACGCGGCATCTTAGCGCTCGAGCATGAGATCGTGCAGATGCCGCAAGTGCAATCTGAAACCGCTCTCGCGGGCAGTTATCAGGCCGAATTCGGCGGCTTCGTCGCGCAGGGGTTCATCGGTCAAGTTCACGTTTACGTGAAGGTTGACAAGCATCAGTCGAGCGCCGGTTGGATCGCCGACATTTTGCCGCGTGCCCAAAAGCTGTTGCCGACCGCGCAGATCCTCGCCATCCCCGCAACCAGCACGACGGGCGGCACGCAGCAGCCGATCAACTACGTTGTCAATGCGCCGGCCGGCATGCTCGATACATATGGACCGAAGATCTACGATGCGCTTATTAGCACGCCGGGAGCGCAAAATCCATCGTTTTCCTCCTTGGAGCCGATGCCGAACGTTGATGTGACGTTCGATCGCGACCGAGCCCGCGCGCTCGGCATCCCGATCGGAACTGCGGCCAGCGCCGTGCAAACGGCGTTCGGCGGCACGATCGCGACGCAATATACGACGCCCTATGGGGCGCAAGATGTGCAAGTTATCTATCCGCTCACGGAGCGCTCCTCGCTGCGTCTGCTCGAGCAGATCCCGCTTCGCTCGAGCGGAGGCAGCATCGTGCATGCCGGTGACGTTGCGCGCTTTCATTCACGTCCCGCCGATCCGTTGATCACTCGGATCAACCGCAAAGATAT
This sequence comes from Vulcanimicrobiota bacterium, assembly GCA_963723515.1. GTDB lineage: Bacteria > Vulcanimicrobiota > Vulcanimicrobiia > Vulcanimicrobiales > Vulcanimicrobiaceae > JAFARW01. The sequence continues at coordinate 968,907 of CAVRQT010000003.1, forward strand.
CGCTTTTGTCAGCGCCAACGTCGCGCCGGGCTACATCCAATCAAAAGTGGATAGCGACTTCAAGCGGCGGCTCGGCGAAATGAATTTGCCGGGCGGCGTCTTTCTTTCGCCGGTTCCAAACGGCAGTCAAGCGAATTTGAACGATACCGTCCGCGGAATTGGAGCGTCGCTCATCCTCTCGATCGTACTCGTGTTCTTACTGATGACGTCACTTTACAACAGCTTTCGGCTGCCGTTCATCATCATGTTCTCGATTCCGGTCGCGACGTTTGGCGCGTTAGGGTCGCTCGCGATCACGCACTTAACGCTCAATCTCTTTTCGATGATCGGCACGCTCTTGCTCGTCGGCCTCGTCACGAAGAACGGCATCCTGCTCGTTGACTACGCAAACCATTTGCGCGAGCTCGGGCACAGCCGGCTTCAGGCGATAACAGAGAGTGCTGCGACACGTTTTCGCCCGATCATCATGACGACGTTTGCCATGGTCGCGGGCATGGCGCCGATCGCGCTCGCCATCGAACCGGGTTCGGAAGTTCGTCAGGCGCTTGGCGTCGTCGTGATCGGCGGACTCTTGAGTTCGCTTGCGCTGACGCTCGTGCTCGTTCCGGTCGTCTATCTGTTGCTCGCGCCCAAAGTGCTCGAACCGCAACCATCCGGAGCGCGCGCCGAAGCCACGGCGTAATCGAATCAACGAATTCACCGACGCGCAGGAGTACGCGCGCAAACATGGCCTTCATGCGTTACTGGTTTCGCGCGACGGCAAACCGGCTTTCGAAGAGTATGCCGGCGGCTGGGATAAGGAACGTGCGCACGCGCTGTATAGCGGCACGAAGAGCTTCTGGTCGATCGCGGCGGGAGCCGCAGCCGAAGACGGTTTGTTGACGCTCGACGAGCACGTTTGCGCAGACGATCCCGCAGTGGAATGAAGCGGGCAAGAATCGGGTGCGCATTCGAGATTTGCTCGGACTCACATCGGGTCTGCCGTTCGGCGGACTCGGCGCAGGCGTCCCAACGTTTGAATCGGCGATTGCAAAACCGCTCGCACAATCACCGGGCACGACGTTCACGTATAGCGGCATTCCGCTACAGGTCTTCGGCGCCGTTCTAACGCGCAAACTTGCACCGCGCGATTTGACGCCTCTGGTGTATCTGAAGCAACGCATCTTCGAACCGATTGGTTTGCGCGTTAGCTCGTGGCGAAAGCTGAAAGACGGCACGGAAACGTTGCCGACCGGTGCCTTTCTGAGCGCTCGCGAGTGGATGAAGTTCGGCGAGTTGTTGCTTCAGGGCGGAGCGTGGCACGGGAGACGCATCATCGGAAGGGAGGTCATCGACGCATGCTGGCGGCCGGGCGCTGTCAATCCGCGCTATGGGCTCGGCTTTTGGTTGTATGAGCCTCAGGACATACGCAAATTTTCGGCATATGCGTCAGGCGCGGGCGGCCAAGCGCTCTATATCATTCCGTCGAAGAAGACGGCAATCGTGCACTTCGGGCAGAGCAATAGTTACAATCACGAACGCTTCTTGCGTCGCGCGCTGTCCCCGTGACGGAAAAGCCTCCGCGACACCTGCACGTTCACTCGGTACCGACGCCTGCCGAGCGCTGGCGCACGCTCATTGAAATCGTTGCCATCGTTGCCGCGGGTGTTTGGGCGCTCTATACGTTCGTTTACGAACAGCGCATCAAGCCACTCTCCGAACAGGCATCATTCGCCGTCCCTACAGACATCTCGCAAGGCCCGACCATCAACGGCGTGGCGTTTCTTACGATCCACAAAAGGCTCGATAATACCGGCAACGTGCCGATCGATATCGCAGCGGAATCCCTGAGCGTCTACGGCGAGACGGCCGGTCAGCGATTGCAGGGACCCATGACTCAACGCCATTCCACATATTATCGAGAAACTCGCTACGACGTGCCACGGCGCCTCGTGAAACTGCTCTATTCATTCGCGGAATTGCGCGAGGGAGCAGTCGGTGGAAATCAGCACGTCAATTTCGTCGTACCGCCGCACAGCTCCAATGGCGAAGATTTTCTTATCGCCGTTCCTCTTAAGGAATACCCGCTCGTCCGCGTGCGCCGCAAGGATTACATCCGCAAGTCGCCGGTCACGCCGCAAGTCGATGTACGGATCGTTCAAACAGGGCTGGGGGCGTACGACCTTTCTTCAAGCGATCTCATCGGCGAATACGATTCGGATACGGAGTATCCGATAAAGCGTTAGTCCTCAGGTTCGGCGGCGTGATCGATTGCGCTGCGCACCAGCCCCACAACATGATCGTCCGCGACCGAGTACCAAAGGTGCTTTCCATCGCGCCTTCGCTTCACCAATCCATGCATGCGCAGAAGGCGCAAGCGAGCAGACACCGTTGATAACTCTTCTTCGAGCGCCTCTGCAAGATCTCCGACGCAGTATTCGTGATCGAGCAGGAGCGCGATGATCTTCAAACGGCCCGGCTCCGAGACGGCGGAAAATAAGTTCGCCGCGCGCTCCAGCTGCATGCGCGTAAACTTATCGCGCTGCGCGGCTCGTTCGGCTGCATCGACCGGGTGATGCGGTACGTCATCGCATTCCGCCACGCCCGTTTGCCGTTCATCCATCGCTAAGCTCACGATTGCACGGTTTTGCGGCGGCGCCTTCCGACAATTGAACGATTGATGAATTGTTCGTATGTGGATGTTTGACGATCGATCGCGCAACCGCCAGGAGGCCGCCGGCGGCACAGCAATCGATCCCGGCATGTCTATTTGCCGATCAAGCGTCGTAGTCGCGCTGATGATCGCATTCCTTGCGTTCCTGCCCGAGCCGTCGTACGCGGCCGGCGCAAGTGCCTCGTTAACCGGCACCGTAACCAAAGACAACGCTCCAGCGCCCGGCGTGGTCGTCACGGCAAACGGAAACAATGCGGTTTTCAAAACCTCGAGCGACGCTAGCGGGCGCTTCACGTTTGCATCCCTGCCGTTTGGAACGTACGACGTTGAAGCGAAATCGGGCGACAGCAGCGATCACATAACGGTCGACCTCGGCAACGGCGGTGCTGCGGTGACGCTGGCGCTCGCGCCGCCAAAGGTGATTGGCTCCGTGACTGTGGTTCGTTCTGCATCGACGCGCGGAAGCGGGAGCGACGTGACGTTGAACAGGACAGCTTTGACGCGGCTGCCTTTCAACAACAAGTTCCCTGAAATGTTGATTCAACTCCCAGGCGCCGTGCGCGGCGCAAATGGCGTTGTACACATCAACGGCGACCACGGCGTCATCAACTATATCATCGACGGCGTCGCGCTTCCGCAGGCACTCAACCGAGACATCGGCAGCGAGATCAACCTCAACGATGTCTCGTTCGTCGACACGATCGAAGGAGCGTATCCCGCCCAATACGGTTTGAAATTCGGATCGGTCGTCAATGTATCGACATTGGCCGGTAGGGGGCCCGCCGGTTTTTACGGCGACGGCTCATACGGTTCGTATACTAGTCTGAACAACACGCTCGGCTACCACTCGCCGCTTGGCGAACGAGGCGGCATGTCCATCGCCTTCGGTGCTGACAGAACCACGCGTGGACTCGATCCACCCAACTTCGGCTCGCCGCACAACAACGCCAGTGGGACGAACATCTTTGCTCATTTCGCCATTCCGCGCGGTGCAAATAACTTTACCAACATCACGTTCATCCACAGCTATGATACATTTCAGATCCCTAACGACGTTGACGGCGGAGAGCCTGCGAACACCGACGACAACGAAACGCAGGAGGACACGTTCCTCAGCCTTCAATTCCGTCAAACGCTGGGCGAAACCGGCGCTCTGACATTGGGCCCGGCATTGAAGATCTCGCGCATTCGGGATTTCGCGGATCCGACAAATGACTGGGCATATGGCGAGGCGCTCAACCTCGCGCCGCCGCCCTTTGGGAACGGCGGCACGCCGACCGACTGCGCGAATGCGCTCGCCACGGGCAACTTCGGACCGACCACGTGCGGCTACTCGCTCTCAAGCGACCGAACCGCCATCGACTATATCTTCCAAGCTGACTACTCTCGCCAGGCTGGCCGTCACGATATTCGCGCCGGGATCGGTTACGATGCAGCGCGCGTCCTCAAGACGTACGCGGTGAGCTTACAACCGAACAACTTCCTCGCACCGATTCTAACTCCGGCAACGCCTCACGCAGCGACGACCGTCATCGACAACAACCCAAATATTGGAAACACGTACCAGTCGTACGTCCAGGATAGCTGGCGCATGAGCGACGCTTGGGAAGCCGATTATGGGCTGCGCTACGATTTCTTCAACATCAAATCGACTGAGTTTTCGCAAGGCTTCGGCAGCTTCAGCCCTCGTTTGAAGCTGACGCGGTTCTTCTCGCCACGAGCCAACGTCTATGCCTACGTTGGCCGCTTCTTTGAGCCTTTCTCGTTCGAGAACGTCAGCCCCCAAGCCGCGCAGTTGTTGAATCTTCCGCTGCAGCCCACGGTCGCACAGTTCGACCTGAAGCCGGAACGCGACACGCAGCTCGAGGTCGGCGGCCACCTTCCGCTCGGGAAAGGAACGCTCGGGTTTCGTGTGTGGCAGAAAAATGCGGTGGATCTCATAGATGACACACAAGTCGGCGTGACGCTATTGCATCAAGACATCAACTACGCAGTGGGCCGTCTCTCGCAGGAAGCGCTGAACTACGTGCAACCGCTTGCGCGTAACGGTCGCGTCTATTTCTCGGTAGCGCACACCCTTTCGCTGAACAAAGGCTGCGAAACACAACTCCTCGCGCCTTGCTTCGGCTCGCCGACGGATTTCACGCCCGCGGACCACGACCAGAGCTACAGCATCAGCGGCGGCGTGCTGCTCAACGACGAGCGCGGCGGATGGTTCTCCGCCGACGCGGAGTACGGTAGCGGCCTATCTTCGGCGATCTGCCCGGCCGACACGCCGGGGTTTTGCAAACGAACCCCGCACACGGTTTTCAACCTCGAAAAAGGCATCAGTATCGGTCCCCACACGGCGCTTACGGTTGGCGCTCAAAATCTGTTCAACACGCGCTACTTCGTGACGATCTTGAACGCGCAGGGCAACCACTATGCAACGCCACGAACGATTAGCGTTGGCGTGCGGTTCGGAGGTGGAGGGCCGTAAGCGGCCTATTTCGGGGCGATCGAGACGACAAATAAGCGCCCGCTTGGCCGCAACGGTTCCAAGCTGGAGGGAACGATAGCATTTGGTTGGGCCGTTTCTTTCCAAAAGCTCTTATCAAGGGGGCGAAAACTGAAAATGAGCCGAGTCTTAATTCACCGAGCCGCGGCCGGGCTGCTGGCCGCCTCACTGTGCGCGATCGCGCTTCCGGCTCCGCCTGCGCTAGCCGATGGCGCAGCGAGCACGCGCAATATCATTCTTGGCGGCGCAGCCGGTGCGTTGATCATCATCAACCACAACAGTAAGGTCCATGAGCGCTACGCTGAAGATGCGCGGCGCCAAGCAGCCGCGGAACAATCCGCTAACAATGCGTGGGCCGCCTATCAGAGCGAAGAGACCGCGTACAACAATGAAGTCGCGCTGAACCAATCGCTCCAGCACGAAGTTGCCGTCCAGCATAGCATGATCGTTTCGGAGCGGCAGCAGCTCGCAAAGCAGCATCACGCGATCGTTGCTATGCGCTCGCAGCGCTCGGTTGCCAATCGCCAAGTCGCAAGAGACGCTAACCAACATGTCACGACCGTGGCGCAAAGCCGCCAGCCGTCTTCGGATGCCGGCCCGTTCACGCAGCCGGCGACACTGACGACGACCGCGCGCGTTCCAACGTCCCGGCGATCGCACCAACGCGCACGCAACGCGTCGTTGCTGAAGCGTTCGGATGGGGCATCTTCTAAGAAGCATCGCATCAGCCGCAGCCGCCGCGTCGCTTCTCGCGATGTGGGGCTGCGGCTCGCACAATACCGTGAATGTCGGCGGATCTGCGCGCCGCCACGGGTTTAACGCCGAATCGGCTCGCCGAAAACATCACGCGGGCCATCTACGACAATAACGGCGGATGTTGCGAGAAGCTATTTCAGCGATGCCATGAAATCGCAAATCCAAGACTACCAGGTCTTGTTCATGTCGCAGGCGATGCATCGCATGGGCGACTATGACGGTGTCAAGATCGCGCGTGTCGATGCCGGCCATGGACGCTACGCGTATCGCGCCTTCTTCAGCCGCGGCAAGATGGAAGTGCGATTGCGCACCGACAACAATGGCAAGGCGGCCGCGTACCGCATCGTGCCGCTCCCGCCCGGTCAGCCCTAAGAAAAGAAAGCACAAGGCCGCTTAAAAACGACGGCGAAGCATCGGCGCTGCGCCGAGATAGCTCAGTTGGTAGAGCACGCGCCTGAAAAGCGCGGTGTCCCGTGTTCGATTCACGGTCTCGGCACCATTTTGCCGCTGAGAACTTACACTCGGCGGCTTTTTCTGTACGGCGGAAATCGTCACAATACGCAGAAGCGCCGCGCCTTGTGAATCAGAACGACGCATTGAAGGCATTTGAGAACGGCGGGCGTCTCTTTTAAGCATTAAAACCCTCCTCGGTGAGCGCTTGAAACCGCTAGGCATAAGACGCGGTCTTGGTCGAAAAGCGCCCAAGGAAGACGCGTGAAAAATTTCTTTGTTAGCCGGCCGATCTTTGCGATGGTCTGCTCGGCGGTGATCTTACTGGTCGGTCTCGTCTCCATTCCGATGTTGCCGATCGCGATGTATCCGAAAATTGCGCCGCCGGTGGTGACGGTCAGCGCATACTATACCGGCGCGAATGCACAGGCCGTTGAGTCGTCCGTCACGACGCCCCTCGAGCAGGCGATTAACGGCGTTCAAGGTCTGCGCTACATTACCTCAACGAGCGGCAACGACGGCAGCAGCACGATCACGTGTACCTTTGATCTCGGTCGTGACCTCGACCAGGCGACCAATGACGTCCAGAACGCGGTCAATTCCGCCCTCGGCCGATTGCCGAATGAGATTAAACAGACGGGCGTTCAAGTCAGCAAGAATTCCGGATCGTTCACGATGGCGATTGCGCTGACGTCGACAAATTCCAAATACGACTCGCTGTTTCTGAGCAATTACGCCGACCTGCAAATCACCAATGTTCTCAAACGGGTTGCCGGCGTCGGTAATGTCATCATCTTCGGCCAGCGCAAATACGCGATGCGTCTGTGGCTCGATCCACTCAAACTTCAACAAAACCATATGGCCGCGGAAGACGTCGTCTCCGCGTTGCAAGAGCAGAACGTTCAGGTGGCCGCCGGAGCCATCGGCGCCCCACCCGCCCCGGCAAACCAGCCGTATCAGATGGCAGTGCGCGCGATCGGACGCTTAACGACGCCCGAGCAATTTGCCAACATCATCTTACGCGCCAATCCGGATGGCGGCTTCGTGCGCTTATCGGATGTCGGACGCGTGGAACTTGGCGCGGAAGACTACTCCAGCCGGCTGAGCTACGAAGGCCGTACCGCGATCGGGCTCGGTATTCTGCAACTCTCAACCGCCAACGCGTTGCAGCTCTCCAAAGGCGTCCGCGACGCCATGGCGACGCTCTCGCAAAAATTCCCGCCGGGCGTTCAGTATGACGTCGCGTTCGACACGACGACGTTCGTTAACGAATCGATTCGCGAAGTCCTCAAGACGTTGCTTTTCGCGATCTTCTTGGTCGTGATCGTCATCTTCTTGTTCTTGCAGAACTGGCGAACGACGCTCGTGCCGTTCATCACGATTCCGGTATCGCTGATCGGCACATTTGGTTTGATGAAGCTGCTCGGCTTCTCGATCAACACGCTAACGCTCTTCGGAATGACGTTGGCAACGGGACTTGTCGTTGACGACGCGATCGTCGTCATCGAAAACATTTCCCGCTTTATCGAAGAGAAGAAAATGGAGCCGCACATCGCCGCGACCGAAGCGATGCGAGAGATTACGGGCGCGGTCATTGCCATGACGCTGGTGCTCTTGGCGGTATTTGTGCCGGTCGCGTTTTTCCCAGGCACGACCGGGCAACTCTACCGGCAATTCGCGCTGACGATTGCCTGCTCTATCGCGATCTCCGGTTTTAATGCTCTCACGCTGACCCCGGCATTAACCGCGCTCTTCGCGCAAGGCGGCTTGGAAAAACCGCGGCAGGCGTTCTTCACGCGCGTCACGGCGATCATCGCCGGTACCCGCGCGCTCTACCACCGATCACTGCCCTACGTGCTCGATCGAAAAGCGCTTGCGATCGGGCTGTTTGCAGTCGGGTTACTCATCACGTTCCTCCTCTTCCGCACAACGCCCACTGCCTTTGTGCCCGATGAGGATCAGGGATACTTCATCGTTACCGTGCAGACGCCGGAGGGCAGCTCGCTCGATACGACGACGCGCATCATGAAGAAAGTTGAAGGGATCATCGCGCAGCAGCCGGAGGTCGTGGCGGACTTCTCCGTTGCCGGCTTCAGTTTTAGCGGCTCGGGACCGAGTCAGGGCATCATGTTCGCGCGCTTAAAACCGTGGGGCGAGCGGCGCGGCGCTGACCACTCGCTCAATGCCGTCCTGCAGCGACTGCAAGGGCCATTCTTTTCAATTCCAAACGCGCAGGTGTTTGCATTCAATCCGCCGCCGGTGCAAGGCATCGGGAACGTCGGCGGATTTCAATTCGAGTTAGAGGATCGCGGCAACGTCGGCTTGCCGGCGCTGATGGGAACGGCGTTTGCCTATATGAAGATGGGCAATCAGGATCCGAATCTCAAGAACGTCTTCACGACGTTCCGTTTGAACAGCCCGCAGCTCGTCTTGGATGTGGACCGGAATAAGGCGCTCGCGTTGCACGTGCCGATGTCGGACATCTTCAGCACGCTGCAGATCGACCTCGGCTCGCTCTACGTCAATGACTTCGACTATTTGAACCGCGCGTACCGCGTCTACGTTCAGGCCGCGGCCCCATATCGCGCCACGGTTCCTGATTTGAGCCAATTGTACGTTCGCAACGCGAACGGCGACGTGATGCCCTTGACGCAGCTCGTCAAGGTGACGCGCGAGAATACGGCGCCGAACATTACGCATTACAACCTCTTCCGCTCGATTGAAATCAACGGCCAGGCAAGCGCGGGACATGGTTCAGGTCAAGCGATCTCGGCGATGCAGCGCATCGCATCGCAAGTCAATCCGACCGGGGTCGGCTACGAGTGGTCCGGTCTGTCGCTCGATGAGATTCAGTCCGGAGGACAGACCGCGCTAATCTTTGCGCTCGGCATCGTCTTTGTCTTTCTCGTGCTCTCGGCGAAATACGAGAGCTTCACCGATCCGCTGGTCATCTTGATCGCGGTGCCGCTCGCAATCTTAGGCGCGCTCCTAGGCCTTAAACTGCGCGGATTCCAGAGCGACGTCTTCGCCCAAGTGGGCTACGTGATGCTCATTGGGCTAGCAACGAAGAACGGCATTCTGATCGTGGAGTTTGCGAATCAGTTACGCTCGCGCGGCGCCAGTATTGCTGAAGCGGCCCGGAGCGCCGCCGAGATCCGTTTGCGTCCAATCCTGATGACCTCGCTCGCGTTTACCTTCGGCGTTGTGCCGCTCGTCCTCGCAAGCGGCGCGGGTAGCGCGGCTCGGCGGTCGCTGGGAACGGCCGTCTTCGGCGGCATGATCGTCTCAACGGTGCTGAGCTTGTTCATCATCCCCGTGCTCTACGTCGTCATCGAAACGTTCAAAGAGCGCCGAGCCTTGCGTCGAGCGAATGTCACCGGCGACGGCGCCGCAACCGATGGCATCGCCGCGGTGGAGATAACTCCGCCACTCACCAAAGCATAAACAACATTACGCCGCCTCGGCGCTAGGTTTGGCGGGCGGTCCCAGCGGGAAAACTCCGCGCGATTCGATGCATCTTAAGGAAGAGCTCGGGACAGTTTTGATCAGTGGCGGCGCTTCGGGTTTAGGCGCCGCGATCGCGGATGCCGTTGCAGCAGCACGGCGGAACTCCGGTCATCTTTGACGTCCAGCGAGACGGCCGCACCCATGCGTTCGAGCGAGTCGACATCAGCCGGCGCGACGACGTCGAGAAGGCGCTCGCGCGCGTGCGCGACCGCCACGGCAAAATCCATGCGGTCGTTGCAAACGCAGGCATCGACGCCTGCGGCCCATTCGAACGGATCGCTGCGGATGCATGGGAACGCGTTATCAACGTCAATCTGATCGGAACGGCATCGCTCGTGCGGGCCTGTCTTGACGATTTACTGGAAACGCACGGCAAAGTCGTTACGGTAGCCTCAACGATGGGCTTCCGCGTCTTTCCCGATGCAACGGCGTACTGCGCAAGCAAATTCGGCATTGTCGGATTTACGCGGGCTTTCGCGGCCGAATTCGCGGGCCGCGTTGGTGTGACGCTCCTCGTTCCGGGCGGGATGCACACCGCGTTCTTCGATGGACGCGAAGAGAAATACAAACCGGGCCCCGATGCGAAGCTGAATCGGCCGGCCGACGTTGCAAACGCCGTCATTTTTGCGCTGTCGCAGCCGCCCGGATGCGAAGTGCGCGAGCTGGTCATCACGCCTTCGAAAGAGGCGTCCTGGCCGTAGAGCGGCGCCGCCGCAGCTTCTGGAGCTCGATCGGCCCGGGAATCATCTCCGGAGCCGCTGACAACGATCCGACGACCGTCGCATCACTCGCGGTGATCGGCTCGACGACGGTCTACGGCTTGGGCTGGCTCGTCGTGCTCGTCGTTCCGATGCTCGCGATCGTGCAGATCGTCAGCTCGCAGATCGCGATCGTAACCAAGCATAACCTCGAGGATGACGCGCAGCGGTACTACGGACGCGCGGTTGCATACGTTATGTTGCTCGCCGTTCTGGCCGTGAACTTCGTGACGCTCGTCGCCGATATCGAGGGCGGCGGCGCCGCGATGCAGGTCTTGACGGGCGTCGATTACCGTACCTGGATTCTTCCGATCGCCATCGCCAGCTTGGCGATTCTGATCTTCGGCAACTACGAGCGCATCAAGAATATCCTCTTGCCGCTGCCGCTCGTGTTTTTGGCGTATCCGGTTGCGATGATCTTAGCGCGCCCCAACTGGCATGAAGTGCTCGTCAACACGCTGATCCCGCATTTCCAGCATACGCAAGAGTACGCGAGCGGTGCCATCGCGTTGCTGGGAACAACGTTGACGGCGTATGCCTACGTTTGGCAATCCGTTGAAACCGCCAAGGAGAAGCCGCCGCTCAAACGGTTGGGCTTGGTGCAAGTCGACGCGACGCTCGGGACCATCATCGCCGGAATTTCATTTTGGGCGATCGTAATGGCCACCGGCGCGACGCTGGGCGTTCACCATCAACATGTTGAGACGGCGGACCAAGCTGCAAGTGCTCTTCGTCCGCTCGCAGGAAAGTATGCCGCCCTGCTGTTTGGCGTTGGGCTGCTGGGCTCATCATTGCTCGCGGTGCCGGTCTTGATTGCGACGAGCGTTTACTGCGCCCGGACACTGTACGGTTGGCATACGACGCTCGACACGCACTGGTGGCGCGGCCCGCAGTTCTACGGCTTTATGATTGCGCTGACGATTATGGCAGCAACTGTCGCCTTCGCCGGCGCCTCGCCGATCCGAATTCTCTTCATCAGTTCGATCATCGGCGGCCTTGCGACGCCGATTACGATGGTCATCATGCTCTTGATTGCGCAAAATCGCCGTGCGATGCGCAAGAAACCGTGCGCGCCTGGATTGATCGTTGGGGGCTGGATCGTCACAGGCGTGGTGACCACGGCCGCGTTGGTGTTCTTAGTTACCACATTCGTTCATCACTGAACCGAGAATGAATGGTTAGTAGGCCAGGAGCCGCGACAACGACTTTAGAGCGAACCCGTCGGAACGCTCGTGCTGATATCGAAGATCGCATTATAGGCATTTGATTTGAGGTCAGTCCGATAAACCGTCAGCCCCAGGAGTCGCCTTGCCCTTGTCGTCGCGGGCGTAGGTCTGTGCGCCGACCGTGTCGTTCACCGTTCTAATAGACGGCTTCCAGCCCGCGATCGTGAGTTGACGCGTGAACAAATCAAGCAACTGCGACGGCGTCTGGTCGGCGACGAAACTTACACCGGCAGCGTTGGACCCAGTCCAGCGACTCTTCACGGCGCCCTCAACGACGAGCGTAGGCAGGCTCGGCTGAGAAATCTCCGGTGTTTCAGCGCGCTCGCAACCGCTAGTGCTTTCCTGGCGAGAAATGCTTATCGTGACCGCACCCGTATCCGGATCGGCGTTGGTTGACAACCTCGGCATTCCCGATTTGCAGTACGCCGTGAACCCCTGGCTTACGGTGCCTTCGAAACCGCCGCTGCGAAACGGTAGCGACTGCGGAGTCCAGCCGTCCTTACGCAAGACCTGATTCCATGCCATCCACTCTTTTTGTGTCAGTGAATAATAGAGCGTGTAGCCGCCGGCATAGTCGTAAGCAGCTCCGGAAGCGGCCGGCCTGAGCGAGGTACTTCCAATCAGCGTCCCCTGCGGACGGGGAATTCCTCGCGGTAAACCGGGTGGCATCGCCTTCACAAAAATACTGCCCTTGAGTTGGTTATCGGCAGTGAGAATGCGTTTTGCGAGCTCAAGAATGATCGGCTGTGCATTCCGTGCAGCATGTTCCGGCACGTGGGCGACCGTAGAGCTTGCCGGCGGTGGACGCATGAGCGGCGAACCTAAAGCGATTAACGTCGCGCGCAGTCTGTGCGTGCCGACGGCATAGATCACAATGACCGCGTCCCACGTTTGTCCATACGTGCGGTTCGCAAACCCCGCAAATGCGCCGTTCGGTGAACCCGACATCGCTTTGACTTGCCACCCGGCAGCAACCATTTGCTTTCGGTAGTGCGTGAGCAGTTGCGGTACGGTGAAGTTTCCCTGAACGAGCGCTGCTGAAGAAATATCACCAAGCTCGCGACCATTGGAGCTGAAACCAACGCTCATGCCGGCGAGCGACTCTAACGTTACAATTGCGCCCGCGGGCGCTTCCAAGCTCGGAACGGGGGACCAAAACATCGGCAATCGCGACGCCTGCTCGGTGCAAGAATTGAGCGGCCCTTTTTCAGCGGACAGCACGGTAATCCGCAGATCGTCGCCATCGTTGCGCGGCGCTTGTATATTGACTCCTTGCTGCGCGCGGCAGAAGAGTGCGATTCGCACTAAACCTGAAGAGGGCGTGAAGCCGCCACGCTGACCGAATCGGTCGGGCGGTTTGGTTTCACGGAACCCGGCGCGTTGCAACGCGGAAAGATACGCATCGTATGCGGCGGCCGCGTCCGCCGGGCGGTAATAGATTTCCGTACTTCCTTGGTTGAGGTGTTGAACCGAACCGAGCAACGGCAGGTCACTGGGCAAAGGTATCGAGGACGTCCAGCTAGGTGGCAGCGTGCCGACGCTTACACGAACGGTTGACGGATAGCTATTGTCGGCAACGCGCGCCGCAAATGCTTGCAGCGCTTCATTTGAGATCGCTCCGGCCGCGCAAAATGGAATACCGGCCAAGACAATCGCAACGCCAATCGGCATCAGCTTACGCACAATGAAGTCCTCCTTAGCCTCGCTCAGGAGCGCACGCCTTCGCGGCCGACCACATCCCCGGTATAACGAACACTCTAAAGCCGTTATGACGTTCGTTCGTGTCACGATGGCATTGCTTCTTCATGATGATCTAGCCGGAACCGCCAGAACGATAAAAAGCCCCAGCGCGTAGCACCGGGGCTTCTTTCAATTCTGGCGACGCTGAAGGGGCTCGAACCCTCGACCTCCCGCCCGTGGCGGTGCTGCACTTGGCTCGACTGGTCGTCTAAACGGCTTAAGCGACCTCCGCGGAAAACGTATTCGCATGACCGGCACGCTGCAGGTTCGCCTTCTCGGTCATGCCAGTTTCGCGCGCGACGGCGAACCGGTGAAGTTCGCCAAGCGCGCCACGACGATCGCAATGCTCGCGCTGCTGATTCTGCGACGGGGGCAGCCTTTCGCAGGCACCGCTTTAGCGTTCACGCTGTTTCCTGATGATGATGAAGAACAAGCGTTGGCGGAGCTGCGCCGGTACCTTCATCTCGCCTCCAAGGCACTGCCGACGCAGCGGTTCCGTGCGGGACGTCTTGAGCGGGCGCGAATACCACGTTGCCGGCCCAAGCGAGATCGCTGACTTTATCAGCACGCAATTGACCGAACGCCGCAAACGCGGACGGCGCCGTACTCGTCGTTGCTTGCTGGTTATGAGCGCAACCGCTCATGACCAGTATCAGAGCGAGAAAAAACGGGATACCGTGACAACGCATTGGCGAGCCCCCGCGGTTCGAGTCTTTAGATATGCGCGGGTTCATTAAACTGCACGCCGCTCGGAATGTAGGAGATAAACGTGCCGTTGTGGTTCTGAATTACGATCGTACCGGCCGGACAGCTCCATCGGACCGCGCCACTTGCCGCTAGTCTCCGGCAATCGTTCGGCAAATTGGATTTGAACCAAAGATCGACGAGATGTATCGAGGCGCCTGTCGTTTCGTTAAGAGGAACGCCCGCTCTGATCGCGTTCGCCGGAACGTCTTCCACGATGTGACCGCGTGGATATATGGGCAGCTGCCCATCAGTTTGCACGTCAAACTCTTTCGCGGGTGCCGGCTGAACGAGGAAGCTCAATGCGAAGGCCGCCGAGGCGGCGCTAATAAGATATTTCATCATGGCGCTACTCTAGCGCGCCACCGTACGGGTATCGTGCGGAGACGCCTTGAGCCCCCTGCACGCCGCCGGCATGCGCCCCTGATACGCTGACGGCACGATGAAAACACTGCTGCGGGCTCTTGCCCTTGTCGCGCTTTGCTGTTCGCCGGCGCTCGCGATGCAACGCGTCTACTATATTGCTGCGGACGACGTCCTCTGGAATTACGCGCCCACCGGCACGAACGTCTTAACCGGCGCCCCGCTCGAGTCCGATAAGAACACGATCGGCTTTGCATTCCATAAGATCGTCTACCACGAGTACACCGACGCATCGTTCGCAAATCTTAAGCAACGCCCGGCGGCCGAAGAATATATGGGCATACTTGGACCGCCGATCCACGCGCAAGTGGGCGACACGGTCGTTGTCATCTTCAAGAACAACGCCGAGTTGCCACTCAGCTTTCACGCGCACGGCCTTCGTTATCTCAAGAGTTCCGAAGGCGCGCCCTACCGTGACGGGACGAACGTGAGCGAGAAGCCGGGCGACGGCGTTGCGCCGGGCGCCGTCTACACGTACCGTTTCGATGTGCCCGAACGCTCCGGCCCCGGTCCGATGGATCCGTCTTCGATCCTCTGGATGTATCATTCGCACACCGATGAGCTCCATGATGTGAACACCGGCCTCGTCGGCCCAATCGTGGTAACTCGAAAAGGGGCAGCGAAGCGGAACGGCTCGCCGGCAAACGTCGACCGTGAAGTCTACACACTGTTCGGTGAAATGGACGAAACCGAAAGCCGGCTTTTTAAAGAGAACCTGGCCGATAGCAGCGTTAACACGCGGGGGTTAAAACCCGGCGCGCAAAACTTCCAGTTCGCGAACCAATTCTTTTCAATGAACGGCTACATCTACGGCAACATGCCGCTGATCGACGTGCGTCGCGGGCAACGCACGCGGTGGTACATCATGGCCACCATGAGCGACTACGACGTTCACGCGCCGCATTGGCATGGTGAAACCGTCATCGTCAACGGCATGCGCACGGATACGGCGGAGCTCGGGCCAATGGGGATGCTCGTCGCCGATATGGTGCCGGATAATCCTGGCACTTGGCTCTACCACTGCCATCTCAACGTACACATGGAGCAAGGCATGATCGCGCGCTTTCGCACGCTGCCTTAATCACTCCCAACCCATAAGGAGGTTCGATGTTTTTACGTTCTCTTATTTTTACATTAGCAGTTGTCGCGCTCGGAGGCGGGCTCGCGATGGCTAAACCGACTCCCGTTCCGGGCGGCGCAAATCAAGTCGGCGCGGTCTCCGGTCGGATCGGAGAAACCGTCTTCAACGGCGTGTTGCGCTTCAATGTGCAAGATTTGCGCGAAGCGACATCGGGCGACCATCCTGAGCAGATGCTCCCACAGCCGAATCAGAAGGTGATGGTCATGGACGTACTGCTTCGAAATGGTTCGCATAGCGATTTTATCGATTTGATCACGTACACGCTCGCCGACAAAGACGGCGTCGCGTTCAGCATACCGTCCAATTACGTCCATGAGGCAAACCTGCACATCCAGCAAGGTGCCTCGGCACGACAAAAAGCGATCTTCCTCGTCGACAAGGACTACCAACCCACAAAGTTGCTGATTCAGTGTGCCACCTGCGGCACGAAGTCGGCATTCAGAGCGGTTCGCTTGTCGGTATCGCATTAAGCCATAAAGAAGGCAAGCCGGATCGCCGCGATATTTCGAACAGCAAAGCCCCCGCGCATAGCACAGGGGCTCTTGTCATTCTGGCGACGCTGAAGGGGCTCGAACCCTCGACCTCCGCCGTGACAGGGCGGCGCTCTAAACCAACTGAGCTACAGCGCCACATTCGGCGCTTCTACAACTTGGGCACGGTTGGGATTGAACCAACGACCCCCCGCGTGTGAAGCGGATGCTCTCCCACTGAGCTACGCGCCCCATGAGGACCGGTCAGATTATACCACCCGCACTGAGCGACCCTCCCGGGTAGAACGCAGGTAATGAAGCTGCTGACTGTCGGCCATGGCACAGCATCGGCACAAGAATTCGCTGATCTGATCCACGCTGCGGAAATCAAAACGGTCGTCGACGTGCGCAGCGTTCCGAAAAGCCGTCGCCATCCGCATTTTTGGTCGGAAGAGATGGCGGTTTGGCTTCCGCAGCTTTCCGGCGCCGCATACCGATGGAACGAAGGCTTGGGCGGCTTTCGCAAAATGCGATCTCGATTCTCAAAACGTCGGATTGCGACATCCAGCGTTTCGCGGATACGCTGACTACATGGAGACCGACGCATTTCATGAAGCGCTCGCAACGCTGCTTGATGACGCGGCGAAACAGCAGACCGCCGTCATGTGCTCTGAGAGTCTTTGGTGGCGGTGCCACCGGCGGTTGATCTCCGATGCGGCCGTACTGCTCCACCAGATAGAGGTACACCATCTCTTTCACACCGGCAAACTTGTTCCGCACATGCCGACTGAGGGCGTCCATGTTTTAGAGAATCGTTGCTTGCGGTACGACATGGTCGAAAATGACGATCCTCAGCGCTAACCTCGAAGCCGCCAAGGCCGCCGGACTGCGTTACGTGCGCGACGAGATTCCCGGGATCACGCGCCGTAAAGCGGGCGCGCACTTCATCTTCTTCGATCCTTCCGGGCAACCGCATCACGGAACGCGCTGAAGTTGCGAGGATTCGCGCACTTGCAATTCCGCCCGCGTACACGAACGTTTGGATTTCGCCGGTCGCGAACGGCCATCTTCAGGCGACCGGCCGGGACGCGCGCGGCCGCAAGCAATATCGGTATCATAAGCGCTGGCGTGAAGTGCGCGATGAAAACAAGTTTGATCGAATGGTCGAGTTCGCGCAAGCGCTGCCAAAGATTCGCAGTACGGTTCAGGCGCATCTTGCGTTGCCCGACCTGCCGCGCGAGAAAGTCCTCGCAACGGTCGTGCAGCTTCTGGAGACGACGCTGATTCGCGTCGGAAATGAGGAGTATGCGAAGGAGAACGATTCGTACGGTTTGAGCACGTTGGAAAGCCGTCATGTAAAAATCGAAGGCGCAACCGTGCGCTTTCGCTTTCGCGGAAAGAGCGGAATCCGTCATGCTGTTGACCTTCAGGACCGGCGTCTGGCCAAGATCATCCGCGCCTGCCGCGACATCCCAGGGCAAGAACTCTTTCAATACGTCGATGACGACGGGGAAGTGCACAATATCGACTCGCAAGACGTCAATGATTACATTCGGGAGATCTCGGGCGGCGATTTCACTGCTAAGGACTTTCGAACGTGGGTCGGCACGGTCACCTGCGCCGTTATCCTTCGCGAAGGGCCGCATTTCGAGAGCGAGACGGAGAGCAAGAAGTACGTCGCCGAAACGATCCGTCCAGGTTGCGCAACGGCTGGGAAATACGGCGGCCGTCTGTCGCAAGTGCTACGTGCATCCGACGGTGATCGAGTGCTACATGGATGGCGCTCCATTCCCACTTAATGCGTACGCGCGCGGGCAGCGGCAACGCCGGCACAGAATTGAGCGCCGAAGAACGCATGACGCTGAGACTTCTCAAGAACCGGCTCAAAGAAGACGACGCCGGGCGCACGCAAAAGCAATTGCAAGCCTCGCTTAAGCGGAAATCCGCATGATCGCCGCATTTGTGATGGCCGCGGCGATGCTGCCCGCAACGGTTATCGCCCATCACCCGCTCTCAAATGTGACGTCCGCCGAACAAGCGGCCTTCGATCGCGGACTGACGTTGTATTACGCTTACAACGGCACGCAAGGAGTGCACGTATTTCAGAACGCGGTGCAGGCGGATCCGAAGTTTGCGATGGGATATTGGGGACTTGCGCTATCTTATGGACCGGATATCAACGTCGATCTGACCGAGGAGCACTTCAAACGTGCGCATGCCGCAATCGAAAGCGCCGTCGCGCTCGAATCGACGGTTTCACCCGAAGAACGTTCCTACATCGAAGCGATGCGCGCACGTTACGCCGGCAGTTGGCCGGACCATGAAAAGGACGATGATGCCTACCGCGCCGCCATGGCAAGCGCGGTTGCGAAGTACGCGAACGACGACGACTTAGCGGCGCTTTACGTCGAGTCGCTGCTCGAAAAATATGGGCGTAATGCCTGGAAAGCTCGGAACGAACACGCCGGCATCAAGCGGCACGCCTGACGATGCGCTCACTCCTCGATCGCATCGTCGCCCGCGAGCCGAATCACATCATGGCCAACCATCTGCAGATCCACCTCTTCGAAGATGCGGCCGACCATTCGCGCTCGATTGCTGCGGCGAACCGGCTCGATGAGATGCATTTTGCTGCGGAGGACGAGCATCTCGCACACATGCCTGCGCACGCATGGATTGACGTCGGCGATTATGCGCGCGCGGTCGCATCTTCACGGCGTGCCATCTCCTACTTCGATGAGTACCTCGCTGAACCGAATGCGGATCGCGCGCACCACGGCTATCTCGCTCACGACGTGAGCG
Source organism: Vulcanimicrobiota bacterium (assembly GCA_963723515.1). Lineage (GTDB taxonomy): Bacteria > Vulcanimicrobiota > Vulcanimicrobiia > Vulcanimicrobiales > Vulcanimicrobiaceae > JAFARW01. Next base: position 988,074 of record CAVRQT010000003.1, read on the forward strand.
TCGGTTGGCGCGCCGCCTTGATGTTAGGGAACTACGCGAGCGCGAAATGGTTCGCGAACCGGTTGGCCGCAATCGAAAACACGCAAGCGGAATCACTGATGACGGCGCTGCGATTCGGCGATCGTAGTGCCTTTGTTGCTGCAACAGACAAGGACGCTAAAACGTATCGCACCTATGAAGACATCTTGCAAGGTGATCTCGCTGGATCGCGCGCCGCCTTTACAAGCGCGTTTGACCCGAAAGATGACGATCCCCTGGCTTGGGCAATCGCCGGACGCCTCAAGTTGCTGGAAGGCGACCGGCAGTCCGCGAGCTCGGATTTTAGCAAAGCGTGGAGTCTGGAAGGTTCGCAATTCGTGGGCGAGGAGTTGCCGTCGTTTCCGGTCGGCGAGCTCGAGGGGTTCGGCTACTTCCGCAACGGAGACTATCGCGCTGCAGAGACGGCGTTCCGGCACACCTTGAAGCGCTTCTCAAATGATCCGCGTGCGCTCTACGGTCTCAGCTTGGCGCTGCAAAAAGACGGGCGCGCCGCGGAGGCGCAGCGCGTGGTGGCCGATTTTCGCAAACAATGGCAAGGCGCGGACACGCGCCTGTCGGTCGGTACGCTCTAAAGAGCGGCCGACGGGGGCGGCAAATGGCGGTTGCCGCAAGACCCGTCGACCACCGGCGCAAGAAACGGCTCTAGTTCTTCTCGCGCACGACTTCTGCGAACGATACGAGCAGCTCGCTTAGCGCGAGTGCACCGTTCGCAATCTTCCCGCGAAGCGGACTTTGCTTAGCACGCATCGCCTCGCGCCTTAAACGCGCTTGCGAGGCGTCCGCTAAGATCCGCTTGCGGCGTTGATGGATCTCGGAAAGAATCCAATCGTGCATAACGCCTCACTTTCGTTAAGCTCAGGATACAGTGCAAATAAAAAAGACCTCCGCTTTGCGGAGGCCCTCTTCGTGTTGAAAGACGGCGCTCGTAGCGCTACGCTTCCCTCCCGAAAAAGACTCCGCTCCATTTGCTGTTGAGCATAGGAATGCCAGCGACGCCCGCAAAGGCGGTCGTATTTTGGCGATTAATCTTGGTCAATTGCGCCTTCATCGGCACTCCTTTCTGCAAATGTTGCTCTAGGTTATCAAACGCATATCGCAAAGTCAACACGTAACTCGTTACCGATGTCCACTCTGATGTAAGCGATCGCAGCCCCGCTGTCACAGCTGAGAACGCCTGTGCTGAGTGCAGTCGAAACATCGAAATGTGAGAGTACCTTTTTAATCATGCTTCGACGAGCTCAGCATGACGCTGGAACTATCGCGTTTCTGTGGATTGCAATGGCCCTTCGACAGGCTCAGGGTGACAGAGTGTTATAGTATCAGGTGCGCGGCGCGGGCGGTTAGCTCAGTGGGAGAGCGCTTCCTTGACACGGAAGAGGTCAGTGGTTCAATCCCACTACCGCCCACCATTAAAATCGTTATTTTCTCGTCAGGCACGCTGCGCTTTTTCTGCACGACCGGAATCCTTAAGGACGGTGAATGGATGAAAAATTCAATGCTCCGCGTCAGCGCCGGCGTTTTCGCAGTTATGCTCGTCGGATTGTTGCTATGGGGCGCTGCGCCGAAAACCGTGAGCGCTGCGGGCCTTCAGGTAGTGGCGCAAGAGACTCCGACCGAAGCGCCAACGCAGACGCCTAGCGCCGCTACAACGCCGAGCGGCACGATGAACAATCCGAGCCCAAGCGTCCCAACCTACAACGGCAAGCCGGCAGGCACCGATATGCTCAACGACAATCCAAACGGCCCCAACTGGCTCTCCAAGTTCGCGCGCAATCCGGGGCTCGACACAAGCGGCGGCTCGTCGATGCGCCGCGCTAAAACGCCACCTTCGTGCGGTTCGCCTACCGATCTCGCGACCGTCGAGCGCTTGGCGCTTCAACTACCACAGACGCGAGGGCTGCCTTCGACCAGCATCATGGATGCGGTCGCGCGCGGTAACTACGCCCGCGTCGACGTCGAAACAAAGGGCGTATACGCCGCATACTTCCAATACCGCAACGGCGCATGGAGGCCCGCAGCCCAGAGCGACATCGAGACAGGGCTTCCCAATGCGCATCTTTGCCACAACCCGCACTTTGTTAACCGCCCAAGCGGACCGTAGGGCGTTCTAGTGTCAACCCTACGTAAGCGCCTCTTGCGGTTCCCAACGAGGAGGTAATTTCTATGTTTCGTTCTCTTTTTTCAGTCGCGGCGATCTTCGCATGCCTCGCCGCCGCGCTTCCCGCATCGGCAGCAACGATGACGCCTTCGGAAGTCGTCGCGAAAGCTGCGTCGTTGGATGGTGCGACCGTCACTGTTTCCGGCAAAGTTGAAAAGTTTCAACGCACTTCAACGTTGATGGGAACGATTTCCGCGTTTCAGTTGTGCGACAGCGTGTGCGTCGTCGTCATCGATCAAAAAAATAGGTCGCAGCAGAATGGCCAAACCGCAACCGTTACGGGTTCGTTTCACGTCCAATACAAAGGTCCGCGACGTTCGTTTAAAAACGTCGTCATGATCTCGAAGTAGCAAACCTTACGGCGGGCTAGTCTTCGTAAACGCCCACGTCGATACGATCTTCGCGGTCTTGCTCGCGACCTTCACCGTGTCGTCTTGGGAGCCGTCGATCTCGTGAAAACGCCCTTTGCTCATATGCGCCGTCACGGTCAGCGTCATCGTATCTGAAACGGGGCCGGAAGCCGCCTTCTGCTCTTGCTTCTTTCGATGGTGGCGCACGATTGCGAAAGCTGCGGCTCCTGCCGGCGTAAGCGCATGATGTGCAATCGCACCAACCCCAATTGATTTAGCGAGCGCGACCGGGTCAAGCTCACCACCGGACGGCAGCGTCGTCATCGTTGTACCTTGAGTCGAGCCGGCATACTGCGCGCCGCCCATCGTACTCGTCATGTGAAGTTGCGTCGCAACCGGCGTACCGTTTCCAGCCGGCGTCAACGTTACGGGCACCGTAAAGCTTGCCGCGGGGGCACTCTTCCGTGCCGCCATGCCGACGTGTGCCGCGAGCGAAACGTCCGCCATAAAGGCTCGGGCCGCTGCATCGGGTTGATCGCTGGCCGAAGGCGGCGCCGATGGATCGGGCGCGATCGATCCGTCCGCGGTCACGGTCAGTGGAATCGTTTTACTCGTCCCATCATCACTCACCACTGTCACCGTCAATGAACGTCCTTGCGTGTGCTTTACGGTCAGCGTGCCAGAGCCGGTATGTCGCCCTTTGGGAGTCGCTACGCTCGTTGTAAACCGGAATGTGGCTGATGCTCCGTTCGGCGGAATCGCCGACTGCGCGACCGCACCCGCGCCGGTTACTCCTAAGCTAAAGATTACAATTGTAGCCGCACTGACGACTTGTGCTCTGCCCATATTCCCTCCGCAGCTGCGATGCGCGCAACCCTACGAAACATACGACGAGCTCGCGCTCCCTTCCTCAAACGGCTAGCGGCGAAGCTCTCGCGCCGCCCGTAAATCTTCCTTAACGTTTTCAATGGTCTGTTCGGGAATCGGCGGCCCCGCTTCCTGAATCTTTCGCTTGCCCATCAGCGCCAGAATTGCCGTCGCGATAGCCCAGAGAATCGTCACGATCAACGCTGCAAGCCACGCCGGCATCGCAAGCGCTAGCGCGATGATGACAAGCGCCGTCAGCGAGAATAATGTCATCAAGCCGGTCAACGCCGAGCCGCTCAACATGCCGGCGCCGACTCCAGCCGTTTTTGCTTTCTCTGCCATCTCGTCGCGTGCGGAGCGCAGATCGTCGCGCACCAACACCGCGATGTCGCCTGCAAATCGCTTTAGAGATTCCGGAAACGATTGGTCTTGGTCTTGATCGTCGTCTTCCATTCGAAAATGCTCCTGTAGAAAGTGCGGATGGTTAGCAATTATGCCCGCTACGGGGCATTTCGAAAGAGCCCGATTTCATCGTTTGATGGAGGCGGACTTTGGGCAAGTTTGACTGCAAAACTCACTCTGGTGGAGGACTAGCATGCCCCGCAAATCGAGCAGACGCAAGGCCACTTCACGTACCGCAGGGCGCGCGAAAACGCAGCGCAAGCGCTCGGGCGGCGGCGTCAAGAAGGCCGTCGGACGCAGCGCGAAGGGCGCACGCAAGGCAGTCGGACGAACCGCAAAGGGCGCGAAGAAAGCCGCCCGCGGTGCCGCAAAGGCCGTCTCCAAAACGGCTACGACTGCGACGCGCACCGTCAAGAAAGCAGCCTCTAACGTCAAGGCAGGGACAGGACGCGCGCGCGAAGTCGGGCGAGCCATGACGACCGCCGGCGTCATCATTCAAGAAAGCGCCGACGTGATCGATTCGATGGCCGACCGCGCCAAGAAAAAGACGCGAGAACTCAAAAAAGAGCGCTGAGCATTTCGTGAAGCTGCGCGACATCGGCGCGCTGCTGAAAGCGACCTTCCAGCAATGGAGCGAGCATAAGTCGCCGCGGCTTGCCGCGGCGCTCGCTTACTATACGGTCTTTGCGATCGCGCCGCTACTGATTATCGTCATTGCTATCGCGGGTCTGGTCTTCGGGCACGATGCGGCCGCAAAACAGGTTCTCGGGCAGATCGGCTCACTGACGGGACACAATACGCAAGCGCAGTTGAGTGGCATGATCGCGGCTGCAAGCCGCCCGAAGGCCGGTATCATCGCCACAGTTCTTGGGGTAGTTACGCTGATCTTGGCGGCATCGGGGGTCGTCATTCAACTGCAAGACGCACTCGACGTCATCTGGGATGTGGAAGAGAAAGCGAGCGGCGGACTCTGGCAGACGATCCGTACACGTCTGCTCTCGATCGGCATGTTGCTCGGACTAACGTTTCTGCTGATCGCCTCACTTGCCGTCAGCGCCGGACTCTCGGCTGTCAATACGTACACCAGCGCACTCGTTCCCGCGGCCGCTTACGGCATGCAGTTCCTCAACGTCATCTTCGATATCGTGATCCTCTCCCTGCTCTTTGCAATCATCTACAAGTATTTGCCGAAGGCGGAAGTGTCGTGGAAAGACGTGCGGTTCGGCGCCGTGATGACGGCGGTACTTTTCATCATCGGTCAGTTCATCATTACACTCTACCTTGGCAAATTGAACGCCAGCTCGCCGTACGGGGATGCCGGAGCGCTGATCATTCTCTTATTGTGGGTCTATTATTCGGCGCAGCTGCTGCTCTTCGGCGCGGAGTTCACGAATGTTTGGGCTGAAAAGTACGGCGACCGCATCGCGCCCGCCAGCTCGAAGAAACAAAGGAAGTAATCATACTTTACCGCTCGAGGGTAAAGAATCACTTTCGCATTCGGAGGTTGTGCATGGCATCATACTTAGAACCGGTTTGGCAGTGATAAGCCTAGTGCTCCCGCTTCTTCTCGTCGGCGCAAAGCCTGCGGCGCATCAGCCGTCGCACAACAAGCAGATCATGCATCAGCTGGTCAAGATCAACATGGACCTCGACTTTAAGCCCCATCGGCGTTCTTCATTCGGCAAGCTGCAAGGGTACGACCCGGTTGAAGTTCACGTGCATCAGAACGACCAGATTCAATTCATCAACACGGACGATCAGGCACACACCGCCACAGGCATGTCGTATACCGGCCAAACTGCGCCTTCACATTACCAATTTCACGGTGATCTGACCAAATCGCATGGGCGCATTATCGACTCGACCGAGTGGAGCACCGGCAATGTGCGCGCGCACGGCGGCAAGTCGCAGATTTTCATCGCCAAAACCGTTGGGCATTATTTCTACGGTTGCGCCTACCATATCGGCAATGGCATGATGGGCGTCATCGTGGTCGGCCCGTAAAGAAAAAACTAGACCGAAGAGCTACGCCGCAGCGGCGATTCGGTCGCGATCCTCTTCACTGAGCTCGATCGTCGCCGCTGCGACGTTTTCTTCAAGATGTTCAAGCGACGAAGTTCCCGGAATCGGCAACATCAGGTTGCTGCGGTGGAGAAGCCAGGCGATTGCGATCTGATGCGGACTGACGCCCTTCTTGCGCGCAACCTCAGCGATTTTTTCGGCTTCCTGAATGTCTCCGGCGTCGAGCGGAAACCACGGGATGAAGACGATGCCATGGCGCTCGCACTCCTCTAAGACCCCCTCGGAATGACGATCCGCAGCGTTGTAGCGGTTCTGCACCGAGACGATCGTCGCGACGGAACGCGCAATCGCAAGTTCTTCTTCGTTAACGTTGGAAACGCCGATGTAACGGATCTTGCCTTGCGTTTGCAGGTCCCGTAGGGCGCCAATTTGCTCGCTGTATGGCACGGCCGGATCGACGGCATGCAATTGGTAGAGCTCGATGCAATCGAGCCGCAGGCGGCGCAAACTTCCTTCAGCGGCCTTCTTCAACTCGGCCGGGCGGCAGTCGCGACCCCATTGGCCGGGACCTGTGCGCGTCGAACCGCCTTTGGTTGCAATCACGAGGTCGGCCGGATACGGATAGAGCGCTTGCGCGATCTGCTCTTCATTAATATCGGGGCCGTAGGCGTTCGCCGTATCGATGAAGTTGACGCCGAGCGCGACGGCACGTCGCAACACCGCTAGCGCATTTTCAGGATCGGTGGGAGGTCCCCAGACACCCGGCCCGCACAGGCGCATCGCGCCGAAGCCGAGCCGATTGACGGTTCGTTCGCCGATCTGAATCTGACCGGCCGCTGCTGCACTGACTGCTGTTTCCATACGAGCCATTATGCCCGCAGAAGCCAGAAGGTTGCGCTTAGGTCGGCGTTCCGATGAACCGGATCACGAGCACGAGCAGACCCAAGCCAACCACACCCGCGATGAAGCCTTCGGCGACCGGACCAAGCTGGCCCAGCGAAAAACCGCCGTAGTTGTACGGTTGTGTCTGCAGCCAATTGACGTATCGCACGACATCGAGCAGATCGCGTTGCGGCAGCGTGCGTTGGTCAAAGCGCGGCATCTCTCCCGGTCCGACGCGAATCGCTTCGGCAACCTGTTCGACGCTGGCGTGCATCAGCGATGGCGCGTAGGCGCCATATCCGATCGCGTTGCCGACGCCTCCCGCACTGTGGCACGCCTCGCAATTGCTTGCGAAGAGCTCCCGCCCGCGCGGTAGATTGCCCGTATTGTCAACGTGTGGAATCGGCGGTCCGCCGTTCGTTCTTGCCGTAATGAATGATTCCAGCGCTTCGATTTGCCCGGCGTCGAACTTCGGCGGCTGACGAGCCGCTTGGCGCGTCGGATCCTCGACCGGCATGCGCCCCGTCGTCAGCATGAAGTCGACCGCCGCTGCACCCGATTGCTCGAGTGAGGGTCCTTGCGCCGTTCCTTTGAGATCGACACCGTGGCAGCTCGAGCAGTTCGTTTGATACAACACCGCCCCGCTATCGGCAAAGACAGGCGAGCGCAACGCGCACAGCATTCCAATCAAGAGCAAGAATCGTCGCGCGAGGGTCATCGGCTTTCTCGAACGAGCGCCCACAAGACGGCGAGCATCAAGACAAAGCCAACTACACCGAAGAACGGGAAGATGATGAAGCCGCCGAGCGTCAACGCGGCGCACACCGCAAGCAATATCGGCCAAGGGCTGCGCGTGGTGAAGATGCCGACGCGTTCTCCGGCTCCGTGATCGAGGCGCGCGGTTGGATCATCCGCTGCGAGTTGCGCGCCGCGTTCGGCAAAGAAGACATAAACCGCGATGAATCCCATCGCGACAGCCATCAGCCCAAGGAGCAACAATCCGGCGTATTCACGCGCCCATCCCCAGTAAATTGCTGCGACGACCGCACTGAAGACCAGCGACGATATGAACACTTGAACCGCCGCCTTCATGTGCTGTGCGCCAACTCCGGATGTTTTGCATCGAAGACGGGCCGCTCCGAGCGAATAGCCGGGAGCGACGTGAAATTCAGCTTTGGCGGCGGCGACGTCGTGCCCCACTCCAAGGAATATCCGCCCCAAGGATCATCGCCGGCGGGCTCCGCTCTGCGAAGCGTGACGGCGACGTCGATGATGAAAACGACGACGGCTGCCGCAAAGATAAAGGCACCCAGCGTTGAGATTCCATTCAAGATGCCCCAACCGGAGAGATCCGGATACGTGTAAACGCGTCGAGGCATTCCGAGCGCGCCAAGCAGATGCATCGGCAGAAAGATCACGTTAAACCCGATCAGCGCGAGCCAAAAAACCCACCGTCCAAGCCGCTCTTGCAAACGGTAGCCGAAGATCTTCGGAAACCAAAAGTAGATTGCGGCGAAGATCGCAAACATGCTTCCGCCGCCGAGCACATAATGAAAGTGAGCGACTAAGAAGTAGCTATCTTCGGCGTGAAAGTCGATCGGCGGCGAGGCGACCATCACGCCCATGATGCCGCCGATCAAGAAATTCAGCATGAAGCCGATCGTGAAGAGCATCGGCGTATCGAATGCAATCGAGCCGCGCCACATCGTGCCGATCCAATTGAAGAATTTGATTCCGGTCGGTACGGCGATCAAGAACGACATCGCCGAGAAGAACGGATTGAGCACGGCGCCCGTCGTGAACATATGGTGCGCCCAGACGCCCATCGAGAGTCCCGCGATCGCAAAAGCCGAGAGAACGAGTCCGAAGTAGCCGAAGATCGGCTTGCGAGAAAAGACGGCGACGATCTCGCTGACGACACCGAAATACGGCAGAATCATTACGTAAACTTCGGGGTGCCCGAAAAACCAAAACAGATGTTGGTAGAGAACCGGGCTGCCGCCGGCCGACGCATCGAAGAAGTGGCCGCCGAGCCGTCGATCGATCAACAGCATTGCCAGCACCGTCGCCAGCGGCGGAAACGCCATCAAGATCAACAGCGACGTCGCTACCATTTCCCAGGTGAAGATCGGAATGCGCCACATCGTCATGCCCGGAGCGCGGTAGATGAAGATCGTCGTCAAGAAATTCACGGCGGTCATGATGCCCGAAACGCTCGTTAACGCGAGTCCGATCGCCCAAAGATCTTGCCCCGTGCCGCCGTCGATCTGGACGCTGGAGAGCGGCGCGAATGCCGTCCACCCTGCGGACGCACCGCCTTCTGCCGTCAGCAAACCGGCGAAGACGGTCAGCCCGCCGCACAGAAACATCCAATAGCTTAAGGCATTTAATCGCGGAAACGCCATATCGGCAGCGCCGATCTGCAACGGAATCAGATAATTCGCAAGTCCCAATCCAAAGGGCGCCACGAAAAAGAAGATCATCGCCGTTCCGTGCAGCGTGAACAGGACGGCGTAGAGATGCGGCGATACAAGCGCGGCCCCCGGCCGAGCCAACTGCATACGAATCAGCAGCGCAAGAATGCCGGCGAGAAAAAAGAAGGCAACGCTCGTCGTCATGTACAGCACGCCGATTTTCTTGTGATCGGTAGCGGTCAGCCAAGATAGCAAACCAGATTCCAGCGGCGAGGGCGCCTGGTGCACGGCCGTTGCGTTCATCGATGAGCCGCCGTGCTACGTTTCTGCGCGGCCATCCAACGATTGAAATCGGGCGGCGAAAGCACGCGGACTTTAAAGGTCATCAGCGCATGGTTGAGGCCGCAGAACTCAGCGCAGACGCCGCGGTATTCGCCCACCACTTTGGGCTCGAGATCGAAGCGATTGATGATGCCGGCGATCGCATCTCGCTTGAAGAGAAAGGCCGGAATCCAAAACGCATGGTTGACGTCGGTCGTGGAGAGTTCAATTTGGGTTGTCTCTCCCGCAGGCAGCACAAGTTCGGCCGGTCGCGTGAAGGTCCCAACGAAGGCGGCGCCGCTTTGCGGGTAGTCGAACCGCCAATTCCACCGGAAAGCCGTTACCTTGACGATCGCGGCCGGCCGAGCGCTGATGCGCTCAACGTCCGCTTCAACGTGATACGTCAGCCAAAAGAGCCCGGCGACGATGAGCAGCGGCACGATCGTGTACGTCAGCTCAAGCACCGTGTTCTCTTTAAACTGCATCGGATACGCTTCAGAGCGACGACGGTAGCGGATCAAGCACCAAAAGATCAGCCCGTAAACGATCAGCGCGACGAGCGCACCTACGAACGTGAAAATACCCCAAACCCGCGCCATCTCTTGGGCTTGCGTGGTCGTATGCACCGCGCTGAAAAGCCGGTCAATCCCCACGAGAGGAAACTACCCAGAAAACGCGGCTCTAAGAGCATCGGAGGGTATAGAACGGCGGTGAAGGGCTCGCGAGCGCTACCGTTGCGGACGCATCCGCTCGTCTTCGGCGTCGTCGTTTTCTTGGCGTCGGAGCTGATGTTTTTTGCCGCTCTCTTTGCGGCGTATTACAACCTTCGCTCGTTGAACTCGCCGTGGCCACCGCCCGGCGTCCACCTACGGCTCCTTGAGTCGAGCATCGGCACGGCGCTGCTCGCGCTTTCAAGCTTTTCGATGATCATGGTCTCACGCTACTTGGCGCGAGAGCGCGTTGCCATGAGCCGTGGCTGGCTTGGCATCACGATTGTTTTGGGGACGGTGTTCTTTGCGATTGCGATGCATGGTTGGGCCGGTAACACGTTTCGCATCGACACAAACGCGTACGGCTCGCTCTTCTACACGATGACGGGGTTCCACGCGCTTCACGTCATCGTCGGGATCATTTTGATGGTCGGACTTTTCGCAGGAATGCGCAGGCCGGCGTTTCTGACGCAAGGACGCGCCGGCGCGGAAGCGATCTCATATTACTGGCACTTTGTCTTCGTCGTTTGGCTCGGCATTTGGGGCTCGATCTACCTAATCCGCTGAACCGATGAAGAGCGTGAGCGCCGTTTGCCTTGCCGCATTGTTTACCTCACTGCTCGGCAGCATCGGCTTTGCTTTCGCGTATGCTTCGCGGCGGGAGCGAAGCGCTGCAAGGCCTGGCACTGGGGGCAAGCTGCATGGGCTTAGCGATCTTCTTCATTACCTACGGCAAATTCGGGGTCGAACAGCGGCAAGTTGTGGAGTCTCGTCGACACCAGGACGACCCGAACGCACTGCAGGCGTCCGATTTAGACCTCAACGACGCGAGGGTGCCGCGCTATCGCCTTCTGCATGGTTTGCTCTACGGCGCGCTTGGCATGTTTGCCGTTGCGTTGCTCTTTCCGATTCGCTCGCTCGGCTCACGGATGACATCCGCTCAGAGCCGGACGGGTTGGGGCCGGGGTGTGCGCGTCGTGCGTTCTGACGGCTCGGCGGTGCACAAAGACGATCTCGAAGTTGGATCGATGGTGACCGTCTTTCCGCAAGGCGAGATCGATAACGCAAATGCGCAAACAGTGCTGATTCATCTGGGAAGTGCAGCGGGTGAACTTCCGAACGGTCGCGCATCGTGGAGCGCCGCCGGCTATGTCGCGTTTTCGAAAGTTTGCACGCATGCCGGCTGTCCCGTCGGCCTCTATCGTTCAGCCGCAGCGCAGCTGCTCTGCCCGTGCCATCAATCGGTTTTCGATGTTCGAGCCGCGGCGCAGCCGATCTCAGGTCCGGCAGCAAGAGCGCTGCCGCAATTGCCGCTCGAGATTGCCGCGGACGGAACGCTGATCGCCGCCGGTGATTTTAGCGACGCGATCGGCCCCGACCGCTGGAACTACCTGTGATCAAAGCGTTCGTTTTTTGGCTCGAGCGGCGAATCGACGCACATTCATGGACGAAAAAAGCGCTCGACAAAGCATTTCCCGATCACTGGTCGTTCATGCTCGGGGAGATCGCACTCTATGCGTTTCTGTTCTTAATCGCGAGCGGCACGTTCTTGGGTTTGCTTTTCGAGCCATCGGGAAACCGTGAGGTGTATAACGGCCCATACCAGCCCTTGCGAGGTGCGCACGTTTCCGGCGCCTTTGCATCGATCTTGCGACTCTCGCTCGAGACGCCGGCGGGTTTGCTGCTTCGGCAAGCGCACCATTGGGCCGCGCTGATCTTCGCCGGCGCGATCGTCGTCCACATGAGCCGCATCTTCTTTACCGGCGCATTTCGACGACCGCGCGAAATCAATTGGATCGTCGGCTTGACGCTCTTTTTGCTTGCGCTCGTCGCCGGCTTTACCGGCTATTCGCTTCCTGACGACGCGCTCTCCGGTACCGGACTCAAAATCGCCCAAGCGATCGTGCTTTCCATGCCCATCCTCGGCGGTTGGGCGTCATGGATCTTTTTTGGCGGCTCCTTTCCGAATCCAAATGTGCCGGGACGGCTATTCTTCGAGCATGTCTTCTTGCTGCCGGCGGCAATTGCAAGCGCAATTGCGATCCATCTCTTCGTGATCTGGCGACAGAAGCACACGCAATTTCGAGCCGACGGGACGTTCCGAGAACAACGTCGTCGGCTCGCCGCTGTGGCCGAATTACGCACTGAAGTCGATCGGCTTGCTCTTTGCGGTGTCGGCGGTAGCGCTTTTTCTCGGTGCGTTCGTGCAAATCAACCCAGTATGGCTGTACGGGCCATACGTTCCATATCAAGTCAGTGCGCCCGCGCAGCCCGATTGGTTCGTCGGCTGGCTCGACGGCGCGCTGCGCCTTGGACCGCCGTGGCTCTTGCGCATTTCACATTACGCGATTCCGCCGCAGTTTTGGCCTGGCGTATTGATGCCGGCGGTGCTCTTTGCGCTGCTCTATCTCTATCCGTTCCTCGAAGCGCGCGCGATGAAGGACCGTAGCGCCCATCATCTTCTGGACCGGGCGCGCGACGCGCCGGTGCGTTCGGGGATCGGCTTTGCCGTTTTGGCATACGCGCTCGTGTTGCTGATGGCGGGCAGCGACGACATCCAAGCCCGCGTCCTACACGTTCCAATCGAAAGCTTCACGACGTTATATCGAGTCCTGGTCATCGTCGCGCCGGTACTGGCAGGCCTCATCGGCTATCGCGTTTGCAGGGAATTGCGCGCCCGCGAGCCGCTGTTAGCGGCGCACCCGCCGGCGGAACGGCTCGTACGCACCGCAACCGGCGGCTATGAGGAAGAGCCGGTGCGGCAATGATTGCTATCGTCCTGCTCTTGGGGTTTGAAGTAGCGTATGAGTTCGCGCTCGTGCGCTATAGACGGCGGTTTCCCGGCAAGCGAGTGCAATCTGCATGGTTCTTCCGAGCCGGCATCTTCGCGGCTGCGGCACTGCTTTCTCCGTGGTTCGACCGTCTGGCGGACGCTTCGTTTTCTATCCACATGTTGCAACATCTCGGCCTCATGCTGATCGTACCGCCGCTCATTTTAGCGGCTGGGCCGCTGCCCGTCTTCATCGCGGCGTTGCCCCACAAAGTGGCGCGGCTTATCGGCAAGGCATTTGGTGCCGGCCTCATCGGCGCGCTGCTCGGCTCCGCGGTGCTCGCCTGGTGCGCGTTCATTGCAGCGATGTGGGCAACGCACTATTCACCGCTGTACGATGCCGCGTTGCAATCCTCGAGCGGTCCATGCCCTCGAGCACAGCCCTCTATTTATTCGCGGCGATCTGGTTTTGGACACCAATCTTCGGAGCCGCTCCGGCGCACGTACTTCCTTATCCGGCAAGGACGCTCTATGTCTTCGCGTCGATTCCACCCTGGCGCTGCTCGGTTTTACGTTATACGCTGCACCGCACGTGTTGTACGAGCACTACACGATCGTCAACAATCCACTGGGACTCTCGCCCATCGAAGACCAGCACCTTGGCGGCTTGATCATGTGGAGTGCCGGCGGCCTTGTGCTGTTCGTCGCGATGCTCGCCACAATCGTGGCCTGGCGCCGCCTTGACCTGATGAAGGCCGCCGCACTTCCGCAAGAAAGCTAACCCGACGCTAGGAGGCATCGATGAAGCGTCTTCTCTGGCCGGCTCTGCGCCAACTGAACGGCGACCCGCTTGCCTTAGGCAGGGCCGCGCAATCCGAGCATTCTGAAACGCTGGAGGCGCGCACGAAAAACGCCGACCGCGTCGTCAAATCGGTTTGTCCGTACTGCGCCGTTGGTTGCGGACAGAACGTCTACGTGAAAGACGAGCGCATCATTCAAATCGAAGGCGACCCGAATAGCCCGATTTCGCGCGGGCGCCTCTGTCCCAAAGGTTCCGCGACGCGCGAGCTCGTTACGAGCCCACGACGCGAATATCACGTCAAATATCGGCGCCCGTATGGAACGCGCTGGGAAGCGTTACCGCTCGAGCGCGCGATCGACATGATCGCCGATCGCGTGATTGCCACCCGGGAACAGACATGGGAGGATCGGACGCCCGACGGCAAGCTGCTCAACCGCACGATGGGGATCGCCAGTCTCGGCGGCGCGACGCTCGATAACGAAGAGAATTATCTGATGAAAAAGCTCTACACGGCGCTCGGCGTCGTGCAGGTCGAAAATCAGGCGCGTATATGACATAGCTCGACCGTCCCCAGTTTGGGGACCTCATTCGGCCGTGGCGGAGCGACGACGTTTCAGCAAGATCTGCAAAACGCCGACTGTATTCTCATCATGGGCTCCAACATGGCGGAGAACCACCCCGTCGGCTTTCAGTGGGTAATGGAAGCGCGTGAACGCGGGGCAACGGTCGTTCATGTGGACCCTCGGTTCACCCGCACGAGCGCCGTTGCGAATTTGTATCTGTCGATACGCGCCGGCAGCGACATTGCGTTCCTCGGCGGCATCATTCGCTACATCTTAGAGAATCGGCGCGAGTTCACCGAGTATGTCGTCAACTACACGAACGCGCCGTTCATCATCGACGAACGCTTCCGCGACACCGAAGATTTGGCCGGCTTCTTCTCCGGCTGGGACGCTTCGAAGAACGCGTATGATGTGGAAAGCTGGCAGTACAAAAACATGCCGGTGCATGCGGCTGCGGGCAGGCGCGCGAGAGAAACAGCGGCGGCGGGCGAAGCGACTGGCGGCCACGGTCATCCGATCGCGCACCATGATGCCGAATGCGACGAGACACTGCAGCACCCGAACTGCGTCTTTCAGCTGCTGCGTAAGCACTTTGCGCGCTACACGCCGGAAATGGTGTCGCAGATCTGCGGCATTTCAGCCAGCGAGCTTCGAACGAGTAGCGCAATTGCTGTGCGAAAATTCGGGACGCGAAAGAACGACGGCCTTCGTCTATTCCGTCGGCTGGACTCAGCACACCGTCGGCGTGCAATACATCCGCACAGCGGCAATCATTCAACTGCTGCTCGGCAACATCGGACGCCCCGGCGGCGGCATCATGGCCTTGCGCGGACACACCTCGATTCAAGGTTCGACCGACATCCCGACGCTTTACGATCTTCTGCCAGGGTACATCCCGATGCCGCAAGCGGGCGATCATGACGATCTGCAAACGTTCATCGAACATAATGCTTCAAAGACGGGTTTCTGGGCACACATGGACGCCTATACGGTTAGTCTGCTCAAAGCGTACTTCGGCGAGGCCGCGACCGCGCAGAACGAATTTTGCTTCAGATATTTGCCGCGCATCACCGGCGATCACTCGCACTACCGCACGACTTTCGACATGCTCGACGGCAAAGTCAAAGGCTTCTTTTTAGCGGGTGAAAACCCGGCCGTTGGTTCAGCGCATGGCGGCTTACAACGACGTGCGATGGCGAATCTTGATTGGCTCGTCGTGCGGGATCTCGTTGAGATCGAAAGCGCGTCGTTCTGGTATGAAGGGCCGGAAATCGAGAGCGGCGAGCTGCGCCCGGAAGCGATCAAGACGGAAATTTTCTTCCTTCCGGCTGCCGCGCATACCGAGAAAGACGGTTCGTTCACGAACACGCAGCGCTTGCTGCAGTGGCATCATCAGGCGGTTAAGCCACACGGCGATTGCCAATCGGATCTTGACTTCTACTACCATCTTGGCAAACGGATTAAAGAGAAGCTTGCGGAATTCAAAAGAGCCGCGCGACCGTGCGATTCAGGCGCTGACCTGGAACTATCCGACCGCTGGCGAGCGGCAAGAAGTTGATGCGCAAGCGGTTCTCGCGGAAATCAATGGCCTCGATGCGCACGGCAAACCGCTTTCGAGCTATTCACAGCTCACGTCGGACGGATCGACGGCATGCGGATGCTGGATCTACTGCGGCGTTTTCGCGGGCGGACTGAACCGCGCGGCTGCCCGCACGCCCGGCCACGATCAACATTGGGTTGCGCCACATTGGGGCTGGGCGTGGCCCGCGAATCGCCGCATGCTCTACAATCGCGCTTCGGCAGACCCGAACGGTCATCCATGGAGCGACCGCAAGAAATACGTTTGGTGGGATGCGCAACTCAAGGAGTGGACCGGTTACGATGCGCCCGATTTCGAGCTGAAAAAGGACCCGCAATACGAACCGCCGCGCGACGCTCGCGCGGAAGACGCGATCGGCGGCGCGGAGCCCTTCATCATGCAAGCCGACGGCGTTGGATGGATTTGGGCGCCCGGCGGCTTGCGTGACGGACCATTGCCGGCGCACTACGAGCCTGAGGAATCGCCGGTCAAGAATTTACTTTACGCGCAAAATTGCAATCCGGTACGCCAAAAATTCGAGCGGCCTGAGAATCCCTACAACGTCCCGGACACTTCGAACGAATTTCCGTATGTTTTCACGACGTATCGGCTAACCGAGCACCACACCGCTGGCGGCATGACGCGCACGCTTCCGCACCTCTCCGAACTGCAGCCGGAATTCTTCTGCGAGGTGAGCCCTGAGCTCGCGGCAGAATGCGGCCTGGAAAACGGTGGCTGGGCGACGCTGGTCACATCCCGTGCGGCAATAGAAGCCCGGGTGCTCGTCACAAAGCGCATGAAACCGCTGCGCATCGGAGAGCGGATCGTGCATCAGATCGGCGTGCCTTACCACTGGGGCTACAAAGGCATCTCGGTCGGCGATAGCGGCAACGATCTTCTCCCGGTCGCGCTCGATCCAAACGTGCACATCCAAGAGGCCAAGGCGGCGACATGCGACATCCGTCCGGGACGCAAACGGAACGCATGAGTTTCCAAACGCTGACCTCAGCGAATGCGGAGATGGCGACCTACGATCTGACGGGCGAGCGCATGGGGTTTTTCACCGATACGACGCTGTGCATCGGATGCAAAGCGTGCGAAGTCGCTTGCAAAGAGTGGAATCAACTGCCCGCGGACGGCTACGAGTTCACCGGACAGTCGTACGACAACACCGGCGCGCTCGGCGCCACGACCTGGCGTCATGTCGCCTTCGTCGAGCAGTTCGACGGCGAAGCAAAGGATCTGGTCGCGCCGCTTTCTTTCGAAGGCGACCGCTGGCTGATGTCATCCGATGTTTGCAAGCACTGCACCCATGCTGCCTGTCTCGACGTCTGTCCGACCGGCGCGCTGTTCCGCACGGAATTTGGAACGGTCGTGGTGCAAGATGACGTCTGCAACGGTTGCGGCTATTGCGTGCCGGCGTGTCCCTTCGGCGTGATCGATCGGCGCCCCGATACAGGGCGCGCCGCAAAATGCACGCTGTGCTACGACCGCTTGAAGGACGGGCAAACACCCGCATGCGCTAAGGCGTGCCCGACGGAGTCGATCCAGTTCGGCAAGCTTTCGGAGTTGCGGGAGCGCGCGCAAACGCGTCTGGAAAGAGTTGGAGCGATCAACGCTGGAGCGCGTTTGTATGGCGCGGATCAAGATGACGGCGTCGGCGGCTTCGGCGCATTCTTTTTGCTGACCGACGATCCCGAAGTGTATGGATTACCGCCCGACCCGCGCGTAACGACGCGTGATTTGCCCGCGATGTGGAAAGCTGCCGCATTGGCCGGCGCTGCATTGGCGGCCGCAGTTTTCGCTTCTGCCATTGGATCGCGCGATGACGGCTAAGAGCCGCTCGTACTATGGGCGACCGATCCTCAAATCGCATATTTGGAAGGATTACATCGCCGGATATCTCTTCATCGGCGGTTTGGCCGGTGCGAGTGCAACACTCGGCGTGGCGGCACGCGCAAAAAAGAACGACGCCGCTTGCGCGCAGCTGCACGTTAAGCGCTGCGGGCGGCGCCGCGGTGAGCGCCGTGTTGTTGATCGCCGACCTCGGTGATCCGGGCAGATTCCTCCATATGCTGCGCGTCGTGAAGCCGACGTCGCCGATGAACGTCGGCACCTGGATTCTGAGCGCATTCGGCTTGGCGAGCGGCGTCGCGGCTACCGCGGAAATGGCCGGAAAGCACAACGCGATAGCGTCAACGTTGACCGGAATCCTCGGCATTCCACTGTCGACATACACGGCCGTGCTGATTGCGGACACCGCCACGCCGGTTTGGCACGAAGCACATTCGACGCTGCCGTTCCTCTTCGCGGCCAGCGCGGCGCTTAGTGCCGGTGCATGGAATTCGCTCTTCGTTTCACACCGCGATGGCGCGATTGCGAGACGCCTGATGGTTCTCGCCGGGATTTGCGAACTCGCCGCGCACCGCAGGATGGTTCATCAATTGGGATCCTTACTTGGCGAGCCGTATCAAGTCGGCCGCGCGGGACACTATGCAAAGATTGCGCGCGCCTTGACGACGACTGCAGTCGTCACAACCGCAGTTCTCGGCAAACGCTGCCGTGTCGCCGCGATGCTTGGCTCCTTGAGTGCCCTGGCAGGCGCGCTCTGCGAACGTTTGAGCGTCTTTTATGCGGGAACGCAATCCGCGCTCGATCCGAAGTACGTCGTTGAAAGCCAGCGCCGCTAAGGGAAAGATTTCTTAAAAGCCAAAGAACGCCGTAATGTCTACGGTCAAAGGCGAGCCGCGCCCGACGACGCTCGCCGAACTTCGGCACACGGCTGCGCACGTGCTCGCGTATGCAGTGCAAGATCTCTTTCCCGATGCGAAGCCGACGATCGGCCCCGCAATCGAGAACGGCTTCTATTACGATTTCGAGCGCGCTGAGCCGTTCACGCCCGACGACCTCCTGCGCCTCGAAGCGCGGATGAAAGAGATCATCGCTGCCGGACATCCGATGGTCGGCATGACGGTCTCGCGCGAACGTGCGATCGACTGCTTTAAAGACAATCCGTACAAAGTTGAAATCGCATCTGAGATTCCGCCGGATGAACCGATCACGCTGTACACGATCGGCGAGTTTACGGATCTCTGTCGCGGCGGACACGCGCCGTCAACGGCCGACATTGGGGCGGTCAAATTGACGAATGTCGCCGGTGCATATTGGCGAGGCGACGAGCATCGGCCGATGCTGCAACGGATCTATGGAACGGCGTGGCCGACGCAAGCGGAGCTCGACGCCTATTTGGTCTTCCTCGATGAAGCGGCGAAGCGCGACCATCGCAAACTCGGCGTGGAGCTGGACCTCTTCTCGATCCAGGAAGAAGCGGGCGGCGGCCTCGTCTTCTGGCACCCAAAAGGCACGGTGATGCGCGAAATCGTGCAAGATTTCATTCGGCAAGGTTTGCGCGAGCGCGGTTACGAGGCCGTGGTCACGCCGCACATCTTTGCCGAGAAGCTCTTCGAGATCTCGGGCCATCTCGAAAATTTCTCCGACAGCATGTACGGGCCGCTCGAGGTGGAGGAGCAGCGCTTTCGATTAAAACCGATGAATTGCCCGGGCCACATTTTGATCTACAAGAGCCACGCGCATTCATACCGTGAGCTGCCGATCCGGTACGCGGAATTCGGCACGGTATACCGGTTCGAGCGCAGCGGAACGCTGCATGGAGTGACGCGCGTGCGTGGATTCACGCAGGACGACGCGCACCTCTTCTGCATGCCCGAGCAACTGCAAGGCGAATTCGAGCAGACGCTCGGCGAGGCGTTGCGCCTGATGCGCGCCTTTGCGTTCAGCGACTTTGAATATTTTCTCTCGCGACGCGAGCCGCATCTTCGCGTCGAGACGCGACGCGATCGCGGAAGACGCGATTCGCGCCGCACTGGAGAAATTTGATTTGCCGTACGCGATCGACGAGGGCGGCGGCGCGTTCTACGGTCCCAAGCTCGACATCAACCTGCACGATGCGATCGGCCGGAAATGGCAGCTCGGCACGGTGCAAGTAGACTTCATGCTTCCGCAGCGCTTCGACGTGAAATATCGCGGCAGCGACGGCTCAGATCATCGGCCGGTGATGATCCATCGCGCGCTGGCCGGCTCGCTCGAGCGCTTCTTCGGCGTGTTGATCGAGCATTTCGCCGGTAACTTTCCGGCGTGGCTCGCGCCGGTTCAAGCGGTCATCGCGCCTGTTTCGGAGCATCAATTCGACTATGCTCGGCAGATCGAGCAACAGCTCGCAGGGCAGAGCTTCCGCGTCGAGCTCGATAGATCAAATGAGAAACTCGGGTACAAGATTCGACATTGGAAGACGCAGAAGGTGCCCTACATCTTGGTCGTCGGGAAAAACGAAGCCGCCGCCGGAACCGTTAACGTCAACGAACGCGGTTCTCTGGAAAGCCGCCCGCCGATCAGCGTAGCGGCGTTCGCCGAAGAACTGCAAGAACGAATCGAGGAGAAGCGATGAACTGCCTTCTGCGCGCCGGCGCTATTATTTGCATGCTAGGATTCCTGACGGCATGTCAGGGCAGCTTGAGTTCCGGTCCAACGCTGCCGTTCACGCCGCCGCCCGGCGGCAATCCGGCTTCTGAAGGGGCGCCTCAGCCGGGCCAAACGTCGGCGCCGATGACAACCGACACGGTGACGTATGCGTTCGATGCAGCGCCCGACGGTTTTGCATGCCCGCAGAGCAGCGGCGGTTTCAGTTGCGTGCTGCGTTTCAACATGCCGCCTGAGAAGCCCAAAGCGGCAACGCAAAGCAAGGTCGGCGCCAAACCGCAAACGCCCGCCCCAAGCGCATCGCCGATTTCTCCGCTCGAGAATGCGCTCGCGAACCCGAGCGCGCCGCCCAGCGCAGCGTCGACGCCAAGCGGACCAACGATGGCTTTGACGATGACGGCGATGCCGAACGACGCCCCGAAGATGGTGATCAACAGCAAGACGCCGATTCCGACGACGGCGCTGATTCGCGTTATGCTCGTGCCGTCGGAGGACTTCACATTAACCGGCGCGGCGCTCGCGCAATTTACGTTGCCCCAGACGGAAATTGAAAAGCGGGGATTTGCGGTGCAGCTCTTCACTGAGAACGTGCACGGCAAGAGGCACGATTGGAATCCTGTCGCTGACGATTGCGCATTCATCGCTCGATGGTGCAACGCTGGCGTTTCGTTTTATGCCGCCGAAGATGACGCTTCCAAAAGATCATCGGTATTTGGCCGTGCTTTACGGTGACGCGCGACCGTCAACGCCGCCTCCGCCGCCAACGACGGCGCCCTACACGCCCAACCCGTTCATGAGTCCATCGCCTCGGCCGCCGGGGTTCTAATTTGAGCGCCGCCGTAGCGGCGCGGCCGCTGACGCGCGCAGAACGCAACACCTTCGTCGCCAGCTTCCTTGGCTGGACGCTCGACGCGTTCGATTTCTTTCTCGTCACCTTCGTCGTCGTTCAGCTCGCCAAAGACTTCCGGCACACGATTCCGCAGGTTGCATTTGCGATCACGGTGACGCTGATGCTGCGCCCGGTCGGCGCGTTTATCTTCGGCTACTTTGCGGACAAGTACGGACGGCGCGTGCCGCTGATGGTCGACATCGCGTTCTACTCCGTGATCGAATTGCTGACGGCTTTCTCGCCGAATTTCACCGTCTTCATCATCTTGCGAGCGCTCTATGGGATCGGAATGGGCGGCGAGTGGGGCGTCGGCTCGGCGCTCGCCATGGAAAATCTGCCTCCGGAGCGGCGCGGCTTTTTCTCCGGCGTGCTGCAAGAAGGCTACGCGCTCGGCTTCCTTCTCGCCGGCGGCGTCTTCTTCGCAATGTCACATTTCTTCCCGCAGCATACGTGGCGCGCGATGTTCGTCGTGGGCGTGTTGCCGGCGTTGCTCGTGCTCTTCATTCGTGCGCACGTTCCCGAATCCGCAGCCTGGCTAGCGCAGCGCGCGTCGGGAAAATTGAGCGGACCGACGCCGGTACAGGGCTATGCGATCGGCTTGCTCGTTGCGGGGGGCCTGTTCTATCTCGTCTTAGCGTTCGCGCCGGCCTTTACGTGGATTGCGTTAATCGTCGCGCTTGCGATCGTCGCGTTTTCGATCGTCCGGTTCACGAAGAGCGGCGAAGGCTCGCGAAATTGGCCGCTATTTTTGTATGCTGTGTTGCTGATGGCGTGCTTCAACTTCATGTCGCACGGCACGCAAGATCTCTACCCGACGTTTCTGCAGAAGCAGCACGGCTTCGACTCGGGCAAGGTGTTCTTGATCAACTCGATTGCGAACATCGGCGCGATTCTTGGAGGCATGCTGTTCGGCGCGGTCTCGCAGCGAATTGGGCGGCGGCTTGCCATTACGGTGGCAGCGATCCTCGGTATCTTGATGATTCCGCTTTGGGCATTTTCAGCAACGCTCGTGCTGCTGGCGGTCGGCGGTTTCCTGATGCAGTTCATGGTGCAAGGCGCGTGGGGCATCATTCCCGCCCATTTGAACGAACTGTCGCCATCTGAAGCGCGCGGCACGTTTCCCGGCTTCGTCTACCAATTCGGCAATTTCTTATCCGCGGGCGCGGCGCAGATCGAAGCGCAATTCGCGACGACGCGCTTTGCGCTCTCGAACGGCAAGGCGGATTACGCGCACGCGATGTCGGTCATCGCGGTCATCGTCTTTGTGGCGGTAATCTTCTTCACGTTGATCGGCAAAGAAGCGCGCAACGTCGTGTTTGGCGCGCCCGCCACTCGATGAGCGCGCAGTGACTCGTGTCACCATTGAGCTGTCGGGATGTCGACATCGGGCAACGGCTTCGTCAGCGCTCGCTCAGGCAAGCTCAATGTGACACAGTGGACCATGCTCAGCATGATGAACGGTCATCGCGTTGTCAGCATTCGCCAACGACGGTGGCGCTTCGACAGGCTCAGCGTGACACATATTCTCGTGGCCCTTCGACAAGCTCAGGGTGACAGGTGAACGATCTCGAAACTGAACGCGCTGTGCTGATTCTTGGGATTGAGACCTCATGCGATGATACGTCGGCTGCCGTTGTGCGCGACGGCGCGGCACGTGCTTTCCAACGTCGCTACGAACCAAGATGAGTTCCACAAGAAATTCGGCGGAATCGTGCCGGAAATCGCGAGCCGGCAGCATGTCGCGCTCCTCTCGGCCGCGGTTGAAGACGCCGTCGATCGCGCCGGCGTCTCACTCGACGACATCGAGGCAATCGCCGTCACCAAAGGCCCCGGTTTGATCGGAAGCCTCGTTGTCGGCGTTGCACATGCCAAGGCGCTGGCGTTTGCGCTTGAGCGACCGCTCTACGGTGTCAATCACTTGCACGGTCATATCTTTGCGGCATATCTCGATCGCGACGAAGAGCCGCAGTATCCGCTCCTCGTCTTGCTCGTTTCCGGAGGACATACGCAACTGGTCGCCGTGCACAGCGCCGTCGAGATGGAGATCCTCGGGCGAACCCGTGACGATGCAGCCGGTGAGGCCTATGACAAAACGGCGCGGCTTTTGGGGCTTGAGTTTCCCGGCGGCCCGCAACTCGATCGGCTCGCGCGCGATGGCGATCCAACCGCAGTTCGCTTTCCGCGACATCGAGCGGCGGGAGATTCGCTCGACATGTCCTTTTCAGGGCTCAAGACATCGGTGCGCTACTATCTGGAATCGCAGATCGAAGGGTTGGGCGCGCCCGCGTGCGACGTTGCCGCTTCGTTTCAAGCAGCGGTCATCGACGTGTTGATGGACCGTGTGCGAAAGGCATGGGAACGCGAGGCATATTCGGCGGTGATTGTTTCCGGCGGCGTTGCTGCAAACTCGGCGCTGCAATCCGAAATGAAGCGGTGGGGCCGAGCCGGCAATATTGCGGTCTTGATTCCGCCGCCCAAGTACTGCACCGACAACGCCGCGATGATCGCCGCGGCGGCGTACTATCAGGGCGAAAGCGTTCGGGCCGACCCGCTTACGCTGACGGCCGACCCGAATCTGCCTTTCGAGATTCCGCTTCCCGTCTAGCCGCCCGTCGGCGTCACCGGAACGACGGAACGTGTTTCAAGCGCCCGGCCCAGGTCGGCGTTGAGCGCTTCCAAATGGGCGCGCGTCAGCAGATCGAGATGGCCGCCTCTGAGCGCAACGCGAACATCGCTGCGAACCTGCCCGAGTTCGTGGCGCGCCAACGCCTGAGCGTCCGGCGGCGTCCCCTTTGCGGGCGCATTCGCGAGCCGCGAAAGCAGCTGTGCGTAGTTGCGTTGCAAGTTGCGATGCACGAGCGTCATCGTTGCCGGATGCGACAGATCGCCGTACACGCTGGATTGCATCCATTCGAAGAGATCGGTTAGGCCCATTGTCTTGTGGCCGTACACGCTTGACATGTCATCGAGCCGCTGCAGCATCGTCGGCGAGAAGAAATTGCTGTAAATCGACGATTGCAGTGAGGCGGCCAGCACCGATGCCGAAACGCCGTGGAGCGGCGGCGGATTATAGCCCCAGTCGCTCTCCCGCTCGGTGTAAACTAACTTGTTCATGAGCGACGGTGAGAAATTCCAGGCCCGCGACGAGAAAACGTAGCGATCCAGCCCTGCAAAGGCACGCCGCTGCTGCGCCAAAGGAACGTAGCTCAGCGGCGCCGCTGCATGCGGATCGCCGCGATGCGCACGCGAGAGGTACTCGCCGCCGATGTAGTGTGCGAGAATGCGAGCGCAGACCGCATAGTGGCCGACCAAACGTCCGAAGGCCACGCGCTCTTCTTCGTACGGCTGCTCGACTGTCGGAAACCGGCGATCGAGGGTGCCGATCAAGCCATGCGCCATGTTCATCTGCGTCTGGCACCATGAAATGTTGTCGTTTGTGAGATCCCATTGAGCGACGCGCGGATCGACGGCATGTCCGCCGAGCCACTCCACATCTTCATCCGATGCAAGGCGGTAACGCGGATTCGTCCATTGCGACGCCCATCGGTCGAGCGTCGGCTTCTCTTGATCCGGCGAGTGCGCGCCGGCAATGCGGCCATAGCCCCATTGAATGACGTGGTAATCGTATGGGCCGAGCACTGTTTGGAAGTAGTCGCCGTTCGGCGTTCCCTTCGGCCAGAGATTCAGGGGCGAATATTCCATTACGCTGGTCGCGACACCGTACTGGCGCGTGAACGTTTTGCTCTGCAGTTGCTTTGCGGTATAGGCTTCGGAGCCGATGAAGTTATGCATGAGGCCGAAGTCATGGCCCGATTCATGCAAGACGATCGACTTTAGGAAATCGTACGAATACGCTTGCGGAATTCGGTCGGCATCGAGTCCGTTCATCAATGAGAGCGCCAGCATTCCATAGGCGTATTGCTCCTGAGCGGCGCTCGCGTAATAGGGATCCGTGAAGTGGCCGCGCACCGGCGCTGCCCGCTCCGGCTGCGCCAAGTCAAGATATTCGAGCTTTCCGCCGCGCATGAGATCGCTATCGATCACAATCTGCGACCGGAAGATCTGTCCGGTGTAGGGATTATAGAGGACCTGCGCTTCCGCAAAGCCGCCGCTATTCGATTCAGAGAGCCAGCGCACAACGTTGTAGCGGATGTCGTCCGGATCCCAATCGGATCGTTCGGTTGGTCCTTGACCACGACGGCATTCGATATGCCGACCCGCGCGAACGCGTGGTTCCATGTCAGAATCGCGTCTCGGATTGCGCCGCGATATTGCTCCGGGATCGTGTTGCTCAAGTAGTACACGATCGGCGTTTTCGCCGGTGACATACGCGCCGTCGGATCCGACGGCTGAACGTCCCAACGCAGAATGTAGTGCACGCGATTGTCTCGGCGGTAGTCGCGCGAGAAGTCGACATGTGCGTTGTCCCAGTAGCCGACCCGATCGTCGAAGATTCGCGGCATGTAATTCGGATCGGCCGGCAACTCGGCGAGATTATAGTGCACCTTAATTTGCACGCTCCGCGGATCGGGTACCGTGTCGATGACCGCCGGCTTAAACGACGCAAACGTCTGATCTGCCTCGATCAAGACGTTCTTCGGAAATGCTTTCGCGGGACCGAAATACGTTCGGTCGGGATCGAGCCGGTAGTTCGTCCGCGGATCTTGCGGATCGGCAATCGATTGATTGAGGACGTCGGTCATGTCCATGACGTCGCCCAAGAGCCCCGAGACGTCAAAGACGACGTTGCCGGTCAGCGGATCCACAGACATCACTTTGGCAACCGTCACGACCGAATCGGGCGTTGAAGCGCGCACGGAGTTCGCAATCGGCGTATCAGGCGTCGCCATAAAGCGCGTATGCGGCCAGATGATGGCGACGGTTCGGTCGCTCGTCCGTAAGAAGCGCACGATGCGCGCCTCCTGCCAATCGGTCTGACCGGAGGTGACGAAGTACCCGCCCAGCCCATTGATCGGCACGGCCGTTTCCACAAAATCCTTATTGAATTGGTCCGGCCGCAACTCCAAGGCCACACGGCCGTTGTGCTGCCAGACGGTGAAGAGGCCATGCTGCGGCTGCTCCATCTTTGCGAAGAGCGCGTACGGCACGAGGCCGCTGCTCTCTGCGTCCGATTGTGCGAACGCAGGTGCCATCGCGGCAAGAAAAACAAAAAGACACGCGCTCCAAGCGCGGACGAACTTCAGCTCCATTGCTCTACCTGGTTCCTCAGTACAAGCAATCTTCTCTACCAGTATGCGCCTGCACTGGCTTGAAATGTCATCAAAACGGCCTCAAAAGGCCACTTTGAAGCGCTACGGTCTTTCGAAGACCCAGCGCATAATACCGCTTAAGAGCGACTGATGTTCCACGGGCCGGACGTGCTGCATCACTTCATCTTCAGACTTTGCGCCCGGCACGTGGACCGGGCGGCGCGTCAAGATCGGGCCGCGGTCGCTTTGAACGATCACCCGATGGACCGACGCCCCAAACCATGCGCTGCCGGCCGCCAACGCGTCGCGGACCGCATGCGCCCCGCGAAAAGCCGGCAGTGTTGAGCCGTCGGGCAGTTCGACCGTCGCGCTGCTCTGATCCAAGGGCAAGAATGCGGGATGGATGTTGATCGTCTCCGCAAAGGCGGCAATGAAGCGCTCCGGCAAGATGTGCATCCAGCCGAGCAGCAAGACGAGCTCCGGTTCAGTTTGCCGGATCGCATGCAAAAGGCGCTCATCATAGGTTTCGCGCGACTCGATGGCGCGATCCCAAACGACGTTCACAACCGTTGGAACGCCGCCATGAGGGCGCGCGAGAGGACTGGCGCGCCCGTCTTTGTTCGCGATCAAAGCGTTGATCTTCAGCGGAATCTTTCCCGCATGAGCGGCATCCAAGACCGCTTGAAAATTCGTGCCGTTGCCCGATGCGAGAATCGTCGTTGCGATGCTCGCCGCCGTCCAGCGCCGCATATCGAACTCCTCGACCACGCGCGCACCGCTTTCGCTCTCGTAATACTCAACGAGTTTCTGATCTCGCACGGCTGGAATGAGCGCGAAATCGTAGCCAAGCGTGCGTAGTTCTATCAACGCTGCGCGCAGCAGATTACGTCCGAGCGGTGTGCCCCGAAAGCGCTTCGCCACGCCGAAAGGTCCAAAGATGCCGACGTCTTTGCGCTCGATCCAATTCCGAAGCCAGGCATATCGTAATCCGCTCGGCGCATAGGTAACAAAACCCGCGAAGTCGCCATCGCGCCGTGCGACGATGTTTCGCCCCACGAATGCTTCCGACGACCAGCTGCCGCCAAATTCCTGATCGATCCACGCCAGAGCCGCTCCCGAGGCGGCACTTTCAAGGGTGAATCCCGCGTTACGAATTTCGGCGAACGCCTTATCGCGTTGCTGAGATGCAAATCGCTCGTCGCGGAGATCGACGAGCAGATTCAACAAGGGATTTGCGCTGTTAATCGCGCGCGGGATGAACGGTGACCGCCGGCTCACCTTCGTGACGCTCTTCGATCCAACCGACGATCTTCGCGCCGCGAACTGCGTCTTTGGCGCGCTGAGCATCGGCCAGCGGCACGATCATCGTAAAGCCGATTCCCATGTTGAAGATTCGATACCGTTCCTCGTGGCTGAGGTCGCCGCGTCTGCAGAGTTCTTCGATGAGCGGCGGTACGCGCCACCGAGATTGTTCGAAGATTGCCTTAAGGTTCGAAGGCAACGTTCGCGGCACGTTCTCAAGCAAGCCGCCACCGGTGATATGGGCCATCGCTTTTACGTTGGCGACATGTTGAATGGCGCGTACGTCTTCATGATACGAGGGGTGTTCGGCCAGCAGAGCGTCGGCGAATGTGGCGCTATCGAAACGATCGCCCCATTCTTCTTTGGCGACGAGCTTGCGCGCGAGCGTATAGCCGTTCGTGTGCAAGCCCACCGAAGGCAAACCGATAATTGCGTCGCCCGCGCAGACGCTTTCCGCGCTTCGGAATCGTTGAAACGTTGACGGAACCGACGATCGTACCGGCGAGATCGAATTGCTCGTTCTCGTAGAGGTCCGGCATCTCGGCCGTCTCTCCGCCCAAGAGCGCACAGTTGTGCTTTTGACATGCGCTTTGGATGCCGGCAACAATATCGGCTGCCGCATTGGGATTGAGTTTGCCGACGGCAAGGTAATCTAAGAAAAACAACGGATCTGCGTTAACAACCAAGATGTCATTGACGCAATGGTTGACGAGATCGGCGCCGACGGTTGCGTACCGGCCCAATTCCGACGCGATGATCACTTTCGTGCCGACGCCGTCCGTTGACGCCGCAAGCGCGCGCGATGGATCGCCGGGCATCTCGAAAAGCCCTCCGAACCCTCCAAGCGCGTCGAGCTGTGCGGGATGGCGCCATCGTGCAGTAATCGTTTGGTAACGCCGGACCGCTTCGTTGCCGGCCTCGATATCGACCCCGGCAATCTTGTATGCGTCGGTCAAGAGTGTCGTTTCGAAGGGTCCCGCAAGTGCGGCGCGCAATGAAAATCGACGGGCATATAAGGTTTCATTCACTTTTCTGAAAGGTTGACCATGCAAGTTCGTGTTCTGACGGACGCGCCTGCTTCCGTCCGCACTGGAGCGCTCGTGCTGCCCATCTTCTCCGGCAGCGATCTTAGCGGCGTTGCGAAGACGACCGACGATGCGTTAGGCGGCGCAATTGCGGACGTCCTGAGTAGCGGCGAGATCAGCGCAAAGCCGTTCGAGCTTTCGCTCGTGCACGCAAAAGGACAGAACTATTCCAGAGTGCTTCTCGTCGGACTCGGCGAGCAAGAGAAGTTTGAGCCCAGCGTATTGGCACGCTACGCAGGCGCAGCGGTTCGCTATCTCGGCAAGAGAAAGGTAAGAGACATCGCGTTCGTTCTTCCGGAACGTCGCCAAAGGCAACGAAACGGCGGCTGCGTCGTTCATCGTCGAAGGCGCGCTGACCGGCACGATCGATACGACGATCTATCAAAACGAGCCGGACCGCGCGATCGACATTGAACAGATCACGATCTTCGGTGAAGGCTTCGATCGCGCAGCGCTCGAGCGCGGAGCGGCACGCGGCCAGATTATCGGCGAAGCGGTCAACGCAGCGCGTCGCATGGCATTGACTCCGGCGAACGACATGACGCCAACGCATATGGCGGCGCGTGCGCGCGAGCTTGCGCAGGACGCTGGTCTAGAAATCGAGGTTCTCGATGAAGAGCGGATGCGTTCGCTCGGCATGGGTTCGCTGCTGAGCGTCGCGCAAGGCACCGACCAACCGGCGACGATGACGATTCTGACGTACAAAGGCGATCCGGGCAGCAAAGAAGTGCTCGCGCTTGTCGGCAAGGGCATCACCTTCGATTCGGGCGGCATCTCGATCAAACCGGCCGAGAAGATGCACGAGATGAAGTACGACATGTCTGGAGCTGCGGGCGTCATCGCGGCAATGCACGCGATCGGCAAATTGCGGCCGAAGGTCAACGTCATCGGAATCGCTCCCGCAACTGAAAACCTGCCCGGACCGCGCGCAACGAAGCCCGGCGACATTTTCCGAGCGATGAACGGCAAGACGATCGAGGTGATCAATACGGACGCCGAAGGGCGTTTGATTTTGGCAGACGGACTCTGCTACGCAAACAAACTCGGCGCAACAAAGATTGTCGATGCGGCGACCTTGACCGGCGCCTGCGTGATTGCCCTCGGACACGCGGCGAGCGCAGCGATGGGCAACGACGAGGATTTCATGCAGCAATTTCTCGCCGCCGCGAAACCGACCGGCGAGCGATATTGGCAGATGCCGCTGTACGACGACTACTCGACGGCGGTCAAGAGCGAGATCGCGGATCTTTCAAACTCCGCCGGTCGACCGGCGGGAACATTGACGGCGGGCGCATTCTTGAAAGCGTTCGTCGATAAGACGCCGTGGGTGCATCTGGATATCGCCGGCACCGCATACCTCGACAGCGAGTCGGCATGGCAGGCAAAAGGGCCGACCGGCACGCCGGTGCGCGCGTTCATCGCGCTCGCCGAAGCGCTTGCCGGCGGCGACGGCAAAGTGCGGCCGAACGGTGCGACCGCGACGGTAAAAGCCGGGGCAGCCTAGACCTGTCACGCTGAGCTCGTCGAAGCGCCGCGAAAGGCGTTAAATAATGGCTACACAAATCGAAACTACGCCTAAAGCGGCTGAGCGTGAAACGCGGGTAAAGCGTGCGCGCCGTGTAACTGCGATCAACATCGCGCGGCGCAAGAATGCGGCTGAACCGTTCGCGGTGATGACCGCTTACGATGCCGCCTTTGCGCGCTGCGCCGAAGAAGCCGGCATCGACATCCTTCTCGTCGGCGATAGCGTTGGCACGGTCGTCTTGGGCTACGATTCGACGGTGCCGGTGACGCTCGAAGATATGATCCATCACACGGCGGCGGTTGCGCGCGGAACAAAGCACGCGCACATCATCGGCGACATGCCCTTCGGTTCGTATCAAACGAGCGACGCCGAAGCGGTGCGTTCAGCCAGCCGGCTGGTTCAAGAGGGACGCGCTTCGTCGGTGAAACTCGAAGGCGGCGTTCGCGCCGCGGACCGCATTCGCGCGATCGTCGCGGCGGGGATTCCCGTCATGGGGCATATCGGCGTGTTGCCGCAAACGGCAGGCTTGGGACCTGGATTCAAAATGCGCACGAATCGCGAGCGGCTGCTCGACGATGCGCGCGCCGTGCAAGACGCAGGCGCCTACGCGATCGTGCTTGAGGTTGTCGGCAGCGATATCGCGGAGCAAATCACGCGTGAGTTAAAAATTCCAACGATCGGCATCGGTTCGGGGCCGGCATGCGACGGTCAGGTGCTCGTGCTCTACGACATGTTAGGGCTCTACGAAGAGCCGCCGTCGTTCGTTAAACAATATGCTGATCTCGGCACGCAAGCGGTTCGCGCGCTGGAGCAATTCGCGGCAGGACGTCGCCTCCCGCAAATACCCCCACAGTCACGCGAGCTACCCGTGTCACGCTGAGCTTGTCACGCTGCATGACCGTGCTGAGCCTGTCGAAGCATCGAAGGGCTTGATCGAAGCACCGCGATGCTGCGATAGTCCCGTGTCACATTGAGCTTGTCGAATTGCGCCAGCCATGCTTCGCGCGCGCATGACACTGTCACGCTGAGCTTGTCGATAGTCGCTCTCGACTGACCGACGCGTTTTCTGTGTCACCTGAGCTGTCGAAGCGCCGCGATGACCGCGCGTTTTCTCTGTCACGCTGAGCTTGTCGAAGCGCCAGCGACATCGCGACTGTTGCGATAGTCCCAGTGTCACATTGAGCTTGTCGAAATGTGACGTTGCTTCCCAGCCATGCTTCGACAAGCTCAGCATGACACTGGGACAACCGTAAAGTATTACGATTACGGTTGCGCTTCGCGAAGCTCAGCATGACACCGGGACAACCGTAAATTATTACGATTACGGTTGCCCTTCGACAAGCTCAGGGTGACAGAGTGAGCTCAGGGTGACAGAGTGAGCTCAGGGTGACACCGGGAGCGTCAGCCATTCCTAAAGCGACGTTGCCGCGGCTATGGCCGCCGCCATTGCGAGCTTGTGATCTTTGTTCCATGGCGGCCCGAGCGTGCTGCGCATTCGAACAAAGTGAGCATCGAAGTTCTCGACGTGTAACGCCTTGCTCGCCTTATCTAGCACGTTTTTCGTGTCGTACCAGTAAACGGGCCAGCCCCGCGTTTGCGCAGCGGCAGCAATCGCTTTGCGATACATCACCCAATCGGCAAGGTTTCTTGAACGATAATCTTTGATTCGTTCGGCAATCGTGGCCGGAAGATCCGGACAACTTCGAAGGGCGACACCGATGATATGCGGTACCGCCGCGCGCCACGGCGTCCAGCGCGAGTACCGCATGTCGCTCTGCCGAAACGCGCACGCGATCAACCAGCGCGACAGCTGCGTCGATCGGCATCATTTGGCCTTCATGGTGATGAGGAAGCGCCGGCAGCGCGTCGTCAACAAGCTCGACGCGGCGGCGATCGAGCAGCGTCCCATCGCGCGCTATTGTCACCAACACCGCCCAGCCGCCGTGATCGGATACGCCGATGATGCCTTTCTTGGACGCGTTCTTACTTCGATGGAGCATGATAGCGGTGGCGCTTCGACAAGCTCAGCGTGACACAGCGCTCAGCGTGACACACACTGCTCAGGGTGACAGAGCGTACTCAGCGTGACACGAAGCGGGCCGCTGTGCGGTTCTAACTTAGCTCGCGGCGGAGCGAGGTTGATGCGTTGAAGGCACGTTCGGATATTTGCCCGTGAGGCAACCAAGACACATTTCTTCTCGCTTACGACCCGTGGCGCGCACCAGACCCTCAAGGCTCAAATATCCAAGTGAATCGGCGCCGATCCGTTCGCGAATCTCCGGCACCGAGTAGTTGGCGGCGATTAATTCATCGTACGTCGCCATATCCACGCCCAAGTAGCACGGATGTTTGATCGGCGGAGAGTGAACACGCACGTGAACCTCCGTGGCCCCCGCTTCCCGCAACAATTGCACGATATGAGGCTTCGTGGTAGCGCGCACGATCGAGTCATCAACGACGACGACGCGTTGTCCCTGTAAATTCTCAACAACCGGATTGAACTTCAGCTGTACGCCGCGGTTGCGCATCTGTTGATCCGGGCTGATGAACGTACGTCCGATATAGCGGTTCTTGATCAACCCTTCGATGTACGGCAGCCCACTTTCCATTGCGTAGCCCAAGCCGCCGGGAATCGCAGAATCCGGGACGGCCATAACGACATCGGCGTTGGCCGGATGCTCTTTGGCGAGTTCCCGCCCCATCGCGTAACGAGCCATGTAGATCGTTCGCCCGTCGAGCGTCGAATCGGGACGCGCGAAGTAGATGTACTCGAACATGCAAAATCCCGGCGTCACATCGCTCTCGACTCTGCGGCTCTCAACGCCGCTCTTGCTGATACGAACGACTTCGCCGCGCTCCAACTCGCGAATATACTTTGCGCCAACCGTCGCGAGCGCACACGACTCAGAAGCGAGCACATAGACTCCATCGCCCAACTGGCCAAGGCAGAGCGGTCGCACGCCCCAAGAATCGCGGAAGCCGTACAGCTCGTCGCGCGTGCACAAAACCACCGAGTATGCGCCGCGGGCACGGTTCATGACACCGCAGATCCGCTCCATCATCGTGCCCTCGCCCTCGACGATCAGCTTCGCGAGGACTTCCGAGTCAGATGTGGCTTGTAAGATCGTCGTTGGCGCGAGCGTTTCGCGTAATTCATCGGTGTTCGTCAAGTTGCCGTTGTGCGCGAACGCAAAATCGCCGACTTCACTGCTTTCAAGCAGCGGCTGCGCATTGACGACGATCGAGGACCCGCTCGTCGAGTAACGCGTGTGCCCTACGGCGATGTAGCCGCTGAGCTGCGAGAGGATCTCTTCATCGAAGATTGCCGAGAGCAGCCCCATCTCGCGATGCGAGCGGATCGTGCCGCCATCCGAAACGGCGATTCCGGCGGACTCTTGGCCGCGGTGCTGCAGCGCATACAGTCCGAAGAACGCGAGGCGCGCTGCATCATGCCCGGGAGCAAAAACCCCCGTGATGCCGCACATAACTTAGCCGGCGCTCTCGGTCCGCATTACACTCATTGTAACACCCTGGGCACTGCCAGCGGCTGCAAGGCCCTAGTCGAGGCGGCCGATGTCCGTGCGATACGTGAGCAAAGAGGCCTCGCCGTCAAACCGCTTGGCCAGCGCTTGGACCCCCTCGTAAGCACGGCTTCGTGCACGCTCGATTGTCTCTCCAAGCGCGCGTCACCGTGATGACACGGCCTCCAGCCGCGTCGACAGCGCCGTCGTGAAGTGCCGAACCGCCCCAAAACGCTTGCGTACTTTCCGCCAACACAATATCCGCCGGCAAAGCCTTCAACGGCGTACTGCGGGCCGGGTAGTCGGCCGTCGCCAAGACGACCCCAACGCATGCCTTCTCGGAGAAGGACGTCAAGCTTGGATCCATCGCGCCGTCCGCGACACTCTTGAGAAAGGCCGCGAAGTCGCCGCTCACCCGCGGCATCAGCACTTGCGTTTCCGGATCGCCGAAACGTGCATTGAATTCAATCACCGCGGGTCCGCCTTGCGTCCACATCAGCCCGCAATAAAGAACGCCGATGTAGCGTTCACCTTCGGCCAACAACCCTCGCAATACCGGACCAAGAATTTGCTCGCGTACGCGATCGGTTAGATCTTCCGGAAAGCCGTGCGGCGGCGAGTACGCACCCATGCCGCCCGTGTTTGGACCGGTGTCGCCGTCCCCGGCGCGCTTGTAGTCGCACGCCGACGCAAACGGCAACATCGCGCGCCCATCGCAAATGGCGAAGACGCTGACTTCTCGGCCCTCAAGCCGCTCCTCAAGCAATAGGGCGCTCCCGCCGCCGGGTATGCTGTTGTGCTCGTACCACTCCGCCACAACAGCGCGCGCGGCAGAAACGTCCGGCGCAACGACAACGCCCTTCCCTGCCGCTAAACCGTCGGCTTTGATGACGCAGGAGCCGCTCCACTGATCGAGCGCGCTCTTTGCCGCATCAAGAGAATGGATGACAACGGCGCGCGCCGTCGGCACACCGTGTCGTTCCATGAAGCGCTTCGCAAAGATCTTGCTCGATTCAAGGCGGCCGCCCGAACGATCCGGCCCGAAGGTCGCGATCCCGTTCGCGCGGAGGTGATCTGCCGACACCGGCAGCGATTGC
Organism: Vulcanimicrobiota bacterium; assembly: GCA_963723515.1. Classification (GTDB taxonomy): domain Bacteria; phylum Vulcanimicrobiota; class Vulcanimicrobiia; order Vulcanimicrobiales; family Vulcanimicrobiaceae; genus JAFARW01. The sequence goes on from CAVRQT010000003.1 coordinate 1,023,079, forward strand.
AGTTTCCGGACCGACAACGACGAGATCGATGCGCTCTTCGCGAGCACGTTTGGCGAGCGCCTTGCCGTTGGTCGGCGTCGATTTCCCAGTTGGCGCCACGCGTTGCTGTTCCCGCATTTCCGGGCGCGGCAAAAATCGCTTCACATGAGGGCGAAGCGGCCAGCCGCCAAGACAGCGCATCCTCGCGCGCGCCGTTTCCGATAACAAGGATTCGCATGAATTCGCTAGCGGTTCGGCGTCCTAACCCGCTACCTGCTCAAGCAGTGATTGCGTCGTCTTGAGCAGCGCGTCGGCATCTGCATCAGGATTTTGAACGAACGCGATCACATTTGATTGTCCTCTCACGCTCCCGCTCACAAGACGAGCGCGAATTTCATTTCCGTTGATCGTATCACGCAAGTCGAATCGTTTCGGTTGTCCTGCCAAACGGCTTCGGATTTTGTCTTGTAGCGCTTTCGCGGTCCTCGCCGGCAATTGTATTGGCGCACTGGCGATCACGATCAACGTCTTGCCGTGCGGCACAGTCGTCCTCAAGCCCATCTTGCAATCGTTCAATAAACCCAAGTGCGACTCTTATCGAACCGCAAACCGCGTTTCGCCAGGCGGTTTTGCTCCAAAAGACGCCGGTTGATCATTCCCATTCCACCGTCGAGGGCGGCTTCGAGGTGATGTCATACGCCACGCGATTGACTCCCGGCACTTCGTTGACGATTCGGCTACTGATTCGTTCGAGCAGCGATTCCGGAAGCCGCGCCCAATCCGCCGTCATACCGTCTTGGCTCGTGATCGCGCGCACCGCGACGAGGTTCGCATACGTTCGGCCATCGCCCATCACGCCAACGCTGAGCAGCGGCGTCAAAACGGCAAAATATTGCCACGGCTTCGGATCGAGTTTTGCGCGCTCGATTTCATCGCGCACGATCGCATCGGCCTCGCGCACGATCGTCAAGCGCTCTTCCGAAACCGCGCCAAGAACGCGGACCGCAAGTCCTGGGCCTGGAAACGGCTGGCGCTCCACGATATGCGCCGGCAATCCCAAAACGCGCCCCACAGCTCGAACTTCATCTTTAAAGAGCGAGCGCAGGGGCTCAACGAGTTCCAGCGACATGACTTCGGGCAGACCGCCGACGTTATGATGCGATTTGATCTTGTGCCCTGCTTGCGACTGCGGCGTCTTCGACTCGATCACGTCCGGATAGAGCGTACCCTGAACGAGAAACTTGACGTTGGGAATCTTCGCCGCTTCTTCCTCGAAGATCGTAATGAACTCGTGACCGATTCGAATCCGTTTCTCTTCCGGATCGACAATACCGGCGAGACGTTCGAGGAATCGGTTGCGCGCATCGACGGCGACGACGTTGAGATGCATGACGTCGCCGAAGGCCTGCACGACACTGCTCGCCTCATTCTTGCGCAGCAGGCCGTTGTCAACGAAGATACACGTCAATTGTTCACCGACCGCCTGCGAGACAAGCGTGGCGGCAACGGCTGAATCGACGCCGCCCGAGAGGGCGCAGATGACTTTCGAATCGCCAACCTGCTCGCGAATCTCGGCGATCGCACGCTCGACGAACGACTCCATGCGCCACTCGTCACCGATCTCGGCAATTCGATGCAGGAAGTTGTCCAGGATCTGCGTTCCATATTCCGTTTGCACGACTTCGGGATGGAATTGCACGCCGTAAATCCGCCGCTCATCGTCACCCATCGCGGCGATGTTGCAACGATCTGTCGAGGCAAGCGTTTGAAATCCGGAAGGCGGTTCGAGAACGGAGTCGCCGTGCGACATCCACACGCGCGATCGAGCGGCAACGCCGGCGAAGAGCGGGCTTTCGGGGCGCTCAACGCGCAACTCCGCTGGACCGTATTCGCGACGTTCTAAGGGAACCAGATTCGCGTGCAGGTGACGCGCAATCAATTGCATGCCGTAGCAGATGCCGAGCATCGGCACGCCGCTTTGCACGATTTCGGGATCCATCGCCGGCGCATTTGGCACGAGCACGCTTTCCGGTCCACCGGTCAAGATGATCGCGGCAGGCGAACGCGCCGCGAGCTCTCTCCACGGCGTGTTGTGCGGAACGATTTCGCAATACACGTGCGCTTCGCGCGTCCGGCGCGCGATCAGTTGACTGTACTGGGCGCCGAAATCGAGGATGAAGACCGTTGCCGGAAGCTTCGACGAATGCCGATCTTCGCGAGCGGGGGATATCATCTGTTCCAATTCGGGGCTAGGTGACGATGTCCGTTAGACGGCCGGCATCGCGCGCAAAAACGACTTCCATCGCGATGCGCTCGCCGACCGAAACATCGCGCCCCCATCGATACGCGGAGTACGGCGTGAAGCGCGTGCCGGGCGATCCCGGTATGCGCAAAGAGACATCGTAACAGACAAACTCCTTCGGCGGGCCGGCGACGATGACGCACTGCAACGCGAAGGGCCCGATGATTCCGGGCGCATGAGCTTCGGCCGCGGCTGCGACAAATCGCTCTCCCATCGCAAACGCCTGCTCGAGCATCGACTCGGTCAGCGTCGTTGAGATGTGGCCCGCTTCTTCCATCCGCACCGCGACATCCATAACGTCCGCAAGCGCTGCCGGCGGAACGCCTCGCAACCCTTCGAGATTCGTTTGCCGCCGCGTATCGGTGCCGGAGAGTTCGAGTTCGCGTAAGATCGGTGAATAAAAGAAATTCAAATTGACCGAAGGACCAAGCGCATACTCCTCGATCCGCGCCGCTTGCAGCGACGCTTCGGTCAGCACGCCGCCCGCGATCAATCGCTGCGAGATCTCATCGATATTGCTTGGGCGAGGAACAGAGAAAGAAAGCGCGTTCAAACGATACTTGCGCATGCGCCGCCTTCACGATAACGAGGCGATCGATCTCATCCGCCGACGCGAATTGAATCGGATGCCGAACCTGCGCTCGACGCATCAATCCGTACTGGTTCTCCGCTTCTTCCCGCTCTTCGGCCCGCAGCAGCTTGCGATTGCCGAAGATCGGAACGCGCATCCCCTGCTCGATTTGATCGTAGGTGTACTTCTGGTGCAGATAGACTTCGAAGGAACGGTTCGGAACAAAGATTACTTGCTCTGCGATCAGCCGCTGTTGAATCGCATCGTCGAGCAATTCGGTGAAATTCTGCTAGCTCGAGCGTCTGATCGACGCAGCCACGCCGCGGGTCTTCACGGTTCTTGAAGTACTGCGTGTAGGTTTTTTCGCGCCCCCTAGCGGTGACGATCAAGTTTCGCAGACCGCAGGCTCGAGCGCCGGCAGCAACCTCTAAAGCGGAGTGGCTGCCGATCGAGCAGAGGGTTAAACGGCTCGGATCATACTGTGCAATGTCCACTTACGAAGACAAGAGCTCGCGCGCTTGCTGCGTATCTTGATATTCAACCGTCAAAATCGTTCGCAAATGCGTCGCACTGCTGTGCGCCTCCGGGGTCTGGATTCTTTCCAATGCCTTATACGTTGCGAGCAACAGCGCGGGCAATTCGTGGTCGCGCGGATACACTCTGTGCAGATCGTCGACCGATTCGGCCAAAAGGACGCCCGCTTGCGACTCATGTGAACCCCAACCGGCATCGAGATAGGCGTTGAGACGATGCAACTCGTTGCGCATGCCCAGCACCGACATCCCGGTTCGGCCGAAATACTCATCGGCGGGCGCGGTGATCGTCAGATATTTTTCATGGCTGATGATGTTGACGCTGCCGACGAGATGCAGCGGATCGACCGCTTTTAGTCGCGCCAGTAGCCGCCTTGCGTTGAACTGGTCGTCCAGCGTATACGGCGGAACGCCGTTTGAAGCGTTGCGCGCCGCGTTGAGAAAATCCGAGCCCCACGTCGTGGGCAGTTGGGCGATCGGAAACGTTGATTTGGCGGCGCGCGAAAAGGCGAGGCTGCGCCACGAAGCGTCACGCGTGAGCAGATATCCGCGCCAATCAGCCTCGACTTGCTGAATCAAAGCGTCGGGATCGTGCGCATAGGTCTGCAGATTGGCGGTTGCGTCTTGATCGGCGAGGCGCGCCAGGGTCTGCGGATCTTCTTCGGCATCCACGCGACGTATTAATTCGCTCGCCTTCTGCGCTTCATCGCCGGGATCGTGCTGCTGCATGTACAGTGCCGCTTCACGCACGTACCACGTTGCGGCATCATGGTTCGTGAGCGGATTGTAGTGCAGCCTCGAACCAACATCCACGGTCAGTTGCGCCACTTCGGCGTAGTTTGGATCGTCGGGCGATTGCAGCGAGTACGCGCGCCCGGCATTAAAAATCGCCGCCAAATAATACAGTTGATCGACGAATTGCCAGCCGTGCGCCGCGCCTTTTTCAAACGAGGCCTTCATGTCGTTGTAGAGTGTTTGCGGATCCGCAACAAGCGCGGCCGATGCCCGCAGGGGAAGCACGAGAGCAGCCGCCAGCACGGCTAGCCGTGGCGAACTCTAGAGAACGCTCGAGTCATCAAGCACATAACGCAACGAGTTTGACAGAAGTGCGTTCTTGAGCTCGCGCGCGATGCGCCTTCCCGTCGACATCGGCTCGCTGTAATTGAGGTACGAGTACGGTGAGCCGTCGATGAAGAGGTTGGTCCCCGCGACGATCCGTGCAGAAATCTCCATGACATAGAACTGCGTGTCGGGCGTGATGATCGTTTCGATGCAAAACGCGCCGAAGAGACCTTTCGGCGGACAAATCTCTTTGCTGACGCGCACAACTTCTTCGCCCATGTGATACGCTTCCGCGAGCATCGATTCACGCAACGAGAGCGGCGCATTGCCGACGACGACGTATGAGGGTTGGAGGTCGAGGCCTTCTTGCGCATTGGCAGGGATGCGACCGAGCGAATCGACGTTCGTTTCGTACCGCCGATCCATCGACATAATTTCAAGCCGGCCGGTCAGCGGCGAATAGAAATAATGAATGTAGAGCGGCACGCCGATGATGTATTCTTGAATGATGTAATTGCGTCGCGCTACGAGGCCGGCTCGCTCTTCGAAATCGTGCGCATCGCGCAGGAACATGTAGCCTTTGCCGCCTTGAGCGCCGTAGAGTTTCACGATGACGGGCCGATCGATCTCGCTGCCGTTGCGGAATTGGCGCGGCAGATTCAAACCGGCTGCGGAAAGCCACTGTCGTTGCAATTCGCGGCTCGCCTCCCAATCGAGGATCGCTTTGTTGCCGAAGTAGGGAATCGTCATTCGCTTATGATCTTCAAGCGATAGGTAGGCGACGAACGAGCCGTGCGGGACGATGATGATCTTGCGGTTGCCGAGCAGATCAACGTGCTGCGGAAAATCCTCATAGCGCGGAATGCCGATGACTTCATCGACGAAATTGAAGGAACGGTAGAGACGTTCGGTCTGGCGGTTCGCAATGGCGAGCGTCCGAAAGCCTTCGTCGTGCGCGCCTTTGAGAATTTGCAGCGCGGAATGCGATCCCAGCGTCGCAATCGTGTAGAATTCGGCCGTCTTTGCCTCAAAGAGTGGTTCGACTTTTTCCGCAAGCATCATGACAAGATCGCCCTCTCGATCGCCGGATTACACAACAACACATCAGCTGCGGTTTTCACGACCGCTTGCTCCGCCGGAGCGCCGTTTTCATCGAAGAGTTGCCAGCCACGCACTCGTTTTGCAGAACGGACGCCGGAAATCATCTTGCCGCCGAGCTGCGCCCGCAGACTAGGGTCTTGGCCGAGCTCCTCAACCCACAGCTCGCCTTCGAGCGGGTCTGCGCCCGCACGTTCGCTCAGCGTGTGCTTGTTCGGATTGAAGAGCAGCTCGTTCGCTTGCACCGCTTCCAGCAAACCGTCGCTCTGCTCGGTTTCGAAGAGCCAGATGTCGGCGCGTTCCAGTTGTGAAACCGGGACGCGCAGACGTTGCAGCGTCATCAGGGCCGTGAAGGCTTCATTGTCGGGAATCTTGAGCGTGATCGCGACGCAGCGCACGTGACTCATCGTAATGCCTTGGCAAAGCTCTCGAAGAGCAGCGAACCGCCCGATGGCGCGAGAGCCGCCGCGGCATTGCCGAACGCGGATCGGCCGATTTGCGAAGTTGGATGATTGAACGTCCACGCATCGCGCTCCGGATGCGGCATGATCGCAAGCACATTGCCGGCTTTGTTCGTGAGCGCCGGCTGCACCGAGGGCTGAGCCGTTAGGATTCGCGGCTTCGTTCGCAATGCCGTCGGCGCGCGCATAGACAAACGCGATGTGGTCGCCCGATTGAATCTCGGCGAGATGCGCATCGGTTGCCGCGAGCCGGCCCTCGCCGTGCGCCGCCCACGCCGGAATCAGCACATCGCGCTGTAGTGCGGCGGTAATCGCACACCGGTCCGGCGCGATCACGAGGCGGACATAGACATGCCGGCAGATGAACTTGCCGAGCGGCGCGTTCTTTGTGAATGCCGCGGTCGGACGCCGTGCCGCGCCGGTTCCTGGAACGAGTCCTGCTTCCAGAAGAATTTGTGCGCCGTTGCAGATGCCCAACACGACTTTGCCGGCCTGCGCCGCTTCGATGACGGCGTCGGTCAAGCGATCGTGCGCCGCGATCGCACCGGCGCGGATGCGATCTTCGTACGCGAATCCGCCCGGCAGAACGTAGGCGTCATAGCTTCCGAGCGTTTCGGCGCGGCTCCAATGCACCAGCTGCGCGTCGATGCCGACGTCGCGCAGGATGCGCAGCGTTTCATCTTCGCTGTTTGTGCCTGGATAAATCAATACGGCGACGCGAGCGCTCACGCATAAACCTCAGCGAGCGGTTCGGACCATTGCTCGAACAGTACGTTGAGCGGATATTCTCGATCACCAAGGATCAGCGATGGGCTGTCGATCGTTTGACCGATCTTTTGCACGCCGGGAATCCGTTCAAGCGCGTTATCGCCTTCAACGACGAACGCAATCTCGCCGGCGAGGCTCGGTGCGTCGATGCGCGCGCCAATTGTTAATCCGGCTTCCTGCGATCCGTTAGCCAACTTTACTACTGCGGCAATCACTCCGCCGTCGAACGTCACGGAGCAGGCGCGTACGGTTCCCTTTGCCATCGCACCACCAATGTGCGGAATTGCGTCCGGCGTTGCGGCGTAAATCGTTGAGCCGGCCTCTTTGAAAGCGGGCGTGATTGTCTTAGAAACGTCTTGAAGCGCTCCCGCGCAGCCGACAATCGCTGAGGCCGGAATCGCCTTACCTTCAGCGGACTCATTGTAGAAACTGACGTTGCCCGAAACGAACGGCAGCTCGAAATCCAGCGCGGCTTTCCTCAGACCTTCAACAGCGGCGACGAATTGCGAATAATGGTCCTCTTTGCGGGGATTTCCAAAGTTCAAGCAATCCGTAAGTCCGAGCGGAGTTGCGCCGACGGCGACGACTTTGCAAACCGCTTCAACGACCGCCTGATACGCCGCCTCAAAAGCGCGATCGGCGTTCGGCTCCGGCTTACCGGCAACGGCAACTGCAAAGCCGAGCGACGTCCCCGGTACGATCATAACGCCCGCGTCATTATTACGCGCAATTACCGTTGCGCCGCGCACAACGGCATCATACTGCTTATAGAGCGGCTCTCTCGAACAGATGTTGAGATCGCTCAGCTATCGATGGCCTTCTGTCACGCTGTCGACCCTGAGCGACGTCTCGGTGCATCGCAACGCCGCGCGTTCGCCGCTCGACATAGCACTTCGCGCCATCAGCGTTTCGTCGAAAGGCAGGTCGTCGGTGATTTGGCCCGTTAGGAAGTCGATATCAACGTCCATCACGATGTCGTTGCCCGTCCGCAGAACGTAGCGTTTTTCTTTCTGGACCGCGCCGATCACCGCGGCGCATGCACCGCGCGCTATCTGCGGCAGCGAAAATTCTTCATTATATATGCGCAGCACGTTCGCGGTTGCTTCAGGGGGCAACACCCATGCCAGCCGTTCTTGCGTTTCGCCGACCGCAATCACGGCTGGCGGAAGATTTTCTTGTGCGGTCGACACGTCGTCGAGATCGATGATCGCGCCGAATCCACCGGCTGCGCACAGTTCCGCCGTGCACCCCATGATGCCGCCGGCGCCGAGGTCTTTGAAACCCGCCGTGATCTTGCGCTCTCGCAAGTACTCAAAGACACGATATGTTGCGCGCATGATCACATTTTTCAAGAACGGATCCGGCACTTGAACCGCCCCTTTGTTCGCTTCCGCGTCGGCAGCATCGAGCGTCAGCGAAGCAAAGGCGGCTCCTCCGAATCCGCTCGCATCGGTCGCCTTACCGACGAGCACAATGTCCCACCCGGCCGAGTCCGGCGGCGCCTTCGAATGAATGATGTCGTTCTCTTTAAGGATGCCGAGCGCGATGACGTTGACCAAACAATTCTCGTTGAAACGCTCATCGAAATACACGTCGCCCGCGATATTTGGAACGCCGATCGCGTTGCCGTAGGCCGCGATGCCGTCAACCGCGCTTGTGGCTACATATCGCTGATGTGAATCAGCGTCGTCAACGCGACCGAATCGCAACGCATCGGCGATCGCAACCACTTCCGCACCCATGCAAAGCACGTCCCGGACGATGCCGCCGACGCCGGTTGCGGCGCCTTCAAACGGCACGACTTGCGATGGATGGTTGTGCGATTCGTGCGCGACGACGATCGCATAGCGCTCGCCGTTGTGCTCGCCGAGCCGTAAAATGCCGGCGTCTTCGCCGGGTCCCAAAATCACTTGCGGCGCTTTTGTCGGCAGCCGCTTTAAATGCTGACGGCTACTCTTGTAACTGCAGTGCTCGCTCCACTGCGCCGCAAAAGCATGCGCTTCAACGATCGATGGATTGCGTCCAAGGCCGGCGGCGACTCGGCGCAGTTCATCGACGCGAAACCCGAGGCCGGCGTCGCGGGCAGCAGCATGAAGCTCTTCGTCGTCTCGTTCTCGGACGACGAAATCAGGCAAGCGTCGGGTTTTGGGGTGGCGCGTTCACATTCGCGTCGGCTTGCAAGATGGCGGTTCTGGCGTTCGTTTGCACCAAAAGCGTTCGTCCGAAGAGCACAGTATCGTCGATCGCAAAGGCCTTCGCCGCTCGCAGCGCGATACTGTCAGCCACGTCGTTTCCGTCGAAGACGAGACTCGCCGTCGCGTTTTCAATCATGCCGCGCAACGCGCCGTCCGGTCCACCCAGCGCAATGTAAATGAGCCGCGGAAATGATGTGTCGAGCTGTTGCACCATCTGCAAGACGTAGCCGGGCGTGCGAATTGCCGAAGCAACGCGGCGAACCGACGGCAAGCCGAAGCTCTGCAGCGCCTGAACGATTCCCTTGGCTGCTTCCTCAAATTCCGGACCCTCCGTCACGACTGCCACCATCCCGGGACGCATTTGCGGAAACGTGCCGACTTGTTCGGCGACATTCTCATACGCAGTCTTAACGCGCATGAGGTCTTCGGGCTTGACGCTTTCCAAGTTGCGATAGAGTTGCTTGTCGAGCATCAGCTCCTCGCGACCCTGCGGCCAAACGCGCCACGAATCGTTATCGATCACGTCCGCAATGACGAGGTTGCCCTTGTTCTCTCCGCCGGTCAGCCGGCCGAATTCGATTTTCAGATCGACCAGCAACGTATCGCGCTTGCGCCAAGCGTGCGCCAATATTTCGAACGTCAGGCGCGCAATCTCGGTCATGATCCCGACTTCGACCGGCGTTGCCAGGTCGCGACTGATGATTTCATCAACGGTGATCAGCGGATCGTGGTTCGCGTCATCTTTAAAGAAGAACTCAACCATCCGCGGTACGATCAGTGCGCCGCGCTGCAGCCCCGGATTGCGCTTGATGAGCGAGCCGGCCGCGACGCCTCGTGTAACGACCTCGAGCGGAATCATATTGCAGCGCCGCACGAGCATCTCGTTGTTGTCATCGTCTTCACCGCCGCTGATGTAGTGCGTCGGTAATCCGCACAGATTCAGCAGCCGAAAGACGCGCGCCGTCGTTTGCGCGGCAAGCCGCCCTTTTCCGGCAATCTCATTGCGGCGTGCGCCGTCGCCCGCTGAAATCTGATCGGTTTGGGCGGTGACAAGAACATCCGGCTGACCCGGCTGCTCGTACAGTACCTTCGTCTTGCCTCGAGCGATCTCGATGCCTTTGTTCACGCTGTAACCTCTTGTTGAACGGGAAAGGGCGGTAAGTGATCGATTTTTTCGGCGACGGCAAGCGCGCGTTGTTCCGCCGTGCCGACGTGCTTGCCGGGATCGAGCAACCGGCGAATCTCCGCGGGATCGAGCCGCTCCGTCAGCTCTTGTTCTTCCGTCAGCAAGCGCGCCAGCGGGTTGTCCTCACCGCGCGAAAGGGCGCCCCACGACGTCATGGCAGCCGTCCGAACCGTCTCGTGCAAAACTTGGCGATCTCCCCCGGAGCGCACCGCTTCCATCATGACGGCTTCCGTCCCCGCGAACGGCCCATACGTGCGCAAATTTTCGGCAATCCGGCGCGTGTTTACGCTGAGTCCGTCGACAATGCGCCTGGCGAGCGAAACTAATTCATCTGCGCAAAGCATCGCTTCCGGCAAGATCGTGCGGCGATTTGCACTGTCGTCGAGCGTGCGCTCGAGATAATTTGTGGCCGCATTCTGCCAAGCAACGTCGGCGTAGGCCGGCAGCAGGCGTGCAAGCGAGCAGATGCGCTCGGAAAGGATCGGGTTCCGCTTGAACGGCATCGCCGAACTGCCGACTTGCGATTTCGCAAACGGCTCTTGCAACTCGCCGAATTCTGGAGAACTTAACACGCGAATGTCCGCGGCGAATTTTGAAAGCGAGGCGCCCAACCCTGCGAGAGAGGCGACGAGCAAGTAATCGAGCTTTCGCGGATAGGTCTGCGTGCTCACATCTCTCGCCGCCAGACCCAGCTTATCGAGAATAACGCGCTCTTGCTCGCGCAGATGCGCCAGGCCGTTGCAGCAAACGTTCGTATGATGCCGACGTCCCAACGGCGCCGCGGATGCCTTTCGCGGTCAAGTTCTCAAACGCAAAGCGCAACGCTGCGTCGTCGATCAACAGATCCTGGGCGTAAACCGCGAAGCGATGACCGATCGTTGTTGGTTCTGCGGGCTGCAAATGCGTGAAGCCCATGCACACGTTGCCCGCAAACTCGCGGACCCGCTTGGCAAACGCTTCCAGCACCCCATGCAGCGCAGCGCCGATGAACGACGAGAGCGCGCCGCAGACGGTAGACCTCGACATTATCTTCGATGTCCATCGATGTCGCGCCCAGATGCAGCTTGCCGCCGCCGACCGGCGCCTGTTTCGCGAAGACGCGAATCTCCGCCATCAAATCGTGATGAATTTGCGCTTCGATCTCATGTGCGGCATCCAAATCGATGTCGTTGCGATGCGCGCGCAGATCGGCGACCTCTTCCGGCGTGACGAGTCCCGCGTCGGCTTGCGCTTCCGCCAGCGCGACCCAAACGGTGCGCCACAAACGCCTGCGTTCGTGCTCCGAAAAGAGCGCACGAAGTTCAGGCCTCCCATATCTCCATGAAAACGGAGAGGCGTAGGTGCGATGATTCATTCGGTCTTAGCCGCTTCTGGCAACCTTTACGCCGAGCCTGGTTTGGCTTGCACGCTTGGCCGGCTTGAGAGCCCTGCGAGCTCGGCCGTTAACATCTCGACAAGCAATCGCTGGTCGTCGATCTTGCCGGTGACGAGCGCTTCAAAGGCTCGCACGGCGCGCTCATATGCATTTCTGCGCGCGACGCTCACCGACGCGCGCCGCAACCGGACGCAAAAACCGTTCGCGCCACTTTGCACGCGGCGGCAGCGTGCCTCCCGGTCGAGCCAATTCCCACAGCAAGCTCAATTCAGTCGCCAGCGCTGCAATCAACGGCACACCGGCCTTGCGCGGATCCTGTTCGAAGAGATCCGTTGCGATCTCGAAGCGCCGCATCGACGTTGCCCTCGACGAGCGCGCTCGCATATTTGTACGCCTTCGGATCCTCAACCGCGAGGCTCTCCCGCTCCAGATCCGCATACGAGATTTTCTTGTGCGTCAAAGCGAGCTTTTCAAGATCGTTGCGAATTGCGGCGAGCTCCGCCGTCGCTGAGGAAAGCTGATCGATAACGCGCGCTTCCGCTTTGACGCCCGAGCGTCTCGAGCAGCTCTTCGAATGTAGCGCTCGCGCACCGGAGCATTCGCCGTCGTGTCGATACGCAGAGCATTGCGGCCCGCCAAAACGCCAAAGGGTTCCGGCCGTTTCGCGCGCGGCGAGAGCAGATCGCAAAGCACCAGCGTGTTCCCCTCGGGCGTCTGCTCGGCGACCTCCCACAACTCTCGACGTAACGGCGTCTTCATCGTTTGCGCGTCGGTCACGACAATCACGCGCCGGTCGGCCAAGAACGGCATCGCGCTCACCGCCTCAGCGATGCGCGCCGTATCTTCGATCTCGGGGCCGTGAAAGCGGTCGACGTTTAGCGCTCGCGCCTCGGCCGGCAGCGCGCGATCGAGCAGAAGTTCCAAGGCGCGTTCGGCCAACGTGCGTTCCGTGCCCTCGATGATGACGAGCTTTGCGAGCTTCGGGGCCTTGTCGATGAACTCGTAGTACTTCATGCGAACGCTGCGACGCTGGGGCGATTCGCGAGATCGCGGAATTGATTCCGAGTATGGCGGTTGCAGAATTCCGTATTCGGTGATGAAGGCCGTAATCAATCGCGCCGGCGTCACGTCGAACGCCGGATTGTAGGCGCGCGTACCGCTGTCCGTGCTCGAGGCGCCCGCGAAGGTGCGAACTTCATCGCCGCTGCGCTCTTCGATCGGAATCTTCGCGCCGCTTTCCAGCGTCAAGTCGAACGACGAGCGTGGCGCGGCAACATAAAACGGAATGCCGTGATGCGCGGCCGCGATTGCGAGCCCATAGGTGCCAATCTTATTTGCCGTATCGCCATTGCGCGCGATGCGATCGGCGCCGACGATGACGAGGTCAACGTTTTTTTGCTGCATCGTGACGGCTGCCGCACTGTCAACGATCAGCGTCGCATCGATTCCGGCGTGCTTTGAGCTCATACATCGTTAGGCGAGCGCCTTGCAGCAGCGGTCGCGTTTCGCAGGCGTAGACCTGCAAGATTCTTGTGAATCTTGCCGCGGCAATAATCGCGCCCAGCGCCGTTCCGCCGCCGGCGGTTGCGATTGGGCCGGTATTGCAATGCGTCAAGACGCGCGACACGCCTGAAAAGATGGGCAACGCCGCTTCCGCGATCAGGCGGTCGATCGCGCGCTGCTCCTCGTGGATCGCATCTGCCTCGGCCAACATATCTTGCGCAGCGCAGTACCCGATCCACGGCCCAACTCAAATTCACGGCCGTCGGCCGCGCGATGCGAATGCGCTGCACTGCGGCATTGAACTGATCGTCGTCTGTGATGTTCCGGCGCAACAGCACAACCGCATAAGCGCCGAAAACACCGAGCGCGGGCGCGCCACGAATTGCCAAGCTCTTGATCGCCGACTCGAACTCGTCAACGGTCTGCGCGCGAACGACGACCGTTTCGTGCGGCAAGCGACGCTGATCGAGATATTCGATCGCATCGCCTGCCCAACGTAACGCTTCCTTCACGCCGGAATTTGCAAGACGCTCGCGGCGGCCATCGCGCGCAGCATAGCCTTTGTTGCCGCGTTTCGGATCGGCACGCTCCGCGGCTTGTTCGTACGTATTCGGTCGTGAGAATGCCGAAGCCGATTGGACGTCCGGTTTCCAACTGCACGTTCATCAGCCCGCGCGCACATTCGGCCGCGATGTACTCAAAATGCGGCGTCTGGCCGCGAATGACGGCGCCGAGCGCGACAAGGCCATCGCAGCCGCCCGCGAGCGATAACGCGCGCGGCTGCGATCGGCAGTTCAAAGCATCCGGCGACGTCGTAGGTCGTGACGTGTCTCGATGCCGCGCCGCACTCGTGCAGTGCAGCCTTCGCGCCTTCCAAGAGCTGATCCGCAAGATCCGGATAAAAGCGTGCGCAGACGACCGCAATGCGCTTTCCGCGAAGACTGTAGCGCTGCTGCTGTGCAGCATGCTTCACTGCGAGACGGCTTCCGCCGAGAAGAGATGTCCTAACTTCGAACGTTTGGTTTCGATGTAACCGGAGTTAAACGCAGTCGGCGGCGGTTTGAATCGGGACGCGGTCGATGATGCGCAAGCCATAGCCCTCCAATCCGAAAATCTTCTTCGGGTTGTTCGTCATCACGCGCATTTCGCGAACGCCAAGATCGAAGAGAATCTGGGAGCCGATTCCGTAGTCGCGTTTGTCAATGGGAAGTCCGAGCGCCACGTTGGCCTCGACGGTGTCCATGCCGCGATCTTGCAATTCATAGGCGCGCAGCTTGTTGGCAAGGCCGATGCCGCGTCCTTCTTGGTGCAGGTAGAGAAAGACGCCGCGCCCTTCCTCGGCGATCATGGCCAGCGCGCCGTCGCGTTGTGCGGCGCAGTCGCAGCGGATTGAATGCAACGCATCGCCGGTGAGACATTCGGAATGCACGCGAACGAGGATATTCTTGCCGTCGCCGATCTCGCCCATAATCGCCGCCACGTGGGTCAAGCCGTCGATCGCGCTTTCGTACGCAACGCCTTGAAAACTGCCGAACGTCGTCGGCAATGCGAAATCTGCAATGCGCTGCACGAGCTTTTCATTACGCATGCGATAGGCGATCAAATCTTTGACGGTGATGAGGCGCAGATGATGGTTCTTTGCAAAGACGCGCAGCTTGTCGAGACGCGCCATCGTGCCGTCATCCGCCATGATTTCGCAGATCACGCCGGCGGGATAGAGGCCGGCAAGTCGAGCGAGATCAACGGCGGCTTCAGTTTGTCCCGCGCGCACGAGCACGCCGCCGTCGCGGGCTCGCAACGGAAATGTGTGGCCCGGCCGCAAGAAATCGGCTGGACGTGCATTCGGATCGATGAGCGCGGAAATCGTCGCGGCGCGATCGTAGGCCGAGATACCGGTCGTCGTTCGGCCACGCGCTTCAACGGAGATCGTGAACGCCGTTTCATGGACGGCGGTGTTTTCGGAAACCATCTGCGGCAGCTGCAGCTCCTCGAGCCGCTTGCCGGTCATCGGGACGCAAATCAGGCCGCCGGCTTCTTTGCGCATGAAGTTGATCGCTTCGGGCGTGACCATCTGCGCAGCCATGACGAGATCGCCTTCGTTTTCGCGATCCTCGTCATCGAGCACGACGACCATCTTGCCGTCGCGGATATCTTTGATAGCAGAGTCGATCGTGTCGAATGCCGATGCGTCCGGTGGCTTCGCTAAGTCGGGCAGCACCGTCGAAAGGCGCTGCAGCGAGCGGAACGACGGCTCGCGCTGGCCCGAGCGGAGGTAGGAAATCGCGGATTCTGTTAAGCCGGAGCGCTCGGCCAGCTCGGCCGCGTTGAGGCCGGCGGCATCCATGGCGGATTTGAGAGCGTCAGCGAAGGTGAGCGGCACGGAAATTTAGCGTAGGACGCGACTTAACAGATGTCAACTACCTAGGTGTGACGTGAGCCACGCACCTTCTGTCACGCTGAGCTTGTCGAAGCGCCACCGCCGATATGAAAGAGCCGCCCGTTAAGGGCGGCTCACGCTGCTGGTAGCAGTAGCACCGTCTTGACTATCATACCACAGCGGAGCCGCGGTTGGAGGTTACGGGAATCGAACCCGCCAGCCGGCATTGACGGTGCTACTGCTGCACCAGCAGAACCCCCGACTGTTCAATCACGGCCCAACCGACGCTGCCAAGTGGCGTAACGATTCACATGATCTGCGTGGCGTGACAGTCACGCGCCTCTCCTACGGCCTGGGCGCTGCTCGGGACAAGCGCAAAGCGTAGCGTGACGCAGTAGCAAACATCGCCCAATGACCACGTTGCTGCAGCGATGGAGATGGCGGCCGGCAGTCGTCATCTATGGCGCCGGCATGCTGCAGGGCTTTGCCTTCACGCTCGTGCCGGCGTTGGCAACGGTCTTCGCGGCGGCGCCGTATCACATCAATTCACGCGGCTTCGGCATTCTTTTCATTCCGCTGACCGTCGGCGCAATTATCGGCGCTGCCTTAACGCCGAAACTCGCGGCGAAAACCGACACTGTAACGGTATTGCGCGCCGGCGTTGCTGCCAACATCGCCGCGCTTGGTCGCGCTTCTGATCGCCTCCACGAACGCCCGGCAGCGCTGCTTATGTCTTGCTGCTCGTTGATACAACCGCGCTTGGCCTCGGCTTCGGCCTCAATTTCTCGGCGGTCAACGAGCTTGCATCAAAGCTCTCAGCCAACGAAACGGCTTCCGTCACGATCGCCAACGTTCTCACCGGCCTCGGAACGAGCTTGACGCCGATTATTCTCGGCGCATTTATCGTCCGTTACGCGTGGTGGCTATGGCCGGCGCTGCTGTTGATCGCGTTCGCTGCTGTGCTCGTGCTCTCGTCGCGCTGGCGCGAAGCTCGATCGTCTTCAATCGTTCGTGCGCGCGGCGTTTCACGAACGCTCGATCTTGTTCGGCGTCGCCGCGCTGCTCTACGCGTTTTGCGAAGGAACGTTTTCGAGTTGGGCAACGACGTTTGCGCACCTCGATCGCGGTTTCTCGCTCGCTACGGGAGAGGCGGCGCTCACCGCTTTTTGGCTCGCGCTGACCGTAACACGCTTAGCGCGCCGCATTCGCGACGCGCGTTGTGCCGCCGCGCACGGCGTTCGTCATCTTTCCGGTTCTTATCGCTGCGGCGTTCTTCTGCTTGCCGCTCTGGAAAACCGCAACGCTGCTCGTCGTCGGATTCGCGCTCGGCGGCGTCGCCTGCAGCATCGTCTTCCCATTTGCAATGTCGTTGGCGCTCGATGCGATGCCCACTGATGCCGATCGCGTCGCCGGCGTTATGGTGGCGGCGCTGATGACGGGCGAAGGGTTCGGAACGTTCCTTGTCGGCGCACTGCACTCTGACGCGCATCTGTCGCTTGCGGCGATCTACCGCATCGCGGCCGTCGTTGCGTTCGCCTTGGCGATCGTCTCAATGCTTGCCCGAAGCGCCTCTCGCGAAAGTGCGGTGAACGTCAGATCGTAAACGCGGGCCTGCCCTGGATCGAGAAACGGCAGCATGCGATGCGCTAAGCGCATACTCGCGTCCTTGAATCGCCGCGGTATTGGCCGGCTCGACCGACATCACGTAATCGCCGAAGTCCAACTTGCGCCACGTAAAGAGCGCGGGCAGCGCGTTTGGATCGAACGCGATTTCAAATCCGAGTCCGGCGCCCTCCAGCAACTCTTCATTGGACGATCGCAGCGCGGGCTTTGAGATCGGCGCACTCGCGCGGCTTATGAATAAAGACTTGCTCCGCGAAGCCGGCCTGCGGCTCGCCGCCGCGATCCCACACAGATAATCCCGCCTGCGCTTGCGGATCGCGCGGCTCAACGTTCGTATGCGAGACATGAACGCGCGTCTGCGCGTGAGAGCAGCGGAAAGCCGGCGTTGCAATGGTAGAGGATCATGTGCGGCGTGCGCGTGCCGCCCTCATTGATGACGACGTCGCGCAAATGGAGCGTCGCGCTGCCAAGTTCGGTCTGCCAGCGCCGATGCAGCACGAGCTTTTCGCCGAGCGCTTTCGTTTCACGCATCCGTCCCTCGACCTCAAGGATGCAACGATCGCCATCCCAGTACGTCTTCGTCGAGTAGTTTTCGCGCCGGCAGATTGTTGATGCGGCCGTGCTGCCCAAAGGTTCCCCACTGATCGCTACCCGGCGGCCCAAAATTTGCTAGCCCGCAAGTCGTCAGCCAACCGCCAAAAAACGAACGCAGCCATTCATCGCCCGCGGCTTCGTAAAACGCCGGCGCCGCGATATCGTTTGCGCTGCGCCAAACGAACGGCGTGCCGCGATATGCTGCATGCGCAATATCAAGCGCGCGATCGATGACGATCTCGACGGAGAGCACGCCGGTATCGACGCGCACCGCGCGGACGCCGCGGCCGCGACCGGACGCATACTCAAACTCCGTGATTCCGCCGACCTGCGCCAGCGAACCAACGCGCGCTTGCAGGTCGTCGCGCGTCAGTTTTTCACCGAAGAGTTCTGGCACGGCTCGGCTCTACGGCGGCTTGATTTCGAGAATCGCAAACCCGTGGGCATCGATGACGACGGGAATTCCGTCCAAAATCGCCTGCTTTTGGAGTTTTCCGAGATCTTCCCAGTCGTTCCAAACGCTTGAGAACGTGCGCACGGAATGTTCGTCCGCCGGCAAATCGGATAGCGCGGCCGCCGTCGTTGACGTGCGCGGGCTCGAGTTTCCGATAAAGATAACCGTGCGGTCGTCATTCGCGAACCCGACGACCGTAACGCGCGGATCGGCAACGCGCACGCTGTCGGTGATGTCGCGCGCATATTTCGTGATCGGAACGTCCGAACTGAGGTCCGAGGTCGTGTGCAACTGCAGACCATCGGGCATGCGGCACGCAATCCATGCGATCGACTTGCCGCGAAACGGGACGTTGACCGCGGTCAGCCACCGCCAATCGGCCGCCAAATTTGGATTGATCTTCGCGTCCAACCCAAAGACGTTCAGGCCGCCGGCGCCCTCGATCGCCGCCCAGAGATAGCGCGGCGCATCCCAGGGGGAGAGCATCATGCCCTGATTGACCAGAATCTCGCCGTGCAGCCACTCCGAAAATTGCCCCGGCACCGTGTTGTTGCGGCGCGGATCGCTTGAAAAGTGGCGGAAGCTGCTCGCAAGCGCATGCGCCATGAACGCCGGATCGTGTTTCGCGGCGGCAAACGCATACCAAAATGTGACCGCAACCCAAACGCCGCCGAGCAGTCCATAGCCGTTGACCGGACCGTACGTGAGATCGTCGCGCGGCACGGTACGAATGCCGGCGTCCGTCCAAAAGCTGGCTTCGCTCAGCGTGCTGATGATGCGCGCGGCGCGGTCTTGCGGAGCAACGCCGAAGAGAACCGGAAAGACGAGATCCGCCGTGATGTCGGTTCGCTTCGAGCCATCGACGTCGATGTTCAGGTAGTAAAGATCGTTGTCGGGATTGACGAGCTTCGTATTGATCGCCTCACGTAACGCTTCGGCTTCGCGATCGAAGCGCTGCGCAACGTCAGCCTCGCCAAGGATCTTCGCCATGCCGGAGAGCGCGCGCAAGGCTGCATAGCACTCCGAATTGACTTCCGTCGACGCGCCGCTCAAGCGGTAGTTGTCGATGACGTTACGCCATCCGATGATGCCCCAATCTTGGGTCGCCGTCGATGTGCACCAAATGAGTCCGTCCTCGTTGCGCTGCGAGAGCATGTAGTCCATGGCCTTCACGGCGGCCGGGAACCGTTGTTGGACGAACTCTCTGTTGGCGGTCGCGCCAAAATGGTGCGCGAGCGCAATGACGACGAGCGGAGTATTGTCGTTGACGTTGAGGCCGTAATCTTCCCACTTGTCGTTGCGAACGTCGTAATACTCGACGATTTTGCCGTCGGGCTCTTGCACTCGAAAATATGCATCGAGGGATTGATGCGCGAATTCATGGTTGAGGTAGTCGGCGCCAAAAGACATCCAGGCGGTGTCGCGTCCGACGCTGTTGTTGCTGCGCGTCGGGTCGTTCGTGAAGCACCAGCCTGTCGGCGCATACGTTTGGACGCGCAACATGTTGGCCTTCGCCCACAAAACGCCCTGATTGACGTCATGCGAGGGCGTGCGCAACACCGAACGTCGCAAGTATTGCCAATAGTATTCGCTCGTGCGCCGCTTTGCTTCAGCTCCGTCAGGGCAGCGTTTGCGCGACGCCGCGAGATCCTCACGAGATTGCGCCGAGAGCACGCAGATAAAATCGACCGCCTGCGTTGCGCCTGGTTTGAGGTCGATCGCAACATGCAGCGCGCCGACCGGATCGGGCCCGATGTTGACGATGCGGTTGGCGAGCTGGCCCGGAGAAAGCCGCGCCACGACCTTCCCGCGGTCTGAGTTTACTTCCCAGCCATCGCACCGATCGACCGTTGCAAAGAGGCGGGTCTGCGAAGGATTGGTGCCATTCCAGACGACGATGCCGCCCAGTTCGGCGTCATATTCGGCCTCGATGTCGTGCGCCGTATTGCCACGCAACTCCGCAAAGCCGTAGGCGTCAAACGAAACCGGCGACTGCGTCGAGTTGGTGAATTCGACGCGATAGTAGACCGCCGGCGGTGGAATTTCCGACGTCTTGGTCCACGTGTCGTTGTAGGGAAAGACTTGCTCGTGGACGTCGACGCCGTTGTCGAGCAAGAAACGGTGGTCTTGTCTTTCCGGATGGATATGGAATTGGCCGTTGCGCTCGCCCATGCGAATGCGGCTCGTACGATCCCAATAATGCACCGAAACCGCGCCGAAAAAATCATAGCCCGCATCCGGACAGTAGATCTTTTGGACGTCGCCCGTTGGTTTGATGATGATGCAGCAGCGCGGCGCGCCGATCGTGCTGCCTTGCGCCATCTCTTCGTCGTTGAGAATGTACGCGAACTGCGGATCGACGACGGTGCCGCGCGAAACGTCGGCGCCGGTCTCAACGAATGTCGGGAGCGCCACTAGAGCGAGCCGGCCTGACGCATCATGCCGCCGTCGATAAACATCGTCGTCCCCGTGATGTAGGATGCCGCATCGCTGCACAGATACGCGACAAGCGCGGCGATTTCTGGCGGTTCCGCCCAGCGGCGCAATGGAATTTCACTGAGCAGCTCCTGATCGAGCACCGGATTGCGCTTCGTCGCCTCGTCCATCGGCGTGTCGACGGCACCGGGGCCAACGTTGTTGACGGTGATTTTGTACGGCGCCAACTCGACGGCAATCGTGCGCATCAACATGCGCACTGCGCCTTTTGTGGCACAGTAAGGCGCATTTGTCGGCGCGGTCACGTCTTCATGAATCGAGGAGATGTTGACGATACGTCCGCCGCGGCCTTGCGCGATCATCTGTTTTGCGGCCGCTTTGCTGCAGAGGTACGCGCCGGTCAGATTGACGGCAATGACGAGGTCCCAAACTTCATCGGGCGTGTCGACGAATGGATAGCGATGCTCGATGCCGGCATTGTTGATCATGATGTCCAGCGAGCCGTAGGCCTTCACGCACGCCGCAACGAGGTTCTCAACATCGGCGGCCTTCGAGACATCCGCCTCAACGGCGATCGCTTTCTGTCCGTTCTTCTCAAGTTCTGCGACGAGCGTTTGCGCCGGCGTGGCATCGCCGACGTAGTCAACCACAACGTTCGCGCCCTGCGCAGCCAGCGTGCGCACGATCGCCGCGCCGATGCCGGTATCGCCGCCGGTGACGATCGCGCCTTTGCCGGCGAGCACGCCGTTCACGTGCATGCCAGCAGCGCCGCGCGCAACTCGGCCGGAATCGGCCGGCTCTTCATCTTCTTACGCTCGACCGTTGCGACGATCAGCGTGCATGAGGCATCGATTTCATCGGTCGCAGCATCGTGCACGTCGATCTTCAAAGTGATTGACGACGTGCCGATCTTCCCTATGCGCGTGCGCACGACCAGCTCGTCATCCATGCGTGCGGGACGGCGAAAATCGAAATCAAGGTGGACGCGCGGCAGCCAAACGTCGAGCTGTTCGAACATTCTTGCATACGGGAAGCCAAGTTCGCGGAAGAGCTCCGTTTCGGCAAGTTCGATGAAGCGTACATACGCGCCAAAATAGATGATGCCGGCGATATCGACGTCGCTCCAGCGAACGCGATCGCGAACTTCAAAGATGCGGCCGCTCGCCTCGTTGCGCTTCAGATTTCATGCGCCCATTCGAGCTCCGCGGCACGCGCTTCACCATCAATCGCAGCGGCCGCGTAGCGTGCTAGCGGATCGACTTCCAGGTTGAGAAGGTCGCCGGCGTTTCGCTCGCCGAGCGTCGTGCGGCGAAGGGTTTCCGGAATCACAACAACTTCGAATTGCGCCGATCCGACGGAAGCAACCGTGAAACTCACGCCGTCAAGTGCGATGAAACCCTTGTTGCAAATGAATCGCGCGACGTGCGCCGGTCTCTCGACGGTAAGGCGCGCGCCTTGGCCTTCACTGCGTCGCTGCAGAACCTTCGCCGTGCCATCCACATGGCCGTAGACAAAATGTCCACCGATCCGATCTCCCACGCGGAGCGCAAGTTCGAGATTAACGCGCTCGCCCTTCTGCAGTCTGCCAAGTGCGGATCGCGCGAGCGTTTCAGGAACGACATCAAAGCGAATCGCTTCGCCTTCGACGGCGGTCGCGGTCAAGCAAACGCCGTTGACGCAAACTGAATCTTTGGGAGCAACCTCCGCGGCGATTTCGGGGGCGGTGACGAATAGGGTCATGCCGCCATTCGAGAGCATCTCCGTACGCGCCACGGCGCCGCGATGTTCGATAAGGCCGCTAAACAGCGCGCACGATTCCGATCGCAAGCATATCTTCGCCGAGCGATTCGACGCGTTCAAACTCGATGCTTGGCAGCATGCTATCCGCGCCTTGCGTCAACGCCGGTACCGCATCTGCCGAGCCGATTTTTGCCGGCGAGGTGAGCCAGTAGACACGATCGATACAACCTTGCTGCGAGCAGCCGAGCGGCCAGCGTTGGGCCGCCTTCGCATAGCACACTCTCGATGCCGTGGCTTCGCAGCGCCTGCATCGCTGCTTGAAGATCGAGCTGCGTGTCGTTCTCCGCACCGACGAAGATGACGTCGGCGACTTCTCGCAGCGGTTCGAAGAGCATTGTGCGGCCGGCCGGCGCAAGCACGATGGTTCGTTGGTAATTCTCGACGGACGCAAACACGCGCGCAGTTGACGGTACTGTAGCCGTCTCGCAAACAATGACGCGCGCATATGGCTTCGCGCGATCGTGTGGCGGACGAACGGTCAGGAGCGGATCATCGACGCGAATCGTGCCCGCGCCGACCATCACCGCATCATGAGCAATGCGAAGTTCGCGGACGTACCGGCGTGCATCTTCGCCCGTAAGCCACTGCATTTGACCTTTGCGCGATGCGATAAAACCGTCCGCCGATGAGGCCATCTTGAGCGCGATATATGGACGGGCCGATGTGACGGCTCTTCGAAACGGCTCGATAAGCTCGAGCGCTTCAGGATCGTCGCAAACATCAACGGTGATGCCGGCGTTCTGAAGGGCTGCGATTCCGCCACCGTTCGTCACGGGATTTGGGTCTCGCGCTCCGATAACAACTCGTGCAAGACGCGCTTCGATCAACGCTTGCGTGCACGGCGGTGTCTTGCCGGCATGGTTGCATGGCTCCAACGAAACGTACATCGTCGCGCCGCTCGAGTCTCCCGCCGATTGCAAGGCCTCAATTTCGGCGTGCGGCTCACCGGCTCGATGATGGTATCCTTCGCCGATAATCGCGCCATCCTTGACCAACACCGCGCCAACGGGCGGATTCGGCGACGTGCTGCCAAGCCCGCGCCTCGCTAACTCATATGCGCGTTCCAAAAAAAGGCGATCTACGCCGTTTAACGGTGGCTTGAATGCTTGCAAGGGGAGTAGCTTCTACGCGCTCGTTCCCTGTCACCCTGAGCTCAGCTTGCACTGAGCGGGGTCGAAGGGTCGAAGCGCCATGACAATGTTGCGCTCCGAGAAGGTCCCTGTGTCACACTGAGCTTGTCGAAGTGCGCCCGGTCACGCTGAGCAGTGCGCCTGTGCTGAGCGGCGTCGAAGCGTCGAAGCGCACGACAATGTTGCACTCCGAGAAGGTCCCTGTGTCACACTGAGCTTGTCGAAGTGTGGCTTGCCTGCCCTGTTGCGATAGCGACGACGATCGCTTTGCAAACGGCGCCGTTGGAGGCACGCAACGTCGCGGCGCAATCTTCTAGCGTGCTGCCCGTCGTCATGACGTCATCGATCAGAACAAATTCGCGCCCGCCGAGATCGCGTTCGCGGCAGGCGAAGCGACCATGTGCGGCAAGCCGTGCTTGACGGTTGCGTCCGCGTTGCGCGTCGCCGGAAATCTGTGACAGCAAGTTGTGCGCATGAGCTCCAGAGGCCCTAGCGCAGACAGCCGCAAGCAATTCGGCGCCATCGAAGCCGCGCACCGCTTTCCGAATCCGCGTTGTTGGGACCGGGACGAGTTGCATGCTCGCATCTGCCAATTCGGCCAAACGCGAGCCCATGCTGCGCGCGACGTCGCGGCGACCGTCCTTCAGGGCGAGGATCGCTTGGCGCAAACGGTCAGCGTACATTCCGAGTGCGCGCACCTCTAGCGTCGCGATTTTGACCGAATGCTGGCCCGATCGCGGCGCGCACTCGTCGCACAAGCCAGTGCCGAATGCGTCGCAGCCGCCGCATTGAGGCGGAAACAGCCAATCGAGTATTGCCGACGGCTTTACGTTGAAGATGAGCCACTATCACGGCTTGGTCACACTTCGACAAGCTCAGTGTGACACTGGGACCGCCTCGTACGGCGACACAGTGGCGTCCGCAACGTTTTCGCGGTCCTTCGACAAGCTCAGTGTGACACTGGGACGATCTCGTTGCGGCAAGATGTGATTGCATCTCGGCAAGTTCAACTCTGTCACGCTGAGCTAGTCGAAGCGCCACCGTAATCGCCGCGTCCAACGGTTTTCGCGGCACTTCGACAGCGTCAGCGACACTAGGCGACGGGGAGTGGTTCCTCGTTGGCCACGACGCTGTCGTCCAAGTTGGCGTCAGCCGCAACGTTATAGCCGGCGCCCACGATCGTATGCGTTAAGCGCGCGCCTTCGCCCACAACCGCGCCGTCCCACAAGATCGAATTCTCAACCCGCGCATTTGCGCCGATGCGAACGTCCTGCGAGACACCGTCGGCCCAATAATGCACGCATTGTCCTCGATCACCGCGCGCTCGCCGATCAGCACATCGCCGTCAATGACCGCAGACGGTGCAACGATCGCCGACTCATCGATGCCCGTTGCAGGCGTATCGGGAATATGAAAGCGCCCCGTTAAGACATCGGTGCTCGCGCGCCAATACTCATCGATCGTTCCGATGTCGCACCAGTACGCATCCTCGGCATCGTAACCATAGAAAGCAGCGTTTGACTGCTGCAGCGCCGGAAAAACATCTTTGCCGAAATCGATAAACGTCGCCGGCGGAATATGTTCGAAAATTCTTGGGCTGAAAACATACACGCCCGTATTGACCGCCTTCGATCGCTCGGTTCCGGGCGACCGGCTTCTCTTGAAAGCCCGTTATGCGGCCATCACGCGCCGTCAATACGACGCCATATTGCTCGACGCGCTCGCGCGGAACGAGCCCGATCGTCGCGAGCGCTTTGCGCTCTCGATGAAATTCCACCAGCACGTTGAGCGGCAGATCGGTCAAATCATCACACCCGATGACGACGAAATCATCGTCCGAGAGAAATTCTTCCATCTGCTTGACCGCGCCGGCGCTTCCGAGCAGTTCCGGCTCGTGAAGATAATGCAGCCGCACGCCATAAGCCGAGCCATCGCCGAGCCGATCGACGATCGCTTTAGAGTGGTAATAGACGTTCAGCGCGATTTCGTCGTAACCGAACGATGCCAAATACCGAATGACATGCACTGCATTTGGGGCAAGCGCAACCGGCACGAGCGGTTTAGGAACTTGTTTGGTCAGCGGATAGAGCCGCGTGCTCAAGCCGCCGGCTAGGATCATCGCTTTCATGTCGATGAAGTGCTGCGCCGCAACGAATCGGTCAGCACGAGCCAGACAAACTGCGGGAGCGCGAGTTGGCGGCGCCAGCGGTGCGGCTCGCTGACCAGCCGATAAAGCCACTCCAATCCCAAGCGCTGCCAAATTCCCGGCGCGCGCTTGACTTTGCCGCTGATCACGTCGAACGAGCCGCCCACGCCGATCCCGACGCCGCAGCCGGTAGCGGCAAGATTGCGCGCAAGCCAAAATTCTTGCCGTGGAAATCCCAAGCCGGCGAAGAGAATCGCCGCGCCGCTCGCCGCGATCTGCTGCGCGATTTCACCGCTTTGTGCGTCGTCGAAGTATCCATGCTGGACTCCGGCAATTTGCAATGCCGGATAGCGCGTCCGCAATGACGTCCGCTGCGGAAGCCGCAACGCCGGATGCACCACCGAATAAAAAGATCCGCAGGCCCAGCCGCGCAGCGCCCTGGCAGATATCGTCGATCAGTTCAACGCCGGTCACGCGCGTGCGTAAACGTGAGCCGCGAAAGCGCGCAACGAGCAGCAATCCGATCGTATCGCACAGCGAAAGCGCGCTCTGATTGACGACTACTTTGTATTCCGGATCGCGCTGCGCGTAAACGATCATCTCGGTCCCGAGCGTTACGACCTGCGCTTTGGCGCCGTTTTGAGCGAATTGCAGAATGCGATCCGTCGCCGCCGCCGCATCGAGCTCATCGACGCGGCAGCCGAGGATCTCTAAACTCAAACGGCGACGCTCTCGCGGTAACGATGAATCAATGCGCGCAGATGCGGTTTGTTCGCTTCCGGCATCGGCCCTAACGGCGAACGCGGCAAACCGACGTCGAACCCAAGCTCGCGCATCGCCCACTTGATTGGAATCGGGCTGCTCGTCGCAAAGAGCGCCTTGAAGAGCGGGATCAGCTCAAAGTGAATTTTCGCAGCGTCGGCAATGCGCCCGTCGTGCACCGCCTTGGCCATTGCTTGGAATTCGGCTGAACAGAGATGCGTCGCGACGCCGACGACACCATCCGCGCCCATCGCAAGCGACGGCAAAAAGAGATGGTCATCGCCGCAAAAGAAAACAAAATCTTTGGGACGGTCGCGCAAAATGTCGCCGAATTGCGCCAGGTCGCCGCTCGATTCTTTGACGCCGCGAATGTTTTCATGGCGATGCGCCAGCTCGAGCAGCGTTGATGCCAACATGTTGGCGCCGGTGCGGCCTGGAATGTTGTAGATGAAGACCGGCTTCACGCACGCCTTTGCGACCTCACCGAAGTGCGCGATCATTCCATCTTGCGTCGGCTTGTTGTAATACGGGACGACGCTCAAAATCGCATCGACCGCGCCTTCTTCGCTAATCTCCCGCGCGAGCGCCACCGCGGTGTGCGTGTCGTTCGTGCCGCAATTTCCAATAACGGCCGCGCGATCGCCGACGGCGGCCTTGACGGATCTGAAGAGGCCCATGCGCTCGTCAACATTGAGCGTCGGTCCTTCGCCGGTCGTTCCGGCGACGAACCAGTCCATCGTTGCCGCGATCGACGAGCCACTTCGCGATGCGTCCGGCTTCCTCATAATTGACCGTTCCATCATCGGCGAAAGGCGTCACCATCGCGGTGACAATGCCGCCAAGCTTCATGCGCTCTCTATCCTTCCCAGTTCGAAACGATCGTGAACCGCTCGCTCCGCGCGCTCGATATCGTTTTCCGGAATGAGCACGGAAATCGTAATGTTGCTGTCCGTGCAGTGGATCACTTCGACATTCGCTTCCGAGAGCGCCGCGAGAATTCGGTGCATCACGCCGGGCTGTCCACGCATGCCGGCACCGACAACGGATAGTTTCGCGCAACCGGCGCGCTCTTCGATCTTAAGCGGAAGCGGGGCTAGCGCTTCACGGACGGCAAGCGCCGACTCCGTACGGACAGCAAAAAAGATTCCGGCGGCATTCACGTTGATCTGATCGAGCGAGATACGGGCCAGCCGCTCGAAGATTTCAAGGTCCAGCTGCATGCCGGGATCGGCTGCGCGCTTTTTTCTCGATGGCGACAAAGGAGAGATCGCCGGTCGACGTGACGCCGGTGACCGGTTGATCGAGGACGACACGATCGTCGACGACGGTTCCGCGATCGGTTTCGAAATGTTTGATCGCATACGGCGTTTTGGTCACGCGCGCATATTCCGCGGCTTTGGCATGCATGACGGCGGCCCCATACTGCGCGAATTCGCTGATTTCGAGCAGCTGCGCGCGATCGATCGTGCGCGCGTTGGGAACGCGCTGCGGATCGGCGGACATCGCTCCGTTGACGTTGGTGTAAATGTCGATGCTCTGCGCGCCGAGCGCATGACCGAGCGCAATCGCACTCAAGTCCGTGCCGCCGCGGCCGAGCGTTGTGATTTCTCCGGTCGTTGTCATTCCTTGAAATCCCGCGACGACCGGCACTTTGCCCTCGTCAATCAATTCGCGGACTCGAACCGGCTCGACCCGTAAAATGTGCGCGTTTCCAAAGCTATTGTCGGTGATGATGCCGGCTTGCGCTCCGGTGAGCGCTCGCGCCGGCGTGCCGGAGTTTTCAAGTTGCGCTGCAAAGCATGCGGCGGAAATCAATTCGCCGGAGGCGAGAAGCAGATCGGAATTCGCATCCGCCTTTTGTTCGGCGGCCATCTGCAAAAGGGTATCGGTCGCATAGGGTTCGGGCGCACGGCCCATCGCCGAACAAACCACGACCGGCGAGAAACCTCGCTCGAGCACTTCGCGCACCCGCGCGGCAGCAATCTCTCGCGCGCGTTGGGTCGCCAGCGACGTTCCGCCGAATTTTAAGACGCTGATCTGCAGCGACGGCTTTCATCGGTTCACAATGCCGCGTTCGATCAGCATCTCGAGAATCTGCACGCCATTGGTGGCCGCGCCTTTGCGGACCTGATCGCCACAGACCCACATTGCGAAACGCTTGCCGGAGTCGTCTTCTGAACGCAATCGCGCGACGTGGACGTCGTCCGTGCCTTCAACTTCACGGGGCGTAACGATGCCGCGCTCATGAAAGACGATGCCGGGCGCCGAGTTTCAATGCATCGTCAAGTTCAGCGAAGTCGATGTCGCACGGTCGGTTTCAAAGAAAACAGCGGCTGAATGCGCGAATCGCACCGGAACGCGCACCGACATCACCGCGCAATCGAGGTCGGGAAGCGAGAGAATCTTGCGCAACTCCGCTTGGATCTTGCCTTCTTCTACCGAGTAGCCGCGTTCATCGATGTCGCCGATCTGCGGAACGACATTCCGCGCAATCTGCGCTGCGAACGCAATGCGGCGCCGGCTCCTCTTCCTCGGCGTTCAGCGCGCGTTCGGCCGCCTCGAATTCTTCCAAGCCGGCGCGTCCTGCGCCGCTGACGGCTTGATACGTCGCCGCGTGAATGCTTCGAAGGCCCGCGCGATCTCGCAATCGGGCCGAGTGCGACGCTCAAGATGATGGCCGTGCAATTCGCGACCGGAAAAACTTTTTGTCCATCTCGAAGCGCTGCGCCGTTGACTTCGGGCACGATCAACGCCAATTTCGGATCGAGTCGGAATGTCGCGCTGTTGTCGATGACGACGCAGCCGTTTCCTGAAATCTTCGGGACGAGCTCGGCGCTCGGTTCATCGCCACCGGCAAAAAAAATCGCGTCGAATCCGCGAAGCGCCTCGGCGCTCGTCGGCTGCACATCAAGTCGAGCGCCGCGAAAGGTCGCCGCTGCGGTGCGAGGACGATTCGCGAAAGCGGACACGGATGAAACCGGGATGGCGCGCTCTTCGAGCACACGCAGCAACATCTCACCCACAAGTCCCGTGGCACCGACGACCGCGATTTTCATACCTGTTCCAGGAGACCGTCGAGCCCGATCTGCAGCGATTTGAGTTTGCCGACATGGCGCACTGCGAAGAGTATGCCGGCGACGTACGATTCACGCGAGATCGTATCGTGCCGAATCGTCAGCGTTTCGCCGGCGTTTCCGAACATCACCGCTTGATGCGCCAGCAAACCCTGAAGACGAACGCTATGCACGGGAACTTCTTTGCGCATCACCGTGCCCAAACGGTCGGCGGTCAACCGCGCCGTTCCGCTCGGTTTATCTTTCTTCTGATCGTGATGCATCTCCAAAATTTCTGCCGCCGGGAAATAGCGCGCCGCCATCTCGCTCAGGCGCAGCATCACGGCAGCGCCAAGCGCAAAATTGGGCACGAGGATCGCGCCGATTTGGTGTTCGTCGGCAAGCGCGCGCAGCGTTTCTACGTCATCTGCGCCCCAGCCGGTGGCGCCGATCACCGGCGAAACACGGTGCACGATGCATTGCGTGGCGACTTCAACGGTCTTGGGATGCGTCGTGAAATCGATGAGGACTTGCGGGCTTCGTTTCTTCGATCAGGCGCTGGACGTCGTCGAACGTCTGCTCCGCCGGGTGCGCTTCGCGCGCAAATCCGCCGACGTACTCGAGGTCGTTCGCAAAACGAACCGCACTGGCGGTAAGCTCGCCCATCCGGCCCTTCACGCCGGCCACAGCCACTCTGATCATCGCCGCTTGCTAAGCCATGCTTCGACAAGCTCAGCGTGACACTCGGCGCACTGTCATGAGCCGATAGAGCGACATGTTGCAATCGCGCCACACGAGGGGCGTCCCGGTGTCACACTGAGCTCGTCGAAGTGTGACCTAAGGAATTCGCGCGCTTAGACTTTTTCCAAGGGTGCATACTTGAGCATCACCATCTTCTGTCCGACGTTCGGAAAATTGATGGTGAGCAAGCCGTCGCCGCCTGCGCCGATGATCGACTCGACGGCGCCTTCGCCCCACTTCGGATGGCGGACCCGATCGCCGGGCTGAAGACCCATGGCGACGCCGGCGCCGGCGCTATCGTGAATCGCGACTTCGCGCCAGCGGCCGCCGGCCGGGCGCGGCATGAGTTGCCCGCCGACCATCTCGACCATCGGCATCTCTTCCAAGAAGCGCGACTTCGGATGCGCGAACGTGTTGCCGAAAAGCGTGCGGCGCTCGGCATAGGATAAGTACAACTTGTCTATCGCGCGCGTAATGCCGACATACGCGAGCCGGCGCTCTTCTTCTAACTCATCCATTTCGATCAGCGCGCGACTATGCGGGAAGACGCCTTCCTCTAAGCCGGTCAAGAAGACCGTCGGAAATTCCAATCCCTTCGCGCCGTGCATCGTCATCAGCGTCACGTACGATGCAGACGGATCGAGCGCATCGAGGTCGCTTATCAGCGCGATGTTGCCGAGGAAATCCGCCAGCGTCCCATCGGGCTCGTTCATCTCGAACTCGCGCGCGACACCGACGAGCTCTTGTAAGTTCTCCAAACGCGTGCGGGCGTCGTTCGTGTCTTCGTTCTGCAGCTCGCGCACGTAGCCGGATTCTTCCATCACGGCCACAAGCAGATCCGGAATCGTGAAGCCGTCGAACCGGCTGCGCAAGCTCGCGATCAGCTCACCGAACCGCTCGAGCTCGCGTTGCTTCTTCGGAACCGCGACTTTGAGCAGTTCGTGATCGAACACCGCCTCGCCGACGGACATCTTCGCTTTGGTCGCCGCCTCGACGAGACTCGCGAGCGTCTGCGCGCCGATGCTGCGCCGCGGCACGTTGACGATGCGCTTGAACGCGATCGCATCCGCCGGATTCAAAATGTAGCGCAAGTACGAGATGATGTCTTTGATCTCTTGGCGGGCGTAAAATCCGACGCCGCCGACGACGCGATACGGAATGCCGTCGGAGATCATCGCTTCTTCAAACACACGCGATTGCGCGTTGGTGCGATAGAGAATCAGGAAATCGCGATACGCCGAGCCCTCGCGCACTGCCGCCTTGATTTTCTCAACGACGTAACGCGCCTCGGCCCTCTCCGTCTCGGCGCAAAATGCCGTGATGCTATCGCCTGCGCTTCGATTCGTGAAGAGCTTCTTCTCTTGCCGGGTCTTGTTGTTCGCAACGAGCGCCGAGGCGCAGTCCAGAATCGTCTGCGTGCTGCGATAGTTCTCTTCCAATTTGAAGATTTTGGCGCCGGCGAAATCTTTCTCAAAGCGCAGGATCATGCGATAGTCGCTGCCGCGCCATGAGTAGATCGACTGATCGTCATCGCCGACGGCCGTCAAGTTCTTGTGCTCGCCGGCAAAGAGCGTCAGCAGTTTGTATTGCGCGTAGTTGACGTCCTGATACTCATCGACGAGGACGTAGCGGAATTTGTTCTGATACCGCGTGCGGACTTCTTTATCGCTTTCGAGCAGATCGATCGTCTTGGCGATGAGATCGTCGAAGTCGAGACTGTTCGATTCGCTCAGACGGCGCTCGTATTCCTTAAAGACGTTCCCGTAGCGCTCGCCGATGAACGACTCGTGCGAAGCCAGATACTGATCCGGCGTCTGCAGCAAATTCTTCGCCTTCGAAATTTCCGAAAGCGCGGCGCCGGGCGTGATCTGCCGATCGTCGTAATCGAGATCCGCCAGAATGTCTTTGATCAGCGCGCGCTGATCGGCTTCATCAATGATGGCAAAGTTCGATGAGATGCCGATCTTGCGCCCATCGCGGCGCAAAATTCGCACGCACATCGAGTGAAAGGTGCCAACCCAAATGTCGCGCGCGGCGGTGCCGACCATGCGCTCGAGACGGCTCTTCATCTCGCCGGCGGCCTTGTTCGTGAACGTTACGGCGAGGATGCGATCCGGAAAGACGTCGAGCTCGGTCAAAAGGTGCGCGATGCGATGCGTCAAGACTCGCGTCTTTCCGCTTCCAGCACCGGCGAAAATTAAAACAGGGCCGTCCGTATGGCGGACGGCATCAAGTTGGACGTCGTTTAAACGTTCAGTTTCCGCTATCATTGAACGCTTACGTTCGCCGTAAACGCGTTTTCTGCCTCGCTCATCGTCGCTGCTGCTGACAAATATGCGAGCGTTGACTCCGCGCCCATGTTCGCGTTGACCGAATTTTCATCGATTCCGTCGTGGCATGCGCCGTCTTCGACCATTGTCGCAGCGGCGGTGTTCTGTCCGTAGTACCAGAGCCAGCCGGCCCGGGCGGCGGTTAAGAATGCAGGATCGTTCGAGCGCTCGTAGGCCGCGAGGCCCGCGTCGATCAGCGCAACGCCTTCGAGCGGCTGCTGCCCGTAAAGAGCGCGTTTGTGGCCGCGCTGATACCATCCCTGATTGCCGATCGGCACGAAGATGCCGTCCTCGACAACGATACTAATGTAGAAACGGAGCGACTCGAGCCCGATTTCGACCAACCCTGGGTCGCGCAGCGCCTCGCCTGCGTAGAGCGCCGCTTCGCAAAGTCGCGGGTTATCGTAGGTCATGGCCTCTTCGAACCAGCGCCAATCTTCGGCATGATGCTCTTCATATAGGGCTCGCAATTCACTCGCAAGTGCGCGCATCGCGTCCAGATAACGAACTCGCGCCGCCGTTCCGCCCGACTTCATCGCATGCCAGAGGCCCAAAATCGCGTAGGCTTGCGATCGCGGATAGGCAACTTCGCCGATTCGCGGCAACGCCGCATTCGAGCAGTCGCGCGCAAACCTCGCGCCATGATTTGCGGCGCGCGAAACGCATGCCATAGCCGAGCGCCCAAAGCGTGCGTCCAAAAGAATCTTGCGTCCCGCGTTCATCGAGCCAATCGCGATCGTAGCTCATGAAGTTGTGGAACCAGCCGTCGGCCATTTGCGCATCCAGTAAGAAGGCAAGATAAATGCCGGCAAGCTTTTTCAAAGTCGCGTTCGTGGGTTCGGCGCGCAGGCGTTGCAGCGCAACGATGAACGCGCGTGAGACGTCGTCGGTGCAATAGCCCGTCGCGCGATTCGGCACGTCGAAGATCGCGTGTTGGATGATGCCGGTGTCGTCGCTCAACGCCAAAAGATGGTCGAGCGGCGGCCGCACGGCCTTCGCCATCAGCGACACTTTCTTAGGCGCTGTGGACGAGCTCGAGGACGCCTTCTTGCGGTGCAAGTTCTGCAAAGAGTTGGCCGTATGCGGCAGCAACGTTCGGCCAGGTCATCTGACGTCCGAAGCGATAGGCGCGCCGTTCGATTGCGCGGCGCAGCGCCGGATCGTCGAGCAGCATCAGAACGTTTTCAGCGATTGAATCGGCGTCGCGGAATTTGCACAAGAAGCCGCGATTGTGCGCGAGCACTTCTTCGGCATAGAGATACGGCGTCGAGACGATCGCCTTTCCGCAACCAACCGCGTAGGCAAGCGTTCCGCTGACGATCTGCACCGGATTCAAATACGGCGTCAAGTAGATGTCGGTCGCGGCGAGATAGTTCACGACTTCATCGAAGTCGAGATACTTGTCGACGAGCGCGACGTTGTTCGAGAGGCGATAATCCCGAATGAGATCCTGCAACGCTTCGCGGTACGACTCGCCCTCTTGCCGGCGCACCGTCGGATGCGTTTCACCTAAGACGAGGTAGAGCGTTTCCGGATGGTAGCGCACGACGGTTCGCATCGCATCAAGCGCGTACTCGAGTCCCTTGCCGCGATTGATGAGGCCGAACGTTGAAATGACCATGCGCTGCCCGATGCCGAACGACGCCTTCGCGTTGTCGGTCGAGCGGAACGGCACGTCCGGCACGCCGTGATGGATCACGTGCAACTTTCTCGGATCGATATCGTAGACGGTTTCGAGCAGATGTTTGCCGGTTTCGGAAAGCGCGATGATGCCCGCCGCATATTTTGCGAGCTCGCGCGTCACCTGAAGCATCTTCTCTTCGGGCTCGGGCAGCACGGTGTGCAGCGTTATCGTAACCGGCTTTTGCAGCTCTTTGAGCGAGATCGATCAGCCACTCGCCGCGCTCGCCGCCGAAGATGCCGTATTCATGCTGAATGTTGAGTATCTGCGCCGGATGCGCGTTGACGATCGCGGCAACGTCGGAGTACGAACTGCGATCTTGCTTCTTGCAGGCGCGCGACGACTTCAGGCCCGTACGTGCGCCATGCTCGCCGCCGGGCTCATCGATCGCGATGATCTCGCTCTTCGTGTCGAACTGCGCGGTCGTACGCGTCGACGATGTCCTTGGTAAACGTCGCAATGCCGCATTCACGGGGCGGGAAGGACCCCATGAAGAGAGTGCGCGGAACAGAGCCCGCGCTCAGCGCGTCAACCGAAGGACTCAGCAAATTTAAAGAACTCCCATGCCGCCAGCGTCGCATATCTAATGTAGGCCGAGGGCGCGGCCCGCTGGTGGAAGCCCTGCTTGCTTAGGTTGTTTTACCCGAGAGGGTAAACCTGCAAAACCTTACTTCGCTCCGGCGAGCGGAGCAGTCGGACCGACGCGCGCGCCGGGTTCCAAAACGCGTTGCGGTTCGATGTTCGTGTGATGTCCGATCACGCTTCCGCGCGCGATGCGCGCACCCGCGCCAATGCGCGAGCCGCTCGCGATAATCGCTTCTTCGATCACCGCGCCCGGTTCGACGATAACGTCTTCCCATAACACGGAATCGCGGATCATCGTTGCGGTGCCGATTCTGCAGCCGCGTCCGATGACGACGTTTGGTCCGATGCGCGCGCCTTCTTCGATTTGCACATCTTCATCGAGATGCACGGGCGGAATGATGGTCGCATGCACGTCGCGCGCGCCCGGCCCGGAAATTCCGGGCTCGAGTTTCAACGGCATCGTGCCGTTGAGGATGTCGCGATGCGCGCTCAAATAATGTTCGGGCCGGCCGACGTCGATCCAGTAGTCGTTCGTGGTGTAGGCGTAGAGCGGTATGCCGTCGGCGAGAATCTTCGGAAACGTTTCGCGTTCGATTGAAACGTTGCGCCCAGGCGGAATGTTGTCGAGCACGCTGCGCTCGAGCAGATACGTGCCGGCGTTGATTTCATTCGTCGGCGCCTGATCGCGCGGCGGCTTCTCCACGAATGCGGAGACGCGACCGTTTTCATCGTGCACGACGCAGCCGAATGCGGACGGATCTTCCACCTTGATAAGATGGATAACGCCGCATCCGCCTTTTTCTTTGTGGTAGGCGATCATGTCGCGGAAATCGAGGCTCGTTAGGACGTCGCCGTTGAGAACGAAGAACGGGCCGGTGATGTGCTGCTCGACGTTCTTGAGCGCGCCGGCCGTGCCGAGCGGCGTTTCTTCGATCACGTAGGTGATGTTCATATCGAGTTTGCTGCCGTCGCCGAAGTAATCGCTGATCGCTTGCGGCATGTAACCGGCCGGCAAGATGACATCTCGTATGCCGGCTTCGTAAAGCCGCTCGAACGTTCGCGCTAAAAATGGAACGTTGAGGATCGGCACCATCGGTTTTGGCGTGCCGTACGTCAGCGGACGAAGCCGCGTTCCCTCACCGCCAACCAGCACGATCGCCTGCATGCGCATCGTGTTCGCAATGCAAGTTGAAAATGCTTGCAATCACTGCGCCACCCAGTTGGCACACCTCTTTTGTACGCTTTTTGCATGAGAAAGATATATGATTGGACCGCAGTGCAACGTTATTACGATGACGGTCATACGATGCGCGAGTGCATCGCGCAATTCGGCTTTACGATCGGTTCATGGTATAAAGCCGGTCGACGCGGCGATCTAAAGAATTCGGCCGTTCGAAACGTTCGATACGATTGGTCCGCCGTTCAAGCTTATTATGATGAAGGCCATACTTACCGCGAGTGCGAGCGAAGTTTGGATTCGCAGCGGCGTCGTGGACGAAAGCGGTTCGGCGCGGCGCTCTGCACGCGCGCGCCCGGTTGCGACCGCTGCATTTGCTTGCTGGCAACGGCAAATCGCGCACACGCATTAAACCGGCGCCTTCTGGAAGCCGGCGTGCTTCAAGAACATCTGCTCGCAATGCGGGCTCTCGGAATGGCGCGGCAAGCCGTTGTCAGTTCAAATCGATCACATCAACGGCGTCGCTGACGATCACCGGTTGGAGAACCTTCGAATGCTTTGCCCAAACTGCCACAGCCAAACTGAAACGTTTGCGAGTCGCAACAGAATCAAGCAGACGTAAGGCCTTGCAAGAAGTACGTGAGCACGTGTAGTATAGCGGTCGCACATTCCCGGGTAGTTCAGCTGGCTAGAACGCAGGGCTCTGAACTCTGATGTCGGTGGTTCGAATCCATCCCCGGGAGCCATGGCCCCATCGTCTAGAGGCCGAGGATGCCGCCTTCTCACGGCGGTAACGCGGGTTCGAATCCCGCTGGGGCTATACCTTGATCGGATTAGACGAGTACCAAATACAGAATCGGCTCACGGTTGTTTGCAACATGAAGAAGCCCTCGTACAACCCTCTGCCGAGAGGCGTTGGCTGCTACTCTGGCCTAACGACTCATGCGCGCGCTAGTGCTAGCAAAAAGATCTCGCCACCAGTCAGCATCGATTCTTCGATGTGTAAGCGGCACGTTGCAAATGGCTGCGCCTTGCTGCAGCGCACAATGGCATCACGCTTGCATGGATGAAGGGTATGTGCGAATGCTCGAACCGCCGATTGAAAATCAACAGTGTTATCGGCTCCTCTTCACGCTTGAAACGGTCCTGCGCAGCTTAACACGGGAATCCATGGAAAAAGTTCGCGGGTCCAGATGGTTTCGCACTCACACATCAGCCGCTATTCTCGACAGAATCCGAGCCGGCATAGGTGCTGAGCGAAACGCTACCTGGACACGGTCGCCGCTACATGATCCAACATACTACCTGGACTTTACGAACTATGCCGAAATAATTGAGAGAACTGATAATTGGCGTGACGTTTTTCGTGCGATCTTTCAGCGAAAAGAGATTATCCTTGCCGCCCTTCGAAGCATCGAACCAACTCGAAACAAGATAGCGCACAATCGCACAGCAACAGCGGCCGACGTTGCTCTCCTGACAGCATCATGCAATGCTGTACGCAATATGATCGGAGAGAACCATTGGCGCGCATGCGCCGGCACACCGGTACGACTAGAATCTATAGCGAAAGACCTCCGCGCCGTTCTTCGCGAAATTGAGATGGCTCGGGAAATGATATCGAATCCAAGCAACATCTTGCCACGAAAGGCGCTGTCCGCTTGCGAAGGGGAGTGGTGGTTCGACGAAGCGATCTTGGGTGAAGAGTGCAATGATTGACAAAAGCCTCTTTTCTTATCGATGAGTATAATGCGCTTCCGCGAACATGGGGAGGCGCCTACAAGATCTCCCAATGGGTCGAAGAAAACGAGTTGCGTGAAGCGCTTCGCGTAGCTAGCAGCGCTAATCAAGCCATTTTAGCAAGATCGGTGCCAGACGCGTAATGAGCAATATGCAAGTATCGTATAACCCGTTTGATTATGTAAACGCGGTTACCGATCCAACCTTATTTGTTGGCCGGGAAAAAGAGTTGGGCGACATTGATTATTATCTACGGCACGCAGAAAAGGCACCAAGGCCATTCAATCTCGCGATTATCGGCGCGAGGGCGTCAGGGAAGACAAGCCTTCTAAACATGATTGCGCATAGAGCTCGTGCCTTCAACTTATGCGTCGCGCAACTGGAATTAGACGAAGGCGATGCTGTATCAGCGCTGCGTTTATTTTTCAAGATGCTAGACGCTATAATAAACGCCGCGGTTGAGTTTAGCCGCGCCGATGGGTCACATCCCTTCGGCGGCGTTCAAGGCCTGATATTTGAAAAGTACTTGGAGTTAGTGAACGCTTTTCTGGTGCCCGAGCCCTTATGGAGAACGTTTACATTTCCAATCACGTACGCGCAGGCGATGTCGAGCGGCCGGCACGACGTAAATATTTCCGAGGCTGCCTTCAAGAGGGACCTTCAAAGAATAGGCGCTGAAGTCCAGGCTCCTATTGTGCTATTAATGGACGAGTGTAATGTCTTAAGCGAACAACGCGTGTTACTAGAGAAACTTCGAAACGTATTCATGAATACGCCCGGATACATGCTTGTCTTGACGGGAACTGAGGACCTATTCCCAATCGTGAACGACGTCTTTAGCCCGTTTGCGCGTCAATTTAAGCGGATTGAAGTTAAGCCATTCGAGACGGCGGAAGAGACAGGACAGCTCATCGAGCGTGGTTTCGATTCGATCGGAATTGAACTAAATGCGGAAGCTGCACCGCGGCTTGACAGGACAGTCTCGCACGAAATCCACTCGGCAAGTGGGGGGAAACCACATGAGATCCAGCTGCTCTGCCATTGCTTAACGCGCCAGCTGGAGGATGGGAAAACCGCTAACATGGCGTTAAGCGTTGAATTAATGGACGAGGTTCTTGAGGAATTACAACGCGGAGTGGACCTTGCGCGGTACCCCGTCATCGGCAAGATCCGGGCGCTTGACGACGCGAAGCTGCGTTCACTCGCTATGCGTCCTCGCGCCAACGGATGCGACGATCGATCTTATTTACGTCATCCGGCATGCTTAAAAGGCGAGACCGACCTGTCTCTGGAGAGTATCCAAGACGCTGTTAATGGACTAGTAGCGGAAGGCATCTTAACAATGGTTGGGCCGACCATACGGTTTGCTGGAGATGACTTTGAAAAAATCTATATCAAGTATTATGCTCGCAAACGCAAAATCGATTTCGCCGCGTTTCCCGGATCGACTGCCTTCCGAAGTGCGTTCGACGACTTTCTGCGTAAGCATAACTTAGACTATTTTGCCGAAGCAAAACTGTACGCCATTCCAAGCTGATGGCGGCCCTGCGTTCCAATCGTTGGAACGTGCTTCCCAGCGCGGCGACGACGAACCTTTGCGTGGTATAGGTGCTTGGCAGCCAATGCGACTGTGGATACATAGCCATGAATTGATCGCCAGGCAAGTGTCGAACCTCTTTATCCCCGTCGTCGATGTAAGCTTTAAAGAAACTCATTTTTCAGCTAGCTATCTCACTTCATTAAATGAGCAGCAGATCACGGATGAGCTTATCGAGTTGCAAGAAGACCTGAGGCCGCATGGGATTGTCATTGAGCATCGGATCGCTCATCGACGTGTACCCGACCAAAAGACCCTCGCGAGTTTTCTCAAGCTGTTACAGCGGCCTCAAAACAAGGCCGTGTCGCGCCATTTTGACACTCTGTTGTCCATCAAGCTAGTGGAAGCTTATTTGAACCGTGACGTTGACGTTGCCATCTACATGGCGGAAGTCGCTCACCAATTCTTCGAGATGTTGGATCCCCGGCTGCAGATTAACGTGGGTTACATATACTTCGCACTCGGGAAATACGAGAGAGGCTTCAGAGTGCTTCGCAGCCGCGATGAACGTCCTCGATTCCAAGGACAAGCTTTTTGGATTGTTGGCATATGATAAGGCAATGCTATCTCTCGTGCAAAGCGGCCCTGAAAAGGCAGTACAGGAATTGACGTCAATCCAAAAGCAGGGAAGCGACTATGACGATAAGATCTCTGTTTTATTCGTACCCATACAACGCGAAAACGGCTTAGTGCTGAAAGAACAGCTAAACCCAAAATTGTCCGACGCTATCCAATCTTCATTGGAGTGCCTCAGCTCGGCCCAGGACGGGCGTGTAGTCTCAGTTGAGCTGTCGGGCAGCGGAGGCAGTCCGCGGCGGTAACGCCATAAGCCGCACGGTGGTCGCACGGCTCGGCACGGTTGTCGAACGCGACGACTTTCTTACATATCCCGAGCAGGCGGTTGTTCGCGCGCTGATGGAACTGACGGGTTAAATTTTCGCCAAAACGCCGTGGACCTCGTCGAGCTTGACTTGCTGCCACTCGCGGGCGCGTTGAAACTGCATTTGGGCTTTATTTTGAAGAGCCATGGATTTGATGAGTAGCGCCTCAACATCGCGGATTATCGCGCCAGGCCTCACCATCTTCTCTAACGGCAGCTTGTTCTTAAGCTTCCGAACTCCGTCCACGTACTTGCTACTAAGGACGGAGCGGAATCCGAACCAGCTAAATCGATCCCAGCGACCCGCGTGCCCGTCCGACAGATGGTCCTTAAGGCGCTTTCCCAAATCTTGTTTGAGCGTTAATCCGACATAATGCGGGCCGTAGTTACCATAAAGTATATAAACACCGCGCTGTTCCGGAAGTCGCAGATCCTGAGGTTCGGTTTGTTTTGCCCGCGTCTTCCAAGAAGACGAAAGGCGTTGCGCTTCCCTTTGCCGGGGTTCCAGTCGATTTCGTCAGAGCGCCAAAACAAGCCGAATTCCTGGATGAGCATACTACCGCTCTTGAATTCCGCAGATGGCCTCGAAATCGCAAGTACGGCAGCGCGATCTTCCATCACGGCGACGGGTCGGTCCTTGGCGAAAACGGCGCTCCCGAATACGCGTAGCTGCTTCGACGACGGTTCGGCGTGCCGCGTCCATAGATTTCTGGTCAAGTGGAATCTCTAGCTGGCGCCGGTCCAGCTCACCGGGCCGCGGGGGTTCTTCACCAAGGTATCGCACGAGGCCGCGCTCGGGCTGATACTCGAGTTCATGTTTCGCGGCCAGCGCGTATAGCGTAACCTGCAATCGCATTTCGTCGACATCCAACTTAGAGGCAATATCTAGTTCTGCGTCGCCCGACTTGAAATCGATCAGACTGACACGGGGCGGCTCATCCAAACGAACAACGTCAATCGCGCCGGACACAAGAGCGCTCGCATCCTCGAGAAGCGTTTCAAAAGGCCTTTCCGGTTCAAACGTTAAGCGCGATAGTTCCGTGGCGTATGTACTTACGTAATCGCATACGACCTTGACGGCGCGATTCTCAAGATTGTCTAGAGGTGGACCGGTCGTGTATCGCATGTAAAATAAACCGCGCTGCACAAGACCTCGTACGGCAATCTCGAGCGCCGTCGGATCTCTTGCAAGAGCGGCGTAC
Organism: Vulcanimicrobiota bacterium; assembly: GCA_963723515.1. Lineage (GTDB taxonomy): Bacteria > Vulcanimicrobiota > Vulcanimicrobiia > Vulcanimicrobiales > Vulcanimicrobiaceae > JAFARW01. Next base: position 1,064,420 of record CAVRQT010000003.1, read on the forward strand.
TTTGTGGGCTCCGTGTGGATAGCGCGCAGGAGGTTATGGACGCCACGGCCGTATCCGAATGCCTGATCAATCGTCGGAGCAAAGCCGAGCACCTTGCGCAGATAGAAATCATGCGCGCATTCAAGATAGTATCTAAGTTCGGAGAAGTTCGTTACGAGGCGGAAGTCGCGTCGATATTCCGTTGGGCGAAGCGAAAATCTTCTTCGGCAGGAACTTCGCTTGAGCGTTCGCGAGGCCGCCCGCCGCAGCGATGTCGTCGGCTACTTCTCGATAAAAAGCGACGGCCGTGATGTCGTGACGAAGAGGAAGCGCTCGGCTCTCGTGAGCGCAACGTACATTAGCCTTCGCTCGGCATCATAGTTCTGGTTGTCGATATGATGGACCGGATTGACTATCTTGGCCGCCGCGCCGCCAAACGGATAAACGGATAGTCCACTGCGTGGGGCGGCGGCGGTCCGTGCCCGATTACTTGGAAAGCGCAGGGCACGCACATCCGAGACAAAAACTGCCGGGAATTCCAATCCCTTAACGGCATGAATCGTAGCGATAGTTACCGCATCAGGCTGTACTAACAAGGGCGCTTCTTCCGTTCGTCCGCTCTTTGCTCCGTACAAAGCCAGCGCGATCATCTTACTTCCGAAGGCCCGAGTGCTTGTCCAGCCGGAGGATTCTATTCCAGTGATGATTGCGCTGAGCGTGCCGAGGTGAAACATCGCGCTCTCGCCTCTAGCGCTACCATCGTCGAACGCCGATATGCCAAATTCATTCGCAAGTTCCATGAAGATCGTCTGTGGAAACACGCGCGCCGTCGCATGACCCATTAACGACCTCCGCAACCTTTTCGATTTGAGTATCGCGACATCAGCCGCTGAAGGGGAATGCTCCCCTTCGGCGAGCCGGCGGCGAAATAGGTGTACGGCCGTGATAAGACGATGCTCAGCATCGTCGGCGACGGTAAGGCCCTCCCATTTTAAGCGCCGCGCTGCCGCCTTGATTGTTTTTTCTACGGTAGGGTCGCATCCTAGCGTCTCGCGAATGCGGCGGGGTAAGCTTTTTGGATTCCACTGAGACCCTGGTATGTCGTTTTTGCCAGCCGCTCCAAGCAGCGCCGCAACGAACAGCACAACCTCCGGCTGCGAGAAGAGATCGGGACCCGCGCGAAAGACAGCTGGGATGTTCTTCCGCTGAAGCGCTTTCATGAAGGCGCGTGCACTCGTACTCGATCGGAGAAGTATCGCGATGTCGCCGTAGCCGATCCCACGGGAACCATGCTTTGCACCGCGGCCGCCATCTCCGTCGACCAGCTTACCGACCGTCTCCGCGACCCACGCACATTCGCTCGCTTCATTTGAGAACGATAGGCAGCCGACGTGCGAATTGTCATCGTCCTTGCGTTCGATGTTCCCATGCCGCATATCGGGGGTCGACATGCCTCGTACCGATCCGATTCTTCGCGCCCACCGGTTTGCAATATCGATTACGCACGGCGTAGATCGGTAGTTTCTTACGAGCTCGATAATCTTGCCATCTGAAGCTCGCTCCGTTTCGCGATAAAGATCGCCCATTATTTGACTCGGCTCCCTCGAAAGCCGAATATCGCCTGCCGATGATCGCCAACGGCGGTGAGCTTAACGTCTTCACCGACCAGCAAATCGACAAGCCGCCGCTGTACGACATTTAAATCCTGTATTTCGTCTACAACGACCACTCGAGTCGCGGCCTTCAGTTTCGCGGCTGCAACAGGATTGTGCTCAAGGAGACGGACAAGTTCATTTTGCGAAGTGCTGAAGTCAAGGAATCGCCGCGCTCGCATGAGGGCGTAGTAACGAGCTGCGCTTTTGCCAAAAGCGGCGGAGACTTCGTCACTGCCAATTTGCGTGAGCAATCTCGCTTGAGCGCACCATTGCGAATCGTCCTGTATTCGCCACGGAATAGGATCGCTGCAGAGGGCGACATTTAGAAGGCCGTACTCGTTAAGCATGTCATAACCGAGTAGGAACCAGTCGATCGTCGCGTATTGTGCAAGTCCGGCGGCGGAGGACAGGCCTTGCAGCCCAAGGGTCGGATAGAAGCCCCGCTCAATTAACGACAAGCGGCCGATGTCATCGAGGATATCGTAGTTGTGATACGTGTCAGGATCGAGGCGTCGCAGCCTATCCAAGCAAAACCCATGGATCGTCCCGATGAACATGTCCCCGAGGGTAGCATCGGAACCTTCAGGTGTTATTGCGGCAATATACTTACGGACGCGGAATTTCATTTCTTCCGCGGCGCGCTCTGTAAAGGTAAAGGCGATTATCTCGCTTTTGGGGATTTTTTCTTCCGCAACGTGCCAGGCGATACGCCTTGCCATCACGTCGGTCTTGCCAGCTCCCGCCCCAGCTGAAACAAGAAGTCGCCGCGCCTTTGATCTGACCGCTGCCTTTTGTTCGTCATTGATGCCGCGAAGAAGCAACTGCCGCGAATCAGCGGTCATTTTGCAGCCTTTCGCGCGCAGCGATGCTGGAATAGAGCCTCGTCATGAGAAAGCTCACTTGTCATAGCTTCTTAATGCGCGCCGTTATCCCGCCCTCGACGATCGCCTCAGGCCAAGAAGCAGGCTCGTGAGTTGCTCCTGTTTTGGCGAGCGCGCCGGTGCGCTGTCGATCGTTTCGTCACCGGTTACGGCGGTCAAGACGGGGTCCGCTACTTGCCTGTCTCAAATCGTTGTTTTTTCGCAAGCCGTGCATCATGTATCTGACACCGCCACTGTAACCAACTAGAAGAGCAGAGCTGTAGCTACATGAAAGAATGGATGATTCCGTCTAGTACGATGACCAAGACGATTGTTAAAAATACGGATGAAATATGTAGTAATTGGCTACGTGCCTCTTATGCTGCGGCGCGATGTTGGAGATAGGTGCCACGCCTTATGAAGATGGCTAACAAACCCCTAATCAACAGAGCACGCGGTTGAGCTTGAGCTTGGGGCAACGCCCGCGCATTGAAACCGCCTATTTTTCGAGTCAGTCTTCTTTGAACACTGAGCGCAGAAAATTATATACGGCCTCCTGCTCGTGACGTGGCAAGCGCCTTACCTGTGCCATTGTTTTGCTTATTGCTGGACGATCCGGCCCTATGTCTGATTCTGCTTCATTGCATATCGAGCAAAGTGTCAGGCAGTTTTCAACGGTTGCTTTGCCGCCTTGGGAATGGGCCTGGTGGTTGTGAGCGACGTGCAACTTGATGGTCCGACCGTCTTCGTAACGCTCCCCTCTCGCGATACCGCAACCCTGACAGGTGTAAGCGTCGCGAAACAACACCTCGCCGCGAACGCGTCCGGAAATGCGGGAGCCAGCCGTTGCTCTACGTCGGGGCTGGAACGGGAAAAATATATTGTCCTGGTCTTAGTTCTTTCCGATCGTGATGGCTTAGAACCGTATACCCGCCGTATTGCGGTTCTCGCAACTCGCGCAGACGCCGAGTCCAGCTGTCGGACCTCTCTTCACCCAGCATGCGCCTCAGCGATTTGTTATCGAAGACTTCGTTGGGATGTGCCATTAGGAATTCAAGCAGGCGAACCCGGTCGCTAACGCGCCGGTTGCTGGATAGATTTGGTTTTCGCTTGGTGCGTTTTGTCTTTGTCGTCATAACCTCGAGCCACGAACCGCTGGATGAAAGTCGTCCATTAGCAGCCGTCACAGATTTATTTAGGCCTCACGTCGCGGTGAGAACGAGAGCAAATAGTGCTGAGCCAGAGTCTGGGTCATATACGTGCCGTCGGTGCTCGCCCACTGCATTTTGGAACGTAGGTACTCTGGTGCAGGTCGGCCACCGCTTTAGCGATGAACGAGCCGCCGATGAAAAATCATCACGATAAGCGCACACCCTCAAGGCATCGGATCGAGATTAAATTGTCTGAGAGCCAAAAAGACGTGATCGTACGAGGTGCAGCCATCGCAAAACGCGGGATATCGGACTTTGTCAGGGCGGCCGCAGAGCAAGCTGCTCGAGACCTTATCGCAAAGGATGAGCGTTGAGATTAGAGCCAAGCTCATGGATAGGACGCCGCTAAATCGCACCGAACAAATGTTCGGGCACAAAATGTAGGGGCACCGAGACTTGGACATAGAAAGGCGTTCGAAAATGCATTGCGAGGTCAGCAACACCGTGGCCGACCTCTTCGCCGGGGCAGGCGGCATTACGGAAGGCTTCCGGCGGGCTGGCTTTACTCCGGTGGCGGCCGTAGAATCGGACTCGTGGGCAGCGCGAACCTACGCCGCTAATTTCGGGAATCACATACTGGCTTCACCGATCGAAAGCGTTCGGCTGGCACGCCAGGACTGTAGCGTTCTCTGGACTGGGGATGACGTTGACGGTAAGCCGCTTAGTCTTATTACCCCCGACATAGATGTGCTGGTGGGCGGCGCGCCGTGCCAAGGCTTTTCCCCTTTGGGAAGGATGAACGACTGGAGCTACGACGATCCCCGAAACAAGCTCTGGAAACACTACGTACGGGTCCTAGATACAGTGCGACCGAAGGTATTCGTGATAGAGAACGTACCAGAAATTCTTAAATCTGAAGAATTCGAGCAACTGAAGCGGCACGTTGCTGCTTTGGATTCCGGATACGTCCTGGACTACGGTGTGCTAAACGCGTTTTTTTATGGCGTACCACAAAGCCGCAAGCGCGCATTTATTATCGGCAGTCGCATAGGCAAGCCAACGCTTCCGCCGGAAACGCTGACACGCAGGACGGTCCACGATGCCATCGGCGATCTACCGCTGACCCCAGACGGCAAAAACTGGCACATCGGCCGCAAGCCGAGGCCGACGTCTGTTGAGCGTTATAAGTGTATTCCAGAAGGCGGCAATCGCTTTGATCTTATGCGACAGCGGCCGGATATTACGCCGATATGTTGGCTTAAAAAAACGTCCGGCAGCACCGATGTTTTTGGCCGCATGAGTTGGAACGAACCTGCACCGACACTCCGCACCGAATTTTTCAAACCGGAGAAGGGGCGGTATCTCCACCCGCTGGCCGATCGCCCGATAACAATACGGGAAGCCGCGCGCTTGCAGACATTCCCCGACGACTTCATTTTTGTCGGTTCAAATGTGCAGGTCGCGAAGCAGATCGGCAACGCAGTTCCCGTAAAACTGGCGTTCATGATCGCGTCACATTTGCGCCGAGTGCTTTCGCTCGATGAGACTGGCAGTCCCAAGGCCTCGCAGCAACGGCGCTAACGCGTGGCCAGCCTATCGAAGAGCGAGCAAATGTCCGGGTGCGTTCAAGGGACACTGAACCCGAACTGCTAGTAAGACGGCTGTTGTCTCGTGAGGACGTGCACTACAGGGTACACCGTAAAGACCTACCAGGACGTCCAGACGTCTTCGTATCTCGGCTGCGCCTCGCGATCTTCGTCAACGGCTGCTTTTGGCACGGCCACGGTTGCGCGCGAGCAGGTCTATTGCGGACGAACGTAGATTTTTGGAACAGGAAGATTGCCAAGAATATCGCGCGAGATGAAGCCGTTAAGACAATGTTGGCGCAATTGGGTGTTCAGGCATTAACCTTCTGGACATGCCGCAGGTCCGCGTTTGCGGCCAAGTGTCGCGCGATCGGCAAGCGATACCGTCGACGACAGCGCAGACAAAAAAGATAACTCCGAGGGCTAAAGCCAAACCAGCCTTCAAAAGCCGATCGTAAAGACACACGAGCGGATGCTTCTGATCGGACCTGCATATGATCTCCTGCGCGAGATTTCTCGCTGAAGTCAAGGGGCAAGTGCTCTTCGAGCGAGAGTTTACCGACAAGCTAAGGCCGCTTGTCGGCACGTCGTTGCTGCCGCCGAATCAAACCGGCACAGTTAATGTTGCCGATGTCTCTAATTACGTCAGCGCGCGCATCGGTTGGGAATGGGGGCAGCGCCTGCCCGGTTACTTCCACGATAAGAAAATCAAAGGGCAAACCGCAGGTGACCGCTTCACTTCGTCGGTGCGCACGTTCTTGCAGGCAGGCATCGCAGCGTGCACCATTCTGCGTAAAACATATTGGAAATATAGGCTTGAGGAAAGAGGCGGCAAAGAGAAAGGACGCTCAAGAGCAAAGAACCCTCGAATTAAAGCTTCAACGTTTGCACAGTACGCCCACCTGTCTCGAATTCACGAAACGTTCGAGCAACGACCCGACCTCGAAGCGGTGTTCGGCGCTGATTACGTTGTCGAACCGGATATAGTCGTGTTCGCGCTTCCATTCTCGACCGATTCAATCGGCGGTCGTCCTGGCAAACAGGTTGGGACTTTTTCACCTTTGCTATCAGACGCACACTACAGCACTGGTGCACCGTTGCTCCATGCGAGCGTGTCATGCAAGCTTACGATTCGGTCTGGACCGTGCAGACGGTAACGGCTCGAAGCGTTGAACTTAATTCGCACGCGAAAGGGACGTGTGCCGAATATCGCGTTTGTGACTGCTGTAGCTGTTGCCGTCGATATTGACATCGCTTGCGCTCGGCACGGGGGACGTTGACTGCATATACCATGCGGGACTGTATGAGCTGATTGACGCCGTCGAAGTGCTGTCACCTTCGGCGCCGACAGATTGATTGAAGAAATCGAAAGCGATCCGCGGGTACGGATGCTTGCAGCAGAACCTGAAGCCGAAGAGGATGCGGATGCCGGCGCGGCTGAGGCTACGCCGACCAGAAGGGGGTTGCAGCGCCAGCGCGATCGTTTGACGAGCATGATCGCCCAGGGCCGCCTGCGCGATATAAGCGACCTTGTTTTGGACCTATTGATTTAGGCCGTGCGGATCATCCTGGGCGGCACACACTGTGATACAGCTTCGCTGTTGCGGCGCGTGCGATGATCGACAAGCAAGAGTTTTATCATGGAGTAGCCGTGCTGCGGGTCGTAAATGACACGCGTTTTGCCAGTGTGCGCTCCCACGGCGGTGCTTATACTGGTACAAGTGAAGAGTGCCTGTTTCTGGTTAAATTTTCCACGAAAGCGTCATCGCCCTGGCGCTTCACGTTCACTCGGGGCGAAATACACATGATATGGTCCGAAATACAGCGGAGGCGAGTCCGCGATCGCGTTCGTCTGCGGCGGCGATGGCATTTGTGGCGTCCCATGGACTGTACTCGAAGGCGCGTTTGACGAACGGCGGCCATGGATCGCTTGTTCTCGGCGATTCAACGGCACAGATGTAGTAACCGGCGCTTACGGCGACCTGTCGCGCCGTGTTCCTCATAATCACTGGCCGGGAATATTGTTTCGTCGCGAAGGAGATTCTTAATGGAAACTGCAGCCATAATTTCCGACGGTCCGAATGCTGAAGAAGCGCTTCGCGTTTTAGCATCACAGGTGCCCGAAGAGTCCATTGAGTCGATTCGTCGAGCCGCCGGCAGTGTAGTCGAGCGTTCCGTTGATCCCATCGCGGGCCCGCCCGGCCAACCGTCGGACGGCATGCTCTACGGGATGGTCCAAAGCGGCAAAACCAGCGTTCTAACCGCTGCCGCTGCGATGGCCGTCGACAACGGCTTTAATGGTGTGATTGTACTCACTTCTGACAATGATGAGCTTTATGATCAAACGGTTGAACGCGTCCGCCAAGCTCTTCGTGGCATGACGGTTCTTGGAAAACGCGATTGGCGACAGCCGAGCGATTTGTGCGGATAATTCGCATGTCGCACTTCGCCATAGTTTGCTCCGAAAAACCGCCACATGCTGGCAAGCCTCTTCGAAGCCTTTAGAAATGCACATGCCTGCGGGCTATCATTGTTTCTAGTTGACGACGAAGCCGAATCAAGCCAGCCTGAATACAAACACTCGGAGACCAGCTGCGGCGCAACCGAGCACGGTAAACTCCCTGATTTCGCAAAATCCGCAACTATTTCCCAACCAACACATACTTGCAAGTAACTGCCACGCCGCAGGCGTTGTTCTTGCAGCAGAGAGGTCATCCATATCGCCCGCTATCCTTCACGGGCCTCCTCACTCCGCAGCCCCGGCACCTGGCTATGTCGGCGGCGACGCGTTCTTTGGTCCTAAATTCAACTCTCGTCGAACAGACGTCGACCTCGCAGAAGTCACCCAGCTTATGGTTGGAAACCAGCCGTCCCCTTCAGGGCGCTTGCCGCGCGGCTTGCGGCGAGCGTTATGTACATTGTCGCCGCTGGCGCACGACTGATTGACTATCCCCGGGAAGGCTTCGCCTTCCTTTGCCACGTCAGCATGTCCAACCGCGATCACGCTCACGTACTGCGGTTAATTGATGCATTTCGTGAGGAAGTGGTCACCACATTAAGCGACAAGAGTACGTCACGCTTCGAAGCGCTCGCGCACGAACTGCAGGAAGCACATTGTCGGCTTAGCCAAACTGAGGCGTCGCTGGCGCCCTACCAACAAGTGGAAGAAAAAATCGGGTTCTATATCCGCGGCGCTTCAGTTAAAACTTATCAATGCGATGTCCTCAGACGAAATTCGATTGGACGGTGCGCTGAACTTCTTCGTCGGCGGAAACAAGCTTGGTAGAGGCGTTACCATCAGGAACCTTCTCGTCAGTTACCTACAGGTCGCAATCTTCGCCCACCGAACGCCGATACCGTGCTTCAACATGCACGAATGTACGGTTATAGGGGAGCGCGACGTCGGAGTGACGAGATTGTTCCTACCGCAGCTTATTGCGGATAATTTTCGGTCGATCCACGACATGGATGACGCGCTAAGGGACCTCATTCGCAGTCAACCAGAGGGGCGAATTCGAGGGTCTTTTTCTGCAGAATTTGATTCGTGGCACCAGTAGAATGAACGCTGAACTCGTGGATCCTGCTGCCATCGGTGTGTACGTTGCCGGGCGCAACTACAATCCCCGTATGCCACTTCGCGGCGCCGCCGTCGTACAGCAGGTCCAATGGGTGGACGACCGTCTGAGCGATGTCGACAACACTGTCAGCGATCCCCAAAGTAATTTCGTTTGACGACGTTATCCGAATTCTGAAGCACTGTCCCATTGACAGACGACCACGGTGCACGACTTTGGAACCTCGACGCTATCGCGGCGGCGCTGGCTGAGATCCGGTCAGTGCACGGTATCGATGATGCTTATCTCGTCGTAAAGCGAGAGCGAAACCTTGGAACGCAACGTTCGGAGACGCAGGGCATCCTTTCGGGCGGCGAGGGCGCGCTTGCTCCGCGCGATCGTCCCGCTTTATTCATCTATCGTCAGGGGGGCCGCGACGGCGACGCTTTTTGGTGGCCGCAGCTGCGTTTTCAGGATGGTAACTATGCGCTTGCGTTTCCCGTTTGGCGCATAGAGCGGCATGCCGTTCGCGTACGCTTGACTCGGTCGGCGACGACGTGACAGCGCATTAAATACTCTGCTTTAAAGGCATCCACCTAGTGCGGTGCACAACGCGCCGCGTACGCTACGATCGATTCTTGAGCAGCAGCTCAATGTAGCAATTGGCGGCAGCACGTTGTCGGTTACTGGCCCATTACGGCTTGAACGTTTTGGTCGGCGCGGAGGCCGGAAGTCCGACCTTCCGTTGCGCGTCGTCATGGCGTACTCCGCGCACGACACCGACGTGCATGTCGTCCCATGCGGCAGTAAGAGACGGCATCAGCGTGCGTATCGTATGGCCACCGGTCGGCTCTTCATAGAAACTTACGGGCAAGCCATCCTCGTATAGCGTGCGCGCGGTCTCCTCACCGTATATTGTTGGAATCTCATCATCGTGCGCGCCGGTGACTACGTAAAGAGGCGTTCCTCTCCAAGCGTAGAGGACGTCAGACATCTCACTATTCAGAACAGCTCCGGATATCGACATGACGCCCGCCCACCACGCTCCGCGTCGCGTTCCTATCTTATAGACACTGAATCCGCCCATTGAATAGCCGACCAAGTAAATGCGCCGCGGATCGATCGGCAAAGCGGCGCGCGCTGCGCGCAGAGCATCGTAGACGATCGGTTCCGCCAGGTTCCGCAAAATCATAATGCGCGCGACCGTAGGGCGCGACAAGTATTGTTCCTGTGCGATCCGCGAGGCGCCGGAAGAACGGTGAGCCAGAATCTCAGCTTCGCTTTGCGGATTTCCGTGCAAAAGAATGACGAGCGCTCGCGATTGTTTTAATGTCGCGGGTATATAGAGCGCGGCAGGCTGCATCGTCCTGTCAATGCTCGACTTGACAAAGACTTCGCGCAGCCCCGGCTCTTCGCTAATCGCTTGGTATTTGCGATTTAAGATCTGGTGAACGGCACTCAAATCAGCGCACCCACCGTACGAAGCGTTTCATTCCAGTCGGCAGGCGTGTATCCCAACGGACAGCTGGTCTGCTTGTTCGATCGCTTCTTTATCTTCTCTGAGACGCAGACTAAACAGAAGCGCAACATCGGAGCCAACATCGGAAGCGACACGCAGTTGCGCGGCGGCATAAGTCCGCTGCATGGCGGATAAGTCCGTACGAAGCGCTGCGAGCTGCGGGTCAATATTCTGCGCCGCAACTACAGGCGGAAAGATCGACTCCAAGAACCACATGCGTAGTCATTATCGGCCATCGCTTTCTTGGCTCCCTGGCGGCATCTTTAACAATAAATCTCAACACAGGTTCGTCGGAACGACTTGCCGCTCAAGACGACAATGAGCGAGGAGTTTCGCTTGAAATTCAGTGGCAAGCCAATTCAGCACAGGCGCACTGCTCGGTGTGACACTGGGACCGCCGTGTAAGGCGTGATTGTTGCGGCGCTTCAACAAGCTCAGCGTGACAAAGCCCGCTTTTAAGCCTTCTACTGTGCCGGAGCCATTAGGCTTTCGTGCAAACGTTGTGCTCTTTGAACGGCTTGCCGCGATCGGAGCCGGACACGTCCACGGTGTATCTGGCGGGTGCCATGCGATTGAAAACAACACGCGTAGACATATGCGGTGGAAAAACCGCGTGAAGTTTCGCCTGTAGGCTCGAGCCGGTGCCGTGCATGACTTCCATTCCGCCAGTAAACAAGTCGACTCCGCTCACTGTGCCATCGCTGGCAACCGTTATCGTGTGCTCGGCTGCGGGCATGCCGGCTCCTTTGTCGGTGCCGCGAAGGTATGCGCCCCCGACAACGTAGGCCCAGGTTTCGGTATACCGTTGATGCCCTTGCGTGCAATTCCAAGTCCCGACCAAGTAGTTCAGGTCTCTGATGGAGGTGGCACGCGATTCGTTTGGCGCCACGACGATTGCACTTAGCGCTAACGCAGCGACAAGAGTTGGTAAGAACTGTTGAATCATAGGTCTCCTTTCACGAAGCTCAGGGATGACAACTACGAACAAAAGACTTCTAGCCAGTAAACTGCTCAACGTGAAAGGGCGCCGCGCCGGTGGAGCGGCGCCTCTCGAGAGTCGTTATGCTCTACAGCTGAGGTCTACTCGGAAACTCGGATCCGGCACCGTATAGCCGAACTTCTTTCCGTATTCAACCGGTTTGATGCTGACAAGGAACTTCGTCGGGACCTTGTTCATGTTGTCGCCTTCCATCCGGTAATACATCGTCGTACGTGCGACGCCGCCCGGAGGCAGACTCTTGTAAAAGATCGCGTTTTGAAATTGCACTTGCGCGCCGGTCTGCATGTCTAGGACCGTACCGTCTGCGAATGCGATCTGCGGATATTCTTGGAAGCCGCTGTCACCGGCAGAGTTTTGGGCGTTCTTGCCGTTGCGAAGCTCGAGCGTTATTCCCCAGTTCTTATAATCGGCATCGTCGGGGTTCACTTTGATTGCGCTCTCCGTTACCGTAAGACGCCAAAGTCCATTGAAGAGAGTTTGGCCCAGGCAGCCTTCAACGGAGGATCGTTGATTCGCCCCGCCGGCCGGCATCGCTGCCGCCGCATGCGATGGCCCAAAACAAAATGCGCTCACTACTAAAGCAGCGCAAAATATACGAAATTGCATAGTGTCCTAACTCTTCACATGCCTTTCGGCATGCTTAGGTCTTACTTATAACACAAAAACGTTAGGAGCGGGCGAATTGGTCGCCGACCCCAATTTAAGCAGTAAGTCACACTTCGACAAGCTCAGTGTGACACTGGGACTACCGCGTTAAATGAAAAAGCTCGCCGCAAATTGCAGCGAGCTTTACTATTCTGCGAAGGTCCTAGACGGCTACAGGGTGGCGGCGTTGAGGCACGGTGCGCCCCTCGTCGAGATCCAAAACGTCGGCCCACGTCGTAACATCGGTGCGCTCGGGAGCTATCTTCTTGCGAAGCTCGGTCATCGCTTGGAGCGATTCACCGGTCGGCGATGTCGTGACCCAGTTTTCATTCCACTTCTCGATGTCTTGCGCGGCCTTCTTATGAACGACAGGCGCAAGATAGGATCGGATTTCCTCGTCGCTCTTGGCTTTGCTGACGACCTCTAAGAAGTCGGCATGGCCGATTCCGAGAAAATCGAGAACCGCTCGATCCATCGGGGAATTGTAGTCGTATTCGCCCATTTTGCCGTGCGCGAACGCCTTTGCCTTGTCGGTCGTGCGTCGAAGTTGAACGATTCCGAACATTTTCTCATGAACGCTGGGCGGGCTGGTTTTGGTAAGGTCTACCATTGAGATGTTATCTTTCTGAGGTAGAAAAGCAAAAAGGGTTCAAACCAAAAGCGGTTCTCACTCTTCACAGGTCTTTTATACCTACATACGCTCACGACACCAGCAAGAGCGATTTAGTTGCGAGAAAACGCGATAATGCAATCTTCCCGCCATGTAGTGCCTCCAATTCAACGATACACTACCAGGCGTAAGCCTAAAAAATACCTTCGCAAGATTGTGTTCATAACTTGCTCGATCGCTATCTTTTTTCCGTCCAAAAGCGCATACTTGAATGGCTTCGTGATGGCGTGCCAACACCATCGGTAATCAGATCAATAAATTAATGCCGTCCGGCAGTGTTACCACGAAGCCCCTTTCAATCGCTACTTTGCCAACAGGCGCTTTTGCATCAGCAGCGTCGGCACCTTAACGTTGTCCGCCAGCTTCAACGCCTGCAGCAACTTTACGATGTGCCACGTGTGATCGATCTCGAACCACCGCAGGCCGTGACGCGCGGAAAATGGGAAGGCATGATGGTTGTTGTGCCACCCTTCTCCACCGCTCAAGATCGCTAGCCACCAGCAGTTCGTCGAACGATCGCCGGTTCGGTACGTTTGATAGCCGGTCGTGTGCGCGGCGCTGTTGACGAGCCAGGTCAGATGGTACGTGATGACGAGTCGCGCGAAGATGCCCCAAACGATGAACGGCCATCCGCCGATTGCGAAGAGCAGCAGCGCCAAAGCGACTTGCAATGTCAGTAAGTTGCGACCGAGGACTCGATAAAACGGGTCGCGTGCGATGTCTGCCGCTATGCGAACGCGCTCTTCGGGCGTCACCTGAGCGCGATTTGCTAAATACAGCCAATTCATGTGCGCCCAACTGAATCCGCGGTTGGCGTCATGCGGATCGTCCTCTTTATCGGCATGAGCGTGGTGCGCGCGATGCGTCGCCACCCATTCGATCGGGCCACCTTGAAAACTCAGTGCTGCGAAAACAGCCGTAATGTATTCCAGCGGCTTGCGCAAACGCACGCTGCGGTGCGTTAGCGTTCGGTGGTAGCACAGCGTCACGCCAAGCGTTCCGGTAAGGTACATCAAGACGAGCGCCGCGCAAACGGCCGGCCAGGAAAAAAAGCGCGGCATCAGAGCCGCTAGCGCGCCAAGGTGAATAAGCAAGAGGCCGCCGGCGGTTTCCCACTTGATGCCACGTAGAGATATCAAAATATCGAGCAACATGAAGGGTCCGCGCGCATCATGCGGGCTCGGCCTGCTTTTTTCCTGGGCAAGCGGCGCCGCTTTGTTGCGACGCCGCTCATATCACGAGCGGCAAGAGATGCCGAAAGGATGTAACTGCCGCTCGCCGACTACGAAGAGCATTAGTGAAACGATCTTAATGTCGGTGAATTGAGAAATCGACAAAATGGTTAGTAGGCAGATTTCCGCCGCGAATCAGCCGTGTGGTCATTGTCGGCGGTGGGTTCGGTGGGCTTTATGCTGCACGCGCACTGGCCCGAGCGCCCGTTAGCGTTACGCTCATCGATAAGCGCAATTACCATCTGTTTCGCCCGATGTTGTACCAGGTTGCCACGGGGCTGCTATCGGCCGAGGAAATTGCGGCACCGCTCCGATCGATCTTCCGGCGGCAGGGGAATGTCGACGTGCTGTTGGCTGAAGTGACCGGCGTTGATACGGAAAAGCGGCTTGTTCATCTGACCGAGTATGAGGTACCGTATGATTTTCTGATTCTGGCGACCGGGATTCAATACAATTACTTCGGGCACGATGACTGGCGGCAGGTTGCGCCGGGTCTTGCGTCGCTGGAAGATGCCGATCACATCCGTGCAAAGATTTTGAGCGCGTTCGAGCGAGCCGAGGAAGTTGCCGCATTGGGGGAGGCGTCGGCGGAAGAAATTGAGCAGCTGCTCACGTTCGTGCTTGTTGGTGCCGGCACGGTCGGCGTTGAGATGGCCGGCACGATGGCCGAGATGTCGCGCATAGCGCTCGCACGCGATTTTCGGCACATCGATCCGCGGTTGGCGAAGATTTTGCTTTACGAAGCGGCACCGCGCGTCTTGCCGAGCTATCCCGAAGATCTAGCGGCGAAGGCGCAGCGGCATTTGGAAAGTTTGGGCGTGCAGATCTTTGTCAATACGCGCGTGACGTCGGTTGACGAGCAAGGCATCGTGGCGGATGGCCAGCGTGTTTATGCCGGCACGGTGCTTGTGGGGCGCGGGCGTGCTGGCGTCGCCGGCGGCGACTTGGCTCGGCGCGGCGGCGGATCGATCGGGGAAGATTATCGTCGATGCCGATTTGTCGTTGCCGGGGCATCCTGAGATTTTTGCGATCGGCGATACCGCGCATGTTGTTGCCGAAACGCGCAACTTGCTTGGTAAGAAGGTCAAGAGAGCCGATGACGATGCCGGGCGTTGCCCAGCCGGCGATTCAGGAAGGCGAGTACGTTGCCAGCTTGATTCGGCGGCGCGTTACGGAGCGGCCGGCGCCGCCGCCTTTCCATTATAAAGACAAGGGCGATTTGGCGATAGTCGGACGCACGTATGCCGTTGCCGATTTACGGTTTGTGCGGTTTGCGGGATTTCTTGCGTGGCTGGTTTGGGCCGTCGTGCACATCTACTTCTTGATCGGGTTTACGAATCGGTTCTTGGTGATGGTGCGGTGGGGGTTTGCGTTCATTACCAAACGGCGGCAAGCGCTTGTGTTTGCTAGCGAAAAGGCGACGGCACGAAGGTGGCTTCCTCTAAACTACCTTATCGCTCGTCACCCTTCGACAAGCTCAGGGTGACACTGGGGACCTTCGCTAAAACCGCAACATCAGTTTGGCGCTTCGACAAGCTCAGTGTGACACAGGGACTAGCGCAATATCGAGGGTCCTAAGCGGCACTTCGAGGACCTCAGTGTGACACAGGGACTAAGCGCAATATCGAGGGTCCTAAGCGGCACTTCGAGAGCCTCAGTGTGACATTGGAACCAACGTTATAGGATGAGGTGAGTGTCGCCGAATTCGTGTTGGTAGTAGTCGCATTCGGCGGCTTCATCGTAGGCTGACTCCAAGAGATCACGATCGAGAAATGCGCGGAGCATCCATTGGTGTGTCGCCGCCTCATCGTGGAAGCCGGTGAGCAGGCCGTCGACCGATTTAACCTCTGACTGCTCGTTGATGATGACATCAGTCCAGCCAGATGATGCGACGATCTGACCGTCCACATAGGCAGTTTCTAAAGCACGCAGTGATGTTGAGCCAACGGCGATGATGCGCCGGCCTTCTTCGCGCACACGGTTTACCGCAGCGGCGGCTTGGGCGGACACTGAGTAGCGTTCGATCGACGGACGCTCCGGAGCCTCAAAACTGGCGATGCCGCAGTGGAGTGTGATTGTCGCGATTTCAACACCGCGCTGTCGCAATGCGTGGACGACGCGAGGCGTGAAGGGGCGAGCCGCGGATGGCATTTCCGACGAGCCGGGTTCTCGTGCGAAGATCGTCTGGTAATCGTCGAGTGGGAAGCGGGCGGTCATGTAACCGTAGCGGATCGGTTCGCCGAGCCTTCATTAGATAAGCGTTCATTGGAAGCGGCAAATCAAACGCGGCGTACCAGACCCGCGGATGCTTCGGCTCGGCAGGCCAGATCATCGTTGCGGATGCGCCGTCGGGAAGGCGAAGCGTTTCGCCGGCGCTGACTGAGCCGCGCGGTTCCGTCATCCACAAACGATCGTCAATCTTCGTTGAGACGTGCAGCTTGAGCGATTCGCCGTTGCGGCGTTGTGCATGAAGCGCTGCGGGCAGCGTGGCGGAGTCGTTTACAACAAGCAAATCGCCGTCGCGCAAAACCGATGGCAGATCGAAGAAATGCGCGTGCGAGTGTTGCCGTGTTGCGCGATCGGTGACCAACATCTTGACTGCGTCTCGTTCGATGCCGCGGCGCTCGGGCGGCGCGACTGCGTCGAGGAGTGACGGTGCGGCTTTAAGGACAGCGGTCATGCGGTGACCAGATCCGCGAGACGCACGCGTTCGTAACGACTTTTCAAATCGCCGATTGCCTGGATAAGCGCCCGAGCTGAGTCGGCCGGATCGCGTAAATCGTTTGGATCGGCGTCCGGTATCGCGTCGCGATGCAT
>CAVRQT010000004.1:0-32881 GCA_963723515.1 Vulcanimicrobiota bacterium
TGGCCTGAATTCGTCAGCGCGTTACTGAACGCGTACCATCGTTTTCGGGCGACGGCGCTCGTCGGCATCGCGATCAACGTCGTGACGATCGGCACCGTGATCTTGATGTATCACCAGTATGGGATCTTCGCCCTCGTGCTCGGTACGACGCTGGGCCTGATCGCCCAATTGCTCGTCCAGTTGCCGTCTTTGATTTCAATCGGCAAGTATCGAATGCTGATCGATTTGCATCACCCGGGACTGCGGCGCGTCTGGATTTACCTCGGGCCGATCATCGTCGGATCCGCCGCCGGCCAAGCGTCGCTCTTCTTCGACCGCTATTTCGCTTCGACGCTGACGCCGGGTTATATCGCCGGGATGAATTACGCGATGAAGCTCGTCAACTTTCCGCAACAAGTTTTTGGGGCGGCGATCGCAACGGTGATCTTCCCGGCGCTCGCCAGCAGCTTCGCGCAGGCAAATCGCGGTGGAATCCGGCGCGATTTGACGATCGGATTGCGAATGGTCAACCTGATCACGATTCCCTCGATGTTTTTGCTGATGATGCTGGCGTATCCGATCGTGCAGACGCTCTTCGAACGCGGCACTTTTCAAGCGAGCGCGACGCAATTAACGGCGGGGTTGATGCCATATGGTGCGATGGGACTTGTCGCCCTAGCCGCCAACGTCGTCTTGACGCGAAGCTGTTTTGCGTGCGGACAAATCAGCTGGACCGTTGCGATCTCGATCTTTAGCGTCATGATCAACGTGATCTTGTCCCTCATTTGGCTCCCGACGCTCGGCGCAGTTGGTTTGCTGCTGGCAAATGCGATCAGTCAAACGATTCAGATGACGATGCTGCTGGTTCTTGTATGGTGGGTCGTGCGCGGAATCGACTGGCGACCGCTCTTAATCTCGACGGGCAAGGTGCTGTTTTGTTCCGCCGTCATGGTGGCGACGCTCCATTGGATTCAAGCGCTCGGCGTCAATCCGCCAACGATGGTCGCGCGCGCTTGGTTCCTCTTCGGCGAACTTTCGATTGCGGCGGCCGCATTTGTCGCCACAGCCCGCATCGTCAACGTTCAGGAACTCTCGCTTGCGTTCTCACTGATCGTGCAGAAGTTTGCGCGTGCCTTGCCGAGTCCGCCGGAGAATCGCGAAGCGCCAATCGCTTAATTGGGGGCCCGCCCGCGACACTTCGACAAGCTCAGTGCTTGGGCGTGGCGCGCGACATGCATCATTGTTTGAGTAGGATAACGCTTTCCGTCACTCGTAGGGTCTAGCGTGTTCACCGGAAAGCTTTCCGTCGTCATGCCGGCCTACAACGAATCGGCATCGATCGTCAAGAACGTCGCTGAAGCAGTCAGCACGCTTTCGGGCTTCGGTTATGACTATGAAATCGTCGTTGTCGACGACGGCAGCGACGACGGCACGCATTCGCATGCGATGCAGATTGCCGCGCAGTATGGGCCGAGGGTGCGCGTCGTTCGATATGACGACAATCGCGGCAAAGGCGGCGCATTAATTTGCGGCACGACGTATACGACCGGCGACTACATCGCGTTTCTCGACGCCGACATGGAGCTGCATCCGGAGCAGCTGCCGCTCTTCTTGGAGATTCTGCTTGCGCGTGGCGCAGACGTCGTCATCGGATCGAAGCGTCATCCACTCTCGAACGTGCACTATCCGCGTATCCGCCGTATCTATAGCGCCGGATATTTTGCGCTTGTTTGGCTCCTCTTCGGTTTGCCGCTGCGTGACACCCAGACAGGGCTCAAAGTCTTTCGGCGTCAGGTGCTGCAGGATGTTTTCCCGCGTGTGCTCGTCAAACGCTTTGCGTTCGATATCGAAGTGCTGGCCAACGCGCACCGCCTCGGCTACAAGATCGTCGATGCGCCGGTTACGCTTCGATTCAATCGCAAGTACGGGCGCATCACCTTCAACGACATTCGCACGATCGCGCTCGACACGCTTGCCATCTTCTACCGGCTGCGCCTGCGCCATTACTACGACCGCGTACCATCCTGTTCACTCGCCGCGCTGCGCGAGCGAGTTGCTGCTCACGAGCTGACCTCCGAACGACAAGCCTCGGCTGAAAAAAAACACGCGACTGCTGCTCCTTAATTGGCGCGACCCGTGGCATCCGCAAGCCGGGGGTGCCGAGTTCTTGACGTGGCGCATCTGCGAGCGCCTGGCACGGCGCGGCTGGGGCGTGGAATGGTTCACGGCGCGCTACCCGAACGCGCTTGCGGAAGAAACGCGCGAAGACGTTCGTTTTGTGCGCGCCGGAAGCCAGATCAGCGTGCATTGGGAAGCGTTTCGCCGGTATCGCGCAGAGCGGCGCTTCGACTGCGTCGTGGAAGAGATCAATACCGTGCCCTTCCTTACGCCGCTGTACGTGCGCGCGCCAAAGGCGGCTTTTTTTTGCCAACTTGCCCGTGAAGTGTGGCATTATGAGGCGCCTCCGATGCTGCGTACGATCGGCTACTTCGCTGAACCGATCTACTTGCGGCCGTATCGAAGGCTGCCGCTCATCACGATCTCACCCTCGTCGGCGGGCAGTTTGCATGGCCTCGGAATGCGCGGACCGACCTACGTGCTTCCAATGGCCGTCGATGAGGTGCCGGTCGAGAGCGCGCCGCTGGCCGCCCCGTCGCAAGACATCATCGTGATCGCGCGTCTAACGCGCTCGAAGCGGGTCGAGCAGTGCATCGCTGCTGCGAGCGCGCTGATGACGAGCGGTTGGAGCGGCAAGCTGCATATCGTTGGCGACGGCAAAGCGAAGTATGTTGAATCGCTGAAGGACGCGTGCAGATGCCGTGGCTCAGGGACGCGTCGTCTTTCACGGCCGCGTCAGCGATGCACAGAGGCGCGCTTTGCTGATGCAGTCTGCGGTGTTGTGGGCGACGTCGGTTCGTGAAGGCTGGGGGCTCGTTGTCACTGAGGCGGCGCGTTGCGCCAAGCCGGCGGTCGTGTACGATGTTCCCGGACTGCGGGACGCGGTCGTCGACGGCGTCACGGGCTACGTCGTCGTTGCCGACCCGCACGCCTTAGCCGGCGCCACCCGCAAGCTGCTGAGCGAGCGCTATGGCGAACTCGCCGCAAACGCGTTAACACGCTCACGTGCCTACACTTGGGATCGCACCGCCGATGCCTTCGAGTCGGCGCTGCTCGATACGATGCGCGGCCCAAACCGTATCGCCGCAGCATCCTAAAGTGGTGCCCGACGCAAACGGAACGATGCAAACCGAAGGTCCGCTCGTCAGCGTCCTGATTCCCACCAAGAACAGCGCCGCGCATTTAGAGGCATGCATCGCGAGCGTTCGAGCGCAGCGGTATTCGAACGTGGAGACGATCGTGATCGATAACGATTCAACGGATGCGACAGCCGAGATCGCAGGCGCGAAAGCGGATCTCGTCTTGCATGCCGGCAACGAACGATCGCAGCAGTTGAACGCCGGTGCTCGCCGGGCGCGCGGCAAGTATCTCTATCGGATCGATGCCGACTTCGTATTAGATCCCGAAGTGATCGGCGAAGCGGTTCGGCTCTGCGAAACCGGCGCGTACGACGCCGTCGCCGTTCACAACGATTCCGATCCGCGCGTCAGTTTTTGGGCGCAGGTGCGTAACTTCGAACGCTCGATGTACAAATACGACGCGACGATCGTCGGCGCGCGATTTTTTTCGAAAGATGCCTTTGAGGCAGTCGGCGGCTTCGATGAAGACTTGATCGCGGGCGAAGATTATGATATCCACAACCGGCTCTTAGCCGCCGGCTATCGAATCGGCCGAATCGCTCCTGCGGAGACGCACCTCGGCGAGCCGGCGTCGCTCCTGGAATTTGCCGCGAAGTCGTATTTTTACGGCCAGAGCATCGGTACGTTCGTGCGCAAGAGCGGCGCGCGAGGCTGGCGGCAAGTCAGTCCGGTTCGCACGGCGTTTTTTCGCCACTGGAAGGCGTTTGCCGAACATCCGGTGCTGGCGCTCGGACTGCTCGTCATGCAATTTGTGAAGTACACCTGCGGCGGCGCGGGATTTTTGGTCGCGCGAGCCCGAGCGGCGCGGCGCTAAGATGGCGTTGCCTGCGCCGTTGCGGCGCGCGCTCGGAAAGATGTTCGAACGCCGCGATCCGGGCCAATGAACGAGCTATCGTCGCGCTTGCCGCCGATGCGGCACGCGGGCCGCGTCGATCCGGCGCTGTGCGATTTGGGATGCGGCGACGGACGACTGACTCAGGATGTCGCACAGGCAATCGGCGCCGGCAAGCGTTGTCGCCGTTGAAACGCATGCTCCGAATATCGACAGCGTACGCGAGCGAGGTTTTTCGGTCGAGCAATCCGACTTGAACTCGCGTTTGAATCTGCCGGACGATGCTTTTGACATCGTCCTCTCAAATCAGGTGATCGAGCACCTCTATGAAACGGATGTTTTTCTGGAAGAAGTTTTTCGGATCACCAAGCCCGGCGGCAGCGCAATTGTATCGACCGAGAATGCGGCTAGCTGGCACAATATCGCATCGCTTGTTATTGGCTGGCAACCCTTCTCGTTGACGAACATCACTTCCAAAGAGGGCGGCGTTGGCAATCCGTTGGCGTTCTTCTCCGGTCAAGAGGGCGCGGTCTTTGCGATGCAACATCACCGCATACTTGCTCTGCGCGCACTCGTCGAAGTCATCAAGCTGCACGGTTTCGAGATCACCGCAATCCGGGGAGCGGGGTACTATCCGCTGCCCGCAGCTGCTTGGGAACATCGATCGCCGCCACGCACATTTCATCACGGTTGCGGCACGCAAACCGGTGAAGGCGTGAACGTATTGTTGGGCCGATTCACCACGTGCCTTGCGGTCGTCATCTCGATCGCGATCGGATCCACTGCGCGCGCCGCGACGGTTTCAACGCTCGCCGGTTCAGGAAGCGCGGGTATTAATGATGGAAGCGCAGCAACCGCGACGTTCTTACTACCGACGGGCGTCGCATGGGCACCGAACGGCGATCTGTACGTTGCGGATGCGGCTGCGCAGCGAATTCGTGTCGTGCGCCCCAACGGCGATGTTCGAACGATTGCCGGCTCGGGCAAACTCAGCGCCAACGGTCTTTGGGTCGAGGGCGGCTACGCGGATGGAACTGGTGGCGGAGCACGGTTCAATGAGCCAAGCGGGGTTGCGGTCGGTCCGCACGGCAGCATCTATGTTGCCGACACGTACAACCACTGCATCCGTGAAGTGACGCCGTCGGGCCGTGTCACGACCTTTGCCGGAAACGCATCTCGCCCGGGCGACGCGACAGGGGAGCGTCGGGACGCCGGCTTTATGCTTCCGCGGGCAATCTCCGCCGATCGCCTAGGAAATCTCTACATCGCCGATCCGTTGACCGGCATTCGACGAATCGGCACGGACGGTTTTGTGACGAACATCGAATTGCCGGTCAGCGCGCCTTACGGCATTTCGGTGGCGCCCTCCGCGCCGATGCTCTTCGTTACGAACGTCGTCGGCTTATGGGTCGTCGAACTCTCGAGCTTGCAAACGCCCAATGTCGTTCGCGTCAGTCGTTTTTTCGCCGGCCCGCGGCGCTTCCTGACGCCCGACGAAATGCAGCCGCAGCCTGGAATCCAACTCGTCGCGGCCGAAGGCGAGCGTTCGATCGGCTATCCGTTTGCGCATTTCAGCGCTCGATACGCAAGGCGTCGTCTACACCGATTTGCGAACGCAAACCGTGCGCTATCTCGATACGACCTATCAGGAAACATCGGTCATCGGCGGTCAAGCGATCGAGGATGCCGCCAACTACGGCGGTGGCTTTGCGGACGGCCCGTCCACGCAATCGCGTTTCGATTCACCTATGGGCGTCGCGGCGCGGCGCGACGGCACAATCGCGGTCGCTGATTCCGGCAACAAACGCATCCGTCTCGTTCGCGGAATCGACCGCAGCGAACCGTTGGATCCGAATGCGCAGATACTGCCGACGGGAAACTTCACGCCTTCGGATTACCGGATCGTCTATGTTGGCAATTCATTCGTTTGGTCAAACGCACATACGGCTGATTCGATCGGTGGCCAACTGCAGCGACGGCTAAATGATGATCGCGCACTTTCCGCGCTCGGCAAACGGGCGCGCGTTGTCACGGTGCGCATGAGCTCGACGTTCACACCGCTGCAGCAATACCTGGCTACGCTCGCTGCCGCGCACGCCGCCGACGCCGTTGTCGTGCAGCTCAACACATTCTTTCCGGCTTTTACGTACGATGTGCCGCTCGGATCGAAAAATCTGATCGAGCAGGCGGAAAAGTGGCAAGCACCAATGCGCGCTCAGCTGCGCAAAATGAGCAACACATTAAAAAACGCCGGCATTCCGCTCTTGATCGTGAGCCATCCGCTCGGGGATGAAATCAGCCTTGCCGAGCAGCCGTATGCAACGTTGCAGTCACCCATGGTTCATGCGCCGCCGAACGGACAGCTTGCGGCGCTTTTCAATGCGCCGGTTCGCGCCTCGGGTGCATCGTGGCTCGACATGTGGAGCGTCTTCGATTCCGACCTGCGTTCGAAGTCCCATAAGCCGCTGTTTCTCTCGATCGACGGTCACTTTACACCGCACGCGGACGACGTAATGGCAGCTGCGGTTGCGAAAGAACTCGAGCAGTTGCGTCCATGGAACAGGTAGCACCGCAGGAAATCTGTAGCAGCCTCCCGCACGAGCGGCCCAGACAACCACTCTTTGAACATGAGACCGGAGGCAACGGATTTGAAGAGCCGTGTTGGCCGCTCGCTCTATCTCGCGACAGTCATTTGTGCATGCTTGCTGGCATCGGGATGCGGCGGCGGAGGAGGCGGCGGTTCCGCCATCGCTCCCCGAAGCGCCGGCCAACCCGACGCCCCTGCCGTCACCGTCTCTCTCACCGCCACCGCCCGTTCCGTCACCCGGTGAATGGCCTGAGCAGCGGCGAGACGATCAACGAACGGGCAACAATGCGTTGCAAACGACGATTACCAAAGCAAACGTCGGGACACTCAAAATCAAGTGGACGCAGAATTTCTTCGGGGAACGTGCGGAGCCGGTTGTCTCCAACGGTATCGTCTACATTGCCGATGTTGGCGGTTTCATCTATGCGTTCGATGAAAACACCGGCGCCATACGCTGGAAGTTCTTAGGAGCCGTTGGTGTGCCGTTCAAGGCCACGCCGGCAATCGTCAACGGCATTCTTTATGATGGAAGCGTCGGAAGCGGGCCCCGTGCCGGAGCGATGTATGCCGTCAATGCCTCAAGCGGCACACTGCTTTGGCAGCACAATTACAACGAGCCGTATCGTGCGTTGAACGGCTCTCCGATCTTTGCCAACGGGCGCATTTTCGCCGGACGATCGACGAATAACGAGGCGGTCGATTGCGATGCAAACGGGCAACTCATGGCGTACGATCCGAGCACCGGAGTTGTTCTCGATCAGCTGAACTTGACGGCGCCGCCCGTGACTGGCGACGATATTTGGAGCGGCGCGATGGTCGACCCGAGCGGCGCACTGTACGTAGCGACCGGTAACCCATGCGGCGCATTAAGTAACCATGCGGATGCGATCATCAAGCTCGGGAGCAAACCCCTTTCAGTCATTTGGACGACGCAAGCGAGCACGACCGATAACGGTACACTTGATTACGATTACGGAGCGACGCCGCTTTACGTCAATGGCATGGTCGTCGACGGCAACAAGAACGGCAACCTGTATGCCTTTAATCCGCTCACCGGAGCAGTCATCTGGGCGACGCAGTTGGGCAACGAAATGATCGCATCGCCCGCTTCTGACGGTTCGAAGATCTTCGCTACCGTCAATCAGGTTGGAATATTTGCGCTGGATATGGCAGGACACGTCATTTGGTCGGTGCACTCATCCGGAGAGACGCTGGCGCCGGTAGCCGTTTCGAACGGCATTGTCTTCGCAGCATACAACCAAGGCGTTTCGGCGTTGGATGCCGACACGGGCGCGGTCTTGTGGCGCTTCCAAGGTTCCCACAATATTCAGGACGGACCCACAATCGTCAGCGGAGGGCTTTTCTTCGGTGAGTTCGATGGCCCGAGTTTCTATGCGTTTACGCCAAACGGCCAATAGCGTGCGGCTTCCTGCACCGCTTGCGATCGTTGCGATCGCGGTTGCCGCTTGCAGCGGCGGTGTTTCTTCATCACTTCCGGGCGCGCAGAAGCATGCGTTCAAGACCGACTACCAGCCGGCGTCTTTGCCGGGAGTCACATCGGAGTACACGCTCGTTACATTGGACGCTACGCCGCGCGGACTCGTTGTTGCGTCTGACGGCTCCATTGTCTTCGCCGAGGAATACGGGCACGCAATCGGACGAATTGTGCCGAACGGGGCGGTAAGTGAAACGCCGATCGCCGGCTTTCCCGCGGAGATAACGGTTGATTCAGCAGGCAACCTCTGGTTCACAGAACCGCTCCTGGCTGACAGCGTTGTGAAGGTGCAGCCGACGAATCAGACGACACGATATACGATTCCGGCGGTCGGTCCCGCTGAACCATTTCCGACGGGAATCGTCGCGCAGCCCGCGCCTTCGACGACCGTGTGGTTCACGAACCCCGGGACGAACACGATCGGAAGCATTGATGCTAACGGAAATATCGCGACGTTTCCCGCCGCCGGCTCCCCAAACGGAATCGTCATCGGCGCTGATAACGCGCTGTACTTCACCGAGGTCAACGGCGATGCGATCGGCCGCATGGACTTGAGCGGCACTCTGACCAACCAATTCGCCGTTCCGACCAAG
Source organism: Vulcanimicrobiota bacterium (assembly GCA_963723515.1). Classification (GTDB taxonomy): domain Bacteria; phylum Vulcanimicrobiota; class Vulcanimicrobiia; order Vulcanimicrobiales; family Vulcanimicrobiaceae; genus JAFARW01. The sequence goes on from CAVRQT010000004.1 coordinate 8,744, forward strand.
AACAATCTGCCCGGAGGGATTTCGCAAGGCCCGAGCGGTTCAATCTGGTTCACGGAAAGCGGTTGTCTCGTGAAAGGACCAACGGCGTGCGTAACCGGTAAGATTGGACGGCTGCAATCGGGAGCGATCGCGGAGTTCGACGCACAGAGCGATCCGCTAGCGATCGTGCTTGGAGATGACGGCAACCTCTGGTTCACGGCAACCTTCGCGAACAAGATCGGGCGCATCACGCCGGCGGGCGTCGTCACCCTTTTCCCGGTTCCGACGCCGAATAGTGAACCGTTTGACCTCGTCAAGGGCCCGAATCGCACCATTTGGTTTAGCGAGCGCGCCGCCGGAAAAATCGGCGTGCTTTCCTACTGATCGCATCGACTACGCGGGACTCGTGCTGATCGCTGCCGTCGGGGCGCTGACCTTTGCGACGTCTGCCAGCGTGTCGACAAGCCGCACTGCATTGCCGAAGCCGAATTGACGGCGCGCAAACGCTGCGACGTCCTCTCGCATTGCGTTGAGCTCGTCGCGCCGGGCGATCGAATCGCACAATCGCCTGGCGGATCCCGGAGGTCGTCGGCGGATACAATCGAGCGAACCGTGGCACGCCGAGAAAATCGCCTTCGACTTTCTCGCCCGCGTAAAGCGGATTCATCGTCTCATTTGACGTGACGATCGGCAACCCGGAGAACATCGATTCCATCGTCACGAGTCCCGGGTAATCGACATCGACGCTGCCCCAAAAGCCGACGTCGCACACGTTGTGCAATTCGACGAGTTCCGCGGGCGGGATCGTGCCAAGGACGCGGATGTTCGGCTGCTGCGCGGCAAGCGTTTCAAGCGCCGGACGCAAGACGCCGTCGCCTGCGAAAAAGAAGACGGCGTTCGGCGCATCAAAATCTCGCAGCGCATCGATGATGCGGTCGACGTGCTTCGTATAGTCGAAGCGCCCTCCGAAGAAAAATGCCGTTTGCGCCGGTTCGACGCGCCACTTCGCCCGCAACTGCGCACGGCCGTCGAGCGGACGAAACGTTTGGGCGTCAATCCAATTGAAAATCGCATGGCACTTCTTCGCGGCGACGCCGATTGCGATCGCGTCGCGCGTTTGCATCGCACAATTGCCGATCAAAGCGTCGGCTTGACCGTAAAATATTCGTGCCGCTTTCTTGATCGCCGGCGAAGATCGCTCGAACCGATAGGTGTATTGAAAATGCATCGCTAGCGGTGTCTTCGTCAGACGTTTCAGCACGATTCCGGCGACCCCAGCGATCGGGCCGCCGACGGCGTAGATCAAATCGTGATCGAATGATTTCGTGAGCCGCAACGCGGTGCGAACGATGCCGGTGGCCGTCGCGAGAAGAATCGCCGCACCTGCGATCGGATTGCGCGCCTCACGGTGTCGCCACAGCAGACGCTTGAGTGTCGGAGAGGCGAAATACTCGACGCGTACGCCCGGCGGCGGCACGATCTTCGGCCCCTCGGGTTCCATCGTCGCGACATCGATCTGCAGGCCGCTGAATCGCTGACTCAATTCGAGCACCGACCGCATAAAGGAATCTGTTCCTCCGCCATGATCGACGGGAAGCACGCGCGCTGACGGCATATGACGGCTAACGACTAGAATGCGCATCGCAACATGACGGGCAATGCGAGGTAAAGGGTCCGGCAACTTACCGCCGGAAAAGCGCTGCTCCTGAAGAGTTTCATGCCGGACGTATTACCCTTCGTTGATTTGCGTGCTCAATATCGGAATCATGCCGCTGAAATAGACGCGGCCATGCAGCGCGTCGTGCAGTCAGCCGCATTTATCATGGGCCCGGATCTGGCTGCATTCGAAGAAGAGTTCGCGCGATTCATCGGAACGCAGCACTGCGTCGGCGTCGGTTCGGGGACGTCCGCGCTTCGCGCTGCGCTACTGGCGCTTGGGATCGGTCCCGGCGACGAAGTCCTCATGCCGGCCAATACGTATATCGCGTGCGCGCTCGCGACGTCGCAGACCGGCGCAGTACCGACCTTTGTCGATGTCGGTTCCGATCATCTCATGCGAGCCGCGGATGTTGAGCAGGCCTTGACGCCGAAGAACGAAGGCCATCATGGTCGTTCATCTCTACGGCCAAGCCGCCGACGTGCAATCGATTTTGGAAATTGCGCGACGCCATCGTCTGGCCGTGATCGAAGATGCGAGCCAGGCGCACGGCGCCAAAGTCAACGGGCGTTGCGTCGGTTCCTTCGGCGATGTCGGCTGCTTCAGTTTCTATCCGGGGAAGAACCTGGGCGCGTACGGCGACGGCGGCGCGGTCGTCACGAACGATCCACAGATCGCCGAAGGATTGCGTCTGCATCGCGATTTCGGTCAGCGCAAGAAGTACGAGCACCTGATCAAAGGCGACAACGATCGTCTCGATTCGTTGCAGGCCGCAGTGCTGCGCGTGAAACTGCGACACCTCGAGAAGTGGAATGCAAAGCGCCGTGCTGCGGCCCGCCGCTACGATCGACGGATCGCTGAGCTTGGTCTCACGCCACCCGAATGCCGCATGGACGAAGGTCATGTGTACCATCTGTACGTCGTAGAAGTTCCGGACCGCGATGCGCTTATGGCGCGGTTTCGCGATGAGAACATCCAAGTCGGCATCCACTACCCGGTGCCGATTCACCGGCAACCCGCTTACAGCGATCTCAATATCCCAGCGGGCGCCTTTCCACGTACTGAATCGGCTGCGGATCGAGTTCTTTCGCTGCCCATGTTTGCGGAAATCACGCCCCAGCAAATCGATCGCGTCACCAACATCTTAAAGGTGCATCTGGAACGAATCGGTGTCGAAGCGTAATCTCAGCGAACGTTTCGACCGCTACCTCATACCGCTCTTCGGCCTGCTGCTCTTCCTAATCGCAACCCAAGTTGCGGTCGCGAATCTTCCCGCGGGCAAACTTTTTGCCGGCCACGACAGCGGTTTTTACACACTCTTTCCCGATCAATTGATTCGAACGTCCGCCGGCACGTGGGAGGTCAAGACGGCGCTCGGTTTCGTCAACTTTCAAGCGCTCGTGACACTTCCGTTCGCGCTCCTTGTCATCGTCGTCAACGCGCTGCATCTCTCGAGCGCCGCCGTTGGGCGCATCTTTTACGAGCTGCAGATCCTGCTGTGTGAGTTCGGCACTTTTTGGATCGCATGGTTGATCCTTGAGAAGTTCTACGCCGAAAGTCCGCGCTTGATTCGAGCGATCGCATCATGTCGTCGCTGCGCTTGATTGCAACGTTCAACATTTTCACCGCGGTGCTTCTGATGTATCCCCCGAGTAACTTCCAAATGGGCGTCTTCGTCTGGCCCGCCGTGATCGGCTTCGAGCTCTACCTGCTTTGGAAGCGCGCGACGATTTCAGCGGCAATTCTTTTCGGCATCGCGCTAACGTTGGCGACGCTCGGAAATCCGGCGCATACGATGCTCGGCTTTCTGCTCGTTGCGGTCGTCTACATTGCCAATTCGATCGCAGAGCAAAATTGGCAAGGCCGGCTCGCCTTGACCGTCGCTGTTGTAACGTTTGTCACGAGCGTGTTCTTTTGGTTGCCGGCGTTCGCTTCAATGTTTCTCTACCATGGCAACGTCTCCGCACCGGTCGGCGCCAACGCCGCCGCTTTGACCACCTCGGCGGAGCTCATCAAGTTGCGCACGACGATTGCAGCGCTGCTGCGCTTCGACGGTCTCTTATGGTGGCCGAAGACGCCGAATGCTCCGCTCTACAATACGGCGCTGATGATCTTTGCTACTTATGTGCCAGCCGCGCTTGCCGTGGCGGCGCTCATGTCACGGCGCTGGATAGCGAGAGCGCTCTGGGTGTTGCTCCTGGGCGGCATCGAGCTTGGCAAGAGCGCGCACCCGCCGTTTCAACTCAATCTCGTCGCGCTAATGACGAGCATTCCGCTCTTTGCGGCTTTCCGCCAAACATACGATAAATTCGCCCTCTACATTATGCTCGCGCTTCCGGCGCTGGCGGCGATCGGCTTGGTCGTGCTGGCGCGAGGGCGCCGCTATTTGTGGGCGAGTGTCGTTGCCGTGGCGCTCGTTCTCATCAGTATCTGGCCGTTTCTTGCCGGACGGGTCGCTGATGCATACTTCTTGACAAACATCCCGGCTGATTATTCGCGCGTCGACGCCATCATGGGAGATGATCCGCAGAAGCGCGTTCTGTCCTTACCGGGCGGGCCGAACGAGATTTACATCGCGGATTGGTTCAAAGGCGGCAACTTCGAAAACTTGCTCTTTCGGACGCATGCCGTCAACAGCGCGATCTTCAAGCAGCGCAGCATCTCTGCGGCGCCGCTCTACGACGACTTCGACTTGATACAAGCGCAGGAGTTGCCGCAGTTGATCTCGTTGCTCGGCGTCTACGACACACAGTATGTGCTTTTGCACAAAGACTTCCTGACGAGTTATCGGATGGCGTTTGATTTCGAGCAATATCAGGTGCTCGGTCCGCTTCTGGCGCGTGCGATGCAGCGCGATCTCGACAGTGATTCGCGCCTGCAGAAGCTCTACAACGGACGATACCTGGCCTTATACCGTCTCCGGCGCAGCGCAACATTGCCGCATGCCTTCGGATCCTATAACGTCGGCGTTGCATTGGCATACGAAAACACTTTGCTCGCCACCGCGGATACGGGGTTAATGGATGCCGCGCGTCATCCAACGCTCTTGCTTGCGGGCAACCAAGTACAGGCGTCTGACGCACAATACAATCGTTTGGGGCAGCGCGCCTCGTATGTCGTCAAAGCGCCGATCTATCTTGAGACGCCTGCGCTGTACCGCGAACAGCTCTCGCTCGGCGGCGTGCAAATGCAAGACATCGCCCAGCGCTACTGGACGCTGGACCGTCCGAACTACTTCGTCTTCGTGCAGCCGCACGGGGATTGGCTCAAAGGCAGCATTGCTGCCGAACATGATTTGGTTGGAGAGTTCGATGTGCAGCATGCCGAGCGGCTGAACCCGTCGATGCTTGTAGGGGCCATCCGAATGCCGCAGCCGGCTTTCCGGTCGTACATTGGCACCGAAGGCGAGCGTGCGTGGCCCTTGCTCGCGTTCTCTGATGAGCCGCTGGCCGAGGCAATTATCAGCGAAGCCGATCTCATCGATCCCGACGCGCCGCCGGCTCCCGGCACGCAAGAGCCATTCATCGATCCCGTGCTTTCAAACCTCCCGGTCGTGCATGCGCCGGCAAACGTGACACTCGATCGGACATCCGCCACATATCATATTCGCCTTCAGCGCGGTGGAGAGTTTGAAGAACTTGTCGTTGCACATCGTGCGATTCCAGCGATTGCATTGCTGAACGATCCGAAGGTGACGTTCGACTACGACTTCTCGGATCCAAAGATTCAAGCCGGGTGGCTGCACTTCGAGTTTTTAGATCCGCCGGAAAACGGTATTTTTTGGACAAGCAACTCGACGAGAGCGGGCACCTTGAAGATTTCGATGTTCGCGATACTCTGCAGACCGGATTAGACCGCCGATTCGGCAAGCTTACGGCGCTGCATCAGAGCGATCCGCAATGGCTAGCGCAACAAGATCCGTTCAACCCGCCGCAAGCCGATCGCTTTCGGTTGATCGGCCTCCATCTGATCATGGGAAAGCCGCCGTTCACCGATTTCTCGCAGACGCCGGATGACGTTTCATTCCGCTTTCGCGGATTGCAGATCGCCTGCTCGGACCCGGATCCGCCTGCGTATCCGATGGCTGGTTACCATTTGACCTTTGGTTCGGTCGATATGCGGCCGCAACTCAAAGCAATCAGCGCGCTCAAGCGAACGGTGCGCAGCGGCGCTGTTCTGTATACCGCAACAACAGCAGCCGTCCGTACCTCATCCTCGGTTGCCTTCAAGGTTTCGCTGCCGCCGATCGATCTCGGGCGTTATCCGTGGATGCACCTCCGTTTTTGGCAGCCGGTTTCCAACCAGGAGTTGATTCTCAAGCTTGGATTCGCTACGCCGTCCGGCATACGCGAGGTTACGCCGAGCTTGAGACTCCGCCGAATGCTCCATCGGAAAGCGCCGCGCCGCCGGCCTGGGTTTCGAAAGCAACATTTCCGGAATTGGCGGCGCCGATTACGCTTGACGGCGGTACACTTTCGCTCCCAGCCGACCAAGGGTGGCGCGAGCTCATCTTCGATTTGCGCCGGGTCGCCGCGTATCGCGCCGGAACGTTACGGCCGCGACTCGGTTACATCATGCTCAAGTTCAAAGTGACGCCTGCACCAGAGATACCGATCGGCGTACCGCGCAATCTTGTGTTCGGCTTCGGCGATCTGGCCTTCGTTCAAGCAACGACGCAGGCGACTCGCAAACCAGCTGGGGATGTGCTGCAGATCGACGGCAAGCCGCAAAGGGTTGATAACGTGACGCCCCTGGCCGGCGACAAGAACCAAGTCGCCCTTCGCTTCGCCCCGATAGAATTGCGGGTTGGAAACCATCGGCTCGCTACGAATCTGCCGATGTCGTGGGCAGTGCGGAGCGTCACCCTCCGTCCATCGCTCCCGCGTAGCGCGCCAGCGCCGAGCGTCACGATTCACCACATTGACGACGAATTGTTTGCGGTGCACGTCGATCGCAAACGGGCGTTTTGGCTTTCGTTTGCAGAGACGTATCACGCCGGCTGGCGCTTAATTCCATCCGTCGCTCCACGCAACCGCTTGCAATGGACGTGGTCAATGCGGTGGCTTGCGCCCGCGACCGGTGAACATCTGATGGGCAGCGCTTACAACAACACGTGGTTCGTTGAGGGCGTCGGTCCTGGTGACTACGTGATCGATTTCGCACCGCAAGACTTCGCGGTCATCGGTAAGGTGCTGACGACCCTAACGATCCTCTTTGCCTGTGCATTGGCCGCTTATTGGTGGCGCCGCTGAACGCTTTCTCAAAAACAATCCTGATCGTGGCCGCCGCGGCACTTTTTTTGCTAGCGGTCGCATCCAGCACGCAAAGTATCACAGTCGGACTCCCGCAATCGGTGCTCTTGCTTGCAATTGCGCTGATCGGCGTACGCGTGTTTCGCGAAGATCGCGAATCGCAAATCAAAGTCGCGTTGGCGTTGCTCGCTGCGGGGCGCGCTCATTCATCCGTGGGGTCAGCCGCTCGTGCAAGCGCTCTCGGAGTCTCTCTTCGCGCTGGCGATCACGATCGTCGCAGTGTATCTCATCGGACCACCGCTGATGCGCCTGGGCCGGCGGATTCGGTCGCAATTTGTTGCAGCGAGAACGACGCTCGCCTATCCGACCGTCACAGCGAACGAAGTCGATCCGTGCCTTCGTGCTGCATCAGCGGGCCGGCGTGCCTGGATGCCGCTTCTGATCGCGGCCGTCTTGCTGCTGATTATGATCGCTTTCGGCGGCAGAAGTTTACGTTGGGTCGCAATCCGCTTCATTGCAATGGAACGCGCACGTCTTGACCGCAGGCATCGCGCGCGACGGCGCGCATCTTAGCGATCCGAGCATCGTTGTAGCCCACCGAAGCAGTGCTTTTGTTGCGGTCCCGGATTCGCTGTTGCTTTCCATCCTCAAACTGATCGTCCCAAACGCGTGGGGTGCGTTTGTTGCGAATCTTGTTACGCTGGTCAGTTTCGCGCTGTTCATCTACGCGAGCGTGATTTTTCTGCAATTGCTCTCGTTCGGCTGGGCGGAAAGCGTGGCTGCGATAACGCTGTTCCTCCTGCTTCCAATCGGGTTGGAGCCGCGCTTTAGCGCGCCGTTCGACTTGGGCCTTGCGCTACTGATTATCTTGCCGGTTCTCGGCGGAAGCGCACGACCGTTCCCCTTCGTCGCGAGTGCATTTATCGTCGGATTGTGCAATACAGCCAATGGCTATGAGCTGGCTGCGCTGATCGCGGTCCTGCGAGCGTTCAATCTGCCGCGTGCGCAACTTTCAAATGCGGTGTACGGCGCGTCGGGAGCTCTTGCTATTATCGGAAGCATCGTCGCAGCATTGCTTGTCAAAGGCATGGCCCCCGATAGTTCGTTGCGCGAGGCATGGTGGTACGCGCAGGAGATTCCGCGGATCATCTGGGCTGAGGGTTCGCCGGTGTGGTGGCTTGCGATCGTCTTGTTTGCGTTCCTGGCCATCGCCGGATTCTATGCGTTGGCTCGAGCGCGACTCGTCGCATTGCTGTGGTCGTCGCTCGCACTTACAATCGGCGCGGCGATTCTCGCAATTCCGACGCAGTTCGGTGGCGTTCCATTGATAAGCCTGGCACGAGTTTTGCAAGTGATTGCGCCCGCCGGTTGGCCCACGGCGCGCTTCTTGGAACTTGCGTCGTTTGCCCTAACATTGCCGGTCGCGCATGCGCTCTCGCTGTTCCTGGGATCGCTTACTTGGCGCGCAAGATTAGCGTCGACGGTCGTTTGGACGGCAGCGCTGATTGTGTTTCTTCTCTGCATACCGCGCTCCCCGGCAACCGTGTTGCCGCCGGAGACCGCTCATGCGGCCATCGTTGAATTTCCGATTGCAGAAGCGGGATCGCGCGCGGGCCTCATGTATGCGCAAGACCTTCTTACCGCAAAGGCGCGCGTACTTCAGCCGTTGGTCTTCCTCGATGCACGCTCGCCGCTCGATCTTACAAATACGCCGGAGCAGCACTCCGTCATCAACACGATGCGCAACGCCGGCGTTCGATTCGTCATATTGCGCTCCGATATCTACGCGAAGCCGGAATGGCGCACCGTTGAGCCGCGGCTCTTTTCGCCCGCTTTTTCCGCGGAGCCGTCTATCGACGCCGCCTATCCGTGGAAGATTATCACCTACACGCCCCCGGGAGCGGCCCTTTGATTCGTCTCGGCCTGGTCGGCTACGGCTATTGGGGACCGAATTACGCGCGGATCATCGAGGAGATGCCGGACGCCACGTTGACGTGGTGCGCGGACGTCTCGGAAGCCGCGCGCGCTGCGGCGCATGCCGCCTATCCGAACGCACGAATTACTGCCGACTACCGCGGTTTGCTGGATGCACCGGACTGCGATGCGATCGTCATTGCCGCTCCAACGCGGCACCACTTTGAAATCGCGCGAGCGGCTTTCGATGCCCGCAAACACATGCTCGTCGAAAAGCCGCTGACGGACTCCTCGCACACCGCCGCGCAGCTCGCGGATCTTGCCGAACGTGGCGGGATCGTCGCGATGGTCGGGCACGTCTTTCTATACCATCCGGCGGTGCGCTACATCGAAAGTGAGTTGCGTTCGCCCGCGACAGGGAACGTGCGTTTTATCGCTTCATCGCGAATGGGGTACAGCCCAATTCGCGAAGACGTCGACGCGCTTTGGGATCTTGCGCCGCATGATATTTCGATGATCCACGCGTTCATGGCGCAACGGCCGGCGGAAGCGTTCGCCGTCGGCCACTCGTACTACCCGGGGCAGCACGCCGACGTTGTCTTCGGAACGCTGCGCTTTTCAAACGGCGCGATTGCGTCGCTGCGCCTGAGCTGGGCGCACCCGTTCAAGGAGCGGCGAATCGACATCGTGGCCGAAAATGCGACCTTCTCCTTCGATGATCTCGCGGTGCCGAAGCTTTCGCGGTACGACGGACTGGAGAGCGATCGCGGCGGCGCGACGACGACGCCGATGATTGCAACGGTCGAGCCGTTGCGCGCTCAGCTCGAGCACTTCATCGGGTGCATCGAAGAGAGAAGGCGCCCTTGACGGGATTCCGGGAAGGCGAAGGCGTCGTTGCGACGCTCGAAGCGCTAACGAGTTCACTGCGAAGCGGTGCGGTAACGCGGGTCGCGCAGAACGCGCGTCAATTCGCCTAAGAGGACGATCAGCCAAATCAAACCCAGCGCAACGGCTGCTCGCACGTAACCGGCCGGCGCAAACCATAAGTGGAAGTGCCGATCGCCCGGCGGCACAATCCACCCATTTGCAAATCCGTCGACGAGGCGCGAACCCGTTACGCGGCCGCCGTCACTCAGCGTCCAACGCGGATCGAACTCGTTGCGAAAGACGAGCACTCCGCCGCTGGCCGTCCGAATGTCGCCCTCGATCTCGTCATTGCCGAACCGGCGCACCGTAACCGAGCCGGCGGGTTCAAGCGCACTTTGCGCCGGCGAAAGCAGCGGCCGCTCCGCCCAGCCGCCCGCGACGACCAACGCGTCGCCTCGCCAGCGCTCAAGCGCTGAACCATTCACCCAGCCGCATCGCTGCATCGAGCCGAACGGCGCGACGAAATACCATGCATGATGCGTCGCGATCACGTCGGCGGGGTAGCCGAGCACGCTTGCCTGACCGCAAAATCCGATCGCCGGACTCGCGTAATAATAAGGATAGGCGGCGACGAGACGGCCGCGCGCGGGCACCGTCTCCAGAACAGAATGCGCGAGCGGATTGACCGGACGAGTGAAGACGGCTGACTTCTGCAGCCCCACGATCGGCGCCGGCTGCGAAAGTTCAAAGAGATCGGTCGCGTCAACGTGCGCGAGTGGTCGCGCAAGCGAATCAGCCGGAATCGGTTGGGAGCGCTGCGGTTTTCGTGAGACGAACGATGCAAGATCGCGTCGATCGGCGATCGCAACGACACCCAGCCGTGCGAAGATCTCCTCCGCCGGCGTCCATGCGCCGCGCCCCGCAAGCGCCAACGCGGCGGCGAACGAACCGTACGGCTGATACTCGAAAAGTGGACGGCTTTGCGCAAGCGGCGTATATGCCAGCGGGTCGGATCCGCCGACCGCACGGTCCGCAGGGCCGAGCGGTTGTTGCGCCGGCCACCAAACGACGCGGCCGCGCGGCAGATTGCGTGCCTCGGTGCTTAGTGCACCAACGACCGCCGGCAGAGGGCGCCCAACCAAAGACGTTTGGGGCTGCGAACCATGCCGGCACGGTCGCCCACAATCCGAAGAGGGCGAAGAGCCATCCCACTGCGCGATGCGTCATCCAGAAACGTGTCGCGAGCAAGACGCAGACGAGCCAGTAGAGCGCCATCACATCGTACAGTTCACGGTACACCGAGAGTGCCGACACGCGCGTGAAGAGAACGCGCCACAGCTCGTGAAGCGGACCGCGCAGCCCGGTCGCCGTCAGCCATGCAATCAATGCGAGTATCACGAGCAACGCGATCGTGCGCACGTCGCGGCGCAGTTCGATCACCGCAAAGATCGCGCAGAGCGGGAAGAGCAACAACACATGTTGCAGCCAAAATTGCGTCAACAACTCGTAGTAGTGGACGAAGTAACCGCGCGCTTCGAACGCTTCGAGCGGAGCGACGCTCTGTTGCAGCTGCCACGAGAGCACCGCGCGCTGCATCGAGAGCGCACCATGCGAGGGTTGGGCGAGCACGGTTGCGCCGAGCAGCGCGGGAAGCAGCAACGGGACGGCGATAAGAACGATCAAAACCGCATCGATCACGGTGCGCCGTCGAAAGAGGATCGCGAAGATCAGAATCAACAGCGCCAAGCCGAAGATCTGCAGTTGAACGCTCGAAAATGCGAGCGCTAATCCGGTGAGGAGCAGCCATAACCGGCGGTTCTTCGGTTCTTTGCGAAGCATAAGCGCGACGACAAACGGCAGCACCGCGTAGCCTTCCAGATACGATGTGTGCCCGGCAACAAATTTCGCAATTGCCACCGGACCCGCCATGTAGAAAAAACCGCAGAGCAACGCCCAGCGCGGCGCGATCGCTAAGAGCGTTCGCGCGGCAAATGCACCGCCCGCGATGCCGAATGCAACGGTCGCAACCAAGAGCAAATCCAGCACCGCTTTGGATGGAACAATCCACGCGAGCAGCCACTCGAGATAGAATTGCGGCAACGCGCTTGCAAAGACGTTCGGCGCACCGAGACCATCCGGCACCCAGGCCGCGACAGCGCGTCCGCTCATCGCACGCAAACCGGCTTGATCCGGAGGCCATGACCAATCGTGGATATATGCCGGAATGCCGTTGTGCAGAAGAAACGGCGCCAGCAAAAGCAGCGCGCCGCCTAGCGCCCACCAAATCGCGGAGAGCCGGTTACCGCTCAGGCGCCCCCGCTCTAGGTTGTCGAACGTATCATCTCTAGCAAGGGACGCTTGGTCTCCATGCGCCGTTGTGCGAAACGCTCGAACAACGGCCGCAACAGTTCCGAAGGGGGCACGTAGTCGCGCTCGTTCAGCGTGCGCTCGACTTCGGCAATGCACGCCGCATCAAAGCCGCTGCGCTCCATGCCGACCGCATTGATTCCTAGCAGTTGCGCCGGATTACCGACAACCTTTGCAAACGGCGGCACGTCTTTGCTGATCACGCTTCCCATGCCGATCATCGCATAGGCGCCGATCGTGGTGTATTGGTGAATCATCGTGGAGAGGCCGATCGTGCTGTATTCGCCGACATCGGTGAACCCGCCGATTTGCGTGTTGTTGGCGAGCGCGACGTTACGGCGTATTCGTGTATCGTGCGAGACGTGACAGTAGGCCATGAAGTAACATTCGTCTTCAACGATGGTTTGAAATTTCGACGGCTGATGCACCGTCGTGTATTCCCGAAAGACGCAACGGCTTCCGATTCGGATTCCGGTGACGGGCTGTCCCGTGAATTCGTATTTCGCAGTCGTGTATTGCGCCGGCGTGCCGATCGTCACGTGCGGCCCGATCCAATTGTCGTCACCGATGACCACATCGCCTTCGATCGTCGTAAATGCGCCGACTGTATTCCCTTTGCCGATTCGCACGGTCGGCGCGATGACGGCCGTCGGATGAATCTGATTGCCGTCGGCTGACCCCATTGCGGGGCGCCGTTCTGTTCATTTGCGCGTCGCTCCTCGCGCAGACTAGGGTAAAGAAGCGCACGCGCCGCATTATCGGATGGGCGTATTAGATGCATAAACTTTCCATGTTTGGTGCCGGCTACGTCGGCTTGGTAACCGCGACGTGTTTTGCTGAACTCGGCAACCGCGTCTACTGTTACGACTCCGATCAGAAAAAGATCGAAACGCTGCAGCGCGGCCAAGTACCGATCTTCGAACCGGGTCTGGCCGAGATGGTCGCGAGGAACATGAAAAGCGGACGCCTCCTCTTCTCTAAGGATCCGCGGGAAGTCGTCACGGCAAGCGACATCGTCTTCATTGCGGTGGGCACGCCGATGGCAGACGGCGGGCATGCCGATCTCACGGACGTGCGTGCGGCAGCGATGACGATCGCCAAACATCTGAACGCCAAAAAGATCATCGTGAACAAGTCGACCGTACCGGTGCAAACCGGCGATCTCGTCGCAACGCTAATCGATGAGTACCGAAGCGGCCAGCATCCGGTCGCCGTCGTCTCGAATCCCGAGTTCGTGCGCGAAGGCTCTGCGATCTCCGATTTCATGAATCCGGATCGCATCGTGCTCGGCGTACCCGATGCGCAAACCGGCGAAACGATGCGTTCGCTCTACGCGCCGCTCGGCGTCCCGATCGTTCTGGTGTCCGTGCGAACCGCCGAGATGATCAAATACACCGCAAATGCGTTTCTTGCGACGAAGATCTCGTTTATCAACGAGATCGCAAATCTGTGCGACGCCGTCGGCGCTGATGTGAAGGACGTCGTCGCCGGTGCTGGGAGCGACCATCGCATCGGAACCGCATTCATGCAGTCGGGCCTTGGCTTCGGCGGTTCATGCTTTCCAAAAGATGTGATGGCGCTCACGAGGCTTGCGGAATCGAAGGGTGTCAGGCCGCGGGTGCCTGCGCTCGGTGCTTGAGACAAACGCCGCGCAAATCGAAATCTACTGCAACGCGATCCTTTCACGGCTCGGCGATTTGCAAGGCGTCACGCTGGCGCTCTTGGGGCTGGCGTTTAAGCCGAATACGGATGACGTGCGCGAATCGCCCGCGATCGCACTGGCGCGCAAACTCCTTTCGGAAGGCGCGCAATTAGCCGTGCACGATCCTGTCGCGAGCTCAAACGCGCAGCAGCTTCTCCACGGGAGCGTGCGCTGGTGCGATGATGTCTACGATGCCGCGCGTGGCGCGCGCGCACTGATCGTCGCTACCGATTGGAGCGAATATAAGGATCTCGATCTCAAGACGTTAGCGGCGACGATGTCGGACCGCGTGATCTTCGATTGCCGTAACATCTACGAGGCGGCGGAGGTCGCCAAAGAGGGCTTTGACCTCGTCGCAATCGGCCGCGGCGATGATCCCCGCGAGCATCGCGCCAAAACATCCGGTCGAAAAGGTTTAGCGGGATGGCCGTTTTGATCACCGGAGCGGCCGGCTTCATCGGCTCGCATCTTGTCGATGCATATCTGCGGCGCGATTGTAAAGTGATCGGCGTCGACAACCTCTCGACCGGCAAATTGGCGAATCTCGATGCGGCGGTCAGCAACGACAACTTCCTGCTCTGCCATGCCGACATCGCCGCGGACATCGCGCATATCGAGTACTCGCTCGACGCCGCGCACCTCACGCCGGATTTGATCTTGCACTTTGCGTCGCCGGCCAGCCCCAGAGATTATGCCGAGCTCCCGCTCGAGACGATGGCGGTTAACGCGACGGGAACGCGCAATTGCCTCGAACTCGCAGTGCGGCATCGTGCCCGGTTTCTCTTCGCGTCGACGTCCGAGTCCTACGGCGATCCGCTCGAACACCCGCAAAAAGAGACCTATTGGGGCAACGTCAATCCGGTTGGGCCGCGTTCTTGCTACGATGAATCGAAGCGGTTCGGCGAGGCGCTGACGATGGCGTTCTTGCGAACGCACGACGTGGACGCGAGGATCTTGCGGATCTTCAACACCTACGGTCCAAGGATGCGCGCGAACGACGGTCGGGTCGTTCCAAACTTTATCGGCCAGGCGCTTGCGGGCGAACCGTTAACGATCTTTGGTGACGGAACGCAGACGCGTTCGTTTTGTTATATCGATGATCTGGTCGACGGCATCGTGCGGTATGCGCAAGCGTCGTCGCTGCGCGGCAATGTCATTAACCTGGGCAACCCTCAGGAATTTTCGATTCTGGAATTCGCACGCATTCTTTCGGAAGTGGCGCACGTGCCCGTGCGTTTGACGCATGCGGCGCTGCCGCAGGATGATCCGGCGAGGCGCTGTCCCGACATCACGAAGGCGCGCGAAGTGCTTGGATGGCAACCGAAGGTTCCATTACAGGAAGGCATTGCGAAGACAATCGCTCACTTTCAAACGGCGGTCACTTCGCCATGAAGCGGATGTTGCGCGCCGCGCTCGTCTGTTGTTTTGGCGGCGCGCTCGTTGGGCTTGCGGACGTTGCGGTGGCCGCTGTGACGGTCGCAACGCTCGCCGGATCGGGAGCATGGGGCAACGTCGATGCAAGCGCTGCGAGCGCTTCCTTTATGATGCCCGCCGGTGTCGCGTTCGATCGGGCCGGAACCCTCTTCATCACGGACGCTCAAGCTCAGCAGATCCGCGAGTTAACAACCTCAGGCGCCGTGCGCACCGTAGCGGTGGATCGTGATTCCGCGGTCGTCGGACTCGCTCGCCACGGTGGCTATCGCGACGGGCCTGCCGCCGCGGCGCGCTTTAATCGACCCATGGGTATTACGGTTGACCGCTTGGGCAACGCATACATTGCCGACTCGTGGAATCATTGCATTCGCAAACTCTCCCGAAGCGGCATCGTCACGACATACGCCGGCAGCACTGAGGCCGGCTACATCAACGGCCCGCGACTGCAGGCCCGATTTCGGGAACCTGAAGGCGTAGCGGTAGATCACTCAGGGAACCTCTATGTTGCTGACGTCGCGACGGGTTTGCGCAAAATTTCTGCCGCGGGAAACGTGTCGACCATCGATCGCCATACGAGCGACAACAACGAAGCGCTCGCGGTATCCGTTTTTGATACCGATTCAGGGCCGCTGCTCTACGTTGCGGAGCGCTTCGGTCTCGCGATTTTGCACCCTGACGGTACGATCGAACGCTTCCCGAGCGTCGAAGATTACGATGTTACCGTCCCGCCGGTCCCAAAGGGCACGTTGCGCATCGTACAAGCTCGGCGGCCACTTGGGTTTCCGACAGCTCTGGCGGCGGTTGACGACCACACGGTCGCGTTTACGGATGCTCGTACAAACACGGTTCGAGTACTTGAGACAGTACACGGCACGTTGCGTATTGTCGGCGGAACGCCAAATGACGACGCATCCGGTGATACAGGAGGCTACAAAGACGGCGGCGGCCCGGCGTCCCTGTTTAACGCGCCGCTCGGCATCGCCGTGCGAGGAAACGAACTCGTCATCGCCGACGCAGGAAATCGGCGCATTAGAGCAATCAGGGACATCGACTACCGCCACGCCGTCGCACCCGCAATGGGATTACTCGATCCCGCATTTGGACTGGCAAACGACAACTACCGAATCGCCTACGTTGGAAATTCGCAGGTTTGGAATAATACGACCTGGTCAGATTCAATTGAGTCCATCGTTGAACGCAAGTTGAACGCGGACCACGTCACGTCTCGTCAGATTCGACTGATCGGTGTGGCGGAAAACGAGAAAGTCGGCGTGGCTGCGCAATATGCGGAATGGCTCGCGAAGTTAGGCGGAGTGAATCTCGTTGTGCTCAATCTCAACATCGGCAATTTGCAGTCCTCATTCGCTGATCAGACCGGCAAACTGCCGCCGGTTAGCTCATGGCAACCGCAACTGGTGCAACGTCTTCGACAGCTGCGTGAGCAGCTTGCTGCGCGAGGGGTACCTCTGGTTGTCGTAACCCACCCTGCGCCATACGAGTTCGACGTTGCCGAATCGGCATACACTCAGGTAACGCAGGATTTGAGTGATTGGGACGATTCAATCGGGAAGGCGATGAACGCGGCCGTCGTTGCATCGGGTGTCAAACTGATCGATTTGTGGCCGAAGTTCTACCAATACGAAAGGCTCTCGACGCACGAGCCACTCTTTGGGGGTGACGACTTTCATTTTTCGCTCAACGGTCGCCGGATGGTCGGGGAATGGTTGGCGCAGGCGCTCGAACAGCTCGCGCCGTGGCGTTGATTAAATCTTGCGCGGTTCCGATGACACTTCCCCGTGAAACCGCTCACTTCGACGCCGCTCAGCACAGGCTCCGGGCCAACCCATCGCGTTGGCCTCTCTGCTGCCCGCTTTTTTTGCAGAGCAAGCTTTGAGCAACTTACTGATTTGGTGCAAAAAAAGTCAGAGCTTTCACGGGAAAGCGTCATCGTAACGACGGGAAAGGAATCGCAGCGCCAAAACGAGCGCTCGTCAGTTCGTTGTAAAAAGAAGAGATAAGTCTTAGTCTATTGCGCGCTGCCTTCGAATGTTTTCACGTTCTTCAGGCCCGCATCTTTGAACGCTTGCTCGACCTGCGGCGCTTCCGATGGATCCGCTTTGTAGGTGACGACCGCTCGGCCAGCTTCAATCGCTTCGTTGTAGTTTTGAATTTGATCTTGCGGAATCGGCCAATCCGCGAGATGGTCGATGATTTGCGGCTGGGCGAAGAATCCGACGTAGCGGGTATCGGAGCTGATGCCGGGCACGTTGACGCCGCCGGCTTCCGTCATGATCGCCGTATCGCCGCGAATCACATCATGCGAGACGTCTGACGTCTGCGCGTATTCGCTGGAATGAATGAATTGCAGAATTGAGCTTGTGTGCTCTTGCGTCGGAGCATCTCCCGTGATCACGTGCACCTTGCTGCAATCCACGGGCGGCCGCGGGCAGAGCGCATCCTCGATCTTCTTCGGCTCCGACTCGGGCGAGATTCCGGTCACCAAATGCTGGTCAGCCATGTCGTCCTAAACCCCCATCTAGATAGCGTTGAACTTCGCTCAACGCTTGGCGCTCCGATTGCGCTTTTGCCACGATGCGGCAAAAACGCATCTTCGCGCCCCCGCCCAAGTCCTGAGCTTGCCGAAGGGCGCGGGCGGGCCCCCTTTTAGACTAGCGTCGAACTTCGCATAAATCATTTCATCTCTCTTATCGCGTGCGCGAGCCGTTCGATGCCGTGGCGGATATCATCTTCCCCGGCGTTCGAGAAGTTCAAGCGCATGCCGTTGTGAACGTCGCGATGCGGAAAGAAGCTGACGCCCGGAACGAACATGACCTTCTCGCGCGCTGCGACCTTCAGTAGTTCCTCCGTATCGAAGCCGTTGCGCTCGACCGTTGCCCAGAGGAACATGCCGCCGTTGGGGCGGTTGAAACGGACGTCGAGCGGCATGTATTCTCGCAAGCAGTCATGCATGTGCGTTCGCCGATCGCTATAGACGCGCCGAATCGTCGCGATGTGATCGTCGAGTGCGGCGCCGCTGTTGACGAACGCTGCAAAAACGTATTGCGCGAACGTGCCGGTGTGCAAATCGACCGCTTGTTTCGAGAGAACGAGCCGCTCCATCACTTCCTGGTCCCGCATCACGAGCCACGCGACGCGCATCCCCGGCGCGACAATCTTCGAACCGGTTCCACTGTAGATGATCGGCGCGGTCGAGTCGTAGGCGATGAGCGAAGGGGCCGGCTCTCCCTCGAACTGCAGCTCACCGTACGGGTCATCCTCGATCAGCGGAACGCCGTAGTGCTCGCAGATCCGAACGATATGCTCGCGGCGCGATGCGGCGAGCGTGCGTCCCGTCGGATTTTGAAAGTTTGGAACCAGATAGACGAACTTCGGCAAGGCGTCGGCATGCGCGAGCACGCGCTCCAGTGATTCGGGAAGCATGCCGTCCTCGTCCGTATCGACGGTCAAATAGCGCGCTTGATAGGAATCGAACGCTTGAATCGCGCCGAGGTACGACGGATTTTCCAAAACGACGTGGTCGCCGGGATCGATGAAGATCTTGCCGAGGATGTCGAGGCCCTGTTGAGAGCCGTTCGTGATCAGCACTTCTTCGGGCTCGATGTCGATTTCAAAACGTCTTGAAATCCGCGCGGAAACCCAGTTGCGCATCTCCGGAATGCCTTCGGTGACGCTGTATTGGAGGGCCGCCGGACCAACGGCCGCCATGACCTCGCGCGTGATGTTGCCGATCGCTTCGATTGGAAAGAGTTCCGGCGCCGGGAGGCCTCCGCCGAAGGAGATGACGTCGGGCTGCTGCGTGACTTTGAGCATCTCACGGATCGTCGATGCGTGAAGCCGTGAGGTGCGCATAGCGAACCGGACGGCGCGCGGAATCGTCGCCATCCGGCGGTACTTAGGCGGGGTTCATCGGGGGTCCGCTTATCGGCGCGCGCGTCGCACCGAAGCCGCTCTCGCGTATGAATGCGAGTATTCCCGCGCCCAAACCGACGAGCACGACGAGCATCGTGATGAACCAACCGACGAAGGGCACAACCTGCGCGGCGGCGATCACGACGAGGCCGAGCACAAGCGCGCCGAGCGGTGAAGGTGTAGTGTGCGGACGTACGAGCTCGAAGAGACGCCGTCCCACGAGCATGCCGAGTGCCGCTTGGCCGATGAAGAGGCCGGCGAACACTGCTGCGATTTCCAATGGAATCAGCGGGATTCCGATGATGCTCACCAAGAGCAGCACGCCGACCGGAATGACGGCGAGCAACGCTGCCGTCCCGACGCCGGCGGAGAGGCCAGGATGGCGTTCGAGCCGGTCGAGCGCGATGCGCACACGCACCGGAAAGATCAGAAACACCAGCAAGATGATCGCGCCGTACGCCAGTGACTGCAGCATGCGAACGTTCTCGTGCATGATAGACGATGCGCCCGCAGCAGTTGCCCAAGGCGCAAGCGCTGAAACGTACGGTCCGCCAAATTCGTGATATTCGCCCGTAATCGTTGAACCGGGCAGCATCTCGACGTGGCCACCGTAACAGTTTACGTCGCCGTCGACCGTGCCTTCGATGACCGCATCGCCGCCAACGACCGTGAGGTCGCCTTCGATGACCTGGTCGTGGTCGACTGTGACGTTCTCCCCCCAGTATGTTCCGCCGTGGTCGACTGAGACGGTTGTGGCGGCTGCGGGGGTGATCGAAAAGACCGCGCAAGCCGCAAAGAACGCCAAAGCAACCAAAGCAGCGCGTTTCATTTTAAAAACCCTTTCGTCCATAGGCGAGCTCAGCCGCAAGCCGCGGCCGCAGAACGGTGTAGTAGGCAACGAACGCCGCGCCGAGGAGCAGATCAAGCACCAGCACGCCGCCGAGTGCCGCCGCAACGGCCGGCGTCGTGTTGCCGAATGCGTGATGCGATGCTTCAGCGAGCGTTCGCAAGGAGGAGGACAAATTAGCAGCAGCGCTCCCCACCATTGCGATCGCGGCCGCAATGCTCAGTCCACTGAGCTTCAGCCATGCGCCGATGATGATCCACGCGATGGCGATATACGCACACAGCAGCAGCCACTGGTTCGGGCGATGCGCATAAGGGATCGGCATCGTTCGCACTTCGGACATGACCGCGTGCGTAAAATTGATCGCAGGTTCCGGCGGCTGCATCGTCTCGAGCAGCCCGTCCACTGCACGAACCTCTTCGAGCCACGAGCGACATTCGTGACAGCCGCGCAGATGATGCGCGAGGTGATAGCGCGCGCGGTGCGAGAGCGCCTGATCGACGTAGGCGCCGAGCAGCGGCCTACAATGTGAGCAGCGCACTCGGTTTGCGTTCCTTGCTCGCAGTGGCATGGCGTGCTTGTTGCGCGCGTACTTTCTGAGCGAGCGCGATCTTACCGCGGTGGATCAGCGTCTTGACGTTGCCGAGCGAAAGTCCGAGGGTCGTCGCGATCGTTTGATATTCCATGTTGCTGTAGTATCGAAGCGCTAACACGGTGCGAGTACGCTCCGGAAGTTCCGCCAACGCGGCGCGCAATTCGCGCTCCGCTTCGGAGCGGAGGAGCCCGGCTGCCGGGTCAGATTCCAACGAGCGATCAGGCAGGACGTTTTCGAGCGTCTGCTCTTCGGGAAGCTCTTGCGTCTGGGGGCGGCGCCCTGCGCGCGAGAGATGCGTGCGAACGACGTTTCGCGCGATATGGTAGAGCCAAGTCGAGAATTTTCCAAGTGCCGGGTTGAACGTACCGAGATGCGCGTAGGCGCGCAGGAACGTTTCCTGCGCCAAGTCGGCGCTTTCCGCGGACCCGCGGACCGCGGCATTGATGAAGCTCGTAATTCCACGTTTGTATCTGTCGACGAGCAGGGCGAATTTCTCTCGATCGCCGCTGCGGACAAGCCGCACCAGAGCCTCGTCGCTCTGCCCTTCGATCGCCATCCTCCCCGGATTCGGTCTTTCTCGCGTTGCTACCGCGGCGGGGCTGGAAAGTTGCATGACGCCCCTAAATAGGCGGCTATGGCTTCGGAGAACGCGCGGTTTTCTCGCATCGTGGTCGTCGGGGCCAGCGGACAGCTCGGCACGGATCTCATGGATGCGCTCGCGCCGTGGAATCCGGTCGGTCTGACGCACGCCGACATCTCGATCGAAGACGACGCCTCCGTTACCGCAGCACTTGAGCGCTACAATCCGGATCTGCTGATCAACACCGCTGCATTTCACAACGTGCAAGTCTGCGAATACGAGCCGCTGCGCGCACTGGAAGTCAACGGCGTCGCGGTCGGCGCGTTAGCGCGAGCGTGTGAGGAACGGCAATGCGCAGTTGCGACGTTCAGCACCGACTACGTCTTCGATGGTACGAAAGACCAGCCGTATGGTGAGAACGATAAGCCGCGACCGATTCAGGCCTACGGTCTTTCGAAGCTTGCCGCGAGTTGCTTGTCAAAGCAGCGAGCTCGCGTCACTTTTCTTTCGCACGAGCGGAGTTTTCGGCCGGTTCGGCAGCAAATCGAAGGGCTAGACCTTCATCGACCGCATTCTGCAGGCGGGCGCCGCGGGAAAAATCTCGAGCGTCGTCAACGACATGACGTTCTCGCCGTCGTACACCCGCGATGTCGCGGCAACCGTTCGCGAAGTCGTCGCGCGCGGCGACTTTGGTTTGTACCACGTCGTTAATAGCGGCTCGTGCACCTGGTATGAGTTCGCAATTGAAGCGCTCCCGCAAGCCGGTTTGGACGCTGAAGTCAAGCCGGTTTCGACCGCGCAATGGGGCGCCGACGTCCGGCGGCCGGCAAACTCTTCGCTGGCGAACGAACGATTGCGAAGCTCGGGCTTCCAAGAGCCGCCGCATTGGCGCTCGGCGGTTGCGCGCTATGTTGCCGAACGGGCATCAGGAGTTTCTCCCGTGCGGCCTAAAGTGGTGTAGCGTGAAACTTCGCATTGACGAAAAAGCGGTTGAGACTGCCGCGAGCTGGCGGCGCGCATCGTCTCGCCGGTTTCGCAATTCATTGCCGCGCATTCGACTGTTTCGGTCGAACGGTCGATCTTGCGTCTCTTCGGGATCGATGGCGTGCTCGACGAAGTTCCACTGGTCAATCTGATCGTCGATGCGTAGCGTCCGAACAACGGGCGCGCGGGATTGCGACGTATTTCTGCGCCGGTTTGGCCGAGACGGGGTTGGAGCCCGCCGCATTGGCGCAAGAACTCGTATCCGGGCGCAAAGCAGTCACTGCATTTGAGGACGTGCCGGTCGAAGCGATACGCGCGATCGGCAAGAAATTCGCGACCCAGGCGCTCGCGCGCATTGCAAAGAGTCGTGATGAACGTGTGAATCGGCTCTCGCGCTTGCCTCAGAGTCCGCCGCCGTTACTCTACGTGATCGTTGCCAGCGGAAACATCTACGAAGACAAGACCGCGGCTGTTGCCGCCGCCGAGGCCGGTGCACAGATCATCGCCGTCATCCGTTCGACGGGCCAATCGCTGCTCGATTACGTTCCTGCTGGCATAACGACGGAAGGCTTCGGCGGCACCTATGCGACGCAAGAAAATTTCCGCGTGATGCGCGAGGCGCTCGACGAAGTTTCGGAGCGCCTCGGCCGCTACGTGATGCTGACCAACTACGCGAGCGGTCTGTGCATGCCGGAGATCGCCGTCATCGCCGCCCTCGAGCGGCTCGACATGCTCCTAAACGATTCGATGTACGGCATTCTCTTCCGCAATATCAATCCGAAGCGCACGTTCGTCGACCAGCACTTCAGCCGCATGCTCAATGCTTACTCCGGCATCATCATCAACACGGGTGAAGATAATTATCTGACGACAGCCGATGCGGTCGAACAAGCGCCCGCGGTCCTTGCATCGCAGTTCATCAACGAGGAGTTCGCCCATCGCGCCGGCTTACCGGATGCGCAAATCGGGCTAGGCGATGCATTTGAGATCGATCCCGATTTAGAAGACGGACTCCTGTACGAGATCGCGCAGGCACAGCTCGAGCGTCAAATCTTGCCGAACGCAGCATTGAAGTATATGCCGCCGACCAAGCACATGACGGGCAACATCTTCAAAGGGCATTTGATCGACGCGATGTTCAATCTGACGTCGGTGATGACGCATCAGGCGATCACTGTGCGGCATGCTGACCGAAGCGATTCACACGCCGTTTCTCGGCGACCGCGCGCTTTCTCTGGAGAACGCGCGCTACATTATGAATACCGCGCGTCACCTCGGCGATGATCTGGAGTGCAAGCCCGGCGGAATCATCGAAACACGCGCCAACGATGTTTTACACGGTGCACAAGCGCTGCTCTCACGCGTTGCGCAACGCGGCCTGTTCGATGCGATCGAGCAGGGTTTTTTCGCGGATGTTTCCCGCCCGCCGGACGGCGGCCGCGGCTTCGAAGGCGTCTTCGCAAAGGACGCGCATTACTGGAATCCCTTTGAAGAGTTCTATCGGCCTCACCCAGCGGCGTCCGATCCCGGCCGCAGCACCGTCGTGAGCAAAACCGTCAAGCCATACGGGGACACGCTGGACGATGGCGCGGTGCAGCTTTCGTTCACGCTGCCGATTCCATGGAGCGAGGCCGCCGACGAAGCCGCGCGCCGGCTCGTTGCGAAGATGGGCTTTCAGACGTGGCGGTCGCCGACGGACGTCCGATCGCGGGCGAGTATTCGTTCTTCGTCGTTTACGGCCGAACGACACAGGCGGTGGACATCGAAGCATCAGGCCCCTTCAGCAAAAACGCATCCGCTAACGATGGAAGAGATCGATGCCCTGATCGCGCGCAGCCTCGGCCGCAAGGTTCGCGTCGCCGGCGCATGATCGGAACCGATGCGCATACCGTCGGGATCGATGCGATCCTCAAGATGAAGGGTTAGAAGGGCGACGACGGGCTCGAGCGCTACCAGAGATTGGCTTCGAAACGACAACCTCGGGAGCGAAGTCCACGGGTTGAAGAGCTCGTGCCGTTTGCTCAAGAAAA